>JBFMCC010000035.1:0-11050 GCA_040754535.1 Chloroflexota bacterium
CAACGTCCTTGGCAACTTTGTAAATGGACTGCCGGATGGGGTAATCCATTTTATGCTCTTTGCACAGGGAAGTTATTTTCTCCATGATGAGTAAGAGGTAGTCGGCGCCGATGATCGCCTTGGAGCCGCACTCCTCGGCGATCTTCCTGTAACGCCTGACGGCCAGTTCGGCCAGCGCCGTTTCTGCCCCATCCTTTGCGAGATTGCCTATGCAGTCCTCGAACTTGGGACAATCTTCGCAGGGCAGCATGTCGGGGTGAAGTTTCTTTAGCGCCTGAATATCGAATTCGACATCTTTGTCGCCATAAACTGCGAGACTCAGGTTGCTGAGCGATTCTTCCGAGATTCCCCTGAGTATCTGGTCCCTCAGCAGGTCCCCGCCATTCGACAGTTTCATCGAAAATTCAGGGGATTTGACATTGTGAACATGGATGATCAGATCGTTGTTGCCGGTGAGGATACGCAGGTCCTCCTGGAGTTTCGGTATTTGATGGTGATGCATCGATTCCGAGAGGATTTGTACGCATTCGCGGACGTGGGGATGCGTCTCGATATTCTCGAGCCTGGCGATCTCTTTCAGTGGATATTGGGTCATTACGACGGCTTTGATGGTTGGATCCCCACTCTCGATCAGGAAGCCGAGCAGTTTTGAATCATCCCACTTCGTGAATATATCGAGAATGCGTCCGGCCGGGTTTGGATCCTTCGCCAGCAAACTATGCAAAAGTTCGATCACTTTGCCGGTGGTGAAAACCCCCCACATTTCCTGGTGGACTTGTGTAATCAGGGTGAATCTGGCAAGGATCAGCGAGTGGACAAAACTTATCGCCTCCGGCTCGATTTCCAGGCCGCCCGGACTTAAGTGTAAATGGTTCCGCAGTGATGTGATGTCGAGCCTGTGGGGGAGTCCGCAGTAATAATTATCTCGCATCAGATAGTCGATTTTATCGGCGTCTATATCCCCGCTCATGATCGATTTGAACAACTGCATGACCGGCAGGAGGCTTTCCGGCACTTCGTCGGGATGGACGTTCACCGGCTCTCCTATCGCCAGTTGCGAAATGACCCCGTTGATTGCGCTTACGTACTTTTCTATGAACGCCCTGGGATACTCGGACGTTTGGCTGATCCAGTTTCTTAATACTACTCCGATATCCGAATGGCGTCGAATGATGTATTCGGAAAAGAATTCGTGTTTGCAGATGTCGCTTACTTTCTTTCCGCGTTCGGCCAGATATGACGTGAAGTCCGCGGGCAGGTTGGATGGGTCGTCACCCAGTATGTCTGGATGATACGTGAAAAGGTTTTCCATCACGTGCGAAAAGGGAGGATGGCCTATATCGTGCAACAGGGCGGCGAGGCGGAGCAATTGGCGGTGAAACGGTATGATCTCGATCCCTTTTTCGCCGTCATCGCTGTGCACCATTTTTAACAGCATGTCGGTCGCGTGCATGACGCCTATGCTGTGCTCGAACCGGCTGTGGACGGCTCCGGGAAAGGCCAGGTAGGCGAAACTTAGCTGTTTGATCCCTCGCAGGCGGTTGAAAGATTCGGTTTGAATGATGTTCTTCTCGACCTGTGTAATCGGTATTTCTCCCCAGATCGGATCGCGGATGGTTTGTATCCATTCAAGGCGCGGAAGGTTGGGCAGTTTTGTCGCGGTTTCCACGTACGCCTCCAGTGGCGGATCGAAATTCCCGAAAGGGATTGCCAATACTATATACCAAATCCTGCTTCTTTGCAAATGGGGCGCGCCGTCGTTGCAGGCGCAAATATTTTTCATGTATACTTGCTGACAAAACCCGATGATAAAAGGACATAAACATGAAAAAAGGCATTTTCTACGGTATCGGTGCGTACGCCCTTTGGGGGTTCTTCCCCATATACTGGAAGCTATTGCATCACGTCTCTGCCTTGCAATTGCTCAGCCATCGCATCGCGTGGTCCCTGATTTTTCTTGTCCTGATTATTGTTGTCACCGGGCAATGGCGGGATTTTCGCAGCCTGATTTCATCGAAGACGCTCGGGATTTATACCCTTGCAGGGATATTGCTTGCTGTCAATTGGCTGACTTATGTCTGGGGCGTCAACGCGGGTTTTATCGTCGAAACCAGTCTCGGATACTTTATCAACCCGTTGTTCAGCGTATTGATGGGTGTTGTCTTCCTCCGCGAACGCTTGCGCCCTTTGCAATGGCTTCCCATCGCTATCGCCGCGGCGGGGGTCGCTTACCTGACTTTCGTGTATGGAAAGCTCCCTTGGATTGCTCTGACCCTGGCCTTTTCCTTCGGCCTGTATGGACTGGTCAAAAAACTGTCGCCGCTCGGCTCGCTCTATGGCCTGACGCTCGAAACGGGCATCCTTTTCCTGCCCGCGCTGATCTATCTCCTTGCCGTTGAAGCGGATGGAAGCGGGGCGTTTTTACATACGGGTCTTGTCTCGGACCTGCGGATGGTCGGCGCGGGAGTGGTGACGACGATCCCTTTGCTGATGTTCGCCTCGGCGGCACGCGCCATCCCGCTGACGCTCGTCGGCCTGTTGCAATACATCGCCCCCACGCTTCAATTCCTGCTGGGCGTTTTTCTCTATAAAGAGCCTTTCGACCAGGATCATCTGATTGGTTTTAGCATCGTCTGGGTGGCGCTCATTATCTTCTGGGTGGAAAATCATCTGGCGAGTCGGGCCGTATCTATCGAGCCGGTACCTGAAATGGGGGAGGGGTAACTCGGTTAGGCGAGGGGGTAGAGAAAGCAGATTGGTCAGGGACAATCCCGGGTCCACGCTTGAGCCGGCCAGTTGGGAGGGGAAGAATGCCGCTTTCCGCCGACATGACATTAGTCATGCTAATTTAAGAAGAATATCACTATCGGCTGGCTGCGGAAGTGAGGACAATTGCTATTGCAAATTGTTGCAAACTATTGTAAATGTGGCCGGGTTGCCAAATGGATGCCTTACTTTCCGCCAAGCAGGTACAGGAATTGCTCAATGTGGATCGCACCACCATTTACCGCATGCTCAAGGATGGGCGGCTGACGGGCGTTAAGGTGGGCCAGCACTGGCGCTTTTCGTCCCATGAGGTAAACGATTTGCTTTCGGGAGCCGCCCGCGTTACGGACCGCGAGTTGCCCGTCCCGGCGAACGTCCTGCCGCTTCATTGTATGCAGCCGATTCAGGATGTCTTTGCAGAGATCGCCGAAGTTGGCGCAGTGACGACGGATCACGAGGGGCATCCATTGACGCGCGTCAGTAATTCCTGTGATTTTTGCAAATTGATCCTTGGAAGCGACGAAGGCCGCCAGTCATGCGCTGCATCCTGGCGCAAGCTGGTGGATCAGAAGGATTCGGCGCCGGAGTTCACTTCCTGCCATGCCGGGCTGCAATATGCCCGCGCCCGCATCGAAGTGGGGGAAGAATTGATCGCCATTTTGGTGACCGGCCAGTTTTATGTGGAAGCCCCGGATGCGGAAGAGGAGGCGAGCCGCCTTCGGGCACTGTCCCGGAAATACCAGATTGACGAAAATTTGCTCGCCCAGGCCGCTAGGCGAATCCCCGTGTTGGATAGCCGCAAAGTGTCGCAGATCGGCGGCTGGTTGGAAAGGGTGGCACACACTTTCGAGGAGATCAGTTCGGAGCGCGCCAATCTCATGAGCCGCCTGCGGCATATCGCTGAGATGAGCGCAATCAACTCATAAGGAGATTCAGATGTCGTTCAATTTCGATCAGGAACTCGATTGCAGTGGTCTGGCTTGCCCGATGCCGATCTTGAAGACCAAGAAGGCAGTGGATGGATTGCAGGTGGGGCAGGTGTTAAAGATGATCTCCACCGATCCCGGTTCCGTGCCCGACGTTCAGGCCTGGACTTCAAAAACGGGCCAGGAATTGCTTGGTCACGAAGAGGAAGGCGGAACGTTCACCTTCTACATCAAGAAAGCAAAATAAAAAGGTCTGTCTGACGGCAGGCCTTTTATTTTAGGTCAAACCTACCCAAATTCCCGAGTTACGCGCGGATGGTTGGTTTGAGACGATTTCAGAAAGGAGTCTGACATGACGGCAAAACGATTGGCCATTATCTCGGGCCACGGCAGTATGGATGCGGCATATCCGCCGCTGATTCTGGCCACCGCGGCCGTTGCCATGGATATGGAGGCCGCGATCTTCTTCACATTCTACGGCCTCGAGATTCTCAAGAAGGGCAAAGCCGATAAACTGCAAGTCGCGCCGATTGCCAACCCGGCCATGCCGCAACCTGTTCCGGGTATTTCGGTTCCGAATATCCTGGGCATGCTGCCCGGCATGACGGCTGTGGCGACTGGCATGATGAATTCATGGATGAAGAGAGCCAGGGTGGCAAAGTTGAGCGAACTGCTGGACATGTCAGTGGAAATGGGTGTGCGCCTGATTGCCTGCCAGATGACCATGGACGTGATGGGCATCAAGAAGGCGGATTTGATCGACGGAATCGAGATTGGCGGCGCGGCCACATTCCTGGAATATGCCAGCCAGGACGCCATTGCACTTTCGTTCTAAGGACTCGACACAGGAGAAAACCAGATGGCTGACGACAAAGTCCTCATCGTTATGACCAGCGGCCCCGAAACACCGCGCCGTTGCGCCACTCCCTTCTTCTTCGCCACCCTCGCCGCGGCGATGGACTACGAAGTGACCATGTTCTTCACGATTGACGGCACGCTCCTGCTCAAGAAGGGCATGGCCGAGACGATTTACCCGAAAGCGGGCGGCAAACCCGTCAGCGCCTTCATTCAGGACGCGCTCGACGCGGGCGTCAAATTTACCGCCTGCACCGCCTCCACCGAACTGCACGATCTCAAACCTGAAGACCTGCTCGACGGTGTGAAAATGGTTGGCGGCGCGGCCATGTGGCAGATGGCGGAAGACGCGCGGACAACGCTGACATTCTAAAGGAGTGACCGATGGCAGAAGTAAGAGGTTGTAACCTTCCCGAAGACCTGTACTACCTGATCGAAAAACACGTGTGGGCCAAGCCGATGGAAGACGGTACGCTTCGCGTTGGCATGACGGCTGTTGCCGCCAAACTGGCCGGATCCAACCTGGCAGGGGTTACCGTCAAAGCCAAAAACATCGGCCAGGAGATCGCCCAGGGCAAGAGCGTGGCAACCGTCGAGAGCAGCAAGTTCGTCGGTCCTGTCCCCGCGCCGGTGACCGGCGTCCTGTTGCGCGGCAACGAGAAACTCGCCTCCGACCCGAACATCGTCTCCCGCGACCCTTACGGCGAAGGCTGGATCGCCGAGATCAAGCCCGCCAACTGGGACGCGGACAAAGGCAACCTCGTCACCGGCGCAGACGGCATCAAGGCCTACCAGGCCAAACTCGAAGCCGACAACATCTCGTGCTGAGATGTCGGCAAAAAACAAGTCCCTGCTGTACAAACAGCATCAAATTCGCTTGGAGGAGCTATGCCTGAGAAAACCATCTATCAGCATTTGAAAGACCAGGGATTGTCACGCCGCGATTTTTTGAAATTGAGCGGGATGCTGGCGGCCGCCATGGGGCTGAACGCGCTTCCGCCCATAGAGGCCAGCGGCCTGCCTGCCAACCTCGGACGCGGCTACGAGCCCCACGAGGACATTGTCCATGCTCTCGCAACTGCCCAGCGCGCGCCCGTCATCTGGCTGGAATTCCAGGATTGCGCGGGATGCAGTGAAGCCATCACGCGCACGGTCTCGCCCAGCCTGGTCAACCTGGTGCTCAACACCCTGACCATCGAATATCATGAGACCCTCTCCGCCGCGGCTGGTTTCCAGGTGGAGGAAGCCAAGAAACAGGCCATGGAAAAATACGCGGGACAGTACGTTCTCGTGGTCGAAGGAAGCGTCCCGATGGCTTTGGATGGCGCGTACTGCACCATTGGCGGACGCAGCGCGA
The DNA here is from genome assembly GCA_040754535.1 of Chloroflexota bacterium. Classification (GTDB taxonomy): domain Bacteria; phylum Chloroflexota; class Anaerolineae; order Anaerolineales; family Villigracilaceae; genus JBFMCC01. The sequence continues at coordinate 5,905 of JBFMCC010000035.1, forward strand.
TTGACCTGCTCAAGGAAGCGGCGGCGGGCGCGGCGGCCATCATCGCCACTGGCAACTGCGCGGCGTTCGGCGGCCTGCCCAAAGCGGACCCGAACCCGACCGACGCGAAGGGCGTGTGGGAACTCATCACGGACAAACCCGTGGTCAACATCCCCGGTTGTCCCGCCATCCCTGAAGCGACGGCGGGCACAATCGCTCATTTCGTCGTCTTCGGAGCGCTGCCCGAGCTGGACGAACTCCACCGTCCCAAGACCTTCTACGGCAAGACCGTGCATGATCGCTGTCAGCGCCGGGCGTTCTATGAGGCGGGCAAGTTCGCCCTTTCGTTTGACGATGAAGGCGCGCGCCAGGGCTGGTGTCTTTACAAACTCGGTTGCAAAGGCCCCACCACCTACAATGCCTGCGCCACCATCAAATGGGATCAGGGACTTTCCTTCCCGATCCAGTCTGGTCACCCCTGCCTGGGCTGCTCCGAACCGAACTTCTGGGACGGCGGCGGCTTCTATCAGGGACAATCCGCCCCGCTGGTGGACCGACCCATTGGCACAGCAGTTGTCTCTGCGGCAGTGGTCGGCGCGGCGGCTGGCGCGGGTGTGGCCATGGCAAATGCCGCCAGGAAGAAATCCAAAGGAGGCAAAAAATGACCTGGCAAGCCGTTCTGGAGTTTTCCCGCGGCCCCTTCTTTTATGCTTCGCTGTTGATCTTTGTGGCGGGGATGGTTTATCGCTTCGTCGCAGTGATCGGCCTCGGGTGGAGCAAGGATCGAGTGCCTGTCAAGGGGAGTAAGGCCAAAGGCGTAGTCGTCTCCTTTTTGAAGGGCATCCTGATCTGGCCGTTCATCCCCTGGGTGAAGAACACCTTCAACCGCAATCCCATCATTTATATTGGCGGCGGATTGTTCCACCTCGGCCTGTTTGTGGTGATCCTGCTTGGCACGCCGCACATGCTGGTTTGGAAGAGCCTGCTCGGTTTTGGCTGGCCGACCCTGCCCCTGCCCATCGTGGACTGGCTGGCCGCGGCCGCGATTGCCGCGATGCTGGTTTTGCTCATCAACCGCCGCGCGAATCCTGTGTTGCGGCTGCTTTCCGGCCCCGCGGAATATCTCGCGTGGCTGTTCGTCTTCCTGCCGATGATTACGGGCTACATGCTGACCCATCATCTGTGGCTGGAATATGAAGCGATGTACGCGCTGCACATGCTCTCGGTGGATTTCCTGTTGATCTGGATTCCCCTCAGCCGCATTTCGCATTTCATGTTCTATTTCTTCTCGCGCGCCATTCACGGACAGGAATTTGGCAAGCGCGGCGTGTCGGTGTAGGAGGTGAGTCATGACTGCAACTGATAATGCAATCCATGCCTTCGTACACGAGACTGGCGGCTGGGTGGCGGCGCAACTGGAAGCCTGCACCCGCTGCGGCATGTGCGCCGAAGCCTGCCATTTCTATCAGGCCACAGGCAACCCCGAATACGCTCCCGTCTGGAAAATGGAACTGCTCCGCCGCGCCTACGAACAACGCTTCACCCTCGTCGGCGGACTCAAGGTCTCGATCGGACTCGACAAACGCGTCACCGACGCCGACCTCAGCCACTGGAGCGACCTGAACTATCACGCCTGCACCGTGTGCAACAAGTGCTCGATGGTCTGCCCGATGGGCATTGACCTCGGCTCGCTTCTGCACGGGATGCGGGCTGGCCTCGCCGCCGCGGAAGTCATCCCCGCTGACTTGATGGCCGCGGTCGAAAAGCAGGTCAAGGAAGGCAGTCCGCTCGGCATGACCGATTCGGTCTGGGACGAACGCCTCGAGTGGGTGGCCGACGAATGGGAAGTCGAAATCCCGCGCGACGTCAAAGGCGCGGACACGATGGTGGTCTTCTCCTCCATCGAAGTGATGAAGTTCCCGACCAACGTCGCCGCCATCGCCAAAGTCCTCAACAAGGCTGGCGAAAAGTGGACGGTCAGCAGTAAAGCGCGCGAGATCGTCAACTTCGGTTTCTACCAGGGCAGTGAAGAAAATACGAAACTGTTCCTCAACCGCGTGCTCGAAGGCGCGAAGGAACTCGGCGTCAAACGCATCGTGGTGACCGAGTGCGGTCACGCCTACGACGCGCTGCGCTGGCACGCCGCCAACTGGATCACCGAAGCCAACGACTTCGAAGTCATCCACATTACGGGCGTTCTCGGCGAACTGGTCGGAAGCGGACGCATCAAACTCAAACCTGGCTTCTTCAACAACGACGGGACGATCACCTTCCACGACGCGTGCAAGATCCAGCGCAAGGGCGGACACGTCCAGGAACCGCGCGACATCCTCAAGGTTCTGGCCCCCGACGCGTTCAAAGAGATGACGCCCAATCGTGAAGAGTCCGTTTGTTGCGGCGGCGGTGGCGGCGTGATCGCCGTCAAAGCCGCGGACCCCGTCCGCTATGCCGCGTTCGAGTTGAAGATCGACCAGGTGAATGCCGTCGGCGCGAAGACCGTCACGATGACGTGCTCCAACTGCCGCCTGCAATACACCGACAGCGTCGAGCATTTCAAACTGGACTGGAAAGTCACTGGCCTGGCCCAAATGGTGGCCGACGCCCTAATGGAATAGGAGGCCTGCGATGACACCTTCTTTTATGCTTCTGCCTGTTGAAAAAGGGATCATGCGCTGCCGTCACACTGGCCCATTCAGCCACGAGGACGTGCAGGCGCTGGCGACTTTCTTCAGTAACTATCACGGCAAACTGTTGATTGACCTCACGGGTTCAACGGGCGAGGAATGCGCGCAGAACATCAAACAGTTCCGCCCCATCATGCCCACTGCGGCCATCTTTGGAACACAGATTGACCTGTCCATTTTGGAACTGCCCGAAAGTTACTACCTGCACTTCGCGCATGACGTGCGCTATTTTGAAACCGAGGACGAAGCCCTAGCCTGGCTTCGCGACCAATAGGAGACAACCATGGCACAACGAATTGTTGTTGACCCCATTACCCGTATTGAAGGTCACCTGCGCATCGAGGCCGAACTGGACGCGGACAAAAAGATAAAGAACGCATACTCGTCTGGCACAATGGTGCGCGGCATCGAGATCATCCTGAAAGGCCGCGACCCGCGCGAGGCCTGGGCGTTCACCCAGCGCGCCTGCGGCGTCTGCACCACCGTCCACTCGTTCGCGTCCATCCGCTCGGTGGAAGATGCCCTGGATATTAAGATCCCCAAGGCCGCCAACCTGATGCGCAACCTGATGATTGCCCAGCAATACGTCCACGATCACGTGATGCACTTCTATCACCTGCACGCGCTGGACTGGGTGGACATTACTGGCTGTCTCTCTGCAGACCCCGCCGCGGCCGCCGACATCCAGAAGGCGATTTCGCCCAACTACCCGCACGCGTCCGCCGCTTATTTTGCGGACGTGAAGAAAAAGGTCAAGGCTATCGTTGACAGCGGACAGTTGTCCATCTTCGCCAATGCCTACTGGGGACATCCCGCCTACAAACTGCCCGCCGAGGTCAACCTGATCGCGACCGCGCACTATCTCGAAGCGCTGGATGCCCAGAAGACCTTCACCAAGATCCACACCATCTTCGGCGGCAAGAACCCGCACCCAAACTTTGTGGTGGGCGGTGTCCCGATGCCGATCGATCCGAACAGCGACACGGCTCTCAACGCCGAGCGTCTGTCCATCATCAAGGACAGCATCGACCGCATGATCGCCTTCGTGGACCAGGTCTACATCCCCGACCTGCTGGCGGTCGCGCCGTACTATCTGGATTACGCGGCCCTCGGCGAAGGCCTCGGCAACTTCCTGACGTGGGGCGAACTTCCCGACACCGACAACAGCGACACGTCCAAGTACGTGGTGCCGCGCGCCGTCATCATGGGACGTGACCTCTCGCACATCGAAGAGCCGAACCCGCGCGACTTCGAATTGATGAAGGAATATGCCGCGCACTCGTGGTACGAGTATTCTGGCGGTGACCAGCAGGGACTTCATCCGTGGGAAGGCGAGACCAAGTTCAACTTCACGGGCCCCAAACCGCCATTCGAACAACTGGAAGTCGAGCAGAAGTACTCCTGGCTCAAGGCTCCGCGCTGGGCGGAAACCCCGATGGAAGTCGGACCGCTCGCCCGCGTTCTGGCGATGTATGCCAGCGGACACAAGCAGACCCAGGAACTGACCGACTATGTTCTGAAGACGCTCGGGGCCCCGCTCGAAGCGGTCTTCTCGACCCTCGGCCGCACCGCCGCCCGCGGCATCGAGACCAAGGTCTTCGCCGACTACCTGCTCACCGCCTACAACGATCTCATCGCCACGATCAAGGCTGGCGACACCGACACCTTCAACGGCGACAAGTGGGAACCCTCCACCTGGCCGTCGCACGCCGAAGGCTTTGGCTTCATGGAAGCCCCGCGCGGCGCTCTCGGTCACTGGTGCGTCATCGACAACGGCAAACTCTCCAACTACCAGATGGTCGTCCCGACCACCTGGAACGCCTCCCCGCGCGACCACAAGGAGCAGGCGGGCGCGTACGAGATGTCGTTGGTCGGCACGCCTTTGGCCGTCCCCGATCAGCCGCTGGAGATCCTGCGCACCATCCACTCGTTCGATCCGTGTATGGCCTGCGCCATCCACATGGTGGACGCCGACGGCAACGACCTCGGCGAGGTCGCAACCGGCCTGAATGTGTGCGTCAGTTAGTTGACATTGTCAGGGTGTCATCCCTTTTCAGGGGGCGGGGATGACACCCGAGGAGTCTGAATGGATGCCGATGTTCGAATCTTTGACCTGCAAGCCGAGTTGTGTCAGGCCATGGGGCATCCCGTACGTCTGAAGATTGTCTATCTGCTCAAAGAGGGACCCCAGCGCGTCATGGATATCGCCCAAAAGATGGGCGTGCCGCAGCCGGCCGTCTCCCGTCATCTGGCCGTGTTGCGCCACATCGGCCTCGTGTTGACGGAACGGCAGGGACTGGAAGTGATCTATCGCATTGCCAACCCGAAAATCGTTGCCGTATGCGAAATGATGCGCGCTGTTTTGTCTGAGCGTGAGACGCAGCGCCTGGAAGTATTGGGCGCCTTGCAACACAAGCGTTGAGACCAGCAACGGGCGGTATGGTTGCGGTGTGATATCGGTTGTATCAAAATGTGGAGACCCG
>JBFMCC010000036.1:0-45428 GCA_040754535.1 Chloroflexota bacterium
CCTGCTCCTGTTTTGGCACCGGCCTGAGGTAGGATTGCTGGCGCTCATCTTTTTGTCAGGTAGCTTTGTTCCACCAAGTATCGTGGATTTTCGTTTGCCGATCGGCGGTGGGCTGGACCTGCGTGATATGGCACTGATCGGCCTGTTCGGGCTTGTCTTCCTCCAGCAACTGAACCGTGGGACACTGAAAGTGCCATGGTGGCCTGTGGGTGGCCCGTTGTTATTGTTTCTGATCCTAGCTGTGTTTTCAACATTCTATGCGCTGTTCTTCGAGCACGTGGAATCGAATTGGGCCTTAGGTGATTTACGCATATTGATTCTATACCTCACCTTCTATATTGCTCTATGGTCCATTAAGCGACCGGAGCAGCTAAAGACCCTGCTGATTGGCTTGTTCATCGTTGCCAATCTCACGGCGATGATCATTTATCTCCAACAGTTCTTTGGCGCGGGCAATCCCCTTTTGCAGGCGATGATGGTGAGCCGTGACTGGCGCGTCTACGAGCTACCGGGTTCAGTAAGAGTCGTTCCCGCCGGTCAGGTGCTGATGCATTTTATGTGGTTCGTTGCACTTGGTGTTCTGGCGCTCGGCCGCCCTAACTGGCGTTTGAAGACCCTTTGCGCGATCCAGGTGTTGTTTCTGGGCGGTGGACATATCTACACTTACATGCGGGCTCAGTGGGTGGCTCTGATCATTGGCCTTGGATTGGCTCTAATAGTTCTCGTGCCCAGATTTAAACAGCGTCAGGCAAGGGTTGCGATTATTGCTGGCTGCGTTGCTCTGGTTGTTGCCGGTGTGATTGTAGGCGCACCGTTATCGCAATCATTTTCCTCGCCGTTTTTGGCTGCAATCTCTGAACGTTTTGGCTCTATTCTCACACCCTCTGATACGTCAGAGACCCAATCGTTGCAATGGCGCAGTTTTGAAATCGAGGAGGCGCTTGAGGCAATAAGAAAACAACCAATAACCGGGGTAGGTTTGGGTAATCGCTACCGTCCGCTCTCCGCGCATTCGTCCGAAGCAAGTGGATCTTTGACGGATGGGAGAGTGGACTCCGGCCGAGTCTCTCGCTTCACCCGCTATGTCCACAACAGCTATGCATCCATTGCAGTGAAGATGGGCATAACGGGCTTGATCGCTCTTCTATGGTTCTGTGCCGCTGTGCTGTTCATAGGTTTTCGGGTGTATCGGGATTTGCCTGATTCGGAATATAAAGGCGTGGTCCTGGGGATATTGGCTGCATTTGTCGGCTTACTTGAATGGTCCTACTTTCACGCCCACCTGATCAAAGCAGAGAGCACAGCGACCATCGGGCTTATGGTGGCTCTCGTCGGGAGCATTGCCTACAATGCGCGGGTGTGGGCCGATACCAGGCAACATATGGGCTCTTTACCGGTAAAGGAATAATCATAATATCATGAAGCCATATGTCCTCTTCACAGCTGCTAGAAATGAAGAAGCGCACATTGAAAAGACGATACGCTCTGTTATCGCCCAGACCGTTCTGCCGGCAAAATGGGTGATCGTCAGTGATGGTTCCACGGATCGTACTGACGAGATTGTGAATCAGTATGTTCGTACATACGACTTTATTCTGCTCCTGCGTAGAACTGCCGATCGAGAAAGGAATTATGGATCGAAAGCCAAGGCGCTCAAAGTCGCGTATGAGCAGTTTGCAAACTACGAGTACGATTTCGTGGGCAACCTGGATGCAGATGTATCCTTTGTGCCAACCTATTACGAGGTAGCGCTTTCAAAATTCGAGACAAATGAACGTTTGGGTGTCATAGGCGGAATACGCTTTGATCTGTTGAACGGACAGTTTCGGCAGATCCACCCCGCTCGCAACAGTGCCGGCGGGCCTACCCAGTTGTTCCGGCGGCAGTGCTATGAGGAGATTGGAGGTTACCTGCCTCTTAGATTCGGTGGTGTAGATACGGTGGCAGAAACGATGGCCCGCATGCATGGCTGGGAAGTTGAGACGTTTCCGGATCTTGAGGTTTTACACTACCGACCTACAGGGACTGCCGGGGGTGGTCAGGTAAGAGCCAAATTCAAAGCCGGCATTTTAGCCTATTCAGTAGGCTATCATCCGTTATTTGAAGTGGTGCGATGCGTATTCAGGCTGTTTGATAGACCGCTAGTGGTCGGCAGCCTCTCTTTGCTGGCTGGATATTGCTGGGCAACTCTCACAAAGTGTGAAAGACAAGTGCCAGATGACTTTGTCCGGTATTTGAGATCGGAACAACTCGCTAGGTTGCGATCAATGTTTTCCTACAAGGCCTCTATTGGGGTGGCTAAGAATCTTGAATATCGCCCTGGACGGCAAATACCCCAAAAGTAGAGTATTCGATGGATAAGCGTTTTAGATCCAACCTCTTCAAGGGCTTGGCTTCCACATCGTTTGGTAGCATTGCTACCATTGGGTTTCATTTTTTAAGCATCCTACTTATGACACGGTACGTCCCCAAAGATGTACTGGGAGCATACTTCTTGGCTTTTGCCATTGTCCAAGTCTTGGGAATCACCAGCGGACTCGGGCTTGATCTGACATTGGTCAAATCAGTGGCTGGCGCTGATAGGAATCAACAGCAGGACGTCGTGGCGTCCATAGTAACGATACGTTTCATCTCAGTAACCGTTGTTGGTATCATCTTCTTTGCAGTCGGCCGGTTCATATTACCCGTTTTCGACGCACGACTGAGTGATTTCATCATGCTCATGATCCCATTCTTTATCCTTGCGAGTTACAGGGATCTGTTCCTGCGCCTGATGCAAGGGGTGCGGCAGTTCATGCAACATGCTGTTGTCGAGATCCTGTCTGCAGTGACCAGGGTTATCTTGCTGATCGCGTTCCACAATAGCTTAAGCCTCCAGAGTCTGCTCTACATCGAAATCATCTCCCAACTTATCGAGGTCCTGCTCCAAATCTTTTTTTTACGCGCTCTGTTGTTTAGTCTCGCTCCCAACAACATCAAGGCGGAATCCGTGCGGAACCTTACCCGATTCAGCACGCCATTGTACGCTAACAACGTTCTTACACTCGTCTACGATAGGAGCAGTACATTTCTGATCGGCGCTCTCCTAAATCCAACGAGTGTCGCTGCCTTTGAGGTTGCACTCAAGATTCCGGATGGATTCATGAGGTTGTTTAACTCATTTATTGTTGTTTATTTCCCCAACTTATCAAACCTATTTGCTAAAGGCCACCGGGAAGATGCGCATAAGATGATGAACAGATTTCTGGTCCTGCTATCCACAGGAATCATCTTCCTGGTCCTTGTGGCGTTCCTGTTTGGCAAGGAAATCGTCCTGGTGCTCTTCTCGGAAGAATACTTGGAAGTGTCACTGGCCTTTGCGTTTCTGATGCTGAATTTTTACCTGCGTGCCGTCTCCAATATTCTTGGGTATTCACTCGTCGCCTCCGGTAATTCTTCTGCTCCGGTCAGAGCCAACATTGTGTCCAGCACTGTGAACGTCGTAGCCAGTCTCGTACTGATCCGAGCCTTTGGATACATTGGTGCAGCGTACTCCCTCCTGCTCATGAATGTCACATCCCAGATTATCTACGAACTGCTTCTCAGGCGGTCCGGGCTCACTCCTTATCTGCTTGGCTATCTCAAGCCGGTTCTCCTGCTTACATTAGCGTTAAGCATCTACTGGTCGTTCGGCATAGACAGTACCCTCCTAAAGTTTTTATTGGTGGGCATCTATGTCGCAGGGTCCTGGTTGTTCATTGGGGAGATAAGATGGTTGTCACGTACCGCCGTGAAACGCGTTTTCTCGCCAAGAGTTCGTTCAAAGTCGGCTTGGTATGCTATATCTGAGGATGAGCAATGATGTCTTCCAATGCTGACAATATAAGAGTGACAATGATTGACGCCTTGGTTGGCAATGATTACTCTATATGTCTTTGCTCTGCGCTGCATGCTGTTGGAGTGAATGTGGAGCTGATTACCCCGGATAATCGGGTCGTAAATCTGCCAATAGGTTTTCCTATCAGGCGCTGGATGCCAAGCAAAGACCCTAGGGACGGCAAAATCAGGAAGACCATTCACTATTTTGGATATTTGGCGCGATTGCTAGCCTATGTGGTCAAGCATAATAGGGGACGGCAGATTGTACATTTTCAGTTCTTTCGAAGTGAAAGAATAGAGAGCCTTCTTTTCCCGCTGTTGAGGCTCTTAGGCGTTAAACTTGTTTTCACTGCGCACAATGTATTGCCTCATGAAAACAGTCAAGTAGATTATCTTCTCCGATTCATGGTTTACAGATCTGCAAAGGTCATTATCGTTCATTCGGAGCATATAAAAAACAAGCTGGCAAGGGATTTTAGAATCGCTCAAGAAAAGGTCAAAGTCGTGCCTCATGGCAATTTTGATCACTATGTCCCAAGAAATCCGCTCTCAAAACTTGAAGCCAGGGCCAGTTTGAATCTGTCTGAAACAGACGATGTAGCACTTTTTTTTGGGTTTATCAGAGAATACAAAGGCCTTGACATGCTCCTGGACGCTTTTGAAATCTGCATCAGGAAAGGCAGGCCATTTAGGCTAGTTATTGCAGGCGCGACCCATTCGCCGGAGCTGGAAAATCGTTATAACCAGAGAATTAAGCAGATTTCGACGGATGATTCCATTACATTCCATGCAAGTTTCATCCCATCGGAAAGAGTGGCCGCCTATTTCACTGCATGTGATGTCGTGATATTGCCCTATAAAGAGATTGATCATAGTGGTATTGTTCATCTTGCTTATTCCTTTGGGCGGCCACTGATTACAACGGACGTGGGTGATTTTGCGGAGGTCATAGAGGACGGCAAGAGCGGCTATCTTTTGAAGGAAAACAATGCCGAGTGCTTGTCCGAAACCATGCTCGAGGCGTTTTCGAACACTACTCGCTTGGAGAATATGGGGGACCGTGCTCGTAAACTAAGTGAAACAAAGTATTCTTGGTTGGAAATTGCGAAAAGAACCGGGAAGTTGTACGAATCTTGCTGAGGTGAAAAATGTCCATTATATTTGACCCTAAAAAAGTCGTCAGAATTCTCGGTATGATAATCATATGTCTTATCGTAGCCAATATCGTTGGTATCGTCTCAAAGTATTATTTCGACTCCCACCGCATTGCTCTTTTTGACCTTGATAGGGAGGGAAATATCCCAACACTATATGCTGCGGTAACGACACTATTATGTGCGGGTCTCCTTGCTGTTATTGCCGTTGCGAGGAAAAGGCAGGAAAAACGCGACTACCTTTATTGGGGCGGTCTGGCGATCATTTTTCTCTTCTTGGCTGTAGATGATGGCGCCGCAATTCACGAGAACATAATCAGACCCTTACGGAACGCTCTCAACACATCCGGCTTCCTGTATTTTGCCTGGGTGATTCCTTATGGTATCTTTGTCGCCGCCATGGGTGCGATATATCTCCGGTTTCTCTTCTCGCTTCCCGTAGGAATTCGAAACTTGATTATCTTTGCGGGAACACTGTACGTCGGTGGCGCGCTTGGGTTTGAGCTTATCGGTGGAAACTGGACCGAACTTTATGGCCAGGAAAACGCAGCCTATGCACTTATAACTACGTGTGAACAATCCTTGCAGATGGCAGGTATTTTGGTGTTTATTTATGCGTTGATGGCTTATATTGCTTCTGTTCTTGAGGATCTTTCTTTTCGCATTGGAAGTTCAAAGCAGAGCCTCAAATAATTACCGCCAAAGAAGATATAGAAAATGTTTTCATTTTTTCTCGACCAGAGTCTTTTGGGTAACAAGATACTATTTTATCTAAGAGTATCTCTTCTGATGTCTTTCCTTTCCATAGCAACAATTGGTTGTTCCAGTTTTACTACTAGCGGAGATGTCATCATAACCCCTACAGCAGTTACCACTTCTCGAGTTGTCGAAGATGAACAGAGTCCAGAAGACGCCTCTTTCTTCCACATTTCTAAATCAGGTAACAACACTGATGGGAAGTCGTGGGATACAGCATGGAACGAGTTGGATCAAATCCAGTGGGAAGAAGTAAAGCCTGGCGACACAATTGTGATCGCTGGGGGGGAGTACCATACCCAGCTGGATGTAAAGAAAAGTGGGGTTCCCGGACTACCAATTACAATTACAACTAACGGCAAACAGGTTGTGTTCGATGGACAACGACCGATGTTACCCTATTGTGGACAAACAAATTACACTCCAATACCGGGAGACGATGCAATCGACTTAGAAAATCAAAGTCATATAGTGATTGATGGACGAGACTGGAGTGGGATCGTCATTAGGAATCACCTCAGGGGCATTAAGATGCAGGAGAGTGCAAGCAATATCATTGTCCGCAATGTAGAAATTCATGATAACGGTTACTCAAGAGATTTGGGATCGGACGTAGTGGCACCGGATGGACCTGGGGTTCGCCTTGGCGGTTCTGAGATTTTGTTTGAACGAGTCATCATTCATGACAACGGCCAGGACGCTTTTCAAGTGGGATGGGGCGTTTGGAATTTCACACTCCGAAATTCATGGTTGTATAACAGCCGGGAACACCCTGTCGAGCGCGGCAAGGCATTCAATTACTGTTCCCATACAGATGGGATTCAAATTTATGGTGGCGGTGTACAGGGACCGGTCGTTATCGAGGACAGTATTATCGGTCCCTCTTTCACCCAGGGGATTATCATAAGCAGTACGGTAATCGTGGACAATGTAGTTATCAAGAATACACTGTTTGTGGGCAGTGATAATGCTGGGATTATCATCTCGGATGAAGGGCAAACATCAAATTGGACACTTCAGAATGTAACGATTGTTCAAGATGCGAGCGATGACAGAAGCTGGAGCGTAAAGTTGAATGGTAATGGTCACCGGATTCGAGACTCGATCTTCTGGGGCGGCCCGTGGGGCATTGGGGTTTTTAACTGGTCGGAAGCCGTTGGTAATTTCAACTGGTCGACTCCGGATGAGTACGATGTTGCTGTAGAAATGGATCCGATGTTTGTTGACAGTGAATATGGTTTGGTTCAGGGAGAGGGTTTTGCTGATTTCGATTTTACGATTCAGAATCCAGAAATTCCCCCAGGAGTTGGCTCCTCAATTACCTCTGTAACTGAACTGCTTGACAGATGAAAACGGTGTAGGGATATTTTGCCCCTCAACAGGCAGGTGTCGTGGTTCGAATGGTGCGCGGAGTTGCAGCGGTTGCTTGTTCTAATCGGAGCATAGCCTGCTCCCCGCTTTCAGAGAGATTAAATAATCCAAGGTGTTCATGAATATGATGAAGATATGTATGGTCGTTCACAAATATTATTACCATGATGTTCGGGTTCGGCGCTATGTGGAATCACTCGTAAGAACTGGAGCGTCGGTCGATGTGATTTGTCCTGCTCCATATTCTTTGGATGCGGCTTTTGAAGGAGATGAACAGATCAGGATCTACTCGATCCCGATTCGTACCGCCGACAAAAGCCGAATAGGATATGTCATCGAGTATTTGCTCTCTTTCATTTGGTACTTCATTCGACTCTCGACCCTGTACATTCAAAATCGCTACCAGGTAATTCATGTTCATAATATGCCGGACTTTTTGATTTTTTCTGCCATCATACCAAAGCTCATGGGCGCATCGCTCATACTCGACATACACGATCTCATGCCCGAGGTCTTTATCTCCAAATATGGTGAACGCTCGAACAAACTAATAGTCAGTCTTATCAAATTGCAGGAGAAGCTCTCTTGTTGGCTGGCTGACGAAGTGATCACAGTAAATTCAATTTGTGAGACGAACCTAATGGACCGGGGACTTCCTTCCCGAAAGATCACTGTTGTGCACAACTATCCGAATCCTGCCATATTTGACCGTAGCCTATACCCAGATGAGGCTGACAGTCCTAAAAAAGACTTTATCTTAATCTACCCTGGTACGCTTGCGCCCCGCTATGGATTGGAAACGGTTGTCCGTGCATTACCGCAACTCAAGACGCAAATTCCCGAGATTCGTTTGCTGATTTTCTGTCAGGAAACCCCATACAAAGATGAACTGCGGCAATTGGCAGATCAACTGGGCGTTCTGCCATGTGTTGAAATCATGCCGCTAATACGTAATGAAGAGGTTCCGCATCGGTTGATGGAAGCGGATATTGGAATTTATCCGGCACTCAACGATGTTCATATGTCCCTTGCAACACCGACCAAGGTACTGGAATTTTCTGCTATGGGCATGCCAATTGTGTCGTCACGCCTGAAGATGGTTGAAGAGACATTTGGCGATTCGGCGATCATGTTCTTTGAATCAGGGAATGTGTCCCAATTCGCGCAGTGTGTCGTGGAGCTCCACCAGAATCCTGAACTCCGCAAGCGACTGGCGACGAACGCTTATCAGATGTTTATTCAAAAATTTTCCTGGGATCACGAATTCCGAGTCTACCTTGAATTGTTGCGTCGCTTGTTGCCAGGAACAACTGTGATGGGTCATCTAAAGACGAGGAAGGTTCAGGATGAGAGCGATTAGGGCATTAACAGAGCCTCAGTATCTTGATGCGAGGCTGGTTGTCTGCTTGTAAATGCGTTTTCTTTGTTGGGAACAACCTGCAATAAACATTCGAAAAAGGAAAGTTCGTAAACATGGCCAAATCTTCGGCTAGACCACTAAATTTTGCTTTGATTGGAGTGGGTGGGTATATTGCACCCAGGCATCTAAAGGCGATTCGCGATACAGGCAACCGGCTTGTGGCGGCAATAGATCCAAAGGATTCAGTGGGCATACTGGATCAATTCGGGTTCGATGTCGAGTTTTTTACCGAAATAGAGCGATTTGACCGCCACTTGGAGAAACGGCGCCGCGCTTCGGACCAGGAACGGGCACAATATGTTTCGATTTGTTCCCCAAATTATTTACACGACGCACACTGCCGTTTGGCAATGCGGGTTGGCGCTGATGTGATTTGTGAAAAACCCCTGGTGATCAATCCTTGGAACCTGGAACCTTTGCAAGAGCTCGAGGCTGAGACCCATCGCAAGATCAATACCGTATTGCAGTTACGGATTCACCCCGAATTGCTTAAGCTCAAAGCGCATCTGGATCAGGAGAGTGCGGATACGCAACATGATGTGGTGCTTAGTTATATTACCAGCCGTGGCAATTGGTATCATGTTTCTTGGAAAGGCCAAATGGAGAAATCCGGTGGGCTGGCGACCAATATTGGCATTCACTTTTTCGATCTGTTGATCTGGCTTTTTGGCCCGGCGCACGAAATAAAAGTGTATCATGCGGATACTGAGCGCATAAGTGGCTCCATCCGATTGGAAAAAGCGAGAGTACGCTGGTTCCTTTCAGTGAATCATGGGGATTTGCCGGTAACGGCAAAACAGGCTAATAAAACCACTTTTCGTTCCATTACCGTGGATGGCCGTGAAGTTGAATTTTCGGAGGGATTTACCGATTTACACACCCTCGTCTATGAGAATATCTTGGCCGGAAACGGCTTTGGGATTGAAGATGCCCGGCCCTCGATAGAATTAACGCATCGTATTCGACAGGCAGAGATTTCTCCTTTGGATGCATTGGCGCACCCATTTTTGAAGGGAGAGTGACAAGATGACTGAGCCCTCTTATTTTTCTCACCCATCCAGCTACATCGATCAGCCTTGCGAAATTGGTGAAGGAACACGCATTTGGCACTTTTGCCATATCATGCTCAACGCAAAGATCGGAAAAAATTGTTCGCTCGGACAGAATGTGATGGTTGCCAGTCAGGTAGTGATTGGCGATAATGTTAAGATTCAGAACAACGTTTCACTGTATACGGGATTGATCATCGAAGATGACGTCTTCCTTGGCCCATCCTGCGTCTTTACCAATGTCGTTAATCCTCGTTCGCAGATCAACCGCAAATCCGAATATCAACGAACCCTTGTGAGACGCGGAGCCACGATTGGCGCGAATGCCACGATTGTATGTGGTGCCACGATTGGACGATATGCTTTCGTCGGCGCGGGTGCGGTTGTACGCGGCGATGTGCCGGATTACGCGCTCATGTTGGGCGTGCCGGCAAAACAAAAAGGTTGGATGAGCCGGCATGGATATCGCCTCATTGGCCCGGACGCGAATGGGGTGTTGCATTGTCCTGATAGTGGTTGGGGCTATAAGGAAGAGGCCGGGGTGCTGCGTTGTTTGGACTGGCGTGAAGACCAGCCATTATAATTTGGAGAATACTTATGTCTGCAGAGATCACTGTCCCGATTTTGGACCTGAAGGCTCAATATGTTTCCATCCGTGCAGAAGTCCGGGCGGCGTTCGAACGCGTCATGGAATCACAGCATTTTATCCTTGGTCCGGAAGTGGAAGCGCTGGAAAAGGAAATAGCGAATTACTCACAATGTCAGTTCGGGATAGGCGTCTCGTCTGGCACGGATGCCTTGCTTGTTTCTTTGATGGCAATTGGAATTAAGCCGGGCGATGAAGTCATCACCACGCCTTACTCCTTTTTTGCTACTGCCGGAGCCATTGTCCGCCTGGGTGCACGCCCGGTCTTCGTCGATATTGACCTGGATACCCTGAATATTGATGCCCGCAAACTGGAAGCCGCTGTCACAATGCACACGCGTGCCATTTTGCCGGTGCACTTGGCCGGGCAAATGGCTGATATGGATTCGATCATGGAGGTTGCCAGGCGGCATAACTTATACGTGATTGAAGATGCCTGTCAGGCTCTCGGCGCAGAGCATCACGCCCGCCGTGCAGGGTCAATTGGGCATCTGGGTTGTTTCTCCTTCTTCCCATCCAAGAATTTGGGAGGCGCGGGTGACAGCGGAATGGTTGCCAGCAATGATCCGGCGCTGGCCGATCGCGTTGCCTTACTGCGTAATCACGGCCATCGGCCTAAATATTACAATCAGGCGGTGGGCGGTAATTTCCGTATGGATGCGATTCAGGCGGCGATATTAAGTGTCAAATTCAAATATCTGGAGGCATGGACAGCAGGTCGCCAGCGTAATGCTGGCTTATACAAACGGTTGTTTATCGAGGCTGGCCTGGCGAGCGAGGACCCTCAGCGAAGAACAAACATGCCGATCATCCTGCCCAAAGAGGTGGAGGCGGGAAGGCATATTTACCATTTGTACCAGGTGCGTGCCCAACGACGTGATGAGTTGATGTCGTATCTCAAGGAAAATCGGATTGGTAGTGAAATCTACTACCCGGTGCCCTTACATTTACAGGCCTGCTTTACAGAATTGGGCTATGAGGTTGGCAGTATGCCGAATGCTGAGAATGCCGCGCTAACTACCATGGCTTTGCCAATTTATCCTGAATTGGAAGACAGACAGATCGAGCACGTGGTGCAAACTGTGAAGACGTTCTATCAAGGGCAGACGCGATGAAGGTTGTCCAATCCTAACTCAGACGAGCCGAGACTGAAATGAGCCAGTCACACAAGGCACGGTTGTCAGAGGCCAGAGAAACGAGATAAGCGCGAGGCTTTCCCGCTTTAATTTTTTAGGTAGCAACTTGCGAATCAGTTAGGTAGTGATACATAGGTAGTGATACAAATGAAACCAGCGGTCATCTTGGGAACTCACACAATGGGACTGGGCGTTATCCGCGCTCTGGGCTCCATGGGCGTGCCTGTCATTGCCGTGTACTACAACCGCGATGACATGGGATATGTTTCGAGGTATGTTTCCGAATGGTTCTATTTCCCTCATCCAGAACAGGATGAGTCCCTTTTCGTCGAAAAGTTGATTGACCTGGCATCCCGCTACCCGGCCTCCCCCTTGTTTCCAGTCTCCGACGAGTCGCTCAAGACCGTCTCGAAGCATAAGGCGCAGTTACAGAAATATTTCAGAGTAGCCTGCGCGGAGTGGGAGATTGTCCAACAACTGATCGAGAAGAATTACACATACAAGTTGGCGGCCGAAGAGGGCATACCTATTCCCAAGACTGCTACTCCAAAGTCAGAGGAAGATATTGCAAGCTTTGGGAAAAACCTGGAATACCCGTGCCTGGTCAAGCCGGTTGAGAGCCATCGCTATTATGCGCTGTTCAGGAAAAAGATAGTAAAAGTTTATAATATAGACCAGATGCTCGCGGCTTATCGACAGGCGGCGGCGGCCGGGCTTGACGTAATATTGCAGGAATTGATCCCCGGGCACGATTCTCAGGGCGTCAATTACAACTCCTATTTTTGGGATGGCGAGCCGGTTCTCGAGTTTACTGCCCAAAAGGTCAGGAGCGCTCCGCCGGAACTGGGGTCGCCTTGTGTCGCCAGGAGCCAGCTCGTCCCCGAGGTGCTCGAATCCGGGCGTAAGCTGTTGAAGGCAATGGGATATTATGGTTATTCCTGCAGCGAGTTCAAACTCGACCCGCGTGACGGCGTCTACAAGCTTATGGAAGTCAATGGCCGCCACAATCTTTCCACGTTGTTAGCCGTGCGGTGCGGATTGAACTTCCCATGGCTTCATTACCGGCATCTGGTCGAAGGCGTTGTCCCACAACAGATTGCGTATCGGGAAGGCCTGTATTGGATCGACATGGAACGCGACCTGACCTATGTGCCGAACCGCTTATTCCATAAAAAGGACTCCATGTCGAGAATTATTCAACCCTATGTCAGTCCGCATACGTCCGCCGTATTCGATATTAAGGACCCTAAACCGTTTTTCAAGCGGTATGGCGATTATGTCAGAAAGTTATTCGAGCGTAAAAATTCCGCACCGTAGTGGATGAATTCAAAAAAGGAGAAACCCAATGAGAAAAGATGCAGAGCCTGTAGAAGAGACCCGCCTGCAAGGTATCGAGAAAATCGAAGATTACCCGAGCTTTCATGAGCGACATCGGATTTTCCCGGCCATATTTCAAGACCGCCAGCATAAGCGCATCCTGGATATTGCCGCCGGGGTGGGTTGCGCTGCGCGCAGGATCCATGATTTGTATCCCGGGAAGATCGTTTGCAACGACATCTCTCCGACTGCTCTGCATGTTCTGAAACAGCAGGGCATGGACGTGGTCTCCTTTGATATTGATGACGCAGATATCAGGTTCCCGTTCCCTGACGGACATTTCGACGCGGTCGTATCGCTTGCAACCATAGAGCACGTGATATTCCTCGACAATCACCTCAAGGAAATCAACCGCATCCTCTCCAGTAACGGCTTCCTTTATATTTCGACTCCGAATTACGCCGGGCTGGTGCATCTTCCCAAATATCTGCTGAAGGGAGAGAGTTTTCACGACCCCCTGAAAGAGCATTCTCGTTACGAATTCTATGCACATGTAAGGTATTTCACGTACAGGACACTGGTCAAGTTTGTCAGTTCGTTCGGGTTTTCTCCCGTGGCCGCGTACTTGCCGTTGCCCGAGGGAAGTTCTTACTATCGCGCCATGAAGACCAAATCCCCCCTCAAGGCAATCTTGTTCCGTACCGCCATGCGTTTGCTCTATACGCTCGGGTCTCCGCGTTGGGCGTCTGAGCCGGTCATCATTTTCCAGAAAACGGACGGCAGGCCGGCGAACGGGATCAAAAAAGTCGTTCTTTAGTGTTGCAGGATGAAAGGGAACCTTTTTGATGAATCTGCTTGATCAAGCCTGGATGGAATTTGTGATTCGAAGGACCGATTCCATGATTTTCCATCATCCGGCATGGATCCACCTCATAGCCGATTCCTATGGGTACCGTCCGTTCGTTGTCGGGGTACGGGATGGGGACGGCCGATATCACGCGGGTATACCGGTCATGGAGATAAACAGCCCCATAACGGGTCGAAGATGGGTGTCCTTGCCGTTCTCGGATTTCTGTTCGCCGTTATCCGAGACCGAAAATGGGCTTGCGCAGGTGGCCGAAGATGTGCTTTCACTGGCGAGGGCCGAAGGCGTTCGCAATGTCGAACTTCGCGGGACCTTTTCGCCACACCCTGCCCTCGTCACCGACTCCGACTGCGTCTTGCATGAACTGGATTTGGAGCCGAATCATGAGAATGTTTTTACTCGTCTGCACGAGATGCATCGCCGGAATATAAAGACCGCCCGCCAGAAGGGCGTCGATATCATCAGGAGTAATACGAATGAACATCTGAAAGAATTTTACAATCTGCATCTCCTGACCCGGCGCCGCCAGGGCGTTCCCATCCAGCCGTGGAAATTTTTCAGGGACCTGGGCAGGCTCTTCGACCAGGGACTGGGTTTTCTCCTTTTGGCTTACATTGAGCACCGTTGTGTCGCGGGCGCCGTTTTCCTGCACTGGCAAAAAACATTAACCTACAAATATGGCGCGTCCCTTCCCGATGACTTGCAAGCCCGTCCCAACAACCTGATTATGTGGAGCGCAATTCAATGGGGTTGCGAAAATGGTTTCGGAAAATTTGACTTCGGTAAAACCGATCTTTCCAATACGGGTCTGCGGACGTTCAAGAGCCGCTGGGGTGCGCGTGAATTCCGCCTGCCCTATACGTACCTTGCTCCTCGTGAGAAAAAGGCTGGCGATGGCAGAATGACGATACTGTTAAACGCGATAATTCAAAGATCTCCGCCCCAGGTTTGTCGTATTCTGGGCGAACTGCTTTACAAGCATTTTGGATAGTGTTGTACCGGTACGACGGTTGCAGTTTTATTGTATATTTGGCGTTCTGTCTTATAGCGCTAATGAATTGGAGGTGTGCCATGGGATTACCAGCGCGTTATGAACCGAATACGGACCCGAGCCAGTTGTACGAGGGCATCGAATACAAGGATTTTTGGGTTGGAAAATCCAGGGTCAGGCTGGACGACCTTGAGCATTCCATCATTCGCGATCTATTGCCTTCCACTGGTCGCCGCATCATTGACATTGGTTGCGGATTTGGCAGGTTGGCAGATTGTTATCTTGATCGATTCGAGCAGGTGGTCATGCTGGATGGGTCCATGACACTCCTGCGTCAAGCCCGGGAATCTCTCAAGGAGAGGGCAACCTATATTGCGGCCGACGCGAAGCGATTGCCTTTTTCGGGTTCGAGTTTTGATTGCGCCCTAATGATGCGTGTTTTTCATCATCTGCCGGATTCCCGGCGTGCATTGGATGGGGTAAAACACATCCTTGGCAGGGGCGGTTGTTTTGTCTTCAACTATAGTAATAAACTGAGTGCCCGCCGCTTGGCGCACAGGCTCGTTCATCTGGGCAAGGAAAGCCCCTTTTCCTTGGAGCCGGTGCTTTCCGGCAAGACACTCATCCAGCATCACCCCTCGTATGTTCATCGCGTGTTAATCCAAACCGGTTTCTCACGGATGAAGTACCTCGGTGTGGGTGTAACAGACAAGATCCCGGGCGGAATCGGTCAGTTTGAGGGGTGGAAGATATTCGGTCGCGCCCTTGCCCCCTTCTTTGGCGTCATCAAACTGGCACCGTGGATTATGTGTCAGGCCCAGGTAACGGAGGGCGCCTCCGTGGAAGAGGGCAGAAGTGTGGAAGACTTGCTGGTTTGTCCCTCCTGCCATAGATGTGTGACACGTTCTTCGAATGCCTATCTATGCCAGTCGTGCGACCGCGTTTATCCCATCGTGGACGGTATACCTGATTTCAGAATTGGTGACTAAATGCCGAATCTATGGAGTTCCAACCACCCGCGGGATTTCTGGTTATGCCAGCCCGGCCTGCCGGATGATGTCTGGCAGGAGGCGGCGTTCCGCGCCCTGCCGTTCCTGTTGCCCGACAAAACCAGTCTGGATATTGGCACATCATTGGAATTAGCGCTTGGCGAGGGGCAGTTCGGTCCGAATCGATATCGGTTTGGATTTGCCCGACGTGTATATTACGCCCTCAAACCATTTCTTTCTCAGAAAATAACCCATTTCATGCGCCGCGTTCACAGCGATACGGCTCGTAAAGCGTCAGTTTTGGAGTGGCCGATTGAACCGCGCTATGTTCAATTCCAATGGGAAATTCTTCGTCAGGCATTGTTGCTTGCAGGTAAATCCGCGACTGATTTCAGATACTTCTGGCCGGACGGAAAGCGGTTTGCCTTTGTGTTGACCCATGATGTCGAAACGGCGGAAGGACAGCGCAACATCCCGATCCTGGCGGATTTGGAAGAATCCCTGGGTTTTCGATCATCTTTCAATTTCGTTCCTGAAAGATATCAACTTGACCTTGGATTAATGGCTGAATTGAGACAACGCGGCTTCGAGATAGGCGTGCATGGGTTAAAACATGACAGCAAGTTGTTCGGATCCTATTCGGGGTTTAAGCGGCAGGCCGCAGAAATCAACCGCTACGTAAGGGAATTCCAGGCCGAAGGATTTCGCGCGCCCTATACGCATCGAAATCCATATTGGATGCAATTGCTCGAGGTTCATTACGATTCATCTTTCTTTGATACCGATCCCTTCGAACCAATGCCGGGCGGCGTGATGAGCATTTGGCCGTTTACTATCGGGCGGTTCCTGGAACTCCCCTATACGTTGCCGCAGGATTCCACCCTGTTCAATGTCCTGGGAGAGACCTCTCCCAGAATCTGGATGGATAAACTCTCTTTCATCAGGGAGTTTCATGGAATGGCGTTGATGCTTGTACACCCCGATTACTCGAGCGAAGGCGTTGCCAGGCAGTGCTACGGTGCTGTCCTGGAGGAAGTCAAAGCGCGTGGAGGGTACTGGCACGCACTGCCGCGCGATGTGGCTTCATGGTGGAAGAGGCGTTCTGACTTGGGCAATACTTCTGTTCCCACTGCCACGATGGCGCGGGCTGCTTTGACGGGTGAGGGCATTGATATCCGCGTTTAGAAATTAGACCTTATCGGCAGTGTAAGTATAGACACCGTCCCGAAGGTTGTGTGGGCAATTTTGGCCGTTTCCGGCAACCTTCGGGACGCTTCCTGCCATTACCGATGATGTCTAATGTTCATACGCTCCGATGTCCCAACTTGAATCGTCGTTCCTGTTGCGTAATATCACAGGAAGAAACGCATTAGCTCCGTTTGGACCGCATAGGGACATCGAAAGTCCGTCGTCAAATTCTGTGCCGAGAACCGCGCCCTTCCCGACCAGCAGGCTGTTCACCGCGGGGCGATAACAACTGTCGAGATTTGGATTTTGGCCGAAGATGCCTTGAGCATCCAGTCCGTATCCGCGCCAATCCGACCATGACCGTCCGCATCCAGCAAACGGATAGGACGTGTTCGGCGCATAATACAGGTTGTTGTCAATGTCGGCGGAATTGCAATTTGCGCCTCTCAGGTCAACCAGTTGACCGATTCCAGTATGCCATATTACGTTATTCTTGATGACTGGTCTGTCGTCTCCTACCAGCAGACAGCGATAGCCCGCGCACTTGATGGTGTTGCCAATGACGAACACGTCTACGGGAGCGTTGTTGTTGGATAGATAACTGACCACGGTCTGGTTGCCGTTCGGATGATTGACGACGTTGCCGATAATCTCGACCTTGCCCTGCATCTGCGTCAGGTAGATTCCCTGCGAATTGCTTGTGGCGGCTTTGGTGTTCTCCACGTAATTGTATCGAATAGTGATGTTCTTATAACTTGTTCCGAGTTTCGTACTGGACTGAATCCCGTCAATATGCGCTGGGCCATACTGATTGGTCAGCCTTATCCAGTTGAACTCGACCAGCGTATCCGACGACTCGTAAATAACGATCCCGTCCGTTTGATAGGGCCTGTTTTCTCCGGCGCCGTCGTTCGGGAAAGTGGTGACCCTGTTTCCTCTGACCACACAACTTTTGCAGTAGTGGACGTGAATTCCCTCTCCATATGTCTCACGGATCGTGTTGTTTTCCAGCATTGTGCCCGTGCCCTCGATGCGGATCCCGTCATCGGTGGCGTGCTGGCACACGATGTTCCGTAGCCTGATATAACTGCCGGTGATTCGGAAGCACTGACTCCCCCCCTCGATGATGACCGTTCCGCTGTGCCCCGATGGGGAAGGCGAATTTGCGCCGATGTCAATCGTAATATATCCGCCAGCGGATCCGCTTTTGGAAATCTGTATACCTCCGCTGTACGTTGCGCTGGTTGCCCCACCAGAGACGTATATCGTATCCCCTGGCTGGACTGCGCTCCAATTGATCTGACTGAGCCCGCGCCATGCCGTGGCCCACGATTTGCCGTCTGTATTGTTACCCGCCGCGGAAACGTAGAAAGTCTGTTTGCCTGTAATCGAGGTGGGGCTCGCCGTCAGAGGGGTTGGCGTTCTTGTAGATGTGTGAGTCGAGGTCACGGTGGGTGTGCGAGATGGGGTGGGGGTGTTGGATGGCGTCCGGGTTGAGGTGGGTGTCCGGGTCAGGGTAGGCGTACGGGTCAGGGTGGGTGTACGGGATGAAGTGGGCGTTTTTGTCGGTGTATGAGTCGGAGTGCCCGCAGGCGTATCGGTCACGGCCTGTCCGATGGGTGTTTCCGGCGTGAGCGATGGCGTGGGGGACGGCGTGCGCGTGAGCGTTGCCGTGTGCGTGGCCGTGACGGAGGGAGTCAATGTTATCGAAGGGGTTGGGGTCTTCGATGGAAGCCGTGTGGGCGTGAGCGAAGGGGTGTGCGTGGTGCGCGGCGGGATGGGCGTATTGGTCGGCGTAATGGTGGCCGTCGCGGTCGCGGTCGAATTCGCATCCGCGCCGGGCGGATTGTCGATCGGCGTGCTGGAAGGGATCAGTGTCTCGACCGGGATCAGGTTAACAGTGGGCGTTGAAGTTGGTTGGGATGTCGCGGTCCCAGAGACTGCCGCGGCCGGTGTTGAAGTAGACGTCGCAGACGGCCCGGCGACGGCTGGAGTCGGGGTGGTTGTGACGGGTTGTGTGGCCTTGGAGGCGCGCTGGGTTAAAAGGATCGCGATGTAGTCGAGTTTCGCATCTCCGCTGGCATTATCGGAACGCAACATGACGCGAATTTCTCCGGCAGAGTTCACATACCGGCCGGGCTTGTCGATCTTGAATTTTTGCAATGACCAGACGTTTGGCTTCGCGCCCTTATTCGAACCGACGCGGACCCAGGTATCCTTCTTCCAGTCGTACAGATACCAGTACCATTTCTGGTCGGAGTACTTGGGTCCCATGAAGTTCACCTGGAGTTCCACATCGAACCCGGACAGGCTGGTCACATTTTTAGGCAGGGTAAAGACGAACGTGCCTTTAAACGCCTTTTTTGGCGTCTCGAACGCCACGTATTTATTGGGGTGGTCTTCCTTGTTCGAAAGATCCAGCGTGCCCAGGACGGCGACGGGTTGTCCGCTTGCCTTGCCAGTGAGCACGGAATACGAGACCGGCAACAGTTTAAAGTCTTCGGTCAGGGCCGCCGCGTTCGTGAGGCGTGAGCCTATCAGAACGGCCAGCAGGGCCAAGACGATGAAAAACATTCCTGTTTTTATTTGTCGTGTCGCGTGGTTTGTCTTTTTCATGCCGCCATAGTAATGGATTAGTTAAACTCGAGGAAATGACCAAAAGTCCTCTTCCAAATTACAATTTTGAAAGTCGGTATCTCATCGGGAATTAAGGCGGCCTGCCCCTGTGTAAAGAAATTGTCAACGAATTGTGTCTGCCGGTGACGGTGGTCAACAGCATCGAAACGGGGATTTGACGGCGTCATCTTCCGGGAAAGCCCCATTTGACGCAGGCGGCTATCGCCCAAAATGGTGATAGCCGCAGAACCGCGCCTCCGTGTAGAATCACGGCACTTGTCATTTTGCGGACGGGGTCGGAAAATCACGATGTTGCAATTTCACGGACGGTATTATTCGTTATATTGGTTGCGTTCACCAACGAAAGGCTACCCATGCGTTTTCAAGACCTGCGAAAAACCCTCCTGCGGATATGCGCCTCTGCTCTCCTCGCGGCGGTATCCTTCCCGTTGGACGCGGCGGCCTCGGCTTCCTTCGAGTCAGACCCTGCGAGCCTGCGCGACTTTCAACAGGTCGCGCCCGCGCGGGGCTGGTTGTTATTCGACCAGCGCCTGTACTGGACTAACAACGACGGCCTGGAGTGGCGCGACATCACGCCGCCCGTGCAAGCCAATATTGAGACTGTCATTTTCCTGGACGATTCTGAAGGACGGGTCATCCTCGCCGGTGACGCGGCATACATGCTCGCGTCCACGCAGGACGGCGGCGACTCATGGGCTTTGAAATCGCTCAACCTGCCCGGTCTGGCGGAGTTTCCTGAACCGGTCGGCGCGGTTCACATGGGCTGGCGCGACGCCGCGCACGGCTGGCTGGTCTTCGAACTCGCGACCGGCAGTAACTTCAGCCGCGGCCTGCTCTTCGTCACCGCCGACGGCGGCGCGACCTGGCAGGCACGCGCAATCCCTCTCGGCGAGCCCGCCTATTTTGTCAACGAGCAATTGGGGTGGGTGGCGGGCGGCCCCGCCGGAGACGCGCTCTATCGGACACAGGACGGCGGGCAGACCTGGCAACCCGTACAGGTTTCGTCCGAACGCGTTTATTACCAGTTGCCTGTTTTCGAAAACGGACAGAACGGACTCCTGTCCGTCGTGACTGAAACCCTCGAAGCCGAATTCTACGCGACCGAAGACGGCGGTCAAACCTGGACTTCCGCCGGGCGCGTCCCCCTCGGGCCGAACACATCCCCGGAGGTTGACCTGCCTCTCGCGCGCCTCGGCGACAGCGGCCTCGCGCTCGTCGTGCCGGGAACCAGCCAGATCGTCCAGACGGAAGCGGGAGAGATCGTCACGCGCGTCAACGTGGACGGCGAGTCCGCGGGCATCGTCCGATTGTCCATGTCCACGCCGGAGTCCGGCTGGGCGGAATGGGTCTCCGGCGAATGTGTCCGCGATGGAGATGGAACGATCTGCACACAGGAAAAGAAACTGCTCGGCACGAGTGACGGCGGCGAACATTGGGCGGCCATGACTCTGCCCAACACTCAGGCGTCGCTTCACCAGAGTTTTTCTCTCGCGGATAAGGCCGATGGCTCAGCAAAATCGGAGACTGTGTCCAGCCTGGACGCGGACACACAGGCTTACGTGGGGCAGGGATTCGACATTTGCGAGATCCGTCCCTTGAGTCAGATGCAGACGTGGTGGAACAACAGCCCGTACAACGCGGTCAATCTTTACATCGGCGGTTCGGCGCGCGCCTGCTCGAATTCCATACTGAGCGCGTCGTATCTCTCCCAATTGAACGCGCAGGGCTGGCGCTTCATCCCGACGTGGGTCGGGCCGCAGGCCTCGTGCACCGGCTATTCCTCGCGCATGAGTTCCGATCCCGCGGTTGCCTACAACCAGGGAATTGCCGAGGCGAACAGCGCGCTGGCGGTCGCGGCGAATCTCGGGCTGACCGAAGCGAATCAATCGGGCACGGTCATCTATTACGACCTCGAGGCCTACGATACCGGCAACGGCACCTGCCGCGCCGCGGCCAACTCCTTCATCTCCGGCTGGACGTACCAGATGCAGGCCAGGGGCAACCTGGCGGGCGTGTACGGCGCCTCGTGCGCCTCCGCGCCGAGCGACTGGGCGAGTATCGCGAATGTCCCCGATGCGTTGTGGGTCGCCAACTGGTATGCGAACCCGGGCCAGGTTTCATACACGCGGACGGCCACCGTGTGGGACGCATATTGCCTCTCGAACAGCCTGTGGGCGGACCATCAGCGCCTGCGGCAGTACGCGGGCGATCATAATGAGACTTGGGGCGGGCTGACCCTGAACATTGACAGCAACGTCCTCGACGGGCCGCTGACGATTCCCAACGGGACCGCGGGCGCGGACGCGCCCGGCCAGCCGTTCAATCCGGGACCCTCGGCCGGGTCCACGCTCGAGCGCACCAACGACACCTGGCTTTCGTGGAGATCGAACGGCGACACCTGTTCCCTGCACATCTGGGGCGGCTCGATTGACATCACCACGGCGGCCAATTGCTCGTTGTATCATCTTGGCGTCAGGAATGGCGGTCTGTACTCGTGGCAGGTCACGGCGACGAACAGTGTCGGTTCGACCGTCGGCCCGGTCTGGCAATTCGAGATCAAGCCGCACGGCGCGACGAGCGTCACCGCCGCGGCGGCTTCTTCCACCAAAGTCAATGTGAACTGGCACCTGTCCGCGGATGAGCCGTCCAATGTGGACGAGTATCTCGTCTACGCGGATGGGGCGCAGGTGGGAAGCGTCGGGAACGGCGTCTCCACGTATCAGGTCCAGAATCTCGCGTGCAATTCGTCGCATTCGTTCTACGTGGTCGCAGTCCGCCAGGGTGTCAACTCGAATCCCAGCAACACGGCGAACGCCGCGACCGCCAGCTGTGCGCCGGTGATTATTTCGCCGTCGGATGGCGCGACTCTGGAAAGCAAGCGTCCGGTCTTCAACTGGCAGGCGGTGGAGGGGGCGACCAGTTACACCCTTCAGGCGTCGAAGTATGTGAACTTTTCCAGCCTGTCGCTCAATGCGACGGTCACCGGGACCACCTATACGGCCGCCGCAGACCTCGTGGCCAACACGCTGTATTACTGGCGGGTGCGCGCCAAGGGGCCGTTCGGGACCGGCGACTGGTCGTTGACGTCCAGTTTTATTACCGCCAATCCTCCGGGCATACCCGTCCTTCTCTCGCCCGGGTCGAATGCGCTGGTCACCGATTACACGCCGCGTCTGGACTGGAGGGATGCCACCCTGCCGCTCGGAACGACGCTGGATCACTATCAGGTTCAGGTCGCGAGCGACCTCGTCTTCACGACGATTCTGTACGACGAGGTCGTTGTCCCGTCCGAATTCACAATTCCTGTTGAATTACCGCCAAACGCGAAATATTACTGGCAGGTGCGGGCTTATAACACGCTGGGACAATACAGCGCCTGGTCGGCGAAACGAGCGTTCAGGGCCGCGATCCTGCCGCCAAGTCTTGTCTCTCCTCTGGATGCCACTGCACTGCTCAACCGGCGTCCCGCCTTCGACTGGACGGATGCGGAGGGCGCGAGCGGATACACGCTCCAGGTTTCGAGATACGCCAACTTCA
Source organism: Chloroflexota bacterium (assembly GCA_040754535.1). Lineage (GTDB taxonomy): Bacteria > Chloroflexota > Anaerolineae > Anaerolineales > Villigracilaceae > JBFMCC01. The sequence continues at coordinate 22,915 of JBFMCC010000036.1, forward strand.
GCAGTGTGCTGAAGACGGTTACCTCCACAACCTCCGCCTACACAATGACCGCCGACCTTCCCGCGAACACTGTCCTGTACTGGCGGGTGAGAGCGAACGGGGCGAACGGCCCCAGCCTGTGGTCGCCTCAGGTCTGGAGCTTCGTGACCGGGAATCCGCCGGGCATCCCTGCCCCGATTTTGCCCGCAAACGGTAGTCTCACCACCGATTACACGCCGCGCCTGGATTGGAAAAATGTGACCGTCCCTGCCGGCACCATCTTCGACCATTACCAGATTCAGGTTGCCACCGACAATACCTTCATTTCGCTTGTTCTGGATGAGACGGTGCCCGATGTACTCGTGTCGGAGTTCACGCTCGCCACGAATCTTGCTCCCAACACGAGGTATTACTGGCGTGTCCGTTCCTTCAACACGGCGGGACACTATAGCGCCTGGTCGGCGGCGCGGAATTTCAGGACGGCCATACTGCCGCCGGCCTTGCTGACGCCCGTTGAAGGGGAAATTCTATCGAATGTCCGCCCGCCGCTCGACTGGGAAGATGTGGCCGGCGCGACCAACTACACCATTCAGGTCTCGCTCTCCAGCGCCTTCTCGACCAAACTGGTGAGTAAAACGGCTCTCACTTCGAGTTACGTGCCCACTGTGAATCTGCCCGTTGGCGTGACCCTGTACTGGCGCGTGCGCGCCAACGGGGCGAACGGCCCCAGCCTGTGGTCGGAGGTGCGGAGTTTTACCATCCAGTGACGGCGGGCGGATTAAACGCAAACGGGCGGGACCAAATCCGCCCGTTTTTGATTTCATCGAGTCGATTGACCGGTTTTGGCCTACACTGATAACTGTACACCAGATACACACCGCGTTCCGATTATATTCATCCGTCACCAGGCGCGGAACGCCTCTGTCACTGCATCGAGAGTGCGTTCAATGACCTCGTCCGTGTGCATGATGGAAATAAATCCCGCCTCGAACTGCGACGGCGCAAGATAGACCCCGCCCTCCAGCATCCTCCGGAAAAATTTTCCGAACACGGCTTTATCCGCCGCCTTGACCGAGTTCCAGTCCACGGGCTCCGTTTTGCTAAAGAAAGTCGTGAACATCGTGCCGACCCGCGTCTGCTGGATGGGGACCCCCGCGCGTTTCGCCGCCGACGCGATCCCCGCTTCCAACCGACCCGCGGCCTGCTCCAGTTTTCTCCAAACCTCCTCCCCCCGAATCAGACTCAACGCCGCGATCCCCGCGGACATCGCCAGCGGATTGCCCGCCAGCGTCCCCGCCTGGTAGACCGGCCCCGCGGGCGCGACCAGTTGCATGATCTCGCGCCGCCCTCCGTACGCGCCGACGGGGAGTCCGCCGCCGATGACTTTGCCCAGTGTCGTCAGGTCGGGCTTGACGCTGTAGAGCGCCTGCGCGCCGTTGCGATGGACGCGGAAGCCCGTCATCACCTCGTCGAAGATCAACAGACTGCCCTCGCGTGCGGTGATCGCGCGCAAGCCTTCCAAAAACCCGGGTTGCGGCGGGACGACGCCCATGTTCCCCGCCACAGGCTCCACGATGATTGCCGCAATCTGTTCGGGATATTTTTTGAACAAGGCGTCCACCGATTCCAAATTGTTGAAGTCCGCCACCAGCGTATCCTTGACCGTGTCCGCTGGCACGCCGGGCGAATCGGGCAGGCCAAGCGTCGCCACACCCGAACCCGCCTGCACCAGCAACAAGTCGGCATGACCGTGATAACAACCGTCGAACTTGACGACCTTGTCGCGTTTGGTGTAGGCGCGCGCCAGGCGCAGCGCGGACATGGTGGCTTCCGTCCCCGAATTGACGAAGCGGATCATCTCGATGTTGGGCATGAACTCCATCACGTGCTTCGCCAGTTCGATCTCCAGCGGACTCGGCGCGCCGAAGGATGTCCCTTTCGCGGCCGCCCCTCGAATCGCCTCCACCACCTTCGGGTGGGCGTGTCCCGTGATGAGCGGTCCCCACGAGAGAACGTAATCAATGTAGCGGTTGCCGTCCACGTCAAAGAGATACGCCCCCTCGCCGCGTTCGATGAAGAGCGGCTGTCCGCCCACGGCGCGAAAGGCGCGCACGGGTGAGTCCACGCCGCCCGGTAACAGTTTCTGTGCGTCCTGAAAATATTGGATGGAGCGTTCGGTCTTCATCGTTTCCTCCGCGTCATTTCAACCATCTGGCCGCGTCGAGCGCGTGATAAGTAATGATGATATCTGCGCCCGCGCGCTTGATCGAAGTCAACGCCTCCAGCGTGACCCGCGCCTCGTCCAGCCAGCCATTTTGCGCGGCGGCTTTGATCATTGCATACTCGCCGCTGACGTTGTACGCCGCCAGCGGCATTTCGGGAAAAGCGTCCTTCACCACGCGGATCACATCCAGATACGCCAGCGCGGGTTTCACCATCAATATGTCCGCGCCCTCGTTCACGTCCAGCGCGGCTTCACGCAGCGCCTCGCGCACATTGGCAGGATCCATCTGATGAGATTTCCTATCCCCGAATTTCGGCGCGCCCTGTGCGGCCTCACGGAAAGGACCGTAAAACGCCGAGGCATATTTCACCGCGTACGACAGGATCGGGGTGTTGACGAATCCCGCCTCGTCCAGTCCACCGCGGATCGCCCCCACCATCCCGTCCATCATGCAACTCGGGGCCACAATATCCACCCCGCACTTCGCATGAGAAACCGCCACCTTCGCCAGAACATCCAGCGTTTCGTCATTCAGCACATATCCTTCGGGCAGGCCCGCGCGGAAATTCTCGCCCGTGTTCAAAGTTCCGCAATGACCGTGGTCGGTGTACTCGCACAAACACACATCCGTCACCACCACCATCTCGGGGATTTCACGTTTGATGGCGCAGACCGCCTGCTGGACAATTCCATCTTCCGAAAAATTTTCCAACCCGATTGGATCCTTCTCTTTGGGGATTCCAAACAGGATGACGGCGCTCACTCCCGACCTCGCGGCGGCCTCCGCCTCACGGACGCTTTCCTCCACTGAGAGTTGATACACGCCCGGCATCGAGCGGATCTCGCTCCGACCCTGTCCATGCCGCACGAACAGCGGATAGATGAAATCGCGCGGGTTAAGTTCCGTCTCGCGCACCATCGCGCGGAGTGTAGGCGTAGAGCGTAATCGGCGCGGACGATTTACAATTTTCGATTTACGATTTTCGATTTTTGATTGGCCGGTTTCAAATTCCAAGAGTGTCATAATTTCTCCGTGTGTACCTGTTTACGTGTGTACTTGTGTACTTATCGCTTCTACCAGTCCATCGGTGGTGTATTTTTTTGCAACCACGATATTTTCAAATCCTGCCTCGCGCGCGGCCTGCTCCGTGATGGGACCGATGCAGGCGATGAGCGGATCGTTCGGCAGATTGAGAGGATCCAATCCATTTTGTTCGAGAATGGCAACGAAGTTTTCAATGGTCGAAGCGCTCGTGAAAGTGACGACATCCACGCCCGATTTCACCGCGGCGAGGCCCTCGGGGTTGGGCCGGGCGGGCAGGGTGCGATAGACCACGATCTCGTGCGGTATGCCGCCTGCCTGGGCGATGGCTTCGGGCAATTTCTTGCGGGCAATTTCCGCGCGGGGAAGCAGAATCCACTTGCCTTGCACGTTGCCCAATCCAGGCAGGATGGCTTCTGCGACGTATTCGTCGGGGATGAAGTCAGGTTCAATGCCATTCTTGCGTAAGGCGTCTGCGGTTTTCGGTCCGATGGCGGCAATTTTCACCACGGAGAACACAGAGTTCACAGAGACTTTTTCTTTCTTCTCTGCGTTCTCCGCGCGCTCTGTGGTAAATGGGGTTTTGTCAAAAACGACATCCACAGCATTGACCGATGTAAAAACCACCCACGCATACTTTTCGATGTTCTTGATTGCGTTTTCAAGTTGAGCGTTTCCTTCAACAGGATGAATCTCGATGACAGGAAAGAAGATCGGTTCAAAACCCACAGAGCGCAGTTTTTCTGCAAAGTCTTCCACTTGGGCGCGGGGGCGGGTGATGAGTACTTTCATAGTAATCAGTAATCAGTGGACAGTGATCAGTTTGAGAATTTCGTCCGCGCCTTGCGCGATGGCTTGTTGGGCAAGTTGATTTCCAATCTGCAACGCATCAGCGCCTTGACCAGCGACTTTCACCGTCTTTTTTCCATCGTCTGAAATCACCAATCCTGTCAGACTGATCACTGATGACTGATTACTGATCACTGACCCATACGCCGCCACAGGCATCGAACATCCTCCGCCCAATCCTTGCAAGAAGGCGCGTTCGGCCGTGACCGCTTTTCGCGAGGATTTATCTTCCAATTTGGCGAGAATGGCGAGCGTTTCTTCATCGTCCGCGCGGCATTGGACGGCCAGTGCGCCCTGTCCCGGCGCGGGAAGCATGACATCGAGCGGGAGCCATTCGGTGACGTGAAAGTCCAGGCCGAGACGAGTCAAGCCAGCGCCTGCAAGGATGATCGCGTCGTATTGACCGTCGAGCGCTTTGCGGAGACGCGTGTCCACATTGCCGCGCAGGGGAGAAATGGTCAGGTCTGGACGGGCTGCCAAAACCTGGGCCGCGCGGCGCAGGCTCGAGGTCCCGACGACCGAGGCGGGAGGCAGGTCCGACAGGGTGTAGCCGCGCGCGGAAATCAGGACGTCCCGCGCTTCGGCGCGGCCGGGGATACATCCCACGGTGAGGCCGGGGGTGTCGTCCACCGGTAGGTCTTTGAGGGAATGCACGGCGCAATCCACGCGGCGGGAAAGAAGTTCGGCCTCGAGTTCCCCGGTGAAAAGCCCTTTGCCGCCGATTTCGGGCAGAGGCTTGTCGAGAACCTTATCGCCCTGCGTCGCGATGATCCGCTCTTCGCAATGCAGGCCGGGATGGGCGGCTTGCAGTGCAGAGATGACCCATTGTGTCTGCCAGCGGGCTAGGGCAGAGGGGCGGGTGGCGAAAATCAGGTTGTCTTTTATTGTTTTCACTCATCCCGCCTGATTCGGTCCTGAATTCGCCCAAAATTACCCCAAAAAATGGTTACATCCATCATTTGACTTTTATAACCCGGTGTGATAAAAAAATCTAGTGAAATATTACACAATTTGTTTAGTAGGATTACCCGCGCGGCTCGCAATTGTGGTGGGAGGCGGCGCGGTGGCCGCCCGAAAAGTGGAGGGCTTATTAGCGGCGGGAGCGCAAGTCAGGGTGATCAGCCCCCTGCTCGTCCCCGAATTGCAGCGGATGGCGGATTTGCGCGAAATTGACCACGCGCCGCGTCCATACCGGGACGGCGATCTGGAAGGGGCCTCTCTGGTCATCGCGGCTACCGACGACGCGTCCGTGAACCAGTCCGTTTGGAGGGAGGCCGAGCGGCGCGGCTGTCTGGTCAACGTGGTGGACGATCCAGAACACAGCAATTTTATTGTGCCGGCCGTGGTGCAACGCGGCGAATTGGGCATCGCGATCTCCACCGGCGGGAACAGCCCGGCCCTGGCGCGCAGGATGCGCGAGCGCATCGAAAAATTGATCGGCCCGGAGTACGGCGTGCTGGCGGAATTGATGGGCGAATTGCGACCGGAACTGATCGCCTCCTTCCCTGATGGGAAAGAGCGATTGCAGGCTGCGCTCAGGGTGGTGGATTCAGACATTATCGCGATTATTCAAGTTCATGGAAGAAATGCCGCGCTGGCCTATGGAAGAGAACAACTATATCGGAAATAAAGCAACACACACGAACGGGGTGGTTTACCTGGTGGGAGGCGGCCCTGGCGATCCCGGCCTGTTGACGTTGCGCGGGTTGGAGTGCCTCAAGCGCGCCGACGTGGTGATTCATGACCGCCTCTCCAACGATGACCTGTTGGCGTATGCGCCATCCCACGCCGAACGGATCGATGTGGGAAAAATGCCCGACCATCACCCCATTCCCCAGCCGCAGATCAATGCCCTTTTGGTGGAACATGCCCGCGCTGGAAAGACGGTGGTTCGGCTGAAGGGCGGCGACCCCTTCGTCTTTGGACGCGGCGGCGAAGAGGCGCTGGCGCTGGTCGAGGCGGGAATCCGATTCGAGATCGTACCGGGTGTGAGTAGCGCGGTGGCCGTCCCGGCCTACGCGGGGATCCCGATTACACAGCGCGGGGTGGCTTGCAGCGTGGCGTTCATCACCGGTCACAGCGCAGGCTCGGAGCCGCTCCACATCAACTGGCAGGGATTGGCCCGAGGCGTGGACACCCTCGTCTTTCTGATGGGAGTGAAAAGCCTGCCCGAAATTGTTTCATCGTTGATGGAGGCGGGCCGCCCGCCCCACACACCCGTGGCAGTGATCGAACGCGGCACATTGCCCCAGCAAAAAACCACCGTGGGCACACTGGCCGATATCCAGGCGAAGGCAGTGGAAGTCCAGCCTCCGTCCATTATTGTGGTTGGGGAAGTTGTGAACCTGCACGAGACGTTGCAATGGTTCTCTCCCACATCCATACCATTTGAGCCAATGGCATGACACGCGCGCTCATCACCGGTGGAACTGGATTTATCGGCTCGAACATCGCCCTGCGGCTGGCGGAGCGTCACTGGGATGTGCGCATCCTGGCGCGGCCGGGCGCGTCGCGTGAACTGTTGGAGGGCGGACCCTTCGAATTTGTCACCGGCGACGTGCTGGAGCCCGAGACGCTTCCCGCGGCCCTGCGCGGCATGGATGTGGTCTTCCACGCCGCGGGGGTGGTGGACTATTGGAAGCAAGGCGTGGAGCGCATGTACCGCGTCAACGTGGAGGGGACGCGGAATTTAATGGAAGCCGCCCTGAGGTCCGGGACGGAGCGGGTCGTCCACACCAGTTCGACCGCGGCGATGGGAATCCATCCCGATGCGCTGGTGGACGAGTCGTACACGTTCAACGTCAAACCGGAGAGATTCGTGTATGGGCACAGCAAATTCCAGGCGGAGGAGATTGTGCTCGAATACGTCCGCAAGGGACTGCCGGCGGTGATCGTGAATCCAACGACAGTGATAGGCCCACGTGATGTGCGGAAGGTTTCAAGTGGCATGGTGGTGGAGGTGGTCAAGCACTGCGCGCCGCCGCTGATTCCGCCGGGAGGCGTCAACGTCGTGCCGATCTGCGACGCGGCGCAGGGACACGTGGAAGCCGCCATCAAGGGACGCGTGGGCGAACGCTACATTCTGGGCGGGGAGAACATGACCCACGTCCAGCTCTATCAAACGATCATGGACGTGGTCGGTTGCGGCATGAAGATCAAGGCCATGCCGCGCTGGCAGGTGGCTTTCCTGGCCGGTCTGACCGACATGTTACAACCGCAGACCAGCGGCCCCGTGCCGTTGACAGGAACCCGCCTGCGGTTGGAATCGCAATTCTTCTATTACGATACCACCAGGGCGCGTTCGTCCTTTGTCATGCCCAAGACCCCCTTGCGGACCACCATCGGCCGCACCTACGAATGGTATGAGTCCATGGGCGAGTTCGAGCATGTCTACGAAGACCTCGACCAGGACGGCACCTGCAAATTCTGTAAACGGAAACGCTATTGCACCTGGCCGCCTTCCTCACCGGGCGATAGTGTGTCCACCGAGAGAACGCCATGAAAACAGAAAAAAAACACAACCCGGCCTGGATGTCGCTCCTGCGCAACCGGCTTGGACGGCTCGTCACCCAGAAATGGTTCGATGTCGGCCTGCGTAGTAAGATGTCGGCGCTGGTCACGGTCGGCTTGATCGGGTTGATCGCGATCTTTGCTTTTATCGGGATCACCACCGTCCGTCAATCAACGCAACAATTCTTGGCTGAGCATGTTCTGCGCGCGCGGATCCATGCGGAAAACCTGGATGCGACCCTCGGTCAGGCGGCCGGGCTGCTCACGATCCTGTCCTCGCAGATCGACATGGACGCGCCGCAAGCAGACCTCGCGGAATGGGGCCAGATCCTCGAGCGGGATTTTCGTTCGGTGCAGGGCGTCTACCTGTTCGACAGAACCTCCAACCTGGTCGCAGGGACGGGCGACGCGCCGGACATCGACTGGAGGCAGGTACCCTCCCTGCGGGTCGAGGCGGGAATGCCGCCGCGCGAGGTCTCGGTGGAGGGCCTGCCGCGTCCCTACGCGATCATCGTTGTTCCCGTCCAGCGCGAAGGGACGCAGGAACCCGCGGGCGCTCTGGCGGCCGTGCTGGATCTTTCCAACCCCGGCAATTTCCTCCCGGGCGATTCGCTTAACTCCGGGCAGATCGGGACCTTCCAGATCGTGAACGGCCGCGGACAGATACTGGGGGACGCCTCGTCCGGGCAAACCCTTTCCCCCGCCATCATTGATAACCTTTTCGTCGAGGGACAGCCGACGGTGGAAGCCTGCCTGGGCTGCACCGGGGACGAATTGGATGAGAACGGCACCATCCTCGCCTTTGCCCCGCTTTCGCAGGCGCCCTGGGGTGTGGTCGTCTGGCACGACACCGATGTGCTGTTTGCTCCCGTGCGCCGGTTGGCGACCCAGACCCTGATCCTTGGGGCGCTCGCCATCGCGGGCGCGCTCATCCTGGTGCTGGTGACCACGCGCAGCGTGATCGTGCCCGTCCAGATGCTGACGGAGGCCACCCGCACGATCGGCAAGTTGCAATTCGACGCGCGCTCCTTGGAAACGATCGAGTGCAATCTGGCCAATTCGCTGGCGGGAAAGAACGACCACCGCCGCGACGAGATCGGCATGTTATCCAACAGTTTCATCACAATGTGCACCAACCTGCAACTCTCGATCAGGGAGATCCACTCGCTGAACCGGGATCTGGATGCGCGCGTGCAGGCCCGCACCCAGCAGTTATCCATTCTGAATGCCGTGGCAACCACCGTCAACCAGTCCTTGAACTTGAAGGATATCCTGAACCGCGCCCTGGATGAAGTCCTGCAATTGACTGGCATCGATGTCGTTGCAATCTTCCTGCAGGACGTGAACAAAGGTCAGTTGCAGTTGAGCGCCTCGCGCGGGCTTTCCGAGAATGCCGCAAAACTGGCCTACCAGATCGGCTTGCTGGATAGTTCCTGCGGCGGCGTCCTGGAACTTGGAAAAGCGGTGGTCGTGCCGGACCTGACCCCGTATCGCGGGCGAGGCGCGGAGTCCCTGAAGAAAGAACAAGTCAGCGCCCTGATGCACGTGCCGCTGATCACCAAGGGCTGCGCGCTGGGGAGCATGTGCGTCGGTACGCGCGCCCATTTGACGTTCGACAGCGAGGAACAGCGATTGCTCACCGCGATTGGAAACCAAATCGCCATCGCGGTGGAGAACGCCCGCCTGTATGCCGAGGTGCAGCGCAAGGAACGCCTGCGCGGCGAGTTGTTGACCAAGGCCCTGGCCGCGCAGGAAGATGAGCGCAAACGCATTGCCCGCGAATTGCACGATGAGGTCAGCCAGTCCCTCACCGCCCTGCTCTACGAGGCGGAGGACGGCCTGGAGATGGATACCTCTCCCGCCACCCGCGAGCGCCTGCAAAGCATCTGTGAATTGACCCAGCACACTTTGAACAACATTCACAAATTGATCTTCGACCTGCGCCCCTCGATGCTGGACCAGTTGGGATTGATCCCCGCCCTGCGCTGGCTGGCCGAGAGCCGCCTGGAGGCGCGCGGCGTGCGCGTCACTGTGAATACGGGGATGCAAGTGCCATTCGATGAAGACGAGCCTGATTCGCGGCGTCTCTCGCCGGAGATCGAAACCGCGCTTTATCGGGTGATCCAGGAGGCGATCAACAACATCGCCCGCCACGCCGCGGCGCGCAATGTGGAAATTAACCTGGAATTCGATGAAGAGACTGCCAGGGTGAATATAAAAGATGACGGCATCGGTTTCGACCTGCTGGAACTCAACGCAACCGCCAACACGGTACTCGACGGAAATGGGTCGAATATTCCCAACAATGCACGCGGCCTCGGGCTGATGGGAATGCAGGAACGGATCGCGTTGCTGGGCGGCGAATTGGAAATCCTGACCGCGCCGGGGAGCGGGACGCAAATCTATCTCCACGTGCCTCTTCGGAAAAGGAATCTCGTCTATGATTAGAGTTTTAGTGGTTGATGACCACGCCATCCTGCGCGACGGCATCCGCTCCCTGTTGGAAAGCCAGGATGACGTCATTGTCGTCGGCGAAGCGGATAACGGCGAGGAGGCGGTCGAACTGGTCCAAAACATCCTGCCGGATGTCGTCCTGATGGACCTGTCCATGCCGCGCATGAACGGACTGGAGGCCACGCGGACCATCAAGGAGCGCTTCCCGAACGTCAAGGTGTTGATCCTCACCCAGCACGACAGCCGGGAATACATCGCTCCCGCCTTGCAGGCCGGCGCGGCGGGCTACGTCTTGAAACGCTCCGGCCGCCGTGAAATGTTGAACGCCCTGCGGCAGGTCTACGAACAGGGCGCGTACCTGGCGAGCAAGGTCACACGGGAAGTGTTGCAGGATTATTCCGGTGAAGGTTACCAGCATAAAACCGACGAACGCCGCCTGACCAAACGCGAAGAGCAGGTCTTGAAGTTGATCGTGGATGGAAAAAGCAACAAGGAGATCGCCCTGGAGCTCGGCATCAGCCCCAAGACGGTGTCCGTGCATCGCACCAACGTCATGACGAAATTCAACGCCCAGAACACGGTGGAGTTGATCCGCCACGCCGCGGGGAACAATCTCAACGGCGGATAGCGTGTGCGATTTGCAAACGAACTCAAAGAAAGGAGCCATGCGCCGCATCCCGCGGCGCGAGTAAAGCAACATGTCCGATATCCAACTGGATTTCATCCATATTCCGTCTTCAGAATTTACGATGGGCAGCGACCGCCGCCGCGACCCGAAAGCCCACGAGGACGAAATGCCCGTGCAGGTGTTACGAGTGACCGATTACTACATGATGCGTCACCCGGTCACCAACGCGCAGTACGAACAATTCATCCGTGCAACGGGCCACCGCGCCCCCTTGTTCTGGAAAGACAGCCTCCCCGCGGACAAGGCGGACCACCCGGTCGTCGGCGTTTCCTATTACGACGCCATCGCCTTCTGCGCCTGGGCCGCGCGGGAAACGGGCCTGCCCATCCGCCTGCCCACTGAACCCGAATGGGAGAAGGCGGCGCGCGGCGCGGACGTCCGTTTGTATCCCTGGGGCGATGAATGGAAAGAGAACGCCTGCAACATCGCCGATGAAAAATTGAACGGCACCTCCCCCGTTGGAAAATTTTCCCCGCAAGGCGATAGTCCGTTTGGCGTGGCCGACATGGGCGGGAACGTTCAGGAGTGGTGCTCCTCGCTGTTCGGGCCGTATCCCTACGACCCCGCGGACGGCCGCGAGTCCCACGTTTACGACCTGCACCGGGAGGACCTCCTGCCCAAACTACTCGAAACGGGCTGCACCTCCATGCCCGAATCGGACGAGGCCTCGCTGGGCAAATCGGTCATCCGCGGCGGCTCGTGGCGCGAGTCGCGTTTCCAGGCGCGCTGCGCCTACCGCAGTTGGGCCGCGCCCATGCATCGCAGCGACGACACCAGCTTCCGTTGTTGTTACGAACCGAAGGAATCCAATTAGAACAACAGCCCCGCGATCCCCAGGCCGATGGCCGCCACCGCGAAAGTGAACAAGGCGATGGCCTGCATGAAAAGGATCAGCAGCACAGTGCGGCGCTGGTCGGGGCGCAGTTTCAGGAAAAAGCGGTCCAGCATCCATTTCAAGAATAAACGGCTTCGACTGCCGCGCAATTCGCTGTAACGCTTGATATTGGTCAGCCATTCGTGGATCACGCGGCGCACGGTGGGGAGGAAATCCTCCCCGCCTGCGTTTTCATCGCAAAAGACTTCCTCATATTGGATGCGCGTGCCGCGGGGGATGGTTTGAAAACGCCAGGTCACGATAGTCTTGCACTCTGCATTCAGGTAATAACTGAGTTTGTGGGGCGGTTCGCATTCCGCGACGATGTATTCCTGCTCCCGCGCGACCGCGGGCGCTGAAGGCGGCTTTTCCGTCGGTGGGGATTCGCGTTCGGTCACGGAGACCGGCCTCTCGTCCGCGTGGGAGGCGGGATGTCCGCTCTTCCAGGAGATGACCTGCGCGAGTCCCGCGAAGACGCTCTGCGCGGACTGGGCGATCCCGCCCGCGATCCCAAACGGCGCGTCGGTCACGCGGACCCGGTAGCGGCTTCCCGCATTCGGATAGTCTGGCGACACTTCGAGTAAGAGACCCAGCCCCCACAACGGGCTGAGTTGCATGCGGCGTTCGATATTGACCACCACATCGAACACGGCTTCGCGCGGCGCTTCGATGTCGATCAGGTCGTCCACTTTCTGCATGACATTATTGTACTCCCTGTACCTAAGACTTTTCTTAGGCCGATTAAAACAAGTCTTAGCCGTCCCATTTCATTAAATCCCTATAATGAATGCGGTTGACTGTCTCTGGTGACAGCCAATTTGTTTTGTGTTGCCGCACCGTATCCCGATTCTGGAATCCACGATAGGTGACTAGCATGGCAGATTCTCCCGACTCCAGGAATTCATCCAAATCCACCGGCCAATATTTCTATCACGTGGAACCCGTCGGCGATGACGGCAACCGCGCCGAGAATTTTCTGAGGGCGTTCGCGGCCATTCTCGAAAACAGCAATTATCGTTTCGTCGTCGAACTTTTTGCAGCCACCAGCGCCAAGTGCGGGCGATGTGCGACCAGTTGCCAGGTATTTCAGGCATCGAATGAAATGCGCGACATTCCCTGCCATCGCACGCACTTGCTTCTGGATGTCTATCGCCAATATTTCACGCCCGGCGGGCAATTCCTGACGCGAATACTGGAAGGCGAATCGCTCAGCGAGGAAAAGATCGACGATATGGCCGAGTGCTTCTATCGCTGTCTGGCCTGCCGCCGTTGTACGCTGGAGTGCCCGATGGGACTCGACCACGGCCTGATCACCCACCTGGGACGTTATATCCTGAGCGAGGCGGGAATCGCTCCCAAGGGACTGGTCGTTTCGGTGCGCGAGCAACTGGAGGGCGCCAGCGGGAACACTTCCGCCATTCCCCTGCCTGCCCTGCTGGATAACCTCGAATTCCTCCAGGACGAACTGCGCGACATGAAAGGGATCGAGGTCAAGTTTCCCGTGGATCAGCAGGAGGCGGAATACATCTTCTATCCCGCGGTCAGCGACTACCTGATGGAAGCCGACACCCTGATGGGCAACGCCGCCGTGCTCTATGCTGCCGGGGTCTCATGGACCATCGGCTCACAATATTTCGACGGCATCAATTACGGCCTGTTCTACAATGACTGGGTGTTGGAACGCATCATCGGAAAACTTGTTGGAGAGGCCCACCGCTTGAATGTCAGGAAGGTCCTGGTCGGCGAGTGCGGACACGCCGCCCGCAGCGCCCGCCAGTTCATTCCCGCCTTTGCCGGGGACAGGTCCCTACCCGTATTCAGTGTGCTGGACCTGACCGAGCAGGCGATCAAAGAGGGCAAACTGAAATTGAATCCCAACGCGATCACCGAACGCGTCACCTATCACGATCCGTGCAACATCGCCCGCTCCGGCTGGCTGCTCGACCCTCCCCGCCAGATTCTGAAAAGTTTCGTCAAAGACTTCGTAGAACTGACGCCGCATGGAAAGGAAAATTATTGCTGTGGCGGCGGAAGCGGCCTGGTCTCGCTGGACGAGACATACGAATTCCGCATGAAGGTTTCGGGCAAGGCCAAGGCCGACCAATTGCGCGCCAGCGGCGCGCAGATCGTCGCCACGCCGTGCGCCAACTGCAAAAAACAACTGCGGGAACTGGTCGATTATTACAAACTCCCGATTCAAGTGGTCGGCGTGCATGACCTGGTTTTGCGCGCCATCGAGCTCTAGCGTTTTCAACCATCCCCATTAGGAGGCGCGTTCAATTATGCCAGCCTGGTTGTTTCTTGCAAAAGGCCCCGTCTTCTATTTCATACTGGTTGTGTTTGTGGCGGGATTGCTGCGCCTGTTCGTTCTGACCGTTTGGGACATCACGGCGGCCATTCGCCGGGCGGGAGATCAGCGCCTGCCCTACGCCCAAATTGTGCGTCAGACCGTCTCCTGGCTGTTCCCCTTCCACAAACTGCACCGTATGCGAGGCATCTACAGTTACGCCTCCTACCTGTTTCATGTCGGCCTCCTGATTGCCGCGCTGTTCCTGCGCAACCACCTGGATATCCTGCGCGATAACGTCGGCTTCTCCTGGTGGGCGATCTCAAAGCCGATTTTGGATGTACTGACCCTGACAAGCATCGTCAGCGCGGCGATCATGCTGGTTTTACGGCTCTATCTGGCCGACTCGCGTCACCTGAGCAGGCTGTCCGATTACCTGATGTTGATCCTGCTCCTCAACATCTTTATTTCGGGCTATGCGGCGGGGCGCGCCTGGAACCCAATCCCCTACGACGGATTGATGTTGTTCCATACCCTGAATGGAATGGCCCTTCTGCTGGTCAGCCCGTTCTCGAAAGTGGCGCACTGCGTCCTCTACCCGCTCATCCGCCTGGGAAGTGAAGTGAGCTGGCGTTTGATGCCGCAGGGAGGCAGGGACGTGATCGAAAGATTGCATGGCCCCGAAGGGAGGAAGATATGAAGCAGGTCGCCATTCTGGTGGATGTCACGCGTTGCACCGGCTGTAACCAGTGCGTGGACGCCTGCATAAGCGCCAACCGTTTGGGTGAGTCAAAGCACATCCCGCAACAGGAACCCGACGGCCTCTCCGTCCATCGCTGGCTGGCGATCACCGAAAGCCCCGAGGGGAGTTTCGTGCGCAAATCCTGCCGCCACTGCCTGAGCGCGGCGTGCGTCTCCGCCTGTCCTGTTGGAGCCATGTACCGTTCGCCCGAGGGGATCGTGCTGTACGATCAGGAAAAATGCATGGGATGCCGCTATTGCATGATGGCCTGTCCATTCGGCATCCCGCGCTACGAATGGGATTCAGCCACCCCCGTGGTCGGGAAATGCTATCTGTGTAATGAGCGCTTGTCCGAAGGCAAATTGCCCGCCTGCGTGGAGACCTGCCCCGAAAACGTGCTCACTTTCGGCGAACGGAGCGAACTGCTCGCCATCGCCCGCGAGCGGATTGCCCAATCGCCTGAAAAATATCTCCCCACCGTGTTCGGAGAATTCGAAGCAGGCGGCACCGCCCT
This sequence comes from Chloroflexota bacterium, assembly GCA_040754535.1. GTDB lineage: Bacteria > Chloroflexota > Anaerolineae > Anaerolineales > Villigracilaceae > JBFMCC01. Next base: position 38,078 of record JBFMCC010000036.1, read on the forward strand.
GCTGTATCTCTCCGATGTGCCGTTGGACTTTTTGGGATTCAACGGGGCGACGGGGGACGAGCCGTATCCCGAACTGACCTGGAACTGGCTGAAAAAATTCCCCGTCGTTTCCCTCGGTACTGCCGCGCTGGCGACAGGCCTGTTCTGGATCATCGGACGACGCATGCAGGCAACACTGGCTCAACAACAGAAAAACCAACCGCCCGAGGAGAAATAAGTGAACGCCATGCTTCGCACCTGGATCAAAGACGGGCTTTGGGTAATAGTTTTTGCCAGCCTTGTGGCGGGGGTGATCCGCTTCGCAATCGGACTGGGAGCCGGGTCCGGGCTGAACGACGCGACCCCGTGGGGGATGTGGATCGCCTTCAAGTTGGGATTCGTCGCGCTGGCCGGTGGCGGGTTCACGCTGGCGGCGGTCGTCTACATCTTCCATCTCGAACGCTTCCGCCCCATCCTGCGGCGCGCGATCCTCATGGCACTGCTCGGTTACGGGTCGTTTATCGTATCCCTGATCGTTGACCTGGGCCTGCCCTGGCACATTTACATGCCCATCATCAGTTGGCAGCACCATTCGGTGATGTTCGAGATCGCCTGGTGCGTGATGCTGTATTTCTCGGTGCTGGTGCTGGAATTTTCGCCCGCCATCCTTGAGCATCCCCTTTTCAAACATAAATTCTTTCAGGTCATCCTGCATGGACTTCACAAGGCCACCCTGCCGCTGGTGATCTTGGGAATTGTACTTTCCACCCTGCACCAGTCCTCGCTGGGAGCGCTGTTCCTGATCATGCCGCACCGCGTGCATCCGCTGTGGTACAGCCCGTGGCAGCCCTACCTGTTCTTCACGAGCGCCATCGCGGCTGGGATGATGGCCCTGGTGGTGGAAGGTTTCCTCGTGGAACGCTGGTTCAAGCGCGGGATGCATTTCGACCTGCTGGAGCGGCTCGGCGCGTGGGTGCCGCTTCCGCTGGGACTGTACCTGTTCCTGCGCCTGAGCGACCTGTTCCTGCGCGGCGTTCTGCCGGGCGCGCTGGACGGTTCGTGGCAAAGCCTCCTGTTCGTGACCGAGATTCTCGTATGCGGAATCCTGCCTATCGGGTTGCTGGCCTTCAAGAGAATCCGCCAGAGCCGCGAAGGCTTGTTGACGAGTGCCATCCTGATCATCACGGGCATCCTCAGCCAGCGCATGTCGTTGAGCATGTTCACCATGCGCCAATCCACAGGCTTGGACTACTCCCCCTCCCTGGCAGAGACGTTGATCGCCTTCGGCATCCCCGCGGCCGCGCTCCTTGTCTACCTGTTCTTCGCGGAAAACCTGGCGCTGTTGGGAAATGAAATCCCCAACCCGCAGGCCGCCGCAAAGTCCAATCCGCTGGGGAGGTTCAGCCCGGACGCGCCGGGGCGCGCCGTCTTCGCGCACCGCAGCGGACTGGCAACGTTTGTCATCGCGTTGATGTTGCCCGCCCTGTTGAACTATCCCGCTTCGGCCAAGAATCCATCCATCAACCCTGTGCAGCCCGCCATCGGTTGGGAGACGCTCCGCATTGACGGAAACCAGACGGGTTACATCGTCGCGTTTCCGCACGTGGAGCATCAGGAAAGGCTAACGGAGGCTCTCGGCTCGAAAGAGTCCGCCTGCGCGACCTGCCATCACCTGAACTATCCCGATGACGAGGCCACCTCCTGCTCGCAATGTCACACGGATTATCACCAGCCCGCGTCCATCTTCGACCACACCCTGCACCAGCAATCCTTGGACGGAAATGCCAGTTGCACAGAATGCCACGAGACGGAGCACGTCCGCCAGTCCGCCGCGATCTGCCAGGATTGCCATGAGACCATGGTCGCGCAGGAAGGGGAGTCCGTTTTCAATTCATTCGCGTCCTCCTACAAAGACGCCATGCACGGACGCTGTCTGAACTGCCACGAACAGAAAGCCGCGGAATTGGACAAGCCCGAATTGGCATTGTGCAGCACGTGCCACACGTATTACGAGAGTAGTCAATTGCAGACGAATTTGCCCTGACACGACAACAATCAAAAAAAGACAGTCGCCTTGGAGGTGACTGTCTTTTTGTATCTGCTTAAAATTCTGTTGACAACCAGTTATTTCTTCTCACTCCGCCGCAGGTAGAGTTTGGTGACCTCCTCCGACGCGGCAGGGACGAGGGCCAGGCCGACGACGATCAGCCACTCATTCACGGCGAGGAAGTGGGTGTTGAAGATCGGCTGGAGGAACGGGACGGAACTGACTAGCAGGAGCAGGGTGATCGAAAGCCCGACCGCGTATTGCATGTACTTGTTGGAGAAGGCGCCAATTGTAAACAGCGAGGCGCGTTCCGAACGGACAGTGTAAGCGCGGAACAGTTCGCACAGCGAGAGGGTCAGGAAGGCCATCGTCTCGGCGGTCTGCACGTCCACGCCGCGCCAATCGTGCTGGATCAAGCCCACGATGGGATTGACGCCCGCGGGCAGGGCCTGGTCAATGTGCCAGTACAGGCCGAGCGCGAAGGCGGTCAGCACGGCGCTGGTCTGGGTGATGGTCTGCACCACGATGCCCAGTCCCATACTGCGGTTGATGATCGGCTCGCGCTTGGAGCGCGGCTTTTGTTCCATGATGTCGGGGTCGCCCTTTTCCATGGCGAGCGCCAGCGCGGGAGCGCCGTCCGTGACTAGGTTCAGCCATAGCAATTGAATGGCAGTCAGCGGCGCGGGCAGACCTGCCAGTGTGGCAAGGAAGATGATCATGATCTCGGCCACGTTGGAGGAGAGCAGGAAGAACACAAACTTGCGGATGTTCGAGTAGATAATGCGTCCCTGCTCCACCGCGGCGACGATGCTGGCGTAGTTGTCGTCGGTCAGCACCATATCGGCGGTTTCCTTCGCCACGTCGGTGCCGGTGATGCCCATCGCCACGCCGATGTCGGCGCGCTTGATGGCGGGCGCGTCGTTCACGCCGTCGCCTGTCATCGCCACCACTTCATCGTTGGCCTGGAGCGCGTCCACGATGCGCATTTTGTGTTCGGGCGAGACGCGGGCGAACACGTCCGTGTGCTGGATCTCGCGCTGGAGCGTGGCGTCGTCCATCTTGTCCAACTCCGCGCCCGTGGAGACCTTGTGGCCCGGGCGCAGGAGTCCGATGGCCTCGGCGATGGCGCGGGCGGTGTTGGGATAGTCGCCCGTGATCATCACCGTGCGGATGCCCGCTTCGCTGGCGTTCGCCAATGCGGGCTTGACCTCGGCGCGGGCGGGATCGATCATGCCGAGCAGGCCGACAAAGACCAGGTCGCGTTCGAGATCGTCCACCTGGACATCCCCCGTCAGTTCGTGCACATTCTTTTCGACGCGGTAGGCTACGCCCAGCACGCGCAAGGCATCCTTCGTCAACACGTCGTTGGCGGCCAGGATGCGCTGGCGTTGTTCGTCCGTCAGCGGGGCGGACTCATCGTCCATCTTTTGGTAGCGCGTGCAAAGGTCCAACACGAGATCGGGTGCGCCCTTGACGGCCACCACGCCCCAGTTGCGGACCTCGTCGGTATGAAATGGGGAGATGTCCCCGGGGTGCGGTTTGCTCACCTCGTGGATGGTGATCATGCGCTTGCGTTCCGAATCGAAGGGCACTTCGTTCTCGCGCGGGTAGGCCTGCTTCACGTCAATGGGCAGCGCTCCCGCCTTGGCCGCCGCCACCAACAGCGCGCCCTCGGTCGGGTCGCCGACGATGCGATAGGTCTGCTGGCTGTCCGATTCGCCGGTAATCTCGATCTCGGCGTCGTTGTTGAGCACGCCCAGCCAGAGGGCGGTCAACGCGGCGGGATAGCGGGTGATGTCGGCGGGTCGCCTGTCAATCAGGAAATCGCCCCTGGGCACGTAACCCGTTCCTGTGATTTCGATGTATTGCCCGTCCGCCCACATGCGCGTGACGGTCATCTCGTTTTGGGTCAGCGTGCCCGTCTTGTCGGAGCAGATGACGGTGGCCGAACCCAGCGTCTCGACGGAGGACAACTTGCGGATGAGCGCGTGGCGGCGGATCATCTCGCGCATCCCGAGGGCGAGGCTGATGGTCACGACCGCGGGCAATCCTTCGGGCACAGCGGCAATCGCCAGGCTGATGGCGATGATGAAGACCTCGGTCACCTCGTTGGCATATTCCTTGAAATATTCCAGAGGCCCGCTGAACAACCCGCCGATGTCGGTGTAGTTGATCAGCGCGACGATGAAGACGATGGCGACCAGGATCAGGGAGGCGATGCTCAGGGTCTTGCCCAACTGGTCGAGGCGGCGCTGGAGCGGCGTCTCCTCCGTCTCGACGGTCTGGAGCATGGTGGCGATCAAACCCAACTGGGTATGCATCCCCGTGCTGACGACCACCCCGCGCCCGCGTCCGTACGAGACGAGCGTGCCCATGAAAGCAGTATTCCTGCGGTCCCCGAGCGGGACGTGCTTTTCCAACACGGACGCGGCGTTCTTCTGCACGGGCAGGGACTCACCCGTCAGCGAGGCCTCCTCGACCCGCAGGTTGACCGCCTCCAGCAGGCGCACGTCCGCAGGGACGTAGTTTCCCGCCTCGAGGAAGACGATGTCGCCAGGCACGAGGTCGCGCGCGGGGACGGATTGACGATGTCCATCGCGCAGCACCTGTGCATCGGGCGCGGCCAATCGTTTGAGCGCGGCCAGCGCCTCCTCGGCGCGCTGTTCCTGCACGATGCCCAGCACCGCGTTCAGCACGACGATGGCCATGATGGCCGCCGCTTCGACGTAGTCGCCGAGGAAGGCCGAGATGACCGAGGCGACGATGAGCAGGATGACCACGAAGTTGTTGAGTTGTTCCCACAGCATTTGCAGGAAACCGGGCCGCGGCGCCTCTTGAAGTTGGTTCTGCCCGTATTGGGCAAGACGCCGGGCGGCCTGCTCGGTGGTCAGCCCGTCCTCGTGGACTTCCAGGTTCTTGAGCACCTCGTTCGCGGACAGCGCGTGCCAGGCTTCGTTTTCGACGGGTCGGTTTAGGTTGATCTGATCCTTGTTTTGCATTGACAGCCTCTTTGTTGAGAATTAAACAATACCCAGATTTAGATCCCTAACATTTTATAACAAGACTGGCAGGCTGTGGGCGGATTCGGCAGCCCGTCGCCTCCATCCTGCCCCGCCATATACGGGATCAACGCCAGCGGACCCGCGCTCGCGCGGCGGCGTTTCAGGGGTTCGATGAATTCCCTGCGTTCCCTGCCTTGCAAGGCCTGCGGCAATCCATCGCGGACATTGCCGAAGGACAGCGTGTCGAACGGACGCGCTTCGCCGTGATAATAGCGCGGCACCTGTCCCTGCACGGTCAGGCCGAGGTAGACGCAGGGGGTCACCTCCCCGCGGTGGTTGATGTAGACCGTGTTGACGGGGTCGGCGTCACAGACGAGGGTGTTGGGTTCGGTCTGGAGCGGATAGACCCGCAACGGGATGTTCAACCGTTCGGCCGCCTCTTTGGCGCGGGCAACGATGGCGAGGTCTTCCTCCAGCGGAGGATCACCGAAGACATGCTTGCCGTCCAACTCGAGGCTGGGGGAATACGTGAGATTGGTTGCCACCACCTCGTCCGCGCCGAGGGAGGCGGCCAGTTCCACCAACGCGGGGAATTCGTCCAGGTTGGCGCGTGTCATCAGGAAGTGCAGTTCCAGCCAGGGACGTTCGCTCCCCGTTTGTTTTTTCAGGTTGGCGAGACGCTCGAAGTTGCGGCATAGTTCGGCGAACTTCGAGTTGGTGCGCAAGGCCTGATGGACGGGAGCCGCTGTCCCTGCGAAAGAGACGGAGATCATGTCCACGCCCATGTCCACCAGTTTGCGGTTCTGTTCCTCCTCCAGCCAGGTCCCGTTGGTGGTGAAGCCTGTGCGGCATCCTTTCTCCTGCGCCATGCCGAGCATGTCCCAAAGCCCTTCATGCAACATGGGTTCGCCCCAGCCTTGCAGATAGACCAAATCGAACAGGCCGAGGTGGGGCGCGATATGTTCGCGATATGTTTCGAGACGGATATCACCATCCGCCCAGCGCTGGGACAGGGCGTCGTGCGGACAGAACACACAGCCCGTACTGCATCGGCTGGTGACCTCGATCTGCGCCACCTTGAATGGCCGCTCTTCTTTCTTGTCGGCGGGAGGCTGAGGCTTTGGAAAAAAATTCGCGAGATTCGAAAGGAAGGGGATTTTCATTGGATGCCGTAAAGTTCCTGGACGACTTCGAGATAGGACGACACGTCTTCGCCGCGCGGCAGTTCGCGCAGATGGACAGTCGGTTCGTGCAACAGTTTGTTGACGATGGCCCTGCCCAGACTTTGCATCAACTCGCGTTGGCGCGGCGTGAGCGGCCCCATGCGACGCAGGGTCGCTTCCACTTCGTCTTGCGAAATGCTCTCGGCTTTGGCGCGCATGGACTGGATGACCGAGGCGCAGCGCCGCGCCCCGCACCACTGGCAGAAATTTTCCAACTCCTGCCGCACGATGACTTCCACTGCCTCGAAGACCGAAACGGCCAGTGGATGGGACGTCACGACGCTTTCGAGGTCGTCAATGTTCGCCAGCCGCACGTTGGGGATCGCGGCGATGTGCGGGTCCGCGTCGCGCGGGACGGCCAGGTCGGCCACCAACAGCGGACGGTTGCCGCGCGCCTCCTGCGCCTTCGCCACCGTCTCGGCATGGAGGACGATGTGCGGCGCGCCCGTGGAGCAGATGACGATGTCGGCACGGGCCAGGCTCTCGTCCAGCGCGTCGAAATGCACCGCCGTCCTGTTCAGGTTTTGCGCGAGTTTCTGGGCGCGCTCGAAAGTGCGGTTGGCGACCATGATACAGCGCAAGCCCGCCCTGACGAGTGCCCGCGCGGTGATGGAACTGATCTTCCCCGCGCCGATCAACAGCGCCGTGCGGTCGTTCAGCGGACCGAAGGCCTGCTCTGCCAATTCGACCACCACGCTGGCGACGGAAATTTCCGCCCGCCCGATCTCGGTCTCATTGCGGACGCGCTTGCCCGCCTGTATGGCAAAGCGGAACAGCGCCGAAAGGATCGGCCCGCTCGCGCCTGCCTCCTGCGCCATCTCCGAAGCGGAGCGCACCTGGCCAAGGATCTCGTTCTCGCCCAGCACGAGCGAATCCAATCCCGCCGCGACCCGCATCAAATGGTGGGCGGATTCCTCCCCGCGCGTCACGTAAACCATGCGCCGCAACTGCTCCACCGTCAGGCCGCCGTGCCGCGCCAAAAATTCCTGCAAGCGCGCTTCGGCCTGATCGAACTCATTGGCCTGAATATAGACCTCCGTCCGATTGCAGGTGGAAAGCAGGACGGCTTCCCTGATAATGCCTTCGTCGTCTCCCCCTCT
>JBFMCC010000037.1:0-18894 GCA_040754535.1 Chloroflexota bacterium
AGGAACGAGAAAATCAAGCACGCATCATCTTTCCATGCGAGGCATTCGCTTTTCTTGCATTTATCTTTTATGAGCGGGCAGAATGTAGCCATAGTTCCTCCAGATGAAGAAAAAGTTTGATTTTAGGACAGACCAATTCTCCAATACGATGGGTGTAAAACTTCATTTATGTCTAATTCAGGATTCTTTGCAACCTCGTTAGTCACCACCTCGATTAAGATTGCAGGAATTGCTTTTTGAAAACGAATATCCATAGTCAGGTCATAGTAATCCCATCCGCCACCAATTAATCCAGCGGTACTCTGCAATCCCATGTGATCTAATAGCGTTTGAGTCTGCTCCTTGCCAAGAAAAAAGCGAGACGCCAATTTTAGGTTTTTATGAAAGACATCAATCCAGTCTCCTTTTTCTCTGTTTTGCTTAGTAGGCAATTCGCCAGGCGCATCATAAATCGTTTCAATCCACAAATTTCTCTTGGTGTCTATATGGCCTTTCATCAGTGCGCTCGGCGTCCCATTGATGATTGAGATCAAATCGGACACATCTTCAATTTGATTGATAATAGATTTCATTGAAATTAGGTTTAACGCATCCTCCATAATCTCTCTTAGATATCTCGAATGATCTATTAACTTCTTTATTTCTACTTTTGCAGTACGTATGTTTAGGCTTGAATCTTGGAATCGTTCGGAGTTAACGATTTCTTCGAGCAATTGCAATGGCAGATATGAAATCTGAAACCGAATTGGTATACCAGTTTGCGCCGCGTAAATAGCCTCAACGAAATCACCTTTCATATTGTCGCTAGGTTCTTTTTCAAATCCAGAATCAGAAAGTGAGATGTTGAGAATTATTGCGTTGTTATTTTCGCTCTGCGCCAATAACATGACTTCACTCGAAGAGCGGGTTCTGTACTCGATATTCACAAAAGCCTTTGTAAGTTCACAGAGAACGATAGCCGACTCCCTTGAAAGATTAGAAGCCTGAGTACTCCCATGTCCTGCTAAAGGAGTTTTGTTTCTCATTTCGTATACATCCAAGATGTAATTTAGAATTTCTTTTGGAAGTGTCGAATCTTGTCTAAATCTATCGAAGAAACTTTTGAGAGTTTGGTTTTGAATAGTTGGAATATTAACAATGTCTTTCGCTAATGTTTCAAAAATGCTTGCGCTGGCGTGAAGCACCTCAGAAAAGTCCTCCCTCTGGAGAGCACTTTCCATGCGCTCAATTAAGGTTTTAATGTTTGGATGTACTGCATCATTCATGATTCACCTCATTCAAGAGACGGCCTGCCCCCTCAGGCCGTCCCAATTACCACTTACCAATTACTTCCCCTTCGGGAACCTCGACACCACCTTCGCCGCCGTCGCCGCCCGATCCATCACACCTCCCTGATAGATCCCGATCGGCGTGCCTTCCTTGGCGGACGCGATCTCGATGTACGCCTGACCCGTCAAGAAGCGGTCAATGTCGATGGCGCAGGAGGTCACGTACCCGATCGTGCGTCCGTTCGCGTCCACCACGGGGTCGCTGTTGTGCGCGGGGCGCACGCGCTGTTCGTCGAAGCGGAAGCGCGCCACCACCATCTTGCGTTCTTTCTCCCTTGCAACGTACGCGTCACGCCCGATGAACCACGGCTTGTACGGCTTGACGTACGAACCGAAGCCGCCCTCGGCCACGCCCAAATCCCTGTGACCGTGCTTGCCCGAGTTCAGTCCCATCTCATCGCCGTAGAGCGGTAGACCCGCTTCGGTGCGGAGTGAGTCGCGCGCGCCCAAACCGATCGGCTTCACGCCAAACGCCGCGCCGACTTCCAAAATCTTATTCCAAAAGTCCACGGCGCGGTCGGGGTGGACAAACAACTCGAAGGCCATCTTCTCACCCGTGTAGCCCGTGCGCGAGACGATCAAATCGAATCCGCCAATCGTCGCGTCGCACAACTCCGTCCTCTTCAACTTGTTTACCTGTGTACGTGTGTACGTGTCTACTCCCATCGCCAGCAAGATGTCACGACTTCGCGGCCCTTGCAAAGCAATGTCTATCCTCATATCCTCCCCCGCGCGCGGGTCACGCAAGTTGCGGATGACCGCCTCGTAGCCATACGTCCGCGCCCACGGCTTGGCGTTGTCAATCTTCACCTTGCCGTCGCGCACCGCCTCGAACCACGTGCGATCCTTGTCATCGTTCGACGCGTTCACCACCACCAAATATTTATCCCACGCGCGGCGATACACCAGCGTATCGTCAATCACATCCGCGTCGGGCGTCAGGAACTGCGAATACAAACTCTCGCCAGGTTGCAGACCGCCGCAGTCGTTGGCGCAGATCGTGTCGAGGAACGACGCCGCGTCCGCGCCCTTCACCTCGTACACGCCCATGTGACTCACGTCGAACAGTCCCGCCGCCTGACGCGTGGCGAGATGTTCTTCATAAATAGACGTGTACACGACGGGCATCTCCCAACCCGCGAACGGAACCATCCTGCCGCCGAGGTCGCGATGCGCTTGATTCATCCGCGTGCGCTTCAACTCGCCTTCGACCTCTGTCCACTCAAACGGCGGCAGCGCTTCTTTCTGACCCTTCGCGGGGTTGCCGATAAACCAGGGCTTTTCCTCGCCTTTGCCTTTCTCCCCTCTCCCCTCGGGAGAGGGGCGGGGGGTGAGGGCACGTCGCGCATCCGCCACCACAAATGGACCAGGCATCCTCTTGGCGGAGAAGTCTTTCTTCCCATCGAGATTGAACGACACATACCCATCCGACAGATCCCTCAGCCACGTCCCCACCACGCCCGCCTTCGCCGCAGGGACTTGCAACTGGTACGTGAAATCATCCACTTTCGCCAGCGTGCCCTTGACCGTGCCGCCTTTGGGCGTGATGATCGAGGTCGCCTGACTCTGTCCCGTCTTCAAAGCGGACAAGTCGCTGGATACTGCATAGTCCAACATCTGTCGGACTCTCTTGCCACTCAACTCAAACACCGCGCTCGACTTTCCCTCACCTCTTGCCCCTCTCCCGCTGGGAGAGGGGTTGGGGTGAGGGTTGTCGTCAATGAAATAGAAGTGCGGATACCCGCTCTTCTTGTACTTGAAGTCAATCCCCGCGCTCTCTGCCAACTTTCTAACCTTCAAACGTGCAACGTTCAACGTATTGAAATCCAACTTGGCTCGTCGAACTCTTCCTTTATGCGGGGTGTCCACCGAATGCGGCGCGCAGGCCAACAACACATCGGCCATGATGTCCGCCAACTCACGCGTTTTCTTCTCATCGAAGCCGCGCTGTGTGATCCACGGCGTCCCCAAACGAATCCCCGAAGGATCGGCGGAATTTTTATCGCCAGGGATGGTATTGCGGTTGACCACCACGCCGATCAAATCGAGAATGCGCGCCGCCTGATCGCCGCTGAGACGTGTGCCATCCTCGCCTTCGACGCGCGTCACATCCACGTTGAGCATGTGACAATTCGTGCCGCCGAAGGGGACGCGCAGTCCGCGCTTCTGGAACTGATCCGCCATGGCCTGCGCATTCTTGATCGTTTGGGCTTGCAGTTTCTTGAACTGTTTCGTCTGCGCCAGTTTGAATGCCAGCGCCAGCCCTGCAAACACGTTGACGTGCGGTCCGCCCTGCTCGCCAGGGAAGACGGCCTTGTCAATCTTCTTGGCAATCGCCGCATCGGTCGTCATCAACACCGCCCCGCGCGGACCGTCGAGACTCTTGTGCGTGGTGGACATGACCACATGAGCATATCCAATCGGCGAAGGGACAACCCCCGCCGCGACCAACCCACCCAGGTGCGAAATATCCGCCAGGAAGTACGCGCCGACCTCGTCTGCGATTTCGCGGAATTTTTTCCAATTGGGAACCCACGAATACGAGGAATAGCCCGCGATGATGAGTTTCGGTTTGTGTTCGTTCGCCAGTTTGCGAATGGCGTCGTAATCCAGTCGTTCGTTTTCGTCAATCGTGTATTGCACCGCTTTGAACCACTTGCCCGAACGATTGACCGAAGAGCCGTGCGAAAGGTGACCGCCGTGCAGCAGGTTCAGCCCCATCACCGTATCGCCGAGATTCAACAGGGCGTGATAGACGGCGTTGTTGGCGGGCCCGCCTGACAGTCCCTGCACGTTGACGAAGATCTGGTCAGCGCTGTAGCCATTCGCGGCAAAGGCTTCCGCCGCGCGCCGACGCGCCAACGCCTCGACCGCGTCCGCGTACTCCACACCTTTGTAGTAGCGCGGGTCGGAGTTGCGGCGATAATGAGCCAGCCGCGCGGGATAGTCGAGAATCTCCTCCTCGGTCATCCAGCGCGACTCCTCATCTGGGTAGCCCTCGGCATAGACATTGTGGAAAGCGGACGCCAGCGCCTCGCGCACTGCCAGCGGCGCGGCCGATTCGCTGGGGATGAGGATCAACTTGCGAGCCTGTCGTTCGGCTTCGAGTTGAGTCAGTTCGAAAACGTCTGGGTCGAGTTTGGCGAGGGAACCGCGGAAAAGGAAATCTGACATTGTGAGTCTCCTGGTTGGTTAGTCGGATAGTCTCATTGTCAGATGGTCGGATCGTCCCATGAAATGACTACGAGACCAGACGACTATCAGACTATAAGACTAACGGGAATTGTAGGACGGAGGCGAGGAAGGGTCAAGTGAGAAATGGCATGAAACCCTCTTGACTCTCCCGTTGCTGGAGGCGGTATAAGCATGCAAGCAGGCACGATAAAACACCTTGAATCAACCAATAGGAGAATCCCATGTCCAGTTATGATATTTTGATCGAGAATGCGAAGCCCATCGGAACGGTCTCCAACCGTGATGTCCAGTCAGCCCAACATGCACAGAATTCGCTCTGGCGAAGACTGCTGGAACGCCTTTCGAAACTTGACCTCAGCCCGACCTGGGGACATCCCGCCGCCGAGGAACGGCACGAGGTGCTGATGGTCATGGATGTCAGGAAGATGATCCTTTAGGAGGCTTGATTCCACCTCTTGACTCTCCTCCAACAGGAGGGTGTATAACACCCATCGGAGGCTTCCGAATGATACGTATCGGTGACTTTTCCAAACTCAGCCGCGTTTCTGTGAAGGCCCTGCGCTACTACGACGAGATGGGATTGCTCAAACCTGTGGAGGTCGATCGCTTCACGGGCTATCGCTTCTACGAGATCAGCCAGTTGACGGTACTCCACCGCATCCTGGCGCTCAAGGAACTGGGCTTCTCACTCGAGGAGATCGGCCGTCTCCTCGACGATGGGCTTTCGGTGGAGCAGATGCGGGGGATGCTCAAACTTCGGGAAACGGAGGCCCGCCAGAGGGTCCAGGAAGAGGCGGAGCGGCTGCGGCGTGTGGAGGCGTGGCTGGGTCAAATCGAACAGGAGAATGAAATGTCCAAGTACGATGTCCTCATCAAGAATGTGGAGGCGGTCAAGGTCGCCTCGGTGCGGGATGTAGTCCCGACTCCACCCGAACAGGGCGGGTTGTGGCGCGAACTGGAAGGTTACCTGGCGATGAACCGCGTCCGCGCGAGCGGCGCGTGCTTCACGCTCTACCACGACGAGGAATACAAGGAGCGCGACTGGGACCTGGAGGTCTGCGAGCCGATCACGGACGCGTTGACCGAATCGAAGCGCGTCAAAGTGCGTTCGCTTCCCGCCGCGACCATGGCCTGCACCGTCCACAACGGGCCGTTCGTCACCATCAACGAAGCCTACACCGCCATCGGCAAATGGATCGACGCCAACGGCTACCGCATCAACGGCCCCTGCCGCGAGGTCTACCTGAAGGAGGCGAAGAACGGCAGTCAGACCGATCCCGACACCGTGACCGAGATCCAGTTCCCGGTGGAGAAGGCATAACGCCTGTCCAACCAGAGGCGCCTCACAGAACTGTGGGGCGCTTTCTCTTGTTTATTCTGCTAGAATAAAGAAAATCCATAGCGGGCATTTTAGCGGTGGCTGGGATGAAAACCTGATTCCCTTTGTTCTCTCAGAAAGGAGAACCATGAACCCAAACACCCGAATCAATCGGCAACTCTTCAACGCAACATCTTGCGTACTCCTGTTGTCCCTGCTGATTGCCGCGTGCGGAGGCGAGGCCCCGCCCCCCATCACAGAGCAGGCGACACAGCCGCCCGGGGCCGTCGTCACCGAGCCTCCCGCGGCCGCGGCCACCGAGCCGCCCGCATCGTCGAAACCACTCTCGGGGCTGGACGCCAATCCGCAACGCGTCGAGTTCCAGGCCGAGGATGGAAAGAATCTCGTCGGTTATTACTATCCGTCGAAATATGCCGACGCGCCAATTGTCGTTCTAATGCACTGGGCGGGCGGCGACCTGACCGACTGGTGCAAGATCGCGCCGTGGCTTCAGAATCGCGGCGACGAGAATCCACCGAGTCCCGAACGCTGTGCGAACGCCGGGGCGGGTTTGCCGGAAGACTTCCCCGCGCCCTGGCTGGATTCCGCCTGGTTCCCGCCCATGAACGCGAATGCCTCCTTTGCAGTGTTTGCCTTCGATTTTCGCGATTACGGCGAGAGCGAGGCGGGAGGCGGCGGCCCGGATTGGGCGAAGGATGCCAAAGCGGCCTTCGTCACTGCGGCGGGATTGGAAGGCGTGGACGCCTCGCGGATGGCCGCCGCCGGCGCGAGCATCGGCGCGGACGGCGCGGCGGATGGCTGCCTGCTCTACAACCAGGAAGCGGGGGGCGGCTGTGTCGGCGCGTTCTCCCTGTCGCCGGGAAATTATCTGGGCATGGCTTATAAGACAACGGTTCAGGACCTCGGCGCGGTTCCTGTCTGGTGTCTCGCCGCGGAAGGGGACGTGGATTCGTTCGCCGCGTGCAGTGACGCCGGGGGGGAGGCCTATCGCGCCGTGATCTATCCCGGCATTGACCTGCATGGAATGAGTCTCATCGCTCCCGAACTGAATCCGCAACCGCTGGTGTTGATCCAGGATTTCCTGGAACTGGCATTCGGCGAAACTGCGAAGTAGGATCGTTTTCACCCGTTCCAAAACCGCCCCGCTCCGGCAGGGCGGTTTTTTTATGCACATAATTTCCCTACCGGATATTGATTCTCCCTGAACACAGGTTCCTTATCATTCAGGCAGGTTGGACGCCTCCAACCCATTCACAAAGGAAAGGAGGTGAAACTTGCTCATGAAGAAACTTCCCATTCTGCTGGGCGGCCTGCTGGCGCTCGTGATCGCGGCGGGCGCGGTGGGCGCGACGGTCGTGTATGCAGACGACGCCACTCCGCCGGCCCCGACCGGCCAGCCGGGCGGCGGGCGTGGCCCGCGCGGTTTCGGTCTCGGCGCGGACGAACTGGCGGCCGCGGCCGAAGCGCTTGGCATGACCACCGACGAACTGTCCGCCGCGTTGCAGGAAGGCCAGACTCTCGAAGACCTGGCCGAGGCGGCCGGCGTGGACATCGCCGACGTGCAGACAGCCGTCAGCGCGGCGCGGGCAGAGTCCATGCGGGCGCGCATCGAACAGGCCCTGGCCGACGGCACGATCTCGCAGGAGAAGGCCGACTGGCTTCTCGAAGGTCTTGAGAAGGGCTTCCTCGACGGCCCCGGCTTCGGCTTTGGGTTCGGTCACGGCGGCCCCGGCCAGCCCCCTGTCAACCAGTCTGCTCCGACGACCACTCCACAGTAAATGAAAGGATGCCCATGAAAAGTGACCGGGTGAGGCGATACATGCCTCACCCGGTATTGTTTACATCTATTATGGCCGCGGGCCTGGAGCGCCTCCACCGCCGGGACGCGTGCCGAGCGAGCGTTCGAGGCCGTCCAGGTTGGCGCGACCCTGCGGCATTTGTCCGCGGGCAAATTGGGTGGTGATCTCGCTGAACCTGCCGCTGAACTGGCCCAAATCAAGGTCCGCGCCAGGACCCGAGCCGCCGCGCCCGCCGAAGGTGGAAAAACCCGCCTGCGCGTTCGCACCGAGTTGAGCAAGATTCATCAATTCGTCGCGCGAAAATTTGTTGTCCTCCAATGCGGCTTTGGCCGCGTCAATGAAGGCAAACCCGCTCTGAAGCGCGGACAGACGGTCAGTGGGAATGTTGTCCGGCTGGATCTGCGCGAGTTGGCTCAAGCGATTCTGCTGGTCCGTCTGCAGGACGGACATCATATCCTGCGCTTGATCCTTCAACGCTTGTGCGTTGGACTGGGCCTGTTGCGCGGCGCTCTCCAACTGGGTGATGGTCTCCTCAGCCAACGCCAGCCCCTGCGAAAGCGTCGTGCTGATCTCCTGCAGGGACTGATTGATCGAACTCAGGGTGCTATTCATCTGGCTGAGTTCGGCCTGGATGGCGTTCATCTCCGCGATCATTTCATACGCGAGTTCGCCGTACAACGCGTAATACTGCGCCAGTAGTTCTTCGGCATACTGCACATAATAATCGGCATAATAGTAGTATTCGTAAATGTAGACGACCTCCTCCGTCGTGACTGCATCATCCGATGTGGTGGTGGTCACGGCAGTGGTCGTGGCCTCGGTGGCAGTGACTGCCTCATTCACGGCCTCGTCAATCAACGCGGCCAATTCCTCCTCGGTCATTGTCACGTATTCCACCGTTGGTCCGGGCGTGGGAGTGGCAGGCATGGCGGTCAACACGGACGCGTTGACAGTGGCCTGTCCGAGCGTCTGCGCCAACTGTGTTCCTGCAACAGCGGTATTAATTGCATCGGTCTGATCGATTCGTGTGCCCATGGTACACGCAGTGAGCAGGCCAGCGATCATGCCTGCGGATAAAAAGACCCGCATCAGGGATTTCATGGTATTTCTCCTTCTGGTGAAATATGAAAATATCGAATGGACGGCGCGACAGATCTCATTGATTTTGTACTCCAAAACAGTATCGCCTGCCTTTAGAATCGCCTTACAAGTCCTTGCAACTGCCTGTCAAACCTTGTTTTCGCATTTTCATAAGAATATCTTAACTCCCATAGAAGAGGAGTGAGAAAGCATGGAGATGATGTAAACAGGGTGTAAAAAATCCCCGCCAGCGGGGATTTTTGTGGGTGCCAGGGAACTCGAACCCCTGACCTTCTCGGTGTAAGCGAGACACTCTATTCAGGTTGACTTTGTTTACCTGACAGATTTACCCTGCTCAAGCCGCCGGGAGCATTATTTTGTGAGGGTGTTTTGGTTAACCTGAAGGGCGGGTGGTCGAGCGATTGTCGAGCCTGCCGGGACATAGCGGCGGGATCTCGGCACCTGCACCTGCGCCAGGTGCAAGTGTACGTCCTTCGGGCTACTTGACCAACGCTTGCAATGACGTAAAGTTCAACCCTGCGCCGGCAGTTGGATGAATATCGCCAATCCCTGGCCCGGCTGGCTCTCGGCCCACATCTGTCCGCCGTGGGCCTGGACGATGGATCTGGCGATGGCCAGGCCGAGACCCGATCCGCCCTGTTCGCGCGTGCGCGCGGAGTCGAGGCGATAGAAGCGGTCGAAGATGCGGCCGAGGTCGCCGCCCGCGACGCCGGGGCCTGAATCCTGGATCCAGAGCAGGAGTCCGTCCTTCGTCCCGCGCGCCGCGAGGACGATTCTTCCGCCGTCGGGGGTGTGGCGCAGGGCGTTATCGAGCAGGTTGGTCAGCACCTGGGTCAGGCGCGAGGCGTCGGCTTTGATGTCTGGTAGTCCGTCGGGGGTTTGCAGATCGAGGCTGATATTCTTTTGCGGGAGGCGATACTGATAAAGAGATGCCACCTCCTGCAGAAGTTTCTTCGGCTTGACCGTTTCCTTTTCCATGGACAGTTCACCCGCGTCGGCCAGCGAGAGCGTGCGCAGGTCGTCAACCAGGTGTTCGAGCCGCGCGGCCTCGTCGCGGATGATCTCGAAGTTTTCGCGCGTGGGCGGCAGGACGCCGTCGTGCACGGCTTCGGCGTGACCGAGGATCAGGCTGAGCGGCGTGCGCAGTTCATGGGCGATGTCGGCGGTCATCTGCCGCCGCGCATTGACCGAGCGCGCTAGGTCGGCGCTCATCTTGTTGAACGAGGCGGCGAGTTCGCCGAGTTCATCGCGCGAGCGGACGGAAACCTGCAAACCGAGTTTGCCGTCCGCCACAGATTGTGTGGCCGCGGTGAGTTCGCGGATGGGGCGCGTGAGCGTGCGCGAGAGCAGGACTCCCAGCAGGAGCGCGACGATGGTCGCGCCGAGGGCGCTGTAGAGCAATAAACTGTTCACGCGCTGGATGAATTCCTCTTCGCGCGGATTGCCCGGGAAGGGCATGCGTTCCAGGACGAGGACACCAACGGTCTCTTCGTCCACGATGATGGGGACGCCATAATTGAGTTCGTGTTCGGGAATGCTGTCGCCGGTGTGAAAGCCGCCGCCTTCGCAGAGCGCCTGTCCTTCACTGTCAGCAATGGTGAAGGATGGATATGGTTTCCCGCCTTCGCCGGGCGGGTAGACCTCCTGCACGCCGTCCCAGGAGCCGTGGGTGCGGTAGTAGTCCGCCAGTTCAGTGACGAGGTCCTCGCCGCGGCCGACGGCCACGAAACGATTGAATTCGTCGCGGGTGTTCTGGCGCGCCAGCAGGACGATGATGGCGATACTGATCAGGCCGATGGCGAGGAACGCGCCGATTAACTTTAAAGTGATGGAGCGCATGGATTATGTCTTTGCAAAGCGATAGCCCACGCCGTACAGCGTCTCGATGTAACGCGGCTCGCGCGGGTTGGGTTCGATCTTGGCGCGCAGGTTCTTGATGTGCGTATCAATCGTCCGCTCGTAGCCCTCGTAGCGGACGCCCTGGATGATGTCGAGCAGGTCGAGGCGCGAGTAGACGCGCCCGGGCGTGGACATCAGCGCGGCCAGCAGGTCGAACTCGGAGGGGGTGAGGTCAACATACCGGTCTCCGACGCGGACCGTGCGTTCTTCGCGGTCGAGCGTGATGTCCCGGGCCTGGAGCATTTTCGCGGCGGGATCGTCGCTTCCGCTTCGGCGCAGGACGGCGCGCACGCGCGCCATCAGTTCGCGCGGACGGAAGGGCTTGGTAACGTAATCGTCCGCGCCGACCTCGAGGCCGATGACGCGTTCTTCGTCGTCCACGCGGGCGGTCAGCAGGATGATGGGCGTGTTGCGTTCGGCGCGGTGCTGGCGCATGAATTCGTACCCGTCCATTTCGGGCATCATGATGTCGAGCACGATCAGGTCGGGCTTCTCGTCGCGCGCCACGGTCAGCGCCTCTTTGCCGTTGGAGGCAGTGACCACGCGGAACCCTTCCTGCGCGAGGTAGGTCTGCACCAGCGAGACCAGCCGTTGTTCGTCGTCCACGACGAGGATGGTTTTTGTCATCGGTTCCTCTCCTGTTGAGTATATCAAGTTCCTGGCGAAGACTCGCAACAGAATGCGAATCTCCGCCAGATCGAACCAGATCAGGAACCTGCCCTTTCCTGCAGGAGTTCGATGAGCGCCTCGACCAACGCGGTCGGGGTACGATTGGGGCGCGCGGCGCCTGTGCCGCGCGACGCCTGTGCGGTGGCGATCTGGTCAGGAGTAAGCCCTTGCCCGCCTTCATCACCGGGACCTTGGCCCGGGACTCCACCTCCAGGGAAACCTCCATCGGGAGGCGTGAAACCGCCCCCGCCTGCCTGTGCGGTGGCGATCTGTTCGGCACTCGGGCCCGCGCCCATTTCAATGCCCTGTTCCTGCATGAGAGCGAAAACGTCCTCCTGGGTTAATTGCATTTCCTCGATGGCCTGCATTTGTTCGGAGGTCATCGTCGCTTGGATCTGTTCGACCAGCGCATCCACTTCTTCTGACGCAGCGGTGTCGCTGGTACTCAGACTTTGATATACCTGCCAGAGAGGCAGGAGTTCGGAGGCCTGTTCGGATGTGACGGCTTGCCCCGTCCCTTCCAGTTTGAAGGTGCCGATGATGAGCAAGGACGCGCCGCTCAAGGTCTGGGCGGAGGGATCGGTTTGAGAAGTGGTGGCCGCCTCGGTTGAGTCCGACGCGCTGCTGCAGGCGGAGAGGGTCAACGCGAGGAGGGTGACGAGGATGAGGGTCAGTTTTTTCATTGGGTCTCCAATTTGATTTCGTCATTGCGAGCAGAACGAAGCAATCCCCGTGAACATGTGAGATTGCTTCGCCGCCTCGGTCTCGATAGGTGCTTCGCACTACTCGACCATCGGCGTCTCGCAAAGACGGGGAACGAATTATTCGTATCGCAGAGCCTCGATGGGATCGAGTTGCGCGGCCTGGTCCGCCGGGTAGTATCCGAAGAACGCGCCGACGACGGCGGCCGAGCCGAAGGCCAGGAAAATGGAACTGGCCTGGATGACGGTGCGCATGTCGCTGACCGCGCCGAAGATGTAGGAACCGCCCACACCGACGACGACGCCGATTAGCCCGCCGACGATGCTCAGCAAGAGCGCCTCGGTGAGGAACTGCATGCGGATGTCGTTGGGCGTCGCGCCCACTGACTGGCGGATGCCGATCTCGCGCGTGCGCTCGGTGACGCTGACCAGCATGATGTTCATGATGCCGATGCCGCCCACGATGAGCGAGACGCCCGCCACCCACGCCAGCAGGTTGCGGAACGCGGCGGTGGTGGATTCCTGCGTGGTGATGATGTCCTGCTGGGTGGTGATGGTGAAATCGGCCGTGTCGAGCGTTACATCGTGGCGCTTGACCAGCAGGAGGGAGATCTGGGTGATGACGTCGTCGGTGTTGGCCTCCGGGTCCACTTCCACGTAGATCATGCGGACGCTGTCGCCCATGATGCGGGCGAACATGGAGGGCGTGAATTTTTGGAAGACGACGTTGATGGGCAGATAGATGCGCGAGTCGAAGTCGGTGTTGCCGACCATGCCCTTTTCTTCAAAGACGCCGATCACGGCCAGTTTGGTGTTGCCGATGGTGACGGTCTGCCCGACGGGGTTTTCATCGCCGAAGAGTTCCTCGGCCACACTGGAGCCGAGCACCGCCACCTTGCTCTTGCGCTCATTCTCGTTCTCATTGAAGTAACGGCCGTCGGCCAGTTCCATGTCGCGCACTGACGGGAATCCCGTTGTCGTGCCGAGGATCTCCACGTCTTCGAGCGCGACGTCGCCCGCTTTCACTGTTTGGCTGGAATACTGTTCCACGACCACAGAGACCACGCCGTCCACGCCTTCTTCGATGGCGGCCGCGTCGTCGAAGGTCAGGCCGCCCTGGGGAGGCTGGCCCGGGCCGCTGCGTGTGAACGAGCCCTGCACGAAGACCAGGTTCGAGCCGAGGCTGGTGATCTGTTCCGAAATGGTGGCCTCGGTCCCGGCGCTGATGGCGATCATGATGATGACCGCCGCCACGCCGATGATGATGCCCAGCATGGTCAGCACCGAGCGGATTTTGTTTTTTAGAATTGCTTCCCATGCGATGCGCATGGCTTCAGAGGGTTTCATGGCGCGCCTCCTTGTAGGTCAAAATGCCATTTTGACTTACATGTCCGTTGTGGACAACGTTATCCACCAACCCGTCCAGCAGATGGATCGTGCGCTGGGTGTGCGCGGCGATCTTCGGATCGTGCGTGACCATGACGATGGTCGCGCCGCGGGCGTGCAGTTGGTGGAGCAGGTTCATGATCTCTTCGCCGGAGTGACTGTCGAGGTTGCCGGTCGGTTCGTCCGCGATGACCAGCACCGGGTCGTTGACGAGCGCCCGCGCGATGGCCACGCGTTGCTGCTGTCCGCCGGAGAGTTCGTGGGGCTGGTGGTTCATGCGGTCGCTTAACCCAACGAGTTCGAGCACGGCACGCCCCTTCTCCAGGCCCTCGGCCGGCGTCTTCGGCTCCGTGCGGTTGTAGAGCAGGGGCAGGGTCACATTTTGCAGGGCGGTGGTGCGCGCCAGCAGGTTGTAGGCCTGGAAGACGAAGCCGATCTTTCTGTTGCGAATGGCGGCCAATTCCACTTTATCGAGGTTACTCACGTCTTCGCCGTCGAGTATGTACTGCCCCGATGTGGGTTGTGAGAGACAGCCGAGGATGTGCATGAGCGTGCTCTTGCCCGAGCCCGAGGGTCCCATGATGGCAACGAACTCACCCGAAGCGATCTGGATGCTGACGCCGTTCAGCGCGGCCACGCTCACGTCGCCCATGCCGTAGACTTTGGTAATGTCCACGGTTTCGATGATCGTGTGCGCGGCGTTCATTGCGTCTCCGTGATGCCGGTGGTGACGATCTCGCCCGGCTCGAGGCCGGAGAGGATCTCGGCGTACAGCAAATCCTGGATGCCGACCTCGACCACGCGCAGGACGGGCTGGCCGTCCTCGACGACGAAGACGGTGTACCGGTCACCGGCCTGGTGCAGGGCCTCGACCGGGACGAGCACCGCATTTTCGGCGCGTCCGCCGATCACATCCACAGAAGCGGAAGTGCCAATCGGCAGGTTGAACGACTCTTCGTCAACCGCGGTGAGTTGGACCAGCGCTCGCACGACCGAGGTGTTGTTCTCGGTATACAGGCCCGGGTCCACGCTGGTGACGACTCCGGTAAACGTGCGGTCGGGCAGGATGTCGAAGATGACTTCCACTTCGTAATCCACGTTGATGTTGGCCCAGTCCGATTCGTCCAGGAAGACTTCGAGGTAGGGCTGGTACAGGTCGGCCACGGTGAAGACCGCCGTCCCGCTGGAGGCGGTGTCGCCGACGCTGGTATCAATGGACATGACCGTGCCCGAGATGGGCGCGACGATTTTCGTCCCGTCCAGGTCGGCCTGCGCGGCTTCGAGGTCCAGTTTAGCCTGCTCGAGTTCGGTCAGGCCGGAACCGGTCGCGTCTTCCGGGACCTCGCCGCCGGTCAGCGCCGCATACAAATATTCGGCCTCGGTCAGGGTCGCCTCGGCAACCGTCACGGCGGCGCGGGCTTCGAGGATTTCGTTCTCCGTCGGCGCGGCCACGTACTTGGTCACCCGGCGGGTCTGCTGGTCCACGGATTTGACCGTGAAGTTATTGGGAAGATAATACTTCTCGTAGCTTTCCCACGCGCCGGCCAGGCTGTCCTCTGCGTAATCGAGATAGTCCCTGGCTTTCTTGAGCGCGGCCTGCGCGTCTTCGTCGGAAGGAGACGCGTCCACCGCGGCCTGCGCGGCGGCAACCTGCTCTTCGGCCCAGGCCACCTCGTCCTCCCAATACAGGACGGTCGGGCTGATCAGGTATTCCAGTGTCTCGCGGGCGGTCTGGAGGTCAATCGCGGCCGCAGCGACCGCTTCCTCGGCGGTGGCGATGGCTGCAACCGAGGTCAGTTCGAGATAAGCGCGCCGCGCCTGGGTGTAGGCGATCTGCGTGCTCGTATCGTCCACCTGCGCGAGCAGGTCGCCCGCCTCGACGGTGTCGCCGACTTCAACGAAGATGTCGCTGACTTGGCCGCCGGTCTTGAAGGCCAGGTCCACTTCGTTCGCGGCGATGAGCGTGCCGGTCCCGCTGGCGTAGATGACCAGGTCGCCCTGACGCACGACAGCGGTCTGGAGGGTGGTTCCCTCCTCGGCGGCGGTCTTGCTGGCGGTCAGCGTAGTGACCGGGAAATAGACCGCACTTCCCAACACCAGCAGGGTAATCACTGCCAGGGCCGGGCGCACGAATCTTTTGGGGACTTTTGCCAGGAGGCGGCTGTTCTCGATCTTCGAGACGAAGGCCGAGAATCTGGATGAGATTTTATGGAGCACATTCGGATGAGCGAGTTTGGCTTGCATGGGCAGTCCTTTGCTGAATGTTTTATGGCGGCAGTATAGTGAGGGGGAGTTAATAAACCGTCATGAACTTGTGAAGAAAGTGTGTCGAAGTGGGAAATAAAAAAATCCCGCCAAAGCGGGATTCGTGAGAGCATTGTGGGCGCTGAGGGACTCGAACCCCCGACCTTCTCGGTGTAAGCGAGACGCTCTAACCAACTGAGCTAAGCGCCCAACGCCGACATTATAAGTTAAAGGTTGCGGGCTGGCAAGTTGACGGTTAAACTTGCCTCATCAATCCCGAATCGAGGAAACCATGCGCATCGTACGTTTTCAATTCAAGGACGAGGCCCCGAAATTCGGCTGGCTTCACGACGACAAGATCGGCGAAATCGAAGGCGACCTGTACGGGTCGTTCAAGCGGTTGAAAGCCAAAATCCCGCCGGCGGAGGTGCGCCTGCTGGCCCCGTCCATGCCGGGCAAGATCCTGTGCGTGGGGCGCAATTACGTGGAGCACGCCAAAGAGCACGGCGCGGAAGTGCCGAAGTGGCCGCTGATCTTCATGAAGCCGCCCTCGGCGGTCATTGCCCCGGGGGAGGCGATTCTCCTTCCGCCGCAGTCGGCCCAGGTCGAGCACGAGGCGGAACTGGTGGTCGTCATCGGCAGGCGCGGGCGCAACATCCCCGCCGAGGAGGCCAGGTCCCACGTGCTGGGCTACACCATCGGGAACGACGTCACCGCGCGGGACCTGCAGAAGACCGACGGCCAATGGACGCGCGCCAAGGGCTTCGACACGTTCTGCCCGTTCGGACCGTGGATCGACACGGACTTCGACCCCTCGGACGCGCTGATCACCTGCCGCGTCAACGGACAGATGCGGCAACTGGCCTCGACCCGCGACATGGTCTTCAACATCGGCGTGCTGGTGGCTTACATCTCTTCGTTCCTGACCCTCGAGCCCGGCGACCTGATCTTCACAGGCACGCCCGCGGGGGTCAGTCCCTTGAAAGATGGCGACGTAGTGGAGGTGGAAATTGACGGGCTGGGAAAGTTAAGCAATCCAGT
Organism: Chloroflexota bacterium; assembly: GCA_040754535.1. Taxonomy (GTDB): domain Bacteria; phylum Chloroflexota; class Anaerolineae; order Anaerolineales; family Villigracilaceae; genus JBFMCC01. Next base: position 16,703 of record JBFMCC010000037.1, read on the forward strand.
GAGGCAGTAAGACAGTGAGCAGTAATCAGTCATCAGTTGTCAGTAATCGGTAGGCAGGAGAATTATGCAAGCCTATGAACTCGCCCAATTGATCCGGCAACGCGCGGACAGCAAGAAACTCTACCTGGAATTCCTCAAAGTCCCCGACCTGAGCATGGGACTGTACGTTCTTCCTACGGGTGGAGTTGATCCTCAGTCCCCGCACACGGAGGACGAGGTCTATTATGTGGTGAGCGGACGGGGGAAGATTCGAGTCGCAGAAGAAGACCGCGAGGTGCAGGCGGGTTCGATTGTCTATGTGGCGAAGAACGTGGAGCATCGCTTTCACTCGATTGAGGAAGAGTTGACGGTGGTGGTGTTCTTCGCGCCGGCGGAGTATGCAAATAGACTATAGACCACAGACGGCAGACCCCCAGTAAAGATAGCGCGGTCTGTGGTCGGTTGTCCGCGGTCATTTTAGGAGTTCCATGTTCAATCTCAAAACCACCCCCTTCCACGAACGGACATCCGCATTATGCCAGCCGCAGAACTGGCGCAAGTGGGCGGGCTATTTTGTCGTCGGCTCGTATGAGCACACGCTCGACCGCGAGTATTGGGCGATCCGCAACTCGGCGGCGTTGATTGATGTCTCGCCGTTGATCAAGTACATCATCAAAGGCAAAGACGCAGCCGTACTCCTGCACCGCGTCACCACGCGCGACATCCACAAGATGAAAGTGGGACAGGTCGCTTACACGGGATGGTGCGACGAGGAAGGCAAGATGATTGACGATGGCACCGTCTCGCGCCTCGATGCCTCGACCTTCCGCCTGACCGCCGCGGAACCGAATCTGCGCTGGCTGACGATGAACGCCGTCGGCATGGAAGTGTCCATCACCGAAGTGACGGATGAAGTCGCCGCGCTCAGTTTTCAGGGACCCAATACGCGCAAGGTTTTGAATCTTGTCGCTGAGAAACCAGTGGATGAACTGAAATATTTTCGTTTGATGACGAACAGGATCAAGGGAGTTGAAGTCGCCATTTCACGCACAGGCTACACAGGTGATCTCGGTTACGAAATCTGGATGGACGCCCAAGACGCGCTCCCGATCTGGGATGCGTTGATGGAAGCAGGCTCGGACTACGGCATCACGCCTGTCGGCATTCTTGCCATGGACATGGCACGCGTGGAAGCGGGTCTGTTCATGCTCGATGTGGATTACACCTCCACGACCCACGCGTGGATTGAAGGACAAAAATCCTCGCCATTCGAGTTGGGACTCGATTGGACGGTTGCGCTCGACAAACAAGGTTATTTCGTCGGTCGCCGCGCATTGGAGCGTGAAAAGAGAGAAGGCTCGGCATGGAAGATGATGGGACTCGAAGTGGATTGGGAAGGAATGGAAAGGATTTACAAGCAGGTCGGCCTGCCGCCCCAAATCCCAGGGATGGCGATTCGGGCAAGCCTGCCTGTGATGGTGGGTAATGTGCAGGTGGGGTATGCGTCCACCTCCACATGGTCGCCACTGTTGAAGAAATACATTGCCCTTGCACACTTACAGAGACCGTACTACGAAGTCGGCACAGACGTGCGCATGGAGATCACGGTGGAGCATCATCGTCAACACGCGCCTGCACGCGTAGCTAAACTCCCATTCTACGAACCCGAATGGAAAAAGAGATGAAACTGCCGTTTTACATAGTACCGCGTTGATATCTAAACCCAAATTTCGATTTTTGCACACCCTGAGGCTCAACCAAGTTCAAACTTTTATGCAAGAAGCGATATCAACCTGAGTGGGAGAGGAAGCAATTTTAATCGCAAAGCATTATGAAAGAAAAAGGGAATGTCATCTACCTTTTGATCTTCCAGTACCTGCAAAATAACCACTCATGAAACCTAGAATTAATGAGATTATTGGATAGAGAACATTGCTAACAGGGTCTAGTCTGTCAACTGCTATTAAGTAAAAAGTAAAGAAAAGTGCACCTAATAAAGCAATTGCAAACACGCGAAGAAGAGTTTTATCTATACCTATCAATTCTCTTTCAGTCTCTCTTTTTCCTTCTTGATTCTCTCGAATTACGCTGATAGCCTCACGCAAGTTGTCATCGACAATTTCAGGCCAAGGATTTTCTTGCTTTGTTCGAATTAGTTTTGGTGAAGCTGTTCTTTCTATAGAGGTCTCAGCGGGGGGTGGGGGTTCTTCTAG
>JBFMCC010000038.1:0-61558 GCA_040754535.1 Chloroflexota bacterium
CTGCAATTCCAGCATCATCTCCGCCAGGCATTCGGGCCGCACTTCCTCGCCGTGACCGAGCTGACTGATGTCGTAGTTTTGACAGAACTGACAGCGAAGGTTGCACCATGAGAAAAAGATCGTCCCGCTCCCGCGCCAGCCGCGCAGACAGTCCTCCTCGCCGAAGTGCGGGCAGTGACTGCTGACACGCGCGTACCGTCCTGTCTTGCAGACCGCCGTCCTGTCCGCGAGACGGTCCACGCGGCAATCGCGCGGACAGGCGCGGCAAGATGCAAGGCTTTCGACTGCCTTGCGCGCCCTTTGTTTAAGTTCACCCGTTCGATGCAGGCGCAAATAGACCGGCTCGAAGTCCTGCGAGGAAAGGAAGAAATTGGATCGGGTTCGAACTTTCACAGAAATTGTAAGGGCAGGCCTGGAACCTGCCCTGTTTTGTTTCAAGCACGCCTACACTTTGGGAATCAGCAATGTGTCGCCGTCAATGATGATGTTCTTGTTCTTGATCTGTGGATTGAGCGCCATGATCGCCTCGATGGTTGTGCGGAACCGCAGGGCAATATCACCCAACACGTCGGTCGGTTGCACAACGTATTTGAATGTCTGCGTCACGGGCGCGGGCGCTGGCCCGGGACCGGGTCCGCCGGGCTGTACCACCACAGGTGGAACGAAGCGGGCCGGGATGAAGAGTTCTTTCCCAAGTTGAATCAATTTGTCATTGTTGAGTTCCACGAGTTCCTTCAGGTCAACATCGTGCTTGTTGGCGATGATCGGCAGAGTGTCGCCCTGTTGGACCGTGTATTTGGTGAGGTCCGGCACGGCCAGGTTTGCCAGTTGATATAACTGAGCCAGTGTCCCATTGAAGAAGTTGAAGTCCACGTCCTCGTTTGGAGGAAAGCCGTTCAACCGTCCGTGAGCCGAATACTGCCAGAACTTCCAGGCCTGGTAGCCAGCCGGCTGGTTCGGCATCTTAGGTCCCTGCACCGGCGTCTGGTGCGCGTCCTTCATCTCGATCCATTTATTGTTCGTTCCCAGGACGTAAGGATACTGGGCGATCCACAACGGATAATCCTTGGCCCAGGCGGGTCCCGGCACCAGGCCGTGGGAAACAAGGAACTCCGCGCGCGTGTAAAGCATCGGTTTTCGTCCGAAAGCCTGCTCCACTATATCCAGCCAGGTCTTGATTCGGCTCGACAAGGCGTTGCCTTGCGGCAGGGGCACCTCCACCCGTTCCTTCTTCGCATTGCGAGTGTAGACGTTTTCGAGGTCCAGGATGGGCATCAACTCGCCCTTATCCGCGCCGACAGTCTGAATGAAAATATCTGCCTGTTGCGCCGCAGTGTTGAACTCGGGATGAAAATAATGGTACGCGGCCCTCAACAGACCGGTCTCGCGGGCCTTCTGCCAGTTTTCCGTAAACCCCGGGTCGGCAAAGTTATTCTCGGAGGCTTTCACGAAAACAAACTTCGTACCCTCCCTCCGCACCGCGTCCCAATCTATCGGCTTATTATAGGCATAGATATCGATCCCGAATACGAAATTCATGGCTCTCTCCTTTCGGCGGCGGGGACAAAAATTGGCCGGCAGGAAAACCCTGCCGGCCTGGCAACTAACTCGGAATGATCAGTACCTGTCCAACCTTGATATTGTTGATATTCGTGATGTTGTTGGCCGACGCAATCGCCGCAACCGTCGTCCCGAACTTGATGGCGATGAAAGACAGCGTATCGCCCGACTTGACGGTGTAGGTCTTTGTAGACGAAACGCCGCCCGCGGACCCCGAGCCGGTTCCGGTTTCCTGCGGAATCGCCACCGCGACGGGCACCGTTAACTTGTCGCCTGTCTTGAGCAACTGCGGATTGGCCGTGACCAGTTCGCGCACGGTGACGCCGTATTTGTTGGCAATCGTTTCAAACGAATCGCCCGAAGCCACCGTATGTGTCTTCGACTTGCCTTCGGGCAGGGTCGCGCCTGCGAACTTGTACAATTCCTCCAGCGTGCCGTTGAACACATTCATATCCACCGCGGCATTGATGCCGTTGACCACGCCCTTGTCGGTGTATTGCCAGAACGCCCACTTGAACCAGCCGCGCGGCAGGAAGGGCTGCTGGCCCGGCGTGTATTGATAGGGATATTGCGCCAGCCAGAGCGGATAGTCCTTGGCCCACGTTGGCGGCCCACCGCCCGTTTCGGAAAAGTGATCCTGCAGGAAGTACTGTCCCGAATAGATGATCGGCTTCCTGCCGAACGCGGCTTCGACCGCGTCCAGCCAGATCTTGGCCTGAGAAATGATCTTGGACTTGCTTTGATTATCGTGCGATTCCAGGTCCAGAACGTGCGGAAGTTCGCCGCTATCCTTCATCACCTTGACCGTTTTGATGAAGAGGTCGGCCTGTTTCGTTGCGTCGAGGTTGGGGTGGAAGAAACAATATGCGCCCCGCAGGAGGCCCGCGTTCTTCGCGCCGATCCAATTGTCGTCGAAAGTCGAATCGACGAAGGTCGTCCCCTCGGTTGCCTTCACAAAGACAAAGCGTTGGCCGGTGGCACGCACTTTCGGCCAGTCAATGCCCGCATCCCAATACGAAACGTCAATGCCCGGTACAGTAGCCATGCTTCCTCCTGTCATCTGGAAAGTTCGCAATCATAGACTAGCACAAAATCGCAACCAACGCAAGCGGTTTGTAAACCGCCGTTCTTAATCTTTCCCTCCCCTCCCCATTGTGTTTATGGTATAAGAATCGTGCCCTGCTGTGTTCGTGATGCGACTCTCGCGTTTTGAGCCAACATCCACAAAAAGGGCCCTCATCTTTCTGGAATAACGCGATAGGCCTGAGCCAAGGCGGCGTTCCCGGGTAGGGGCCCATCCTGCCAAAAGCAGGTTCAAAACTTCGTCGCACACGGCATGAGCGGGGTATCTTTTTACCGACACGAATGGGATGGACGCTGTTATCCATCCCATTCGTTTTTTAACCCGAACGATGGATCGCAATGGCGGCGCGTAACCCCGACTCGATCGCGCCCTGAATCCATGCATGATAAAGCGATGCGTGTTCGCCCGCAAAGTGGATTCGTCCCTCGGGCTTGACGATCTCCGCGTGCAACAAGGTCTGCTGACCGGGGTCGAACAGCGCGAACGCGCCGCCCGCGAATTCGTCGTCGTGCCACATATGCGACGCCCCCGCCTCGAATTCCTCGGTGATCTGCGGATGGATCAGCGCCACGTTCTCCAGCGCCTGCTCGATGCGGTCGCGCGGCGAGAGCGAGCCCCAGCGCTGGGCATCCTCCGACCAGGTGTAAGAGGCCAGCAGGATTCCGCGTCCGGTCTCTTTGCCGTAATCGGTGTAATACAGGTTGCGGATCGGCAGGTCGGTGACCGTGCCGCCGCCGTAAATGCCTTCGTCGGTCTCCCAGAAGCGCCTTCGGGACTGGAAGAAAATCTTGGCCGAGGCATCGTAATGCAACTGACGGATGGCGCGTTGCTTGGCGCGCGAGAACGGTTTGAGCGCCTCCACGTGGCGCAGGACGGGGAAAGGCACCGTGACGATGGCGTAATCCGCAGAGACCTTGAAGCGGCCCGCGGCCGTCTGATAATGGACAACAGCCTCCTCGGGAGTCTGATCGAGGGCGATCATCTTCGCGCCGTAACGGATCCTCGGTCCGAGTGCGGGCAGGAACGCGTGCGGGAAATTGTCCGAGCCGCCGACAATCTGGCACATGTTGGTGTAATAATTCCCGCCGTCCTCACGGAACAACTCGAGGAAGGAAGAATTCATCATGGCTTCCTGGTTGTTCAACAGGCCGAACATCTCGATCATGCCCTCCGACCAGCCCTTGAGTTCGAGGAATTCGCGCACGGAATACTGATCGTACTCCGCATTGATTTGATCCCAGCCAGCCTGGCCTTCCCTCTCCACCTTCCCCACCAGCGGGCGGATGGTTTCCTCCCAGAACGTCCCGGAGATCTTTCCTTTTTCCTTCGCAGAGGTCTCGAATCCCATCAGGTCGGGCCTGGCCTGCACTTCGGCCATGCGCCGTTTCACACCGCCCACATACACGTAGGCCTGCGGATTCCCCATGACGAAATCCGACGTCGGCAGGTTGAACTTTTCGACATAAGCCATTGTCAGCGTGTGGGCGCGCGGGATGCGCATCGCGCCCGCTTCGCCGTACAGACCCTGGGCGAACGGCTCGCGCAGTGTATAGATTCGTCCACCGACGCGGTGCTGGGCTTCCAGAATCAGCGGATCGTGCCCCGCCTGGAGCAGTTCATACCCGGCGACGAGTCCCGCCACTCCCGCGCCAACGATCACAACTTTTTTTGGCTTGCCGCCCGGCTTGAACCTGGCGGTAATCCCGCGGCGAATCACATCCAGATAATCATCGAGCGAATATTCCACGGACATCGAGACCTCCAGGGTTGATAAATTTGACCAATCATATCCAGAAATCCCGAACAATTCAACTCCCAATTTTGTCACTTGACTCAAACTGTGGCAGAGAGTAGAATTCGCCGCGAGTTCGTCCCTGAAATGGGTTAACAACTGAATACACGGAGAATTAGCGGCTGGGTCTCGCTTCGATGGCGAGATCACGAGGAAGAGGTTCCGTCCCGCGAGGGACGCGCTAAGGACTTCCCCTCTCCTTTCAGGAGAGGGGTCAGGGGTGAGGTCCAAAAATCGGATCGATCAGCGGATGCCTCCGGAGCCGGTCACAGGCTCCCTTCTCCCTTCCAAAGAAAGCGCAGGCGCAACAGGTTTAAAAAAACGCTGTTGCCCGCCGCCGAAAACCACGCGGTGACGCGTGGCACAAGGCATGTGCAGTGACCAGGCACTCATCCTGCCTGTGCAAGTTTGGAAGGGCTGCTTTATTTAATGGCATATTGCTGTTAACGAAAAGGCACGCCCGCGCGTGCCTTTTTCTTTTGGAACGAGGTTACGGTGACAAAACAATCGCGCAAGAATCGGGTGGCCGCCGCCGGGCGAGATTCATAGAATGTGAGCAAATCAACCTGAGGAGTCTCACATGAATCTCTCGACCACGGATTACCGCCAATCCAGTAACGATTACCCGCTCATCGAGCAGGCGATCCAGTACCTTGAAAACAACGCGCAACGCCAGCCCGAACTGGGCGAGGTCGCCGGCGCGGTCGGACTGAGCGAGTTCCACTTCCAGCGATTGTTCACCCGCTGGGTGGGCATCAGCCCGAAGCGTTTCCTGCAATTCGTGACGCGGGAACAGGCGAAGGTCCTGCTCGACCGTTCCGAGAATTTGCTGGACACCACGTTTCAGGTCGGACTTTCGAGCCTGGGCCGCCTGCACGACCTGTTCGTCACGACGGAGGCGGTCACACCCGGCGAGTACAAGAGCCGCGGCGCGGGCCTGACCATCCGCTATGGCCTGCATCCGACGCCGTTCGGCAAGTGCCTGATCGGCCTTACGGACCGGGGCATCTGCCACCTGGGTTTCGTACAGACCAGCGAAGGCGACGCAGTGGACGCGTTGACCGCGGACTGGAGGCAGGCGCGGATGATCGAAGACTATAACGCCACAGCGCCGCTCGTCGAGCCGATCTTCGACTTGAACCGCCGCAGGGACCGCCCCCTGCAACTGCACCTGCGCGGCACGAACTTCCAGATCAAGGTGTGGGAGGCGCTCCTGCGCATCCCCGCCGGGAGTGTGACCACTTACGGTCATATCGCCAGCCTGATCGGTCATCCGGGCGCGATGCGGGCGGTCGGACATGCGGTCGGCCAGAATCCCGTGCCGGTGCTCATCCCCTGCCACCGCGTGATTCGTCAAATGGGCGAATTCGGCGGCTACCGCTACGGGTCCGCGCGCAAGAAGGCGCTGATCGGCTGGGAACTTTCGAAATCGAGTGTTGTGGAAGAAGTTTTGGAGTGACAAGTGAAAACGAAAATCTGGATTGCCTTACTGGCATTGTACATCGTCTGGGGTTCGACGTATCTTGCGATTCGATTCGCGGTCGAGACCATTCCGCCGTTCCTCTCGGCCGGCCTGCGCTTTCTCGTTTCGGGACTCATCCTGGTCGCGTGGCGGCGCGCCGCCGGCGAGGAACTGCCCACGAAATCGCAGTGGCGCTCGGCCGCCATCATCGGCAACCTGCTCCTGCTCGGCGGCAACGGGCTGGTTTCGTGGGCGGAGCAGACCATCCCCTCGGGTATCGCGGCGCTCATCATCGGCTCGGTGCCCCTGTTCCTGATGGTGGCCGAGGCCCTGCGGCCGGGCGGCGTCAAACCCAACTGGCAGGCGATCCTCGGCCTCGCGGTCGGTTTCGGCGGCATCTATATCCTCGTCGGTCCTTCGGAGGTCCCGAGCGGCGGATTGCAATTGAATCCATTCGGCGTGGGCGCGCTTCTCGCCGCCTGCATACTGTGGTCCATTGGCTCGATCTACAGCAAGACCGCCGACCTGCCGAAGTCGTCCCTGATGAACAGCGGCGCGCAGATGCTGATGGGCAGTATCGGCCTGTTCCTCGTCTCCGGTGTGACCGGTGAGTGGTCCGGCTTCGACGCGGCGGGCGTCACGACGCGATCCCTGGTGGGACTGCTGTATTTGATCTTCGTCGGGTCGCTGATCGGCTTTGTATCCTACGGCTGGCTTCTGCAGAACGCGCCCATCTCGCTGGTGGCGACGTATGCGTATGTTAATCCCGTCGTGGCCGTCCTGCTCGGCAACTGGCTGGGCGCGGAGCCGCTGGAGCCGCGCATCTGGCTGGCGGCGGCGATCATCATCGGATCGGTCATTCTGATCAATACGACAAAGAAGCCAACCGCTGGGACGACGCAGGCCGCGAAGAAATCACCCGTCGAGCAGGAAGTGACATGAAGGGGTCGGATCAATACCATGAACGCGTGAGTAACGATGGGAAGCGCCAAAAATACAAAGCGCCCTGTCGAAACCAAAAATCATAATAAGGAGAAAATCATTATGGAAGCAAAAGATCTTTTGAAACGCGTCAAGGACGACGGGGTGAGTTTCGTCTCACTGCAGTTCACCGACGTGATGGGCACGGTGAAAAGCGTGGACATGCCCGTGAGCGGGCTGGATGGCGCGCTGGAAGACGGCGTGTGGTTCGACGGCTCGTCGGTGGAGGGCTTCGCCCGCATCCAGGAGTCGGACATGCGGCTGGTGCTCGATCCCGACACGTACGCGGTGCTCCCCTGGAGTCCCGCCGAGCGCCGCCGGGCGCGCGTGTTCTGCGACATCTTCACGCCCGACGGCAAACCCTTCGAAGGCGACCCGCGTGGCGTCCTCAAACGCGCCATGTCCAAACTGGCGGAACGCGGCTGGACCTACAACATCGGCCCCGAACCCGAGTTCTTCCTGTTCAAGCCCGGCAACGGACACGGAGTGCATCCCGTGCCGCACGACGTGGGCGGTTACTTCGATTTCTCGGCCGACGACGAGGCCGTGCGCGTCCGCACCGAACTGATGGACGCCCTCAACAGCATGGGGCTGGAAGTGGAAGTCGGTCATCACGAGGTGGCGCTCGGCCAGCACGAAATTGATTTTCGCTTCGCCAATGCCGTGCGCGCCGCAGACAACGTGCTGACGCTCAAATACACGGTCAAGGCTATCGCCGCCCAGCACGGGTTGACCGCCTCGTTCATGCCCAAGCCCGTCTTCGGCATCAACGGCTCGGGCATGCACTGCCACCAGTCGCTGTTCGACAAGAAGGGCGACAACCTGTTCTTCGACGCAAAGGACGAATACCATTTCTCGGATGTGGCCTACTCGTTCATCGCGGGACAATTGAAACACGCCCGCGGACTGGCGGCGATTGTCGCCCCGACGGTCAACTCATACAAGCGCCTCGTGCCCGGATATGAGGCCCCGGTCTACATCGGCTGGGCGCAGATCAACCGTTCCGCGCTGATCCGCATCCCACGCTACACCGAGGGGCGCAACAAGTCCATGCGCGCCGAACTGCGCTTCCCCGACCCGTCCTCCAATCCGTACCTGGCCTTCGCGGCCATGCTGGCCGCCGCGCTGGACGGCATTGACAACAAACTCAAGCCGCCCGCGCCGCTCAACAACGTCAACCTGTATCACCTGACGAAGGAAGAGCGCACCAAAATGGGCGTGGGCGAACTGCCCGGCTCGCTGGCAGAGGCTCTCGGTGAACTGGAAAAGGACGAGATCCTGAAAGCCGCGCTCGGCCCAACCACCTACGAGGCGTTCGTCCGCGCCAAACACGAGGAGTGGGACGAGTACCGTATGCGCGTCAGCGATTACGAGATCGAACGCTATCTCGAAACGGCCTAGCAACACAACGTCCCGAAGGCTTCGCAACCTTCGGGACGTTTTCTAATCACGGTTCCTGATTCAACTCTTGACCTTCGCCTTTTCCATCATCTTGCAAAACGAACACAGACCGGGCGAGGAGGTCGGCTGGCCGCATTGCGGGCAGGGATGCAACTCGAGCGCGGCCTCATCCTGCTCGGTGAACAGTCCGCGCTGGCGGGCTTCGAGGAATTGCAGATAGAAGGACAGTTTCGCGCCGGGGCGGTCGGTTTCGAGGCGGTTGAGTAACTCTTTGTAATAGATCGAGGTCGAGCCTTCCGCAAAAGGACATTCTTCGTAAATGTATTCGATGCCGCGCAGGATCGCGTACGAGGCCATCTCGCGTTCGTAGAAGCGGCACAGCGGCTTGACCTTGCGCGCCAGCCCCGGCGCTTCGGGCAGGACGGGACCCTGACGCAATAACAAGCGCGTGTCCCATTGCAAAGTATTGCCGAACAGCACGGCCGCCTCGTCGTCGAGGTTGTGGCCCGTCGCAAGCACGTCATAGCCCAGGTCGCGCGCGATGCGGTTCATCACGTGGCGTTTGGTCAGCCCGCAGACGGCGCACGGCTTGCCGCGCCCGCGCGTGGACAATTCCGCCAGCATTGGGATGGTCTGACCGTATTCCCCCGCCACATCCACGACGTGGAGTTTGAGTCCGCGTTCGGAGGCGAATTTTTCGGTGAGGCGGCGCGACTCGTCGGAGTAGCCTATGCCCTCGTCAATGCCAAGACCGATGTAAAGGCCGTCGGCCTGATAGCCGAGGCGGACGAGGATGTCCCACAACGAGAGCGAATCCTTGCCGCCCGAAACCGCCGCGAGGATTTTCTCGCCGCGGCGGAACATGTTGTACTTTTTGATGAAGCGCTCGGTCTGTTCGGGAACCCATTCAAGAAAATGCTCTTTGCATAAAGCCAGTTTGTGCTGGCGCATGTTGACCGAGGCCTTGCCGCCACATTTACGACATTTCATAGCGCGGCCTCCAATCGTGGCCAAAAAGTTTCACCGCGAAGAGGCGAAAGCCGCGAAGGTTCTTCCTTTGTGAAGTTAATCTCCGTTCGCGTGTTTCGTTTCTTCGCGGTTTTAAAGATTCGCGCGGAACGCGCAAACATCATCCTCCAGAAATGACCGCGATCAGTTTGACCTCGTCGCCGTCGTTGAGAATCTCGTCCTCGAGAATCATCTCGCCGCCGCGCGTGGCAATGACCGATTCGGGCAGGACTTCGATCTTTTGCAGGGACGAGAGCAGGGTCATGCCCGGGCGGATCTCGAACTGCTTATCGCGCAGAACCAACTTCACGGTCACGATTCGCCTCGAGGCGCGGCCTTCAGCCCGTCAATCAAATCGCTGACGTGGTCGAGCATGGCCTGTCCGCGGAAACTGCCATACAGCAGGCGGGCGGCGACTTCCTTGTTGATCTTGCGCGGCGCGCCGAGCGTGCGCGAGAGTTTCTGGAGCAGGCCCTTATCGCATTTATCCAGCAGGTCCACGGGCTTTTCGATGCCCTCGGCCAGGCGCACCTTGCGGTCCCAGCGGCGGGTATCCGGCGGATAGTTTTCCGCCTCGTCGAAATCGAAACAATAGGTATGGAACAACTGATGCGCGGCTTCGTGGACGTACTGCCAGCGGACATGCGGCGCGGTTTCCTCGAAGAAGAGATGCACCTGCTCTTTGAGTTGTGTCAGCGAATAATCGGGGTTGGCTTTGAGGATCTCGAAGAAGCGGAAGATGATCTGCGGGCGGTATTCGTTGGGCGTCATGCGAATCTTCTGCTCGGCCAGGATGTGCAGATAATCGTCGAGCAGGGCTTCGGGGGCCTTCGAGTCTCCAGCCGCCAGCCCGACCTCGATCTGCTGGTTGTCGTTCAGGCGCGTCTCGACGATGTCCTTCTGCGATTCGAGGAATTCCTTGAAGTTGGCGAAGCCGTAATTGCGCTCGCTGAAAGACGGGTCGAGGCGAAGCATGGCGTTCTTCAACTCGGCCGCCAGCACGTAATCGCCCTGCCGCGAGAACAGCACGCGTCGCAACAACTGGCGCGCCTCGCTGATGTCGAACGAGGGCGAGACTTCCGCCTCCTTGGTCTCCTCGGCCGGCGCGGGCGCCGCGCCGATCAGGCGGTCGTAGTAGATGAATTCGTCGCAGGCGTTGACCAGGTACTCGGCGGTCGCGCCGCTCACACCCAATCCAATGACCGTGATGCCGCGCGCCCGCAGGCGGTGGACGAGTTCGGTGAAATCCCCGTCGCCCGATACCAGCAGGACGTGGGTGATGTTGCTGTTTCCGTTGCTCAGCAGTTCGAGCGCCTCGATGACGATGCGGATGTCGGCCGCGTTCTTCCCCCTTCGGCTGGAGACGTGCACCAGGTCAATGCCCAGGCCGAGCAGTTCGCGCTGTCGGCTCCCGCTGGACGACCAGTCTGCATATGCCTTTCGGACCACGACGCGGCCAATCTGCGCCGCCATTTCCAGCACCCGCCCCCATTCCACTTCCGTATCCCTGCCCATGAGTTCCGCCGCACTGAGTTCGATGTTATCGTAATCAATGAAGACAGCCACCTGAGTATCGTTATTCATAATTCATATTTCCTTATGTAGTATATTTGGCATCTGAATGCCATACGGCTGAGTATATAATAAAGTGCACGGGGCGTATAGCCCAAAATCAAATCGAGAACGTCCAAAAGAATGGACTGGAGAATGTCTCACCACAGAGAACACGAAGCCAACAGAGATTCTTCAAAGTTTTTCTCTGTGATCTCGGTGCGCTCTGTGGTGAAATCCCTCGCAGGCCCACGAGAATAGACACTCTCCAAATCGGCAATTCTGCAAAAGGAACCTTATGCGCATCGGCATGCTGGCAGACGCCTACAAACCGCACGTCAGCGGAATCACGAACTACATGGACCTGATGAAGGAGCGGCTCGAGGCGGCCGGTCACGAGGTGCACTTCTTCACCTTCGGCGATTCCCAGTACGATTCCCGTCCGAGCATCCACTGGACAAGAGGCGTTCCACTTCCCTACAAGGGCTATTATCTTTCCCTGTGGTACAACCGCGCCGCGCAACGGGCGCTTCAAAGCATGGACGTGCTTCACGTCCATCATCCCTTCCTCAGCGGGCGGCTGGCTTTGCGTTATGGCCGTCCGCGCGGCATCCCGATCCTCTTCACCAATCACACACGCTACGACCTCTACGCACAGACCTACGCCCGCTTTTTGCCGTCCGGTCTCGTCCAATCCTTTATCCGCGCCTACATGCCGCGCTTCTGCCGCGCCATTGACCTGACCATCTCCCCCTCCGCGGGCATGGAAAAAATCCTGCTCGGCATGGGCGTGGACGGTCGAATCGAGGTCGTGCCCAACGGCGTGGATTTGAAGCAATTCCAGAATCCCATCCCCAAACCGCGCAGTGAGTTTGGCGTCAAGGATGACGACGTTTTGCTGATGTACGCGGGACGGGTCGCCAACGAGAAGAACCTGCCCTTGCTCCTGCGCGCGTTCAAGGAAATCTCACCTCGATTGGAAAACGCGGCCCTGATGATCGTCGGGGGCGGCCCGCCGCTGGAACCGATCAAGTCGCTCGCTTCTTCGCTGGGACTTTCGGCCCGCGTCCGTTTTACAGGCCAAGTCTCCTACCAGGCCCTTCCCGCCTACCTCGCCATGGCGGACGCGTTCGTCACGCCCTCGGTCAGCGAGGTGCATCCGCTGTCCGTGATCGAGGCCATGGCGGTGGGACTGCCCATCGTTGCCATTCACTCGCCGGGCATCAGCGACTCGGTCGAGCACGAGGCCAGCGGCCTGCTCGCGGACGACGAGACGCAGTTCGCGTCGAACCTGATTCGCATCGGTTCAGACAGCGCGCTCCGCAAGAGGCTGGGAGAGTCCGCCCGAAAGGCCTCCGCTCGTTTTTCCATTGACAACACGATCCAGTCCATGCTCCAGCATTACGAATCGCTGGTGAAGAAGGGAAGACAATGAGAGTCCAACAGCGCATGGGGCACTGGGGCGAGGCGGCCGCGGCGGAGTATCTCGTACGGCAGGGTTACGAGATTCTGGCGCGCAATGTCCGCACCGCGCACGGCGAGATAGACATCGTCGCGCGGCAGGGCGAGGCGCTGGTCTTCGTCGAGGTCAAGGCGCGGGCATCGGGGCGATTCGGTCATCCCGAAGAAGCGGTCACGCTCCGCAAGCAGGCGCACATCCTGAGCGCGGCCGAGTCCTATTTACAGGAGCATCCCGAATACGATACCTGGCGCGTGGACGTTGTCTCCGTTGAAGGCCAGCCGGGCAGGACCCCACAGATCACGCATTTCGAGAACGTGGTGGGGTAAAATATTCGGTAGTGGTCTATTTGTAAGTGATGCCGAGATACGACCTTCAATCTTGGAACGCGAATGGCGCGAATTGGCAAGTTTTGCGAATAAATCAAGATGGAATTCGCGGTATTCGCATATTCGCGAAATTCGCGTTGAGGATCGTCACTTACTTTGAGCCACTACCCAGATGTTTACGGCTCTCAACCGAATACAAGGCCGTCGATGATTCCATCCGCAAACGGGCGGAACAACTGGAGCACCTGCGCATAAAGGCGTTGGACGCGTTGCATGTATCCTGTGCCGAGGCTGCACAGGCAAGTTACTTTCTGACTTGTGATGACCGGCTGATAAGTAAAAGAAAATACCTCAATGTCAGGCCGCTCAACCCAGTGGAGTTTGTGCAAAAAATTATCGGAGTGCAACCATGACCATTCACGTTCCAAGCGAAAGACAGGTGATACAAGAGGCGGCGCGGGTCATCATGCGATACATGAGTCCCGCCAAGGCTACGCGTTTTTGGGCCTCCTGGCAGGCAGGCGAAGGGGATTATCTTGTGATTCGCAAACAACTCTTTGACAAGGAAACAGTCGCATCCCTTTATCCGCAGATTTTGGCATTTCAAAGACAGAAGCGCAAGAAGTGAGCGGCGCGGCGAGCGCGTCCTTCCTCTAAGATGTGGATGGCAAACCGTCGGGTCGAGCTGGTAGATTGAGCCTGTCGAAATCCTGTCGAGACCAGGTCAAAGCCGTGGTGGGCAGCACCACCACTTACTATGTCGGCGCGCACTACCAGGTGGACAACGGCGTCGTGACCAAGTACTATTTGGCTGGAGCATCTCGAATCGCCATGTACAAGAGCGGCACATTGTATTACCTGCTCGGAGATCACCTGGGTTCCACCAGCATCACCACGGGCCCGGGCGGCACGAAGATCGCCGAGTTGAGATACAAGGCGTGGGGAGAAACAAGGTATTCCAGCGGCACCACGCCCACCAAGTACCAGTTCACCGGTCAACGCAATGAGACGTCACTCGGGCTGTACTTTTACAACGCAAGGTGGTACGATGCTTCGCTAGGCAGATTCACCAGCGCGGACACCCTCGTCCCTGCCGGGGTGCAGGGCTATGACAGGTACGCGTACACGAGCAATAATCCTGTCAAATATGTAGACCCGTCAGGGCATTTCAAGTGTCATGGCAGTAACTACCGGTGCCAGATCCGCATGAGGAAGATGAGGGAGGTTGATGACGAGTCTGAGTATCACGCGCAGTCTTGGTGGGAATGGCTTTGGAAAGGTTTCGACTACAGTCAAAGTTGTGTTTCGAGTCTTCTTGAGTGTTATTATTCTGGCGAAAACATGAAGTTTGGAGGAGGTGAGCAAATCACCATGGATGAGTTCACGAAACTTCTAGTCGCTGTATATTTCGACTTGCGATCAATGGACGACGGAGCATTGCCGCTTGGAAACAATTGGTTTGACCAACTCATTAGAAGCAAGTTTGACACACCCTTTTTCAATGGTATATATACGACTCGGGATGGCCCTACAGGAATTCCCGAACCACATCCTATGCCAAATCAAATTGTTTGTATTCAGGGCATAACATGCTCTTACAGAAGCGCAATTAATTATTTTGCGCAAGGAATGTGGGGTGCGGCAGCCGGAGAAACACTTGAAGGCACATATGCAACTGGACAAGAGTGGAAGGACAGGACACATCAACCTTCTTTAACAGTCGATGAAAAATTTTGGATCGAATATGGCTACAATACGTACAACCAGTTTGAGGCCCTAGGCTTGTATGATGCACTAACGTCTCAATAGACCACATACTCGAAACAATAATAGTGGATATGACGAGTAAGGAGGCTTTTATGAACTCTCTTTCTCCATTCGTAACAAGTCCATGGAAAATCGTGGTTGCTGTCTTTCCTGGCCTATTGCTTGTCCTCCAAAATTTTGACTTTTGGTGGGTCTTTCCCTTTAGTGCACCTATCTGGCTAATGCCAGCGAGTGTAATCGCATTTACCGGGCTCGTCCTAGCATTAAACGCTTCACAAAATCGAAAAGTCGAGCCTTGGGCATTCCCAGCAATTGGCGCATCGGTATGGGGGCTGTGGATTTTGGTTTTAATTTGGCAACCTCGAATCTTGATTTGGATCTTTGACACAATAGTAGCGTTCTTCAGCATTGTTGGACTAGTGATTTTATACAAATTGAAATGGATTATTACAAAACCTGTATGGGTTCAATTTCTGATTATCACTCTGGGCGTCTCAACTCTTGAAATTTTCCGAACAAGCGATTTAGATATTCAAGCAACTATTTTCATCGAGATTTCCTTGTGGATCACATACTTAATTCCAATTTTGTCATTTGGGCTATTGCTAGGCCGTCATTACAACATGGGAACAATGTTGTTCGTGGTAACCCTTGAGCCGTTCTTGTTTGAAAGATATTTGGGCCAAAATCTCAGCTATGCAGCTTGGACTTCAACCTTCCCGGCAGTACAAGTCGCCAAGGCGATCTTTCACGTCGTGCCTTACCTAATCTTCCTGCTTGTGCTCCCTTTAATCGTGTTAACTTGGCAATCATTCAAGAGCAAAACTTTGGTGACAAACATAATCTCGATTATCACCATCTGTGCTGTTGTCGCCGCACGAGTCTATTTTCTTAGTGGCCCTAGTACTTCCAATTCTTTCAGTTTGGTTCCTTGGGCCATGTGGCTACAGTTTGTCATAGTCTTGTATTCACCCATATTGCTTGCAACTTCAATTTCAAAGAATTGTCTCCCTTGGCCGGGCCAAGAGACTTGACCACGGTCTCCTCGCTCTCCAACGGCAACATGACCTCCCGCACCGTGAGCGGCCAGACCTTCACCCTCACCTACGACGCCGAAAACCGACTCGTCTCCGTGAGCGGCGCGGCCACGGCAAGTTTCCTCTACGATGCCGACGGCAAACAGGTCAAGGCCGTCGTGGGCAGCACCACCACTTACTATGTCGGCGCGCACTACCAGGTGGACAACGGCGTCGTGACCAAGTACTATCTCGCAGGCGCGACCCGAATCGCGATGCGGAAAAATGGTACACTCTATTACATGTTGGGCGACCATCTCGGCTCTACCAGTATTACCCTCAACTCCAGCGGAAGCAAGATCGCCGAGTTGAGATACAAAGCGTGGGGTGAGACCAGGTACTCCAGCGGCACGACCTACACCGCCTTCCAATTTACTGGTCAGCGCAATGAGACGTCACTGGGGCTGTATTTCTATCGCGAAGCATCCCGTAGGGACAATGCAGGATGGCTGAGAAGCGTCCCCGAAGTGCAGCGGAGGGGATACGACCCTTCGCTGGGACGCTTCACCAGCGCGAATACCAGGCCTCCCGTGTTAGCGAACTTTTCAGTATATAATCGGCAACATGGACAGGATCAACATATCCATTCCGCCCCAAAAATTGGCCGAATTGTGCAGACGATATCATATCCGCAGGCTGGCCTACTTTGGCTCGGTCTTACGCGGGGATTTCGGCCCAACCAGCGATGTGGACATCCTGGTCGAATTCGAGGAAGGCCATACTCCAGGTCTTGCGTTTATAGATATTCAGGATGAACTCTCCAGCCTGCTCGGCGGACGCGAAGTGGACCTGGTCACGCCAAAATTCCTCAATCGTCGCATCAAGGACCGCGTGCTAAAAGAAGCCAGGGTGGCGTATGCCGCTTGAAGATGACCTGGTTTACGTCGGCCACATGCTGGATATGGCGCGCAGGGGTGTCGAGGCGCTGAAATCCAGAACACGCGCAGAGTACGATGGGGACGATATTCTTCGCCTGGGCCTGACACATATTGTTCAGGTCATTGGCGAGGCGGCTCGCAAAGTCTCGCCAGAATTCCAGCAGGTACACCCCGAAATCCCATGGAGAAAGATCGTTGGGATGCGCCACCGCATTGTTCATGATTACATGCGCGTGGACGAGGACGTTCTCTGGCAGGTTGTTACCAACGATCTACCCGCACTGCTTCCCTTGCTGGAAAGGATTGCTCCCGAAGATTGAGGGCTCAAACCAACAAACAGGCGTCGCGCATGCGAAGAACCAGCCCCGGACCAATATGCGCCGGGGCTGGAATATTATTTCCCGACCAACAACCCTACTGCCCCAAATACTGAACAAACACCTCTTCCAATTGCTCCTGCGTCACGTAACCCACCCACTTCTTCAACACCCCCCCATTCGCATCCAGCAGGTACAGTTCGGGCTGGTAGTAAAAGCCGAGCGCGCGCTGAAAACCGTCGGTGCGCGGATCGTCCGCATCCAGGTAGGAAAACTTGATCTGACCGAAATATTTCGCTTCGAGCCCATGAACCATGGGCGCCAGGGCGCGGCAGGTGCCTCAGGTGAAGCGGAAGAATTCCACCAGTTGCAACTGTCCCGCGGCGAGACTGACGGTGGTGGGGTCTGTGGCTTCGAGGTCCGCTCCGCGCGAGGTGGCGGCGGGCAGAGGCAACTCGGCGGGAATCGAGGTCGCGGTGACAGTCGGGATCGCAGGCGCGGTGGTCGGCGTGGAGGGTGCGGCGGTCGGGGCTTCCGCTTGAGGCTGGGTCGCCGCGGCGGGAGGCGGGGTCACGGCCGGGGCGCAGGCCGCGATAACGAAAACGGCGGCCAGGCCCAGGGTCCAGAGCGGGACGCGTTTGGTCTGCATCGGGCATCTCCTTTGCATCCCCGATGTCTCGAATGGGGTATTTTTTACGGCAGGAACGATTAAAGTTCTGTGAGAAAACAAGGGAACATCGTCACCTCAAAAAACGGACGCCGCGCTTTGACGATTGTGAAGTCCTACGCTATACTTTGTTCAGTTAGATAGTTCGGTAGTTTCATGGTCTCACCAAACTACACAACTACCTAACTACAAAACTACAAAACTACGAAACTACAAAACCACCCCTGGAGGCTTTGATATGGCTGATTTCAAACTGACCTATGCAACGATGTTCAACCCGCCGGAAGACCTGCACACGAAGTACGACGAAGCGTTGGTGAAGGTCAAGGCGAAGTTCGGCGCGGAATACGCCATGATCATCAATGGCAAGGACGTGAAGGCCGACGAAAAATTCGAGGACCGTTCGCCGATCAACACCGACTGGGTGCTGGCCGTCATGCAGAAAGGCAGCGAGAAGCACGCCCAGATGGCGATGGAAGCCGCCCGCAAGGCGTTCCCCGGCTGGAGCCACACCCCGTGGCAGAAGCGCGTGGAGCTCCTGCGAAAGGCGGCTTCTTTGATCGAGGAGCGCATCTTCGAACTGGGCGCGGCCATGTCGCTGGAGGTGGGCAAGAACCGCATGGAAGCGCTGGGCGACGTGCAGGAGACCGCCGACCTGATCTATTACTCCTGTTACCAGGTGGAGAAGAACAACGGCTACGTGGTGGAAATGGGCAAGGATCCGCTGGTGGGCTACGAAGCCACCAACGTCTCGGTGCTGCGTCCCTACGGTGTGTGGCTGGTGGTTTCCCCGTTCAACTTCCCCTTCGCGCTGACCGGCGGCCCGTCCGGCGCGGCGCTCGCGGCCGGTAACTGCATCGTCATCAAGCCCGCCACCGACACACCCTGGATCGTGCGCCTGCTGGCCGAGTGTTTCCGCGACGCCGGTCTGCCCGACGGCGTGGTGAATTTCGTCACCGGCCCGGGCCGCACGCTCGGCCAGGCTCTGGTGGACAGCCCCGAAGTGGACGGCGCGACCTTTACCGGTTCCTTCGACGTGGGCATGAAGATGTTCCAGGACTTCGCCAAAGGCAGGTACGTGCGCCCGGTGATCCTCGAACTCGGCGGGAAGAATCCCGCCATCGTCTCGCGTCACGCGGACCTGGAGCGCGCCGCCATCGGAATCGTCCGCTCGGCCTTCGGCCTGCAGGGACAGAAATGCTCGGCCGCCTCGCGCGTCATCGTCGAGGAGCCGGTCTACGACGACCTGCTCGGCCGCCTCAAAGACCTGACCGAGAAACTGGTCATCGGCGACCCGACCGAGCGCGCCACCTATCTCGGCCCGGTCATCAACGCCTCCTCGTACCAGGACTTCAAGAACTTCACCGAGGAACTCTCGCAGGCTGGCAAGTTCCTGACCGGCGGCAAAGTGATGAGCGGCGGCATGTACGACAAGGGTTACTTCTGCGCCCCCACCTTCGCCACCGACGTCCCGTTCTCGCATCGCCTGTGGCAACACGAGATGTTCCTGCCCATCACCACCATCGGCAAGGTCAAGAGTCTCGACGAGGCCATGACCATCGCCAACGGCGTCAACTACGGTCTGACGGCCGGCTTCTACGGCTCGGACGAAGAAGTGGAATGGTTCTTCGATAACATCCAGGCCGGCGTGACCTACGCCAACCGTCCGCAGGGCGCCACCACCGGCGCGTGGCCGGGCTTCCAGCCGTTCGGCGGCTGGAAAGGCTCCGGCTCCAGCGGCAAGAACGCCGGCGGTCACTACTACGTCCCGCTCTACATGCACGAACAGATTCGCACGCGCATCAAGTAGGCGCTCAGGCCCCTTCCCTGAAACGGGGAAGGGGCTTTTCCCCTCACCTCAGCCCCTCTCCCAACCCTTCGACTACGCTCAGGGCAAGTGGGAGAAAGGAAGGGGGTGAGGGACTCAAACGCATGAGTGAATTTATCGCCCGCATCGGTACATTCTTTCTGCTGGTCGGCGTCGTCTTCGTGATCATGTTCGCCGCCACCGAATCGGCCGCCCAGCCTGTTTTCGATTTCCTTTTCGTCGCCATCATCCTGCTCACCACCGGCGCGCTCTTTCGCCGCCGCGGCGCGACGCCCTCTGCGAGCGGACGGTTTTCCTGGCTGCGCGGCCTGCGCAAGGAAAACGACAAACAAAAACAACCGAAGAAATGACATGACCAAACTAATCCCCCTCTCCGAAGCCATCTCCAAATTCGTGAACGACGGCGACCTGGTCTACGCCGCGGGATTCACGCACCTGATCCCCTTCGCGGCCGGGCACGAGATCATCCGCCAGCGCAAACGGGACCTCACGCTGGCGCGCGCCACCCCGGACCTGATCTACGACCAGATGGTCGCGGCGGGCTGCGCGCGCAAGGTCATCTTTTCGTACATGGGCAACCCCGGCGTGGGCAGCCTACGCATCGTGCGCGCTGCGCTCGAAAAAGGGCAATTGGAATGGGAGGAATATTCCCACTTCGGGATGATCACACGCCTGCAGGCCGGGGCTTCGGGACTGCCCTTCCTGCCCATGAATCAGACCGGCGCGCAGGATCTCGAACGCGCCAACCCGAACATCAAGCGGATTCCCGACCCGTACGGCGGCCCGGACGTGATCGTCGTCCCGGCGCTTCACCCGGACGTAGCCATCGTCCACGTCCAGCGCGCGGACGCGGAGGGCAACGCGCACCTGTGGGGCATCATCGGCGAGCAAAAAGAGGCCGCGTTCGCCGCACGGAAGGTGATCCTCACCGCCGAGGAGATCGTCGAACCAGAAATCATCCGCTCCGACCCGAACCGCACCATGATTCCGTCCATTATCGTCAGTGCGGTGTGTCATGTTCCGTTTGCCTGCCATCCCTCCTACGCGCAGGGTTATTATGACCGCGACAACGAGTTCTACCTGCAATGGGACAAGATCAGCGAGTCGCCCGAGGCCGTGAAGCAATATCTGGATGAATGGGTCTATGGCGTGAAAGACCGCCAGGAATACTGGCAGAAATTGGGCGCGAAGACGCATAAACGATTGAAGGTCAAGCGCCACATGAGCGCGCCGATTAATTACGGGAAGTATTAGAGAATAAGGGAAAGGGGCTAAAAGGGTATGGGAAATTACCGGGAGTTGCTCTTCTATCAAAAGTCGCGGGAAGTAACCAAAGGTGTCAACGCACTAATGAAAGACTGGCCTAAGACCATGCAAGCGCAGGAAATTTCCCGTCAGTTGTTCCGTTCGGCCACATCGATTGGAGCAAACATCGCAGAAGGCCATGGCAGGCACCAGGGCACCGAATACATCCATTACCTGATTATCGCTCAAGGATCGGCCAACGAAACAGATCACTGGCTGAATACTGCTTTGGACTGTGAACTAGGTCCAAAAGATAAAATCGAAGACCTAATGCAACTGAACAATGAAGTAGTTCGAATGATAACGGCGACAATTGCGACGTTAAGAGCAAAACAGGGAACAAGAAACTTGAAGGAAGAATCTGCACCCTAATCTGTTGAAGCCGACTCTGATGAATAACCCCTTGCCCCCTCTATCCCCTATCCCCTTCACCGCTTTCAGCAACCATGGCCCTCCTCTCTTCTTCCTCCACGCCAACGGCTATCCGCCCGCGTGTTACAAACCTTTTCTCAGACAATTCACCGACTATCATGTGCGCGCCATGCACCTGCGTCCGCTCTGGCCGGGGCAAAGCCCCGACGGCCTGCGCGACTGGAAACCGCTGACGGACGACTTCCTGCGATTTCTCGACGAGCAGAACGCAGGCCGCGTACTGGCAGTCGGACATTCGCTGGGCGCCATCACCATCCTGCGCGCCGCGCTGAAAAATCCCGAGCGGTTCCGCGCCATCGTTTTGATCGACCCCGTCCTCTTCCCGCCGCGCAGGATCATCGCCTGGAACATCGTCCGCGCGCTGGGGCTGGGCTACAAAACGCATCCGCTCATCCGCGGGACGCTGAAACGGCGGCCGCAATTCGACGACATGGACCAGGTCTTCCGCGCCTACCGCCAGCGCGAGGTCTTCCGTTTCTTCTCGGACGAGAGCCTGCGCGCGTACATCGAAGGGATTCTCCGTCCCCGCGCGGACGGAGGTCGCGAAGCATCCCCGATAGGGGGCTACGAACTGGCCTACTCGCCGGAGTGGGAAGCGCGCATCTACTACACCGGCATCTGGCGCGACCTGGAACTGTGGCGCGGACTAAGGTCCCTGCGCGTGCCGACCCTCTTCGTCCGCGGCGCGGAAACGGATACCTTCTGGGCGTCCGCGGCCGATCTCGTGAAACGGAAACAGCCCGCGGTCCGGGTGGAAACGGTGGAACGGTCCACCCACCTCCTGCCGCTGGAACGTCCAGAGGAAGTGGCTAAAATTGTATTGTCCTTTTTGAAGGAGATTCCATGAGCGAATATTCGTCCGCCGAATTGATGATCGTGAACGCCGCGCGGCTCCTGCGCGATGGCGATGTTGTGTTTGTCGGCGTCGGCCAGCCCAACCTGGCGTGCAATCTCGCCAAGCGCACGCACGCCCCCAACCTGACCATGATCTACGAAGCCGGTGTGATCGGCGCGGAGCCGGCGCGCCTGCCGCTTTCCATCGGCGACCCGACGCTGGTGAGCGGCGCGCTGTCGGTGTGCAGTATGTACGATATCTTCACGCTGTATCTCCAGCGCGGCAACGTGGACGTGGGTTTCATGGGCGGCGCGCAGATTGATAAATACGGCAATATCAACGCCACCGTGATCGGCGATTATGCACATCCGAAGGTGCGCCTGCCCGGCTCCGGCGGCTCGCAGGAGATCGCGGCCTGGGCCAACCGCTGTTACATCATGACGCCTCACCAGAAGCGGCGCTTCCCGGAGCGATGTGATTTTCGCACGTCGGTCGGTGAACTGGACGGGCGCGGCGAACGCAAACAGATCGGCCTGCGCGGAGGCGGGATGCAGGCCGTGGTCACCGACCTGGGCATCCTCGAACCCGACGAGACCGGCGAGTTGATTTTGACCGCACTGCATCCCGGCAAGACCGTGGAGCAGGCGAAGGAAAACACAGGCTGGGATTTGAAATTCGCCGCGCAGGTGCGCACAACCGAGCCCGTCACCGAGCGCGAATTAAGAATCCTGCGCGAGGAATTGGACCCAACCGGTATTTACTTGAAAGGCGCGGGCTAAATTTGCTCCGCGTCTGACAGTTGCCAGACGACATCTTCCCAGTCGCCCACGGGATCGACCAGGGCATTGAAGTCGTCCGCGACGCCGCCGTCGCCCGACTGTTCGAAGGCGGCGTGGCTATCCCATTCCATGAGGAAGAGCACGTCGTTCGGGTCCTTCTCGGCGCGGTATATTTTGCTCCAATGACAACCCGCTGTTTTCATGTGGGCGTTGTGCTTCGCGGCGGCTTTCCTTACCCCTTCGAAATCCTTGACCTTGACGCGCATGGTAACCAGTACGGACATGGTATTCTCCTTCCAACAACACTGATAAAATGTATCTGGATTATATGCCGCCGGCAGACAAAATACAATCTTTCCCGTTTTCCGCAACTGCGACGAAAGGCAGATCGGCACGTAGACTGGATTGCAAGCAAATCCATTCGGAGGCATGAAATGAGCACACAACGAAATCCCCTGCGCCGTTCGCGGCACAACCGCATGATCGCGGGCGTGTGCGGCGGCCTAGCCGAGTTCTTCGGCGTGAGCGCCTTCTGGTTCCGCCTGGCGTTTCTCATCGCGTTGATTCCCGGCGGCGTGCCCGGCATTCTCGCCTACCTGCTGTTCTGGCTGATCGTGCCGCAGGCCAACGCGTAACGTGGAAACCAACCCACCCATTCGAGAGCGGGCTCTTCCGGCGAAAATATTCCTTTCGCCGGAAGAGCCGCGTCTGCGCGCCGGCTGGCGGCTGCTGGCACAGACGATTCTGTTTTTTATTTTCATCCTGATATTTGGCATCCCATTCGGAATTCTCGCTCTCTTCCTCAGGACCGACCAAGGATTGCTGGTCGTTCTCCAGTTCGTCGAATTGCTGGCAACGACCGGCTCGATCTTCCTCGTTCGCATCTTCCTCGACCGCCGGTCCATCTCCAGCCTCGGCCTGAAACTGGACAGGAGGACCGTCGCCGATTTAGTGATCGGCATAGCCATCCCTTTCGTGATGATGGGACTGGTCTACTGGCTCGAATGGTCGCTGGGCTGGCTGACCTTCGAGGGCTTCGCGTGGGAAACGGAAAATATCGGCAAGGTCGCGCTCAACCTGCTGGGCATGTTCCTGTTCTTCGTCTTCGTCGGCTGGGACGAGGAACTGCTGTTCCGCGGCTATTACCTCCAGACCATCGCCAGCGGACTCAACCCGGCCTGGGGCGTATTCCTGTCTTCGGTCATCTTTGGTCTTGCACACTCGAGCAACCCGTCCGCCGGGTGGGCCTCGGCGGCGGGAATTTTCTTCGCCGGGCTGTTCATGGCCTATGCCTACCTGCGCACCGGGCAGTTGTGGCTGTCCATCGGCCTGCACATCGGCTGGAATTTCTTCGAGGGCCCGGTCTTCGGGTTCCCGGTCAGCGGGCTCGGCTTTTTCCAAATGACACGCATCGTCGTCGAAGGTCCCGAATTGTGGACGGGCGGCGCGTTCGGCCCGGAGGCGGGATTGATCGTCCTGCCCGCGTTGCTGGTCGGCGCGGCGCTGGTCTGGATCTGCACGCGCGGCCGCAACGCGAAATAGAACCTCTTTCCCCTTTACTGACCCGCGCGCTCGGAGTAGATTGTGCCCATGCCTTCACGCCTGCTCCGCGCTGTCATCTTCGACCTGGGCGGTACGCTCATGTACCCGCGCGAATCCTGGCCGCCCATCATGGAGCGCGCGTACGCGGCGCTTGCCGACTCGCTGTGCGAACAGGGCTTCAACCTTGATCGGCATACCGTCCACGACGACCTGAAGAACCGCCTCGACCATTACTTCACCAGGCGCGATGCGGACCTGTTCGAGGCGACCTATCTCGCGGTCCTTCGCGGACTTTTGGCCGAGGCCGGCCACCCGGACGTTCCCGAGGCTCCCATCCGCCGCGCGCTGGACGCGATGTACTCCCACACCCAGCCAAATTGGACGCTGGAAGAGGATGCAATGCTCGCCCTGCGCACGCTCGAAGCGGGAGGCTACCGCCTCGGCATGGTCTCGAACGCGGGCGACAACCAAGACGTGTTTCAACTCGTGGAGCGGTTCGGCATCGAGCCGTACTTCGATTTCATCCTGACCTCCGCCGCGTGCTCGTATCGCAAACCCCATCCGCGCATCTTCGAACTGGCGCTGGCCCACTGGGGCATCCCCGCGCAGGAGGTCGCCATGGTCGGCGACAGCCTCGAGGCAGACGTCCAGGGCGCGAAGACCGCGGGGTTGTATAGCGTCTGGATCACGCGCCGCGTCACGAAACCGCTGGCCCGCCCCGAGGTCAGGCCGGACGCGAGGATCCGCACGTTGTCCGAATTGCCCGTGCTGTTCAGCAATCTGCTTCGCCAGGCGGCGTGATACAATCGCCCGCATGGATTCCCCCGGACAGAACACAAAATCCAACGCGCCGGCCTACCTGGCCCTGGGGGCAGGCATATTCTCATTGAGCCTGTCGGCCATGTTCGTGCGCTGGGCGGGCGCGCCCGGCCCGGTGACCGGGCTGTACCGCCTGGGCATCGCCGCATCGATCGCATTTCCATTTTTCATAAATCGCACACGCGAACGGCCCATCCGCCGCGCGGATGTGATTTTTCCGCTGCTGGGCGGATTATTCACCGCGGGCGATTTCGCGCTGTGGAACACGTCCGTGCTTTTCACGACCGCCTCCAACGCGACCCTGCTGGGCAATACCGCGCCGCTTTGGGTGGCAATCGGCGCATGGATTCTTTTCCGCGAACGCCTCACGCGTGACTTCTGGGTGGGTCTCGCGCTCGCGCTGAGCGGCGCGGCGCTCATCCTCGGCGGGGACTTTCTCCTGCACCCGCGCTTCGGCTTCGGCGACCTGATGGCCTGCGGCGCGGGAGTCTTCTACGCGGCGTACATGCTCGTCACCCAGCGCGGACGCGAACGGATGGACGCGTTCAGCCACTGGTGGATCGTGAGCCTCACCGCGACCTTCGGCCTGCTGGGCGTGAACCTCGCCCTCGGCAATTCGTTGACAAATTATCCGCCGCAGAGTTGGATGATGTTCGCCGCGACCGCGCTCGTATCGCAAATCATCGGCTACCTGTCCATCTCCTACGCGCTGGGACACCTGCCCGCGGCGGTCGTTTCTCCCTCCATGATCGGCCAGCCCGTGGTGACCGCCGTCCTTGCGATTCCCCTGCTGGGCGAGATCCCCGGTCCAACTCAATTGACCGGAGGGTTGATCGCGTTGATCGGAATCTTCCTTGTCAATCAGGCGCACACCCGCGCCCAAACACAACCGCGCAGGAACGAGGAACTTCGAGAGGCTTTATAAACCTACGCTGACCTCGTCTCTTCGCGGTAAAAGAAACTCCCGCTTGCGCCGAGGCGCAATCGCCTCTATACTTAAATCAAACCGACCCAAGGAGGAACGCATGCAACTCGACGCCATTCTCGAAGTCGCCATCGGACTGGTCTTCGCCTGGCTGGTGCTCAGCATCGGGACCATGCAGGTGCAGGACTGGATCAGCCAACTCTTCAGTTGGCGCTCCAAATCGCTGGAACAGGCCATCCTGGATATGTTTCGCAACGAGAAGCCGCTGGTGGATCAATTCTACGATCATCCGTTCATCAAAGAACTGTGCAAGTTCGACAAGAACGGTAAACTGATCAAGAAGCCCGATCACATTCCCAACGAAGTCTTCGGGCAGGTCGCGTTCGAGGTCCTGATGAACGCGGGCAGGCCCGCCGACGCGCCGCCTCGCGCCGCGCCGGGCGCGGTCTCCTTCGACGCGATGGCCGCCGAAGTGGATTCCGCCAAGAAGAGCGTCAACCCCGAACTGGCGCGCACCATGGACCGCCTCTTTCCCGGCATGGGCCAGCCCACCGACAGCGGCGCGGTCTCCTTCGGCCTCGGCGAGACGATTCAGGACATCGGCCAGAAGGCGCAGGAGTACCGCAAGAACGTGGAAAACTGGTTCGACAAGGTGATGAACCAGTCCTCCAACTGGTACAAGGAGAACGCGAAAAAATGGGCCCTCGGCATCGGCGTTGCCCTGGCTCTTCTCTTTAACGTGGACACGATCAACATCGCCAACGCCCTCTGGCTCGAACCGACCCTGCGCGACACGATCGTGGCGCAGGCCAGCATCGCCCAGCCGGGCGCGAACACACCCACCCTCGGCGAAACACCCGAATACCTCGACGCCCTAGCCCTGCCCGTCGGCTGGACCACTGTCCCGGCAGAAGACGACTCCGCCTGCAACACCCTGATTACAAGCGAAGGTCGCTTTGCATTCAAGTCTGCGGGCGAGTGCCGTTTGCTCACAAACGTCCCAAAGGCCAACGATATCTGGGGCTGGCTGGTCAAACTGCTCGGCCTCGTCATCAGCGGCGCGGCCGCCATGCAGGGCGCTCCGTTCTGGTTCGACATCCTCAAGAAACTGGTCAGCGTGCGGCCCCAGCAAAAACAGCCGGCGCAAAGTTAACCGCAGAGCAATATCGCCGGGGAAGGGCTGTCCAAAACAGCCCTTCTTCTTTCCCCGCAGTATAATCAGCCCATGGCCGACCTCTTCGACCACGCCATGCAGGAACGCATGAAGACCGAAGCGCCGCTCGCGGCGCGCATGCGGCCGCGCACGCTCGAAGAGTTTGTGGGACAGGAACACATCGTCGGCGCTGGCAAACTGTTGCGCCGCGCCATCGAAGCCGACCGCCTCTTTTCCTCGATCATCCTCTGGGGTCCGCCCGGCTCGGGCAAGACCACCCTCGCGCAGGTCATCGCCAACACCACCCGCAGTCACTTCGTCACCATCTCCGCCATCCTCGCGGGCAAAGCGGATCTGCGCGAAATCGTCGAGGCCGCGCTCGAACGCAGGCGGTTGCACAACGAGCGCACCATCCTCTTCGTGGATGAAGTCCATCGCTGGAACAAAGCCCAGCAGGACGCGCTCCTGCCTCACGTCGAGAACGGGACCGTCACCCTCATCGGCGCGACGACTGAAAATCCTTACTTCGAAGTTATCAAGGCGTTGATCTCGCGCTCGCGCGTGTTTCAACTGCGGAATTTGAATCAGGAGGAGACGGGGATTCTGATCGACCGCGCCCTCGCGGACAAGGAACGCGGCTACGGAAACAAGCGCGTCATCCTGGACCCCGCGGCGCGCGCCCATTTAATCGAGACCGCCACCGGCGACGCGCGCAACGCGCTCAACGCCATCGAACTCGCGGTGGAGTCCACCCCACCCGATAAGAAGGGCATCATTCGCATTACTCTCGACGTGGCACAGGAATCGATTCAACGCCGCGCCGTGCTGTACGACAAGGACGGCGACGCGCATTACGACACGATCAGCGCGTTCATCAAGTCCGTGCGCGGCTCCGATCCAGACGCCGCGCTCTACTGGCTGGCCAAGATGCTCTACGCCGGTGAAGACCCGCGCTTCATCCTGCGCCGCCTCATCATCCTAGCGGGCGAAGACATCGGCCTCGCCGACCCGATGGGACTGGTGATCGCTTCCTCCGCCGCGCAAGCCTTCGACTATATCGGCCTGCCCGAGGGAGTCTATCCCATCGTCGAGGCGACGTTGTACCTCGCCACCGTGCCCAAATCCAACAGCGCGACCTCGTACTTCAAGGCCATGCAAAAACTCGAAGAGCAGGGACAGGTCTCTGTGCCGTTGCATTTGATGGACGGCAACCGCGACGCGGCCGCCATGGGACACGGCAGGGACTACGTCTATCCGCACGACGAGGAAGGTCACTTCACGCCGCAACAGTATTTACCCAAACGCCTGCTCGGCACGTATTTCTACAAGCCATCGGGTGAGGGTTACGAGGCGCAGGTCACGGCACGACTCGAAATGTGGCGCGAGGCGCAGAGGAAGGCGCTGGGCATTGAAAAACGCGAAGAGGTACCTGATCTAAGCGAAGAGAAAATTCAAGAGATGAAGCGGAAGATCAAATGAATTCGTTGGCGGGTTGGAAAGTTTACAGGTTTCAAAGTTGAACTTTCCAACTTTTCAACCTTCAACCACAACAACATGCCAACCTTATTACTCATCCGTCACGGTGAAAACGACTACACCAAAAAACACAGGCTTGCGGGACACCTGCCCGGAGTCCATTTGAACGAGCGCGGGCAGAAACAGGCGCAGGAATTGGCCGAGGCGCTCAAGGACGCGCCCATCAAAGCCGTCTATTCCAGCCCGCTGGAGCGCGCCGTCGAGACGGCAACGCCCATCGCGGCCGCGCACAGGCTGGAGGTGCAGGTTGACGCGGGGCTGATCGAGACCAACGTCGGCAGATGGCAGGGACGTTCGCACGCGGCGTTGCGCCTGACCAAACGCTGGCAGGTCATCCAGTACGCGCCGTCCCGTGCGCAGTTCCCCGAAGGCGAGACATTTTACGAGTGTCAGGCGCGCGTCGCCGCCGCGCTGGACTCGATTCTGTCCAAACACAAGCCGAGGGATATCGTCGCCTGCGTCTTCCACGCCGACCCCATCAAACTGGCGGTTGCCCACTACCTCGGCCTGCCCCTGGATCACTTCCAACGCCTGAGTTGCGAGACTGGCTCCGTGTCCGCGCTATATGTCGGCGAGTCGGGGACGCGTCTCGTCAAACTGAATCAGCGTCCGCCCTTCGAGTTTCCGTTCACAAAAAAATGAGTCCTCCCGTTTTTCATCGGGAGGACTCGTCGTCATACGAGTTCGACTCTCTGCGGATTGGATTTCGGCACGCGGCGGATTTCGCCACGCGCCTCCATGTCCAGTTTGACCGTGGTGAAGTACCACATTACCGAACCGTCGAAGCCCTTATGCAGGTTGTCCTCGACCATACTGCCCAATTGCGTGAAGGTCATCGGTCCGTGTGTTTTCAGCGTGTCGAGAATGGCGCTCCGCACCACGTCGTATTTTGTCTTGCTGATCTGCACGCCCTGCTTGGATGGGTTGGGGTTGAGCGCCAGTATCGTCGGTTCCATCATTTTTCCCTTCATTCTGCCCGCGCCTTTACTTGTTGAAGTTGGGATTCATGCTCGTGTAAAGCGCCAGCACGTTACCCGTCGGGTCCTTGAATGTGGCAAACCATCCGGTCTGGGGGATTTCAGTCTTCGGGTGAAGAACCTTTCCGCCCAGTTTCTCCACATTTTTCAAGTCGCTTTCGATATCGTCGCTGTGGATATAGACCAGCACCTGGCCCACAGGACTTTCCTCCGACACGGGGTTGAAGCCGCCCCCGTAGCCGCTTCCGTCCTCCCACATGGTGTAATTCATTTCAGGGACGCTCTCGATCTTCCAGCCGAACAACTCGGCATAGAAGCGGGCCGCGGCTTCCACGTTCGCGGCGGGAATCTCGACATGAACGACGTTTCGTTTGGACATGACAATCTCCTCTTTAAAAAGTTGGTTGGCGATGGCCTGGATTCTAGAACATATATTCTAGCCTGTCAAGCGCCAGATATTGGGATTTTGAATCCGCCCGTGTCACATCTGGCTATACGCCCTCGAACAAATCACCTTTCATCTGAAAGTTGCCGTTCACAGGCGGCCAGGCGCGCATGAAATCTTCGCGTTCGCCGAAGACGCGCGTGATGAATCCCATCAGTCCGCGGCGCATCTGGACGCCTCCCTGCGAAGCGTGGCACGCGCCCGCCTCGCGTTTGATCTCAGCGACGGAGCGGATGTCCACCCGCACGTGGACGGGAAAATCCACCTCGGCCAGTTCCTTCAGGTTGATGTCGCCGTTGCGGCCCCACCTGGCAGGGTCTTTGCCGAAAAGCGGCAGGAGGCGCGTCGCCAACCTGATGAAACCGCGCGGGAAAACCTGGAAGTAGAGCGCGCGCGGTTTAAACGGCGTCCCCGCCTCGGGGTGGAAGGACGCGTCGTCCGCTTTTTCGAAGGCGAGCGTCGCCGCCTGTTGGATATGAATGTGGTCGGGATGCCTGTATCCGCCAATCGGATCGAAGGTCAGGACGACATCGGGTTTGAGTTCGCGGATGTATCGGACGACGCGCCCCGCCACTTCCTCGACGGGATGGCTGACCTGCGCCTCGGGATGTTTATTATCCTCCGAGCCGTTCATGCCCGAATCGCGATACCCCAGGAAATACACCCCTTTGAGGCCGAGGTGTTCGGCGGCGCAGCGCAACTCGGCCTCGCGCAAATCCGCGATGGAGTGGTAACCGCGCATACGCTCCGCATCCACCATGCCTGCCTCACCGCGCGTGGCGCACACGAGATGGGTGTCACAGCCGCGCCGCGTGTACAGTGCCAGCGTCCCGCCGAGGCCAAAGGATTCGTCGTCGGGATGGGCAAGGACTGCAAGGATAGTCTGGGGCATGTTTACCTCGTTTATGTGTACTCACGGTCACAAATTGCGCATTCCTCTTCGCTAAAAAAACGCAATTTGTGACCGCACTGGGTATAATGTCGGTCTGCATTTTACCTTGAAGGACGCGCCATGAACATCGGAATTTACGTGTACGATGACGCCGAAGTGCTGGACTTCGCAGGCCCGTACGAGGTCTTCACCACCGCGGCACGGGTGAGGGCGCGGCTGGAAACGGACGCGCCGAAACTTTTCGATGTGTTCCTCATCGCGGAAAAGGAAGGGGCGGTTTCCGCGCGCGCAAACTTCACCGTCCAGCCGCATTGCACGATTCGGAATCACCCGCGCCTGGACGTGTTGATCGTACCGGGCGGAGTCCACACACGCGAACTGGAACAGCCGCAGGTCATCGAATGGATTGCAAACCTTTCGCCGCAAACCCAGATTACCGCCTCCGTCTGCACGGGCGCGTTCCTGCTGGCAAAGGCGGGCATCTTGCAAGATAAATCCTGCACCACGCACTGGGAGGACATCCCCGACCTGCGCGCCATGTTCCCCGCACTGGACGTGAAGGAGGATGTCCCCTGGGTGGATAATGGGCGCATTGTTACGTCGGCGGGCATTTCGGCGGGCATCGAAATGGCTTTACATCTTGTGGCAAAATTGGCTGGCAAGGACCTCGCATTGCGGACCGCGCGGCAGATGCAGTACACATGGAACAACGCACACTTATCTTTCTGAAATACCCGCCATTGCGATGAGAAGCGCTTTGTCAAGCCCGGTGTAAACTCCGCGACGACCAGGCAGTCCCCGCGTTGGGGAGGAGATTGCTTCGCAAAAAACGCTCGTAATGACAGACAAAAACAGGAGACCGAATGAAATTCGAGACACTCGCCATCCACGCGGGACAGGAGCCCGACCCCAACAACGGCGCGGTGATGACGCCCGTCTATCTCACGTCCACGTATAAGCAGGACGGGATCGGCAGGCCGCGCCAGGGTTACGAATATTCGCGCACGCTCAATCCCACGCGCAAGGCTTTGCAGGATTGCCTCGCAGAATTGGAAAACGGGAATTGGGGACTGGCCTTCGCCTCGGGCATGGCCGCGACCGATACCGTCCTGCGACTGCTCGCGAGCGGGGATCACGTCGTCGCGGGGAACGACGTGTACGGCGGCACCTTCCGCCTCTTCGACAAGATCCTGCGCCGCTTCGGCCTGGACTTTACGTTTGCCGACACCACCGACGCGGAGAACCTCGCCGAGGCCTTGACCCCCTCCACGCGCATCGTGTGGCTGGAGACTCCCACCAATCCCCTGCTCGCAGTGACCGACATTCGCGCGGTCGCGGAGGTCGTCAAGCATCATCCGAACAAACCCCTGCTCGTTGTGGACAACACCTTCGCAACGCCGTATCTCCAGCGTCCGCTCGAACTGGGCGCGGACCTGGTCGTCCATTCGATGACGAAATACCTCGGCGGCCACTCGGACGTGGTCGGCGGGGCGATCGTGGGGAAAGACAGGGAACTCGGCGAGAGGCTGGCTTTCCTGCAAAATGCCATCGGCGGCGTGCCCGGGCCGATGGACTGCTTCCTCGTCCTGCGCGGCCTCAAGACCCTGCCCATCCGCATGGACCGCCACGCCGAGAATGCGGAAAAAGTCGCGGCGTTTCTGGCGCGGCAAAAAAAGGTCGAACGGCTGATCTATCCGTTTCACGAGAGTCACCCGCAGGTGCGGGTGGCGAAGCGGCAGATGAAGAACGGCGGCGGGATGATCTCGTTCATCCTCGAGGGCGGACGCGAGGCGGCGGTCAGGGTCGCCGAATCCACGAAACTATTCACGCTGGCTGAATCGCTGGGAGGGGTCGAATCGCTCATCGAAGTCCCCGCGGCGATGACGCATCTCTCCGCGGCCGGCTCGCAACTGGAAGTGGATCCCGGGCTGGTTCGGTTGTCTGTCGGAATCGAAAACGCGGATGACTTGTTAGAGGACCTGGAGCAGGCGCTGGCACAGGCGTAAAAAATTCGGGCTTCTTCGAGAAGCCCGAATTTTATCACGCCGCGTGAACCGCGACCAGCGTCACGTCGTCGTCCTGCGGCGCGCCTCTTTGATAGCCCTTCAATGCTGCGAGGAGGTTGTCGCAAATCTGCCGGGCGGATTGCCCGTTCATGCCGCGCAGTTCCGCTTTGATGCGTTCCAATCCAAACGCCTCGCCCTGCGGGTCGCGGCAGTCGGTCATGCCGTCGGTATAGAAGAGCAGGGTGTCGCCGGGGCCGAGGTCCACCTCGCGCTCGTCGAGGGGAATCTGCTCCGCCAAACCGAGGGCCAGGCCCGGGCCAAACGGGAGCCGCTCCACGGTCCCGCTGGAGGCGAGCAGGAGCGGAGGCTCGTGCCCGGCGCGGGCGTAGGCGAACTTGCGCGTGCGCAGATCGAGCAAGCCGTAGACGGCCGTCACAAACTGGGTGTTCTTTTCGATGCGCGTCAGGTGACGGTTCACGCCGCGCAGGACTTCGCCGGGCGAACGCGTGGACGAGGACTCGGCCACGATGAGGGCGTGGGTGCGCGCCATGAAAATGGACGAGGGCACGCCCTTGTCGGCCACATCGCCGATGACGACGGCGATCTTGTTCTCGCTGACCGGGAACACGTCGTAGAAATCGCCGCCGACGGCGCGGGCGGGGTCAATGGCGCCGCCGAAGTCCACGCCGGGCGGGTCGGGCAGGACGTCGGGCAGGATGCTCATCTGGATGTCGGCCGCGACGGCGAGTTCCTTCTCCATGCGCTCTTTTTCGATGATCTGCTCCTGCGCGGCTTTGAGTTCGTCGTAGGCCTGCTGGAGTTGTCGGTTCTTCTCAGTCAGGTCGCGGAAGGTGGCGGTGTTGGTGGCGTCCAGGCGCTCGCTGAGCACCCGCACCATGGAATAGGCCAGCAACGGCTGGCGCTCGAGCAGGTCGTTGAATTCGGCGCGGCTCATGACGAGCAGGGTGGCGGGATCCTTGGCGCGGACCGTGGCCGAGCGAAGCCCGCCGGGGATGATGAGACTCATCTCGCCCAGATATTCGCCGGGACCGATGGTGTTGAGGCGCAGTTCCTCGACCGTGCCGGCCGCCATCAGGATTTCGAGGGTGCCGTCCAGGATGACGTAGAAGTGTTCTCCCTGTTCGCCTTCGCGGAAGAGGATTTCGCGCGCCTTCAGGTCGCGCACCTGCAGGGACTGCATGAGGTGGTCGAGTTCGCTGGCAGGCAGGTCGGCAAACAGGGGAATGTGAGCGAGGAGATTTTCAGTCATATACTGGCCTTAAGCGGTGCTCAATCAGCGATAAAGAAGGAGAGGGCCTGCATGACGGCCCACAACAGAAAGGACAAGTACAGGAAATACAACCCGCGGCGGGTGTTGGTAAATTTCCGTTCAGCGATACGCGCTTTGGCGTGTACCTGTTCCAGGATAGCCGCACGCGCCTGCGCCCCGCTTTGAGCGCTAAACCGCCTGTCGTAATCCGACGGGCTGAATCCCTGGACCGATCCAAAGAAGTAAAGGTTGTCCTCCTGCGGCGACTCCGGCTTGCGTAACGGCGGGCGCAGGTTCGGTTGAGCGGCCAGCAGCGAAAACATCACCGAAAGCAGGATGCTCACGAACAACGGAACCGCAAGCACGCCGATTGCCTTCTCGACAAAGGAAGAAGCGGGATCCAGCAAAGCGGAGAACGCCTCTTTTCCAAACGAGGCCAGGGAACCGATCAGAACGGCGTTCACGCCGAGGGTCAACTGGGCCTTGGTATCGCCAAAATGAAGCTGGCTTTCGAAATGCTCGAAGGTCATGCGGGCCAGGTCGATCAATTTTTCATCGGGGAGTGCGTCTCGCTTCTTCGCAGGCATGTGTCAACCTCCGCGCAGGTCCACGGTTTCCTTGCCGGCCAATTTATCCAGGATGCGCCGGGTGACCACCTCCAGCGCCTGCGGCTGGTTAACGTAATCCAGGTTGTCGGTGCGGACGGTGAGGACGGGGCACAGGTCGAAGGACTTGAGCCATTCGTCGTAGAAGGTATCCAGCAGGGACAGGTATTCGTTGGTAATGCCCGTTTCGATGTTGCGCGCCCGGCGGCGGATGCGCTCCATCAGCACCTCGACCGGGGCCTTGAGGTAGATCAGCAGGCCGGGCCGGGGCAGTCCCTGCACGACGAGTTCGAAGAGGTGACGATAGGCCAGGTAATCGCGTTCGGAGAGATTCCCCATGTGATGCAGGGCGCGGGCAAAGATGTGCGCGTCCTCGTAGATGCTTCGGTCGAGGATGGCGGAACGGGCGTCGCGCGAGGCTTCGAGATATTGTTCGGCGCGATGCCCGAGGAAGAAAATCTGGAGATGAAAAGACCACGAGTGCATGTCGGCGTAGAAATCGGGCAGGTAGGGATTATCCGAAACGGATTCGTATCCCGTCCACCAGCCGAGACGTTCGCCGATGCGCTCGGTGAGCGAGGTCTTGCCCGCGCCGATATTGCCTGCCACGACAACGAGGTGTTTGGTCATGAATGGCCTCAGGAGAATTTGGATTAAGTATAGCAGAAAAGGGGATGAAAATAAAAAGTGACAGTCGCCCGGGAGGCGGCCGTCACTTTCGGGCTACACCGTTTCCAGCGTCCCGCGGCGTTTGGCTTCCACCTCGAAGATCGAGAACATGACGTAACCGAGCGCGCCGTAGACCAGTCCCAGCCCGAGTTCGGTCAGCAACAGCGGCGCGATGACATCCATACCGGCGCCAGCCACGAGGGCGCGCGAGGCGGCAATGCCGCGCGTCAGAGGCAGGATATTGGAGAGGAACTGCATCCACGCGGGGAGTTTGTCAATGGCGATGTTCGCGCCGGAGAAGATCAGCAGGAGGAAATAGACCGTATTGTTGACGAACATCACATTGGAGGTGATGAGACTCAGGCACCCCATCAGCAGTCCCAGCGCGCAGGTGCTGAAGGTGGTCACGATGATGGTGAGGCCAAGGGCCGGCAGGTTGGTCTGCGAGAGGTCGAGGCCAAGCAGGGTCACGCCCCAAATGAAGGCAATGACCACCCCAATCGCCCCGTCAATGACGTGCATGAAGCCGCGGCCGAAGAACAGCATGACGCGGTTGGCGGGCGTCCCGAAGAGGTACGGCAGCGTACCCGCCCAGCGGTCGCCGCCCACGCTCATGGTCACGCCGAAGATGCCGCTGACCGCGGTGATCTGCACCGCGTTGCCGATCACATAAAAATCAACGTTATTGCTGTTCGTGGCATACGTTCCCAGAAACACGAAGAACAACATCTGCGCCAGCGGCATGACGATCTTGGAGGCCGCGTAGGTGACGGGTCTCAGCCATGCAAACAGGGCGATGTACGAAAGCAGGGTCCCGTGCCAGAACAGGCGCAGGTTTTTGACGATTGTGTTCATTGATATTCCAGTCCGTGTATTTTATAGATCTGGCGCGTCCTTCGTCTTCGGGTTTCGGTACGCCGCTTCGCGGCTACTCAACCCTCCTCCGCTCAAGACGACTCGTCATCATTTACTCCGTATCCAGCGTGGCGTCCACGCGCACCTTATAAAGCATCACCTTGAAGAGCCACGAGGCGATCATCAGGTCAATCACACTGAAGACCAGCATCATGCCCCACGCGGACAACACCTGGCCAAGCGGCGCGGCGGCGGTGGAGGTGCCATGCAGGGCAATCGCGGCCCAGTACGGCGGCAGAACGTAACTGACCGGCGTGGTCCAGCCGGGCAACAGCGCGATGGGAAACAGGAATCCAGCCAGGATGTAGACAGGGAACTCCATGGCGTTCTGCCACTGCTGGACACTGCGATACATCACGAAGATCGGCGCGATGATCAGGCCGAAACTGATGAAGGCGAACACGCTCAGGGCCAGCGACCCGATGAACAAAAGCGGCTGTTCG
The DNA here is from genome assembly GCA_040754535.1 of Chloroflexota bacterium. Lineage (GTDB taxonomy): Bacteria > Chloroflexota > Anaerolineae > Anaerolineales > Villigracilaceae > JBFMCC01. The sequence goes on from JBFMCC010000038.1 coordinate 36,709, forward strand.
ATGTGCAGGGAATAGCCGAAGAAGACCGCCGCCAGAGAATACGAGGCGATCATGGAAAGAAGAGACTGCACTACACTGGCGAGGTTCTTTCCGAACACGATCACCTCGAACGGCGTCGGCACACCCACCAGCGCCTCGAGCGTCCCGCTCCAGCGTTCGGTGTTGATGCTGTTGCCCGAGACGAACAGCAGGCTGCTCCACAGCCCGGTCAGGCCGCTGCCCACCACCACGAACATGGCGTATTCGGAGCCTTTGTCCTTGAGCATGTACAGCGCCAGCACGGCGATGATCAACGGCTGGAACAGGACCGCGAAGAGAATGAAACTATCGTTGAGCTGATGGCGGATGGTCATCTCCGCCACCGTGAACATCGTGCGCCAGTATTTGATCGCGTTGCCGAAGTTCATACCTTGCCTCCCACGAGACGGACGTAGGCATCCTCCAATGTCGGTTCTCGGACGACCACCCGCCCCACGCGTTGACCGTCGAGGGCCGCCATTAAATCGGGGACGGCCTCCGCCCCGCGCGTCGTCTGCACGCGCAGCATCTGGCGCTGATCCAGATCCTCGACCGCGAGCGCGTCCACGAACGGCAGGGCACGCAGACCGTCCACCACGTCCTGCGGCGCGCCGAAGGTCTCCACCTCCACCACCGACAGGTCGCTGACGTGATTCTTCAGGCCGCCGGGCGTGTCCAGCGCGACGATCACGCCCTTGTCTATGACCGCGATGCGGTCGCACAGCGCGTCGGCCTCGAACATGTAGTGCGTGGTCAGCAGGATGGTCTTCTTTTCGGATTGCAGGTTGAGAATCACCTGGCGGAACTCGCGCGCGCCGACCGGGTCGAGGCCGATGGTCGGCTCGTCGAGGAAGAGCACCTCGGGGTCGTGCAGGAGCGTGCGCGCCACGTGCAGGCGCTGTTTCATGCCGCGCGAGTAGCCTTCCACGCGTTCGTTGCCGCGGCCTTTCAATCCGACCAGTTCGAGCAGGTACGGAATGCGCTTCTTCGAGACCTCGGGGTCCGTGCCGTACAGGCTGGCGAAGTAACGCAGGTTGTCCTCCGCGGAGAGACGCCAGTACAGGCCGCGTTCGCCGCCGAAGATGAAGCCGATGTGCTTGCGCACCTCACCGGCGTGCTTTACCACGTCGTGACCGAGAATGGCGGCCGTCCCGCGCGTGGGGATGAGCAGGGTGGCCAGCATCTTCACGGTGGTGGTCTTGCCTGCGCCGTTCGGGCCGAGCAGGCCGAACAGTTCGCCCTTCTCCACCGCGAAGGAAATATCCTCCACCGCGACCACTTCCTTGACACTTCGCTTGAAGACGCCGATGGTGGCGCGAAAGACGCGCCGCAGGTTCGTTACGTCAATGGCATTCATGGATCCTCTGGGTTTGCGACTCTATAAAACTAGAACGATTGTACTACAAATCGGAGGGTTTTGTCGGAATTGGTCGTTACCGGGAGCGGCGAATCTTGTGAGTCGTTCAACCAATCACCACAGAGCACACAGAGTACACGGAGTTTATTCACTGCTCTGTGGTGAGCATCTCACCCGCTCCTTTAGCCACTTCCTCATCACCCCAAAATCTCCCGATTCGCCCGCTCGGTCTCCTCGAAGATTCTTTTGACATCCTCTTTCATCTCCGCCGTTGCGCTCGGCGAAAAGGGAATCAACTTGACCAGTTCGCGCGCCTGCCGCAGCAGGTCCCTGACCTGCGCGATGTACGCGAGGTCGTTCTTCCCCATTTCAGCAGGGACAGGCACTTCGCGCGCCTTTTGAATCAACTTGCGGGCGCGCAGGATGCGTTCCGCGGCGGGGATGAGTTTGGACATGTTCGATTCCTTCGTTATAGATATTTTACCGCCCCCGACCTTAAAACGAGACAATCACCTCATAAGTGACTGTCCCGTCAAGTGCGTCGAACTCTTCACATCTCGAAGTAAATCAAGACGCTCCAGTTGAAGGACTTGCCCGTGTTCGGGTCCTGCGCGTCGCCGCCAAAGACGAAGATGCGGCTGTTGACGTAGGCCGCGACGTTTTCGATCTTCACGCCTTTCTGTCCCAGCCAGGCGAGGAAGGCCTCGACGTATCCTTCAGGAGACGGGGCCGCGCCCGAGCCCAGGACGTGCGGGCTGTTCTCGGCCTGCACCTGCTCGTACAGAACCTTGAAGGCGGGATTCGACTGGGCCATGTTCTGCACCGCGTAGGGATGAATCTGCTGGATGATGGCTTTGCCCATGGGCGTCCCAAGATCCAAAAAGGTGGTGGCGGCGACGAACGAGTAGACGGTTTTGATGGGGGTGGTGGGCATGAGGACTCCTCTTGAAGGAATGATGTTGCAAGGCGCGCGGACACAGGTGTCCACTGGATGGCGGCACCTGTAAAATCCAATCAGATGTAATACTTGAAGTTTGGCCTTCGTCTTGAAACCCTTGGGTTTGAAATGAGTATCTCGCCAACAGCATCTGAAAAGCCAATTGTAACTGGCTCAGAATCACCCAAATGGCACGCATTGTAATTGAGTTTGGTTAAACTTAATATATCTTGTGCTACTCTTTCTATCGTCGTTTGTGTTCCTCGTTCAATATCAATCCGTAGGGGTATTGGAAGATCCCACCCGTTATAGGTAGCTAACCGTGGCTTGAAGCCATTTGCCCAGAGCAAACCAGCCGATTCCTTAATTTTCCAAAAGGTTCCACGCAGGACTGGCATCCTATTGTTTCTGAACAAGTGAGTATGATTATCGTCAATACGTACTCGAATTCCTGTCAGAGAAACACCTTGGGGGCAAGCCGCTTGGTAGCCTTCAAACTCCTCTTCACTTATCAACGAACGGGAGTGAAGAAATATCTCCTTTAGCGGTTTACCTCCTTGATCTTCATAAGTTTTCAATATCCCCTCAAGAAGATTTTTTGCAGTCTCTTTGTCCAAATGGAACTGGTTTTCTTCAGGGGAATACCAGGGACCAAATTTTCCCAAAAACACCACACCATCACCAGTATCTAAAAACATTTGTGCCGCACAACAAGCAGTAGTAGATTCCTCTTCTACTCTTTTAAAAGCAATACCGATATAACAAACACCTTCCCTTGCTGTGACTAATTTCCACGGCTTACCGCCGCACTTGTAGTATACCGTTGCAGAAAGATTCCACAGCCTGTCGGACAAGGGAGTTAATCCACGCAGACCAAACTTATTGATACTGTCTGGTCTCAGTGTCGATTCTCGCACAATTTGAATCGGAAAATCAAACTCCATCCCCCTAGCTTTTAATTGCCTTCTAAAATCTGTGGACATCCAATACTGTTCCACATCAAATGAATTAAACAATTCATATTGTCCAGACTTCCTAGATTTGATTCTCTTCGTTGATATAACCTCAGACGTAGTTCGAATTACCGATTTTGGCCTACAATTTTTCCAAACATTCTCAGGAACCACACAGATTGCGACGCCTATCCTTTCGTCTCTTTCCGACGCAATTCGCATTCCTTCCAAGTAAGCATTCACAACTGTAAAGGCGCGCTGATATTTATCAGAATGTTGTGAAGCATTGGCTAACTTCTCAGCATCAAGTTCATATGTCCAAACTGGCTCAACAGGCCAATCAACTCCAAAGGCTGCCTTAAATCCCGGATAGGGCGTCCATAATCTTTGATTTCCTTTCGGTGTATCAACTGCTGAATAGGAAAGCAAATATGACCACTGTTTAAATTTTGAAACGCCCTCCTTTGTGCCAAGCAGCACATAGTTTATCGGTTTCGCACTACTCAAATCATATGGGCCGAAGAGAGAAAGGCCATCTCGCGGATCAACGGTTCGTTGTTCATACCCAAATTCAAGCTCAGGCTCGTCAAAAACCATAACGGAATTATTCATGGCTATCCTCATCTAGGTCTTCAAGAAACTCAATCAAGTCGTCCTCACCAGAAAACGATCCTCCCAACAATTTCTTCACATCTCTTCTTTTTTCCATAAGGGCGTCAATCGCGGATTCACTAATCGAAATCGGCGAGTTAAGAATGAAAGGTTTAGAAGAGATAACGAATTTTTCTTCTTCACCCCCAAGCACTATTCTGTCTTCTTCGTTCGCGAGAAATTGAGAAATAGCCAATGTTCTATTTAGCCATTCTTGATTCCACCAGTCATGGCAAAGATGTTTCCTTCGCGATTGCCTCTTTTTCACAGGCAATACGCGAAACTCCGAATCTGTAATCCGCACTCGAACATTTATCTGAACTACAGGGGTATTAGAAACATCATGAACTATAAAAAACACTGGAGAGAGTGAGTATCTGTAGATCTCTTTTCCAATTGGATAGGTTCTTTGGCCAACTGAAGAAACGAACGTTTTGGTGCCATCGAGCTTTATCACCTTCAGGCGATTGTCTTTGATAAGATCGAGTGGAAAATAATACAATTTGGTATCTTTACAGAACTCCAACCCTTTTTGGTGACATTTTACATACAAGCTCTTCTTCAGCAACTCGGTGAACAGAATTTGGGAATTAATTTTCTGTATGGTTTTTTGCGACCCCCACTCAACACTGTCGATCTCTCGTATCGCATATTTTTCAATGATTGATGATGGTGGGACATGGAAACCAAAGTAAAATTTGGAACCTATCTTTCTAAACGCCCAATCCAACTCAATTTCCCTTAACTCGCTCCATGGGATTTTCTCTTTTGCTTCAAACACGCGTAGATATTTAGGAATCGATAAAATAGAGAAGTAATTCAACACCAAGTTCTCGGGTTTTCGATCCAAAAGATCTTCCCCGAAGTATGCACTCGCCGCTATTCTGCTCCCGTTATCAAACCTCTTTGGACAATTCGTCTCACTAAGCTTCGACAAGAGTTGTTTCAAGCCATTACCCCAATTAGTAAACGGAATAAATACCAATGAACCGGTCCTTTTATCCAACTGAGAGAAATCAATGCCATCAACATCCAGTGGTATTACGAAGTCAACACCGAGTCTCTTGCCTATCTCAGTAGAAACATGTCTTTGCCGCATCAACTCCTGATTTTGCAGAGACACACTAGAATAAAGTGCAATAACTCGAAAAGTTTTACTATTCAAGGCCTCGTCAATATTTCGGGGATATTCTTCGCCACCTAACAGTTTCAACCGTTCACACCAGACGAAAAAACCTTCAGATATTAGTTTTCGCGACAACCAATCAGCTAGTCCCCAATCTTGTTCAGCGTAGCTAATGAATATGTATTTTCGTCCTTCTTGTTGCGATTTAGATATAGACAAAAAGTTGGGAGGAAAGATTTGAGGATAACGAGCTAATATTTCAGGATGCTCCACCTCTAAAAGGACCCGTAACCGCTCAACTCCATATAACTTTAAGTCCCATCCATACTCATCTTTTATAGCTTCAATGGCCTCATCTCGTTCAGAAACTGAAAAGTTAGCAGTGGTCAAAAACACTAGCTCGTCACAGTGATGGGCATGTTTTTTTATTTTCTGTGCATCCTCAGCTAACTTTACTCTCCAATTCTCGCGAACACTGTATGCAAAAATTGAGGCAACGTGATCATTGCTATGATGTACCGCATCTCTACCTTTATCTTTAAATCCCCCAAGAGGTTCAATAGAGGAATATCCCTCCAAAGCCATTAAATCAGTACATAACCTCTCAAACTCAAAATAGTCAGTTAGTTGCTCCAGACAATAGATTATTATGTTTGCACCCATTTTTCATCCCAAACAACAATTCTGTCAGAACATAGGCTTGTTTTAGTAAGTATACGACAATTCTAACACCCACTATACCCGCATGCGTAGCGATTCCTACACCACTCTTTCACAACTACGTCTCCACTAAATTTGGATGAAAAGGCAGTCATAAACACCGTCCTCAGCACACCCTTCCCATGCTCTCCACCACCCTCAGGTAAGCGGTCACGGTTTTGGCAGAGGACTGCATAAGACCTTTTATGCCATTGCAAGGGCATCAGCCCGAAGCAATCACCATGACCGATACCCGCTTCGCGGCCCTTTCCTTCTGGTCGGAATCAAGAGTGATTAGAGAAAGGTCAAGGCGAGCCGCAAGGGCAACATAAATAGAATCTGCGCCGCGCAAGCCAAGTTCAGCTGCCAATTGAGCCGCCTCCTGTACCAGCGAATATTCCATCTCTACCAATTGCAAACGAGGCAGACTCTGTACAAACTCAACTGCTTTTAACCCAAGGGCAGGTGTCGTACGTCGGCTAATTGCGCCGCCAATCTCAGTCAAGAGAAGAGAAGGCGCGAAGAACTGATCATCGTCAACAAGGCGGGTAGACATCCAAGTCTTCACAGGCTCGTGGAAAACGTCTTCTGGTACCAGCCGGGCCACCCATACGCTGGCGTCAACGACAAAGAACATTACCTTCGCCCCTCAGCAACAGCATCCGCAGCCGAGACACCCTTTGGCCAACGTACTCCGATTTCCGCCGCCAGATGGTCAAGCCTGGCCCAGGCATTGGCTTCATCCTTCTTTTGTGGACGTTTCACAGGAATCAGCAAAGCAACCACCTCACCGTGATACGTGACTTGTACCTCCTTCCCTGTTTCACGCACCATGCGGACTAGTTCGCTGGCTTGCTGTTTCAACTCTCGAACTCCAACTGTCACCATTTTCAACTCCATAATGTATCTACAATTGTGGATACATTATAACATAAGCGGGAACTGCAAAGGCAGCTCCCGCTTTATCTACCTAACACTCCGAATACCCACACGCGTAGCACTTCCTGCATCCCTCCTCATTGACCACGGCGGCCTCGCCGCATTCGGGGCACAGGTCACCGATCTTGACGGACTGTCCCGCGGACTCTAACGCGTGGCCCGCGTTGCCGCCATTGGATTTGTCCTCCGCGACGGGCAGGAGTCCGTCCTTCTCGCGCAGGTACAGGTCGAGCACCTGTCCGATGCCGTCGGGCAGGGAACGCACGCGGTTGGGGCCAAACCCCAGCGAGCGCCCGCCGCCGATGCCGATCAACTGGCGCACGACCTCGCGCATACGGTCCGTGGGCATGATGGGCGAGGCGATCCGCAAAATGTACGAGATCAAACGCCCGATGGCCTCCGAGACGGCCGCGGTCTCCGAGCCCGCCTTGGCCGTGTTGATGAAGGCCTCGAAGGGCTGGTCGCCGCCGTTCTCGTTGATGGTGATGAAGGCCTTGCCCACGGGTGTGTCAATGTTGAACGTACGCCCGGTCAGCGTGCGCGGGCGCGGCTTCTTGCTCTCGTGCCAGATCACAGGTTCGGCTTCCGCTGGTTGAGTAGAGCGAGCGCTCGTCTCGCTCGTATCGAAACCAGCCTTCTTGTCCGCGGTGGCCTTCGTCTCCAGCACCACCTTCTCGCGCGAACCCGTCACGTACACCGTGATCCCCTTGCAACCCAGTTCCCAGGCCAGCATGTACGCGTCGGCCACGTCGTTCACCGTGGCGCTCTCGGGGAAGTTGACCGTCTTGGAAAGCGAGTTGTCCACGAAGGCCTGCAGGGCGGCCTGCATGCGCACGTGTTCCTCGGCGGTGATGTCGGCCGAGACGACGAAGACGCTGCGCACGGATTCGGGGATCTCGGCGATGTGCTGGCAGGTGCCCTCGCGCATCACCTGCTCGACGATCTCCTGCCGTTTCTCCTCGCCGAGACCGAGTCCCTTGAGCGCCTCATCGAAGCGCGGGCTGGCGTAGGTGAGTTGCAAATCTTTTCCGTTGTCGTTGACGTGGCGGATGTAGGCCAGCGCGAAGACGGGTTCACAGCCGTAGCCCTCACAGCCTGCGACGGTGGCGATGGTGCCCGTCGGCGCGACCGTGGTCTGCGCCGCGTTGCGGATGCCGTGTTTTTTGATCCCCTCGACAATCGCGTCCCACTCGACCTCGGGCCTGCCCCAGCGATTCTGAACCTTGATGATCGGCTGAGGCGGAGTCCACCTCATATTGTCCATGTCGTAGATCGAACCTTCGATGGCGGGGAAGGGTCCGCGCGCTTCGGCCAGTTCGATGCTGGTCTGCATGGCGTGATAGCGGACGAACTCCATCACCAGCGCGCCGAATTCCTGTCCCTCCTTCGAGCCATAGCGCACACCGACGTGATACATCAGGTCGGCCAGGCCCATGATTCCAAGTCCGATGCGGCGGGCGCGCAACGCGGCCTCCTTCAATTGCGGGACGGCGGGCACGTACGCGTTCGCCTCGACGACATCATCGAGGAAGCGCGTCGAAAGCGCCACGCTCCGCCGCAACGACTCCCAGTCCACCGTGCCGTCGGGTCCGCAGTGCTCGTTCAGATTCACCGAGCCGAGACAGCAGTTCTCGTAAGGCCCGAGCCATTGTTCGCCGCAACCTCTGGAAACAAATCCTTCTGTAATCCATGTGTCGCTCTTCGGCTCATACAGATCATAAACTGTCGCAACCCCGGCAGGTTCGATCTTTACGACCCTGGCGGCCCAATTACCGCCAGTAAAATTGGTGCTCAATGCCGCCTCTTCCATTCTCATTTGTTTGCTCGAATGGCTCAAGCGAATCTGTTCAAAGAAACGACCAAAGCTCTCTCCGGAGATTGTGACATCATGCTTGGGGCGATCGTGACGAATCACTCGTCCGCCAATGTCATGCCGGGCACGCTGACTGGTACTGATGCGGGCATAGATACCGAACATGAGCAAAATACGGCGCAATTGTCGGGCAAGTTCGAGGCTTGATGTGTGGAAACGGACCAATGGATGGTTACTTTGCAAATCCACACTGCCGTCCGTCGAAAACAGTCCGTCCAGTAATCCTACAAGAAATTCACGGTTGCTATTGATATATTCATCCGGCAGGCGTTTCTCCGGTCCACGAGCAGGCTCGAGAGGCAGTGACCTAACCCAGTTAGCAATGACACGCCCGGGCTTCGGATCCATCATCATGGAACGACTGCCCTCATTGACATATGTGTACATTTTCTCCGCACCGACTTTGGCGAAGGCGTTTGTCAATATGGCGTTCCACTCACGCTCATCTGCGTGGCTGCTGATACGAACCACATTCTTGGAAAGTGCATGAGGCGTATAACATCCGTCTCCCACCAGTACGCCGACCAAAAAGCCATATTCACGATAAGTCACGTCTTCTGGTTTCCCGGGCACCTCGTTATCAGGCACAGCAGCGCGGTAAACTCTCACCCAGTCGCCTTCCTTTAGCTGATCCAGACGCCGCGGCTCGAAAAACTTGGTGCGGGAATCACGGGCATGGAACTGGTGAGAAGCAGTCACACGGATCACAGCGCCGTCTGAAAGATGCAAATCATATATAGGCATGTTTTGATTGACTTCAACGGTTGCGACGAGCCCCGTTCCAAGCACAGTACAAATCTCATCGCCCTCGCGAATACTGTCTGCACGCCTCCATCCAGCTGGCGTGGCAACAAGCGTATCACCGGTAACGCACGGATTCGTCGCCTCCAGCGGATACAAGTGCGGGACGGGATTCTCGCGATTGGCCGCGTCGAGGAATAATACGCCAGGCTCGCCGTTGTGATGCGCCTGCTTGACGATCTTCTGGAACAGGTCGCGTGCCCGCACCTTGCCATACGTGCGGATCGGAATCCCAGCGGTCTCGGCCTGTTCGAGCGTGCCGCGGAAGGTGCGATATTCGGGCGCGGCGATGTCGGGGAAGCGCAGTTCCCAATCGCCGTCCTCTTTCACCGCGCGCATGAACGCGTCGGTCATGCCGACCGAAATATTGAAGTTGGTGATGTGATTCTCGTCCGTCTTGCAGGTGACGAACTCCTCGATGTCGGGATGATCCACGCGCAGGACGCCCATGTTGGCGCCGCGGCGCGTCCCGCCCTGCGCGATCTCGCCGAAGGCGTGATCGTAGACGCGCAAAAAGCCGACAGGGCCCGTCGCCTGTCCCGCCGAGGATTTGACCAGTCCGCCCTGCGGCCTGAGTCGCGAGAACGAAAAGCCATTGCCGCCGCCCGTCTGTTGGATCAGCGCCGCGTCTCGAAGCGTTTGGAAAATGCCCGCGTTGTCGCGCCCCATGTCGTCGGTGATCGGAAGGACGAAGCAGGCCGCCAGTTGTCCAAGAGGCGTGCCCGCGCCGGTAAACGTGGGAGAGTTGGGAAAGAATTTTTTGCTGGTCAACAAATGATAATACTCGACCGCCCGCGCCATCACATCCTCGCCCCAGGTCTCTTCCACTTTAGCGATGTGATACGCCACGCGCCAGAACATCCCCTCGACCGTCTCCGCGGGCTTGCCGTCGTCGCCGCGGCGGACGTAGCGGCGAATCAGAACCTGCCGCGCGTTCTCGGTCAGGTTTGCGGCAGGCAGTCCCTTCGGCATGGGCGGGGTGGGCAACAGTCCGGACTTGCTGGCTTGGGCGGATTTGGCAACCATGAATGCATACTCCTCGGGATCTAAGTTTTATGGACACAGACAAAACGACAGCGACACTCCACCGAGGTGGAATGAGCCGCTGTCGTTGAATTAGCCTTCGAGCAGGTGATCTATTTCTTTGCGGAGCGCGCCCAGGTCGTCCAGGCGCAGATAGACAATTGCGTAACGGATGTACGCGATCTGATCCAGTTCCTTCAAACCGTTGATAACCAAATCCCCCACCACGCGCGAAGATACTTCCGCTTTACCCATTTTCTGCAACTCGGATTCGACCTGCCCCACCAAGCGGTCAATATCCGCGGCAGAGACCGGTCGTTTGGCGCACGAGATGCGTACGCCGCGCAACAATTTTTCGCGGTCGAACTCCTCGCGCGTGCCGTCTTGTTTTACGATCAGGGGTGTCGCTAAAATCGGTCTCTCGTAACTGCTGAATCGTTGATGGCACTTCAAGCATTCGCGCCGGCGTCGGATGCCTCCGTGACTGTCGTGGGAGGTATCCAGCACCTTCGAATCGTCATGTTGGCAATATGGACAACGCATATCAGTGCTCCATGCCTAGAACATATGTTGCCGCCATATCTGGCGGTAACTGTTTGAAATACCCGTATATCTAGGGCAAGTGAAAGGCATTTTAACATGTTTATATGTGTTGGGCAAGAGGAAAGACGGGGGATTTATCTTAAAAAATCCCAGACACAAAGTTCATCGCAGCGATGCCAGGAATTCCATCACCAGCGGGTTGAATTCATCGGGGTTGGATTGATGCGGGACGTGTCCCCCGTTGAGTATGTGTGCGCGGGCATTCGGCAGGGCGTCCGCCAGAGGCTGGAAGAAGTGCGGGGCGAGGGTTCGGTCGCGGTCGCCCCAGACGACGAGAGATGGCTGGGTAATGCGCGGCAGGTCCGAGGTCAGATCGCGAACCGTGTTGGGCAGGTTGAACGCGCCGGGCGCGGTGCGCTTGTAGTCCAGCGCGGTCTGAATGCGGACCGTTTCGGGCAGAAGATAAGTCGAGCCGCCGGTGCGTCCCAACGCCTGGTTGGTCACATTGATGATGAAATGGAACAGCCAGCCCGGCGTATGCTGGACGACCAGCGAATTGAGGGTGGGACGGCGATAGGTGCGGCGCAGGAGGACGGGCAATTGGTCCAGGCGATAAAAAGGACTGGACAGAACGAGCGCGCGCACGCGTTGTGGATTACGCAACGCGTAACGCAGGGAGAGATAACCGCCCAGCGAATGGCCGACGAGAATGAGAGGCTGATTCAGTTGCAGGGAATCGATCCAATCGGCGAGGTGCTTGTAGACCCACTTGGTCTTGTAGGAACGCGAATCGGGCTTGGGGCTTTCGCCGTGACCGAGGAGATCGAGCGCGAATCCCTCGTAACCGTTGGCGGCCAGTTCGGGGAGCAGAAAGTCCCAGTCGTGCAACGATGCAGCCATTCCGTGGATGAGGATGACCGGCGCGCCCATCCCCTGCCGAACGTAATTAACTTGTGTCGGGATTTCAGTCAGAACGCCCCTCGGCTGTCTGGTATTTTTCATAGCGTTTGGCTAACTCTCTTCTGAGCACTTTCCCGATGAACGTGCGCGGGAAGTCGTCCATGAAGATGACGAAGCGCGGCACGAGGTGCGGGGGCAGGCGGCGCCTGCAATAGGCGATGACCGATTCAGGCGTCGGCCGTTCGCGCTGGGCGATGACGAACGCGAACGGATGGCCTGCAATCGCCACCACGGCCGTCTCTTTGACCTGCGGAATTTCGTAAATGACTTCTTCGACATCGCGAGGAAATGCGGGCGTTTTACCCGGCTTGGCAGGGTACCACATATCCGCTTTGCGGGCAACGATGCGGAAGTAGCCGTCTTCATCCATTTGAGCGACGTCGCCGGTCAACAGCCAGCCATCATCAGTGAGCACCTGCCGCGTGGCTTCTTCGTTTTTCCAGTATCCCATCATCACCTGCGGGCCGCGGACTGCCAGTTCGCCGATCTGCCCGGGCTTGACCTCCTTGCGGCCGCGCATCAGGTCCACGACCGCGGCTTCGGTGGACGGCAACGGCACGCCGATGGAACCGAGCTTGCGGCTGCCCTCGAGCGGATTGGCGTGCGTGACCGGCGAGGCCTCGGTCAGGCCGTAACCTTCGACGAGGCGGCCGCGCGTCAATTTTTCGAACGCCTCCTGGACCTCGACCGGGAGCGGCGCCGATCCGCTGATGCACGCCTTGATGGAAGAAATGCGAAACCTGCGCGCCCCGCGAAAATTATTGATGGCCACGTACATGTTCGGCACGCCGGGGAAGATGGTGGGACGATATTTCCTGATGGCCTTTAAAATATCGTTGATCTCGAAGCGCGCCTTGAGCACCATGGCCGCGCCGAGCGCGACGGGAACATTCAACGCGGTGGTTAGGCCGTAACTGTGCGAGAAGGGCAGGACGCACAGGAAACGTTCTTTTCCCTCTTTGGCGTCCGGCATCCAGTGCCGCGTCTGTAACGCGTTCGCCACCAGGTTGCGGTGCGAGAGCATCACACCCTTGGCCTGGGCGGTGGTCCCGCCCGTGTATTGGATGACCGCCAGATCGTCCGGCGCGGATTCGAGGGTTGGGGAGCGGCGATCCTGTCCGCGCATGAAATGACGCCAGCGGATCGCGCCCGGGACCGTCAGCCCGCGGTTGCGCCAGCGCGAGATCATCCGCTTCGGCAGGGGAAGGTAATCCCCCGCGTCGGTCAGGACGACGTGCGGGAGTCCCGTGCTCGATTGAATCTGCTGTGCCAGTCCCGCGTTCAGGTTGAGCGTCACCAGTATGCTCGCCTCGGATTCTTTGACCTGGGCGATCAGGCTTTCGGGATCGGTCATGGGTGGGATGAAGACCGCCGCCGCGCCCGCCTTGAGCGTGCCGTAAAACGCGACGACCATCTGCGGAACGTTGGGCAGTAACAGGACGACGCGTGCGCCTTTGCCAATGCCGAGTCCGAGCAGGGCGTTGGCGAAGCGATTGGCCTCGTGATTCAAGTATCGGTAGGAAAGCCGCGCACCCTCGAAATACACGGCGGGTTGAAGCGGATATCGCCGCACCGCGGAGCGAAGCAAATGCTGTAACGGAATGCGCGGGATGCCGACTGTATATGGCACACCCTTTTCGTAATGCGCCAGCCAGGGGCGTTCGGCGCGCAGGTCGTCGCGGGCAAACGTCTCGCGGCCGGTGACTTTTCTGGTCTCGCGCCAGGAACGCTGGGTCTCGCCTTCGAGGAAGCGTTCGAGAGCGCGGTTGACCGCTTCGCGGCGCTCGAGCATGACCATGTGGCCCGATACGCCGATGTCGTCCTCCTCCGCCCCGGGAATGGACCTGGCCACGCGCTCGAAGGCGGGTTTTTCGAAAACCGCGTCGCGGTGGCCGCGGATGACCAGCGTCGGCACAGCGAGCGCGGCGAACTTGTCCCAGCCGACCCATCTGGAAAGACTCTGGTGATAGAAAGGCTTCAACGCGTGCGGCGGCGCGGACAACCACTTACGCGTCAACGGGCCGATGAGTCGCAACAGCCAGTTCGGCAGATTCAGGCCGAGGCGAAAAAGAGGACTTAATCGAAATACTCCCGCCGTGGCAATGAGGACGAGACGCTCGACACGTTCGGGATGCGCGACGGCGAACTCGGTCGCCACCGCGCCGCCGAAGGAATGTCCCACCAGCACCACAGGCTGGTCCACCTTGAGGGTATCCAGCGCGGTCTCCAGGTCGGCCAGAATGCGCGGCATGTCGTATCCGCTGGAGGGCTTGTCCGAAAGACCGTGCCCGCGCAGGTCGAGGGCAATGACGCGGTTCTCCAGCGAGAACTTCTGCAACTGGTGTATCCATTGCATGGCCTGGCCGCCGAATCCGTGCAGGAAAACGAACGTCCGCTGAGGCCTGTCGGGTGAGACGTCAAGGGCCGAAAGGCGCACCAGCGGATTGGAAGAGACTCGAATTTCATGACGGTAAAGGTCGAGGTCTATGTCCATGAAGGAAGTTTACATGAGACGGGTGGAGATGTCAATTTGCAGAACTCTGTTCGTTGGGATTATAATCACGTAGAGAAAGCGAGGTGCGTATGCCGAAGACAACCCGCCGCAAGCCCTTCGAGGGCAAGGTTCCCGAGGAAGTCCGCGACCACGTCCGCGCCGCCCGCGAAGAACTGCGTGAAGGAATGAAGGCATTCCTCCCGCCCGAATTCCTGGAGCATCGCCGCAACGCGCGCAAGGAGATGCTGCTGGCCTGGCGCAGTATGATCGACGCCGCGCTGGAGCGGATGGAAGAAAAGAAAGCATAAGACAGAGTGCCCCGTCGAAAGCGGGGCATTTTGTTTGAGGGATGGCCAAGCCGACAAATCTTAACGCGAATGCCGCAAACTCAGCGAATGACGCGAATTCTTTCGGGCCTTCCGCGCCATTCGCCCTATTGGCTTTATTCGCGTTCACATCAGCGCCACGGACGGTGGCCGCGCGAGAGGAAGATCGCCCACAACAGGGTGATGGCTGAAAGCCCCCAGAAAACATAGCCGAGTGTTGCATCCCCGCCGCGATAGAGGAGCACGCCTCCGAACAAAAACGCGGCGAAGACCACGCTTCCCACCAGGCGATTGATCGCGCCCTCCAAATGATAGATCTGCCGATTCACCTGCGGCATGTTGACGTTCAGGTCGCCGCGCTCCAGCCGCGTCAACACGCGGCCCGTCTGCGCGGGCAGGGCGACCAGTTCTTTGACCAAATCTCCGATTTCGTCCAGCCAGACTTCCCAATTCGACACCCCCTCTTCCGTGACCATCTTCTGGGCATACGGCGCGAGTTGAGTCCACAAGTTGAAATTGGGATTCAGGCCCGTGCACATGCCAGAGAGGATCGCAACCGTCCGTCCAAGTAACAGGAGATTATGCGGGACTTGAAACGGCATGGCGTACATCAACTCGCGAAACTGCATGGCAAACTGGTGCATCTCCCGGTGACTGACCTTGCGCAGTTCGCTCATGGACATGCCCCAGAAGCGGTCGAACATCTGCGCCTCGGCCTCTTCGATCAGTTTCAAGTCCGCGCTGGGGAGCAGGACGCCGAGCGTCTTGTAGGATTCAACCAGCCGCGCCGCGTCGCGTGTGCCGACGCCGATGAGTAATTCGCGCAGTCCATCGCGCAGGTTTTCGGGGACCGTGCCCACCATGCCGAAATCCACGAAGGTCAACCGCCAACTGGCCTTCTTCCCTTGCGTGGCAGGCAAGGGAGTCACAAACAGATTCCCAGGATGCGGGTCGGCGTGAAAGAATCCGTCCTCGAAGATCTGTTTGAGATAGATCTCGAACAGGACTTCGGCCACCTCGGCGCGGTCGATGCCTGCGGCGGTGATGGCGTCATAGTCCGTGACCTTGATGGCGTAGACGTTTTCGAGTGTAAGCACGCGTTTCGTGGTGCGGCTCCACGCCACGCGCGGCAGGTGGATGCGCTTGCGCCGCGCAAAGTTGACCCCGAACGCCTCGGCATTTTTGCCCTCGGCCAGGTAATCAATTTCGCGGCGGACGGTCGTCGCCAGTTCCTCGATCAGGGCGCGCACGTCCACGCGCTTGCGGATGGGTTCATAGCGTTGGAGCCAGCCGCCGAAACGGCGCAACGCGGAGAAATCCACCTCGATCAACTGGTCAATGAACGGGCGCTGGATTTTGACGACGACCTCCTGATACTGCTCCGCCTCGGGCGCGTCGACCCGCAGGCGGGCGCGGTGGACCTGTCCGAGAGAGGCGGCCGCCAGAGGGTCAGGCTCGAAGCGTTCGAAGGCGTCCTCCAGACGCGTCCCTAGTTCGGCCTCCGCCAGTTTGCGGATGGAATCGAAATCCTCGGCAGGGACCTCGTCCTGCAAACCCGAAAGTTCCTCGGTGATCTCGGGGGGCAGAATGTCGAGCCGCGCGGAGAGGAACTGTCCCACCTTGATCATCACGCCGCCCATGCGGATGGCCATGGCGCGGAACTGCGCGGCGATCCGCTTGAAGCGCGCCGAGCGCGTCCGCCGCGTGACCGTCCGAAGGCCGAGGCGCGGCAGGACAAGTTCCCAGAAAATGAAACCCGCCGTGGCTCGGGCAAAGAAGCCCATGATGTGACGATAGCGAGCGCGTAAGCGTGGTGCCTGCATGATGCTGCCTCCCGCGGAATGTTCAAAAGGATGGGAGTGGCTAATTTTGTGGGCTTTGGCCGGGTCTCACCACGGAGCGCACAGAGTACACGGAGATTCTTTCTTGTTTTTCTCCGTGCTCTCCGTGGACTCTGTGGTGAGTATTTCTGAGCCCATCCTTGTAGCCACTCCCAAAAGGATTGTATCACCAAGAAATTGAGGTTTCTGTGTAAAATCGGGACACAACGGAAAGAGAGTTATCGGTATGAACGAACAAGCCAAACGCATCCAAAAGCCGCGCTGTTTCCTGGTCTATGCCCTGGCCCCGGCGGACCTGCCCGCCGCGGAAGCCAACCGCATCTTCAATGAGTTCGTCGGGGACCGCAACCTGCCGCTGGCGATCTTCCACGATCACTTCATCGGACAGCCGGGCGGCGCGGCCATCTTCTACGTGGAAGATGCGAAATCCCGCGACGTCTTGCTGGGTCAGCGACACCTGGAAGGCTGGCAGGTGGACTACCAGCCCCTGATCTTTTCCTACAGCCCATCGGCCTTCGACGAACAGACCGCCTTTACTCTCAAGGCCTATCGCGGCCAGGACTGGGATGTCCTGCAAAAAGAACAGCGCCCGTCCTACGGCAATCCGCGCCGCGAGGCAGAGACGGCCCAGGAGGAATAGTTGTCCGCAATCGAGAGCATCATCCGTGAAGCCATGGCGCGCGGCGAATTCGACAACCTGCCGGGCGCGGGTAAACCCATTGACCTGGACGCCTATTTCAACACGCCCGAAGACGTGCGCGCCGCGTACGCGATCCTGAAGAACGCGGGCATCCTGCCGCAGGAAATCGAATTGTTGCAGGACATCGCCGCGCTGAAAGAGAAACTGGCCGCGGAAAAAACCGAGGGCGAACAGTCCCGCCTGCGAAAAGAGATCGAGAAAAAGCGGCTGGAATTCAATTTGCTGATGGAACGACAGCAAAAAGAACGACGCTCGGCGAAATAGGCTTCGTTAAAGTCTTGTAAATGTTTCCAAACCTGGCTGGACAAATCCCCTCCGCCCTGCTATACTCACGCCGTAACGTTGACTTTACCTGCCCTTCGGCAGTTTTGTGAGCACAATCCATGTGACACCGAACACCCCGGCAGCACGACTCAGCCGGGGCGAATTTTATATGTCAGCGACTTTAACCGCCGCAGGCGGATAAATATCTTTTTGAAACAGAGGTGAAATAAACAACCTATGAGTAAGAAAGGAAAACTGAAGATCATTCCCCTGGGTGGGCTTGGGGAAGTCGGCAAGAATATGACCGCCTACGAATTCGGCGGCGATATTCTCATTGTCGACGCGGGCATCATGTTCCCACAGAACGACATGCTGGGGGTGGATTACATCATTCCCGACTTCGAATATCTCTTCGACAAATCCGAGCGCGTGCGCGGCATCGTCATCACACACGGACACGAGGACCACATCGGCGCGGTCCATCACGTGCTCGAAAAGATTCCCGCGCCTGTCTTCGCCACGCCCCTGACCCGCGGCCTGATCGAGGGCAAAATGGCGCGCAACGGCATGA
Organism: Chloroflexota bacterium; assembly: GCA_040754535.1. Classification (GTDB taxonomy): domain Bacteria; phylum Chloroflexota; class Anaerolineae; order Anaerolineales; family Villigracilaceae; genus JBFMCC01. Next base: position 54,785 of record JBFMCC010000038.1, read on the forward strand.
CCAACAAGGCTGACCTGCGAACCGTACAGGCCGGCGAAACCGTGCAGATCGGCCAGTTCAAAGTGGAGTTCTTCCACATCTGCCATTCCATCCCCGACGCGGTCGGGCTGGGAATCACCACCGGCGCGGGCCTGGTCGTGCACATGAGCGACTTCAAATTCGACCACACCCCGGTGGACGGCTGGCCTACTGACTACGCGAAACTTGCGGAATTCTCCCAGCGCGGCGTGGACCTTCTGCTCTCGGACTCGACCAACGCCGAACGTCCGGGCTGGACCCCCTCCGAGCAGGTCATCGGTCCCGCCTTCGACCAGGTGTTTGCCTCCGCGCCCGGGCGGATCATCGTCGCCAGTTTTGCCTCGTTGATCTCGCGCATCCAGCAGGTCAGCGACGCGGCCGTCAAGCACGGACGCAAACTGGCCTTCGCCGGCACGAGCATGGTCGAGAATGCCAAGATCGCGCGCCGCCTCGGCTACCTCAAGGTCCCGGACGCGACGCTCGTGTCCCTTGAGCAGGCGCTCAACATGCCCGATGGGAAAGTCGCCATCATGTGCACCGGCTCGCAGGGTGAACCCTCGTCCATCATTGGACGGCTGTCCACCGGCTCGAACCGCCAGTTCGACATCAAGCCCGGAGATACGGTGGTGCTGTCCTCGCATCCCATCCCCGGCAACGAAGAGACCATCAGCCGCGCCATCAACCGCCTGCTGAGGTTGGGCGCGAACATGGTCTACGATTCGATTGCGCCCGTCCATGTTTCGGGGCACGCCAGCCAGGAGGAACAGAAACTGCTCTTCAACCTGGTGAGGCCGAAACACTTCCTCCCCATTCACGGCGAACTGCGCCAGTTGAAGCGGCACGCCCAACTGGCAGTGGAGGTCGGCATCCCGGAGGAAAACGTCGTCGTGGCCGAGAACGGACAGGTGGTCGAGTTGACAGGCGGAAAACTGCGGCTCGGCGAACGCATCCCCGGCGGCTACGTCTTCGTCGAGGGCGAGAGCATCGGCGACGTGGATCACGATGTAATGAAGGAACGCGAGCAGTTGGCGCGTTCGGGCATCGTCATCATTGACTTGAGCGTGGACAAACTTTCGGGCAAACTCCTGCACGCCCCCGAGGTCGTTACGCGCGGCTTCGTCTCCCCGGAGGACGCCGAACGGTTGATCCCCGAAATCCGCAAGCGCGTCATGAGCGTCGTCAAAGGCGGCGGACGCGACAGCGAGAAGGACATCGTCAACGCGGTCAAGTCCTATTTGCGGGACGAGACCAAGCGCAGGCCGATGGTGTTTGTTACGTTGAGCAAGGCATAGTGCAGAGACCAGTTTCCCGCGAAGCGCCCCTGTGGGGTCGATGAAACCAGGTCTCTTTGGTTATCGCGGCCACCCATGCTTCCCGCGCAAAGGGACAAACGCGACAGGCGTCACCTCGCGGCAATCGGGATGATCGCCGCGCTTCGTCCAGACCTGCATCATCTGATACCCCGAACCGCCAACGGGTATGACTAGGCGGGCATTCTCTTTCAACTGATCCAGCAAAGGCTGGGGAATGTCCGGCGCGGCGGCCGCGACCAGAATACCGTCGTACGGTGCGGCGTCAGGCCAGCCCAGTGAGCCGTCGCCGATGTGGCAATGCACATTGTTGAGTCCCAACTCCTGCAACAACTTTTCAGCGCTCGCGCCGAGTTCGGGCACCCATTCCACCGTATGCACTTCGGCCGCCAGATGGCTCAGAATGGCGGCCTGATACCCCAACCCCGTCCCCACCTCCAGCACGCGCTCCCCGCCGCGCAATTCGAGCAGGCTGGTCATCAACGCGACAATGTAAGGCTGTGAAATCGTCTGACCATGACCAATCGGGAGCGGCCCGTCCGCGTACGCCAGGTGACGATAATCAGGGGGGACGAACAAATGCCGCGGCACAGACTCAAAAGCCGCCACCAGGCGCGCCTCCCGCAGTCCGCGGCGGGCGATCTGGTCGCGCACCATCTCCTTGCGTTCAGCCGCGTAATCGTTCATCGCCCTAATTTTCGCGCAATTTGCCTGTCAATTCTACCCATCGGGAAATTTTCTAATTCAGCCACGCTCACCCATCGTAGTGGCGACTTTAGTCGCCCAGAACGACTGAAGTCGTTACTACCTTGTACCTCCGCGCGGAAGATATGCACAGTGACTCGAAAATGGGTGTAGGCGTGTTGGATGATGCCCAGCGCCTCCCCCGCGCGGACCCTCAGCCCGTAGCCCGTTTTCAGGGCCTTGGCCAGCCCCCGGCGCGGATCCCCGTCCACGCGGCCGTTGGGGAATTCCCACATCCCGCCGAGCAGTCCCTTCGAGGGTCGCTTTGCAAGCAGGACGCGCCTGCCCTTCACAATCACCGCCGCGGCATGGACGACTTGCGGCACCTCGGCTTTCGGCTTCATCACAGGCCGTTGCTCCTGTACGCCCAGCGCCTGCGCCTGACAAAACTCGCGCACGGGACACAGTGGGCAACGTGGATTCTTCGGCAGGCAGATCGTCGCGCCCAGGTCCATCAGCGCCTGGTTGTAATCGCCAGCCTGACCTTTCGGCAGATATTCCGCGGCCAAAGACCAGAGCAGGCGCACGCCCTCGGTTGAATCGGCAGGGACATCCACATTGAACAAGCGGGAAAAGACGCGGCGCAGGTTTCCATCCAAAGTCGGCTCATCGAGGCCGAACGCAATGGATGCAATCGCCCCCGCCGTGTAGCGGCCAATGCCTGGCAATTTCCGCAATTCGTTCATGGAGCGCGGCAACTCGCCGCCCAATTCGTCCACCACGATCCGCGCGGCCGTGTGCAGGTTGCGGGCGCGGCTATAGTAGCCGAGTCCTTCCCACGCGTTCAACACGTCCTGCTCGGAGGCCGCGGCCAGCGCGCGGACCGTCGGGAAGCGCGCCATCCATCTCTCGAAATAGGGAATGACCGCCTCGACGCGCGTCTGCTGGAGCATGATCTCGGAGACCCACACCGCGTACGGGTCGGCCGAGCCGCGCCAGGGGAGAGTCCGCGCGTTGAGGCGGTACCAGTTCAACAGTCGGAGCGCGAGGCGGGGTTTATAGTCGGGCATGAGGACTGGTCGCTGGAATCTACCAACACATTCGCGTCGAGCGGAGCGCAACGTAGACGAGACGCCTTGCAGATTGCGCTTCGTCTGCGGGACTACGTCCCTCCGCTCCCCAGAAGAACTCTGGGACTTCGCAGCGCGAAACAAACGACGGCTATTTGCACAGCCGTCGAGTGGAGCAGGTCAAAAGCGAGTGGCGGTCAAAACTGAAATCCGCTGCGGGCGGGGACGATCTTGCACGAGTAGTTGCGCACGAACGTAAAGAGTTGATCCGAGAGGCGGCCCCACTCGTCGGAGTTGAGCGCCTTGCGCGCGCCGCCGGCGTTATCGGCCAGCAGTCCTACCTGGATCTGCGGGTAATCGCCGTAGACGGTGGCCCAGGCTTCGATGGGCTGGAGCCCCATGCGCTGGACGCCCGGCACGAACTCGCCGATGACGAACTCGAAATACTCCTGTTCGCGTTCGGGAGCGATATCCCAGGTCATGACAACTTTAACGGGCATGTATTCCTATTCCCGTTGATAGTCCAGCACGATGACGTGGGTCTCGTCGGGCAGGCCGGAGCGCGTGACCTTGAGCGAGGGCTGGGGCGCGGTTTTGCCGAGGCCCATTTCCTTGAGGAACTTGTTGAGCGAGTCGAGGCTCACCTTGGCGTCGGGCGTGGAATAGTGCATCGGGACGACGATGTTCGGTTCGAGCAGGCTGATGACCTCGGCCGCCTTGGCCGCGTTCAGTCCGCCCCCGCCTCCCACCGGGACGAGCGCCACGTTGACCGTACCCAGGGCCTCGACCTCCGCCTGGGAGGGGACCTGCTTCAAGTCGCCGAGATGCGCGACCGTGATGCCGTCGTAATCGAACACGTACAGGGTGTTGCGCGTCGGCTCGGCGGATTTCTTCTTCGCCGCGCCGTCGGTCTGCACACCCGTGATGAATACGCCGCCGATCTCGAACTCGCCCGGGCCGTCAATCACGTGCGACGCGCCCTTGACCGCGTCCGTATTGTTATGTCCCGCCGCGTCGTGGCTGACGGTGACGATGTCCGCTTTGAGTTTCAGGGGTTCGTAGCCGATGGTCTTGCTGTCGAATGGATCGGTCACCACCGCGGCAAAGTTGCGCTCGGTGAGCCGAAAGCAGGAATGTCCATACCAGGTAATTTCCATGAAAGAGCCTCCGAGGGGCAATTATACACGGTGTTGCCCGCGCCGCCACATCCGCAAAGGCAGGGAGCAGATATTCGAAAGTAGAGAGTAGTTTCATCTCAATACGGTGGTTCTGCGGGCCCATCATATCCGCACATACCCATTCGTGGTGAATTGAACAGCGGAACAGGTTCACCATATTCTGTGTGCGGATGATTTTCGGCGTGCTCGTCGCACAGAAACCATGTTCCAATCTCATCCGCTTCATAGAGACATTCAATGCAGAGATGAGTCGCGAGTTTGCCGCACTCATTGCATTCCATTTCGGGCATGTTATTCCGCGACATCAATGCAATAGGGTGTTTCGTTGTGGCTTTTCCTTTACGGGAACTGACAACATGAATCTCAGTCTCCGAGGTTGTCCCAAAATCATAGAGATGGAGCAGGTCAGGCTCTTTTGTAAATATATCATCCGCCTTACGTGTCTTTCCAACTTCGCGTCCACCCCACCCGCCAACCGTGAATTGACTCAAGTGTCCACAGCATTCCAGCCAGATATAACGCAAATACGAATCCAGTTTTTCGAGTGTCGCCGAGCCGCGCATTTCAAGATCGAGCCAGAAGTCTTTATCATGGGCGGCTTGCACACGCACATGCCAAAGAGTCTCTTCAGGTTGTTTGCCTGCATTCGCGGTTTGAATCACCTTTGCCCGTTTCTCACATTTTGCCAGGTGACGGGCCATACCACTTTTGGCGGTTTCTTCCCAACAGTATTGACATTTTCCTCGTGATTGTGGAGTGCGTGCCATATTACTCTCCTCTCATCCAAAACTCTCGCTCAGCAAACTCTCAAACAGCCCCTCGACCTGCCTCTCCGCTTCGGACATCCGCCCCCGCAGGGACTCGACCCGCGCCACCACGCCCGCAAACCCTTCTTGCAGGTTCAGCGGTGGGACAGGAATGGGTATAGGTTTGACGATACCAATGTTTATATTTGCTCGTGCAGTTTCGGGTGCTTGTGCCCTAAAAACTGGCTTCCAGTATTGCATTACCAAGTTGAGATATTGAGAATTACATTTCTTTGGGTTGGGAGTAATGCCAATAATGGAATCGGGGCAATAAGTTTTTATGCCCAAGATGGCACTCTCTCCAATCGTCGCTCCGACAATTGCAATAACAATCGTTCCAATATCAAAAGCCTTGCTTACCTTAATCCCAAATTCATTCAATGTTTGAGAATATTGCGTAACAATACCGCCACTAGCAGAAATATCGCCAGTTTGAATAAATGGATATTTACCGCCATAATATTTGGGGTCGTTGCGCGGACGCGGTGAAAATCGTCCACGTTCTACTCTGGCAATCTCACCTAATTCAAAACATTGCCAGTGCTTTGTGTTTTCAATTGGATCCCCAAACATCTCCAAAAACACGGACTGGAGTAGGGACTCGCCGAGTTCGTACGCTGTCCGCCGCAGGGCGCGGAGACGGTCAGCCCGCGCCAGCAGGGACGCAATCCGCTTTTGCTCGGTCAGCGGGGGAAGGGGAATTCGAGTGTCCAGAATATCTTCGTCTGAAACAGCGGGATAACCTGCGCCCGTTGATAACTCTGTCAAATGAGAGATGAAGTAATCAGTTTGGGTAAAGTAGAAAAGATAGTTCGGGTCAAGTTGTTCTGTGTCTGTCCGCAAAATACAAAAGCCAGTTGAGGCAATTTGATTATCATATTGGGCTGGAACAATCGCAACACCGTTTAAATTTGGGCGAACAGTTGCAACCAAAACATCATCCGCTTTAATTTCTTTCCTTGCTCGGCTTGGCGCATCGCCAACTAAAAGCATTTGCGGCTCAATAATTTTCTTTGTGTCTTTGTCAACCGAAGAAATATCAACATAGGTAAAAGAATCAACTCCCAATTTCTTGGGGTCAAGATGACGTGTCTTTTTTACTAAATCTCGAATTGAAACTAAATTCATATCATCATCCAAAACCGTCCCGAAGGTTTCGGGGAATCGTCAAAGTTCTGCAAGTCCAACCTTCGGGACGTTGTACTATTTACCATTTACCAATTTCCCAAGTTCTTCAATTTCATCCAGCATCACACTCTCCAACCGCGCCAACCGTTCCAGCGTCACAGCCCAAAACCGTCCCGAAGGTTTCAGGGAATCGTCAAAATTTTGCAAGTCCAACCTTCGGGACGTTGTACTATTTACCATTTACCAATTTCCCAAGTTCCCGAATTTCATCCAACATCACACTCTCCAACCTTGCCAAGCGTTCCAGCGTCACAGACGGCTGCTCGTGATAGGCGGCATCCGCGTCCACCTGGCGGTAGCGGCTGGCAGAAAGGTCATATTTGTTGGCTTTGACTTGTTCCTTGGTCACCCAGAATTGGCGGGTCAGGCGGTCGAGTTCCGATTGAGGGTTGGCGATTTGAGATTCGAGTTGAGATAATCGCGCTTGCGCGGCGGAGAGTTCTCCCTCATCCCCAGCCCTTCTCCCATTGGGAGAAGGGAGCGAGTCCCCCTCTCCCTGCGGGAGAGGGGTTAGGGGTGA
>JBFMCC010000039.1:0-198068 GCA_040754535.1 Chloroflexota bacterium
TTAACCCGCTTCTATTTCGGGGTCTTTTTGTAATGGGCGGGGAGGGGCTTAACGCGCGCCCCGCCTCATCGTTTTGGTCATGGGATCTGCTCGGGCTTTTGCCCATCCTGGTCTTCGCCGTTTTCTTCATGTTATTGCCCGCGAGTTCGTTGATATTGGGAGCGTTTCAGGACACCGAAGGCCAGTTCACCCTCCAGCATTTTGCCGACCTGTCTCAACGGTTCATCCTCGAAGGATACCGCAACAGCATCCAGGTCAGCGTGGTGACGGCATTGGTGGGCGGTATATTCGGTTTCATCCTGGCGTACACCATTACCCTGGGAGGACTGCCGCCCACAGTTCGCGCTCTGGTGACAACCTTTGCCGGTGTAGCCTCCAACTTTGCCGGCGTGCCGCTCGCTTTTGCATTCATCTCGACGCTCGGCCGCACCGGTATGCTCACGGTGGCATTCAAATCGGCCGGGTTCGATCTGTACAAGCAGGGCTTCGACCTATATACGTTTGCCGGGCTCAGCCTCACCTATCTCTATTTCCAGTTTCCCTTGATGATCCTCATCATGGCGCCCGCGCTCGATGGCTTGAAGCGGGAATGGCGGGAAGCCTCCGAGAACCTCGGCGCAACCGGGTTTCAGTACTGGCGGCACGTAGCCCTGCCCATTCTTCTGCCTTCCATCCTGGGCACGATGGTATTGCTTTTCGGCAATGCGTTTGGGGCGTACGCGACTGCCTTTGCCCTTACCGGCGGCACCCTCGATCTGGTGACGATCATGATCGGCGCCCAGATTCGAGGCAATGTTCTTTACGACCCGGGCCTGGGTTATGCCATGGCGATCGGGATGGTCGTGATTATGGCGTTCAGCATCGCCATCTACGCGTGGCTCCAGCGCCGCAGTGAACGGTGGCTGCGATGAAACGCTTCAGGTTTTGGTCCTGGTTCTGGCTGGCGATTGGCGCCATTTACTTCTTCCTGCCGCTGGCGGCCACTGCGGAATTTTCGATGCGGGCGCAGAAGGGCGCCCTGTCCCTGCTGGCTTATCAGCGCGTACTTGACGACAGCCAGTTTGTTTCATCGTTCCTTTTCTCCCTGCGGATGGCGCTCCTGACCATTACTTTCGGCATCCTGTTGATCGTGCCGACCGCCTATTGGGTTCATCTGCGCCTGCCTCGATTTCGGCCGCTGGTGGAGCTGATTACCCTGCTGCCATTCGTCATTCCGGTCATCGTGCTGGTCTTCGGCATGATCCGCGTTTACAGCAGTCCTCCTTTCCTCATGACAACCACGCCCGCCACGACCGACATTCTGCTCGTGGCCGGTTACATGGTCATCTCGCTCCCCTATCTCTACCGTTCGGTGGACGTCGGCTTGCGCGCCATGGATGTGCGCAGTCTGACGGAGGCGGCGCAGAGCCTGGGCGCCGGGTGGGGGACGATCCTGTTCCGCATCATCCTCCCGAACCTGCGGACGGCCGCCCTGACCGGCTCTTTGCTTACGCTGGCGATTGTCATCGGAGAACTGACCCTGGCGCAATACCTTGCCCGACCGGCTTTCGGCCCGTACATGGCCCTGCTTGGACAAAACCGCGCCTATGAACCGGCCGCGCTGGCCATTATGAGCTTCGCCCTGACCTGGGCCGCCATGGGTGTCGTCTACTGGCTCACCCGAGGCGAGCAGGCCCAGATCGGCGGCGGTCACTGATGCTCACTTTCCCCCACGGACATACTTATGGCTTACCTTGAACTGCACAACATTGAAAAATCCTTCGGCAATGCGGTGGTTGTCGATAACTTCGAACTGCTTGTCGAAGAAGGCGAATTCGTCTCATTCCTTGGCCCAAGCGGTTGTGGAAAGACGACCACCCTGCGGATGATTGCCGGTTTCGAGACTCCGACCTCGGGCACGGTTCATATCGAGGGACAGGAAGTCACCGGCATTCCCCCGAACCAACGCAACGTCGGGATGGTGTTTCAATCCTATGCCCTGTTCCCAAACATGACCGTCGGGAAGAATGTCGGGTTTGGATTGAAAGTGCGGCGCCATGCGAGGCGCGAGATCGACAGCCGTGTGAAAGAGATGCTCGAGTTGATCAAGATGACGGACCTGGAGCACCGCTATCCATACCAACTTTCGGGCGGCCAGCAGCAACGCGTGGCGTTGGCGCGCGCCCTGGCCCTGCGCCCCAAAGTGCTGTTGCTGGATGAGCCGCTCTCCGCATTGGACGCGAAAATCCGCGTCTCGCTGCGCGCCGAGATCCGTTCCATTCAGCAAAAACTCGGCATTACGGCCATTTACGTCACTCACGACCAGGAGGAGGCGCTGTCCCTGTCGGACCGCGTGGTGGTCATGAATGCGGGGCGTATCGAGCAAGTGGGCACGCCGTTCGAGATCTACAACTTCCCGCAGACCTCCTTCGTTGCAAATTTCGTGGGCACGCTGAATGCCGTCAAGGCGGAGGTGATCGATCCCGACAAAAAGTTGATCGGCATTGACGGCATACAGCTCGAGACAGCCGACTCCCTGGACGGCAGGGTCAAAGGCGACAAGATAATCATTGCAATTCGCCCCGAACGGCTCAATTTCGTCTCGGTGGAGAGAAAAGCCAACGTGCTCGATTGCACCATCGAGAACATCACCTTCCTCGGTTCGGTCGTCCGCATTCAGGTCAAGATCGGCGATGCCAAATTCAATATGGATACCTTTAACAATCCTTTCCTCGAACTGCCGAAGATCGGAGACAAGGACCAAGTCACCTGCTCAAAGGAAGCGGTACTGGTGTTGAGAGATTGATCGTGCAGTAGGTCACGCCCGGAGCGTGACCTACTCGTTTCCATATCTTAAGGAAGATTCTGTGAGCAAAGCCGTCCTTATTCTCTCCGATGCCCTGCGCTACGACGCGGCCATTGCAGGCATGGGCTACCTCGGCCATCTCGTCGAAACCAAACAGGCCAGCCTCTACAAGATCGTCGGCGAACTGCCCAGCATGTCGCGTCCCATGTACGAGACGATTCACACGGGACTGCCCTCCAGCACGCACGGCGTGGTCGCCAATTCGGTGGCGCGGCTCTCGACGAAGCCGAACCTGTTCGGGGTCGCGCGGGACGCGGGAAAGGTGACCGCAGCCGCGGCCTACTACTGGTTCTCCGAACTCTACAACCGCGCGCCCTACGACCGAGTCAACGACCGCGAAGTGGACGACGAATCCCTGCCCATCCAGCATGGACGCTTCTATACCGAGGACGAATATCCCGACGCGGAATTGTTTGCCGCCGCCGCCATGCTCGTGCGCCGCTTCGCCCCGGACTATTTGCTGGTCCACCCCATGGGCATGGACTACCACGGCGAGACCTTTGGCGCAGACTCGCGCGAGTATCGCAACCATGCCATTCGCCAGGATGCCATGCTGGCGCCCCTGCTCGTCGAATGGCTGGGACTGGGTTACACCGTGCTCGTCACCGGCGACCACGGCATCAACAAGGACGGCGCGCACGGCGGCCCCGCCCCGGAACAACGCGAGGTGCCGCTCTACCTGATTCGCCCGGAGGCTGCGGGGCAGGGGGATACAAAACAAATCGTCTCCCACCTCCAGATCGCGCCGACGGTCTTGAAAATGCTCGACCTTCCGATTCCCGAAACGATGAAGCATCCTTCAATGGCTTGATTGCTCGCACCGCCGGTCTCGGCTTTTTTTTCTCGATATCGTGGGCGGAAAGGCATCGCGTTGTCAACGGATTACCCCAAAAGACACAATATAATATGTATTTTATTGCAGAATAATCGCAAATGTACTATAATATTGGTAAAAATTTGCTAATCATGGAGAACCGGCTATGGCAAATAACAAAAATTCCAGGGAAGCGGCGCTTCAGGCGGGGATGAAGCACAGCAGTCCTTTTGCCGCCGCATGGGAAGACAGGGGCGGCAGTGTGGGACGGCGTTTGCGCGAGATTCGGACACTGCGCGGGCTGTCCATGAAGTCGCTGGCCGAGATGAGCGGGTTGAATATCAATACTCTCAGCCTCATCGAAAATGAGCGCACCTCTCCCAGCGTGAGCACCCTGCAACTGCTTTCGCAGAGCCTGCAGGTCCCCGTGACGGAATTTTTTGAAACAAACCGGCAAAGTAAAAAACTTGTACATCAAAAACAGGGACAGCGGCTCCGACTCGCTTTTAAGCACGGCGCGATCGAAGACCTGGCCGCAGGCATGACCCGTTTCTATGCCGAACCGCTGATCATTACCCTGGACCACGGGGCAAACAGCGGCAAGGATCCCATCGTTCATACGGGTCGGGAGATCGTTTACTGCATTGAAGGCGAGATCACTTACTTCGTGGAAGGCGTGAAATATCTGCTGTCACCGGGCGATAGTCTGATTTTCGAGGCCTATCTGCCTCACCGCTGGGAGAACAGTAGCGCCATGCCTGCGCGTGCGCTCCTGGTTCTATGCCCGATGGATGAGCGCGACGATTCAACGGAACGGCATTTTTCCAGATGAGACACAATGAGCGTTCTGGATGACCTCTTGAACGACCTGGATGTGGATGCGCCGGTACGCTCGGTGCTGGTCGGTTCGCACTGGACGGTGGTTTGCAGCCGCCATTGCGGGATGGCTGCCACGCTCCGGGCCCCTCATCCGCACGGACGCGAGCAGGTCCGCGAGGCGGGGAATCTGCTCATGAAGAGCGCGCGTGAACTGGCCGAACTTGCCCGCTCGGACGAGTTACTCGAAGCCAGCATCGGCGTGGCCACCCTCAACTCCCTGCTCGATGTGGATGAATCGCTTGCAGTCGAGATGAACGCGTCCGAAGTGCTGGCCCGGCGCGGGCGCGGAAAGAACGTGGCTCTCGTCGGGCACTTTCCATTCATCCCGCAGTTGCGTCAGTCTGTTGGACGACTATGGGTGATCGAGCAACATCCCGCGGAAGATGAATATCCCGCCGAGGCCGCGGGCGACCTGCTGCCCCACGCGGACGTGGTTGCCATCACCGCCAGCGCGCTTATCAATCACACGCTCGACAGTCTGCTCGCGCTCTGCGCTTCCACGGCAACCGTCATGATTCTGGGGCCGAGCACGCCGCTTTCGCCCGTCCTCTTCGACCACGGCGCGGACATCGTCTCGGGCACGCGCGTCGTGGACGAGTCCGCCGTCTTGCGCACTGCCGGGCAGGGCGCGTCCTTCCGCCAGGTGGAGGGCGTAAAACTGTTGACCTTCCAACGAGAACATGAAACGGAGTAACAATGAAGCGAAACATCATCCCGTTCACACTCCTGCTGATCGGTTTACTCGTGCTGCCCATTTCGAGCGCGCAGGCACAGTCCGGCCCGCCGGTTGTGCGCGCTGTGCTTTTCTATTCGCCCACCTGCGGGCATTGCCAGAAGGTGATCAGCGAGACCCTCTTGCCCATGGTCGATCACTACGGCGACCAACTCCAAATCATCGGCCTGGATATCACACAGCCTAAAGGCTGGGAACTCTTCGTGGCGGCCCTGCAGAAATTCGGCATGGACCGGACCGCCGTCCCCTTTCTGGTGGTTGACAATATCTGCCTGGTCGGCTCTGTAGAAATTCCCGAACGTTTCCCCGGCCTGGTGGAGGGCTATCTGGCGCAAGGCGGAGTGGATTGGCCGGACCTGCCCGGGCTGGCCGACATCCTGCCGACCCCGGCGGAAACCGCGGCGGCGACTCGAACTGCTTCGCCGCTCGCGACGCCCGCGCCGGTTTCCGTTACACCGGCTTCTTCCTCCCCGTCGTCCGCGCCCGCGTTCGGACTGACCGATGACGATGATTCTACCTGGCGCGAACGGTTCGTCTACGACCCGGCTGGAAACACACTGGCCGTGATCGTTCTGGCGGGCATGATCGGATCGCTGGCGTGGGCGTTCATCCAATTCAAAAATGCAAAAGGACGGTCGCTGAAAGATGAATGGAACTGGGCCATCCCGCTATTGTGTGTCATTGGCTCTGCTGTGGCGGCGTATCTCGCCTACGTGGAGACGGCCGAGGTCACCGCGGTCTGCGGGCCTGTGGGAGATTGCAATACCGTCCAGCAAAGCGAGTACGCGAGCCTGTTTGGCGTCCTTCCCATCGGCGTGCTGGGGCTGGTCGGTTACGCGGCCATTGCCGCGGCCTGGCTGGTCGCTCGATACGCCGATGGACGCCTCGCCAGTTTGGGGAACATAGCCCTCTTTGGGATGACGGTCATTGGCACGCTCTTTTCGATTTACCTTACCTTTCTGGAACCCTTCGTCATCGGAGCGACCTGCGCCTGGTGCCTGACCTCGGCACTGGTGATGACGGGACTGATGTTGCTGTCGGTTGGGCCGGGAAGACTCGCACTGAAAGAATTTACGGCAAACGCTGAAGCGGTCTCGGCCATCACGTGAAACTGAAGAGGAATGCCCCATGGCCCGTCCACTATCGAGGAGGCGCTGGAAGCCTGCCTCGATGGCTGGCTGGAGTACCGTCCCAACCGCGTATATGGATTGTTATCTCACATTCGGAGTAAGCGATGATAGATATTCAAAAGATCGAGACCTTCCTCTCTGCGGCGGAGAGCCTGAGCCTCTCCGAGGCCGCCAAGCAACTCCACCTCAGCCAGCCGACCGTGAGTCATCAGATCAAAATACTGGAACGGGAGTTGGGGGTCGTGTTGTTCACCCGGAGCAGCACCGGCCTGAAGCTTACCGAAGCGGGCAGGTTGCTGCTTCCCTGGGCGCGGCGCCTGTTGCATGACACCAATGACCTCAAAGTTATGATGACTTCCCTGCAAGATGAGATTATCGGGGAATTGCGCATTGCCTGCAGTACCACGGCCGGGAAATATATCCTGCCGCAGATGGCCGCGCGCTTCTGTCAACGTTATCCGGGCATCAAGGTGCGGATCCTGGCTTGCGGTCCTGAAAATGCCGCGTTGAAATTGCTGGACGGCGAGGCGCATATCAGCGTGGTCAGTTCCGAAAATGCGGACCCCAACCTCGAAGCGCAGAAGTTCTTTCGAGACAAAATCACCCTGATCGTCCCCGCCAATCATCGCTGGGTGAGCCGGAGATCCATTGCGCCGGAGGAGATCCTGGAAGAAAAGATCATCATGCGCGAGGAGACGTCTGGAACGCGTCGAATAGTATTGACCGAACTGGCGAAATACGACATCAGCCTGGATGATCTGAATGTTTTCCTGGAACTGGGCAATGCGGAGGCCATCGTCCGCACGGTGGCGGCTGGCTATGGCGTTTCATTTGTGTCCACCCTGGCCTCGGCCTGTCCGCTCGAGCGGGGCAATGTGGCGGACATTGCCATAGATGGGTTGTCGTTGTATCGCACAATTTACATGGCGAGAAAGCGAATCAGTAGTCCCCATCGCCCGCGGGATGTGTTCTGGGGATTCGTCCATGACGCGGCTAACGCCGATATTCTGAAACTGGTGGGACAATAGTATTGTGACTCAGGTTGGGACAGGAATTTCATTCCGCGAATCACTGACAATGCTTCAACGGTAAGTTCGGACAGGTCATTGCCAACACAGCGCTTGCAACACGCGCAGGCGACTGTGTGGATGAACAGGGTGGTCTGAAGCGATATATACAGCCTTTGCCTTTTCCAAAGAGTCTTCCAGGTGGTAGAGGGTACTTTATCGCGTTCAGGTTGTTATACCAATAAACTGTGACAAAAACCCATAATATAGTGTTAAATTCCCAATATATATTACATTAAACCCAATATTAGTGACTGTACTCACTTTATTCCTGTCGAATGCGCCACTAAAATGCGCAAGGTCTCACTTACATGTCGAATAAGGAGAATTGCACATGCAACACCCCGCCCGCTTTTGGTATGTAACAGTCCTGGGGCTGGCGTTCGCGCTTGCCTCTAGTGGACTTCTCCTCGCACAACCGGCCTCAGCGCAACCCGCTTCACAGGCCGTTGCATCTCCTACGCCGGTTGAGTTGGTCCAGACTGTGGATCACACCAAACTGGCCGCCTTACAGGGACCGTTTGCCTCTCCACAGGAAGTCACCAAAGCCTGCCTCTCCTGCCACGCGGACGCCGCCGATGAGATTATGCACACCACGCACTGGACGTGGGAATATGTCAATGAAACGACCGGCCAGACACTGGGGAAGAGGACGCTCATCAATAACTTCTGCATAGATATTCAATCCAACGAGCCGCGTTGTACAAGTTGCCACATCGGTTATGGCTGGAAGGACAAGAACTTCGACTTCACCGCCCAGGAAAATGTGGATTGTCTTGTCTGCCACGACACCACCGCCACGTATAAGAAATTTCCAACGGCAGCCGGGCTCCCCGTCTCCGCGCCGACCGAATTCCCTGCCGGGAGCGGGACGATCTGGAACCCGCCTGACCTGGCGGAAGTTGCGCAAAACGTCGGGCTGACCTCCCGCCAGACGTGCGGAACCTGTCATTTTTACGGCGGCGGCGGCGATGAAGTCAAACATGGCGACCTCGACAGTTCTCTGGTTAACCCGTCCTTCGCCCTGGACGTGCACATGTCTCCCGAAGGACAAAACTTTACCTGTACCACCTGTCACACCACAGAAAACCACCAGACCGTCGGAAGCCGCTACAGCATGGATCCCGAACAATGGAAGGGCTGTGAAAGTTGCCACGGCGAAGCGCCGCATACGCTGGCCGCGCTCAATCAACACGCCCAGAAGGTAGCCTGCCAAACCTGCCATATTCCTGAGTTCGCGCGCGGCGGACTCCCCACGAAAATGACATGGGATTGGTCGAAGGCGGGCGAACTATTGGATGGCAAACCCGTTGTCCGCAAGGATGAAACGGGACACGTCATTTACGATGGTCAAAAAGGCGAATTCAATTACGGTGAAAACGTCGTCCCCGAATACGTCTGGTTCAACGGACAGGTGCAATACACCCTGGCCGGGGACAAGATAGACCCCACGAATGTGGTCGCTATCAATGATTTCTTGGGTGACATGGACGACCCGAACGCCAAAATCTGGCCGGTGAAACGCTTCGAGGCCGTCCAGCCTTACGATAGCGTCAACAACATTCTGGCAATCCCGCATCTGTTCGGCAAGGATGAATTTGCCTACTGGGGCAATTATGACTGGAACAAATCCATTGCCTTTGGCATGGAATATGCCGGCTTGCCCTATAGCGGCGAATATGCTTTTGTGAGATCGGTTATGTACTGGCCGATCACGCACATGGTCGCGCCGGCCAGCGAGGCCCTCGTCTGTAAGGACTGTCATACCGCAGAAGGTGGAAGGCTCGATTTTGCCGCGCTGGGATACGATGAGGACGATGTAACCCGTCTGACAAAATTCCCCCCCACGTTGGTCATCGAAGACCTGATCACGCCGCAAATGGCTCCTGACTCCTGCCTGGAATGCCATGGCGACGAATATGAACTTTGGACGCAGAGTTTGCACGGCGAAAAAGGTGTGGGATGTGTTTCCTGCCATAAACTTGAAACGGCGGGAGAACACCCGGCGGTTCCCTTCACCATGGAAAAATCCGCCGAAACCTGCGGCGCATGTCACCTTGATGAATATGACGATTGGAAGACCAGTGCACATGGGCAAATCAACGTGGACTGCTCCTCCTGTCATAACCCGCACTCGCAACAGATCATGACGATCGGCGACAATCAGACTGCCTGCGAGACTTGCCACCGCGACACGAAAGAGGGAACACAGCACTCCACCCACGCCGCGGCAGGGCTGACCTGTAAGGATTGCCATCTGAACACAGACCTGAACACGGGGCACACCTTTATGGTCGGGTCCGACACCTGTCTTAAGTGTCATGCAGAAACGATCCATACTTCAGGCCTGATGATCGAGGCGGGCGTGGATGTAGGGCAGGCTTCGGCAACGGAGGCCACCCCATCTGCGGAGTCCACGCCGGAAGCGGCGGCCGAAGCGCGAGAGGGCGCGGGAATCGCCCTGCCTACGTGGCTTCTCATTCTGGTTGGCCTTGGCCTCGGCGCAGGGACTCACTGGTTGCTTTCCACTCGTAGATTGTCCGACCGGCCCGACGGAGAAGCGGAATCTTCGGAGGAGGGCGAAAGGGAGCCAAAAAAATGAACAAGGAAAAGGAACAGACCTCCGGCCAGGCTGAGGCGCATGCCTCGCGGCGCGATTTCTTGAAGATCACTGGCGCGCTAGCCGGGGCGGCCGCGCTGACCCAGGTGACCAGTCAGGGCTTGAAAAATGCCCGAGCCCGGCACGGCGAAAGCGGCGTACACCGCTGGGGCATGGTGATCGACATCAACTTGTGCATTGGTTGTAACTACTGCACATACGCCTGCCAGGCGGTCAATAACCTCTCGGACGACATGCGCTACAACGTGGTCACCACAGAGACGCTGGAAAACGGCGATGAGTATTTCCTCTCGCGTCCCTGCATGCACTGCGACGATCCGCCCTGCGTGCACGTCTGTCCCGTCAACGCGACCTATGTGCGCGACGACGGCATCGTGACCATGGATTACGACCGGTGTATCGGTTGTCGCTATTGCGAAGTGGCTTGCCCGTATGATGTGCGCGTCTTCAATTGGAAGGAACACACCGAAACCAGCCCGCGCGTCCCAGCCTTCGGGACGCCCGAAGTCCCACCCCGCCCGCGCGGCGTCATGGAAAAATGCACCTTCTGCCAGCACCGCATCGACGCCGGGCTGGAGCGCGGCCTGGTCCCCGGCGTGGACGATGCGGCCACGCCCGCCTGCGTGGTGGCCTGCCCGACCGGGGCGCGCATCTTCGGCGACCTGAACGATCCCGAAAGCACGGTCTCGATAGCACTGGAGGCTTGCAAGACTCCCATTCGATTGCGCGAAGAATTAAGCACTTCACCCAAGGTGTACTACCTGCCGCCCAAGACCGTATCCCCTACAGAGGGAGGTTGAACCATGCAGACAATGATACAACCCCTGACCATGCGGCTTGGAAAACGCGAAGTGAATATCTTCCCATTTTGGCTGGCCATTTTGGGAGCCGGAATCCTGTTCGGTTTGGTTGGCGCTTATCAGGTGTTTGCCTATGGCTTGCAGGTCACTGGACTCTCCAATCAGGTGCCGTGGGGATTATGGATCACGATTGACCTCTCCGCCATTGCACTGGGCGGAAGCGCCTTCACCTTTGGCGTGATCGTCTACCTGCTTAGAATGAAACGCATGGAGACCGTCGGCAAATTGGCTGTTATCCTGGGCTTCCTGGGATACTCAGCCGCAGGCATGATACTGCTCTTCGACCTGGGCCAGCCCCTGCGCTTCTGGCATCCGGTGGTGTACTGGCAACCGCATTCCCTGCTTTGGGAAATCACGATGTGCGTGGTTCTTTATCTGACCGTTCTGATGGCAGAACTGCTCCCCATCGTGCTCGAGCACCCGGCCTTTACCAGCCATCCCTGGTTGACGCGCTTCCCCATTTTACGCAAGGCTTCGAACGCACTGAACTGGCTGTCGCATCGCCTGCATGGTTGGGCGCCAATTTTTGCAATCATCGGCCTGACCCTGTCACTGCTTCACCAGGCTTCGCTGGGAGCCACCTATTCGGTCCTTTCCGGACGCGGGTTGTGGTTCAACCAGAGTGCGCCCGTGCAGTTCGTCCTCTCTGCCATGGGAGGCGGGACGGCTTTGCTGTTCTTCCTGAGCGTGGTTGTGTTCCGCATCATGCGTCCGGGACTGGTCAAAGATGACGTGCTGTATGATGTGGCCCGCATTGCCGGCGGAATCGTCCTGTTGTGCATCTATATCCGCATCTGGGACTGGGCCGTGACGAACTATTACAGTTTCGACACCGAAGTCGCCCTGCAGACGGAAATGCTCAACTCGATTACGCCGTATTCCACCTCCTTCTGGGTGGGACAGGTTCTGTTTGCGCTGATTCCAGGCATGATCCTGCTGGCCGCAAAACGGATCCGCAACTTCCGCATCCTGATGGCGGCCGCGGCTCTACCTGCGGTTTGTACGGTGCTTGTACGTTGGAACTATAACTTTTCGGGCCTGATCGCCTGGATCACGTACGATCCCTACACCCCGACCGTCGTTCTTAATTCCTATGCGCCGACCTGGCAGGAATGGGCGGTTGCCTCACTGGTCATCTCGTACTGGTTGCTGGGATTCAGTCTCGCCGCGCGTTACCTGCCATTTCACAGCGCCGGGCATGCCCACGAACATCAAGACCAGTAATACGGAAATGAGGTATACGCGATGCAAAACCTTCTCAACAATTCCGTGGTGCTTCTCGTCATGTTCGCCGTGCGCTGTCTTGTGCCAATACTGCTTACCATCGGCGCTGGCGCTTTACTCAAACGTTATCTGTACAAGGACCGCGCCGAGTGGATGTAGAAAAGGCTAGAGGCCTCGCCACTCCCAGAAAGGAACAAGTGTCATGAGACCTCAAACTACGATTTTCGATCTCCAGGCTGAACTGTGTTTGGCAATGGGAAATTCGGTGCGCCTGCAAATCGTACACCTCCTTCGCGAGGGGCCGCGGCGAGTCAACGGAATTGCGGAGGAATTGGGCATCAGCCAGGCGACGATTTCACGCCACCTGGCTGTCCTTCGAAATGTGGGGATCCTTTCTGCGCAACGCCAGGGAACGGACATGATCTACCAGATCGTGAATCCCAAAATCACCGACATCTGCGAAACGATGCGGGCGGTGCTGGCGGAACGGGAAACCCAGCGTTCAGAGATCCTCCAGAACTTCGAAGAATGAAATCGCTTAAACAACGTATTTGGTCCATGCAGCGCCACGGGAGCCTCTGTGGCGCTGTTAATTCCATCGAAAAAACATGACTGCAACCTTTACCAAGCGCATCTATACCGTTCCCCTTTTCATTGCCGATGTCAGGCAGATCTTCGATCACATCGATTCCCTGCGCCGCGCGGCCCGCGGCGGACGCGTCAACCGCGCTTTCGCTGAGAAGATCATGATGGCCGTCACCAGCGTGAACGGATGCCGCTACTGCTCGTACGCGCACAGCCGCGCCGCGCTCGCGGCAGGAATCCCCGAAGCGGAACTGCAGCGAATCATGGCGCTCGACCTCGGCGACTTCCCCGAATCCGAAGCCGTGGCCCTGACCTTCGCCCAGCACTACGCCGAGACCTGCTGTCATCCCGACCCCGCCGCGTGGCAGAGACTTGTCTCCTATTACGGACAGGATACCGCCGAGGATATCCTTGCCTACTTGCGGATGATCACCTTCGGCAACCTACTCGGCAACACCTTCGACGCACTGCTCAGCCGTCTGAAAGGCAAACCCGCCCCGGGCAGTAGTCTGTGGAGCGAGGTGAGAATCCTGCTCGGCGTGGTCTGGATGCCTCCCGCGCGGCTGTTCCTCCGTCTGTTCCGCGCGTCGTAATGAAAATCGCCACTTTGCGCTACCAAGTATTGACTTAATGTCTATAGTGTAATAAACTATAGATAAAAGGAGACGAACCTTATGCCCGGTGGACGAGGTTTTGGAGGTGGCCGCGGAGGCGGTCGGCGCAAGATGTTTTTTCTCGAATCGTGCCTGCTGGTGCTTCTGCACCGCGAGCCCGGTTACGGTTACAGCCTGATGGACGGCCTGAAGGAATTTGGTTTCCAGACCGAGGAAATGGACATCAGCATCCTGT
Organism: Chloroflexota bacterium; assembly: GCA_040754535.1. Classification (GTDB taxonomy): domain Bacteria; phylum Chloroflexota; class Anaerolineae; order Anaerolineales; family Villigracilaceae; genus JBFMCC01. The sequence continues at coordinate 13,607 of JBFMCC010000039.1, forward strand.
ACCGCGCCTTGCGCGACCTGGAGACCGCGGGGCTCGTCGTCAGTTCGTGGGGCGAAGAAAGCCTGGGCCCCCAGCGACGCGTCTACACCAACACCCCACAGGGCGAAGCCGCACTCTCCGAATGGATCGCATCCCTGCGCCAGCGGCGCAAGGAGATCGAAGCGCTTGAAGCGGCGTACGACGCTGTCAAGAAAAAGTAACTGATAAGGCAACCGAAAGGAGTACGAAATGCCATTCCAAGACGGAACAGGTCCGCAAGGACAAGGCCCCCGATCAGGACGCGGACAAGGCAACTGCGCCGGTCAGGGCGGGACGGGACGCGGGCGCGGCCTCGGTCGCGGACGCGGCGCCGGTCGCGGCTTTGGACGCGGCCTCGGCGGCGTCAACACCGCCCAGGGGACTTCCTGGCTCGAGACTCAACTCACCAACCTGCAAACTGCCATGCAGAGCCTGATAGAACGGCTCGACAAGGCTCACAACGAATAAGGGATGTCAAGAATGAAAATTGCTGTCATTACCGATGATGGAAAAACCATCAGCCAACACTTCGGTCGGGCACAATATTATCTGGTCGCCACCGTGGAAGACGGGCAGATCGTGAACCGCGAGATGCGGCCCAAAATTGGGCATACCCATTTCGCCAACCAGCCTCATGAACATGAAGAGGAAGGCCACGGACACCATCACGGAACAGACTCCGCTTCTCACGACAAACACGTGCAAATGTCCGAAGCTATCACCGATTGCGAGACCCTGCTCTGCCGCGGCATGGGACGCGGCGCATACGAAAGCATGAAAGTGCGCAACATTCGCCCCATCGTCACTGACATTGCAGACATTGACGAAGCCGTCCTCGCGTACGTAAATGGGCAGATCATCGACCACGTGGAAAAACTGCACTAACCGAATTTCAACTTGAAACACGTTTTCGGCCCCGTCCCCTCCCGCCGCCTCGGCCAGTCGCTGGGCGTGGACACCATCCCGCTCAAGACCTGCAACTGGAACTGCGTCTACTGCCAGTTGGGGCGCACCGTCCCGTTGACGAACGAGCGGAAGGAATACATCCCGCGCGAGGAAATCCTGGCGGAGGTGGAGCAGGCGCTGGCCGCGCACCGATCCGACGAAATTGACTGGGTGACCTTCGTCGGGTCGGGCGAACCGACTCTCCACAGCGGGATCGGCTGGCTGATCCGCCGCGTCAAAGCGCGGACCGAGAAGCCGGTCGCGGTCATCACGAACGGCGCGCTGCTCCACCTCGCGTGCGTGCGTGAGGAACTCTCCGCGGCGGACGCCGTCCTGCCGACGCTGGACGCGGGGAACGCGGCGCTGTATCGCAGAATCAACCGTCCGCATCCCGAAGCCACCTTCGAGCGGCTGGTGGATGGGTTGTGCGAGTTCCGTCACGAGTATCGCGGCAAACTCTGGGTGGAGGTGATGCTGGTGCGCGGACTGAACGATTCCGAGGAGGCCTTGCGCGGGATCGCGGCCACGCTGGAGGGAATCCGTCCCGACGAGATACACATCAACCTGCCCACCCGCCCTCCCGTCGAGACGTGGGTCGCGCCGCCCGACGAGGAAGGCTTGTTACGCGCCATGTCCATCCTGGGCGAGGTCGCGCGGGTGGTGCATCCCGCCGAGGGACATTTCGACCTGGGCAGCTATGACAATGCGGTGGACGCGGTGATCGGAATCGTCACCCGCCACCCGATGCGCGAGGATGAACTGCGGAAGGCGCTTTCCCGCTGGTCATCCGCCGATGTGGACGCGACCTTGCAGACTCTGGAACACAGCGGGCGGGCGCAGATTATCGAACGCTATGGCTGTCGGTTTTGGAGCGCGTCGCCGTCGCATTTCCCCGACGAGGCGCAAAGCCAGCGCACGGCGCCGGGAAGCCACAAACGAGAAGAGGTCAAACAGCCAAAGGAAGACCATGCCTAAAAAGACTGTCGTCGTAATTTACCAGGACTGCGACCCCAACCAATGTGAAAACGGAATTTGCAAGGCGGCGCTGGAATGCGAGAGGAAAGTGCTCACCCAGGAAGCGCCTTACGAAATGCCGGACGCGAAGGCCTCCATGTGTTTGAGCTGTTCGTTGTGTGAGTTGGTGTGTCCCAAAGGCGCGATCCACGTGCTGTGACGCGGAGCAGGGAAGTCAGTGGGAGGATGGAATGTGGTTGGAAAAACCGTGTTCCAGCCATTAGCATGGCGTCCTGAAATGATGAATGATGGCCGCTTTCAGGGCGGCCATCATTCTGTTCGAACATCATCGCGTGGACCCGTTTTTATTTTTGATGCGACAATACAGCCACATCGCACCATAACCAATCACCAGTCCCACCCCAATATACGCCAATGCGGAATAGATATTCATGATCTCCTCATTTGTGAGTTGGCCGCGTTTGAAACACGGCCAGCTCCCATCATCTAGAACACGTACGTCTGCATCGCGCCCTGCACATCCATCAGGAACGGCGGGGCTTTTTTGATCTTGATGCGCGGATCGCGCAGTTGCTCGGGTTTGATGTCCTTGTTCTCCAGCGCGAGTTCGCAGAAGACGATCTCGCCGCCCAGTTCGAGGATGTCGTTGAAGAGTTTGATGGGATCCGGCAGGCCCTTCGGCTGGCCGAGTTTCTCCAACTCGCCCTTGAGGAACCAGCGTGCGCCCGCCGGGCAGACGAAGACATGCACTTCATAGTCCAGCGAGAGACCCGAGGTCGCGAAGATCAACGTCGGCATGATGTTTGCGGGGGTGTCGCCATTGCAGACGACGGCCATTTTTTCAGTCATTTTGATTCTCCTTTTCGAGTGAGGTCAGCGTCGCGCCGAGTCCTGTCGGCGCGATGGATTTTGATGCAGGCTTGCTATGCGTTTTGCGGACGCACGAAGATGAACCAGGCCATCAGCCAGGAGCCAAGCACAATGGCGATGGCGCCCACCAGCGAGCCGAGTCCCAGTTGCGGCAAGCCGCTCAGGATGTGGGTCACGTTGCAGCCAGCGGAGGTGACCGCGCCGAAGCCCATCAGCAAGCCGCCCACGAAGGTCTGGACGATCATCTTCCAGCCTGGCCAGCGGATCTTGAACTCGCCTGCGATCAGGGAGGCGATGAGCGCTCCGACGATGATGCCAATCACCAGCCATGCGTCCCAGCCCATCTTCGTCTCTGGCACGGACATGCCGAGTTTGACGATGGTCAGCCAGCCCGAGGTGATCGCCAGCGGATAACTGCGTCCCGCCAGCGTGGACGAGTAGAAAGCCAGCATGTTGATCAAGCCGATAACGATGCCTGCGGCGAGCCAGCCCCAGCCGTTCTTGAAGATGCGCTTGACGAGGGGATCGGTGCTCTTCGGTTCGTCATCCTGGTTTTTGCGGGCAACGAAATACCAGATGACCAGGATGATCGCGGCAACAACCAACGCCACAACAGTATGCGACAATCCAAAGATATTCGCCAGTGTCGGGTTCGCCTCGCCGACCATGACCTTGGTGCTGGTTTGCAGGGAATCCTTGATGGGTTTCAGGAAACCCATCGCGGTCCAGGTGGCCGCGGCGGACAGGCCGATCAGCGCAGAGAGCGCGCTGACCATCCCCTCGCCGACGCGGTAGGTGATCCCGCTGGCGCACCCGCCAGCCAGCACCATGCCGATGCCGAAGATGAATCCGCCCACCAGGTTCGCGCCCCAGAAGAAAGGCGTCGGGCTGATCTTGATGAGTCCGCCCATCGTCATCAGGGCGAAGCCGATCATCCCGACCAGGATCGCCGCGCCGACCGATTTCAGCAGGGTGTTGTCCTTCAGCAGGATGGTGTCACGGATGGCGGAGTTCATGCAGAAGCGTCCGCGTTGCAGGGCAAAACCGAACAAAATTCCAACGAGCAGGCCGTAGAGTACGGGTGTCATAGCATTCTCCTTGTGCAATGAATGAGGTTATTTCAAGCCATGCGCTTCGATCAACATGCGATGGTTGGGTCCGTCCAGTTGTTCCACGCTGATCAGTTTGTGGCCTTGCTTCTTGAGATTGCGCGGAATGCGTTCCACGGAGAGCGGATAGTCCAGCAGGACTTCCAGGATTTCGCCCTTTTGCATTTTCTTGAGGGCGGTCATGGTGTCCATATCGGGATACGGACAGATCTTGCCGCACACGTTCAGGGTCTTGGTGGGGGTCGTCATGAACATTTCTCCTTTTCAATAACTGAATGATAGTTTTGCGCCTTCGCATTCGAACATGAAGGAGGAGGCCATCATCACCTCCACGTCCTCGCGAAGGTCTTCCTGCTTGATGTTGAGGATGGGCAATCCCAGTTCGCACAGGATGAAGCGCCCGTCCAGAACCAGGATCGAGTCGTACAGGTGGATCGGGTCGGGCTGGCCTTTGAGTCCCTGGAATTTTTCCAGTTCGCCCTTGACAAGGACCTTGGCCGCGCCAGGCTGGACGAACATCAACACCTGCTCGCCGCTGCTGGCAATCGCCGCGCCCATCACGAGCGCCGCCATGACGCTGGTGGCGTCATCGTGGTTCATAATCACAACCATCTTGCCGATTTCTTCGTCGCTCATTGTTCCTCCTGAAAGGATGCTTGATTTTGTAGAAAACGACTAAAGTCGTTACTACCTGGTTCTTAATCCGCCGCGGCAGGCGCGCCTGCCAGGGCTGTGCTTTGCTGCGCGGCTTTCTCTTTCACCGCCTGGAAATACACCGCCAGCGGACGATAGTACAGGTGCGCCCACTTTCCAAACGGCACTTCCAAAATCAGCATGGGAGCGGTGAAAGCCAGGTGAACCGCGTAGGTGTAGTAGGTCGCCAGGGGCATGTCCCAATAGCGGAAGGCGTGTTGCAGGATGCCCGTCAGCGTGACGACCAAAAGCAGGATGGGGAAGATCCAGTCACTCGGGTGGGAGAAGCGGTGCATTTCCACTTCCTTTTTGACGCGCCCCCACAGCGCCCATCCCGCGCCCAACAGCAGGACGATCGTCGCGTAATATCCAAGCCAGCGCTGCGGATGCCAGAGCGGATAGATGTTGTCGGTCTGGAACCAGGACAGGAAGAAGATGATCAACACCAACATCAGCCCATAGCCGCTGACGAGCAGCAGATGGATCGTCCGCCCGAGACGTTTGGCGGCGCGGGACTTCTCATCCGTTTCGTCCGCCGCGCAGGTGTCCCAGCGTTTCTGGATGAGAGCGTGCAGGATGAGTTGCCAGATTTCGGTGAGGTACAACTTGAGCGGAATTTGCAACCCGCTCTTTCTCATGGTCAACCACCACATCCTGATCACGTTGGTGGCAATAAAGAAGACCAGCGCGCCTGCCATGATCCAATCGGCCATGTGGACGATGTGAATCGGCGCGAAGGTGTTCAACTCCACGCGGTCGGTCACGAGCGGACCGTGGAACATGGCGATGATCCAGACCACCAGCAAACCGACCAGGATGATCGAGCCGAGTTCCCACGCCAACGACGTGTAAAACTTGCGCGCCAGCCCCGTCCAGTCGTATTGACCCGTCAGCCAGCGGCGGGCAGACATCATCGTTTCGCCAGGTTCGGCGCCCTTCGGGCAGGTGGCGGAGCAGTCGCCGCAGTAGTAGCACAGCCAGGGGTTGAGTTGCGACTTCAACGTTTCGCGGTCGCCGATCTGCGCGCGGCGGATGACACTGCGCGGAAAGTTGTACTCGTCGCTCGCCAGCGAGCAGATGGCGGTGCAGTTACCGCAGTTGAAACATTTCTCGATTCCCACCGCGCCGTATTCTTTGAGTTCATGTAAAAGGGTTGGGTCAACGCGGCTCATTTTTTCTCCTCCGCTTTCTGGTAGAGCGGGTAATCGGCGCACATGCCTGTTTCGACCAGCAAGCCATATTTTTTGAAGGACGCCACGTACCAGAGAACTTCATGCGCGGGCATGTTGACTGCCGCGGCAATTTCTGGGACGGTCTTGGGCGTCTCGCGAATGAACTTGCAGATTTCCTGCTGGACGCGCTTCTGCTCGCGCAGGAGCGCCTGCGTCCGTTCGACGGTTACGGCGTGCTGTTCGCGCAAACGTTTGAGCATGTCGCCGCGCGATTGGGGTGTTTGTTGGGTCGTCATGCTGCCTCCACCAAATCCACAATGCTCATGCCGATGGCATCCACCATCGCTTCGTACTGTGCGATCGTCCAACCCTGCACGTCAATGGCGCGGTTCGGGCAGACCGCCACGCACGCCCCGCAGCCGACACAGTTGGCGGGCGTGACCACGGCGCGTTTGACTTCATTGCCGTTCTCGTCGAACGTTTGCAAGGCAATTGCGCCTTCGTAGACACACGCCTCCACGCAGGCGCCCGCGCCGTTGCATTTCTCCGCGTCCACGGCCGCGACGAAGGGCGGGAGTTCCACCTTGCCGCGTCCCAGCAGGGTCAGGACTTTCGCCGCCGCCGCCGACGCCGCGCTGAGACTCTCCTGGATGTTCATCGGTCCCTGCGCCGTGCCAGCCAAAATCACGCCGTTGACCGCCGTCTCGACGGGGCGCAATTTCGGATGGACTTCGAGCAGGAAGCGGTCGGTTCCGCGCGAGACTTTGAGCATGTTCACCAGGTCGTCAATCTGACGCGGCTTCATGCCGACCGCCAACACAACCAAATCCACGGGGATTTCCAATTCCTCGTTGTAGGTCAGCGAGTCTTTCACTTTGATCAACACGGGATGGGTATCGCCTGTCGGCGCGGCGGCCACTTGCGGGCGTTCCTCGCCGCTGTAGCGCACGAAGCGCACGCCGCCTTCCATGGCATGACAGTAATAGTCCTCGTGCCCGCGCCCGTAGGTGCGGATGTCTTGATAGAGTTCGAAAATATTCAGCGCAGGGAATTTCTCGTGCAGTTCCACTGCCATGTGCAGGCTGGCCGTACAGCACACGCGCGAGCAATAATTATTTACCTGCCCGTCTTCGTGCGGTTCGTCCACGCCTTCGATCTCGCGACTGCCCACGCAATGGATCAGCGCCACATCGCGCACGGGACGCCCGTTCCATTGGAACGTCTTGTCATCTTTCGTCAACGCCAGGCGGCGGATCAATTGCGGCAGGGTGATGACCTCCTGCAATTCGCCGTAGCCATATTCGCCCTGACGCGGTTCGTAGGGATCGAAGCCCGTCGCCGCCACGATCGCGCCGACGCTGACGTCAATTGTCTTTGGCTCGTCCTTGAGCACAATCTCTTTGCCGTCCACCCTGAGCGGATGGTCGAGGTAATAGTCCCAATCCACGGCCGCGCCTCGGGGGCAACATCCAGGATAAGCGCGGTAGATCACCTTGCGTTCGGTCATGCCGTAGTTGAATTCATCTGGCACCAGTCGCGGGCAGGCGGCGATCATCTTTTCCGAATCTTCTTCACGGACGCCGCGCGAGTGTTGCAGGATACGCACACCGTAGTTGCCGACGTAGCCCGTCACCCCTTTCACCTCCGCCTGGGTGTAGACCGTGATGCTCGGATGCGCGACAACCTTCTCGATCAACTCATGCAACAGACTGCGCGCGTCCTCGCCCGTCGGGAAGACCGACTCCAACTGCGCCATGCGCCCGCCCAGAAAGGGGGATTTTTCGACCAGCACGACGCGCAAACCTTGACGCGCAATGTCGAGCGCGGCGCGTAATCCCGCCGCGCCAGCGCCGATAACCAAAGCCTGTTTCTCCGCTTCGAGTCGAATCGGTTCGAGCGGCTGGAGATGACGCGCCTTGGCGATGCCCGCCGCCATCAGGTGCATGGCTTTGCAGGTTGCGCCGTCGCCGTCGGAGGTGTGCACCCACGAGTCCTGCTCGCGCAAGCCGACGTGATGATACAGATAGGGATTCAGCCCCGCCCGCGTGACCGCGTTGCGGAAGGTCTGTTCATGCAGGGACGGGGCGCACGCGCCAATGACGACACGGTTGACGCCCAACTCTTTGATGTCCTGCTCGATCTGCGATTGCCCCGCGTCGGAACACAGCGACATGTCCGTGCGCGAGACGACCACATCGGGCTGGGTTTCCATCACTTTTGCAACCTGCTCGCATTTGACGGTGTGGCTGATATTCCCGCTGCAGTAGCAGGTGTACACGCCGATCTTAAGTTTCTCAGGCATACGCCACCTCAACAATCAAGGTTCGCGAACAGTTGCACTGTGAGCGGTATGCAGTCCAACTGCATACCGAACGAATTGTGTCAGGCATACGCCACCTCCTGTTGTGGGACCTTCATCCCCGTTTTTTCTCGAATGTAAGATGAAGCAGCAGACGCGGCGGAACCCGCCGTGACGATGCTGTCCACGATGTCCATTGGTCCGCCCGCCGCGCCCGTGACGAAGATGCCTGGTCGCTGTGCCGCGCTCGGGGAGGCGTTGAGCGCTGGAAGGGAGATAAAACCGTCCGAAGCGGGAAGCAGGTTGAACGTCGAGGGGGAAGCGGTGGGGATCATCCCAAGCGAGAGAACCACGAGATCGTGAGTCCGCTCGACGATGCGCCCCTCCTCGGTCAATTCCACTTTGACGATGGGATTGTGTTTTTCGTCTTCGCGGATGGATGCGACCTTGCCGCGCACGAATTCCACGCCCATGGCTTTGGCGTTTTGGTAGAACTGCTCGTAGCCCTTGCCGAAGGTGCGGATGTCCATGTAATAGACGGTGACTTCGGCGAGGGGCAGCGCGCCGTTGATGAGCATGGCTTGCTTGATGGCGTACATGCAGCAGACGCGCGAGCAATATTCGATGCCCTGCGTTTGGTCGCGCGAACCCGCGCACTGGACGTAGGCGATGGTGGTCGGTTCCATGCCGTCGCCTGGACGGAGGACGCGCCCGTAAGGTCCCGTGGGCGCGAGGAAGCGTTCCATCATGAGAGGGTCGATGACGTTGGCGAGTTTGCCCGCGCCGTATTCTTTCTTTGCGCCGAGTTGGGTTAATTCAAAACCAGTCGCAAGGATGATGGTTGTTGCTTCGATGGAGAAATGTTGCGGCTGTTGCGTGAAGTCTATTGCTTCGACGGGGCAGGCTTTTTCGCATTTGCCACACAACAGACAGTTGTCCATGTCGAGTACGGCTTTTTGCGGAACAGCCGTGGAGAACGGCACGCGGATGGCGCGGTACGAACCGAGACCGCGGTCGAACGAACTTGGCACCGTGATCGGGCATTCGTACTCGCACTGACGGCAGCCCGTGCATTTGCTCTCGTCTACGTAACGCGGCTTTTGCAGGACGGCGACGCCGTAGCCCGCGCCGCTTTCTTGGATAGACTGAACTTCGCAATACGTGATCAGTGTGATGTTTGGATGATGCGCCACGGCCGACATTTTCGGCGTGGTGATGCAGGAGCAGCAATCCAGCGTTGGGAAGACCTTGCTGAGCGTGATCATCTTGCCGCCGATGCTGGCTTCGCGTTCGACTAGCGCGACCTGGAAGCCCTGGTCGCCGAGGTCGAGCGCGGCTTGCATACCTGCGATCCCGCCGCCGATGACGAGCGCGTCCACTTTGAGGTTGTTCATATGGTCGCTCCTTGCGCGGACGGGGAGACGGGGCGCGCGGCAAGTTCGCTTTTCACGAATCCGATGCCTTTCAGCAATTCCGCCATCTGGGTCACTTCCTTCAAGAACGGTTTGACGCAGACGGTGCAGATGGCGGCCAGGCGCAGGCGGCGGATGTCGAGGCCGCGCTCTTTCATCAGGGCATAGGTCTGGTTGATGAGTTTTGCGGTGCCTTCCGCTTCGACCTTGTAGGGGCTGTCGGTGCCGCTGTACATGACGATGATCCCGTCAATGCCGCGCTCGAAGGCGCGGATGAAAAATTCAGGCGGGAACATGACAGGACACATGATGGGCAGGATGTAGGTGTTGGCGGGATAGTCAATGTGGGATTGTCCCGTCGAGTCCGCACCCGCGTATCCGCCCGCCAGCGTGGCGAGGATCAGAATCTTGGGTTGGGGAGGAGGAATGGGTTGAGCCATGATTGCATCCAATCATCAAAATACCTGACAGGTTTTTGGAAACCTGTCAGGTCTACATAATTATTTACCGCGGCGGATGAAGAGCCGTTCGTAACCGTCGCCGGGCAACATGCCGAGGAATTCATGCCCGACCTTTTCGCACCAGCGCGGCATGTCATTCTTGGTGTTGGCGTCGCCCGACCAGATCTCAAGCACTTCGCCGACCTTGACGGTGGCGATGCCTTTTTTCGCTTCGAGCAGGGGACCGGGGCAGGACATGGCGCGCGCGTCGACAACTTTCGCGGCTTGAATGTTGGTCAGTTCGGGGGTGGTCATAAGATTCTCCTTTTGTGAATCGAATTGTGATCAAACGAGAGATACTTCCTGGACTTCGATTTTTGGACAATTTATCAAAACGGGACAGCGTTTCACCATCTCGTTGTTGATAAGATGATAAAAAACATTGTGATGCTCACGACGAGTCTTCACCATATTGCTGAATTCCAAAATGCGGAGATGATGGGAGGTGCTTTGCAGGGACGCGCCAATTGCCAAAGCAATCTCAGTCACAGTCCGTTCCCGTTCTGACAGGAGCCACAGGATCATGATCCGTTGAGGATTGCCCATCACGCGGCAGTGCGACGCCTGGCGCTCGGCTTGCCGCTGGATTTCGGGAGGAAGGTTGGGTTGCATGTTGAACTTCACGGGTTGATTAATTCATATATAGATTAACTCCCCCTTCCCATCTCAACAAGTGACAGGCGTCACAAGCGTTAATCTAATTATCTATACCTGGATATAGAAAAAGTTGATACCCCGTTTTCTGTGTGAATCAAAATCGCCCGGGTTTTCCCTGGGCGTTTCGTCGTGCCGCTTCTTTAGAAGTTATGAGGTGATGTTACGCACCGTCACGAAGGTTCTGCGCAAGGTGGGTTATGAAGATAATGCCGCCACCAACTCGCGGCAGAACGCGGGAATATCCGCCACCACGCGGCCCCAGACGTGATTACCCTCACGGAAGGCAGGTTCGTCCGTCCAGACTCCGCCCACGTTGACGAGATCGTCCTTGATTCCCGTGGACCCGGTCACGCGTTCGCCTTTGCGGACGATCCCCGCCGAGACGGCAATCGAACCGCCGTGGCAGATGATGCCGATGGTTTTCTGCGCTGCATCCATTTCGCGGACGATTTTCTTCACGGCATCGTACCTTCGCAGTTTGTCGGGCGCCCAGCCGCCGGGCAGGATGAGACCGAACAGGTCATCCGCTTCGAGAGATTCGATGACCGCGTCGGGCGTGACGGTCAGGCCGTTTTTGCCGCGCACAGGCTTAAGGTCCAGCCCGGCGGTAAGGACGGTCGCGCCTTCCTCTTGAAGTCTCATCAGGGGGACGTAGTATTCCAAATCCTCCACACCCTCGGCAACCAGTGTCGCGATGGTTTTGTTTTGTAATTTCATGTTTGTCTCCTATTCACCGATAATCTTCACCAATACACGTTTTCTACGACGACCATCGAACTCGCCGTAAAAGATCTGCTCCCACGGACCGAAGTCCAGTCTGCCGTTCGTCACCGCGACCAACACCTCGCGTCCCATGATCTGGCGTTTCATGTGCGCGTCGGCGTTGTCCTCGCCCGTGTTGTTGTGACGGTACTGGCTCACGGGTTCGTGCGGCGCAAGACGTTCCAGCCACAGTTCGTAATCGTGATGCAAACCATGCTCGTCGTCGTTGATGAACACGGAGGCGGTGATGTGCATGGCGTTCACCAGAACCAGCCCCTCGCGAATCCCGCTCTCGCGCACGGCCTCCTCCACCTGCGGCGTGATGTTGACGAACCCGCGCCGCGAGGGGATGTTGAACCAGAGTTCTTTGCGATAGGATTTCATAAGAAACGCTTTTCCTTTGTCAAGTGCAATTCTAACTGATCTATTGCGGGTTGGATCTGGCGACTAAAAATATTTGCGCTTGATAGCGAATGGAAATACAACAATCATGATACCTTTATCGAGAATCATCTTTCATTGCTTCTCCACACTCACCTTCGTCCCGCCCGGCATTTCCACAGTGACATCTCCCGGGTCGTACGGGACCTGAGGCTGGCTCCAGCGAAAGACCCATTTCGCGTCCTCGGGGCTGGCATTGACGCATCCGCGTGACGATGGTTCGCCGTAATTGTTATGCCAATAAGTCGAGTGAATCGCGACGCCCGTCCCCACGAACAGACTCACCCAACCCACAGCAGGAAGGCTCCAGCCTGCCGACGCGTTGCCTCCGCTCAACGGCAGGGAGATGGCTTTGCGCCAGATGGGGAACTCGCCGACAGGGGTTTCCCACGCGTCCACGCGGTTGCCCCAGGCGTCGTACAACGCGCCGCTGGAAATGCGCGCGAAGTGAACCTCGGTCTTTCCTTCAAAGCATGACAGTGTTTGCTCCCAGATCTTCACCACAATCCGTTTATCTTCGGCTTCGGGATTGATGGGAGAAATTTCTTCCGCGGTCAATGGACGAAATGCTTCCGCTTGTCCCCAGAACAGATCCCCTGATCCGTATTTTTCGTTGAGCCGATACCAGATATGGCCGTTTTCATCCACGCGTATCTGATCCGCCCAGACGACCTGACTGCAATAAAAGCGTGGCGGAATATTGATGGATAATTGATATTGGAGCCACGGCGCACGCGCAGGCGGATTATCCAGAATCAACTCCACGAACGGAATCGTAACCTCCGCCCACATGCCTGGTCCCAGGCTGGTTGTTGGCAGACTCGCCACTGGAACATTGGGCTGATTCCAAACTGGCTGAACCTGCCCGCCCCAGACGAATCCGTACGGCGTCTCCACCCAGCGCTGATTGATTCTTCCAGGCATGGGGCCGATGGCTTCGCGAATCCACGGCACGACGTTATCTTCGTACAACGCGCCAAGGATCTGGCTGTTCGCATCGGGTCGCGCAAAGACATCCACTTTTCCAACGGTGACGCGCCCGAGTTTTTCCGCTTGTGGAAATTCAGGCAATCCCAATTTTGCGAATGGGCGGAATACAAGTGTGCCTGCCCCCAATGTGGCAAGTTTGAGAAAGTCGCGGCGGGTGATCGGAGAGGATCTACTTTTTATCTTCGGCCTCCACATGAACGTGCCCGCTGTGCTGCTCGCCGCCATGATTGTGTCCCATTTGACCCATCATGAAGAAGTGCGCCAGCGGGCATAGCAAAAGCAGGCCGAAATAAAGTACCGTATTGACGGGGATTTTGAACAGGAAAATCGCGGCGATCCCAATGATGGGAAGCAGGCAGCAAAGCAGCATCAACCAGACGTGGCGTTTATTCATTGAATCTCCTTTCAACCGCTTCGTTTGAAGGGTGGAAGCGTGACAAACAAATTTCCGTTTTCGATTTTGGTGACGAACTCGTCCAGTGGGCGCGGCGGCGGGCCGCTGATGTTTTTTCCGAGAATGTCGAAGTGACCGTCGTGGCACGGGCTGACGTAATGCTGGATGTCAGGCTGCCACGTCACGCGGCATGCCAGGTGGGTGCAAATGTCAGAGAAGACTTGCACTTCACTTTCGCTCTTGCGCACGACGTACAAGCCATAGTTGACCGCGGTCCGCTCCCAGCCGTTGACCTTCGTGCGCGTGAAGTCGAAGCGGGTTGGGATGCCGACTGGATAATTTTCGAGCGGGCCCAGCGAAATCGGCGCATCGTCCTCGACCCGGGCCTGCATCGCGGGCGAAAACAGGTACGCCACTGACGGGATTCCCGTCAACGCCCCAATCAGGCCGCCGATTCCCGCTGTGATGGCCTTGATGAAATCGCGTCGGCTAAGTTGACCGTTTTTCATGTCAGCGACTCCTTTCCATCACCCTTGCCCTCTCCCAAAGGGCGAGGGGATCAACGGAGTTCCCATTCAAAGACGCGCGAGGGCGCGTCCAGGTTGACGATGGTGAGCGTAAGTTTTGCCGCGCCTTCGAGTATGGACTTGTTATCCTTCATCGCGGGGAAGATCAATTTACCTGAAACATGATGACCGCCGCGCGGCGCGTCCCAGAGAGTGGCTTGCACTGTCAGGCCAGTATCAGTTGCAAGAGTGGCGAGAGTTGCGAGGTCCATGCTCAAGTCAATGGAATGAGTGGTAAGAACAATGTCGAATTCAAGAGTGTCAGCAAGCGCGTCAAGGTTGAGCGGAGTCACTTCCACGATAATCGCGCCCTGCTGGTCCACGCGGGTGGGCGCGTCAGACGAGGGTGAGGAAGGCTCTGTCGAAACGGGAGCAGGCTGAGGGTCCGTTTGAGGCGGTGTAGTAGCCGCAGAGCACGCGGTGAGAGCCAGGGATAAAGTCAAAAACGTGAGGATGAGGAAACGTTTCATTTTGTCTCCACACGCGCGGATTGAAGTTTTTGTCGTTCACGATGGAGGACAATGAACATGACGAAGATGCCGATGATATTCATGGCAAGACCGACCAGCATGAACGGACGCTGATAGCGCGTGAGAAAACTTGCCGCCGCGCTCAATCCGAGAATAGGCAGAACGTCGGTGACGTGATGGATACAGCACGCGACCATTGCAGTGGCGGATGTGCCACCGCTCGTCCCCATCATCGCGCCCGCGCCGTGAGTGGACGTGATTGGAACGAAGAGGCGGAAGCGCAGGATGGAATAGAGCGCGGCCTGAACGCCAAAGCCGAGGATGATTGGCACGATGTACGAGCGGTCTCTTGAGAATTGAGAAGAGGCGTAATCCCAGCCCTGCGCCCAGGTGAGAATACCGAGATAGAAGGACGCGATGAGCGCCGAGCCGAGCAGGAAAGCCGCGAGGGGAATGAGGAATCGTTTCACCATTAATCTCCTTTTGTGTCATCATAGTCTCTCCAATTACGGGCGTCTTGCGCCATGTTGCGGATTCGGCTCATAGGCAATTCTGCCTACTCGTAAATACGCTGTGCGGCTCTCCAGGCGCCTCGGATGATTCCATAAAATTGGAATCATCCCATGAATGGGACTTTCCGAGGCGCTTATGAGCATTTCCCCGTTCTTATCCATCCATCGTTCCTGTGACGAAGCCCTGCGCTGGACAAGGAGACGCTTGTCGCGGGCGGGTTTGCGCGCCGTGCAGACCTTCGACCTGCACACCGCGCGCGCCGGACTGCACGATTGCCCCTGCCCGAATCACGGCACGGAGAATTGCGATTGCCAGATGGTGATCCTGCTGGTGTACGGAAACGCGGAGGCGCCCGCCACCCTGCTCCTGCATGGCAACGATGGGCAGACCTGGCTTTCGATTGCGGACGAACCGCTCCAGCGAGTGGATTCAATACTGTTGGCTGGGATCAAACAGGCGCTGGACGCGCTTGTTCACATTCCGCAAAATGTATAGGCCAAATTGCCTATTGTTGCACGCGTCAAATCGCGCTGGCTGGGGTGAGGGGAATTCCTTATAGTCAGCGGCTAACCCGAATTTTTGAGAGGAAACGATGAAGAAGATACTGGTATTTGCAGTGGTCGGGCTGGCATTGATTTTGTCGGCCTGCGCGCCTGCTGTCACGCCGACCGCTTCCATGCCGATGGATGATGGCGTGATGATGACGGCCACCCCGGGCAGTATGATGGCGGAGAATCCCGAAGCCGCGCATATGATGGAACCGATCACCGCGCCGAACGTCCAGCCCGCCACCGAGACCGAAGGTGGACAACCGCTCGCGTTCCGCGAAGAGAACGGCGTCAAGGTCTTCGAGCTGACCACCAAAGCGGTGCAATGGCCGATCCTGGATGGCGTGACCGTGACCGCGTATACATATAATGGGACTGTGCCCGGGCCGATGATCCGCGTTACGGAGGGCGACCAGGTTCGGATCATCGTGAAAAACGAATTGCCCGATCCGACGACAATCCACTGGCACGGAGTCGAAGTCCCGAACGCGATGGACGGCGTGCCTGGCGTCACGCAGGATCCGATCCAGCCGGGCGAGACATTCACGTACGAGTTCACCGCCAAGCCCGCGGGGACGTTCATGTATCACTCGCACTATGAAGGCGATATTCAAGTGAGCGCGGGATTGTACGCGCCGTTCATCATTGACCCGAAAGAACCAGAAGCCAACCCGCCCGCCGTGGACAAGATTTTGATGATCTCGGAATGGCGCATGGCCGACGGCATGACGTACGCCGCCATGCCGATGGGCGGAATGGAGCCGAACTATTTCACGATCAACGGCAAGTCCTTCCCCGCCACGGAAACCATCACAGTCAAGAAGGGTGACCGCGTGCGACTGCGCTTCATTGGGATCGGGCAATTCATCCATCCCATGCACCTGCACGGATTCCCGTTCGAAATTGTGGCGACAGATGGACATCCTGTTCCCGAAGGCGCGCGATTGATCAAGGATACTGTCAGCGTTGCGCCAGGCGAACGTTATGACATCGAGTTCGTCGCCACGGAAACGGGCCAATGGGTGCTGCACTGCCACATCCTGCACCACACCACCAACGACAACGTCGAGCCTGGCGGATTGATGATGATGATCGAGGTGGTGGAGTAGTTACCTCCGTCACACCAGCACTGCACCTGACGCAAGTGCAGGTGTGACGAAACGATTTTCCCAAAGGAGAGAGTATAAAATGCGCAAGACAATCTTTATCGGTGTGTTGGTTCTGGCGTCCGTTCTACTGGCGGCTTGCGGAGGTGCAGCGGAACCCGTCGACTCGACCTCCGCCAAACCCGTCAACATCGTAGTCAGCACGAATCCGAATCCCGCCATGATGGGCGACACGGAAATCATCCTGACCATCACGGACGCGGACGGCAACCCCATCGAGGGCGCCACCGTGGACGTATCGGCCGACCATACCGACATGACGGGGATGGGCATGAGCGGGCTTGCCACGGAGCAAGGCGGCGGGAAGTACGCCATCACTGCCAGCTTCAGCATGAGCGGCAACTGGCTGTTGACGATCTATGTCCGCAAGGATAGGTTGGATTACAAAGAGGATATCAAGTTCGAAATTCAGTGACCCTGGAAGTCTGCACGGCTTCCGAAGATCGCTTCCTGCAAGGAAGGAATGAAGGCCAGCATGATCAATCGGACGAAAGTTTCATTCAGTCAATGGCTGTCGCGTCGCTGGCTGGAAGTATTTCTGCTGATCTACGGGATATGGGTCTTCACGCCCTTCCTCGCGCCCATCTTCATGCAACTCGGCTGGACGGGCGCGGGCAGGGCGGTCTACTTCGTCTACTCGTTCTTCTGCCATCAACTTCCCGAGCGTTCCTTTTTTTTCTTCGGCGAAAAGATGATGTATTCGCTGGCCGAGATTCGATCTGTATGGCAGAATACCGCCAACCCGATGATCCTCCGCCAATTCATCGGCAATCCAGCGATGGGCTGGAAAATCGCCTGGTCAGATCGCATGATCTCGTTCTACACCAGCGTGTGGGCGTTTGCCGTCTTGTGGTATCCCTTCCGCCGCAGAATCAAACCATTGGCTTGGTGGGGATTTGTCCTGCTTCTGCTTCCGATTGCCATTGATGGCGGGACTCACATGATCAGCGATTTGGCCGGCATCGGAAACGGATTCCGTGATACAAATATGTGGCTGGCCGTGCTGACGAACAATTCACTCCCTGCGACGTTCTACGCGGGCGACGCGCTCGGCTCGTTCAACTCCTACATGCGCCTCGTCACTGGACTGCTGGCTGGACTCGCCATCGTCTGGCTGGCCTTCCCTTACATTTTCCAGACACAGGCCTATAATCAGCAATTGGATAACATAAGATATGCCGTCCTCGAACAAATCAAAAGCCAAGATTCGCGTCCTGCTGGCGGATGATCACCACATCGTCCGCGCGGGGATCCGTCAACTGTTGGAAAGCACGAAAGACATTCAGGTGATCGCCGAAGCGGGAGATGGCGAAGAGGCGCAGTCGCTCATCCAAAAGCACAAGCCCGATGTCGCCGTCCTCGATATTCAAATGCCCAAAGCCAACGGCATCGAAGTGACGCGTTGGGTGCGCGCCCACCTCCCCGAAGTGGGCGTGCTGATTCTCACTGCCTACGACGATGACCCTTACGTGATGGCCGTCTTGCAGGCGGGCGCGAATGGCTACGTGTTGAAAACCGCGCAGGCGGATGAACTTATTCATGCCGTGCGCGAGGTGCGCGAGGGCAAGTCCGCGCTCGACCCTGCCATCACCCAAAAATTGATGTCCAACCTTTTCAAGCGGCCGTCCGAGAAAACGCCCGTCGAGCCGTTGACGGACCGCGAACTCGATGTACTTCGACTGGCGGCGAAGGGCTACACTAACAAAGCCATCGGTGTGCAGTTGAATATCAGCGACCGCACCGTGCAGGGACATCTCGCGCACATCTTCGCCAAACTGCGGGCCAACAGCCGCACCGAGGCCGTCATGCGCGCTGTCTCGCTGGGATGGATTTCGCAGGATAGCGGCAACCTGGCAGATGAGTAATTGATTCTACGCAACCATTCCACCACAGAGAACACAGAGAAGCACAGAGATTTTAAAGATTTTCTCTGTGGTCTCCGTGCGCTCTGTGGTAAGAATTGATTTCGGTTGGAGTCTGCGCTATGAAAAATAACGGACAATCGAGTCGCTCCGCCTTATGGCGAAGCCTCACCTTGCGGACATTTGCGATGACTATCCTGCCGCTGACGCTCCTTTCGATGGTCATCGCCGTTGGCAGTGTCGTCGCTCACCAGCAGGAAATGCGCTTGCACTTATCGGAGGATGCCTGGAGGATTGCAACCGATCCCGCGCTGGAACTCACGCTGGTCGCGCCGCTGGTGTTGATCCCGCCCTTGTTGTTCGCGGTTGCCGCGTTGTGGTTTGCCACGAAGCAGATTGTCCAGCCTTTGCAGAGACTCGAAGCCAAAGCCGCTGCGCTGGCCTGGGGCGACTTCGAAGCCATCAAGGAACCTGTCGGCGGTATTCTGGAAGTACAGCATTTGCAGATGGAACTGGCCGGGATGTCGCACAAAGTACGAGCCGCGCAGGAGGGACTGCACGATTACATCGGCGCGATCACCTCCGCACAGGAGGAGGAACGGACAAGGCTGGCGCGCGAATTGCACGATGACACCATACAGGCTGTTATTGCGTTGAAACAACGTGTCCAACTCGCGCAGAAATCGGTCAAGGAACAGGGCGGCAGATACTCCCTCAAGGAGTTGGAGATACTCGCCGAGCAGACCATCGAGAACCTTCGCCGTCTTACGCGCGCGTTGCGTCCCATTTATCTTGAGGATTTGGGACTGGTCACTGCTTTGGAAATGTTGTCGCGCGAGACGAGTCAAAACAACCACCTGGTTGTGGATTTTCAAAGGACTGGTCAGGAACGTCGTCTTGCGCGTGAAGTGGAATTGTCGCTTTATCGCATCGCGCAAGAGGCGCTCAATAATGTTGTCAAACATTCCAAGGCCACTCATGTCGACTTGAAAATTGCCTTTGAAGATTCGGAAATACAAATGGAGGTCAGCGATAACGGCAGTGGCTTCAGGGTGCCGAGCAGCCCCACCGAGTTTGCCCCCAGCGGACACTTTGGTCTACTGGGTGTCCACGAACGCGCGGATTTGATCGGTGCGCGGCTCGAGATTGAATCGGATTTGGGGAGGGGGACCAGGTTGAGCATCAGATTGTGAGGCGGATGCAGGGTAGGCGAAATTGCCTATTCGATTCCGAGTAAAACTGCTCTCGTTGAAGAAGTCCATTAATGCGACAATCAAAATGAAAAGGAGATTCGTATGGCCGACACATTCAAGGATCCCATCTGCGGCATGGACGTGACGCCCGAGTCCGCCGCTGGCAAATCCGAATACAACGGGCAGACTTACTACTTCTGCTCGCTCGGTTGCAAGAAGGCGTTCGACAAGGAGCCTGAAAAGTATCTTGGGCAGCAACACCAGCATCAACACTAAGCCTCTGTTCCACGATGGCCTGTTCAAAGAGATCGAACAGGCCATCAACTTCATCTGGCGAAACCTTCATGCGTTTTTTGTCCTAGCTTTACAAATTCTTCACAAACGACTGCTATCCTTGAAACATCAAGAAAGGAGTTTGATCATGTTTCTTATGTGGATTGTTCCTCTCCTGGTGATTGCACTGGTGGTCTACGCCGTGGCTGGCAGTAATTTCTTCAACGTCTTGAAGCCAGTTTCAAGACGCGCCTGCCCACATTGCCAAAAGCCAGCCCAAAACGACTGGAAAGTCTGTCCGCACTGCGGACAGACTCTGTGAGGAGGCGGCCATGTGCGGTTGTATGTTGATGCACGCAGCGATGAATCACGGGGAACACCAGCACGCTCCACAATCTGGGGATGCGCCTGTCAAGGCCTCGCCCGCCGCATCTGCCCGCCAGTGTGCGCATTGCGGTTTTCCATTGCAGGCAGGTTACGCATTCTGCCCTGACTGTGGGATGAGTCTGCGGACCGCGGAATGTTCAGCCTGCGGCCAAAAGATTGACCCGACTTGGAGCGTGTGCGCGTACTGTGGATCCCCGCTGGGTGAAATACAGGCGCAACCAGCGCGGCATTAACAAGGAGGTCGCGATGAAATCTTTGCTCAAATGGGCAGGGTTACTTTTACTCGCCGCGGCAATTGGATTAGGTTTGGCATACGCATATAGTGCCGCCGTCTTACAGGCACCCGCCACTGCGGGAGTATCACCGTTCGTTCAAGCCACGCCCTATCCTTCTGCTCGACCATGGGGCTATGGCGGTTGGGGAATGGGACCAGGAATGATGCAGGGCTACGGTGCCCAGAATGGACCTTACTCAGGCAATACTGCGCCAATCACTCTTGATGCCGCAGTCGAGGCGGCCGAACAATACCTGGCGAACTATGGAAGTTCAGACCTGGTACTGACTGAGGTCATGGAATTTTCCAACCACTTCTATGCTGAGACCAGGGAACAGAGCACCGACGTTCATGCCTTTGAAGTGCTCATTGACCGCTACACTGGCGCGGTCTATCCTGAACCTGGCCCCAACATGATGTGGAACACGCGCTATGGTCACATGGGTGGGATGATGAGGTGGGGAGGCCAGCCAGCAGGTGCGATGTCTGTAACTCCAGAGGAGGCGCGGGATATTGCCCAGCAATGGCTGGATCGTTATCTGCCAGGTATTTCAGCCGCGGAGGGGGCCGACGCGTTCTACGGCTACTATACGATCCACGTCTTGAAGGAAGGCGAGGTCTATGGGATGCTCAGCGTCAACGGCTACACTGGCGAGGTGTGGTATCACACCTGGCATGGAGACTTTATCCAAATGAATGAATTGGAGGAATAGTCATGAAGAAAGTTAACTGGACTACGGTTGTCGTTTTCAGTTTTGTGGTACTGCTCGCCTTCATGATTGGCACGAGTCTGTTCGGCGGGTGGGACTATCACGGCGGAGGTATGATGGGACCTGGAATGATGGGCTGGAGTTACTCTCCCTTCGGCTGGTTCGGAATGCCCTTCATGTGGCTGGTCCCTGTTGACTTCATCGTGCTGACCGTACTGGGCGTTGCCTGGCTGGTTCGAAACACTGGCGGTTCGACGCCGCCAGTTCCTGGTCATCCCTGCCCCAACTGCGGGAAGGGCACGCAGGCCGATTGGCAGAACTGTCCCTACTGCGGCACAAAACTGAAATAAAGCGACAGCCTGCTTGTCTAACTGAAACGCCAGCCAGCAAAACCCTGCTGGCTGGTTTCTATTTCCTCATTGATGAAACTATATTCAAATATTAAAATATATCATATTCTTATTGTAAGGATTGGACATGTCCGAACAGCAACTGTACGAACTCCACGCCAGCATTTGCCAGACGCTCGCCAATCCCAAGCGATTGGAGATCATCAACCTCCTGCGCGACGACGAAATGACGGTCAGTGAGTTGACCGAGTCCATGCAGATCAGCCAGGCAAATCTCTCCCAACATCTGGCATTAATGCGCCAAAAGGGAATCGTCATCGCGCGACGCGAGGGACTGAACATCCATTATCGGTTGGGCAATCCAAAGATCATCAAAGCCTGTGACCTGGTGCGCCAGGTGCTTATAGAAAACCTCGAATCGAACGCGGCGCTGGTGGAAACCGCCCGCGCCTGAGCGGGCGCGAAAAACAGAGTAAGCCGACTGTGGCGCGCGAGATTCGCATCCGACTCCTCCCTGAGATCTGCCAGACTCGTTTACCGCTGTCTGGCGGCTGATGTTTGCAAAGTCCGCGCCATCGTCAGCATTGACCTCGACGAGCTGCCCTACCTCGACATCGAGCGTTGCTACGATTGCAGGTTGTGCATCCCTGCCTGTCCCTTCGGCGCGGTTCAAGTCCTGCATCCTGCTTGAGTTCTTGCAATTGCCACATCATGTTCCGTCATTGCGAGGAGGGTCGGTGGTCGAGTAGCGCAGCGTATCGAGACCCCGACCCGACGAAGCAATCCCCGCGCTGCAAGAGGAGACTGCTTCGTTCCGCTCGCAATGACGGGATAAACAGTTGAGAAAAAGGAGAATGACTTCCATGACAGAACCCGAAAAGAAATACCTCTTCATCATCAACGATGCGCCGTATGGCAACGAGCCTCCGTACAACGCGCTGCGTTTGGCGCTCAACCTCGTCAAAAAGCCAGGCGTGCAAGTGCGCGTCTTTCTCATGGGCGACGCCGTCCTGTGCGCCCGCAAGGAGCAGAAGACCCCCAACGGCTACTACAACGTGGAGCGCATGATCAAATCGCTGGCGACGCGCGGGCAAGTCGCAACCTGAGGGTCTTGCAGTGAGGCTCGCGGGCTCGAGCCTGAACTCAAAATTGATTGCATCGTCAACGGCAGTCTCGAATTGGCGGGCGAGTGGACGGTGGAGGCAGATCACATCCTCGTCTTCTGAAAGAATGGCCTATGTCACATAGGCCATTTTGCTTATAACGGGTCGGGCGAAAAACCGCTGATACGCGTCGTCAATTTGATGTACACTTTTCACAACCCACTTATGGCAGGCAATGATGACACTCCCTAACGATTCACGTCATCACTTGACGACTTCCGCGACGACGGGATTCAATCCCCAACTGACTTTGTCCCGCCTCGACCTACCCCTGAGCGGGTCGGCGCTGACCGAGCATTCGTCTCACCTCGAGGCGACTCTGCGCGCGCTCGAAGGCGTGGAGGCCGCGACCGTCAATCGAAGCAGTGGCAGGCTCGAGGTCCAGTATGACGCGGCGCGCGTGGACATGGCGCGCATTGTCGGCGCGGTCAAGTCGCTCGGAATCCAGGTCGGCGCGCAGACGCGTATCGGAATCGAAAACCTGCGCTGCGCCTCGTGCGTGAAATTCATCGAGGACGAATTGAAGTCCACGCCTGGGGTTTTGTCCGCGACGGTGAACATTGCCACTCAGGAAGCGGCGGTGGATTATTTGCCGCAAAATACCAGGCTGGCAGATTTGAATAAAGCCATCGAGACATGGGGTTACAAAACACGACCTGCGACCAGCGATGAACCAGTTGACAAACAGGAAGAGGCGCACGTGCGCGAGTACCGCCGACTGATGAAGATGTTCTGGTTCGCGGCAATTGTGTCGCTGCCCGTGTTGCTGTCTGCATATCCTCAGTATGTGCCAGTAATTCGTGACCTCTCGATGGAAACCATCCGCTGGGCATGGATTCTTTCTGCTGTCGCCACTCTGCCAGTGTTATTCTATTCAGGCTATGACTTCTTCACGGGCGCATGGGCGGCGTTCAAGCATCGCTCGGCGAATATGAACACGTTGATCGCGCTCGGCACGGGGGCGGCGTGGTTGTACTCTACATTTGCAGTTGCTTTTCCGTCGGTGTTTCCCGAAGGGACATCCGAACCATTTTACGATGTCGTCGCAGTGGTGATCGCGCTGGTCGTTTTGGGACAAGCGCTCGAACTGCGCGCCAAAGGACAATCCAGCGCGGCGATTAAAAAATTATTGGGTTTGCAGGCCAAGACTGCCCGGGTCATTCGCGATGGCAATGAGATGGATTTGCCTGTTGAAGAAGTTTTGGTCGGCGATGTGATCCAGGTGCGCCCTGGCGAGAAAGTGCCCGTGGATGGTGTTATCGTCGAAGGAAGTTCTGCGGTGGACGAGTCCATGTTGACAGGCGAGTCACTGCCTGTTTCCAAAAAACAGGGCGATGAAGTTATTGGCGCGACATTGAACAAGACAGGTGCATTTAAATTCCGCGCCATGAAAGTTGGCAAGGATACGGCTCTTGCGCAAATCGTAAAAATGGTGCAGGACGCACAGAATTCCAAAGCGCCGATTGCCCGACTTGCCGACACCATCTCTGGTTACTTCGTTCCCATCGTGATGATTCTTGCCGTGTGGACGTTTGTCATTTGGTTCGTGAGTGGACCTCAACCGCAATTGGTGTATGCACTCGTTACCAGTGTGACCGTGCTGATCATTGCCTGCCCCTGCGCGTTGGGTCTTGCCACGCCCATGAGTCTGATGGTCGGCATTGGCAAAGGCGCGGAGCATGGCATCCTGATCCGTTCGGGCGAAGCCCTGCAAATGGCGCGCGCCATTCAAACCGTGGTGTTGGATAAGACAGGCACGATTACAAAGGGAAAGCCTGAGTTAACGGATGTCATCCTTACCAATTCCATGAATGGTAACAGCCATCAGTTGTTGCGTCTGGTGGCATCCGTTGAGAAGGTCAGTGAACATCCCCTGGCGCAAGCCATCGTGGATGGAGCGCAGTCCCGCAAGATTGAATTTACAGAGGTCAGGGAGTTTGAAGCCATTCCAGGTCACGGCGTTTCGGCTAAAGTCGAAGGAAGAAGCGTTCTGATCGGCAATCTCAAGCTGATGAACCGCGAAAAGATCGCATTGGGTGACTTGGAGGAAAAATCCAAATCACTTGCCGACGATGGCAAGACCCCAATGTTTGTTGCAGTGGATGGCAAAGCCGCTGGCATCGTTGCCGTGGCAGACACGGTCAAGGAAGATTCTGCGGAAGCGATCAAAGCCCTGCAAGGGTTGGGTATTGAAGTTGTGATGATCACAGGCGATAATCGCCGCACCGCTGAAGCGATTGCCCGCAAGGTCGGGGTCACGCGCGTGCTGGCGGAAGTATTGCCCGAAGATAAGGCAAACAACGTTCACCTGTTGCAAGCGGAAAACAAAAAAGTCGCGATGGTTGGTGATGGCATCAACGACGCTCCCGCGCTCGCGCAAGCGGATGTTGGTCTTGCCATCGGAACAGGCACGGATGTCGCCATCGAAGCCTCGGACATCACGCTGATCAAGGGCAGTCTCAAAGGCGTGGTGACTGCCATCGAAGTCAGCCGCGCCACGATGACCAACATCTACCAAAATCTGTTTGGCGCGTTCATCTACAATACGCTTGGCATTCCCGTCGCGATGGGGTTGTTGTTCCCCTTCTTTGGTTTATTGCTCAGTCCGCTGATCGCGGGCGCGGCGATGGCGTTCTCATCCGTGACCGTCGTCGGCAATGCCAATCGTCTACGTGGCTTCAAGCCGAAATTCAGCGTGAGGTAATATGACACGCTACATCCCCGCCCTCAGTTTCAAATGGCTCACGCCGCTGTATGATCCCTTGCTCAAATGGGTCATGCGCGAAGAAACGTTCAAGCGCAAATTAATTCAGCAGGCAAACATCCAGCCGCACATGAACGTCCTTGACCTCGGCTGCGGCACAGGTACGCTCACCATCATGCTCAAAAAAATCCATCCGAACGCGCAAGTTACAGGCGTGGATGGCGACCCTGATGTATTGACAATTGCGCGAGATAAATCTCGCGGTACGGATATTCAATGGGATCAAGGACTCGCCTCTTCCCTGCCCTATCCTGATTCCGCCTTCGACAGAGTTGTCACCAGCCTGGTCATTCACCACCTCGTCACTGACGACAAGCGCCGCGCCTTCAAAGAGATTTACCGCGTGCTCAAACGACACGGCGAATTATATGTGCTCGATTTTGTCGCGCCGCATTCATCTCTTACCCGTTTCATGACAACCTACATGCGCCGTCTCGAAGAGACTGCCGACAACTTCGACGGGTTGCTTCCACTTTTTATAACGGAAGCAGGTTTCGGCGGAGTTAAAGAAGCGCAGCACTTCGTCACAGTGTTCGGTCCGTTATCCATCATCCAAGCAATGAAAGGAACTTGATATGACTCAAATCCAAATCTTTGTGATTCTTTCGGGAATCGTGCTGACCGTATTGATCGCCTGGTATTTCTGGTTTGCCCCCAAGTCGCAGACCCGTGCAGCTGTTTCTGCCTCTGGCGCGCAGGAGGTGGCAATCACGGTCAAAGGCGGCTATACCCCTGATGTGATCGTAGTACAGAAAGGACGCCCCGTGCGGTTAACGTTCACACGTCAGGAGAGTTCCGCGTGTTCCGAAAAAGTGCTGTTCCCCGATTTCAATCAGAATGCTTTACTGCCCGAGGGCGAGCAAGTGACATTGGAATTTACCCCTGCCAAAGAAGGCGAATATGGTTTCCAGTGCCAGATGGGCATGTTGCGCGGCAAGTTGATCGTGGAATAGGAGCGTATGATATGAGCAGGAAAATCATCAAACACAACAAGCAATCCGAAACCAACAAGCGGAAAGATACGCCCGTTGTCATTTACATGTGGGTGATTGGATTGTTTCTTGCCTTTTGGCTTGTCGGCGGCGAAGCCATCCTTGGCTCCAAACCGCACCCTATTCATTGGGTCGCGGGCATGGTCGGCGGCGCTATCGGAATTCCCTTCGGCTGGCTGTGGTATCGCTGGCGTGGGGATGTATTCTAAGGAGTGTGTAAAATGAAACATGAAAGAATCCATATTCCAAACCATTCCTACATTGCGGCGTTCGTCATCGGCGTGATCCTGTTCGCCGTTTTCTGGAAAATGATGTTTAACTCCGCCTCCAGCGCGGCGGTTCTCGCTGGGATGGCTGGCGCGGCGGTGGCGGTGATCGCGTTTTGGTTTCGCAATGAGCATCACAGAAAAGGGTAGTCATGACACTGGATCAAAGCAAAGCGATCCATCAACCGCAGCCAGAGTTCATAACCGCCTGCGGTGGCAAACTGAAAGACCCAACGAAATATCCCAGCGCCGAATATCGTGGCGAACGGGTCTATTTCTGCACGCAGGCATGCCTGGATGCTTTCCTGTTGAACCCTGATCCATTCATGGCAGGCGAGATTGAACACCCTGCTTGAACGATATTGCCATCAGACAGAGTTTGAACACAACTTGAAGCTATATGCCAGGCCTGAATTCGGCGAAAAGGCCAGAAAAGTCCAACACTATCCTGTGAAGCAACACAATTGAGAGGAAACCATCATGAGCGACAATTGCCACGTTGAACCGATCCAAAAGTCCGCGCTGGATCATATCATCCAGTCTGCTGACCGAATCCTGCTGTCCGTTTCAGGGATGGGCTGTCCTAACTGCGCCACGCGTGTACGTAATGGTCTGTTGTTGCTGGACGGCGTCCATGACGCCGATGTGCTGTTGAACATGCGCATGGCAGAGGTGTACTTCGATAAGAAAAAGGTCTCTATCGAGATGCTTGTTCAGGCAGTGGTTGGGGCGGGAAATGATGGGCGTCACAATTATCAGGCGCAGGTGATTACCGCGTAATTGATCTCTTTCACTAGATGACATTCATCATAAGCCATTTGGCGCATATCCCTATCCGCCGTACTGCGCTGGAACGGACATAATTGTCAGACTACTATTGAGCCATCCGAACACGGAGGCTCAATATGTTTTCAAAAGCAAACAAATTTATTTTCCTGTTGATTGTCCTTGCGCTGGTTGGCACGACAATTTCAGCCTGTTCCACATCAAGTTCAAGTGAAGTTCATCTTGGCATGTCGGCATTGGATCAAATGCCAATGGATGTTCAATCCGCTCCAGTGGCAGTGCAAGAGGCGTACCAGTTTAATACCGCCAATCCCAACATCATGCAGGATATTCCCTGCTATTGCGGATGTGGCGACATCGGTCATACCTCCAATTACGATTGCTACGTTTCGGATGTGGATGCCAGCGGGAAGATCACCTTCGATAATCATGCCCTTGGCTGCTCCATCTGCGTAGACATCACGCAGGATGTGATGCGGATACTGGGGGAAGGGAAGAGTCCGCAGGAAGCGAGAGCGTACGTTGACGCGGCGTATTCCAAGTACGGGCCCTCCAACATTCCCTAACCTCATGCGACCCCGCTTCTCTCTTCTCCTCCTTGTAATGGCTGGACTGGTGGTGGCGTTTGCGCCTCTGCCAGTTCCGCCTATTACGCCTCAAGCGCGGACCTTTCGGCTGGATGCGCGTCAATTCGCCTATTCTCCCTCCGAACTTAAAGTCAACCCAGGCGACACCGTGACCCTTCAACTCGTAAGCACGGACGTGGTTCACGGTTTCTACGTGGACGGCTACGAAGTTTCTGTCGAGGCCGATCCAGGCCAAACCGCTACCTTAACCTTCATTGCCGACAAGTCAGGCTCGTTTCGCTTTCGATGCAATGTCACCTGCGGCGCGTTGCACCCGTTCATGATTGGGAAACTGACCGTCGGCTCGAACGACTGGCTCTATCGTTCGATTGGCCTTGTTGTCATCAGCATGATCGCCTTCTTTCCTCTTTCTTCTTCCATTGATCAAAGAAAGACGAGAGAAGAAAGAAACGCCACATAAATTATGAATCGCCTGGAACTCACAAGAAGCCCATTCATAAAAAGCGTCCTCAAAAGCCGCTACCCCCAACTGGCGGTATTTATTGTTATGCTGGTCGGGTACATCTTCGCCATTCTCGCGGGCTTCATCGGTACACCTGTCGGGAGTCGTAACTTCAGCATCGTCTTCGTATGGATTGCATGGTGGGCAATCCTCATTCTGGTTGCCGTTCCATTTTTCGGGCGCGGATGGTGCGCGGTCTGTCCCATTCCGTTGCCAGGCGAATGGTTGCAGCGCGACGCAGTATTGAATCCGCCCGATAAAAAGCCAAAGTGGCTCAACCTTCGCTGGCCTAAATTCCTCCGCAATATCTGGCTGCAAAATGTATCCTTCCTTTTGCTGGCTCTCTTTAGCAGTGTCTTGCTCACCACTCCAAACGTCACAGGGATTGTTCTTGCCGCCATGCTCTTCGCCGCCATTGGATTGAGCATGATCTTTGAGCGCCGCGCCTTTTGCCGTTATCTCTGCCCCGTTGGCGGATTTATCGGCCTGTACTCGCAGACCGCACCCATAGAACTGCGGATCAAAGACAAACAAATTTGCGTGAAGTGCGAAGGTAAGCCCTGTTACAACGGCGCTTCGTCCGCACTCAGCGCGAACGCAGGTTATGGTTGTCCATGGGATATCTTCCCAGGCGGCTTGACAAAGAATACCTATTGCGGCCTGTGCATGGAATGTATTCGCACCTGTCCGCATGACAATATTGCCATCAATCTGCGCCCGTTTTCGGTTGACCTTGCCAAACCGTCCGCGCGAATGGACGAAGCCTTCAAAGCCTTCATCATGCTTGGTTCGGCGATGATCTACGCAGGCGTCTTGCTTGGTCCTTGGGGCGCGCTCAAGGACGCGGCTTTCAATATCGGCACGAGCGCGTGGTCTATCTATGCCGTTGTATTCCTCTCAATCATTTTCGGTGTGCTCCCTGGTTTATTTGCGCTCTCCCTCACCCCGTCCTTCGGACACCTCTCTCTCGCTGGGAGAGGGGCAAGGGTGAGGGTATTCGCATCTCTTTCCTCCGCCCTCATTCCTCTTGGCTTGATGTTCTGGGTCGCATTCAGTCTGTCATTCGTCCTCGCCAATGCGTCCTATATCCTGGCCTCGCTGTCCGATCCGCTTGGTCTTGGCTGGAATCTCTTCGGTACGGCAAACGCCGCGTGGCAGCCCACCCTCACCTCTATCCTCGCGCCTGCGCAAACTCTGGCGCTGGTCGGCGGCTTGACCTGGTCGGCGCGCATCGCGCAGAAAGCCGCTGCCGAAGTGAAAGTTTCGCCCATCCCAGTGATCATTTATTGTTTTGTCGCCACATGTCTCACGCTCTGGTTATTGCTATGAAACGCTCCGAATTCATCGCCCGTTTCCTGATCGTCGCGGGAATTCTCCTCGCGGTTGGCACCCCACTATTCCTTTGGGCGCGCACGCCGCTCATCCACGCGCGCATGGCGGAGGATGGCGGGTGGAATCCCGATGTCATCCAGGCGGAGGTTGGCAAGCCTCTTCATTTGATGATCACCTCGGATGATGTTGTGCATGGTTTCGCGGTCGGCCAAATGGACATGCAAAGCATTGACATCCTCCCTGGCAAAGTTGCCGAGATCACGTTGAATTTCGACAGACCTGGAATTTACACCTTCTACTGCACGCGCTGGTGCGGACTAAATCACTGGCGGATGCGCGGCATCATCGAAGTGATGGGCGCTTCGGACTCGCCCGAGCCTGTTATCGCTCCATTATATGTCGCCCTCGGCCTCAACCTCGACGCTCCGCACGACGCGCCGACCATCCCGACTCAAAGGCCCTCTGCGATTCGCGGCGAACAATTTGCGACTCAATTACTAATTACCAATTACCAGTCTCCCGATTACTATCGTTCTCGCTCGCCCTACCAAGCATTCAACGATTTATGCACTACATCACTCACCGAGTCCCAACGCTGGGATGTGGTCGCCTACCTCTGGCAGTCCAATACAACGCTCGACTCTCTTGCGAACGGGCAGCAACTCTACGCCCAAAATTGCGCGGCCTGTCACGGCGAGAACGGCGCGGGCAACGGCGTCTTCGCGGACGATTTGCCGGCCGCGGGAGAATCGTCCATGCAAACGATGGAAGGGGCAAATGAAATGACAATTCAGACTCCCGTTGATTTCACTGACCCAACACGAATGCTGGGAGCAAGCCCTGCACTGTTGGGAGGAAAAATACTGCGCGGCGGCATGGGCACTGGAATGCCGATGTGGGGTTCGATTTTTACCGAGGAACAAATCTGGGATTTGATCGCTTACATCTATTCATTTCAATTTGAATATCAAGGAGTAGTTCAATGAGCAGGAAACACAAGAGACAAAAGCAAGCGAGAAAAAGTTTTCCCTGGGTGCTGTTGACGTTCGGCGGTGTTCTCATCGTCGCCGCGCTCTTCCTGCTTGCCAGGCAGGGCGGCGGGGACGACGGCGGGATTCCCACAATCGCGGTGGATCAACAAAACATCGATTACGGCGATGTGAAATTCAATACTGAAAAGACCTTTGCCATCAGGGTCACCAACACAGGCGACGGCACGCTCCGATTCAAGGAGAAACCGTATATAGAAGTCGTGGAGGGGTGCTGACCTCCGCAACTGACCATCGGTTCGATGGTTCTCCAGCCCGGTGAAAACACCACGATTGAGTCCAGTGTCTTTATGATGCACGAAGGCATGGACGGCCCGCACAACTTTGCTGTCCACCTCATCACGAACGATCCGAACAACCCCGATCTGGTGTTGAACGTGTTGTCCAACTGGATTCCATAAGAAATAGGACGAATCAAAAGAACGGGTGCAAGCCCGTCCTTTTGATTCCTGGAAAGTACCCGAAGCATGGAGACAGCCACATTCGAAGTGACTGTCTCTCCATAATCACCGCATCCTCACCTCAAAAAACTGCCCGCGCCCAGATAACTCTCGCGCAGGAATTCGGCTTCCTGCAAATCGTCCACGTAGACGCCGTTGTTCTTTCGCGAGGAATGGATCACCGTCCAGCCGCCGAGGCTGACGCCGACATGTGTGACTTTGCGCGCGCTCCCGCTGTCGCCGAAGAAGAACAGGTCGCCGACTTCGTGCGGAGGTTCGACAGGATGCGCCGCGTCGCGCTGCATGTCCGCGTCGCGCGGGACCTCGAGGCCGATCCAGCGGTGGAGCAGGCGGACGAAGCCCGAGCAGTCAATGCCGTTTCCGCTGACGCCGCCCCACAGATACGGCACGCCGATCATGCGTTGCGCGTCCTCAACCAGCGTCGCACGGCGTGCTTCGATGGATTGCGGGAGGTCCGCGATGGCGCGCAGGTGACGAGAGGGAAGCCAGCCCGACTTGTTCGCGTCCACGCGCGACCAGCCATTGCGCGTCGCGGTCACACCCACGCCCGTTCCGCTGACCAGACGCGTGACGACTGCGCTGGTTTCGTCCGCCTCGGCGCGCAATTCGACGGCGGGCGCGAGCACGAGGTGGGTCGCGGCGGGCGCGGGGCCCTCGGCCATGAAGGGCGCGTAGGCCCAGCCGAGGTAACCATCGCGCTGGCGGACGAACGCCCAGCGGCCTTCTTCGTCCAGGATTTCCAGTTCGGCGCCGAAGGTCAGTTCGCTGGAGAGGGGCATGCCGAAGGTCGGTTTCTCGTACAGCCCCGTCAGGTTGGTGGCGATGTGGCGGCGCGGCAGGTTCGGGCGGTCGAGCACGCGGATCGAGGCGGTATCCAGTTCGAGGTCCGGGAAGAGGCGGGGCAGTTCGTCCAGTTGCGAAGCGTGGAGCACGCGTCCGCGCAGGATGAGGGTCCCGTCGGAAATCGTCTCGACCTGCACGTCGAAGAGCGAGGTGCGGTTGTCCAGGGTTTTGGCGAAGTCGGCGAGTATGTTTTGCATGGCCTGATTTTACTGCGTTTGTGTTAGGATTGCGGCATGGCGTTCATCGAAATCAACGGCGCGAGGATTTTCTACGAAACGTACGGGGAGGATCAGCCGGGCCGCGCGCCCGTTTTGCTGATCCACGGCTCGACGGTTGACGGGCGGACGGATTGGGCGGAGATCGCTCCCGCGCTGGCGGCGCGTTACAAGGTGCTGGTGCCCGATTGCCGCGGGCATGGGAAATCGAACAACCCGCGCAGGTCGTATTCGTTCGCGGAACTGGCGGACGACGCGGCCGCGTTCGTGCACGCGTTGGGGTACGAGCGGGCGCATGTGATCGGCCACAGCAACGGCGGGAACGTGGCGCTGGTGACGTTGATGGAGCATCCCGACGCGGTGCAAACGTGCATCCCGCAGGCGGCCAACGCGTACGTATCGCGTTATCTCGTCGAGCGCGAGCCGATCGTGATGGACGCGGATTACGTGGCGAAGAACAACCCCGATATGATGAATGAGATGATTCGCCTGCACGAGGAGATGAACGGCGCGGGCTACTGGCGCGACCTGCTCTGGCTGACGATGAAGGAGATCATCTCCGAACCGAATTATTCGCCAGATGATTTGGCGCGCGTGGAGAGGCCTGTGCTGGTCATCCAGGGCGCGGAGGATGTGGTCAACGCGCCCGACAAGCACGCGCAGTACATCGCGGACAACATTCCCAATGCCGAGTCCTGGATTCCCGAAGCGACGGGACACAACGTGCATGTGGAACGACGCGAGGAATGGATCGCGAGGGTGCTGGGATTTTTGGAGGGGAAGGGATGAACCATGAAATTATCTTGGGAACCAATCACGCTTGAATTGAAAACCACTTTTCGCGTGGCGCATGGGGCGAGCGACCAGCGGCATAACGTGCTGGTCCATCTCGACGATGGGGTGGGGGAGGCCGCGGCCGTTCCGTATTATGGCGAGACACAGGATGGCATCGTCGCATATCTCCAGTCGGTGGGGGATTTGGGCGACGACCCGTTCGACCTAGACGCGGTGCTGGCGCGGCGGCCTGCGGGTTCGCGCGCGGCGCGCTCGGCCATTGACGAAGCCTTGCATGACCTGTGGGGAAAGAAATTGGGCCAGCCGCTATATCGCCTGTTTGGCTTGAATCCGAAGAACCTGCCATTGACTTCCTTCACCATTGCAATGGACGAACCGTCCGTGATGGCGGAACGCGCGAAGGAAGGCGGCTATCCCATCATCAAGATCAAGTTAGGAAGCGAGCGCGACGAGGAAATCGTCGCGGCCATTCGCAAGGCCACGGATGCGAAACTCCGCGTGGATGCCAACGCGGGTTGGACGCGCGAACAGGCGCTTCATCTCATCCCGCGCCTGGCGCAGTACGACCTGGAATTCGTCGAACAGCCGCTGGCGGTGGACGACGTGGAGGGCTTTTTCTGGCTGAAGGAAAAACTGCGCGCACAGAAGGTGTCCATGCCCATCTTCGCGGACGAGACTGCCAAGACCTCGCACGACGTGGCCAAACTGGCCGGCGCGGTGGATGGGGTGGTGGTCAAGACGATGAAGAGCGAGGGGATTCGCGACGCGCTGAGGATGATCCACGCCGCGCGGGCGCACGATATGAGCATCATGCTCAGTTGCATGGTCGAGTCGTCGGTGGGCGTGACCGCGGCCGCGCACCTGGCCCCGCTGTGCGATTACGCCGATTTGGACGGTCCGCTGTTGGTCAAGAATGATCCGTATGTTGGATTGAGATATGATGGGGCAAAGATGTTCCTGCCCGACGGTCCCGGGTTGGGCGTGATGAGACGTTAAGATTATAAATGGTTTCCTGAAAACTTCGGTCCATGCGGCCTCCCGCGGCTCAGATTAAACAATAAGACTTCAAAAGTCCCTCAAAGGCCTGCCTGCCATCGACCAGCGCCTTTGCGCGCCATGCTTCATCAGCGGGGAAATATAACTCGCGGAACTCCTTGCGGATTGCCTGTGCAGTGGACTCGCTTGCCGCGCCTTGCCAGTGCAGTTGATTCTCGAAGACCATGGCGCGCAAACTACGGATGCGCGCAAGGAGTGAATCGCCAAATGTGCCAAATTCAAAGCCGCAGGCGAAGAGTTGTTTGCCGGGGAAAAGTTCGTTTCGCAGTTGGTAGTAATATGCCGCCATGTCACCGCTGATTTCGTAGAATTCCTCGGCGTTGATTTTCAATACGAGCGGATAATTGAATTTTTGCGAAAGTTCTTCGGATTTCTGCGGGTCGAGCGGGGACATGATGACGCTCATCTGGCGGCGCGGCCCGTATCCGCTGTGCATGTCCAAGTGGATAATGGATTGGTACTCCTCCAGCGTGCGGCGATAAAGTTCCATGACGACGCGCGTGCCTCCCTGGTAACTTGTCCCGCCGTAATAAAAACCGTTGGGCGTGTGGTGTTGACCGAGCAGGGCGGCCCTAGTGATGGTGGGAATGCCTGTGGCGAAGATGTTCTTTACAACGTTGCCCCAAAACAGGATATTTTCCCACTCGAAGGATTCCAACCGCCTTTGTGGATTGATGAAGGCTGCCACCCGATGGAATTCGGGATTGATGGCAGTATCGAAGTTGTCGTCGAGGACGAAGTTACGGTTCAGGTCCACGCCGTTCTCGTTGACCTTTCGCCAGTGTTTCATCCCCCACGGGTTGATGGCGTGGACAAGGAGCAGTCCCGTGTTTTCTGGGTTCAGGCGCGGCGCGAACTCGTCCATGAGCAGTTTGAGCATGGCCGAGCCAACGTAGCCCTCGATGCCGTGTTGCCCCGTGGAGACGATGACGAGATTCTCTTTGGCGCGCGGCTCCGCCCACAGCCAGTCAACGCTGAGATCGGGATGGTCTTTTAGCGGATGAGACTCAAGGCGCGAAGAAGGCCAGCAAGGGCGAATCAATTTCACGTCACGGAGGAAGCGGGCACGGGAGGTTTCGTAGGAGGCAGGGAAGAGGGGTTCCAAGTTCCAGGTTCCAAGTTGCAAGGTGCGTGGAGTGTGATCGGAAATTAGAATGGTCCGAAGTTGATGGCTACCGCGATACCGAGGAAAGCAACCGTTGCGAGGATCACCCACAGCCAGAGTTTGGCCGTCCAGCGAATCCATTTGGGGTAACTGACGACGGTCAGGCCGAGGCTGATGAGCAGGACGGGGTTGGTGGGGTACGCGAGATTCGAGAAGCCGTCGCCGAAGATGTAGGCGAGGACGGCCGTCTGACGCGTCACGCCGACCAATTCGGCGAGAGGCAGGACGATGGGCATCATCAGGAAGGCCTTGGCCGATCCCGAAGCGATGAAGAATTCGATGCCGAGTGCAAGGGCGTAGACGACCAGGGCGGCGGGGAATCCGCCGAGTTGTTGGAACGGTTCGGCGGCCGCGTGCAGGATGGTGTCGGTGACGCCGCCGCTGTCAATGATGTAGCGGATGCTGGCCGCCATGAGGATCAAAGGGACGGAGGGGGCGAGTCCGCCCCAACCTTCGACGAGTCCCTGCCAGACCTTTTTGCCGCCCGCGCCGGACAGGAAACCCGCGCCCAGCCCGCCGATGAGGAAGAGAATGCCGACCAGGGGCAGGGCATAATCGGAAATGACCGGGACAAACGGCGCCATAAGCATGACCGCAAAAACGAAGAGCAGAAAGATGCCAAAGAAGTTCATGGCGCGGTTTTGCTTCGGGTCTTCGGCGAGGAAGGACGCGTCCACCGTTTTGAACTTTTCACGTTCGGCCTGGTCCTCTGCGTGGACGAGGGAGGCGGTTGGGTCCTTGTCAATCTTGCGGGCGTAGGCCGAGAGGAAGGCCATGAAGATGAAATAGATGACCGCGAAGACGATGGCGCGCAGCCACGCGCCCGAAAAGAGCGGGAGTTCTGCCAGTCCCTGTGCCACGCCGAGTGTGTACGGATTCGAGATGGCCGCCGAGAAGCCCATGTTCGTGGCAAGGATGGACATGCCAAGGCCGACGAGCGCGTCCCAGCCGAGGGAGTAGGAAAGCGCGATCATCACAGGCACAAGCAGGACGACCTCCTCGAATGTGCCCAGCGTCGCACCCAGGAACATGAAGGCCAGCGAAACCATCCACAGAAGTGTGTACTTGCGGTCGCGGAAGCGGCGTACGATGCGGCCGATGAAGGCGCGCAATGTGCCCGTCTTGTCCATCACCGCGAACGCGCCGCCCGCGAAGAACAGCACCACGATGATGACGATGACGGTCAGTCCGCTGTCGCTGCCCAATACTTCGATGGGCGCGACGAACCAGCGCCAGATAGGGTAGTCTGGTTTTTCGATGAGTTGGAACGAGTTTGGATCAATCGACTCGCGTCCGTCCACATCGAGACGAGTGTACTGTCCCGCGGGGACGACAAGAGTCAGAATCCCCGCGATCATCATCAGAACAAACAAAATGACCAGCGATTGAATGAACGCCCGCTGGCTGATCTGTGCACCTGCTTTTTGTTCCATGGAAGGCTCCTGTGGTATTAGCTTTTCACGAAGTTGCTTATGAGTTGGAATAAAAATCCGAGTATGAGAAGAACAACGGCAAAGTTAGACCATCGCTTATACAACTTCCCCTTTTCTATTTCGCTTATATCTCTTTGGCTGACAATGCGATAAATTCTGCCTTCAGGGTCAACCTTGCTTGAAAGGCCAAATTTCAACAAAAGCATTGCGCCAACAATGTCAAGAATTAACCCCGCGCTGTTAACTATTGAACTACATGTCATGTTTGCCTCTGTCGCTAATCCGTAGTAATGTTTAATAAGCTCTCAGGCAAAGGTGGCCACTCGTCGCTCTGGTCGGCGCGGTCCTTCCAGTTCTCTTTTCCGCTCCACGATTCGATCTCAATCGCATAAACTGATGTGCGCGCCAGTTCCTTGTCGGTGATCTCGCGGTATTCCTTCCCTGCGGTCATCTTTGGGAAATACTTTTGAATCAGGCCATACAGCGCGGCGCGCTTTTCTCCTGGATCTTCAATGACGCGCACCGCGCCAAAGACCATGGCGCTGCGATATTGAAGTGAAAACTCCAGCGCAATATTGGACGGGAGCATTTTCCCCAACTCGCTCGCCTCCAGACAGACCTTCGGATTGGCCTCGATGTTCGAGCGGACTCTTCCCGCGATATTCGAATGGAAGATGATTCGGTGATTTGCCTCGTCGAACCAGAAGGTGCTCGGGTTCAGGAACGGCTGTCCGTCCCGCGCGGTGGCGATGTGACCGACTTTGGCCTCGCGCAGGAAGGAGCGAATCCATTCGTCGTCCCGTGCGTATTCGGGCAGTCGTTGAAAGGCGGCGGGGGATTGCGCGGTGTAGTCGCGGGGCATGGGTTATCCAAATAAGTTCGGGATCAATACGGCAAGGCCGATCAACAGCACGCCGGTTAAGGTGAGGAAGATCAGGGCGTTGTAGCCCTGGTTGACGTCGGCGATCATTTGCCTGGCGCGTTCTACGATATTGGCCGGGCTGGCGGTGCGGGAGTACGTCATTTTGAAATCGGCGCGCTGGGAAAAGCCTCCCATCACCGAGAAGACTCCCAGGACGATGAGGACGCCCCCGCCGATGAAAAACCCATTGCTGAACTGGGTGGAGGTGCGCCAACCCAACAGCCAGCCGATTCCGCCCAGCAGGACGGACAGAATCAACGCGGCCAGCGCGATCATCCTGGCCAGGCGCAGGTAAAACGAGACGGCGGCTTCCACTCACGCCTCCTTTTTCTCGACGACGATGGTCGCCTCCGCCACCAGCGCGGCGATGGCGCCGATGGCCGCCCAAACGGGTAGGAGGATCGCGCCGACCACCCCGATGGTCAGCGGGACTTCGATAAGAACATTGCCGTCCTTGTCCTTGATGATGATGCGGCGGATGTTGCCCTGGTGGAGCAGTTCCTTGATCTTGGCCACCAGTTCCTCGCCGTTCACGCGGAACTCCTCGGTGCCGGTGTGATATTTGCTCATGGTCTTCTCCCTTTGCTCAAGAGTCGCTTGTATATGAAAAGTTGCAGAAAGAATGCCAGCGCGCCCGAACTCAACGTAAATGCCCACAGACAATTTGTGTAAGGAACGCCCAGTTGCAGGAAGTAAACGCATGCGCCGAAGGTCAATCCGCTGAGCAGGGCCACTTCCAGAGCGGTGTAATAGGATATGCTGTCGGGTTTGTACTGCCGGGGGATGGTCTCCGTCCGCCAGCGGAAGGCATTCATCAGGTCGAGGCTGGAGCGTTTGGCATAGTATTCCTTGATCTGGTTCATGGCGAAGGCGGCTTCGATCCAGGCCTCGCGCAGGCGCGCCAACTGGAAGATGGTCAGCCCGCCGAGGACGGTCAGCACAAAGAAAAGTCCCGCCAGCACGCGATACAGCGTGAGCGGGACTTCTTTCAGCGTGCTCAATTCCTGCGCGCCGAAGATGGCGGCCACCAGCGAACCGACTGAGATCAAAAAGAACGAAGCGGCTTTGCTCCGGTCCTCGTTGGCCTGAAAGGCGCTCTGGGCGATGTAATCGAATTCGGCTTTCAGGATTTCATCGGGATTGAGGGATGGTTTGGCTCCGGGCATGACCTGATTATAACCCGCACCACGTTTCATTCTGAACTCTTGACCTGCGCCATCCTCCTTTTAGCGGGCGCGCTCATGACGAGATAGCCCAGCGCCAGCAGGACGCCCAGCCCGAGACACCCGATCCACAAAGCGGACGCGCCCAAATGGTCATAGATCCATCCGCCCAGCAGGGGACCGATGAAGAACGAGAGTCCCCAGGCCGAGCCGAAGATGCCCTGATACAGCCCGCGCAACTCGACGGGGGAGAGGTCCGCGATGATGGCCGGTGCGACAGCAGTACCTACGATCTCTCCCAGAGTCCAGATGACGATGCCGACGGCAAAAAGCGAAAGGCTGTTCGCGATTACATTGAAGCCGAATCCGAGTCCAAGCAGGAGCGCGGCGACGGCGATGGCCTCGAAGCGCGGCCAGTTCGCGGCTCTGTTGCTGACCGGGATGGTGACCAGCACGATCAGAATGCCGTTGATGGCGATGACTGCCCCGTAGAGGCTTGGGCCGAATCCATCCGCCTGCATATCCAGCGGCAGGGTGACGTTGCTCTGCATGTAGACCATGCCGAAGAACAGGGCCAAAAACGAGAACCACAGCAGGAGCGGCTCACGCCTGAGTTGAGTCATCCGCTCGCCGAGGCTGGCGTGCGCGGCGTGCTCGGCCGCGGCGGGACGCGTCTCGCGCAGGCCGAAGAGCACGAGCAGGCCGAAGATGAGGGTGGTCAGCGCGTCGCCGATGAACAGGTACAGGTAGTTGTACCCGGCCAGGAGTCCCGCGAGAACCGGGGCGACGGCGAATCCCAGGTTGACGGCCCAGTAGTTGTATCCATAGGCGCGCGTGCGCGCCTCGGGCGGAACCAGGTCCGCAATGGCCGCGCCCACCGCGGGACGATACAGGTCGGTGAAAAATCCGAGCAGGAGGGTGCAGGCGGCGATGAGCGGAATGGAGGTTGCGAACCCGAGCGCCGTCATCGCAACGGGCGTGACGAGGAAGCTGGTCAGCATGACCGGGCGGCGGCCGAGGCGGTCGGTCAGTTCGCCGCCCGTCAATTGCGCGGCGAACGAGCCCGCGCCGAAGAGTGAGACCATTAACGCCGCCCGGTCGACTGGAATCTGGCGCTGGCTGGTGAGGTAGAGGGTGAGGAACGGAACGACGAACCCGCCGAGGCGGTTGATGAGCGTGCCGGTCCAGAGCAACCAGTAAGCGGGAGGCAGGCCCTCGGTCAAGGCGGAAAGGCGGGACATGATTTTCATAATGGATGCGACTATATCACGAAAAATGTTATATACTGATAGTATCTCATTTTCGGGAGGCCTCATTATGCTTGCCATCGAAAAAGTGGACACCGAGAACAAATCGCAGGTCAGGCGCTTCGTGCAACTGCCGCACCGCCTCTACAAGGATTGTCCGCAGTGGGTGCCGCCGCTGGACGTGGACGCCCACAACCAGTTGAACCGCAAAAAGCACCCCTTCCACGAACATTCGGACGTGGATTTTTTCCTGGCCGTGCGCGACGGCCGCGACGTGGGACGCATCGCGGTCATCGAGAACAAACCCTTCAACAAATATCACAACACCAGAAAAGCGGACTTCTATTTCTTCGAATGTGAGAACGACCCCGAAGCCGCGGCGGCCCTGTTCGCCACGGTCGCGGACTGGGCGCGGGCGCGCGGACTGGACAGCCTCGTCGGGCCGAAGGGCATGGGTCCGTTGGACGGCTACGGGATTCTGGTCTTCGGCCACGAGCATCGCCAGACGATGACCATGCTCAATTACAACTTCCCGTATTACCAGCAGCTCGTGGAGGCGCAGGGATTCGTCAAGGAAGTGGACTTCGTCTCCTGCTTCCTGCCCGCGGACCAGTTCAAGATTCCCGAACGCGTCGAGCGCATTGCCCAACGCGCCCTGGAGCGCGGTCACTTGCAGGTCAAGAGATTCAAGAACAAGAAAGAACTGATTGAATGGGCGCCGCGCATCGGCCAGGCGTACAACAAGGCCTTCGTCCGCAACTGGGAATATTATCCGTTCACGCCGCGCGAGATTGATTTTGTGGTCGAGAACATCATGACCATTGCCGATCATCGGCTCATCAAGATCATCGTGCACGAGGAGGAGGTGGTGGGCTTTTTGTTCGCGTTCCACGATGTCTCTGCCGCGTTACAACGCGCCAAAGGCAAACTCAATCCGTTCACGCTGGCGGGCCTCCTGCTCGATCTGCGCCGCACCGACACGGTGGCGGTCAACGGCATGGGCATCCTGCCCGAGTTCCAGGGTCACGGCGGCAACGCCATTCTGTATTACGAAATGGGATTGACTCTGTTTACCTTCAAACAATTCCAGCACGTGGAGATGACCCAGGTGGCCGAGACCACCGAACAGATGCGCGCTGACCTGAAGAACCTGAACGGCGTGGAATACAAGAATCATCGCGTGTATCGGAAAAGCATTTAATTTCGCGCCCGCCGCCGTCCCCGGCGGCGATTCTGCGTTTGCGCCGAGGACGGCGCAGGGAGCCATATGAAACACCCTCTCGAATTCGTTTCAGCCGAAAATCGCAAACCCCTCTTCTTCTCGCTTCTCACGCTGACCCTGATTCTGTTCGCCGTTTTCCGCGTCCTCGACGCTCCTCTGCGGACTCCCGCCGCGCCGAACGGAATCGTCTCGTTTGAATTGGCGGGTGACATCAAACCCGCGGCCGAGATCCTCGGCTCGTGGGACGCGGGCGCGCAACTGTCCGCCGCCTTCGGTCTCGGGCTGGACTATCTTTTCATGCCCGCATACGCGTTGACCTTGTCGCTGGGCGTCCTGCTCGCGGCGGGACGGCACGCGGGCGCATTTGCAAAACTCGGCGCGTGGCTGGAATGGGGCGCGCTTACCGCGGCCATCTCCGATGCAGTAGAGAATTTTGCGCTCTGGCAGTTCATGCTGGGGGATTTTCAGTCAATCTGGCCGCGGCTTGCGAATGTCTGCGCGACGGTGAAATTCTCTTTGTTGTTGATTGGATTGAGTTACGCGCTGATCGGCTGGTTGTGGCCGAAGAAGAAGTAAAAAATCGGGCGGCTACCTGCCGCCCGAACCGTTATTGCTATCTATCTTCAAACTGACCGCGTTGCCCATGGGGTTGGACTTGCCCTCCTCGCGTCTTGCCAGCGGCAACACCACGTGGAACTGACTGCCCGGGCATTTGGCCTCGTCGTGGCCTGTGCTCTCCACCCAGATGCGCCCGCCGTGCGCCTCGACGATTCCCTTAGAGAGCGCCAGTCCCAGCCCCGCGCCGCTGCCCTTGAAGCGGCTCTTGCTGGTGGAATGTTTCCCCAGTTCACCGGGCTGGTAGAACTTGGTGAAGATGACCTCCTGAAACGACGGATCCACGCCCACGCCCGTATCTTTGACCGTGATCTGAATGCCGCCGTCGGGCAGGTCGTTGCCGTTGGAGGGGGCGAGATGACCAATTATTTCAATATTGCCGCCATCGGGAGTGAATTTAATCGCGTTGGCGAGGAGATGCGAGAATACTTTCTTGAGGATGTTCGGATCGGCCTTGACCGTCGGCAGGGGAGGCAGGCTGAGGGTCAGGGAGAGTTTGCGTTCCAGGACGTTCTTTGCCAACCTGCTGCTGACTTCCTGAACAAGCGCGGCCGTGTCAACGGATTGCAGATGCAGTTGCAGGGTGCGCGTGTCAATCTGCGCGATGTCGAACATCGAGTCCATGATCTCGTGCAGGCGCATGGTGGCGTCATGCAGGGACTTGACCACCGCGCGCACGTTGGGGTTGAGACCCGAGTCTTCGAGAAGCATTTCGGTGTAGCCGCGCATAACCGTGAGCGGCGTGCGCAGTTCGTGCGAGGCGATGCTGATGAAATCGGATTTGGTCTGGTCGAGGCGCTCGAGGTCGCGGTTGGCCTTGTCCAGGTCGCGGTAGGCCTGGCGGACCTCCTGGTTGAGGCGCATCAGGTTCTCGACCAGGCGCGCGTTCTCCAGCGCGACCGCGGTCTGGTTGGCGAGCGCGGCGAGAGTCACCAGGTCGTCGGCGCTGTAGCGGTTGCCCGAGAGTTTCGCGCCCAGCGCCAGCAGTCCGATCCAGCGGCGGCTGGCGAAGATGGGCACGTACACTTCGGTCTCGAGGCGGTTGAACCACTCGCGCTCCAGCGAGGAAATGCCCCGGAAGGACTGAAGCAGGTCCAGGTCGTATTGAAGAAGCGGTTTTTGTTCCGTCAGCAGGTGTCTGGCGATGGGGCTGTTCTCGTCGAGGGCGATGGGCAGGATCTGGCGTTCTCCGTCGGTGCGCGCCGCCCGCAGGCGATACCCGCGTCCGCCGCCCTCGCCGACCTCCGTATCCACAAGGAAGAGGAAGCCGCGCGTCAACTCCATCGACTCGATGATGATGCCCACCGCCACGCTGGCGAGGCGTTGCATGTCGAGGATGTTGCTGATGGACTCGCTGTACTGATGGAGTGTGCGGCCCGCGTCGGTCTCTTCGATGCGCAGCCAGCGGTCCACGAGGCGGCGGACGAGGCTGAGAAGCGGCGTGAACAGCATGGCGAGCAGCAGGGCGATGCCCGCGCCGATGACGAGCGGATTGTAATTCGACGCCGCGCGCAGGGGCTGGGTGGCGAGTGTGCCGAGGATGTAAAATCCCGCGATGAGCAGGGTGGTGATGATGTAGATCAACACCCGCCGCAGAATCAGGCGCGAGTCGGGCAGGTTGTGAGTCAGGACCACGTAACCGATCAGAATGGTCGCGGCCAGGCGCAGGGGATTGCCCGGCACCCAATTGCTTGTCAACAACATGGCGTCGTTGACCAAAATGAGAATGAATGCAGGAAGCCAGTATGAGAGACGGTTGCGGTGCAGGGGCTGACGCTGGCGGCTGAAGGCGCGCTGGACGTTCCATAGCGCGCCGCCGGTGAAGATGATCCAGCCTAGGATGGTCAGGACCAGCGGAAGGCGCTCGCGCGGCAGCATCACGCGGCCGTTCGTCCAGATCACTTCGGGCAGGCCTGTGAGCAGATCACTGCCCAGCGCGGCCAGTCCGAGCGCGAGCACGATGCCCGCGATCAACCAGCTCCACGCCTCGCGGCGCAGGAACGTGCGCGTGATCAGGATCAACAGGAAGGCGAGGAACAGCGCGCCGAACTGTTGCAGGTCGGTGAGCGCGCGGCGGCCCATGGCGGCCAGGCTCCCGCCGTGCCAGAACGCCTCCACCACCGTCAGCGCCATGG
This sequence comes from Chloroflexota bacterium, assembly GCA_040754535.1. GTDB lineage: Bacteria > Chloroflexota > Anaerolineae > Anaerolineales > Villigracilaceae > JBFMCC01. Next base: position 57,869 of record JBFMCC010000039.1, read on the forward strand.
CGGTCAGCGCGTACAGGCCGAGGAGCGAGGCGGCAAATTCCTGTCCGCTGGCGCGGCGCAGCGCGAAGATCAGCGTGGGCAGGTACAACGCGGCCAGGATTAAGAGTCCGACGAGGTAGAGGAATTCCAGTGAAATCGCGGCCATGAGTGAAAGAAGTATACTCCAAAACGATACACGTCTTCGGCTTATGCAGTATCATTGAGGCATGGCCGAACATCACCTCTCCCGCTTCGCACGTGATCGTTACCTGCTCGAAAGCCTGCGCTTCGCCGCCATCCAGGATGCGCGCCGCGTGGCCGCGCAGATGGACGTCTCCGCCGCGGACCTGTACGCCCTGGGATTGATTGACGAGGCCTTGCGGACTCTTCTCCAGCGACAGGCCGCGCCCGCGCAGATGACGACCGCCGCGTCCTTCCTGGACCAGAGCCTGGGCGCCGAACCCGTGCGCGCGACTCAACTGACGTTTGTCTCCGAGTTCCCCACGACATCGGTGTATCGCGGGGAGGTCAGCCCAGTCGAATATTTACACCGCGAAGAGGGGAAGGGCGCGAAGGAGGAAGAAAAAGAAAAACCTTCGCGGGCTTCGTCCCTTCGCGGTGAGATCGTCTCGCTCGAAGAACTCCTGCTCGTCAACCTGCACAACATCAATCCCGCGGCTGCCCCGCTGACAGAACTCTTCGACGACGCGCCGTTGGAAGAGACGGCCTATGGAAAGATGATCGAAGGGTTGGGAAAATACTTCCGTGATTTGGGAATTGGCGATCAGGCAGGCGAGTCGCTGATTGACATGCTGCGCGCCCCGGCGCGCGTCTCGCCGCATTCGCTGGCGGGACAACTGGAGTACATCATTGCCCGCTGGGGCGACCTGCTCGGCGCGGACTTCGTCACGCGGTTATTGCGCGGACTGGATTTCGTCAAGGAAGAAGTGAAGCGCTTGGGCGTCGGCGGCCCGGGCGGCGAGACGCCAGTTCCCACTTATTTCGGCGAGCCCGAATACGAACGTTATAGTCCCGACAAGGAATGGATGCCACGGCTGGTGCTGATCGCCAAGAATACCTATGTCTGGCTCGAACAACTCTCCCGCAAACATCAGCGCTGGATTCAAACGCTGGATCAAATTCCCGATGAAGAACTGGATATTCTGAGGGATCGCGGCTTCACGGGTCTTTGGCTCATCGGTCTGTGGGAACGTTCGCGCGCCAGCCAGAAGATCAAACAACGCATGGGACAGGAGGACGCGGTCGCTTCGGCGTATTCGCTGTACAGTTACGATATCGCCAACGACCTCGGCGGCTGGGACGCGCTCGACAATCTTCGATCACGCGCCTGGCAGCGCGGCATCCGCCTCTCCGCGGACATGGTCCCCAATCACATGGGCATCGACTCGCAGTGGGTCATCGAACACCCCGATTGGTTTTTGTCACTTGATTACCCACCCTATCCCTCCTATTCTTTCAATTCCGAGAATCTCTCTGACGATCCTCGCGTGGGTATTTTCCTCGAAGACCACTACTACAATCATTCTGACGCCTCCGTTGTCTTCCGACGAGTAGACTATCGGACCAGCGACCATAAGACTACTTACATCTATCACGGCAACGACGGTACGTCCTTCCCGTGGAACGACACCGCGCAACTGGATTACTCGAAAGCCGAAGTGCGCGAAGCCGTCATTCAAACCATCCTGCACGTGGCGCGCAACTTCCCTGTCATCCGTTTCGACGCGGCGATGACGCTGGCAAAGAAACACATCCAGCGCCTGTGGTTCCCCGAACCCGGCGCGGGCGGCGCGATCCCCTCACGGGCCGAGCACGGCATGACCAGGTCCGAGTTCGACGCGGCCATTCCGCAGGAGTTCTGGCGCGAAGTCGTGGACCGCGTCGCGGCGGAAGTCCCCGATACGCTCCTGCTCGCGGAAGCGTTCTGGTTGTTGGAAGGTTATTTCGTCCGCACGCTGGGCATGCATCGCGTCTACAACTCGGCCTTCATGCACATGTTGCGCGACGAGGACAACGCCAAGTATCGCATGGCGATCAAGAACACGCTGGAGTTCGACCCGCAGATTTTGAAGCGTTACGTCAACTTCATGAACAATCCCGACGAAAAGACCGCGGTCGAGCAGTTCGGCGACGGCGATAAATATTTTGGTATCTGCACGGTGCTTGCCACCCTGCCCGGCCTGCCCATGTTCGGTCACGGACAGGTGGAGGGCTTCCGCGAAAAATACGGGATGGAATTCCGCAAGCCCAAATGGGATGAGTCGCCGAACGAGGGACTCGTCCGCGGCCACGAGTGGAAGATCTTCCCCATCCTTCACCACCGTTATCTGTTCGCGGACGTGGAGAATTTCTTCCTCTACGACCTCTTCACCGCCAATGGTGCGGTGGATGAAAATGTCTTTGCGTATTCGAACGTTCACGGCGACGAACGCGGACTTGTTCTCTATCACAATCGCTTCGCCGATACCCACGGCTGGATCAAGACCTCCGCCGCATATCTCGATAAGGGTTCGGGCGAGTTGAGGCAGAAATCGCTAGCCGAAGCGTTGGACTTGCCGTTCGAGGGTTACGTTATTTTCAAGGATTACGTCACACACTTGGAGTACATTCGCTCGTGCGAGGAACTCTGGCGAAAAGGACTGTACGTTGAATTACACGCCTATCAGCATCATGTGTTCATGGATTGGCGGTTTATGGACGATGAACGGTGGGGCAAAATTCATTTTGCCCTGAACGGCGCGGGCGTGGAATCCTTGTCCGCGAAGTGGGAGGAGATGTTTGGCGTGAAAGCAGAGGCTGTTGAGGAAGATGTGAGGGTTAAGATGCCGAGGAAGAAGGCAGCTGGAAAGAAAGAGGAAAGAAGAAGGAAAGCCGCTGTGAAGAAGCCTGCGAAGAATAAGAGGCCAGCGACGAAATCGTCGCTCGCAAAGCATTCCGAAGGGGCGAAGGGAAAGAAGACTGCTATGAGAAAGCCTGCTGGGAAGAGCAATGCAAGTAAAGGGTCAAAGGCGCAGAAAACGTCATCGGCGAAGACTAAATCTGTTAAATCCGCAAAACGCTTTCAGGCTTTGCTCGGACACTCACGTAAGAGCATCGTGGAGGGAAAAGGACTCTCGCGAGACGAATTCTGGCGGAATGTCGGAGGCGGTGTTTATGAACAAAAGCAACCCCCTTCCCTGCGCGTGGCTGAAAAACAAAAACGGTATCGCCGTAAAGCCCAAAAACATTAATCTCTGCTTACATAATCCCCGTTTCACGCGGCTTGTGGTTTAATTGACCCCATGCTCCCCAGCATGGACACCATCCTGCACGACCATTGCCGCCTCGACCCGGCCAAACCGATCATCGTCGGCGTGTCGGGCGGGCCCGACAGCCTGTGCCTGATGAGCGTCCTGCGCCAGGCGGGATACCGCCTCATCGTGGCGCACTTCAACCACAAACTGCGCCCCGAGGCGGACATCGAGGCCAACAACGTCGAGCAGATGGCGGCGCGTTTCGGCCTGGCTTCGGTCATCGAACACGCCGACGTGCGCGCCTACGCGGAAAAAGAGGGACTGTCCCTCGAAGACGCGGCGCGCGCCCTGCGCTATCGCTTTCTCTTTCAGCGCGCCCGCCAGCAGAACGCCCAGGCCGTGGCCGTCGGTCACACCGCGGACGATCAGGTGGAGACCGTGCTCATGCACTTCCTGCGCGGCGCGGGTCTGACGGGACTCAAGGGCATGGCCTATCGCACCGTCCTGCCAACCTTCGATCCAGAAATTCCCATCGTCCGCCCTCTGCTGGATGTCTGGCGCGAGGATACGATCCTCTATTGCGCCACACAGGGACTGCGCCCGCATCACGATCCCAGCAACCAGTCGGTCAACTTTCTGCGCAACCGCCTGCGCCACCTGCTCATTCCCACACTCGAAACCTACAACCCGCGCTTCCGCGAGGCGGTATTGCGCACCGCCCAAAGCCTTGCCGCGGACCATGAAATTCTGACAACTGCAGCGGACTCTGCGTGGGGGACATGCGTCGTGCAGGAAAGCCCCGGCCTGATCATCTTCGACACGACCGCCCTGGCGGGCCTCGCGGTCGGACTCCGACGAAATCTGGTGCGCCGCGCCCTGGAGCACATCCACCCTGAGGCCGAGGTCACCTACGCGTTACTCGAACGCGCTTCCGCGTTCCTCGCGGATGCCTCCCAGCGACAGGTTGACCTGATGCGCGGCGTGCGTCTCCTGCGTGAAGCCGATCAAATCTACGTCGTCAGCCCCGAAGCGACCCTGCCCTTCGACCGCTGGCCGCAGATTCCCGAGGGAGTCGAATCGCTTCCGCTGGCGCTGCCCGAGAGACTCCAACTCTCCGGTAGTTGGGTGTTGACCGCGGAGAAATGGAACATCCCCGCGCTGGCGTGGGAACAGATCCAGGAAAACGAGGACCCGTTCCAGGTCTGGCTGGACGCGGACAGCATCGAGGGCGAATTGTTCCTGCGGCCGCGCCAGGAGGGGGACCGCTTCGAGCCGCTCGGCATGGGCGGTCACACGCAGAAACTGTCCGATTTTTTTACGAATGAGAAACTGGCTCAGCGGGCGCGCGACCGCTGGCCGTTGTTATGTGTGGGGGAGAAGATCGCCTGGATCCCCGGCTACCAGCCCGCGCATTCCTTCCGCGTGACGCAGTCCTCGCGCAGAATTCTGTATTTCATCCTGACAAAAGTAAAATGAATTGGGGTGCGGATTTTTATTACAGAACGTCCCGAAGGTTAAGGAACCTTCGGGACGTTGCGTAAATCGGTTATTCGTTCGCGCCGCTCAACTGGCGCAATTTGAGATTGATCTCACGCCACTGGATTTTCGAGACGCCCAGTTTTTGGCGGATCTTTTCGATTTCCTGCCCGTCGCGATAATCGCGTAGGGCGCAGGTCCAGCGGCACATGTCGAAGGACAGGTGTTTGTCGAGGCCCGCCTCCTCGCCGATGTCTTCGAGCAGGTACTCCAGCCGCCGCGGCGACCAGGGGAAGAGCTGGTCCACGGGCTGGTATTGGGCGAGGTATTCTTTGTACGCGGGAATCCATTCTTCGTCGAGAAGTAGTTTGCGTTCTTTATACCGATTTGCCGGGCTGGCGTAGCGGATAAAGACCAGCGCGCCGCCGGGCGTATCCAGGTCAATATGGTTGAGATGAATGCCGAGGCACTCGCTTTTTTTAATTCCGGTGGTTAGCAGTAATTTCAACAGCGCGTAGGGACGCGCGTCGGGTTTGGGGCCGCGGCGGTGCTGGTCTGCGGCCTGGAGCGCGGCTTCGGCCTCTTCGTCGGTCAGCACCTGCGGCAGGGGGCTGATCGCCGAGCGTTGCAGGACCTTCTCAGCCGGGTCCACCATCACCACGCCGTGCTGGTGCAGCCAGCGGAAAAAGGATTTGGTCGAAGTGATGCGGCGGGCGAGGGTCTTTGGACTGCACGGGACGGCGCGCTCTTTCTCCATCCACTCGAAGAATCGGTTGAGGTCGCTGGTGGTGATCGCGCCGAGGGCGCGGTCGGCCGGCAGGAACTGGGTCAGCAGGCCGACATCCGAAAGAAAGGCCTTGACCGTGTTGGGCGAACGTCCCTGGTCGTTGAGGTACATTTCCCAGGCGCGCAGGGCCGCGGGGAGCAGGGTTTGTGAAGTGATGTGGGCGGAACTTGAAGCAGGCATGACGCCTCCTCGTTTGATAGCGTGTAGTCTTTGCGTATAGTTTAGCGAAAAACGGGAAAGATGTCAACTATCCGGCGTGAACAGATTTCATCAATGCACCATCTGCTCCGGCTGGAAACACGGCTGGTAATCGTAGCCAAGAATCAACCGGTACGGTACCGCGCTATTCGGGTCTGGCAGGGAAACCAGATTGGCAGGCTGGAGGCCGAGGGCGGTCAGAATGCTGAGACTGCGGCCGTAGTCCGGTGCGGGGCTGAAATCCACTAGGACGCTATAGGCCATGTTGCGCTGGTCGGGCGGGACGATCTTCGTCTCGTAGCCCGCGTAGTTGAGGCGCGAGGCCGCCAGAGCGTCGAAGCCGTCGAAGGGAGTCCCGTTCTGGATTTCGATGGTGATCGATTCGTTCACGACCGCCAGAGGCGAGGCGGATAACGCCTGTGTGACCAGGTTTTGCAACGCGGTCTGGTCTGGCAGCAACACGTACGCACCGCCCGGCGTGATCCATGAAGTGACGATGGGCGGACGGATGTAATAACTGCGGATGTCCGCGTTGGAAAAGCCCGGCGCGAGCACGGTCAGTTTCAGGATGTCGCCCAGCCCGAGGTCCGTGACGACGAGACTGCTGAAGTTGCTGTACAGTTGCGGGATTTTGGAGAGCGTGTCGGTTTGCAGGGCGGTGGTGTAAATGGCGCGCAGGACCTCCTGCTGGCGGCGGCCGCGGTCGAAGTCATTGGACTTCTGGCGCGAGCGCGCGTACCACAGGGCCAGGTCGCCGTCCATGTGGATGAGTCCGGGGCCGGTGGTGTATAGATGCCAGTTGTTCTCGTTTTCGGGATCGTACGACGGGTCAATCAGACGCCAGTCGGTGTAGGCGCAGGCCACGGGGACGTCAACACCGCCGAGGGTGTCCACGATGCGGCGGAAGCCGTCGAACTCGACCATGGCGGTGTGGTCAATGTGCAGGCCGAGGTTGTATTCGATTGTGTCTTTCAGCAGTTGCGGACCGCCGCCGGGATAGCCGGTGATCTCGCCGTGCTGGTAGGCGGTGTTGACGCGCTGCATCTCCCAGCCGGGGATGTACACCCACAAGTCGCGCGGAATCGAAATGAGCGAGACCTGGTCGTCGCGCGGGCGCAGGATGACGATGACCATCGTATCGGTGCGGTACGAGGAGCCGGGGCGTTTGTCCGAGCCGATGAGCAGGAAGGTGACCACATCCGGGCCGTCGTAATCCACGGCCAGCGGAGGCGGCGCCTGGGTCGGGTAGAGGATCGCGAGGTCCGCGGTGGGGACGGCCTCGGTCGGCGCGGGCAGGGAGGTGGGTGTGTCGCTGGGCAGGATGAGCGGCGGGAGCGGCGTGGTGTACGTTTCGCCGGAGATGGTGGGAAAGGGCGTGGGCAGGACCGGCTGGAACGGTGTGGGTGTGGGCGTCGCGTTCGAGGCTGCGGTGACCAGCACGAAGGGCAGTCCCTGCACGGGCGGCGCGGTGGGAGTCTGCCCAGTGCAAGCCGTCAGGAGCAGGCAGGCGAGTAGGGCGAGTCGTCGGATGGGAATCGGCATGGGGAACGGAGGCGGTTACGGGGTCGAAGTGGGACTCGGCGTGTTGGTCGAGGTCGAGGCAGGCTCGGGCGTCGGCGTGGCGGTCGGTTCGACGGTATCGGTCGCCGTCGGAGGGAAGGTCGGCGTCGGCGTTTCGGTGGCAGGCTCGGTTGGAAGTTCGGGTGTGCCGGTCCCGAATTCCAATTCGACCGGCGTGACCGGCGGCGTGATCGTCGGCACGTTCGGAACCCAGAGTCTCTGGCCGACGTTGATCGTGTCGCTGGTGAGGCAGTTGGCCTGTTTCAATTGCGGGACGGTGATGCCGTAGCGCAGGCTGATCTGGTAGAGGTTATCGCCCGGCTGGACGGTGTATTGGATCCAGCCCGGCGGCGCGCCGCACGCGACCGGAGGAATGGTCGGCGATGTGGGCGGGACGTAAATGCCGTAGCCCGGCAGGAGTTCCTGTGAAAAAAGACAGTTGGCCGCGGCGAGCAACTCGGGCGTGGTCCGGTAGCGCGCCGCAAGCGACTGGAGCGTGTCGCCGACTTGAATCGTGACGAGCACCCAGCCCGAAGGCGGCGGGCAGGTGGTGGGTGGGACGGGCGTGTCGGTTAATGTCGGTAGGATCGTTGGGGAGGGTTCAACGGTCGGCCCGCTGACCGTCGGTGTGGGCGGAAAGGGGCTGGTGGGTGAGGCGGTTTGTGTCGGTGTGGGAGGCAGGCCGATGTAACCTTCGGCCAGGGCCAGCGAACTGCCGCCGATCACCACGAGCAGTGAAAGGATGCCGATGAGAATGCCGCCGCCCAGTTGACGCAGGGCCTGCATATCCTATTCTCCCTTGGCCTGCGAGAGCGACATCAGATCGGTGGCGATGGGCAGTAATACGCTGAAGGTCGAGCCGACGCCCGGCTCGGTGTCCACCCAGATGCGTCCGTGCTGGGCTTCGGTGAGTGTCCGGGCGATGGAGAGTCCCACGCCCGTGTCGCCGACGCCCTGGATCAGGACGTTGTCGGCGCGATACAGACGGGTGAAGACGCGCGGCAGGTCTTCGGCTGGAATCCCGCCTCCGCTGTCCGTAACCTGGATGAGGACGTAGTCCTGCTTGTCCTCGGTCTTGGTCTGGACCCGCAGGGTGATCCTGCCTTCGACCGGCGTGGCCGCCCCGGCGTTCTGTAACAGGTGAATGAGGATCTGCTGGAGCGCCTCGCGGTCGGCGTAGATGGCGGAGATCTTCTTGGGCAGGTCGAGGTGCAGGGAGATGTTCTTCTCGCGCACCTGACTGCTGGTGTAGGTCATGGCATTGTCAATGATCAGGTTCAGGTCAACGGGTTCGGGCTTGAGTTCGGCCAGCCCGCTTTCCATCGTGGTGACCTGGATGAGGTCGTCAATCAACGCGCCGATGCGTTCGGTGGAGGCCTTGATGCGTTCGACGAACTTGCGCTGGAGCGCGCCGAGGATGCCCACCGATTCGCCCAGCAGCAGGTCCGCGTAGCCGACCACCGAGGACATGGGCTGGCGCAGTTCCTGCGAAATGGACGCGACCACTTCGGCCTGTTCGTTCGAGCGCGTGGCCTTCTGTCCCTTTTCGAGTTCGATGATGCGCATGTTGGCTTCGGCCAGCTGGTTTTGCAGGCGGGCGGTCTCTTCGAGAGTCATGCGCAGTTCTTTTTCCACCTGGCTGTCGTCGCGGCGGCCGGTCTTGCGGGCGCGCAGGGCCTCGTTGTCTTTTTGTAACTGTTCGATGAGTTTCTGCGCGGCGGGATCGGCGCGCGGCGCCTGGAGCGCCTCTTCGAGTTGTTTGGTGAGTTCCTCGTTCTTTTTCTGGAACTCGGCCAGTTGTCCGCGCACCTGCTCCAGCGTCTGCTGGGTGGCCTGTTCCTTTTGCTGGAGGGTGTTCAGTTGCTGGCCGCGCTGGACGATGGTCACCAGCGAGGTGGCGATGTTGGCAAGGAAGGCCTGGTCTTCCGCGGACCAGACGCGGCTGGAATATGGCGAGAGCAGGAGGACGCCGCCGATCGATTCTTTCTCCGGCGTGAGCATGGGCACGCTCAACAGGTTGCCGGGGTTGCCCAGCCCGAGCATGTCGCCCAGCCCTTTGATGTCGGCGGAGGTGCCGCTGGCCGGCAGGCGCAGCGGGCGTCCGCGCTGGATCGCGCCCGCGAGCATGGGGATCTCGGTCTTGTTCAGCGAGCCGCCTTCGAGCGGTTCCTCGCGGATCAGGTCGTAGCCCGCGGCGATGACCAGTTGGTTTTTGTTATCGGTGAGAAAGATGAGGAAGCACAGGTCCGCCAGCATGGTCTGTGCGATGGCGCGGGTGATGGCCTGACTCGTCTTGGTGGGGTTGGTCTCTGCGGCCAGGCTGAGCATGGCGTGGAAGGTCTTGGGGTCCGTGCTATAGCGCCGACGTTCGGGGACCGAGGCCTCCTGCTTGATCGAGGTCGGCTGGCTGACCGGCGCGGGGAACCGCTGTGGAAGCGTGAATAGAATGGGATAGGCGGCGATGATCGCCAGCCGCACCGCGCCGGGGAAATCGCCCTGCGTGCGGTCGCTGAGCAAGTGCAGGGCGTGGCCGAGGAACAACAGGCCGAGCGCGGCCAGTCCGTTGGCCCATCCGTTCGGGCGGCGGACGAGCAGGATCATCGCCCCGAGCAGGATCAGGCCCATCGAGGCCGCCTGCCAGATGAAGTCCTGGAATGTGGCGTTGAAGAAGGGAGTGACCGCCAGTTCGGCCATCCAGGCCGCGAAACTGAGCGTCATGGCGGTGGCGACCAGCAGGGTCAGCAGCGTCACGGCGGAGTCTGCGGCGCGGCTGGGTTCAGGGAAGGCCCACAGCCAGGTAATCCACAGGATGCCCAGCACCGAGAAAGCCCGGTCGAGCGGCGGGAGCATCACTTCCGAATTGAGCAATCCCTGCCAGCCCAGCCCGCTGACGACAAACAGGATGAACTGCGCCGCCAGCAACACCCCCAGGCCGACCATGGTGCGGCGCGCCTGCGGGAACGCGCTCGAACGCCAGTGATTGAAGGCCGATTGCAACGCGCCGGCAATGGAAAAGATCAGCACGAGATGATAGAGCAGATTGCCCGGCGGCGCCGTGAGCATGGAAAAATATTGTCCGAAGAACGAATCCATCGGGACGATTATACTGCTTTTCGCTTTGCTCCGTTACCGCGGCAATGGACTTGCCACATTTTTCCCTCGTATAATGTCGTTGTGAAACCGCTTCTCGCCCGGACCCTGATCCTGCTCGCCGTTTTCGGGCTGGTTGCCGCGCCTCCGCTTTCGAGCGGCAACGCGGCACTGCGCCGCGCCGTCCAGGCATATCAATCCGCGGATTATTCCACCGCGGCCGTCGAGTACGAGCGCGCCGCGCGGTTGCTTCCCTGGCGTGCGGACCTGTGGGAATGGGCGGGACTTTCCGCTTCCCTGGGCGGAGAAAGCGGCAGGGCCCTCGCGTTCCTGGAAACCGCCCACGACCGCGACGCCGTCTCGACTCCCCAGGGCTGGGACTTTTTGGGACTCGCTCGCTGGGAGACCGGCGACTTTGCCGGCGCGCAGTCCGCGTGGAATGAAGGTTCGCAGGCGTATCCCGATTACACGCTGTTTCTTTATCGTCTTGCCCTCGCCGCCCGCTTGCAGGGGGATCGCGCCGCGGAACAGGATGCCCTGACGCGCTGGCTGTCGTTGGAAGAGCACGCGCCCTCTCATTATCGTCTCGGCCTTTTGTTGATTTCTTCGGACACCGGCCGCGCCTTATCCGAACTGATGGCCGCGGCGCGCCTCGACCCGGCCTTCGATCCCGCCATCCAGACCCTGCGGACGACGCTCAATCTCGCCTCGCTCGAAACGGACGAATCCAGGCGGCTGGTCGTCCTCGCGCGCGGGCTGGGGCTGGTCAACGAGTGGGAACTGGCCGTTGACTTGCTCGAACGCGCCGTCCAATCCGATCCGCGGAATGCCGAAGCCTGGGCCTGGCTGGGCGAGGCACGCGATCAACTCGGTGAAGACGGCCTCGCCGAACTCGAGCGCGCCAGGGACCTCGATCCGCAATCTGCTGTGATTCACTCTCTGCTTGGTCTGCATTGGAAACGCGTTGGCGAGCCTCGAAAGGCGTTGATCGAATTCGACATCGCCGCACAACTCGATCCCGAGAATCCCGCCATGCTGGCCGCGTTGGGCGAGGCTTACGCCGCCTACGGCGACCTGCCGCTCGCGCTGGCCGCCTATCAGCAGGCCGCTAACCTCGACCCCGACGATCCTGTCTACTGGCGCCTGCTGTCTGCGTTTTGCGTGCAATACAACATGCTGGTGCAGGAGGTGGGACTTCCCGCCGCGTTCATCGCCCTCGATCTCGATCCCAAAAACGCTTTATCCTACGACACGCTCGGGCAGGCGCATTTTGCGGTGGGACTCGCCAATGTGGCAGAATTGAATTTCATAGACGCCCTACGCCTCGACCCGGACCTCGCCTCCGCGCACCTGCACCTGGCGATGGTCTACCTCCAGCGCAGTGAATGGGAAGCGGCCCGCGAACACCTCGTCCGCGCCCGCGACCTGGATGACGGCGAGATCGGTCAATTTGCGGCGCAACTGCTGGCGCAATACTTTCCATAAAATGCTGGTTGCAACCACTTTGAGGAATTACATCGTCCTGAACGGAGACGAAGGGCGAAAGTTATTACTTCAGGTATTAACAGACTCCTTAAGCCGCCACTATTTGATAAAATCAACCCCATGCGCTTTCCTTCCCGTCTCACGCTCGTTATCGCAGTCCTCGCCTTCGCCGTTCTTGCATGCTCGGTGCCCGGCCTGCCCTCCACTCCCACCCTCGCGCCGACGGCCGCGCCCTCCGGCACGGTTCTGTTTCAGGATGGTTTCGACAGCCTGTTGACCGGCTGGGACCGCGTCGCCGCGGACGGCGGCGTCATGGACTACGATAGCGGCGTGTTCCGCATCATGGTCAGCGTGCCCGATTACAATTTCTGGTCCACGCCGGGCAGGCAGTTCACGGATGTGCGCATCGAAGTGGATACCGCCCGCCTGAACGGGCCGGACGAAAACCGCGCCGGCATCGTCTGCCGCGTGAACGGGGAGCAGTTCTACTTCTTCGTCATCAGCAGTGACGGCTATTACGCCGTCGGCAAGGTGAACGGGGAGCAGGTCACTTTGCTCGGACAGGAGCAGATGCAGGTCTCGGATACGATCCGCACCGGTCTTGCCGTCAACCACCTGCGCGCGGATTGTGTCGGCAGTCAACTCACGTTTTACATCAACGGTTTCCCGGTGGCGCAGGCGCAGGATGCGACCCTGGCGAGCGGCGACGTGGGCCTCGTGGCGGGCACGTTCGACCAGCCCGGCGCGGACATCATCTTCGACCAGTTCATTGTGATGCAACCCTGATTGTCATTGCGAGAAGCGATCTCCTTGCGGCATATAAACCATGAAAGTCTACCTCGATACTGTCGGCTGTCGCCTCAACCAATCCGAAATCGAACGCATGGCGCGCCAGTTCCGCGCCGCGGGACACGAGATCGCCGCCGCGCCCGAGGGGGCCGACCTGGCGGTGGTCAACACCTGCGCGGTGACGGGAGAGGCCGCGTCCGATTCGCGGCAGCGCATCAGACACATTGCCCGTCTCGGCGCGGACGAAGTGGTGGTCACCGGCTGTTGGGCGACTCTCCAGCCCGAACAGGCTGCGGCGTTGCCGGGCGTGAAGCGGGTGGTACGCAACGACAAAAAAGATGCGCTGGTTGCCGATTTGCTCGATTTGCCAGTTGCGCGCTTCGACCTCGAACCCCTCGCCCGCGAACCCCTGCCCGGACTGCACCGCCGCACGCGCGCTTTCATAAAAGTCCAGGATGGCTGCGACAACGCCTGCACGTTTTGCGTCACGACCGCCGCTCGTGGAGCGAGTCGTTCGCGGCCGGCTGCGGAGGTGCTCGCGGATATTCGCGCCGCGCTGGCAGGCGGCGCCAAAGAAATCGTGCTGACCGGCGTGCACCTCGGCTCGTGGGGGCAGGACTTCGGTTCCCATTTGCGCGACCTCATCCGCGTCATCCTGGATGAGACCGATATCCCGCGCCTGCGGCTTTCGTCCCTCGAGCCGTGGGATCTGGACGCGGACTTCTTCTCGCTGTGGCGGGACCCGCGTCTGTGCCGGCATCTGCACCTGCCTCTGCAATCCGGCTCGAGGTCCGTTTTGAGGCGCATGGCGCGCAGAACCACGCCCGAGTCGTTCCGCGGCCTGGTCGCGGCGGCGCGGGCGGTCGTGCCCGAGGCCGCCATCACGACCGACGTGATCGCAGGCTTTCCCGGTGAAACGGATGAAGAGTTCGCCGAGACTTTGGCCTTCGTCCGGGAAATGGATTTCGCGGGCGGCCACGTCTTCACGTACTCGTCCCGCCCCGGCACGTCCGCGGCTCGCATGAAGAACCACGTTCCAATGGAGGCGCGCAAGAGGCGCAACGCCGTTCTGCGGGAGGCGTTCGATCTTTCGGCGCAAAGGTATCGCGCGCGTTTTCTCGGTCATACACTGTCCGTATTGTGGGAAACGGCCCTCGAAAACGGTCCGCAGGGCTGGCGCATGAGCGGCCTCACGGATACCTACCTGCGCGTGGCGGCTCACATGGCGCAGCCGCTTTGGAATGAGGTCTCACAAGTCAGGCTGGATGCGATGACTGCGGATGGGGTGATCGGCGCAGTGGTGGGTTGAACGTCTCATTTTGATTTGATTAAATCCCATAATTTACATGTCAAGTGTCACTATCTCGCGGAGGGGCGGAATCGTATAATCATCATAACAATATCGGAAACCACCATTCGGGAGAACAGCCATGACCGCACAACTCATTGACGGAAAACTGATCGCGCAACAGGTGCGCGAAAACGTCGCGGCCGAAGTCGCCAAACGCACCGCGGCGGGCAAGCCCAAACCCACGCTGGCCACGGTGCTGGTCGGCGAGCGCGTGGACTCAGCCACCTACGTCGCGGCCAAGCAGAAAGCCTGCGCCGAACTCGGCATGGGTTCGATCAGCCACCACCTGCCTGCGGATATTACGCAGGAGGAACTGGAAAAACTCATCAAGAAGTTGAACAAGAGCAGGAAGGTCAACGGCATTCTTGTTCAACTGCCGCTCCCGTCCCACTTGAACGAGGAGCGCGTCCTGCAACTCATCAGCATCGAGAAGGACGTGGACGGCTTCTCGCCCATCAACATCGGCCGCCTCGCCCAAAAGGGACGCGAGCCGTTGTTCGTCCCCTGCACGCCGTATGGCTGTATCTACCTGCTCGAGCAGGCGGGCGTGAAGATCGAAGGCGCCAACGCGGTCGTGCTGGGGCGCTCGAACATCGTGGGCATGCCCGCGGCGCTGCTGCTGATCGGCAAGAACGCCACCGTGACGGTCTGTCACTCGCGCACGCAGGACCTGCCGGGCACCGTCCGCCAGGCGGACATCCTGATCGCGGCCATCGGCAAGACCGAAATGGTGCGCGGCGATTGGATTAAGCCCGGTGCGGCGGTCATTGACGTGGGTATCAACTCCAAGCCCGACGCCACCAAGAAGAGCGGTTACCGCCTCGTCGGCGACGTGAACTTCGACGAAGCCAAAGAGGTGGCGGGATTCATCACCCCCGTCCCGGGCGGAGTCGGCCCGATGACCATCGCCATGCTGATGAAGAACACCCTGCGCGCCGCGCAGATTCAGGACCCGTAGACTCAACCAGACAGAAAAAGTCCCGCCGCGCGCGGGACTTTTTATTTCCAAAGTGAGGGTACAATCAGGCCAATTCCTGGCGTCTATCTGCCAGAAAAGGAGAAATTTATGAGTGACTCAACGGTAAGCGACGGGCAGGTGGTTTCGATGGAATATACCCTGCGCGTGGACGGCTCGGTGGTAGATACTTCGGAGGGCCGCGAACCTCTCCAGTACCTGCACGGCGCGGGAAACATCATCTCGGGCCTCGAGAGCCAGATGACGGGCATGGCCCTCGGCGAGAGCAGGGACGTGGTCGTGGCCGCGAAGGACGGCTACGGCGAGACGAATCCGCAGGCCTTCATGGACGTGAACCGCGGCGAGTTCCCTGCGGATATGCCGATCAAGGCCGGACTGGAAATGGAACTCAGCGATCAAAACGGACAGCCGCTGTATGCCCGCGTCGAAAGTGTGGAAGGCGACGTCGTACGCCTCAATATGAATCATCCATTGGCGGGCAAGGAACTGCACTTCAACGTCAAGGTGGTGGCGTTGCGCGCCGCGACCGATGAAGAAAGAGCACACGGCCACGCGCATGGGGCGCATCATCATTAGGCGCTGAACGCGAATGAAAAACTCGGACGGGTCAAATCCCGTCCGAGTTCTTTTTTGCCTCGTCGGCGATCCGCGCGGAGATCTGCCTGACGATGAAATCGGGGACGCCGTCCGCGGCGCGGGATTGCAGGCGCAGGTCGATCGGATCGTTGACGTAATCCACGACGAGCAGGCGGTCCTCCTCGGTCAACGCAATCTCGGTGGAGAACAGGTCGAGGCGGCAGACGCGGGCGATTCGTTCCGTGACCTCGCGCAGGCCGCCCAGCCCGAGCCGACTCTCCGCCTCGGCGGTGAGCGGCGTGTAAACGTGCGTGCGTGTGTTCCAAAACGATGGATGGATTTCCCCGAAGCAACAAATCACCCGAAACCAGGCTGGCAATCCGTCCGTTTTGCGCGGTGTGACGTACGCCTGCAATAAATATTTTTGTTCTGGAAACGAGCGCCGTTCTACAAGGAATTGCTCGAAGCTACAGACCTCTGTCACCACGCCCTCGCCGCCGCCTCCGAACGCGGGCTTGACGGCGAAGCGTTTGCCCAGCGGAGTCAAATCAATCGGCTGGGGAGCGGGATCGTCTTTGCAAGATGGGAAGAGAATCGTGTACGGAGTCGGGATGCCTTCGCCCAGGAACGCGAGATGCATGGCAGCTTTGTCGTAGGCGCGGTTGGCCGTCTCGCGCGGGTTGATGCGGCGCGCGCCGAGAGTCACGGCCCACTGCGCCAGCGGCAGGTAGGCGGGATCGGCCTCGGAGGCGCGATCCAGGTAGACGCGGAATCCGATCTTTCGCCCCGCGAGACGCGAGAGGGATTCCGTGAGGTTGTGCGACGAGACCGACAGCAGGGTCAACCCGCGCGCCGCGCACGCCTCGTTCACCGCGTTGACGAAGTCCGCGTCGTGCTCCCAGTTCCAGACGAGGCACAGGTCGTAAATCTGCATACTTTATTTTACTTGTGAAATAATCGTCCCGCCAACCGGCGGGACGGGGAATCTATTTCTGGCGCGGGTGATGACCGGGACGGCGGTGCGGCTCGCGGTGCATGGGCTTGGGAGCGCGCGGTGTGGGTACGCGGGACGGCGCGAGCGCGGGCGCGGGAATGTCGTAATCGAAATCGGGCAGGTTCTGACGCGCCAGTTTTTGCTTCATGATCTTCTCGAGCGCGCGGATCATATCATCGTCGTCGGGTGTGACCAGCGTGAAGGCGTCGCCCGTGCGTTCGGCGCGGCCCGTGCGGCCGATGCGGTGAATATAGGCGTCGGCCGTGTCGGGCATGTCGTAGTTGATGACGTGCGAAATGCCCTCCACATCCAGGCCGCGCGCGGCAATGTCGGTGGCCACCATGATCTGGTAACGCCCATCCCTGAAACCCTTGAGCGCGTTCTGGCGCTGTCCCTGGGTCCGGTCACTGTGCAGGCTGGTCACCTTGTAGCCCTCGCGCCCGATCTGTTGCGCCAGTTTGTGGGCGCGGTGACGCGTGCGTGTGAAGATCAAGACCGAGTCGGTTTCCGTCTGTGAGAGCAGTTTAAGCAACAGCCGCGTCTTGAGATGCCTTGGAACGGGGAACAGCGCGTGCGCCACCGTATGCGCCGGGCGGGCGATGCCGACCGCGATGCGTTTGGGATTCTTCAATGTCTGCGCGGCCAGTTTCTCGACCTCGGATGGGAAAGTGGCCGAGAACAGCATGGTCTGACGCTGGGCCGGGATGTGCGTGAGAATCTTGCGGACGGACGGCAGGAAACCCATGTCGAACATGCGGTCCGCTTCGTCTAGGACGAGGAACTGGATTCCGTTTAAACGAGCGTTGCCCTGATCGATGTGATCGAGCAGTCTGCCCGGGCAGGCTACCAGAATCTCGACGCCGTTGCGCAGCGCGTTGACCTGCGGTCCCATGCCGACCCCGCCGTAAATCGTCGCCGAACGGATGCCCGTCCCCGCGCCGAGTTCGCGTATCACCTGATGGATCTGTTCGGCCAGTTCGCGCGTGGGCGTGACGATCAGCACGCGCGAACGGTTGCGCGGTCCGTTCAGCAGTTTGTGCAAAATGGGCAGGACGAACGCGGCGGTCTTGCCCGTTCCCGTCTGCGCGGTGCCGATCAGGTCGCGGCCTTCCAGCGCGGGCGGAATGGCCTGCTCCTGAATGGGAGTGGGGGATTCGAAGCCTGCGCGCTGGATATTCTTTAACAGGCGGGAATCCAGGTTGAACTGGTTGAAATTCACGATATTTCCTTGCCTTCAGGAGTCGAGCGGGTGGGGGGAGAAGCGGGACTGCTGAAATGAATAGAAGTGAGCAATACGATACTTGATTGTGGAGAGGATGTCAAGGCGAGGTTCTGAGGTTCGGACAAAAGTTCGGACTGTTGCCAAAAACCCCTCTGAGCGCCGTCCCCGGCGCTCGACATGGGTGCGTTACGCCGGGGACGGCATTGATTTTCTGCGCCGACTCGCGAAATCCGCGGCAGAGGATTGCTACGGCCATGGAATCTTGGCGGGGCCCGCGAAACCGTGCTTTTCCTGCACGAAGACGCGGCCGTGCGAGGGCTGTAAACAGCCAGCCTCGTCCACAAACGAGATGGCCGCTTCGTTCGTCGCAAGCGGATCGAAGATCATCTGCCCGCCCTCGCAGCGCCAGACCTCGACGATGTACGTGAACATGGTCTCATCCTCGTAATCGCCCGCGCTGATGGGCACCTCCAGCCAGCGGACGGTGACGAGGTTCTGCTCGCGCGCGGCGCTCAGGACAACGGTCGGCGGATAGTAGGGCGAGACGGGTAATTTCGCAATGTCAGGATACACGATGGGCAGGCTGTTCTTGTCGCCTTCGATCTCGATGAATTTCGCATTGACCCAGCACTTGTTCTTGCCCTCCACCCAGACCCAGTTGTTGCCGTCCGTGCGGCCGACGAGGACGATATTCGCGCCGCCGCGCAGACCGTAGAGATACAGATACTCCGCGCCCGGGCCATAGCGGCAGGAGAGCAGGTCCGCGGTGACGTGAGCCTTGAGGGATTCGACGGTTGGAATGGGAGTTACAGTTGGAGTGTCTGTTGGCGCGGGCGTGTTGGTGGGAGAAGGAGTAGGGGAGGAGGAAGGGACAGGCGAGGCGGTGGCCGTCGCGGGCGGCGCGCTGAGCGTAGACGAAGCGTCTGTCGCGGGCCCTTCGACTTCGTTCAGGGCAACTGTCGGCGTGGCCTGAGGCGAGCAGGCGGATAGAAGGAGAAGCAGGCAGATGGTCAGAGTGATTCGTTTGGGCATGGTGTGATTATAAAGGGAACTCCCTTTCCAGCGATCCGCGTATTCGCCCGGCTTTCCGTGGCACTATGTCAGGACCGCCTCCATGTCATACTTTCGGCCCGTGTACCCCTTTTTGTGTGCGTCCAGGATTTCAGCGTGATGCTTTGTATAAAACTGGGTGTGGCCGCACTCGCCGCAGATGGCGGCGCGGAATCCCGTCGTGACCGATTTGGGCACCCACACGAAGGGACGCTTGGCAGGCTCTGGCTCGCTCAACGCGACGTGGATTGGGTCTCGCCCGAGGGGCGCGTCACCGGTGTAGACGATCAGGTCCGAGACGATCTCGGTCGAGCCGCATTCGGGACATTTCTTCATCATGGCATTGCTCCTCGCTTTGGAATTGACCGATATTATCGCACAGAGCTCGTAGTCACCATCTGTTAAAGGGCGGAAATACCGTCTAAAACTACTTTGAACCAACTCCCAAATACGCGCTGCCTCCGCTTCGAAGTGTTGCGCAAATTGCTCGGGCTGTAGGCCCGCGACCTCTATTTTCGGAGACAAGGATTTTTATGGCGGCTCCTGAAGATGTTGTGGAGATTATTGTGTGCTGGATGGAAGAATGTCTCTGGAGTTTGTGGAGGTCCAATTATCCTATTTTGGGATATTTTGATTTCTCTTGTAACATTCTATGTGTTGAAAGGCCGCCATGACAAAGACAATTTATTCCGAAAAGTACAAAGCTGTTTTAGAGCGCCTGCGTCAAGCAAGGAAGGAAAAGGGGCTTACGCAGATTGAGGTTGCAGATGCTTTGGGAAAGCATCAGTCGTTTGTTGCAAAATGCGAAAGTGGTGAACGAAGAATTGATATTGTTGAGTTGTCTGAATTTGCTTCGTTGTATGGAAAAACAATGGATTTCTTTTTAGGAGAATAGAATGCCCAATAAGCGACTTGACGATTGGCCTCCCCATGATGAAGCCTTTAAGGAGTTAAGCGATGTTAAGAAGCTCATTCTGCAGATACTGTGGCCAATGAAATGGGTCTCAACGCACGAGATTCATAGAATTGCCAAACAATCGTATTACGATAGGCGTATCAGGGAGTTGCGTGAGTCCGGTTGGCAAATTGAATTTGTGTATCCCAATTATCGTTTGAAGTCAAGAAAGAAATTGCCAGGAAGTCGGCGGCAATATCCAAGCGCGAAGCAAAAACAAGAAGTGTACTTGCGCGATAAGGGGATCTGTCAAATCTGTGGAACTACTCATCCTCGCATGGAATATGATCATAAAATTCCAATGGAGAGGCTGGGGACAACAGAAGTAATGAATTTGCAGTTGTTGTGTAGTCCATGCAATGTTGACAAACGCGGTGCATGCAAAAAATGTAAATTGCTTACTTGTGACGGATGCCCTTATGCTTATCCAGAGTTATATAAGGGTCGTTTTGTGGTTCTTGCCGATGAGAAAGTTGCTGAAGAAGTAAAAGCAGATGCTGAACGACAAGGTCTGTCCCAATCTGCTTTTATCTTGAACATATTACATAGACACTACAGTGGCAAAGATTAATTGGGTTTGTAAAAACCAATAACATACTCCTCATGCATCCTTTGTTGGATTTGGGAATCTATATTGATGTTTTTTCCAGCAGGCAGCATTCTCTTGTTTCTGTCAAGTTGGCGCACTCCAACAGCGGCAGTTTCAAACCCAATTCCGTTACCTATTGCCACCAAGCAATCCTCCACATGGGAATCTTCCCCTGCAAGCGTAGAATTCCCGACAACAACGATAGCTGCCTTGCCTGGCTTTAACACTCTTTGCATTTCGCTCAGTGCGAGCTCCATCTCCAGATAATATCGACGCAATGAGATGGATTTTGTTTTGCTTTTCTTTGCTATTCCGGCAATCACATCATTAACCTTGTTTGGCAAGTCAACGAGTGGTTTAAGAACAGGTCCTTCGCTTCCGATGTAAGTCTTACGCTTTAACATTAGGTCGTGAATTGGATATCCAAACCACACCAAGGTGAACTTGTGTGCTCGCATATAATCAATTGCATTAGACGCGTATGGCGGAGAAGTTACGATTAGATCGATGCTATTTGATGCAATTGGCAACGATTGTGCATTACCGTAGTTGATTATCGGCGGTATATCACATGGTGGGATACCGATAATGTTTTTCATGGTCTGCTGGAATTTTTTATCAAATTCATCAATTGGCGAGCGAAGAGTCTTCGATAAATGCTTTTTTGTGCCTAATTGATCCTGATATTCATTTCCAATGATGATTTTCCCCGAACTTGACAAGACGATTTTAGCGCGATGAGGTCGCGTATGCGCCAGATCAATCGCGAGAGACACGCCTCCCGATTTGGTGATAATTACAGATGAGAAGATAAGTTTGAAGAAATCGCGAATTTCTATTTCCCTAATTCTTTCAATCTCAGATACTAATGCAAGCAATTCTGATTGGACATCTTTGGTAAACCAATAATCAACAAACTCGCGTGTTGATAAGTCAAACCGTTCGCCCATTTTTTGGGTCAATTGACTAACAGACAATACCACATTTTTTCTTGCACTATTTAGAATTGCGCGTGCTGTTGAGTGTAGTTTAGCCTCGTGGTAAACATCAGTTTTTACACGAGTAAATAACAGCGCTAATGGGTCGATGTCAACGCCAATGGCCTTCCTGCCTAACAAAAATGCTTCAAGCAAGGTCGTTCCCGAGCCCATCATGGGGTCAAGAACAACATCTCCAGGTTCAGTTAATGACTCTATGAATTTTCTTGGCAGTTGAGGCGGGAACTTAGCCGGGAAAGGGTGGATTTTGTGAGCTGGGTGAACAGTGTTCCCATTCTCTTGGAAGTTCAGGTCCGTTGTTAAAGCAGTGATAAGGTTCTCAAAATACCCTCCTGCTTTTTGAGAATCGGCCTGTTTTTTCTCAACAATAAAGTCAAAATTTAATTGTTGCATGGTTCTTTTCATTTATTTTATCATAGGCCAGAATAGGCTTTGGTTCTGTCATTGTGCCTGAAATTGTTGACATCCTCCTCCTCTTCTGCTACACTATAGACAAAGTTGTCAGACAAATTAGTCTTCTGGTCTCTAGTCCACTCGTCGGCTAGTCTGGACAAGGACGACCAGCAGACCAGCGACTAGCAGACGAGATGACTACCCTCCTCATCAAGAATGCCTATATCGTTACCATGGACGACCACCAGCGGGAGATACCCGAGGGTGGTCTTTTTGTTCGGGACGGCTTTATTGAGGCCGTAGGGCAAACTTCCACTCTGCCTGAGACTGCCGACGATATCCTCGACCTCAAAGGCCACCTCGTCCTGCCCGGGCTGGTCAACACGCACCATCACTTCTACCAGACCCTCACCCGCGCCGTCCCTGCCGCGCAGGACGCCAATCTCTTCAACTGGCTCAAGACCCTCTATCCCATCTGGGCGCGCCTGACCCCCGACGATATCTTCACCTCGGCACAGACCGCGCTCGCCGAACTCGCCCTTTCGGGATGCACGACCGCCTCCGATCACCTCTACCTCTTCCCCAACGGTTCCAAACTGGACGATGAAATTGCCGCCGCGCAAGAGATCGGACTGCGCCTGCACGCCTCGCGCGGCTCGATGTCCCTGGGCGAATCCAAGGGCGGACTTCCGCCTGATTCCGTTGTGGACAGCGAAGATTCCATCCTCAAAGACTCCCAGCGCCTCATCGAGGCCCATCACGACTCGAAGCCCGGCGCGATGACCCAGATCGTCCTTGCGCCGTGCTCACCGTTCTCGGTCACGGGCGAGTTGATGAGACAGTCCGCCAAACTGGCGCGCGAGTACGGCGTGCATTTGCACACTCACCTCGCCGAGACTGAAGACGAGGAACAATTCTGTTTACAGAAATTCGGACATCGTCCCGTCGGTTACATGCAGGCCGTGGACTGGGTCGGTGATGACGTGTGGTTCGCCCACGCGATCTGGGTCAATGACGAGGAGATTCAAGTCTTTGCAAAACATCACTGCGGCGTGGCGCACTGTCCAACATCGAACATGCGGTTGGCATCGGGCATCGCGCCGATTCAGAAATACCGCCAGGCTGGCGTCAACGTCGGCCTCGGCGTGGACGGCTCCGCCTCGAATGATGGCTCGCATCTGCTGGCCGAGGTCAGGCAGGTAATGCTGCTTTCGCGCGTGAAAGAGGGAATAACAGGCTATTCATTATCTGACGATCCAAATAGAAAATTAATGACCGCAAGAGAGGCCTTGTATTTAGGCACGCGCGGCGGCGCGGCAGTCCTCGGACGAAATGACATCGGCTCTCTCGAAGTTGGCAAATGCGCCGACTTCTTCGCGGTCGATTTGAATCGACTCGAGTTCACTGGGATGCACGATCCCGTTTCCGCAATTGTCTTCGGCCAGTCGGTCCGCGTGGATTACACGGTTGTCGCGGGCAGGTTTGTTGTGAAAGAAGGTCAGTTGGTCACCGTTGATGAACGCAGGTTGATTGAGAAACATAACAAAGCCGCAAAGAGATTGCTGGGATAACATCATGTTAAGCGATATGTGGCTTTTTCTTCTGACTTTTTCCTCCGCCGTGGTTTCGGTCATGGGCGTCGTGCGGGGTAACTACTGGCTTGTGGCTGCTGGCGGCATCATCCTTTGGCCTGTTTGCTTTGACCTGAATGGCACTACAAGTTTTCACGGGCTGATCTTTCTCCCATTTTTCCATGTCGCTTCAGTAATTGCCTTGAACAAACATAGCAAGAGACTTGCCTGGCTTTTCTTGATTCCGTCACTTCTGCTTGCCATCATGTTCCTGACCGTCTTCATTGTTTTTGGTTTCAGGCAGGATGGCGTTGTCTATTGATGTGCCGCCTTCCAACGGAGTAAATATGCCCTCAGCCACCAAACTTACCAAAAACCTCGTTGACGTTGCCATGGGCCGCAAGCCCGCCGACCTGGTCATCCGCAAGGGCCAATGGGTCTGCGTCCAGTCGGGCGAGATCCTCAACGGCGCGGAGGTCGCCATCCGCGACGGACGAATCGCCTTCGTCGGATGGGACGCCAGCCACACGGTCGGGAAGGACACGGTCGTGATCGATGCGCAGAACAAGTACCTCGTGCCCGGCCTGCTCGACGCGCACATGCACGTCGAATCGGGCATGGTCACCGTCACCGAATTCGTGCGCGCCGTCGCGCCGCGCGGCACCACCGGCATGTTCGTGGACCCGCACGAGATGGCCAACATCTTCGGCCTCAAAGGCGTCAAATTGATGGTGGACGAGGCCGCCAAACAGCCGATCCACGTGTGGGTGCAGATGCCCTCCTGCGTCCCGTCCGCGCCGGGGCTGGAGACGCCGGGCGCTTCCATCGGACCCGAGGATGTGGCCGAGGCCATGACCTGGCCCGGCATCATCGGCCTGGGCGAGATGATGAACTTCCCCGGCGTGATCGCCTCGGACGAAAAGATGCTGGCCGAGATGGGCGCGACCCACGCCGCCAAGAAGACCATCGGCGGGCATTATGCATCGCCGGACCTGGGCCTGCCCTTCCACGGGTACGCCGCGGGCGGCGCGGAGGACGACCACGAGGGCACGCGCGTCGAGGATGCGGTTGCGCGCGTGCGACAGGGCATGAAACCCATGCTCCGCTACGGCTCGGCCTGGCACGACGTGGCCGCGCAAGTCAAGGCCATCACCCGCAACAAACTGGACTCGCGCCGCTTCATCCTCTGCACCGACGATTCGCACGCGCAGACCATTTCGGAGGACGGCCACATGGACCGCGTCCTGCGGCACGCCATCGCCGAGGGACTCGACCCGATGACCGCCATCCAGATGATGACCATCAACGCCGCCGAGCATTTCGGCCTGTCGCGCGAGATCGGCATGATCGCCCCGGGCCGCTGGGCCGACATTGTGCTGGCCGAAGACCTGCGCGATTTCCACGCGGACATGGTCATTGCCAGGGGCGAGGTGATTGCCCAGCAGGGCAAGTGGCTGGCGACCCTGCCGTCTTTTTCCTATCCCAAATGGGCCGCGGACTCGGTCCACTTGAAGCGCAAACTGAAGCTCGAGGATTTCACGCTCGAAGCCGAGAGCGACCGCGTTTCGTACAAAGCCAACGTGATCGGCGTGATCGAGAACCAGGCGCCGACGCGTCACCTGAAAGTGCAGGTCCATCCCGTGGACGGCGCGGTCAAGGTGGATTTGGCGCGCGACCTCGCCAAGATCGCCGTGATCGAACGCCACAAAGGGACGGGCGGTGTGACGGTCGGCCTGGTGAGCGGGTTCGGTTTCAAAGAGAAATGCGCCGTCGCCTCCACGGTCGCGCACGACAGCCACCACATGATCGTCGTCGGCACGGACGAGGCTTCCATGGCGGAGGCGGCCAATCGTCTCGCGGGATGCGGAGGGGGGCAGGTCGTCGTCAAGGATGGCAAAGTCGTCGGGCTGGTCGAGTTGAACATCGCCGGGCTGATGTCCACAGAAGAAGCGGGCGTGGTGGCGCGCAAGGCCGAGTCTGTGCTGGAGGGATTCCGCGCCTGCGGCTGCACGCTCAACAATCCGAACATGCAGTTGAGCCTGCTGGCGCTGGCCGTCATTCCCGAATTGCGAATCACCGATAAAGGGCTGGTGGATGTGACGAAATTCGATTTCGTGCCGGTGCTGGAGTAACCATGGCTCATTTTCCGTTTCAAAAACTGCAGGCTGAACTTTCGGTGCTGATCGCCAATTCCGCGCCCGGGGCGCGCCTGCCCTCCGAGCCCGAACTGGCCCAGCGCATGGGCGTCTCGCGTGCCACCCTGCGCGAGGCCATGCGCACCTTCGAGACGCAGGGGCGCATCCGCCGCCGTCAGGGCGCGGGGACCTTCGTGGTCGGGCAGGTGCCTGTGATGGACAGCGGCCTCGAGGTGCTCGAAAGCCTCGAGACGATGGCCCGCCGCATGAACCTGGAGATCTCGGTCAGCGACGTTCACATCGAACGGATGTACGCGGACGAAGAGCACGCCCGCGGCCTGGGCGTTCCGCTGGCCTCGCGCATGACGCGCGTCCGCCGCGTGATGCGGGCGGGGACTCGGCCCGTGGCGTATCTGGTGGACAACCTGTCCGAGGACTTCCTGCGCGCCGAGGACCTGCAATCCGATTTCGGCGGTTCGGTCCTGGACTTTTTGCTGGCGCGCGGCGATTCCCTGACGACCGCCCGCACCCACATTAGCGCCATCGGCGCGCCCGCCGACGTGGCCCGCGCCCTCGAGATCCAGCGCGACGACGTGTTGTTGCATTTCAATTCGCGGATCTACGACGCAAACGGCAAGGTCGTGTCGTTCACGTTCAGTTATTTCATCCCCGGCTATTTCAACTTCCACGTGGTGCGCCGCGTGGGAAACGGGTAAAACCACGGCGGTATGACAGATTCCAAAGCCTCCAGGCTTTGGAATCCAACGTCAGGAGACGTTGGATTCCGTTACTAATTTCTCTTTTACGAGGTTCATGTGAGCGTTCAACAAATTAAGAACAAGGTCGAAAAAAATCGCGAGGCGATCATCCAGTTCCTGCGCGGTATCGTCGCCATCCCCAGCATGGACGGGCAGTTGAAGGATGTCGGGGATCGCATCCAGGTCGAGATGAAGAAACTTGGCTTCGACGAGGCTCGCTTCGACAAGATGGGCAACACCATCGGGCGGATCGGGAACGGGAAGAAGGTCATCGTCTTCGACTCGCACATCGACACCGTGGGCGTGGGCGATCCCAGTGAGTGGGAGTGGGATCCGTTCAAAGGCAAGGTGGAGGACGGCATCCTGTACGCGCGCGGCGCAGTGGACGAGAAGGGTTCCACGCCTGGGATGATTTATGGTCTCGCCATTGCGCGCGATCTCGGTCTTCTCGACGGTTACACCGCCTATTATTTCGGCAACATGGAAGAGTGGTGCGACGGGATCGCCCCCAACGCGTTCGTGGAGGCCGACCCGATGGTGAAACCTGATTTCGTGGTCATCGGCGAGCCGACGAAGATGCAGGTCTACCGCGGGCACAAGGGACGCATCGAGTTGAAGATCACCGCCAGCGGACGTTCCGCCCACGCCGCGTCGCACTATCTTGGCGACAATGCCGTTTATAAGATGATGGCGGTCATTACGCAGATCCGCGAACTGGATCGGCGTATGCGCTTCGGAATGGGGTATCACCCGATCCAGGGCTATCCCTCCATCGCGGTGACGGATGTTTCGGCGCGCACCGCGTCCCTCAATGCCGTGCCCGACCAGTTCACCATTTTCATTGACCGGCGCATCACATCCAACGAGCCGCGTGAGGAAGTGATCCAGCAGATCAAGGGATTGATCCCCGATTATTTGCAGGACGAAATCCACGTGGAGGAGTTGTTCTACGATGAGCCGTCCTATACGGGATTTGTCTTCCCTGTGTCCAAGTACTATCCCGCCTGGGTATTGGAGGATGGACATCCCCTGATCGAAGCAGGACAGCGCACCATCGAGGAACTCTGGGGTGGGAAGCGCGAACTCGGCACGTGGGACTTTTCCACCAACGGCACGTATTGGGCGGGGAAGGCGGGCATCCCGTCCATTGGCTTTGGGCCTGGGGACGAAAAGTCCGCGCACATGAACAATGAGCACGTCCCGCTCGAGGAAGTGGTCGCCGCGACGGAGTTCTATGCGTTGTTGCCGGGAATGCTGGGTAAACAGGTACACACGTAAACACGTACACACGTACACACGTGACCTGTATACCTGTGTACTTGTCTACGTGTGTACTGATTTTTCAAACCACAAGGAGTTTCAAAATGCGTAGTTTTGCCGGTCGTGATATTCTTTCGCTCAAGGAATTCGAGCGCAACGAGTTCTTCCACGTGTTCGACGTGGCATCGAAAATGGAACCCATCGCGAGGTCCAGAAAGAACGTGGACATGCTCAGGGAGAAGACACTCGTCACCGCGTTCTATCAGCCGTCCACGCGCACGCGTCTGGCGCACGAAGCCGCCATGCACCGTCTCGGCGGTCACGTGACTGGTTTCTCGGATGCGAAGATGACGCGCGCGGGCGACTTCTACCAGGAGTCGATCAAGGACACCGTCAAGATGCTGGAGTTCTACGGCGATGTGATCGTGATGCGCCACTTCCAGCAGGGCGCGCCGCACGAAGCCGCCAAATGGGCGAGCGTGCCGATCATCAACGGCGGTGACGGCTGGGGCGAGCACCCGACGCAAATTCTCACCGACCTGTACACCGTCCTGCGCGAAAAGGGACGCATTGACGGACTCAAATGGCTTGCTGTCGGCGATATGCGGATGCGCACCATGCACTCGCTCGGCTACGCCCTCAGCCAGTTCGATTGCCCGATCACGTTTGTCTCCCCGCCCGATATGAGTCTCACCGATGAATTCAAGGCGGAACTCAAGCAACTCAGCGTGAATTTCAAGGAAGTGGACCACGTCGAGAAAGCCATCGCCGATGCGGACGTGATTCTGGTCGAGCCTGTCGTCCAGCCTGATTACACCAAGTCGCGCGACGAGCGCGGCAAGGAAGTCGGACTCACCCCCTCCAACTACAAGATCACGCGCGAACTGCTGGAGAAGAAGGCCAAGTCCGACGCGATCCTGCTTCATTCGCTGCCGCGGATGGATGAAGTCCCCGTGGATGTGGACATCACCCGCTGGTCGCGCTACTGGCAGGAGGCGTTCAACGGCGTCGTCATGCGGATGACATTGCTGGCGCTTGTGTTGGGAGCGATGGAGTAGTGGTCTGCTGGTCGGCTAGTCCACTAGTCGGCTGGTCTTCTGCCAGGCCGTGAAGTTGAAAAAGGATGTTGAATGAGTACGGTCAAGAATTTCGAGGATTTACAGGCCTGGCAGAAGGCGCGGGTGTTGGCTGGCTATGTCTATGAGTTGACGAGGAAGGAAGATTTTTCTCGCGATTGGGCATTGCGCAACCAGATACGGGATGCCGCTGGATCGGTGATGCACAACATTGCCGAAGGTTTTGAGGCAGGCTACGATCCCGAGTTTGCTCGTTTTTTGAAATTGGCACGGCGTTCTGCTGGCGAAGTGCAGTCTGAACTTTATCTGGCAATGGATGCTGATTACATTACAAATGAGGAGTTGAAAAAGGGATACAACCTTGCAGTTGAAACTAAGAAGCTCATCAATGGGCTAATGAAATACTTACGAAATTCCGACTAGGAGACTAGCCGACTAATAGACAAGGAGACTAATTATGATTACCGACCTACGCGGCCGCGACCTGATCGGCGACCTCGACTTCTCGAAAGAGGAGGTGGAGACTGTCCTGGACGTGGCCTTCGACCTGAAACGCAAGCGCGCTCTCGGCGAACCGCACGCCTACCTGCGCGACAAGGTGCTGGCGATGCTATTCTTCTTCTCGTCCACGCGCACGCGCGGGTCGTTCGAGGCGGGCATCGCCCAACTCGGCGGGCACGGTGCTTTCATCGAGAGCAAGTCCACGCAGATCGCGCACGGCGATACGCCCGTGGAAATCGGCGAGATCTTCGGACGCTATTTCGACGGCCTTGCCATCCGTCACGTGGACTGGAAGATCGGCAACAAGTACATCAGCGAGGTTGCCAAGTATTCCCGTTCGCCAGTCTTGAATATGCAGTGCGAGGTCTACCATCCCTTCCAGTGCCTGGCCGATCTGATGACCATCATGGAGAAGAAGGGACGCGACCTCCGCAAGAAGAAGATCGTCGTCTCGTGGGCGTACGCGGCCTCGTACCAGAAACCGATCTCCGTGCCCCAGTCCCTGATTCTGCAAATGCCCCGCTTCGGCATGGACGTGGTGCTGGCTCACCCGCCCGAGTTCAAACTCATGCCCGACATCATGGACGCGGCGCGCGAACAGGCAAAGAAATATCACACCAGTTTCGAGGTTATGGATGACCCGCACGGAATGGAAAAAGCCTTCAAGGAGGCGGATGTCGTTTATGCCAAGTCATGGGGCGCGATGCTCACCACCGAGGATGCCAACGAAGGCGCAAAGATCATCGGCCAGTACAAGGATTGGATCACCGACTCCAAGAAGATGAAAGCCGCCAAAGACGATGCCATCTACATGCACCCGCTCCCCGCGGACCGTGATGTGGAAGTCACCAGCGAGGTCATGGACGGTCCGCACTCGGTGGTCTTCGATGAGGCCGAGAACCGCCTCCACGCGCAGAAAGCCGTCATGGCGTTGACGATGAAGTAGTACAGGAGACTTTATGACCAAACTTGCTGTTATTGCCATCGGTGGAAACTCGCTGATCAAGGACGAAGCGCACAAGACCGTTGAAGACCAGTATCTTGCCGCGAAGGAAACATCCATCCACATCGCGGACATGCTCGAAGCGGGCTGGGACGTGGCCATCGGTCACGGCAATGGACCTCAGGTCGGGTTCATCCTGCGACGGTCGGAGATCGCCGCGAAGGTCGAAGGGATGCACGAAGTCCCGCTCGAGGTCTGCGGCGCGGACTCGCAGGGCGCCATCGGTTACGCCCTCCAGCAGACCCTGCAAAACGAATTGAACCGCCGTAAGATCAAGAAATCGGTTGCCACGGTCGTCACGCAGGTGGCCGTGGACGCGGAGGACAAGGCCTTCAAGGAACCGTCCAAGCCGATTGGCTCGTTCATGGACGAGGCCGAGGCCAAACGCCGACAGACGGAACTCGGCTGGTCGGTCAAGGAGGACGCGGGCCGCGGCTGGCGACGCGTCGTCGCTTCGCCTCTCCCGAAGGAGGTCGTGGAACTGGAAGCGGTCGAAGCCCTCATCAAGGCGGGGACGGTCGTCATCACCGTCGGCGGCGGAGGCATCCCCGTCATCCGCAAAGCGGACGGCGAGTTGCAGGGCGTCGCGGCGGTCATTGACAAGGACTTCGCCTCGTCGCTGCTGGCGCGTCTCATCAAGGCTGACCTGTTCCTGATCTCCACCGCGGTCGAGAAGGTTGCCATCAACTTCGGCAAACCTGAACAGAAATGGCTTGACAAGATGACGGTGGCCGAAGCCAAACAGTATCTGGCCGAAGGCACGCACTTCGCCAAAGGCTCGATGGCGCCGAAAATTCAGGCCGTGATCTGGTTCCTCGAAAACGGCGGCAAGCAAGCCATCATCACCAATCCCGAAAATATCGGCCGCGCGATTAAAGGTCAAACTGGCACGTTGATCGTTCCGTAAATTCGTAGGGGTGCAGGGAAGATTGAATCAACCTTGGCAGTAAGATGCCCCGCTGTGCCCCTACAACAATAAAATGAAACGTATCCACCCCGCCCTCGCGTTCCTTGCGGTTGCCATCCTCGCGTATGGACTGTTGATCCCGTCCCTCGGCTTCTACTGGGACGATCTGCCCATGTCGTGGATTCGCTACCAGTTGGGCCCCGAGGCGATGGCGCGGTACTTTTCGAGCAACCGTCCCGTGTGGGGATTGCTCTATCAAATCACCACGCGCATCTTTCCTCAGAATCCGATCTATTGGCAAATCTTCGCATTACTTCTGCGCGCGCTGACGGGCGTCCTCGTTTGGGCGGTCGTCCGCCGCATCTGGCGGGATCGCGAAATCTTTGCCCTCGTCACCGCGTTTTTCTTTTTGCTCTATCCAGGCTTCAATCAACAGTGGGGCGCATATCTATACAGCCATTTCTTCATCGTCCTCAATTTTTTTCTCGCTTCGTTCTATTTCAGCCTGCGCGCCCTCGACGAGCCGCGGCGCGCCCGCCTCTTCACGGGGATCGCACTTCTCTTTTCCGCCCTCAACCTTTGGATGATGGAGTATTTTTTCTTCGCGGAACTCGTGCGGCCGTTCGTTATTTTTGCCGCCCTTCGTGATCGGCAGGAGGCGCATCGTACACCGCACCTCGCACGCCGTACCTTTTCGATTTGGATGCCCTATCTCGTCATCTGGCTGGCGGACTTATTTTTTCGCCTGTTTGTTTTCAACAATCAAGTATATGAGACCAGTCTCCTTTCGGACTTGCAGGCGGACCCTCTTCCGACCCTCCTCCGCCTGATCCAGACGATCCTCGCCTCTTTCTGGACCGTGAGCGGCGCGGCGTGGGGACAGGTCTTCCAACTTCCCAGCCCCTCCGCCGACGGCCCGCTGACGACGATCATGGTCGCGGGCGTTATCCTGCTTGTTTTTGTTTTTTCGTTTTACATCTTACGGATTGCGCCTCCTCAATACAATCGTCGCTTCGCGCTGTCGGCAATTTCCCTCGGACTCGTCTCGATTTTCTTCGCGGGCTGGCCGTTCTGGTTGATTGACTTTCCTCCCTCGCTGGCGCATCCTGCCAGCCGCTTCACTTTGCCATTCATGTTTGGTGTCAGTTTGCTCCTCGCGGGCCTGCTCGAATTGATTTCGCCTCAATTCGTCCGTGTGGCGCTGGCAGCCGCGTTGATCGGTCTCGCGGCGGGACGCCAGGCCTTGTGGGCGGACAGTTACCGCGCCGATTGGGTGACTCAGAAAAACCTCTTCTGGCAGATGACCTGGCGCGCCCCAGCCCTCGCGCCGAACACGACTGTGCTGGTCAATGAGTGGGCGTTGAATTACTATTCCGATATTTCGCTCGCGGGCGCGTTGAACTGGATCTACGCGCCTGGTTTGAAAGACGGTGAGCCGATTCCATACGTTTTGTTTTATCCGACCAATCGCAA
Source organism: Chloroflexota bacterium (assembly GCA_040754535.1). Lineage (GTDB taxonomy): Bacteria > Chloroflexota > Anaerolineae > Anaerolineales > Villigracilaceae > JBFMCC01. The sequence goes on from JBFMCC010000039.1 coordinate 90,275, forward strand.
GGATGGCGCATTGCCCGTCCTCCAGCCAGACCTGCCGGTGAATTACGATTATTTGGCGGGCAAATTTGCAGGCAATACGTCTCAAGTCGTCGTTTTCTTCTTCAAGCCTCCCGCCTGCCTGCGCCTGCTGGATCCAGAAATCGACGCGGACAATCACTTTATCCCCGACGAAACTCTCCTGCGCGAGGCCGCGGCCCTGTCCTCATTGGAGTGGATTCTGCCCGGGGGAGACGCGCGCCCGCCCCAGGTCTATGACCCCGAGCCGACGCACGGCTGGTGCTACTATTTCGAGCGCGCCGACCTGGCGCGTCAGCAGGACGATTGGGAGCAGGTCGTCGAACTTGGGAATGTGGCTTTTGAATTGGACGATCATCCCAACGACCCGGTGGAACGATTCGTCTTCATCGAAGGCTACGCCCACACAGGCGACTGGGCGCGGGCGCAGGAGTTGTCGCTCGATTCCTATCGCGTCTCGAGGGAGTTTGTTGGACCGATGCTGTGCAGGTTATGGGATCGTATCGATCGTGAAACGCCGGAGAGTCTCGATAAGCGATCCACGATTAACGAAGTTATGATTAAATTTGGTTGTTCTTCATGAAATTGTTACTTGCCGCGAGGCGGTTCTCGTCCTACAATCGACTCGACAACGAAGATGTTATCTTACTCGTGGTACAATACCGCCTTGTATAGACAAATTTAAAGCTGATGAAAGGAGGCTCCCAAGGAATAAACCTGGTTAAATTTATTGCCATGCCGGAAGACAAAAAATCCAAAAAGGAGTAGAAGAAAATGCGCAAGTTCCTGATGCGCCTCGCCGTTTTGGCGATGGCCCTGATGCTGGTCCTCTCTGCCTGTGGTCCCGCGAAGACCGAGGCTCCCGCAACTCAACCCCCCGCCGCGACGGAACCCCCGGCCGCGACGGAACCGCCCGCCGCGACCGAACCCCCGGCCGAAGGCGGCCTGCAGATCCCCGATGTCGAGGAGGGTAAGTTCAATGTGGCCATGGTGCTGATCGGTCCGCACGACGACGGCGGCTGGTCGCAGGCGCACTACGAGGGGCTCCTCTATGTGGAAGAGAATGTCCCGAATGTCCACGTGGCCTACATCGAGAATGTGCCCGAAGGCGCGGACTCCGAGCAGGTGTTCCGCTCGCTGGCCCGCAAGGGATTCAACCTGATCTTCGGCACCTCCTTTGGCTACATGGATCCGATGGAAACCGTCGCGGGAGAATTTCCCGACATCATGTTCATCCACATCAGCGGATACAAATCCAACGAGACGAACTTCGGCAACCTGTTCGGCGCGATGGAGGACATGAAGTACCTGGCGGGCATGATCGCCGGCGCCCGCGCCAAAGCCGACGGCAATCCGAAACTCGGCTACATGGCCACCTTCCCGATTCCCGAAGAACTCCGCCTGGGCAATGCCATCGCTCTGGGCATGAAGGAGACCTGCCCCGAGTGCACCATGGATGTCCGCTGGATTAACACCTGGCACGATCCCGTCATCGAAAAGGAAGCCGCCGCTTCGCTCTTCGACGCCGGCGCGCAGGTGGTCTTTACTGGCGCGGACACTCCCGCCGTCGCGGACGTGGCGCAGGAGAAGGATAAGTGGGGTATTACCTATGACTGGTACGGCTCCTGCAAAGTGGACGCCTGTCTGACCGCTCCGTACTGGAACTGGGGGTCGGTCTACGCCAACATCACCGAGGGCGTGATTGACGGCACCTACAAACCCGGCTGGGACTACTTCGAGGCCGATAGCGGTGGTCTGGGTCTGTTCGGCTTCATGGAAGGCGAAGAACTGACCAAGGGTATGGCGGACCTCGATCCGGCCGTGATCCAGATGGTGCGCGATACCCTGGCGCAGATGCTGGCGGGCGAATTCGACCGCTTCGACGTCTTCGCCGGGCCAATCGTGGATAACAAGGGCAACGTCGTTCTTTCCGAAGGCGCGTTCCTCGAACCCGTTGACATTGACTGCTTTGCCCTCGGCGCGGACGCGCGCTGCACGGTGGGCATGTACTGGTGGGCGGAAGGCATCACCGCCGAACTGCCCGACCTGTAAACCGTTCATTGCAAATGGGCCAGATGTCTTTGGGCGTCTGGCCCTCTTTGTAATCGTTTAGGAACGTCCTGAAGGTTGTGGCCATTCGGATCGCTGTTTGCCGAAGCCTTCGGGACGTTGCGTAACATCGGTTTATAATGGGCGCATTCAAGGTAAGGCAAGAAATCATTGTTCTTGTATAACGCTCGGCGAAATTCGATTTCAGGAGCATCCGGTGACCCATCCAGCCTCCTCAAACAATAACGAGAACGCGGCGATTGTGGTCGAAATGAAGGGCATCGTCAAACGATTTCCGGGTGTCCTTGCGAACGATCACGTGGATTTTCAATTGCGGCAGGGCGAGATTCATTCCCTGCTGGGGGAAAACGGAGCAGGCAAAAGCACTCTGATGAACGTGTTGGCGGGTTTATATCGGGCCGAGGCGGGCGTGATCCTCGTCAAGGGACATCCGGTCGTCTTCTCGTCCCCGCGCGATGCGATCAAGGCGGGGATCGGCATGATTCACCAGCATTTCATGCTGGTTCCGTCTCAAACGGTCACCGAGAATATCCTGCTCGGCCTGGATGACCCGCGCTTCGTCATGAACCTGCCCCGGTACGATGCGCAGATCGCGGAACTGGGCGAGCGCTTCGGCATGAAAGTGGACCCGCGCGCGAAAATCTGGCAATTGTCCGTGGGCGAACAACAACGCGTGGAAATTTTGAAAATGCTCTATCGCGGCGCGGACGTGCTCATCATGGACGAGCCGACCGCCGTGCTCGCGCCGCAGGAGATTGACGGCCTGTTCCACACCCTGCGCGCCATGACCGCCGAGGGCAAGTCCATCATCTTCATCAGCCATAAACTCCACGAAGTGACCTCCATTGCAGACCGCATCACCGTTCTGCGCCGCGGCAGGGTCACCGCCGCCGGCCTGGACGGCAGGCATGTCACTCGCCAGGAACTGGCGCGGCAGATGGTGGGTCGCGAGGTGATTTTCCATCTGGACAAGAAACCACAACCGGCCGGAGACGTGGTGCTGGAAGTCAGGGACCTGTTTGCGGAAAATGATAAAGGTCTGCCCGCCCTGCGCGGCGTGTCTTTGAACGTGCGGCATGGCGAGATCGTGGGGGTCGCTGGGGTGGCGGGCAATGGTCAGCGCGAACTCTCGCAGGTCGTTTCCGGTCTGCGCAAGGCCGCTTCGGGCGAGATCCGCCTGAATGGCGACACAATCAGCAATCGCTCCGCGTTGTACACCATTCAGCGCGGCATGGCCTATGTTCCCGAAGACCGCACGCATGTCGGGTCTGCGCCCAACCTGAGCGTGACCGATAACCTCATCATGAAGCAATATCGGCAGGCGCCGATCTCACGCGGCGGCTTGATCAACATGCCCGAGGCCACGCGTTTTGCGAAAGGCCTCAAGGAGCAATACGACATCATCGTGCCGACCATCGAGACGCCAGTGCGCCTGCTTTCGGGCGGCAACCTCCAGCGCGTGATTCTGGCGCGCGAAATCTCCGGGCGGCCGTCCCTGCTCGTTGCGGTGCAGCCCACCCGAGGTCTGGATGTGGGAGCGATCGAGGGAGTCCACCGCCTGCTCTTATCGCAACGCGAATCGGGGTCGGCCATCCTGTTGATCTCGGAAGAGCTCGAGGAATTGTTCTCGTTGAGCGACCGAATCTACGTCATCTATGAGGGAAAAATCATGGGTGAGGTTGCAGTGGGGCAGGAGGAGGCTTCACAGGAGATGGTGGATACCATTGGCCTGATGATGACAGGCACGCCGCTCGACAAGATCCACGCAGGAGCCAGATAACATGACCACAGCATCCGCAACCCCGGCTCGCAAACGGACCTTCAGACTGCGCCTCGAACCCCGGCTTTCGGAACCCCCGAAGTGGTTCCCGCCGCTCGTCTCGTTGGGCGCGATTCTGGTCGCACTCATCCTGGGCGGCATCCTCATCTCGGTCGCAGGCGGCGACCCGATCCGATCCTACCAGCACATTGCCAAGGCTTCCTTCGGCGACATTGGCGTCATATCGGATACGATTGTCAAAGCCACGCCGATTCTGCTCACCGCCCTGGCGTGTTCGGTCGCCTTTCGCATGAAGCAGTGGAACATCGGCGCGGAGGGACAGTTCATCATGGGTGCGTGGGGCGCGAGCGCGGTGGTGCTCTGGCCGCTCCTGCCTCCAGAGACCTCGCGCTGGCTCTTCATTCCCGTCATGGCGCTGGCGGGCATGGCCTGCGGCGCGTTGTGGGGACTCATCCCCGGCTTTCTCAAGGCCAGGTTCCAGGTCAACGAGATTATCAGTACGTTGATGATGAATTACATTGCGGTTTCGTGGGTGAACTTCTGGGTGTTCGCGGTGTGGACGGAGGGCGGATTCCAGATGACGCCAAAATTCCCTGAGACGGCCTGGCTTCCGCGCCTGCTGGACTACGCTAAAGAAGTGGAAATCTTCCGCGGCCTCACCACCCACGCGGGCCTTCTGCTTGGAATCGCCGCCGCGGTCGTCGTGTGGATCATCATTTATCGAAGCCGCTGGGGCTACGAGATTCGACTGATCGGCGATAATCCGCAGGCGGCGCACTACGCGGGCATCAATATCACGCGCAACACGTTGCTGGTGCTCATGCTCTCGGGTGCGCTCGCGGGACTGGGAGGCATGTCCGAGGTGTCGGGCGTCGTCCACCGATTGCAGACCTCCCCGATCAACGCCGGTTACGGATTCACGGGCATCATCGTGGCGTGGCTCTCGAAGTTGAATCCCATCGCGGCCATCTTCGTCTCGATCCTGTTCGGGGCGCTGATTCTCGCGGGGCGCGAGATCCAGCCCTCCGGGGTCCCGAAAATGATCCAGGGCATCATCCTGGTCTGCCTGATCGCCAGCGATTTCCTCCTGCGTTATCGCCTCATCCTCGTACGGGAGGAGGAATAAATGGACCCGATCATCATTCTTCAAGCGGGTGTCGGGACGGGCACCGTCCTGTTGTTTGCGACTCTGGGAGAGATTTTTGCCGAGCGTTCTGGCGTGATGAATCTGGGCGTGGAAGGCATGATGCTCATCGGCGCCATGAGCGGATTCAGCGTCGCCATCACCACCGGCAATCCGTGGCTGGGTGTGCTGGTCGCCATGCTCGTCGCGGGGATTCTCAGCCAGGTGCACGCCTACATCGCCATCGCCCTGCAGGCCGACCAGGTGGTGAGCGGACTCGCGCTCACCTTCCTCGGCACGGGCATCAGTCTCGTTCTCGGCGAGGGACTGAGCAAGGCGGGCGCGGTCTCGTTACTGCCCAACTTTTCAATTCCTTTGCTGTCCGAGATTCCGTTCATCGGCCCGATCTTCTTCACCGACCAGAGCGTGATGGTTTATATCGGCTACATCTTCGCGCCCTTGGCCTGGTATTTCATTAACCGCACGCGTCCCGGCCTTCACCTGCGGGCGGTTGGCGAGTATCCCTCCGCGGCGGACGCCCTTGGCATCAACGTTTATCTCACGCGCTATATCTACGTCTTCGTCGGCGGCCTGCTCGCCGGGCTGGCAGGCGCGACCATCAGCCTCGCCGTCGCGCCCGGCTGGTTCAGCGAACTGACCACCAGCGGTCAGGGCTGGATCGCGGTCGGTCTCGTCATCTTCGCTCAATGGGACCCGTTCCGCGCGGTTATTGGCGCCTACGCGTTCGGCGCGCTCCGCCGCCTCATCCTCGACATCCAGGGCCCGCTCACCCTCTTCGGCGTGGACAATCCGTTCTATTACAACCCCTACTGGGGATTCTTCCTGCAGATGATTCCGTACGCGTTCACGATCATCGTGCTGGTGATCGGCTCGCGCGAGGCCATGCGCAAGCGACTCGGCGCGCCCGCCGCGTTGGGCACGCCCTACATCCGCGGCGAACGCGGCTTGTAAAATAGTGCGTCATTGCGAGCCGCGAGGCGGCGAAGCAATCCCCGCGTATGAAGAGATTGCTTCGTCGCGAAGAACGCTCCTCGCAATGACGGATGGAAAATCCATCGGTTCGGTGGTCGCTGATGTAAGTTGCATCAACGGCGTTGGACGAGAGTCCATCGAAAAGTGCCGCCGTCAGAAAGAAGGACGCCACCAATGAACCTTTGGCAGGAATACAAACGACCGGCCTCCGTCCCGGAGGCGGTCCAGGCTCTTGCGACCGCGCCCGGCCCCGCGCTTCCCATCGCGGGCGGCACGGACCTCCTGCTCGACTTGAAGCAGGGCCGTCATTCCCCCGTCCACACTTTAGTTGACCTGACCTTCATCCCCGAGATGACCGCCCTCGAACTGCGCGGGGATTCGCTCTACATCGGCGCGGCCGTCCCGGTCAGTCGCATCGCTCTCGACCCTCTAACCGTCGCGCACGCCCAGGCATTGACCGAGGCCTGCAACTTGATCGCGGGACCGCAAGTTCGCAACACTGCCACCCTCGGCGGGAACGTGGCCCACGCCCTCCCCGCCGCTGACGGGACGATTGCATTGCTTGCGTTGAATGCACAGGCGGAGATCGCTGGTCGAGTAGCGGAGCGTACCGAGACCAGGCGAGTTGCATTCAAAGATTTATTTTTAGGTCCAGGCAAATCCTCCCTCAAACACGGTGAAGAACTCATTGTTAGTTTCTACTTGCCGCTTTCCTCTTCTCATCAAGCCTCCTGCTTCAAACGGATCATGCGTCCGCAGGGAGTGGCGCTTCCCATCCTGAACTGCGCCGTCTGGCTTGAACGCGAGAATGACACGATCAAAGATATTCGCATTGCCGTCGGTCCCGGCGGCGGGACTCCCTTCCGCGCTACACAAGCTGAAGATACCTTGCGTGGACTTTCCCTCAACGAAGCGACCTTTGAATCCGCGCTCGATGCCCTGCTCGCCCAAGTCCAATTCCGCACGAGTGCAAGAAGGGCAAGCGCCGATTACCGCAGGCATATTGTCAGCGGGTTGTTTAGGGATGTGGTTGGGACGGCATGGGGACGAGTGAAATGAACCAAAAAGCAATTGTCCGAAAATATATTTCTTCGATACGACCTCTTGTTCAGGCTGAACTCGATTGGTTTAAATCACAGCCTAGTCTAAGTAAGGCAGTAAAAAATGCTGGCTTGGCAATAAACAGTGAAGGAAAACGATATTCCCATCAACGGAGAATAAAAAGAGGACTGCTCCCGCGTGTTGAAAAGATTCTTTCTAAAAACATAAAAGCTATTGAACGATGTTCAAGCTTTGATGAACTTTTCGATTTGATTGATGTTCTGTTGATGCCTGTCGATGGTATTGGGGAATTATATGTTTATGATACATCCCTAAGAATTGGTGCAAAACTTAATTTATTCCCTACAAAAGTATATTTACATGCAGGTACGCGCGATGGGGCAAAGGCATTAGGCTTAAATGGGAAACAAAAAACTGTTAAGCCATCAGATTTGCCTAATGATTATCATATATTGAAACCTCATGAAATTGAAGATGTACTGTGTATTTTCAAGGATGAGTTGAAACAAATGCAACATGGGTTGACCGACAAAGAATTAAAACGCCGAAGTTGGTGTGGTTGATTTATAAGGAAGTGAAGTATGACTAACAAAATTACTCTTACTGTTAACGGACAACAACATACTCTCGATGCTAAGGCGAATGAAACGTTGTCGGATTTGCTGCGGTATCGTCTGCGACTCACAGGGACAAAGATCGGTTGTGATGAAGCCGAGTGCGGCGCGTGTACTGTCCTTGTGGATGGCGAGCCTGTGGTCTCGTGCATCTATCCCGCCGAGCGGGCGGATGGGAAGAGGGTGGTGACGATTGAAGGACTCAGTTCCCCTCTCCCCGCGGGAGAGGGGTTAGGGGTGAGGGAGAGCCCTTCGACTGCGCTTCGCTCCGCTCAGGGCGGAAGGTTACATCCCCTTCAAGAAGCCTTCGTGGAACACGGCGCTGTCCAATGTGGATTCTGCATCCCTGGGCAGATCATGACGGCGTATGCGTTGTTGGAACGGAATCCGAATCCGACGAGGGATGAGATTCGGTTTGCGTTGAAGGATACGCTTTGTCGTTGTGCGGGGTATCCTGCGATTGAGAATTCCATTCTTGCGGCGGCTGAGTCGTTGCGGACAGGGGAACCTGTCAGGAAGCCGAATATTCCTGATTCGATTCATCAGCATAAATCTGTTGGACATATGCACACGCGACCCGATGGAATTGAGAAAGTGAACGGCAAAGCTATTTACACGGATGATTTAGTATTCGATGGTATGTTGTTTGCGAAGGTAAAACGTGCAGGGATTCCGCATGGGTTCTTGACAAAGTTGGATGTGTCGAAGGCGAAAGCGTTGAAGGGTGTTGTTGCGGTTCTTACTGCCGAAGATATCAAAGGCGAGCATAATCACGGACTGGTCGTCTATGATTGGCCTGTGCTGGTGGGCGTGGGAGAACGCGTCAGGTACGTGGGGGATGCGATAGCGATCATAGCGGCGGAAACGCTTGAGATTGCGAATCAAGCGTCGGCTTTGATCGAAGCGGAATTTGATCTTCATCCAGTGATCACAAATCCAGTGCAGGCGCGTCAGGAGGGAGTCGAACAAATCCATGAGAACGGAAATTTGCTTAAGCATATCAAAGTCCGCAAGGGAGATATGGAGCGTGGCTTTGCTGAGTCGGATGTAATTCTCGAACATACTTTTTATACGCCGATGTATGACCACGTGTTCATCGAGCCTGAATGCAGTATCGGTGTGCCGCTGGCGGATGGTCGCATGGAAATTTATTGCGGCTCGCAGATCCCGTATCAGGATCGGACGCAGGTGGCGCGCGCGATGGGCTGGGACGAGTCGCGGGTGCGCATCGTGGGGCAGTTGATGGGCGGCGGCTTCGGCGGCAAGGAAGACATCATGGGGCAGATCCATGTGGCGATGCTGGCGGACGCGACGAAGCGACCTGTGAAATTGCTGTTCGACAGGCACGAAAGTTTGGTGGTGCACCCGAAGCGACATGCCACGCAGATTCGAGTCAAGATCGGCGCGAAGAAAAATGGACGCATCGTGGCGTGCGAGTCGGAACTGTATGGCGATACGGGAGCGTATGCGTCGCTCGGTGAAAAGGTGATGACCCGCGCCACCACGCACTCGGCGGGTCCGTATGATATCGAACATGTGCGCGCCGATTGTTATGCCATGTACACCAACAATCCGCCTGCGGGCGCGTTCCGTGGATTCGGTGTGACGCAATCGGCGTTTGCGGTCGAGTCGATGATGGATATGCTCGCTGAGAAGTTGAACATTGACCCCGTTGAACTGCGCCGCATGAATGCCTTGCCTGTTGGGAGTATTACGAACACGGGACAGGAATTACGCGAGTCGGTGGGATTGATGGAATGCATTGATAAGGTTTCAAGTGCCATGTGTCAGGTGTCAGGTTTGCCTGCCAGTGAAATGTTCAAGCCGCACGTGAAACTTGAAACGCCGCACTTGGTACGCTCCTGGGGCTTTGCGGCGGGATACAAGAACACGGGACTTGGCGGCGGCGCGCCTGACAAATCGGGCGCAGACGTCGAACTCTACGAAGACGGGACTTTCCAAGTCCGTAGTTCGGCGGCAGAGATGGGGCAGGGACTGGTCACGGTGATCCGAACCATCGTCGCGGAGGAAATGTCGGTTTCGCCTGACCGCGTCAAAGTGTTGGTGATGGATACGGACTTGACCCCGAATGGCGGACCAACCACGGCCTCACGTCAAACCTTCGTTACAGGCAATGCCTCCCGTTATGCCGCAAAGACTCTGCGCGAACAGATTACGGCAGTCATGGCAGAGAAGTATGATGTGCGTCCCGAACAGATTCGCTACGCGGATGGCATTGTACGCGTCAATGGACATTCGTTGACTTATGCAGAAGTCTACAAGGAAATGACCGCTATCGGACGCCAGCCGCGTGTCCGATATGAATACGAAGCGCCAAAGACACAGCCGCTTGGCACAGGCGGCGACATGCACTTCGCCTTCTCGTTCGGAGTCCAAGCTGCGGAAGTGGAAGTGAACAAGCTGACAGGTGAAGTGCGCGTGCTGAGAGTCATCTCCGCCAATGACGTGGGCATGGCGGTCAATCCGCTTGGCTTGCAGGGACAGGTCGAAGGCGGTGTGATGATGGGACTCGGCAACGCGCTCACAGAAGAGTTCATCGTTGAAGACGGTTACGTGGTCACTGACCGACTGGCGCGTTACCGCATCCCTGGGATTATGATGACACCTGAGATCACATCCATTATTGTGGAACATCCCGTGGAGGCGGGTCCGTATGGCGCGAAGGGAGTCGGCGAGATGTGCAGTATCCCCACCACGCCCGCGATCACGAACGCGATCTATAACGCAGTCGGTGTAAGGGTGGACAAGTTGCCTGTGGATCAGGAGTTGATCGCGAGGGAGATTTGGGAGAAAGAGGGGAAGTAGAAGGTAGCAGGAAGTAGAAAGTGAAAAAGGACTCTCGAAGCTTCTGCCTGAGAGTCCTTTTTACAGGTCTGCCCCTATATCGGGTAAAATCAAGCCGAGAAAAGGGAGCCCTATGTCCAAATTCACCGGCTATCGCTGTTCGCTGTGCGGGACCGAATACCTGCCCGGGCAGGTCACGTACACCTGCCCGAAGGACGGCGGCAACCTCGACGTCGAACTGGATTACGACAGTATCAGGAAGAAATACCAGCCCGAAGACATTACCAGCCGCGGGGAACATTCTCTCTGGCGCTACGAGCCGCTCCTGCCGGTCAATGTGCCGAAGGGCGAAGCGACACCCCTCCACCTTGCGGGCTGGACCCCCGTCTTCACGTTACCGCGCCTGGCGGAGAAACTCGGTCTGAGACACCTCTGGCTCAAGGACGAGTCGCGCAACCCGACGGCCTCTTTCAAGGACCGCGCCTCGGCGGTTGTCGTGGCGCGGGCGCAGGAAATCGAGGCCGAAGTGGTCGTGACCGCCTCCACAGGCAACGCGGGCGCGGCGCTCGCGGGGCTCTCCGCTGCGGTCGGGCAGGAGGCGATCATCTTCGCGCCCAGGTCCGCTCCGCCGGCCAAGGTGGCGCAATTGCTCGTCTTCGGCGCGCAGGTCATCCTCGTGGACGGAACCTACGATGACGCCTTCGACCTGACCATCCAGGCATCGAAGGAGTTTGGCTGGTATTGCCGCAACACGGGCTACAATCCGTTCACGGCGGAGGGGAAGAAGACCGCCGCGCTCGAGATCTGGGAATGGTGGTCGGAGGCGCACCGCGACTGGCACAAGAAGGGGAGTCCGCTCGACAACCACGCGCCGCTGACCATCTTTGTCTCCGTCGGCGACGGCAATATCATTTCGGGCCTGCACAAAGGCTTCAAGGATTTGCTCAAATTGGGATGGATTCCCAGCCTGCCGCGCATCGTCGGCGTGCAGGCCGAGGGATCGGCGGCCATCGCCAACGCCTTCCGCGGCGGCGGCGAGACCATCGCGCCGGTCTCCGCGAAAACCATCGCGGACAGCATCTCCGTGGACCTGCCGCGTGACGGCGTGCGCGCCGTCCGCGCGGCGCGCGAGACCGACGGGACGTACGTGACCGTATCGGACGCGGACATCCTCGAGGCGATCGCGGCGCTCGGACGGGTGGGCGTTTTCGCGGAACCCGCCGGGGCGGCCGCGTACGCGGGTTTGGCCGGGGCGGCAGCCTTGGGCGGAGTCGGAAGCGACGATCCCGTCCTGGTGTTGAACACGGGGAGCGGTCTGAAGGATATCAAGGCCGCGATGCAGGCGGTCGTCGAGGCGCCCGTTATCGAACCGACGCTGAAGGCCCTGAAGAAACACATGGGCGGAAACGGGTCGGGCGGGTGAACCGGATTCAAATCCCGCGTGAACCGCTTTTGAACCCGCTTCTGGTATGATCTGGGTTGGACAACTCGCAAAGCCATGAAACCGATTTATTCCATCATTGCACCCATCTACGATGAGTTCGAGAACCTGCCCGAACTCGTGCGCCGCGTGACCGAGGTCATGGACTCGATGCACGAGGAGTGGGAACTGATCCTGGTGGACGACGGCTCGACCGACGGCTCGACCGAGCGTATCCGCGAACTGGCAAAGGCGGACAAGCGCATCCGTCCCGTGATCTTCGCGCGCAATTTCGGCCACCAGGTGGCCATCACCGCAGGCTGGGACTACGCGCGCGGCGACGCGGTGGTCATCATCGACGCGGATTTGCAGGACCCGCCCGAGATGATTCTGGAACTGGCGAAGAAATGGCGCGAGGGGTACGAGGTGGTCTACGCGGCGCGTTCGGAACGCGAGGGAGAGACCTGGTTCAAGAAGTTCACCGCCGCCGCGTTCTATCGGCTGATCCGCTGGATCACGGACGTGAACATCCCCGTGGACACGGGCGACTTCCGCCTGATGGACCGCAAAGTGGTGGACGTGCTCAAGCAGATGCGCGAGCGCCACCGCTTCCCGCGCGGGATGTCGGCGTGGGTGGGTTTCAAGCAGGTCGGCGTCGAATACAAGCGCGCCGCCCGTTACGCCGGTGAGACGAAGTATCCCTTCCGCAAGATGCTCAAACTGGCGTTGAACGCCATTACGAGTTTTTCGTATTTTCCGCTCCAGGTGGCGACCTTTTTTGGGTTTGGCTCCGCGGCCGTCGCCATTCTTGCAATCCCTGTGGTGATCTACCTGCGCGTGACGGGATCGCAGGCGTTCTTCGGCCAGGCCACGACATTGATCGCGGTGTTGTTCCTGGGCGGCGTGCAGTTGATCTCGCTTGGCATCCTGGGCGAGTACATCGGCCGCCTGTACGACGAAGCCAAGGGCAGGCCGCTCTACATTGTGCGGGAAGCGCCCGAAGACCGGTGATCGGTCCGCAATAATCGTTCCTGCCGAAAAACGTTGAACGTCACACGCTCAACGTTTTTCCATCCTGTATCCTTCCATGTCCCTCTCTTTCCTCAAAGATCGTCCTTTTCTGCGCGAAGTGTTCACCATCGCGCTCCCCATATCGTTCCAACAGCTCATCAATGCCTCGCTCAACATGATTGACGTCATCATGGTGGGGCAGTTGGGCGAAGCCTCCATTGCCGCGCTTGGACTGGCGAACCAGGTCTTCTTCGTTCTGATCATCATCCTCTTCGGCGCGACCAGCGGCATGGCGATTTTCACCGCACAGTTCTGGGGGAAACAGGAACTCGATCCCATTCGCAAAGTGCTGGGGATGAGCATCCTTTTTTCCTCGGGCATCGCATTACTCTTCACCCTTGCGGCGGTTCTCGTTCCAGAGACCGTCCTCGGCTTTTACACGGAAGATGCGGAAGTCATCCAGATCGGGAGCAGTTACCTGCGCATCATCGGCTTCACGTACATTCCCGTCGCGCTGGCCACATCCTACATCGCCGTTCTGCGCAGCATCCAACTGGTGCAAATCACCGTCATTGCCACGACCACCGCCCTCGTCTTCAAGACGATCCTCGGTTACCTGCTGATCTTCGGAGTTGGAGGACTTCCCGCCCTCGGCGTGCGCGGCGCGGCGATCGGAACCGCTTCCGGCTGGACCCTGGAGTTGATCCTGCTGTTGACGCTGATCCATACCCAGCGGACTCCCCTCGCGGTCAACCCCCTGACCTTTTTCACCTTCGATTTGTCCTTCTTCGGGCGCGTCCTGAAGACCGCCCTCCCCGCGGTCGCCAACGAGATGTTCTGGTCGCTGGGGATCACCACCTACAATGCCGTCTACGCCCACATTGGCACGGATGCCATCGCCGCCATCAACATCAACGCGACCATCGAAGAACTGGCCTTCGTCGCGTTCGTCGGGATCGGGAGCGCGTGCGCCGTGCTGGTCGGCAACCGTATTGGCGCGCAGAAAAAAGAGGAAGCCTACCAGATCGTAAAGCGGATCGCCGTCCTCAGCGTGTTCTTTGCCTGGACCCTTGGCATCCTCATCGTCCTCACCCGCGGGTTGGTGGTGCAGTTGTACAACCTGTCCCCGGCCGGTGGGAATAACGTGCGCATGTTGTTGTTGGTGATGGCGGGCACGATGTGGATTCGGATGTTCAATTTCATCACCTTCATTGGGGCGTTGCGCGCCGGTGGAGATACCCGTTTCGCCCTCATCATGGAAATCTGCTCGATCTGGCTGATCGGCGTCCCCGCCGCGTATTTGGGCGCGTTCGTGTTCCATCTCCCCGTGTATTATGTCTATCTGATGGTGATGATAGAAGAAGCCGCCAAGTCGCTCGTCAGCGTCTGGCGGTTCCGTTCGCGCAAATGGATCCACGACCTGGTCAATGTGCAGACCGCGTAGCAATGAATCCAGTCAGGGCAGTCCTTTGAATTTGTTGGATTTCCAATGCGCGAAGCGCTCCCGTCCCTGATTGGATAGAAGCAGGGTCATCCCGAAGGCGATCAGGATGTTGGTGATGAAGAAGAAGACGACTTCCTCCAGCGGCAGGATGTCGAAGAAGAGGATGCCCGTGGTCTGCGACGGGGAGATTGACCAGGTTGTATCTTTGAGCGCGAAGATGTCCATCAGCGAGAGATACGTCCCAGGGACGAAGATGGCCAGTGCAACAAGTTTGCGGTGATGCCAGAGGATGTCTGCGCCGAAGAGGAGTTGCGGTAGAATCGCCGGCAATGCCCAGAAGAGCGTGATGGACAGGTAGGTGATGGGCTGGTTGTCGCTAAAGAAGAGGGCGGTGAAGATGAGACAGAGGAGGGCAAGTACACAGGTAGACACGTACACAAGTCGCTTGTTGGGAGTAAATCCCCCTCTCCCGCAGGGAGAGGGGTTAGGGGTGAGGGAAATGCGCCGCGCGAGGAACCACCACCACAAGCCAGAGAGGATCGTTTCGAGAACGAAGAACGTGTATTCTTCGATGGGCACGTAGCCGATGACGATGCCCGTCACGAGGTCAGGGTTGTAATACCAGACGCCCGTGGCGACAAGGTAGTTGTCCCAGGGAGTGGTGTAAGCGACGGCGAGGAAGACGTGAACGGCAATTGCGATCCACACCGCGCGACCGTTGGCGAACCCGCGCGTTGAGACGCCGCGTTTGTTGTCCCACCATGTGAGGGCGAGGAAGACGACAATGGGGATGACGAGAAAGCGGAGGAGAAAGCCGAAGTAGGTCATTGTTTGATTCCAAACTGGTGGTTGAGTAGCCCCGCATGAACTTCGCGGGGCGTATCGAAACCACCAGTAATGAGTTGTTTGTTGTTTTCTCGGTGGTTTCGGTACGCCCTTCGCAAAGAACGCTCAGGGCTACTCAACCACCGTGGTTTTTTGTAACCCTCATCATCACCCCAGGCCGCGGCTCGAGCGTCGCGCCCATGTGGGCGTGGATGGTGTGGCCCGTGAATTCGAAGGTGAACGTGCGGAGCAAGCGCGACATCACAACCCGCGCCTCAAACTGACCGAAGGCGGCGCCGATGCAGGCGCGCGGACCTCCGCCGAAGGGGACGTAACTCATCGGTGGTGTGGCGCGTCCACGGGCGAAACGATCGGGGCAGAAGGAGTCCGCGTTCTCCCAGATGGATGGGTCGCGGTGTGTGAGGTAGATGGAGTAGAACATGCGCTCGCCCTGTGGAATCGTCCCACCCTCGAAAGGACAGTCTTCGCCCATGATGCGGTTGCCGATGTGGATCGGCGGGTAGAGGCGCAGGCTTTCCTTGATGGTCATGTCGAGCAGCAGCGACTTTTCCCCTTCATCCAACTCGCGCAGGATGGCCGCGTACGTTTCGGGATGCTGGCCGAGCAGGGCGAACGTCCACGCGAGCAGCGCGGTGGATGTGTCGTGGCCTGCGATCATCATGGTCAGCATTTGGTCGCGGATGATGTTGTCGGGGAGGTTGGCGGCGATGAGGTGTTGGAGGAGGTCGTTGGTAATTGGTAACTGGTAATTGGTAATTGGAGATTGGTGATTGGAGATTGAGGCGCGGCGTTCCGCAATGATTTCAAACAAGTACTCATCCAACTCCCGCAATGGCTTGCGAAAACTGGGACGCGGAATCTTCCGCCACAGAATCCACGCGCCAGGGGAGATGAACTCGATGGCTTTGAGGATCGGAGTCCAGATGCGCGGCAGGTCGTCCCAGGTGTCTTTGCTGAAGAGGGTCTGCATGATGATGAGCAGGGCGATCTTGCGGGACTCGACCAGCATGTCCACGGCCTCACCCGCTTTCCACATGGATGTGACGCGGTCGGTTTGCCGAATCATCATCTGCGCGTAGCCAGAAAGTTGAGACGGGTGGAGGGTCGGTTCCATCAGGGCGCGGTACTTGTCGTGCTTTTCGCCGTCCACGACGAGGATGCCATGGTCGAGCAAATCCGTGACGGGGTCGGCGTTGCGCCAGAGGAATTTTTCGCGCTCGGTGACGAGGACTTTGCGGTTCGCGTTCGCGCCGAAGACGATGTACGGGTGGAACATGGGCAGGGGAATTTGGAAGAAGCGCCCGACCCTCTGCGCCATCACTTTGAGCGCGCCGAGGGGAGAGCGTTCGCGGAGGAAGGCGCGCAGGGCGGCGCGGCCAAGTTCGGGGGTGAGGTTGTTCATGCGGAACGTCGTTCCCACGATTCGATTTCGCCAGGGACGACCTGCATGAACGGGTGCGGCTGGATGTCCGCGGGCGCGGCGTTGCGCGCATGTCGCGCGGGGTCGCGGCGGAGCAGTTTGCTTTGCAGATGATTCCACTCGTAGCGCAACTGTCCCTCCGTTACGCGGATTTTCTTGCGGAGGCGCGTCGCGTCGAGTTTGCCGATATCGAAATGGTAGCCGCGCCGTTCCGCTTCGCGGTGGACTTCCAGCAGGTAGGCGTTGATGGCCGCGCGCGGATCGGGCTGGGACTTGAAGCGTTCCAATTGCGGATGATTTTTATAGCCGCGCGTCTGTCCCGATAATACGGCTTTGGCTAACAATCCCTCGCGCCACAAAGCAACCAATCCTTTGGAATCGAGATAGGATGGATGAAGACTCCACAATCGCATGTTCAACCCAAACGCGGAATCAAAACAGGCGTGTTCTTCTTGTACTCTTCGTAATCCGCTTGCCCGCCCCATTTTGTATCCGATTTCTTTTCGAGCAGGGGGATGCCGCTGACGCGGGTGAGGAGCAAGGTCACGAAGAGCGGGGAGATCATGGCAACCCACTGCCAGCCTTGCAGAACAGGGACGGCGATGATGGCGATGCCGATCCACAGGACGATCTCGCCGAAGTAGTTGGGATGGCGCGAGCGCGACCACAGTCCCGTGCGTATGAACTTGCCTTTGTTCGCGGGGTCGGCGTTGAAGCGGCTCTTCTGCGCGTCGGCGGTCACTTCGATGACGAATCCGATGATCCACACCAGCGCACCGACGATGGCGAAGA
Organism: Chloroflexota bacterium; assembly: GCA_040754535.1. Taxonomy (GTDB): domain Bacteria; phylum Chloroflexota; class Anaerolineae; order Anaerolineales; family Villigracilaceae; genus JBFMCC01. The sequence continues at coordinate 107,670 of JBFMCC010000039.1, forward strand.
TGTCCAAGTCTTTGCGCGTGGCGGAGGTGATTGCCACCAGCGCGGCCGCGGCGGTGAAGGTGATCCACAAGCCCTGGATCGTCCACACGTTGAGGAAGCGCATGAAGTTCGGCTTGATCTCGTCGAAGCGGTCATCCTTGCCAGCCTTCTGGATGCGGCTGAAGAGGAAGGCGCCGAGACGGATCGCCCAGACGATGACCAGCGCCGCGACGAGGATCGAGCGCGCGTCGAGTGGGACGCTGTAGCGGGAGTAGCACAGCGCAACGCCCGTCACGGTGACGCAGGTGATGCTGCCCGTGATGTCGAAGAATTTTTCGGTTTGAAAAATGTACGCAGGGATGAAGGCCAGCCACTGAATGACGTAGGCCAGCGCGACCACGAGCGCAAAGATGGGAAAGCCGCCGAGTTCGGAGCTGTTTTGACTCCCTGCCAGTGCGAGCAGGCAGCCAATGGAGACGACGATGAGGAAAGTGAGGATGTTTGTTGATTTCATGTTTACCTTGTTGTGAAGTACCGCGAGATTTATCTCGCCCTCCACGAGCGACATGAATCCCCTGCGGGGACGATGTGTCGCGGTACGAATTACGCGCCCAGCTTGGCAACCTCATCCGCCAGCCAGCGCTTGATCGGTTCGCCCGCGTCGTCGATGTGACGCTCCACGACCTGGGCGTAACTGGCGATGAAATCGGCGAGTTCGCTCACGGGACGGTCGTGCGCCTGGACGAGATTTTTCACCCATTCCATTTCGCCCGAGACGTAGGCCATGTCGCCGAGTTGGAGCGCGGCGGCGATGTTGTCGCCGAGGTGGGTGATGCCCGTCGTCAAGTTGTCGGGGCTGACTGAAAACGGTTGGATGTGTTGCCGCAGAGACAATTCGATCTCCGCGCGGCGGGCGGTGAAGAATTGATGCGCGGCGAGATATTTCTGTGAGACGGGTTTCGAGACCCTAAAGGTCTCCGAGACTTTTAGGGTCTGATCCACTTCATCGAGCGCGGCTTCGACGGTGTTGCCAAGAAAGTGCGCGGGGATGCTTTCCGCGATGGCGGGGAAGAGGTTGAAGATACGTCCGCCAAACGCGGCAGGGATGTCTTGACTCGCCAGCGTTTGCGCGACGTGCTGCAGGGTCGCGGCGGTGACAAGGGTCTGCGCGACGAGGATGACCAAGTCCGCGCGGACGGCGGTGGCGGTCTCGGCGAACTGGACGTTGGGGACGTTGGCGCCGAGGTAGATCACGTTCAGTCCGTGGCGGCGCAGGAGCAAGGCCAGCAACAACGGCGTGAACGCGTGCCACTCGTCCGCGGGACAGCCGACGATGACGGTCTGCTTGCGCGAGGGCGCGGGCGAGGCCGCCAGCAACGCGTCGAGGCGGCGCATGGCGAGGGCGGAGGCGAAATGCTCCTGTTGCACGGAGGCGCGGTTCCCGTACCAGAGTTCGCCGATCTCGGAGAGCGCGCGTTGCAGAATGTTCGTGCAGACGGCTTCGACGGGGAACATCGAGAAGGCCTGATTGAGAGTCTGCTCGGCGGCGGTCTCGTTGAATTTCAGGCAGGACGCGATCCACTCGGCGCGCAGGGCGTCGAGGGAGGTGTCGGCGGGCGCGAGAGTCGGCGCGGGGGAGGATAAGGCTCGAGAGGCCGCGCCCGCCAAAGGGTCGGAGCCTGAGGCGGTTTGTTCGTTCCACAAATCCACGGCGCGAGAGATGGAGAGTCCCTCGGCCTGTCGAGCCATCAGCCACTTGATCGTCTCAATGTCGCGCTGGGAATACAGGCGGTGACCGCCAGGCGTGCGCTCGGGCATGGGCATGCCGTAGCGTCGCTCCCAGGCGCGCAGGGTGTCGGCGGCGAGGCCAGTCTCTTTGAGGACGACTTTGAGGTTGAAGGCGGGGGAGGTGTTGAGGGACATGGATTCTCCAGTCAAAGGTTGAAGGTCAAAGCTCTGCAAAGGTTTTGCACTGCTATTGTACCTGTAATCAGTACCGTAAGATTTATCTTGCGCGATACGCAAAATAAATTTTGCGGTACTACGCGATGGCGCGCTCCAACTTGTGACTTTCGACTCGTTGACCTTTGGCCTCTTTGAGGATTCGTTCCGTGGTGAGACGCGCGGAAAGCAGCACGATGGGCAGTCCCGTGCCAGGGTGGGTGGACGCGCCCGCGAAGTAGAGGTTCTTGTATTTGGCGTGGCGGTTTTGCGGACGCAGATAGCCGACCTGCCAGAAGTTGTGGCTCAGGCCGAAGGCCGCGCCCTTGGCGAGATTGAAGCGTTCCTGCCAGACTTTGGGCTGGTACACGATCTCGAACTTGATGTGACTGCGCAGGTCGCTGATACCCATCTCTTTTTCGAGACGAGCAAAGACGGTCTCGCGGGCGCGGTTGACCATCGCGTCCCAATCCTGCTCGGAGCGGGCGTCCAGGTGGCCGACGGGAACCAGCACGTAGAGCGTCTCCTGCCCCTCGGGCGCGGCGGACGCGTCCGTACGGGCGGGCGCGTGGACGTAGAACGACGGCGTTTCGGGCAGGGTGTGTTCCTGGAAGATTTTGTCGAACGAAGCCTTGTAATCGCCGCCGAGAAAAATGTTGTGGTGCTGGATCTGCGGATATTGTTTATCCACGCCCCAGTAGAACATGATGGTGGAGCAGGTGTAGAGTTTCTCGTCGAGTTTTTTAGCGGGCGCGGCGTCGGGGAGTAATTCTTTGTAGATGTACGGCAGATCGGCGTTGCCTACAAAAATATCGGCGGTGAGCTCGCGGCCGTCTTCAAGAGTAACGCCTGCAATTCGTTGAGCGTTAAACGTTGAACGTTCAACGTTTAACGCTTTCACTGGCGCGTCATAAATAAACTTCACACCCAGTTTCTCCGCGATCTTCGTCAACGCCTGAATTCCCGCGTACATTCCGCCCATCGGATACCAGACTCCCTCCGCCAGTTCCGTGTATTGGAGCAGGGAGTAGGTGGCAGGCGCGTCGTAGGGGCTGAGTCCGAGATACATATTTTGGAAGGTGAACGCGGCCTTCAGGCGATCATCCTTGAAGAAGCGGCTGGTGTTGGCGTAGTGTTTTTGCAGCGCCTTGAGTTGGAAGATCAGCGGCAGGTTGGTCAGGCTGAAATATTCGAAGATGTTGTAGAAGTTGCGGCCGACAAATTTTTCCACCGAAAGTTTGTAGTGACGCGCACCCTCGGCGATGTAATTCAGGAAACCCGTAAAGGCGGTCGGTTCCACCTTCTCCAGTTGCGTCTGCATTTCGCCGATGTTCGAGGTCAGTTGCAGTTGCAGGCCGTCGTCGAAGTGGACTTTGTAGGTCGGGTCAATGCGGCGCAGGTCGAGGTGGTCGCTCATGTGTTCGCCGAGCGCGGCAAAGGTCTCCTCCCAGACTTCGGGCATCAGGAACAGGGTCGGTCCGATGTCGAAGCGGTGACCGTCGCGGACGATCTGATTACAGCGTCCGCCTGGTGTGGATTCCTTTTCGATCACAGTCACGTCGTATCCATTTTTAGCGAGGCGGGCGGCGGTGGCGATCCCGCCGATTCCCGCGCCGATGATCAGGGTAGTAGGTTTCATGGTTCTCCTTGTAGGCAAGTCTCAGACTTGCTCTACAATATCAGATTGTCTAGTATTTGTCAAGTAATTTCTGTGCAAAACCTTGACAAAATGGACAAAACCCGTACAATATAACCAATCGCTCGATTAACCGACTATTCGACCACTCGATTAGGAGACAACATGCACGCGCAATGGGAACGTCATTTGATCAACCTTGCTGGCAGCGAACCGCACCCTTCCGTCCGCCCAATTTTCTCTTATTGGGCTGGCGACCACCAACTCCAGTCTGCGTATAGACATGCGGCGGCTGTCACCCGTGCCCACAGCAAATCCTTTTATCTCGCCTCCGCGCTCCTGCCCGAGGAAAAACGCTCCGCCGTCCGCGCGCTCTACGCCTTCTGCCGCACGGTGGACGATATCGTGGATGAGTCCTCCGACTACGACCGCGAACTGAAACTCGACTACTGGCGCACGGTGACGAAGACCGCTTCCGCCCCGACGGGAGATCGGATTGCCCTCGCCTGGGCGGATACCCTCGCCCGTTACCATATTCCCCGTCACTACCCCCTGCAACTCATTGACGGCGTTGCCCGCGACCTGACCCAATCCCGCTACCAGACCTTCCACGAACTCGCCACGTACTGCTACGGCGTCGCCTCCACGGTGGGACTGATGAGCATGTATATCGTCGGCTTCAAGAGCAACGACGCGATTCCCTACGCCATCAAACTCGGCGTCGCGCTCCAAATGACCAACATCCTGCGCGATGTGGGGGAGGACTTCTGCAACGGACGTGTGTATCTCCCGCGCGAAGACCTGCTCTTCCACGGCATCTCCGAAACCGACATCGAGTTGGGCAAAGTCACCAACCGCTGGCGCCAGTTCATGAAATTCCAGATCGACCGCACGCGCCAACTCTATGCTGAATCGTGGGAAGGCGTGAAGATGCTCAACGGCGAAGGCCAGCTCGCCATCGGCGCCGCGTCCATCTTCTACCAGGGCATCCTCGATGAGATCGAGAAGAACGATTACGATGTCTTCACACGCCGCGCCAGCCTGAATGGGTGGCAGAAACTCACGCGTATTCCCACCTTGTGGGTGAAGATGTCCTCCAGGTGATTCATCCATTTTTTCTATCGCTCAGCACAGACGCGCCCGTACGCGTTTGTGTGGTTTAATCGGGTAGGAAGGCGCAGGTTATAATAAGGACAGCCGCTGAACCATTCTGGAGGAACTCCCATGTACACCCTCGCTCCCGATGAGAAGGCCTCGCTGGTGCTTGTGTATGCACAGGATATGCTGGTGCGGGGGGAGCTGGTCACCGCAAAGAATGCACGCGTCAGCATCTGGTTGCGGACGCAGGGCGTGCCCGACCATATCCTTTTGTTGAACGCCCAGATTCTGCAATTGAATACGGGTTCCGCCAAATCTTTTTCCTATCCCGAGTTCTACCTGCCTGCGGGGCAGATCGTGGCCATGCACCTCGCCCCGCCACAGGCCGATCCGCTGGATTACGATCCCGCCGAGGCAAACCGCAAGATGGTTCCCCTCAATGCATTCGTCGGTTCGTTCCTGTTCAAAGGCCAGATGCGCGTCTCCACACAGACGGGGGGACTGGGTACCTCCCTCGATATTGCCCACGCGCCCTGGCTGTCCATTTACGATGTGGACATTTCCAATCCATCCCTGCCGCAGATGCCCGCTATGCGCGTGCCGATGGCATTGGTGCGGCCCAGTCTCATCAGTATAGGACTTGACAATGGCTGAGATCAATTACTCGACCGTGCAGGATTACCTCAAATCCCTCGTCCCTCCGCGCGAGCCTGAAATGCAGGCCATGGAAGAATATGCCGAAGAACACAACTTTCCCATCATCGGTCCTGCCTGCGGGTATTATTGCTATCAATTGGCGCGCATACTCGGCGCGAGGTCCGTGTTCGAACTCGGTTCGGGCTACGGTTATTCCACGGCGTGGTTTGCGAAAGCGGTAAGGGAAAACGGCGGAGGCGTGGTGCATCACACCGTCTGGGACGCGGACCTGTCGAAACGCGCCGCAGGCCATTTGTCCCGGCTTGGATACGGGGATTTGGTCCAGTATCATGTCGCGGAGGCGGTTGAGTCCCTTCGCCAGAGCCAGGGTCCGTTCGACATCGTCTTCAACGATATTGATAAAGAGGCCTATCCCGATTCGCTTCCTGTCGTCAAGGAAAAATTGCGGCGCGGCGGAATTTTGATCATTGACAACATGCTCTGGCACGGACAAATCCTCGACGCGGCCGACCGCGAAAAAAGCACCGAGGCCATCCGCCGCTTCACGCGGGACATCACGACCGATCCCGATTGGATCGTCTCCCTCGCCCCTGTGCGCGACGGGATGATCGTGGCGTATAAGAGATAGGGGCTTTCATGCGCTACGACTTCGACCGCGTCCCTTCGCGCCGAAAATATATTTTCCTCAACAAATGGACGTGGTATCCGAAGGATGTGCTTCCTTTATGGATTGCGGACATGGATTTTCCCGCTGCGCCGCAGATTATTACCGCGTTGCGCTCCCAGGTTAATCACGGTGTGCTTGGGTATGAGATGCTCTCCAAGGCGTTGAATGAAACAATTGCCGGGCGGATGGAGGAACTATACAAGTGGAAGGTTGACCCTGAATCCATCGTCTATACGGCGGGAGTCAATAACGGATACAACATCGCGGCGCGGATCCTGTGTGACTCTCGGAAGGGCTACCTGATCCAGACGCCTGTTTACAACGAATTCCTTGAAACCGAAATAAAGACCGGCGTGCCTCAGCGAACCGCTCCGCTGGCGAAGAAGGTTTCGGGAAGCAGGATCGGTTACGAGGTCGATTTCGATGCGCTTTCCAGGGAGGTAAAAAGAACTGGCATGTTCCTGCTATGCCATCCGCATAACCCTGTCGGGCACATCTACTCCCGCGGGGAATTAAGACGCATGGCCGAAGTGTGTATCGAAAATAAAGCGGTCATTGTTTCGGACGAGATACACAGCGAGTTGTTGCTCGGCGGCGCAAAATTTACGCCCACGGCTGGTCTTTCGCAGGAAATTGCACAGCAAACGATTACATTGATTTCCGCTTCCAAAGCGTTCAATGTCCCCGGGCTTTCCTGCGCGTTCGCCATCATCCCCGATGAGAAACTCAGGAAGCGATTTTTTGATACGGCATATGGGATGTCCTTTGAGGTCTCCACGCCCGGGCTGACTGCCGCACATGTGGCTTACTCCGGCCAGGCGGATGCGTGGCTGAAGGCCCTGCGTCGTTACCTTACAGGCAACCGCGATCTGGTCATTGACTATGTGGAGAAAGAACTACCGGGCATCCGCATGACCAGGCCCGATGCAACATACCTGATCTGGCTCGACTGTTCGGATTTGAATCTTCAACCGACACCTTATGAGTTTTTCTTGAAGAAGGCCAAAGTCGCATTGAGCGATGGAGGGAAATTCGGGAAGGGGAATGAAGAGTTCGTGCGGCTCAACTTCGGCACGACGCGCAGAACGCTTCTTCAGGCGCTGGAAAGAATGAAGAAAGCATTGCAATGAAAAGACGGATGGGGATCACCCATCCGTCAGGCTTTCTATGTGCGGGAAGGAGCAGGGAATTGCCGCCTTCTTTTCGTTCGGGGAACGTCTGGTTCTAAAGCGGGGCTTCGACCAGGTCAGGGCATCCTGGTCCTTCCGTGGATTTGAATCTCAGGCGGAGTCTCTATGGGTGCCTCCTTTCACTCACCGTCATCTTACTACTGCATTCTTGGCCTTGCATTAAAAACACCATACGATTTCATTAAAAAATTTTGTCAGTTTTGAAAAGAATGTTCGAAGGTCTATTTTGGCTCGATATTGACGTCCGCAGGGTTTCGGCGTTTAAATAGTCTCGCGATCAGAACACCCGCAGGCGCGGCCAGCAGGAAAGCGAGGATGGCGCCAATTGCAAGACCGGCCAATGAGAGCACCCCGATCCATAAGAACGCGAATACGATCGGGTCCTCTTTCACGACTTCGCCGCTGGTGTCCACACAATGTAACTCATAGGCAGTAGAAGGCTGTCGGTTGCCATACTCATCGGTCGTCGTGGTCGCATACGAATAACTCACCGGCGTCGTCCCCTGCGGACACAGGAATTGCCCCGTGAAATCAATTGCGAAATTGCTGGCCGATGTAAATCCACCGACCATCATCGCCGCGGGGAGGAGGCACGAAACGATCACAGCGAACACGATCACCCATACGATACATCCCGAAACAGCACCGGTCGTCGTTGACTTCATAGCAGCTCCTTATAAAAATAAAGTTATTTCTAAATGCAGCAAGTTTCCTCTACCCGATTGTAGCACGCGCGGTTGTGCGATATAATACAAATTGTCAGACAACTTTGCTTCGGGAGAGACCCATGACTACGATTGACCTGACCGTTGAAAAGTCACGGCGCAAGAATGCCATCAAACGCGCCCGCGAACGGGACATCATCATCCCCACCTATGCCCAGATGAAGGACCCTTCGAAGATTCCCGCGAAGGTCAAGGACGAATTGAAGAAGATCGGCCTCTGGGACGTTCATCCCCGCAACCTGTTTCGCATCAACTGGCACAACGCCCCCACCGCTTCGGGCGGGACCTTTGGAGGGGTCAATTTTCTTGAACTTCCCTCCACGCTGACGGGGGTCCCGGCGCGCATCGTCGTGCTGGTGGGCAAATGGTTCCCGACGGGCGCGCACAAAGTCGGCGCCGCGTTCTCCTGCCTCGTGCCGCGGCTGGTCACAGGTCAGTTCGACCCGACGACTCAAAAAGCCGTGTGGCCCTCGACAGGGAACTACTGCCGCGGCGGCGCGTACGATTCCGCTTTGCTCGCGTGCGAGTCCATCGCCATCCTGCCCGAGGGGATGTCCAAGGAGCGTTTTGACTGGCTTGCCAGCGTTGCCGGTGAAACGATCAAGACACCGGGCTCCGAATCGAACGTCAAGGAGATTTTCGATAAATGCTGGGAACTGCGCAACTCCGGTCAGGACCTGATGATCTTCAACCAGTTCGATGAGTTCGGCAACTACCTGTGGCACTATGAAGTGACCGGGCACGCGATGGAAGAAGTGCTGAAGCAGGTCATGGGTCCGAACGACCGTTATCGCGGCATGGCATCCGCCACAGGCTCCGCAGGGACAATCGCCAGCGGCGATTACATGAAGCAGTTATTTCCTGATAGCAAGATCGTCGCGAGTGAGGCGTTGCAATGCCCAACCCTCCTCGAAAACGGATTCGGCGCGCATCGTATCGAGGGCATCGGCGACAAGCATGTGCCGTGGATCCACAATACGAAGAACACAGACATGGTCGTTGCCATTGACGATAATGCCGTCGTGAACATCTCGCGCCTCTTCAACGAAGAGACGGGCCGCGCCTATCTTGTTGAAAAGGGTGTCCCCGAAAACATCGTCTCACAACTTGACCTGCTCGGTTTCTCAGGCATCTCGAATGTGTTGAGCGCCATCAAAGCAGCCAAATATTACGAGATGACCGAGAACGACATCATGATCACCGTCCTGACCGACTCGATGGAACTGTATCGCTCGCGCCTGCACGAAATGCACCAGGAATTCGGCCAGTACAGCGAACGCGATGCCGCCGCGGACTTTGCACGCTACCTGCACGGCCAGTCCACCGATAACATGCTCGAACTGCGCTACACCGACCGCCGCCGCGTTCATAACCTGAAATACTACACCTGGGTCGAACAGCAGGGTAAAACTTACGAAGAAATTCAACAACAATGGTACGAGCCAAATTACTGGACCGACGTGCAAAAGCAGGCAGACGAGATTGACGAGTTGATCGTCGAGTTCAACAGGGAAGTTGGCCTGATGTAAAGAAAGCCAAGAGACAGTCATCCCCAAGGTGACTGTCTCTTTTTATCAGCGTGCTCGGAAGAATTCGCCTCAGCGGCTTTTCTCACCCGCCAAAACAGCCTCTCCGCTTCGAGCAACGGCGGGCCTGGTTTGCGGCTTCATTCCGCACAGCCAGCGGACGACGTTCACGCGGCGGATGAGGAATTCGTAGATCGCCATGATGACGATGAACGAACTGACGAAGATGATTGCCCACTTGGAGAAATCGGAGATCGCCCAGTCCACGACGAAGTAGCCGATGACCAGCAGGACGGTCTGGTGCAGGATGTAGAAGCCCATCACTGCCTCGTTCGCGTATTTGAGGAAGGGATTGGTGAAGTTCAGGTTCTGCATCCCGAAGCCGAGGAAGGCGGGGAGCAGGGTGCAGGCGCTCAGGATCCAGAACATGTCAGCTAGCGCGTCTTCCAGCGCGTCGAGGGCTGGGAACGCGAGCAGGATGATGTACGTCGCGGTGAAGAGCGCGCTCACAGCCAGGTTGTACCAGCGCATCCGTTTGAGATTAGATTGCAAACGTTCGCTTGAGGCGATGACGAAGCCGTAGATCAGGAAGATGGGATAGTACAGGAAGGGCCATCCGCCAGAGCCAGCCTCCCAGTCCGTGTCGGAGACGAAGAGGTGGAGGGTCAGGATCGGGAGAGCCAGGACCAGCCACAAGGTCCAGGGAGAGGCGATGACGTTGGCAATTTTTTCGAGGGCGGCGCGTCCGCTTCCCTTCATCCAGCGGAAGAGTGGGTAGAAGATCACAATGTAGAGAAGCAGGAAGAACACGTACCACATGTGCATCCCGACGAAGGCAAAGTTGCCCGCGGAGCCGTCGCCGAGGTAGACGCCTTCGAAATAATGCGGCAACCAGGCGAAGAACGATCCGCTGAATTGACCATGCGTGATCCGTTCGAGGTAGACCTGCAAGGGGGCGTAGGTGAAGACCGCCACCGTCAGCGGGACGAGCAGGCGCAGGGCCTTGTCTTTGAAGAACGCGCCGGCGCCGCCCTTGTTCATGGCGTAGAAAATGCTCGCGCCCGAGATCAGGAATACGAACGGCATCATCCAGACGACCATGAAACTCTGGAAGAGCGTGGCCGAGTCGTACGTGACGGGATTCTTGACGTGCCAGAACCAGTGGTCGAAGAAGCGCGTCGAATGGAAGAGGAAGACCGAGAGGATGGCAAAGACTCTCAGCCAGTCGAGGTCGTGCCGTCGTTGCGTTTGTGTAACCATGATTTACTCCTTTTTCAAAATGGTTTGAACGATTGTTGTCACTGGCGCGCCTTTGACAAGGAAGGCATCCACGCCAGCGGATTTGGCTTTCTCACGCGCCGACTCGTAGTCATGCACGGTCAGCGCGATGACTCTGCACGCGGGAAAACTTGACTTGATTTGGCGGGTTGCTTCGTAACCATCCAGGATCGGCATCTCCAAATCCAGCAGCACGGCATCGGGTTGCAGGGACTCGACCATGCGGAGCGCTTCCAGTCCGTTTGCTGCTTCGCCGACGATCTCGATCCCGTCACAGAGAGTCAGCGCGGTGCGGAGATTTTGCCGAACCTCTTTCACATCATCCACGAGCAAGATCCGTATGGCAGTCATGGGGCCGCCTGTCACGAGAGGAAAAAGTGAAAGGTCTGCTCGAACTCGTCCGCGTCAACTTCGGGGAGGGATGAAGCGGGAAGGCTGGCAGGCAGCGGCGCGAGCAATTCGCGGGCGAGTTCGTCCTTGTCCAAGTCGAAGCCGTAATCGCGCGAGTCGGCGAAGATGGATTCTTCGGGCGCGAGGAGGAAGTTGCAGATCATCACGGGAAGGGTCAGGTTTTGCGTGGCCATGGGATTTTCCTTTTCGGTACGCTCCCACTATACGCGTTTCCCCACGTTCGCACATCTGGCGCGGGAATGAATCCGCTCTGCGGCTGTGGGCGGATTTTGGGTCTACGACTTGAGATGTAGGGGTAGGTCGAAAGGCGTAGTACCGCAAGATTTATCTTGCGCCAGGGGGCAACCTGAAGGTTGCGGTACAGGTTATGAATTCTGCGGCGGTCGCAATTGCGCGATCAACGAACGCAATTGGGCGAGGGCTTGCTCGGTCAGCGTTTGCAGGCGATCCACCTGCTCGGGGACGCGGGCGGGATCGCGTTCAAGCAAGAGACGCGCGGACTGCGACGTGAGTGTGATGGAAAAAATCGCCTGGCTGACCGAGTCGTGGAGCTCTCGAGCCAGACGGTTGCGCTCGCGGGCGGAGGCCAATTCCTCGGCCTGTGCGGCGTAGTCCTGCAACTTCGCGTGCGCGGCTTGCAAATCCGCGAGCAGTCGCTGGCTTTTGGCCTCGTCGGCTTGGGTACGCGCGTACAGCAAATCGTACGAAACCAGGAACGCGCTGACCGCCAGGTAGAGCAGGAGGAACGCCAGCCCGTCCGCGAGACCGAGGCCGATGATTTCAGTGACGGCCACCAGCGCCGCGTAAAAAATCAACCACGTCAGCGCGGCGCGGCGCGAAAACGCGCGCAACGCCTGGACGCCAAGCGGGATGAACAACAGGGTTTGAAAATCCTGGAACGGGCGCAGGTTCGACAACACGATCACCAGCGCGGTCTGGAACGGGAAATACAGCCAGGTCAGGCGTTCCGACAGCCGCGACTCCAACCCGTAGGACAACGCATACCATCCAAGCAGCGCGATGACGAGAACGCGGTGCGGCGTGTCCCAATAAAAGACCAGCGTGCGCGCCGCGACCACGCCGATGACGAGGAAACCAATGAGGGTACTGCCGCGATATTCCGTCCGCTTCATTCTGGACTCCCTGGCGGATTCTGCGTCACGGAAATTTTCGTCCCCCGACCTTTTTCTGACTCCACCGACAGCGTCCACCCAATCTCGCGCGCCCGCTCGGACATGCCCGCTAGCCCGAGATGTCCGCGTTGATTCGAAACCGCCTGCGGATCGAAGCCCTGTCCGTGGTCTTCGATTTCCAACGCGGAACTGTCGTTTAGATTCAGCCGCACAATTGCTTCACGAGCACCGCTGTGCTTGACCACGTTTGTCAGCGCTTCGTTGACAATGCCAACCAGTCCCAATGTCTCCGCTTCGGAGAGAATCTTCTCGCCCTGAATGTCCAGCGAGACCTGCAAGTTGTCGCGTGAGTGTCGTTCGTCGGCCAAACGTCGCAAGGCGGCGGGCAACCCCTCGTCGGCAAGGGGGCGCGGCGTCAACTGCGAGACGAGGGATTGGATCTCGCGCAGGGCGTTCGCGGCCAGTTCCTCGAGGCGGATCAACTGTCCCGACGCGCGAACCGCCTCCTTGTCGAGCAAGAGGCGGGCGGACTGCGCGGCGAGATTCATGCTGAAGACCGTCTGCGTGACCGAGTCGTGCAGGTCACGCGCCAGGCGGTTGCGTTCCTGTTCCACCGCCAGGTTCGCCACCTGGTCGGCGTATCCCTGCAATTGACGATGGGCGATTTGGAGTTCGTTGAACGTGCGCTGGTTTTGCGCGTGCGCGGCTTCGGCTTTCAAGACCTGCGAAGCATAGCCGCCGAAGAGGAAACAAATGCCGCTGTACAAAATTCCCATGGCGAGACCGAAGAGTTGACCCTGTTCGGAAAATTGCATGACACTGAGGATGGCAATGGAAAATGCCGTGATCCACCAAAAGCCGAAACGCCTGCCGAAAAATGAGACCGCGTCGAGGCTGGGAGGGATGAAGAGCAGCGCGAAGAAATCTTCGTAGGTGGAAACGTCCAGCAGCCAGATGACGAGGGCGGATTGAAGGAGGAGATAGAGAATTTTTACGTCATTGCGACCTTCGGGAAGCAATCCCCGCGCCCTAAGAGGAGATTGCTTCGTAAAGAACGCTCGCAATGACGTATTGAAAACGAGAAGCAAACCATACGCGGCGAGGAGACCGAGGACCGCGAAGAGTTCCTCATCATCGGAGAAAAGCACCGTCCCGCGCAGTGCGACCGCGGCAAAGATCAAAAAGACTCCCGCGGTACGCATTATTTTTTGTCCGCAGTTCCGCGATGCAGGGCGTAAATGGCGGCTTGCGTGCGGTCGTCCAGATTCAACTTGGCGAGGATGTTGCTGACGTGCGTCTTGACCGTCTTCTCGCTGATGACGAGTTTCGCGGCGATGTCGCGGTTGCTCATCCCGTCTGCGATGAGTTGCAGGACTTCCTGCTCGCGGTCGGTCAGTCCATTATCAGTTTCGGCGCGACTTGCGGCTGGTTTTTCCTTCCCTGCGGCCAACGACATCAACTTTTTCGCGACTTCGGGATGCAACTGCACCTTGCCCTGGTACGCCTCGCGCACAGCCTGCACCAACTCGGCCGGCGGAATGTCCTTGAGCAAATATCCCTGCGCGCCCGCGCGGATGGCGGGCAGGACTTTATCCTCCTCGCCGAAACTGGTCAGGATGATGACGCGCGAGTTCGGGCTGGCTTCCATGATCTTGGGCGTGGCCGTCACCCCGTCCATTTCGGGCATGACCAGGTCGAGCAAGACAATATCGGGTTGGGTCTGCTTCGCCAGAGTCACGGCTTCGAGTCCGTTGGCGGCTTCCCCTGTCACTTCGATGGGCAGGACGGATTGATCCTGCAATTCCAGGAAGGTCCGCAAGCCCTGGCGAACCATGGCGTGATCGTCCACGATCAGGACGCGGATTTTTTCGCTCGATGTATCATCTGGTTTTTTCATTGAGCACCCTTCCCGTGCGGCGGTTGCCTATACTATACGGGAAAAAGAGAGAAAAATCAATCAAGAATCATCGCGGATGACGAGCCTGACGTATAATTGACACATGCTCTCTCCGACTTCCTTGATTCTCGTGTGCCTCCTTCCCACCCCGCGTGACCTGGAAATCGCGCGGCTCCTCGGCTGGTACCGCATCCCGCTTCGCACCGCGCCCAAAGTTGTGGCGGTGGACTATCTGGCTTTTTACCAGCCCTCGGCATTCGCAGAACGCGGCGGACAGATCGAATTCGTCGCCGAAGTGCGCGGACATGAATTAACCACGCGCGGCGAACTGCTCAAGGACGAAGCCGACCATCCGCGCGCCAACGAGGAGTATTACAAGATCCAGATCGGCGCGCTGGAAAAACTGCCTCAGCCCATCCGCGCGGACAAGTGGAAACGGCTGACCTTCCTGTATTCGACGGGGGAATATTTTCAGAAAGCCGGGACGTTGAACGATCTGGTCGTGGACGGCGACGAGCGCCTGGTCTTGTGGCGCAGTTTGCGCGAGCGGGCGGAGAATAGCCAACTCTACAAGACCGACCTGCCCGAAGCCGACATTCCACCCGAAGTCTTGATGGCGCTGCTGGGAATCAAGGAGCCAAAAGGATCTTACGATCCGTCTTTATTCGATTAGCCCATGAGCATCGAAATGTGGTTTGTCGCCGCGGTAATCGTAGTCCCGCTCATGCTGGTCCTGTTGGGCCGCTGGCGGGCGGACATTGCCGCCCTGTTCATGATGGTGGCGCTCGGCCTGGCGCAATTTCTGGGCTTCCGCATCCTCGGGGATGCACATTCTCCGCAAGGGACCCTGCTCGCCATCTCCGGGTTCAGCCAGCCCGTCGTCGTCACGCTGGTTGGGCTGTTCATCCTCACGCAGACCCTGTCTGCCAATGGTGTGATCGCCTGGCTGGGTCAGCGACTCGCCGTGATGAGCGCCAATTCGGAAACGCGGCTGGTGTTCTTGTTTACGTTCGCCTCGGCTTTCTTTTCGTTATTGATGAACAACGTGGCGGTGGGAGTCCTGCTATTACCCAGCGCCATCCAGGTGGCTCACAAGACGCGCGTCCGTCCGAGCAAGTTGCTAATACCCATCGCGTTCGGGACAGCCCTGGGCGGCATGGCCACCTATTTCACGACCGCCAATATCGTACTCAGCGACCTTCTCACGATTGCACAGCCGCCGCAGCCTCCGCTGGGTGTCCTGGCTTTTGCCTCAGTGGGTGGATTGGCCGCCGTGCTGGGCATCGCCTACCTCACGTTGATCGGGCGTCGACTCCTCCCGAATCGCGAGCCGGGGCCCGAACAGGCCCTGGCCCGTCGCAGCAGCGAGGAATTGGAGAACCTGTATTCCCTTGGGGAACGTTTGTGGGAAGCGCGCGTCCTGCCGAACTCGGAGTGCCGCGGCCGGAGCCTCAAGCAGACGCGCATCGGTGAGCGCTTTGGGCTGGCGGTCATCGCCATCTGGCGCGGGAGACAGGCCATCTTCACGCCCGAGGCGACGGAAACGCTTCAGCCGGACGACGTGCTCCTGCTGGTCGGACGGGAGGAGCGCATCCGGCAATTGACCAGACTCGGCCTGCAGATCGGACGCGAGACTCATCCCGTCAGCGCCCTCGGCGTGACCCTGCTCGAACTCATCCTGGCGCCGCACTCCGCCTACGCGGGCAAGACCATCAAGCAGATGAACTTTCGCCGCAAATACGGGTTCACCGTGGTCGCGCTCCTGCGCCGCGGGCGTAGTTATCGCACCGACGTAAGCGGTATCCCCCTCGAGATGGGCGACTCGCTCCTGATGATCGGCTCGCCCGAGCGGGTGCGCGACGTGCGCATCGATCCCGATTTGATCATTCTCGAGCCGACGCCCGTCCTGACCGCCATCCCGCGCCGCCGCGCGGTGGTCAGCGTGCTGATCTTCGTCGGCGCGATCGCGCTGGCCCTGCTGGGCCTGCCGGTCTATCTCTCCGTTTTGTCCGCGGCGGTGCTCACGATGCTGCTCGGCCTGTTGCCCGTGCAGGAAGCCTATCGCTCGGTCGAATGGCAGGTGGTATTTTTCATCGCCGGCATGTACGCGGCCTCGCTTGCAATGGTCAATACGGGATTGGCCGCGCTGATCGGGCGCGACGCTTTGGAGGTGGTGGGCAGCCACGGGGCGTTGGGACTCGCCGCGGCCGCCTTCCTGCTCTCCGCCGCCCTCACACAGGTGATGGGAAGCCAGGCCACGGCTTTTGTGATCGGACCGATTGCCATCAGCGCGGCCCTTCACCTGAACGCCGATCCACAGGCCGTCGCGGTGGCGACCGCCATCGGATGTTCCGCGTCCTTCCTCACGCCGGTCTCTCATCCCGTCAACCTGATCATGATGAGCCCGGGCAATTACCGCTTCGGCGACTTTCTGCGCGTCGGGTCCGGCCTGATGGTCGTTGTCTTTGCGGCTGTCATGGCCGGCATGGCGCTCTTCTGGGGACTCTAGGAGACTTATGAACACGCTCATCAAGGACGGGACTCTCGTCACGGCTTCGGAGACCTTCAAAGCGGACATTCTCATCGAGGACGAACGAATCGCCCGCGTCGGGCCTGGACTTGAGGCTGATTCCGCGCAAGTGGTTGACGCGTCGGGAAAGTTGATCCTGCCCGGCGGCGTGGACCCGCACACGCACTTCGACCTGCCCATGTTCGGCACAGTCTCCTCCGACGACCATTACACGGGTCACAAGGCCGCGGCGTTCGGCGGCACGACGACGGTGATGGATTTTGTTCCCCTCACCCCTCACCCCTCTCCCATTGGGAGAGGGGAAGGGGGCGAGGGAGATCTTAAGTACTCTGTTGATTTGTGGATGCAAAAGGCCGCGAAAGCCGCGGTTGACTATTCCTTCCACATGAACCTGACCAGGTTCGATGACAAAATCGCCAAAGAAATTCCGTCTCTTCGCGAAATGGGCATCACCACGCTAAAGGTGTTCACCGCCTACAACGGACGTTTGCGGATTGATGATGGCAGTATCTTCAAAGCCCTGCGCATCGCAAGAGACAACGGCATGTTGGTCATGGCGCACTGCGAGAACGGCGACGTGATCGAAGCCTTGATTCCCGAGGCGCTGGCGGCGGGACACACGACCCCCGAATACCACGCGTTGACGCGTCCCGCGCCGGGCGCGGTGGAGGCGACCCTGCGCCTGGCCGCGATGGCCGAGACCGCCGACGCGCCAGTTTACATTGTCCACATGAACGCGGGCGGCGAAGTGGACATGCTCCAGTACGCGCGCGAACGCGGCGTCAAAGTGATGGGCGAGACCTGTCCTCAATATCTGTTTTTCACGATTGATGATTTGCGCAGACCCGATGGCGCAAAATGGATTTGTTCGCCGCCGATGCGCACGGGACAGGATAACGCGCGTTTGTGGCAGGGACTCTCGGAGGGGATTTTGCAGACGGTCGGCACGGATCATTGTCCCTTCTTCTTTGACGGGACCCGGCCCATCGTCTATGAAGGACGCGAGGTCGCCATCCCGGGCAAGGAGTTGGGCGCGGACGACTTCACCAAAATCCCGAACGGCCTGCCCGGAGTCCAGGATCGGATGCCCGTCTTGTGGACCCACGGCGTGCGCGCGGGCAGAATCACGCCGAATCAATTCGTCGCGTATATGAGCACGAATCCCGCCAGGATTTTCGGCCTGTACCCGTGCAAGGGCGCGCTGCTGGAAGGGTCGGACGCGGACATCGTGATCTGGGACCCCGAGAGGAAAGTGAAATACGGCGTGGCGATGTCGCACCAGCGCACGGACTATAACCTGTACGAAGGCTGGGAATTGACGGGCTATCCCGAAAAGGCGTTCCTGCGCGGCCAGTTGATTGTGGACGGCGAGACTTGGAAGGGCAGGGCGGGGATGGGTCGGTTTTTGAAGAGGGGGGAGGGGCAAACTTTGTAGATGTAGCGAGATGGAGGCTTGCTATGAAAAAACGAACGATTTCTCTCGCGCTCGTCGCATTCGTCGTTTCACTGGCCTGTCAGTTGTTCTTCCCAGCCACCAGGGAAGGGACAGTCATCTCCGATTGCGCAGAGACCGTGGCCGCGTTTCGTCGTACCCAGCCGGGGCCTGTCCCCGAAAACCTGGAGCGGACGGGCGTCAAGCAGGGAGGCGAGTTCGACGCGAACGACTATTTCGATGCCCTCACGCACATTTCCATGCAGGCGGGATACACCCTGGATTACGTCTATTCCGTCGATTCTCTAGGCGCATATCCCATCCTTTACGCCCGTCCCGCGGGCCAGCCGCCATACGCTTCGACGCAGGATATTCCCGAAAACATGGAACAGGCAGACTTCCGCGACCATCTCGAAATCCAGGACGCGGCGCAGGGATATTTTGAATATGTGATGATGGACATCCTGGCGGGACAGTTCTACCTGGTCTGGCACGCCAACTACAACGATACTCGGATCGTGTGCAACGACGGCGATGTCAATGCCATTATTGCAGATGTCAACGATGGGGACTTTGGCATGAAGTTTGATCTCTCCCAGCAGGCCAAAGCCCGCGCCATGACGGACATCGAACCCGCCGTGCAATTGACCGAGGATGCCGCCATTGTGGAAGTGATTGTCTTTACCAAGTGGGGCGGATTCTACAGACAAACCTATACCATCAGCCGTTCATTCCCACACACGATTATTGATGTCAAATCGAAAAATCTCGTGGAGTATGATTGCGGGGTGATGTTTTGAAATCCCGAAGGGATGGAATGATCGTAGAACGAAGATGGTATTTTGTCTAACCCCGAAGGGGTGTTATAGAACGTGATTTTATGTCATCCCTTCGGGATTATCGTTCAGCCCCATGCTGTTATAATCTTCTCACCCCTTCGGGGTTATGGAGGTCAACATGGCAGGCACGTATTCCCAAATCTACATTCAAGTGGTCTTTGCCGTGCAGGGACGACAGAACCTGCTTGCCAAGGAATGGCGGGATGAAGTGTTCAAGTACATCGCGGGCATCATCAAGGGTAAGGGACAAAAACCGATCATCGTCAATGGCGTCTCGGATCACGTCCACGTTTTCGTTGGTCTCAAACCCTCAATGGCGATTTCTGACTTGACTCGGGACATTAAAAACAATTCCTCCAATTTCATCAATGACCATCGCTGGGTGAGGGGACGATTCAGTTGGCAGGAAGGATACGGCGCGTTTTCCTACAGTCACTCCGCCATAGAAAATGTGTATAACTACATTCTCAATCAAGAACAGCATCACGCCAAACAGACTTTCAAAGATGAATATCTCGACTTCCTCAAGAAATTCGAGATCGAGCACGATGTCAAATATCTGTTCGAGTGGATAGACTAACCTTTCCCCTCAATCTCGAAGGGATGCCATGATTGTAACTACGCGGCCAATCGCGAAGCTAATCCCGAAGGGATGACAGGATTCATAGCCTGGAGAGTGCGTCGAACTCCCAAAACAGAGGCAAGATGAGCGAACCAAATGACAACCCGTGGCAAGTATTTGATTATGAAGTTCAGATGTATTTTGAAACACGAAATGCTCTTAAACAACTAAAGTCTGATAGTAACAACTTAGCGGTTACAACAATCAGAAATGCCCTTACTGAGAGTCTAGTTTTGCATACTCGAATAATTGTCGATATACTAATTTCCAAAGGAAGTGGAAAAGATGATATCAAACTAGAAGATATATTGCCTGGTTGGCCTCGAATTGAAAGTGTCAAACGATTGGTTGGCGAACTTAAGTTGGCTTACGGGAGATCTGAGATTGAAAACAATCCATGTTGGGTTTTTAACAAGATGTTGGCGCATCCCACACTATGGAGAGCCGACTCTTACAACTACTACCCTGCCCTGAAACAGATTGAACCTCTTGTGTTGAGAATGTTGAAAGAGATACAGAAAATAAAAAGCACTCCAATTTTGCGGTATTATCTCGTTCCATAATTAGTGATAAAATACCGCCCGACCTGAACCAAAGGACGCTCTGGGGGAGCACCGATTCCTTTGGTAAAACTACTTTTCGGAGCTCAACTCATGCCTCGACGTTCCCTCGCTCGTCTCTACAAAGACGAGTTCTCTGGCTATTCGCTTGCCAAATTTCAACAAGATTTACTTGCGGGACTCACCGTGGCCGCGGTGGCGCTGCCTCTCGCCCTCGCCTTTGGCGTCGCATCGGGCGCGTCGGCCGCGGCGGGGCTGGTCACCGCCATTCTGGCGGGCCTCATCATGGGCATGCTCGGCGGCGCGCCCTATCAGATCAGCGGGCCCACGGGCGCCATGTCCGCGGTGCTGATCGTGCTCGTCGCGCGCTACGGCCTCGAGGGCATCTGGGTGGCTGGTCTTTTTTCGGGCGCGCTCCTGCTCCTTATCGGTCTCCTGCGCCTCGGCCGCTTCATCGCCTTCATCCCCTCCGCCGTCATCAGCGGCTTCACCTCGGGCATCGCGCTCATCATCTTCATCGGCCAAATTGACAACTTCCTCGGCGTCAAAACCGAAGCGACCGAAACCGCCGCGCAAAAACTGCTCGGATATTTTGGCGGCGGATTCACGCCTAATCTCCAATCTCTAATTCTCGGCCTGGTGGTGATTGGGACAATGACCCTCTGGCCCTCCAAATGGAACGCGCGCTTCCCCGCTTCGCTCCTCGGCATCATCCTCGCCACGCTTCTTTCCTCCGTGTTGGGGTGGGTCGTCTCGATCATCGGCGACATCCCCCAGACTCTTTTTCTCGCTGACCGCCTCAGCCTCGCCAACGTCCCGTGGACGAATCTCCCCGACTTCCTCGCGCCCATCCTGACCATCACCGCGCTCGGCGCAGTCGAATCCTTGTTGTGCGGCGCGGTCGGCTCGAACATGACGGGCGTCCGTTTGCAGGCGAATCAGGAACTCATCGCGCAGGGCGTGGGCAACATGCTCATCCCGTTCTTCGGTGGAGTCCCTGCCACGGCGGCCATCGCGCGTTCGAGCGTGGGCATCAAATCGGGCGGACAGACGCGCCTCGTCAGCATCATCCACGCGGTGGGACTGTTGCTCTCGATGTTCCTGCTCGCCCCGCACATGGCGCGCATTCCCCTCGCCGCGCTGGCTGGCGTGTTGATGGTGACCGCTGTCCGCATGAACGAGTGGCCTGCCATCAAGTTCATCTTCGGCAAACGCTTCAAGACGGACATGATCGCCTTCACGATCACTATGCTCGCGACGATTGTCCTCGATCTGACGCAAGCCATTCTGATCGGTTCGTTCCTCGCGGGCGCTGTGTTCTTGAACAAGATCGCCAGCATAGATATTGACGTTCAGGAAATTGATGTCAAGCGTCTCAAGCAAAAGGGAATCGAAACCGCGGGCAGGTGCCAGCATGTCCGCGTGGCGTTTCTGACTGGCCCCCTGTTCTTTGCTGCGACGGGTCAATTCAACGAAGCGTTTGCGAATCTAACGGAAACTCATGCCCTCATTCTGTCCATGCGCGGAGTCTCATTGATAGACACTGCTGGCATCGAGGCTATTCATCGCTTGCATGAACGACTGTGCAAGCAGGGCGGCACACTCATGTTCGCGGGAGTCCATAACAACGCCTACGACATGATGAAGCGCGGCGGGCTGGTGGAGACTATCGGGAAGAATAATTTCTTCTGGTCCAGCGACCAGGCCATCGTCGAGGCGGAGAGGCGAGGATGTGGATTTTGTCTGGTGTAAGGGCGACCTACGCGTTCAGCAACTCTTTGATCCTCGGATGCCCCGCGTACACCCCGTGATACTTTTCGGGAATCAACGCCGCGATGCGGCACATGATCTCGTCGGTGAATTGCCTGAGCGCCTCGGCGCGGTTCCCCTTTGGCAGGGGCGGAAGCGTGAACGGTTGCCCTGCGCGCACCACGATGTGAGACTTGCGCAGGCGTTTCAAATTGGCGAAAACGACTTTATCTTCGGTGCCCGCCAGCCCGACAGGCAGGATGGGACGGTTGAGTTTGGCCGCCAGATAACTGACGCCCGGGCGGCCTTCGATCATCGAAGCCACGCGCGAGCGCGTCCCTTCGGGGGCGATGACCAGTTGGTTGCCCTGTTCCATCAGCGCGATGATTTTTCGCAATGCTTTCAGGTCGGGGTTGAAGCGGTCAATGAACACGAAGTTGAAGTATTTCCCCAGCCAGCGCAGAAAGGGATTCTCCTCCCATTTTTCGGCGACGGGGATGAAGATGTCCCAGCGGTCGAGGGCGTAGAAGGCCAGCGCCGCGTCCAGGATGCCGAGATGGTTGGTGGCGATGACGAAACTGCCTTCTTTCGGCAGAAGTTCGCGCCCGTGGATTTCCACGGTGGCGACAAGGTCAATGATTGTGCGGAGAAGCCGGCGGATGAAGTTGCGCATGCGGCAATTTTACAACAAACCGACCTCTTGCGAGATCGGTTTTTGAGGATGGGGACCGGGCAATCTTAGAATGGGGTATCGCGTTTATCGTGCATGCCGTATTTTTCATTGATGCGCCTGAAGATGTCCGCGTCGCCGGGCGAGATGTCTATCAGTTCGAAGCCCACGTTGAACACCAGCGGCTCGAAGCGGTCGCGGGCGCACCACTTCGTGCGCGCCACGAACGACATGCTGGATTTGTTCGCCACGTCCGGCGTCAGGTCGATGCGCAGGCGGTAATCCCTGTTCAGCGGGAGTTCGCGCTGGCAGTCCAGCTTGAATCCGATCCCGCTGATGTCCGACAGATGGCCTACGGTTTCCAGCGTACTGCTTTCCAGCACGGGCATGTAGTATCCAAACCTGCTTCGCTCGGATTTTCTGCGTTCTACCATTCTGTCTCGCTTTCTTGTCTATACTGGCATAAGTATAGACCAAGTTTGGGCAAGAATCAACCCCTCCAAATTTTACCAAAAATGGCCGCCTATTCGGCTCTAAAAATGTGGGTGAGGATGGTCGCGCCCGAACCGCCGATGTTTTGTGCCATGCCGACGCGCGCGCCCTCCACCTGGGTCGCGCCGCATTCGCCGCGCAATTGCTGGACGACCTCGACGATCTGATACATCCCCGTCGCGCCGACCGGGTGCCCGCGCGCCTTCAGCCCTCCGCGCGTACACACGGGCACGCGGCCCTTCGGGCTGATCTCGTTATCGAGACCCAGGCGTACACCCTGGCCGCGTTCAGCGAATCCACAGGCCTCGAGCGAAAGCGCGGACATGATGGAGAACGCATCGTGCAATTCGAACACGTCAATGTCCTCGTGAGTCACACCCGCCATCGCATAAGCGCGTTTGGCTGACTCGTACGCGGCCGTGAGAAACAGCGGATCTTTGCGCGAGTGCACCGCGATGGAATCGGTCGCCGCGGCGGAGCCAGCCGCGATCACACGCGGACGCCCGGTCAGGGGCGCGGCCCTGTCCGCGGGGACGAGCAGGGCCGCGGCCGCGCCGTCGCCGATGGGGGAGGCGTCCAGCAGGTTGATGGGCGTCGCCACCATGCCCGATTTCTCGAACTGTTCGACCGTGATTTTCTGATGCAGGCGCGCGAAGGGATTGTGCATGGCGTTGGCGTGCGCGTTGATGGAGAAGGGCGCGAAGTCAGCGTGCTTCCACCCGTACTCGTGCATGTAACGCCGCATGACCAGCGCGTTGAGTCCGACGAACGAGACGCCCTGTTCCACTTCGTAATCCGCGTCGGCGGCGGTGGCCAGCGCGGCGGTGACGTCGTGACCGGCTTTGTCGGTCATCTTTTCGACGCCGACGACGAGGGCCGAATCGACCTCTCCCGCCGCGACCGCCATCAGTCCCGCGCGAAACGCCGCCGCCCCCGATCCGCAGGCCGCCTCGACCTTGATCGCTTCCGCGCCGCGCAGGCCGATCCAGTCCGAGACCAGCGTTCCGAGCTGGTTCTGCCCGCTGACGATTGGCGAGAGCATGTTGCCCACGTATAGCGCCTGGACGGCCTCGTGCCCGCCGTCGTGCAACGCGGCGAGGGCGGCTTCGAGGGCCAGGTCTTTGAGCGATAGTTCCCAGTGCTCGTCTATTTTTGTCTGGCCAATGCCGAGGATTGCTACAGATCTCATTGATAACCTCTCGCCCGAATTCTACCCGATGAGGCTGTCAGGAACTATCCGGCCTGGAATGGGAACAAAGAGGTTTGCGTTCCCGTCCAAAATATGCTACTCTTTGCAGCAAAGAAGGAGTTTCCATGCACAGACTCTTGACACTCACCGTGTTGTTGATTTTCTTGGCGGCCTGCGCGCCCGCGTCCCCCGTTTCGCCCAAGCCCACCCAGGCCGCGCCCGAGGCCACCCAGCCTGCCGCGCCCCTCGAAGGTCAATGGACGATCAGGATGATCCAATCGGGCGGCATCATGGGGCTGATGCGCGTGATCGAAATTTCCAGCGATGGGAGCTATACCGTTATTGACGAACGCGCCTCGAAGACCGTGACCGACAAACTCGCCGCCTCGGGTCTCACCGAACTGCAGGGACTGTTGGCGACTGTCCGACTTTCCAGTCCGGTCACCGGGCCATCCGTATGCGCCGACTGTTTCAATTACGACATCGAAATCTCAAGCGAGGATACCGCCAGGCCGTCCAAGTACCATTTGGATGACACGACCCTCTCCAATTCGGGGATGGCGGAGCTGGTTGATTTTCTGCGCGACCTCATGGACGAGGCGCTCGCGAAATAACGATCAACCTTCGATCATCAACACTTTCGCTCCGCGAATCTTGCGCTGTTTCAATTCGATCAGGGCGCGGTTGGCATCTTCGAGCGCGAAGGATTCCACTTCGGGTTTGATCGGGATTTCGGCGGCCAGTTCCAGGAATTCACGCACGTCGGCGCGCGTGACGTTGGCCACGCTCTTGATTTCCTTCTCCATCCACAAGTGTCCAGGATAATTCAAACCAAGCAATGACTCTTGGTCCGCGTTCTCCTTGCGGATGGCGTTGACCACCAGCCGTCCGCCCGGCGCGAGATTCCCCAGCGCCGCTACAATTGGACCCCAGACCGGCGTCGTATCAATGACCGCGTCCAGCGCCTCGGGCGGCTTTGCGTCCGAATCGCCCGCCCAGGCCGCGCCCAGTTCGCGGGCGAAGGCCTGCTCCGATTCGCTGCGCGCGAAAACGTAGACAGGCGTGTTCGGGAATTTGTGCCGCGCCATTTTGAGCACCAGATGCGCCGACGCGCCGAAGCCCGTGAGACCGAGCCGCTGGCCGTCGCGCAGGCCGGTCAGTCTCAGCGAGCGGTAGCCGATGGCGCCCGCGCACAACAGCGGCGCGGCTTCTACGTCCGTGAACGCGGACGGGATGGGATGCGCGAAGTCCTCGGGCGCGGTCATGTACTCGGCGTAGCCGCCGTGCACGTCGCGGCCTGTGGCGCGGAACTGCGCGCACAGATTCTCGTTCCCAGACAGGCAGTATTGACACGTCCCGCACGCCGAGAAGATCCACGCCACACCGACGCGCTCGCCCTCTTTGAATCGACGCGATTTGCCAACGACCGTCCCCACAACCTGATGTCCTAGCACGATGGGCAGGCGCGGCGGTGGAGTGCGTCCCTCGATCTCGTCCAGTTCGGTGTGGCAGACTCCGCAGGCCGCGACCTCGATCAGAATCTCGCCCTCGGCGGGAGTCGGCTGTGGGAGTTGGGCCAGCCGCAGGGGAGTCGGATTCGAGTCCAGTTGGGTCAGGCGTTCGAGGATCATGGCTTTCATGGTTGCGTTCCAGTCCGTTTTCATTATACTTACGTCGGGAGATTTCTTGAATGATGGAAACCGCCGCGTGGATTGACCAGTCGCTGAGACGCCTCGACCTGGCGGAATCTCGAGGGGCGGCGGCAGCGAATTATCTGAGGCGGCACCGCGTCAGGCTTGGATTCCGCGACCAGCCGACCGCGGCGCGCTGGACGATTTTCGGCGGGATTCAGTTGCATCCGCGTTACGCGCTTCTCCCGCCCGACGATCCCTATGCTCTCAGCCTGATCGTCCACGAGACGCGCCACCTCCAGCAGGGATTCTTCACCGCACTCTCGGTCATGGGCGAACTGGAAGCGTGGCAGGAGCAATTCGAGTTTTATCAATCGCTGACGGGTAAGTATGCGCCTGTGACCGCCCTCGAACCGATCATTGCCGAGTTGATGACCCTCTCCCCAACAGACCGCGCCCACCTGCGCCGCGCCCGCGAGTTGATGGCGGCCTACGCCGGGCCGAAATATCGCATTTACCGGCTGCCGTTGTATCCGCTGGGACGCGAAATCCGTTATTGGTTGAAATAAAGGAGAATAGGATGATCGAGTTAAATTTGATGAGCGAGTTAAATTTGTCGTTTACAACAATTAACGAACAGGAATTACACGATAACTTTGATGCGATTTTCAAAAAGGTGCAGAACGGAATAACATTTGCCATTGTTTCCAAGGGGAAAGTCTTGTGTTACTTACAGCCGCATGTTCCAAAAACCCAGGGAAAGAAAACAACCAAAAAGGCGTCAACGAAAAAGGGCAATGCAAAAACAAATTTAGAAAAGTGAAATTTCCCAACATCGTTGATTTTGCGACATAATAAGGCCAGAGCATTTTCCTCTGGCCTTTCTTCTTTCCTCTTTCTTCCTACACCATTCCCGTCACTATCGCCAGCAACACCCCTCCCGCGATGACCGAGGCCAACTGCCCCGCGGTGTTCGCGCCCATGGCGTGCATCAGGATGAAATTGTCGGGGTCCTCCTCTAGCGCCATCTTCGCGGACAGGCGTCCCGCCATTGGGAACGCGCTGATGCCGCACGCGCCGATGAGCGGATTCACTTTCCCGCCCGTTGCGAAAGCCATTAATTTCCCAAATAACAAACCTGCAACTGTATCCACCACGAATGCCAGCAGGCCGAGCCCCAGCACCATCAGCGTCTGCCATTGAATGCCTGTGACGGGATCGTAGAGGAATCTTTCGGCGGTCATCGTCGCGCCGATGGAGAGACCGAGGAAGAGCGTGGCGATGTTGATGATCTCGTTCTGCGCGGCCTTGCTCAACCGTTCGACGACCAGCGCCTCGCGCAGGATGTTGCCGAGCATCAACGCCGCGATCAACGGCGCGGCCGAGGGCGCGATCAGACTGACGATGACCGTCACAACGATGGGAAACGCGACCACGGTCAGACGCGAGACGGGGCGCGGCGCGTAGTCCATGCGGATCAGTCGTTCGCGTCGCGTCGTCATCAGGCGCATGATTGGCGGCTGGATGATCGGGATGAGACTCATGTATGAGTAGGCCGCGACCGCGATCGGTCCGAGAAGATGCGGGGCGAGTTTGGTCGTCACGAAGATGGCGGTCGGGCCGTCAATCGCGCCGATCACGCCAATCGAAGCCGCCTCGTTCAGCGGAAATCCCAACGCACTCGCCAGCAGGAGAGTCCCGAAGATTCCGAATTGTCCCGCCGCGCCGAGCAGCGCCATGCGCGGCTGTGCCAGCAATGGCCGAAAGTCAATCATCGCGCCGACGCCGATGAAGATGAGCAGGGGCAGGAGTTCGGTCTCGATCCCCGCCTCGTAGATGACGCGCAAAAAACTTTCCTCGTCGTAAGCCGACATGCCCAGATTCGCGAGAATACAGCCGAAGCCGATGGGCAGAAGCAAAACAGGCTCGTATTCTTTCGCGATGGCCAGGTAGATGAGCGCGCCGCCGATGACGAGCATCAGCGCGTTCGCCCACGTGAAATCCGCAAACCCCGCGAGCAGACCGCTTAGATCCATGAGGCCTCGCCCGCGTCGGCAAAACGGATCAGCGCCTGTTTGTGCGCCACCGTCTGCCCCGCGCTTACCAGCACCTCGCCCACCGTTCCCGCGCGCATCGAGCGGATGCTGTTCTTCATCTTCATCGCTTCGATGACCAGCACGACCTGTCCCGTCTCGATTTGATCGCCCTGTTTTACGAACACCTCGACGACCGTGCCTGGGAGAGGCGCGACCAGCAACCGCGCATCGCCCACCGACGGCGCGCTCATGCCGACGACGGGAATTTTCTTCTCGATGGGCGCGCCCGCTTCTTCCCGGCCCTCCGGTCTGACTCCATCTTCAGGCGTGACCTCGAACCGTTCCCCATCCACGACCGCGACGATGGGCCGCGCGTTCAAGTCCTCGATCTCGACCTCAAAATTTTGTTCGCCGACTTTAACGATTATCTTCATGGTTCCATTCGCCTATGTTCATCTGAAGAGTGTCTAATCTCGCGGGCTGGCCACAAGACTTCACCACAGAGCGCACAGAGATCACTGAGAAAACATCTTGAAGAATCTCTGTGGACTCCGTGTTCTCTGTGGTGAGATTCTCTAGTCCATTCTTTTGGACTCTCTCTTTATCTGTGACGATGCCCAAGATTTCCCTTTTGCGACATCTGCCGCGTGCGCATGCCCAACTGCCACGCGCTGACGATGGCCGTCGGCGGTTCGGGCAGGGGATGCGCGCTGGGTTGTCTCTGCGCGGCGATGGCTGTCGCCACGGCGATTGCAGCCGCGCGGGCTTTTCCCTCATTCCCATCCCCTCTCCCCTCGAGAGAGGGGACGGGGGGCGAGGGGGCAACGTCTCGCTCGCGGAACAACGCGGTCATGGCCGCCATCAGCCCCCACAGCAGGATGATGGCCGCGAAGACCAGTCCCATGCCGAGGGCGGTAATCTGAAGGGATTGGATGAATGTGTCGCTCATGTTCGGTATCTGTTTTGGCGACTGACCACAGACGATGGACGACAAGGTGGCCTGTGGGCTGTCGTCCGTCGCCTAAACGGGAATATTCCCATGCTTCCTCGGCGGCGCGGGCGCGTACTTGTCGCGCAGAGCCGAGAGCGCGGCGATGATCTTCGGCCTGCTCTCGCGCGGCTCGATGATGTCGTCCACGTAACCTGTGGACGCGGCGTAATAGGGATTGTTGAATTTCGCGCGGTATTCATCCGCAAGTTTCTTGCGTTCCGCGGCGGGATCGGAAGCCGAGTCGATTTGCTTCTTGAACAAAATGTTCGCCGCGCCCTCCGCGCCGAGCACGGCGATCTCCGCGCTGGGCCAGGCATAAGTCACATCCGTGCCGAGATACTTGCTGGACATGACCACATACGCGCCGCCATACGCCTTGCGTGTGATGATGCAGATCTTCGGCACGGTCGCTTCGGAATAGGCGTAAAGCAGTTTCGCGCCGTGGCGGATGATGCCGCCGTGTTCCTGCGCGATGCCAGGCAGGAAACCAGGCGAGTCAACGAATGTCACAAGCGGGATGTTGAAACAATCGCACATGCGGACGAAGCGCGTCATCTTGTCGGCGGCGTCAATGTCAATCACGCCCGCCATGATGGCGGGTTCCTGTCCCACAATGCCTACGCTGTGACCGCCGATACGCGCCAGCCCGACGATTGCGTTGCGCGCCCAGTCAGGCTGGATTTCAAGGAACGTGCCCGCGTCCACGATTTTTTCGATGACCTGGTGCATGACGTAAGGCTCGGACGGGTCAATCGGCACGATGCTGTTGAGCGACTCATCTATCCAATTCAGGTCGCTCTCGGGCTTGATGTACGGCGGATTCTCCACGTTGTTCGACGGCAGATACGAAAGGAAATGCCGCGCCATTTTGAGCGCGTCGAGTTCGGATTTCACGCTCAAGTGCGCCACGCCGCTGACTGCCATGTGCACGTTCGAGCCGCCCAGCGACTCGGCGTCAATCACTTCGCCCGTCACCGCCTTGATGACCTCGGGTCCCGTCAGGAACATGAACGACTGTTTCTCGACCATGATGACCAGGTCGGTGAGGGCGGGCGAATATGCCGCGCCGCCCGCGCACGGTCCGAGCATGATGCTGATCTGGGGAATCACGCCCGAGTATTGCGCGTTGCGTCGGAAGATCTCGGCGTATCCGCCCATCGAGCGGACTCCCTCCTGAATACGCGCCCCGCCCGAATCGATCAGGGAGATGAACGGCACGCCGTTGCGGACGGCCAGGTCCATCACGCGGCAGATCTTGTGCGATTGCATCTCGCTCAACGTACCGCCGTAAATGGTGAAATCCTGCGAGTAAAGATAAACCGTCCGCCCCTCAATTTGACCGTAGCCCGTTATTACGCCGTCGCCGTAGAACTTTTCCTTGAGCAGATTCATCTCATCGCCCTGATGAGTGATGAACGGCTCGATCTCGTTGAACGTGCCTGGGTCGAGCAGGGCCTCGACGCGTTCGCGCGCGGTCATTTTGCCTTTGGCTTTTTGTTTCTTGATTCGTTCCTCGCCGCCGCCCTCGCGGACCCTGGCGCGGACTTTACGGAGTTCGAGGATTCGAGGATCTTCAGGCATGAGATTGTCCTTTATTACCTATCGTCAACAGTCCAAACAGTATAAGGCTGGCTCATCGGTCGAACCAGTGATGCCCGTCAGGGGAATGGTATGTCGTTTGCCACGAGAAAACAAGGGCATTTCGCTTCTGGTTTACCTGATCAACATCAATTCCTTTTGCGGCCTGCCCAAATACTCGGCGCCTCTTTCCGTGATGACCACGTCTTCCTCGAGCCCGATGTAGCCGCAACCTTCGACGGCCAGCCCGGGCTCGATGGTGAAAACTTGCCCCACTTCGAGCTTTTGATTGGGCGAGTCACCGTATTTTTCCCACAGCGGACCGAGCAACGCGCCGCCGTCGTGCGCCACGCGGCCGAGTTGATGGCCGAGCGCGTACGGGTAACTTGGATAACCCGCGCCCGTGACGGTCTCGCGCGCGATGACGTCAATCGAATTACCTGTCACGCCCGCTTTCATGGACGCGCGCGCTTTTTCGATGGCCTGGCGAATCACCTCGAATCCTTTCTGGACTTCGGACGGGGCCGCGGTTTCGCCCCCGCGCAGGACGTAACCGACGCGCTGAATGTCCGAGCAATAGTCTTCGTATTTGACCCCGAAGTCGAAGTGCAGGATGTGGCCGCGTTCGATTTTGATGTTGGTGGGGCCGCTGTGGCCGACGGGCGAATTGGGACCAGAATTCACGGCGGGACAATTCTCCGCGGGCCAGGCCAGTTCCAGCCCACGATCCCTTGCCTGTTTTTGCATGAACTCGCCGGCCTCGATCTCGGTCATGCCGACTTCGATGAAATCGAACGTTTTCCTGTAAATTTCGTCTGTGATCTCAACGGCTTTGCGGATACGCGCCAGTTCGGCGGGGGTCTTGCGTCCGCGCAGGGCGTTGACGATGGGCTCCGCGCTGACGAGGCGGTCCGCGTACGGCGTGCCGTCGAGATGACCGCGCAGGATCTCGTACATGGCATGAGTCAACCCGTCAGCGTGGACATTATTCCTCGAAGAGTTGACCGCAATTCGGTCGGGATCGAGGCGGGTAATCGTGTCCCGCAAGAGTTGGCTGATCGCCGTATCGTATCCGAGAATTGTGTCGAAGACATCGAGTCGGGACAGTGCGTCCTTTTCGAGATTTCCGATAACGGCGATCTTTTCGCCCTTGCGCGTGAGGATGAGCGCGGATTGCCAGGTGAGGTCGTTGGGGCCGATGAGGAGGTCCAGGACAGGGTCGCGCACGCCCGAGGTCTCACGGACGAAGGTGAGCCATATGTCGGTTTGTTGCTCTTTGAGAATTTCGATTGCCTGGTTGATTTTTTCCTGAATGAGACTCATGCTGTTTCCTTTCGAGGGTCTTTGACAAAAAAGATGAGAATGGCGGCTGTGATGATGCCAGCCAGTGTTGCAACGCCAAACGTGGTATCGAACCCGATGTGATCCACCATCCAGCCGCCGAGGAGGGGCGCGAGGATGGTCGCGGGCGCGATGAGCGTATTGGATAAGCCAATATAGTGAGGCCGTTCAATCTCGGTGCCGAAACCCACAGTGAATGTGATGCCGATGGTCCAGATGGACACGTTGGCGATGGCGGCGAGGATAAACACGGGATACAGCCAGTTGAGCGATGGGGCGAACCATGCCAGCGCGGTGCTGAGGATTGTGGCCAACGCGCCGAGGATCAACATGGAACGGTGTCCCCATTTGTCCCCCAGCCAGCCCATGATTGCGTTGGCAAACGTCGCGGTGATGGTCAGCGCGGCGGTGAGGTAACCCGCGGTGATCTCGTCCATGTCGAAACGGCGCAGGCCGTACAGAATGTAGAAGCCGAATGCCATGCTTGCAAATTGGGCGAGGGTGCGCGCGGCGAGAAACCAATCGAAGTTTCGGTCGCGGCGCAGGATGGTCTTTGCGCCCTGCCAGAAATGCGTCTCTTCTTCCGCGATGACTTTCTCGGTATCTTGGGGCTCGCGCGTTTGCGCAAGTGCTATGTAGGAACCGATCATGGCGACGCTCGTGATGAAGAAACATGTTGCAAAATCGATCGGATAGTCCAGCCAGTCCAGCAGGTAGCCCGCGCCGATGGCGGCAATGCCGACGGCGAGGTTGACCAGTCCGCCCTGGACGCCGAAGAACGTGCCGCGCGCCTCCGAGGGGATGATCTTGGCGATCATGCTGGTCCACGCGTTGGCGGTGAAACCTCCGCCGAATCCCTGCCAGGCGAGGGCGATGAAAGCCAGGACTAGCGCGGCATTTGTCCCGATGACGGGAATCAACCAGGCGATGATGGCCAGAATCAGGAACGGCACGCGTTCGTTGATCGTGTTGAACATGACGGACGGCTTGTATCTTCGCATCCGCGAAAGATGACCTGCGGTGAACAACTGCGGCAGTTGCCAGCCGATGGTGTGCAGGGCGGGGGCGAAGCCGATGAGAATGGCCGAATCCGTGAGATGGGTGATGAAGAGGGGGATGACGGTCGAAATGGATGCGAAGCCAAAGCCGAGACCGAAGAGCGCGCCATCCATCAGGTTGACCGTCACATTGTGGCGCAGGTGGGTGCGGATATTCTTTTCCAAAGTGGTGAGGGGAAGCATGACTGGATTCTACCATTTCCAAAATTGCCTCTTGACTCTCGGCTCAAATCGAGTAGAATAAAAACGAACGTTCGTTCATTTCTGTGAGAGAAGGGAAGATGACCGCTGAGACTCTGACTAAAGGCGAGCGTACCCGCCTCCAAATCGAAGATGCCGCGTTGGAACTGTTCATGGAACAGGGCTATCACGCCACGTCCATGCGGCAGATCGCGGAGCGCGCTGGACTGGCGCTGGGAGGCATCTATAACCATTTTGCCAGCAAGGAGGAAATCTTTGCGGCCATCATCATTGACAAGCATCCCTATAAACAAGTCCTGCCGCTGATTCTTGCCGCGGAGGGTGAGACGGCGGAAGAACTGATCCGAAATGCGGCGCGGGCGCTGGTGACCGAGTTGGGTTCCCGACCCGAATTGCTGAAACTGATTTTCATCGAACTCGTCGAGTTCAACGGAAAACATATATCCAGTTTGATCAGTGAAATTGCCCCGAAGCTGATACCCATGTTCGAAAATCTGGTGCGCGTTCGCAAGAACCTTCGGGATTTTCCTCCTCCGATTCTTGTAAGGTCTTTTCTCGGCATGTTCTTTTCCTTTTACATCACTGAACTCTTTATCAAGGATTCGATCATTTACAAATTAATGCCCAAAAACAGTTTCGATCTTTTTGTGGACATATATTTACATGGCGTCATCAAGGAGCCCGCATGAACTCACGCCTGCTTTCCATCATCCGCAAGGAATTCATCCAGATCGGGCGCGACACGCGCACGCTGGTCATGATCCTGATCATCCCGATCATGCAGTTGTTCCTGCTGGGATACTCCGCCACCAGCGATGTGCGTAACATCCCGCTCGCCGTGCTCGACCAGAGCCGCAGTCCCGAGTCGCGCGCCCTGCTCGATTCGTACCGCGCCGCGGACTACTTCCGAATCGCGTACGACGTCCAGTCCGAGGCGGAGATCGAGACGCTGATCTCACGCGGCGACGCGCGCGCCGCGGTCATCATCCCGCCCGATTACGCCGCGCGCCTTGCAGAAGGGAACGCGCAGGTCGCGTTCATCCTCGACGGCTCCGACCCGACCAGCGCGTCCACCGCGCTTTCGGCCGCGCAGCTCATCAGCCAGGCGCATGCCATCGAACTTCTCACCGAAAATTTCGCGCGCACAGGACAGAACATGCGCATCCAGCAGCCCGTCACCGTCCACACTACGGTCTGGTACAACCCCGACATGGTCAGCGCGCACTTCATGATCCCTGGCGTGATCGGCATGATCCTCTACGCCATCGCGGCCATCCTCACCGCAACGTCGGTCGTGCGCGAACGCGAGCGCGGCACCATCGAGCAGCTCATCGTCACGCCGATTCGTCCGTGGGAACTGATCGTCGGCAAACTCATGCCCTACGTCATCCTCGGTTTCTTCAACATCATCGAAGTGCTGGCGGTCGGTCATTGGTGGTTCGGCATGCCCATCCGCGGCGACCTCGGTCTCATCCTGCTCACCTCGGGCATTTTCCTCGTCACGGGTTTGGGTATCGGCCTGTTTGCCTCCACCATCGCCAACACGCAACAGGAAGCCATGCTCACCGTCTGGATGACTCTCCTGCCGAGCATCTTCCTTTCTGGCTTTTTCTTTCCGCTCGAAGCCATGCCGAAGATTTTGCAGTGGCTTTCGTATCTCATGCCATTGCGTTATTACCTCTTCATCATCCGCTCGCTGCTTCTCAAAGGAGTCGGCCTTGCCGATATTCAACTGTCGTTCTTCCTCATGACTCTGTTCGCGGTCGGCATTATGACCATGGCCGCTCTGCGATTCAGAAAACGACTCGATTAACTTCTTTCCTCTTTCGGCGGCCAATGAAAGAAGAAGGACGAAAGAACCCACACAGGAGATTCGCCATGAACCACAAACGCCCACCCGTTCCCGTCATTGTTATCGTCGTGCTCGTCGTTGCATTCAGCGCCTACTTCCTGGTCACCCAGAGTCTGGGCGCGAGGAACGGCGCGCTGACCGCTTCGGGATTCATCGAAGCGACCCAGGTGAACGTCGCGCCCGAACTCGCAGGCAAGGTGACCGAAGTCCTCGTCGCGGAGGGGGACTCCGTCAAAGCGGGCGATCCGCTTCTTCGCCTGGACCCGAGCCTGCTGGCCGCGCAACGTGCGGTCGCGGCCGCCGCAGTTGACTCTGCCAAAGCCGCCCTCGCCTCCGCGCAGACTCGATACGATCAGACTCTGCAGTCCGCGCTCGCCGCGCAGGGAAACCAGCGCGCCGCCGACTGGCGTTTCTCCGCGCCCGACGAGTTCAACCAGCCTGCCTGGTATTTCGATCAGGATGAGCAGATTGTCTCGGCGCAAGTGGAAGTGGATGCCGCGCAAAAAGCCCTCGATGACGCGCTGGCGAATCTCGATAGGGTCATCAGCGACCTTGCCAATGCCGACTTCCTCGCGGCCGAGGAAAGGCTCAACAACGCCCGCGCCGCGTTCCTGGTTGCGGACGAGGTCAAAGTGCAGGCGGAATACGCCGAGCAGAGCGGCGGCCTGCTGGACGCCGCGTACGACTATTACAACGCCGCGTTGGATGAATTGAACGCCGCCCAACGCGAATACAATTCATTCCTGAATAGCGAGTCTGCTTACGATGTCCGTTACGCACGCGGACAGGTCGTCGTTGCCCAACAGCGATACGACGCGGCCTACACGCGTTTGCTCTCCCTCCAGACAGGCTCGGATGCCCCCGTTGTGATTTCCGCATCGCAGGCCCTCGACCAGGCGAAGACCGCTCTTGCGCAGGCCGAGGCCAACCTTGCCCTGCTCGGCACGCAGATCGAAAAACTGACCGTCTCCGCGCCCAGTGACGGCGTCGTCCTGACTCGCAATGTGGAAGTCGGCGAGTTCGTCCAGCCTGGCGCGACGGCTTTCGTCCTTGGTCAGTTGAGCGACCTGACCATCACGGTCTATGTGCCTGAAGACCGCTACGGCGAAGTCTCGCTGGGCCAGCAGGCCGAAGTGACCGTGGACTCGTTCCCTGGCGTCGCCTTCACCGCGACTGTGATCCAAATTGCAGACCAGGCCGAGTTCACCCCGCGTAACGTCCAGACCGTGGAGGGACGCTCCAGCACTGTCTATGCCGTCAAGCTTTCTGTCAGCGACCCAGAAGGAAAATTGAAGATTGGAATGCCCGCGGATGTTGTGTTCAAGTAGTTGGTAACCAGTGGTGGTCGAGTAGGCGGCGGGTTTCGATACGCCCCTTCGGGGCTACTCAACCACCGCCGCCATATCGAGATCACAGTTTTGTAGCAAGGAGATAGTCATGACCACAACCCAATTCGATTGGTCCAAGATGAAGAATGTCCAAAAGATCCATCGCGTCCTATATGCGATTGGGTTGGGTCCGCTCGTCGGCAGATTTATTCTCCTTTTGACGACCACAGGCCGAAAGTCGGGAAAGAAGCGGGTGACGCCTCTGCAATACGAGAGGATCGGCAGTGACTACTACGTCGGCGCGGCGCGCGGTCTCAAGGCGGACTGGGTTCGCAATATCCAGTCGTGTCCGCGAGTTGAGGTCCGCGTGGGTGCGAAGCAGTTTCAAGGTCAGGCTGAGATTGTTACCGATCCACGCAGGTTTGCCGACTTTCTGGAAGTGCGGTTGGCGCGCCATCCGCGCATGATCGGGTTCATCATGGAAAAAGCACATGGACTGCCGAAGCGCCCGAGCCGCGAGCAGTTGGTAGAACTGGGAAAGTCGGAAGTGTTCGTGATTTTGCATCCGACCTCGTTTAGCGAGAATTAGAATGACAGACCATCTCGTTCAAGCAAGCAACCTCAAAAAATCCTTCAGCGATAACCACGCTGTGAATGACGTATCGCTGAACATCGCGCCTGGCGAAATCTACGGCCTGGTTGGCTCGGACGGCGCGGGGAAGACCACAACCATGCGTCTCCTTGTGGGCGCGCTGAAACCCGACGCGGGCGAGGTTCAAGTCTGCGGATACAACGTGCTCAAGCAGGTCGAGGGGGCGCGCTCGCAAATCGGCTATCTCTCGCAGCGCTTCTCGCTGTACGAAGATCTGACCGTCCTCGAAAACATCCGCTTCTTTGCCGAAGTGCGCGGACTGAAATCGAACGAATGGCTGCCGCGCTGCCTGGAGATTCTCGAATTCGTCGGTCTCGCCGATTTCAGAGACCGCCGCGCGGGTCAACTCTCTGGCGGCATGAAACAGAAACTCGGACTCGCCTCCGCGCTCGTCACCCGTCCGCGCGTATTGCTCCTCGATGAACCCACCACCGGTGTTGATCCCGTCACGCGGCAGGATTTCTGGCAACTTGTGATCAAACTTGTTTCAGCCCCCCTCACCCCAACCCCTCTCCCTCAGGGAGAGGGGCAGGGAGTGAGGGAGCGAGAGGGTGTCTCCGTCCTCATCTCCACTCCCTACATGGACGAAGCCTCGCGCTGTCATCGCGTCGGATTCATGAAAGCGGGAAAAATCATCGCCGAAGATACGCCCTCGAACCTGCGCGCCCGCCTCAACGGACGCGTGCTCGAATTGCGCGGCGACCCGCACAACTTGTTGCGCCACGTCGCGCACCAGGATACCGATGTGGAAGATGTGGCCGCGTTCGGTGATAAGTTGCATCTGCGCGTGCGCGCGGACAAAGCGCAAGTCATTCTCGACCGACTGCCCGACGAAATAAAAAACGCAGGCGGCAAAGTGGCCGAACTGCGCTCCATTCCGCCCGTTCTCGAAGACGTGTTCATCGCTTTATCCGAATCGCAGGAGTATTCGAATGCCTGAGACCGTGATCGTCGCCCAGAATCTCACCCGCCACTTCGGCGATTTCGTCGCGGTGGATCACGTCAACTTCGAGGTGGACGCGGGCGAAGTGGTCGGTTACCTCGGCCCGAACGGTTGCGGCAAGACCACCACTATCCGCATGTTGCTTGGCTTGTTGAAGCCCACGTCGGGCAAGGCGACCGTTCTGGGTTATGACTCGTTTCTCGAATCGGAACAGGTGCGTTCGCGTTCAGGTTACATGTCTCAGAAGTTTGCGTTATACGACGATCTGACCACGCTCGAAAACATGACGTTTTACGCGGGTGTCTACGGGATTCGAGACAAAGACCGCGTCAAACGGACCCTCGACATGGTCGGCCTCAACGGGCATGAATCCACGCTGACGCGTTCCCTGTCCGCGGGCTGGCGGCAGAGACTCGCGCTCGGCATCGCGCTGGTGCACGAACCGAAACTGCTCTTCCTCGACGAACCCACCTCGGGCGTTGATCCCACTGCCCGCCGCGTCTTCTGGGATTTGATCTACGAACTGGCCGAGGAAAACGGCGTGACGATCAAGGTCACGACACATTACATGGACGAGGCCGAATACTGCGAACGCGTCGGCATCATGCGCGATGGAAAGTTGCTGGCGATGGACACACCGACCAACTTGAAGAAGTCCATTATTAAGGGCGACGTGTGGGAGGTCTTTGCCCAGCCGCTCGAAGCGGGGCTCGAGTCACTGGCGCGGGTGGAGGGCGTCCAGCGCGTCGGGCTCGCGGGCGATCATTTGCGGACGATCAGCCTTGGGATCCAGCCCGAAGCCTTGAAGGAGGCGTTGACGCGCGCAGGGGTCAGTATCCAAAAAATCGAGCGCGGCGAACCGACTTTGGAGGACGTCTTCCTGTCGCTGGCAAAAAGTTAAAACAAAATGACCGTCACCTCTTGAGGGACGGTCATTTTGTCATTGGGAGATCGGTTCGTTCGGCACGATCAGGGCCATGATGAAGTAGGCCAGCAGCACGCCCGGGCCGGTGACGAAGAACAGCAGGACGAAGATCAGCCGCATGACGGTCGGATCCATGTTCATGTAATCGGCCAGCCCCGCGCACACGCCTGCCAGCATACGGTTGGTGTTGCTTCGGTACAGGGATCTGTAGTTCGAGTTCATTGGCGCTCCTTTCGTTTTGTCTGTCTGGACTTACGCAGGAGGCCAATGAA
Organism: Chloroflexota bacterium; assembly: GCA_040754535.1. Taxonomy (GTDB): domain Bacteria; phylum Chloroflexota; class Anaerolineae; order Anaerolineales; family Villigracilaceae; genus JBFMCC01. The sequence goes on from JBFMCC010000039.1 coordinate 146,699, forward strand.
AGTTGCTCAATTCCTGAACTTGCGGCTTTCGAGGAAATTGGCGACGCCGACGTAGAGCAGGAAGAGTCCAATGAACAGCAGGAACAAGGCCTGCAGGCCCAGCCAGCGCAACTGATACAGGCCGAAGCCCGCGAAGAGCAAACCCGTCAATAGATAGAACCAGGCACTGCGCGCATAATTCGCGCCCATGCGCCTGACCTGCAGGATGCCGCGCGCGGCCAGCAGGTTCAGCCCGCGGACCTGTTCCTCGTGGCGGTCCTTGCAAGCGAGGCTGTCTTCGACGAGGGCCGCGCAGTCGGCACACAGTCCGCGCTGGCAATGTTTGCAGATTCCGACGGCGGGTTTATCGGGATGGTAAAAACAGACCAAGTTATTCTCCGATTATCTGTAAAACCAACTCTCGTTTTCGCGGCCTGTTGTCGAAATCCACGTAGATGATTTGCTGCCAGGCGCCCAGCGTCAGGCGGCCGTTGACGAACGGCACGGTCAGCGACGCGCCGAGCAGGGCTGCGCGTACGTGGCTGTGACCGTTTCCGTCGCCCCAGCGCGCGTTGTGCGCGTACTCGCGGTTCGGAGGGATGATCTCGTCGAACAAGCGCTTCAGGTCGCTCAACGCGCCCGATTCGTACTCGATGGTCGTCACACCGCTGGTGGACGACGGGCAGAAGATCGTAACCATGCCGTTTTTGAATCCGCTTTGGATGACGTGGTCCACGACCTGGTCGGTGATGTCGTGAATATCCGCGTCGCCGCGCGTGGAGAGTCGAATGGAAAACGATTTCACTGTCATGCCATGATTATATCTTCTCCAGCGGGTGTCGCAACACCGTCTTCAATTTTTCAGGGGTAATTCGACGCGGGTCGCTCATGTAGATTTCGTGGTGCTTGCCGTTCGGACCGACGCGGTCGCGGAACCCGTTCTCCGCGGCGAAGGCGCGCATGATCTCGATGGTGGCAGGCTCGGTCGCATATGGTCCGATGTGCATCATCTGCACGCACAGCCCTTCCTCGAAATGTTCCAGCCGCGCTTTCGATAGCGCACCCGAGTCTCGTCCCTTCTTACGGATCTGTTCGCGCGCCTCATCCAACATCTCGTGCGAAATGTGTTCGGGCTGGAGGATCATCAACGTGTAATCCCAATTGTCTTTTACGGTGATGTCGAACTTGCCGTCGGTCACCCCCCACAATCCCTCCAGCGCCATGACGGGATAGTCAATCGGATTCGTCTTTCGCAGTTTGGAGGCGAACTTCAACGTGTAGGCGAGTCCATACAACGCCATCATGGATTCCCGAAAGGCGGGCGATGTGCCGGGTTCCTCTCCTTTTTCGATGGAGCCGTCAATCATGGCGAATTGCAGGCGCGGCACTTCGATGATCGTCGGCTTTTTCGCGGAGGGTTTGTACAAATCCTTGTATTGTTTGCGGAGGTCGAGCGTTTTCATTTCATTCTCCTTTCTTTTGTTCCTGCATCAACTTCTCGAAGTCCTTTGGCAGCAAACAGTAATAAGCAAGCAATCTGCCGTCGAAAACCGTCCCGAAGACGCCGTACGCGGACGGCGCACCTTCCTGCACTTCCTTTGCCGTTTTGAATTCGACCACCTTCGACTTGATCTTCCTCTCCTTTGCGAAGCCAAGGATGGCGTTGGTCGCGTTCTCCACGTATGGACATTGCGGCGTGCGCGTGACGGTGATTCCGCGGCCGAATGACCGGGCGCGTTCCTCCCAATTTTGAGGCAGACTCGGTTCGGGTCCGGACCCGAAGCGGGTTGCCATCAATTGGAACGACGGCGGCGCCGAAGCCACTTCCACGAATCCGTTGCGTTCAAAAATATCCTTGCCCGCCAGCCAGGTGCGGTCGCTGGTCAGCATCGCGACACCCTTCATCTTTTGAGCGCGGGCATCTTTGATGCATTCTTCGATTAGAAGTTTTCCGTATCCCTTGCCCTTGCCTTTTCCCACCACCCACAGACAATGGATGAACATATACCCCGCCGCATGGACCGCGCGCCACGCATACTCGCCGGGGACGCATTCGATGAAGGCAGTATCGCGCCCGCCGACCTCGTGAATGATCTTGATCTTCATCCCCTCGGCAAAGCGCGCTTCGAGCCATTCGCGTTTTTGTTTGTAACCAAGATCCTTGCGCTTGCTCATGTAACAGAAGAAGCCGTTTTCGTCCACGTTGCCTGCATCAACGGTTTTGATCTCGTATTTGTTTTTCATTTCGCCCTCATTGATTCGCCCTATGCAGAATTCGTTGCGCAAAGAAAGTCAGCCCCCTCGATGAAATTTTCTTCTGACCGAAGTCCCAATCCTTCCATGCAGTCCAAATGGATTCGGGGATGTATCTCCCTTCGCTATCCGCTTTGGATTCAATGATGCTCAACATTTCCTTGAAGCGCCTGTCTTTTCTTGTCCATTCGAAATGACTCAAGACATCCAGCACGTGCAGGATGTCGTACCAGAACAACGGGGCTTTCAACTTGCGGAAGTCTGTGCCCATGTAAAACATATAGGGATGTTGTTCTCTGCTTTTCTCCCAAAGCGAAAGCAGTGTCTCCACACCAATCTTCGCGGACTTGCTTTCGCGCAACTCGGGCACATACGCCAGGGCTTGCAACATGACCAGTGTCGCGTATGGACAGGGATCATCCTTCCGCCCGGGCCCGCGAAACTTCCCCAATTCTGGAGAGACGGCGCAGGGCCAGCCGTTGTCACGAAGGAGTCCATTCAAGTATTCGACCGCGGTTTGCACGCGCGCGTCGGCACCCATTCCCATCTGGATCAGCGCGGCGACGATCACGGGCGCGTCGCACAATGCCCATGCCCACTCGTCCTTTCCACTCCCGCCAAAATGGGCCGGGACATTCGTCGGCAATTGGAACGGTCCCTGTTTGGATTGATGCGCCATCACCTTTTTCACGATTTTCTTCACAGGCGCGTCGTTGATATTCAATCCCAAATCCGCGATGAACTCCAGTTTGTGGAATGGCTGACTGGCTGAGCGGTGACTGTTCAACACCTCGCCAGGCCAATCCGATAACTCTGCAAGCAGGGCTTTGATCCTTGGGTCAGCCAGCATCTTCTTGCGCGCCGCGCGGACTTGCGGGTCGGTTTCTACCTGACCGAGCAGATCGACGCGCGCCCGATACTCGATCCACGGCTCGCCTTGCAGGAGCCACTCGATGGTTTTATCGTTCATATTCTGTACTTCCTTGTAGTTGCCTCCAGCCATGCCACTACCGTCACGCGCAGGTCGGGAGGTTCCATGACCTCAACGGCTGGACCGTATGCCAGCGCTGTGCTCGCGGCCCATTCGAGCGTCGGCGCGGCAAAGGTGACTTCCACTGAGCCGTCCGCCTGCGGCTCCGCCGTCTGCCAATAGGATTGGTTTCCCGCGACAACGTGTGCGGATGCCGCGTCGAACCGCAGACGGGCGATGATTTGTGGTTGGGTTTGCAGATCGTTCTTCAAAAAGTCATGAAGATCGAAATCGGGCAATGGTGTGAAGGCGGTATCCAACAGCGCGATTTCCGCGATGCGATCCACGCGGAAGGTGCGGACTTCCCGATGCACGTGACAGAACCCGATCGCGTACCACCAGCCCCAGCGATGGACGAGCGCGTAGGGGTCGAGTTCCCGCTCGGTGGGATGTGGAACCTGACTGCTCTGATACTTCATGCTCACACTTCGACGCTCACGAATGCCGCGGCGCAATTTCTCCAGCGCGGGGGTCTGCGCTTTCAAGTCCGCGCGGTGCATTCCCGTTGCGACGAGCGATCCCCGCGCCCAGGCCACTTCATGCACCTGCTCCTCGGGCAGCAGGTTTTCCAATTTTGCCAACGCGCCGCGTGCGGACTCGCGATACAGCTCGCCCCATAACTCCTCCACCAGCCCGGTTCCCAGAACCACGGCGACGGCTTCTTCGAGCGTGAAGACAAGCGGCGGCATCTTGTAACCTCGCACCAGCGAGAATCCGCCATACGGCCCGCGCTCCGAATAGACGGGGATTCCCATCTCATCCAGCATCTCGAAATAGCGGTGGATCGTGCGCAGCGAAACGCCGAGTTTTTCGGCCAGTTCGGACGCTTTCTGGCCGGGCCTGTTTTGCAGGAGGAAGATAAGCGTGATCAGGCGTGTGGCGGTGTTCGGCATATGTCACATCCTTGGAAAGCATAAGGCGTGTATATGTCAAATTATGACATATACACGCCTTCGAAGAATCACAATTTGATTATGACTTAATTCTCCCCGCGATGGATCACAGCCCGCCCGTATTTTTCCTGCAACTGGTCCACCACCTCCTGCAGCCGCCGCGACTTTTCCCCGCCGTCATCCCAAAGCGACAGTTGCCGCAGTGGTTCCCCCAATCCGCTCATCCCGACACCGATCAATCTTACGGATTGATGCGGATGGCGAACCTTTCTAAGCAAAGCCAGCGCGGTCTTGAAGATCTCGTCGTCATTGTCGGTCGGCTGGGACAGGGTGGTCTGCCGCGTCAACGTGGTGAAATCGGGCCAGCGGATTTTCAGTTTGACGGTCTTCCCCGCCAGGTGTTCTTTTCGTAATTGCGCGCCGACCTGCGTGGCTTGCTCCTTCAGCGTTCGTTCGAGCGACTTGTCATCGGATACGTCGCGCGAGAAAGTCGTTTCCTGGCTGATGGACTTGGTCTCATGCTCGGTGACGATGGGGCGGTCGTCCTGACCCCGCGCGTGGCGCGCCAGGTCGCGGCCGTTTTCGCCGAACAGGCGGACCAGTCCCTCCTCGGGCCAGCGGGCGATGTCGCCGATGGTATGGATGCCCAGTTCGGCCAGCCGCGCCGCAGTCTTCGGGCCGACGCCCCACAGCATGTCCGCGGGGAGCGGCGCGAGGAAGGCCGCCTCCTGCCCCGCAGGGACGATGGTCAGGCCGTAGGGCGGGCTCCCCTTCTTCGCGGCCTTCTTCCCGACCTCGGTGGCGATCTTCGCCGCGAGTTTGTTGGAGGCGATCCCGATGGAGCAGGGTAACTGCAATTCGTCGCGGATGACAGCCTGAAGGTCCCGCGCGAAGCGTTCGGGAGTCTTTTCGCGCAGATCGGAGATGTCCAGAAAGGCCTCGTCAATCGAAATCTGTTCCACAAGCGGAGTCAATTGGTTCAGGATTTCCATCACCTGCTTCGACACGTCGCTGTATATGCGGTGACGCGGAGGCACGACCACCAGGTTTGGCAGGAGTCGTATGGCGCGCGCCATGGGCATGGCAGAACGGATGCCGTACTGCCGCGCCGCGTAGGAGCAGGAGGAAACCACGCCGCGCTCGTCGGGCCTGCCGCCCACGGCAAACGGTTTGCCGCGCAGGGAGGGGTTGAGTTTCTCTTCGACGGCGCAGAAGAAGGCGTCCAGGTCGAGGTGTAGGACGGTGCGGGGCACGCGTCCATTATATGAGAAGTCGAACCAAAATTGAAATGGAGATGTTACGGAAGTCATATTGCTTTTCGACCTGTCGGGTTGTATAGTAGTAGTGGCATTATTCACAGGGAGGGTATCCTTGCAGTTGACGGGCGCACGCACGTCGTGGGGGAACGCGCGCTGAAAGGAGTATTAATGCCCACGAAACGTTACTTAATGACCGTGATGGTGGTGCTGGCATTGCTTTTGCAGGCTACACCGCTTTCATCGCCGGTCGTATCCCGGGTGGAGGCGGCTTCGTACTGCGATTGGGTGCAGTACGTGATGGATGTGACCGTGCCGGACGGGACGATCCTCGCGCCCAACACGCCCTTTACGAAGACCTGGCGTTTGAAGAACATCGGCACCTGCACCTGGACCACCGCTTATGCGCTGGTCTACGGGTACGGCGACATGATGAGCGCGCCGCCTGTCGTGTATCTGCCGCACGACGTTCCGCCCGGCGCGACGGTTGACGTGTCGGTGCAGATGACGACTCCGCCGGTCAATGCCCACTTTCGCGGCTACTGGTATTTGCGCAATGCGGCCGGGGCCGTGTTTGGGATGGGGACGACCGCGAACAAGGCCTTCTGGGTGGACGTCATTGTTTCTTCCCCGACCGTCACAGCCTATGATTTTGCCGCGGAGATTTGCGCGGCCACCTGGCATTACGACGGCGGGCCTATTCCGTGTCCCTATCGCGAGGCAAAGAAACAATACGGTTATGCCATACGGGTCGAGGACCCGATCCTCGAAAACGGGACAGCCGCCGGGCAGGCGGGCATTCTCACCGTGCCTCAGCAGAAATACAACGGCATCATCATGGGGGTCTACCCTGAGATGGACATCATGCGCGGCGATCACTTTCAAGCCATCATTGGATGTCAATATGGCGCGACGGATTGTTACGTCACCTTCGAACTGGATTACATGGCCCCGGACAGGCGGCTGGTGACGATCTGGAAGTTCAGGGAACGATACGAGGGATTGTTCTACCGCGCCGACATTGACCTGAGCCGATACGCCGATATGAAGGGAATCAAGCTGGTGTTGATCGTTCGAGCCAGCGGACCCGCGGGCGGCGACCAGCCCCTGTGGGTGGCGCCCAGCCTCGTCCGGCCGGTGGCCGCGCTTCCGGCCACGGCCACGCCTCTGCCCGCGACCGCCACTCCCGTCGTCCCGACCCCGACGCCCACCGCGACGCTGCCTCCGGCCTCCGCGTGCGACAAGGCGGAATTCGTGCAGGACGTCTCCACGCCGGACGGCACCGACATCCCGGCTGGCCAGGCGTTCACCAAGACCTGGCGTTTGAAGAACGCCGGTTCCTGCACGTGGACGACGGCTTACAGCCTGACCTTCGTGAGCGGCGACCAGATGGGCGGCGCGGCGGCTTCGGCTCTGCCCGCTACCGTCCTGCCCGGTCAGACGGTTGACCTGACCGCTTATCTCACTGCTCCCACAACGCCCGGCGCTTACAAGGGATACTGGATGTTGCGCAACCCGGCCGGCGGTTTCTTCGGCATCGGGCCGAACGGCGACGAGCCGTTCTGGGTCTCGATTGACGTACCGGGCGCGGCCTCCGGCGGGTACGACTTCGCGGCCGAGGCCTGCAACGCGACTTGGGTGAGCGGCGCGGGCGTCCTGCCGTGCCCCGGAACGGACGGAAGTTCGAGCGGATTCGTTTTGAAGTTAACCAACCCGGTGCTCGAAAACGGGGTCACCGATTCTCGTCCCGGCTTGCTGACCGCTCCCCAGATGGTGAATTACGGTTGGATTCAGGGCGTCTATCCCGCGTTCGTCGTCCAGGCCGGTGACCACTTCCAGTCCACGGTCAATTGCGAGTACGGCGCGACCGGATGCGACGTCTATTTCCGTCTCGATTATCAGGTCGCGGGCGGAGCGATCAACACGCTCTGGGCATTCCATGAACGGTACGAAGGTCTGTATTACAACATTGACCTCGATCTAAACCCGCTGGCGGGACAGAATGTCAAGTTCATCCTGACCGTGCTCTCGAACGGCCCCGCCAACGGCGACCGCGCCGTGTGGGTGGCGCCGCGTCTCGTTCGGACTGGTGAGGTCCCGGCGGCGACGCCGACGGCCGTCCCGACCGAGGTTCCGAGCGCGACTCCGACGCCCATCCCGACCACTACGCCGACCGCCACACCGATCCCGACCTTTACTCCCACTCCCGTCCCGACAGTCACGAACTGGCTGACTTATATCAATACCCCATACGGCTTCCAGTTCAACTATCCGCCTCAGGGACAGATCGTCAGCCAGACGGATCAGAGCGCGCGCATCCAACTGCCATTTGCGGCCGGGACCAACCTGGTGGAAAAATATCTGGACGTCAGCGTCCTGGTCAATCCCACTGCCTGTGTCAGCCCGCTGGGAGCCGGGTACCCGCCCGGCGCGATCCAGACCGAGCAGGTGGTCATCAACGGAATCAACTTCCTCAAGGAGAGCGGCGCGGACGGCGCGGCCGGCAGTCTCTACCAGTGGACGGCGTATTCCACGCAACGCGACAACGTTTGTGTCAGCCTCGGATTTGTCCTGCACTCCCACAACCCGGGCGTGTACTCCACCCCGCCTCCGCTCTTCGACGAGGCGGCCGAGTCGGCGGTCTTCATCGAGATCGTCTCGACGTATGCCTGGCTGCCCGCCACACCCACACCTGTCCCCACCGCCTCCTCTTTGATCGGACCCTATTCCGTGTACCGCGTGAGCGAGGGAGACGTGCTCAACGTCCGCTCCGCGGCGGGCGTCAGCAACCCAATTGTCGCAACGTTCCCGCGGGACGCGGTCAACGTGATGCGCACCGGGCCGATCACAACGGTTGACGGCTCGGAATGGGTCGAGGTGGTGCGCCCGGACGGCGGCGGGACCGGCTGGGTCAATTTCTACTACCTGACCGAATACGTCGCGCCCGCCACATTCTGCGGGGACGCGCGCATTGCGCCTCTGATCGAGCAATTGAAGCAGGCCGTGAACCAGTCCAGCGGCTCGACGTTCGCCGCGCTGGTCAGCCCGAGACACGGCGTCAACGTGAATTACTGGCTGCATGGCACGACGGTGAATTACACCACCTCCACCGCGCAGACGGCCTTTACCAGCACGGAGTCGATTGACTGGGGCGGCGGGGCGAGCGGTATCCCGGATGTGGGCACGTTCGCCCAGATCGTTCAGCCGAAACTGGCGGATGTGCTCAATGTCTCCTACCAGTTGAGTTGCAACAACCCGTCCTATGCGGGCATGTTCGTCAATCCCTGGCCGTACCTCAACGTGAACTACTATGCGGTGATCAAGCCGCCCACGCCGGGCGTCGAATTGGATTGGCGGATCTGGCTCATGGGCTTCGAATATGTGAATGGACAGCCCCATCTGATGGGCATGATCCATTTCGTCTGGGAACCCTGAGGCCGTTCGTTCGCTTTGATGCGAAATACCGGGCCGCGTGGGGGTTCGCGGCCCGGTATTTTCTTGTACAAGAGGATGCGCGGGACGATTTTTTAGCCCCTTGCTCATATTGTCCTAACGCGCAACCGGAGATATACTTGTGCAGGTTATCCGCAATGGAACTTTTCGCCTTTGCCCTGCGTCACCTTCAGGCATTATTTATCCGAGGAGGATGAGATGAAATCCAAATTGACCTTTGCTTCCGTTGCTCTGCTGATCGCCCTGTTGACCTCGCTGGTGCCGGTCGGCGGGCTGACCGTGCAGAGCGCGGCGGCGTCCACCTATTGCGATGCGGCGCAGTTCATCGCGGATGTGACCGTACCGGATGGGACGAACTTTGCGCCGGGCACCACCTTCAAAAAGACCTGGCGGCTGAAGAATATCGGTACCTGCACGTGGACGACTTCGTACAGCATGGTTTATGTCAGCGGCGAGAAGATGGGCTCCACGCTCACCGTGGCAATGCCGGCCACGGTCGCGCCCGGCCAGACGGTTGACATCAGTGTGGACATGATCGCGCCCTCCGCGCCGGGCAAATACCGCGGCAACTGGCAGTTCAAGAACGCCGCCGGCGTGCTGTTCGGGATCGGCGTCAGCGCCAACAAACCCTGGTGGGTGGAGATCAATGTGACCGGCGCCGGGAGCGGCGTGGCCTATAACTTTGCCGATAAGGCCTGCGACGCGGTCTGGACCAGCGGCGCGGGCGTCCTGCCCTGCCCGGGTACGTCCGGGGACGCCAACGGCTTCGTTCTCAAACAAGCCAGTACCATCCTCGAAAACGATGTGACCGACCCCAACCCCGGCTTGCTGGTCTCGCCGCAGAATGTGACCAATGGTTACATCCAGGGAGTTTATCCCGCCTTCCGCGTACAGGCCGGGGATCGCTTCCAGGCCACAGTATCCTGCGAGGGCGGCGCGACCTCCTGCTATGTTGCCTACCGCCTCGATTACCAGATTGGCTCCGGCGCGGTCAAGACGTTCTGGACGTTCCGCGAAAAATATGAACGGCAGTACTATCGCGCCAACCTGGACCTCAGTTCGCTGGCCGGGCAGGACGTGAAATTCATCCTCTACCTGTCCGCCTACGGTTCGCCGGCCGGCGACCGCGCCCTGTGGGCCAACCCGGTCATTACGCGCGCCGGCGCGGTCAGCACCGCGACGCCCACCGTGACCGGCACGCCGCCCACCGCGACCCCGACCACCACCGCGCCCACTCCAACACACACGCCTCCGCCCGCCTCGGGCTGCGACAAGGCGCAATTCATCGCCGACGTGACCGTCCCCGACGGCTCCGTCTTCAACCCCGGTACGACGTTCAAGAAGACCTGGCGTTTGAAGAACGTCGGCACCTGCACCTGGACGACCGGCTACCTGCTGGTCTTCAACAGCGGCGACCAGATGGGCGGCCCGTCCTCTGCGGCCTTCCCCACCAGCGTCAATCCCGGCCAGACCGTGGACCTCTCGGTCAACCTGACCGCGCCCAGCGCGGGCGGATCGTACCGCGGCTACTGGATGCTCAAGAACGCCTCCGGCGCGATCTTCGGCATCGGTGCACAGGCCAACAAACCCTTCTGGGTTGACATCAAAGTCAGCGGCCCGACGGTCACGCCCGGCGGACCCACGGTCACACCCGGCGGTCCGACCGCCACGCCGCAGGCTAACACTGCCTACGACTTTGCCGCCAACGCCTGCTCGGCGCAATGGGTGAGCGGCGCGGGCAACCTGCCCTGCCCGGGCACGGACGGCGACGCCAAGGGCTTTGTCCTCAAAGTGAGCAACCCACGCCTCGAGAACGGCGCGACCGACACTCGTCCGGGCCTGATCACGTTCCCGCAGAGCGTCAACAATGGGTACATCCAGGGCATCTATCCCGCCTTCCGCATCCAGAGTGGCGACCGCTTCCAGAGCATCGTCAACTGCGAGTTCAACGCCACGGCCTGTTACGTGGTCTTCCGCCTCGATTATCGAATCGGGAGCGGCGCGATCAAGACCTTCTGGGTGTTCGGCGAAAAATACGAAGGCCAGTACTTCCAGGCCGACCTCGACCTGAGTTCGCTGGCCGGGCAGGACGTCCAGTTCATCCTGACCGTGTTGGCCGGTTCCTACGCCAGCGGTGACCGCGCCTTGTGGGTGGCGCCGCGCATCTTCCGCACCGGCGCGGGCGCCGCACCCACGGCGACGTTCACGCCCACATTCACCCTCACACCGACCGTGACCGCCACCTCCACGCCGACCCCGACGGCCACCCCGTGAGGAACAAAACAAGTTTGGCTCTCGTCGTTGGCACAGGCGCTCTTTCCTGTGCCAACGATTTTAAGTCATCGAGGTAATCGTGAAAAAAATTCTTGCCCTCATCTTGTTTTCTTCGATCCTTCTCGCGGCCTGCGCGGGGGCTCCCACAACCGCTTCGCCTCCTCTGCTGGAGACACCCACGCAGGCGCCGCAGTCACAGCCGTTGACTCTCGAATCCGATTCGGAGACCATCCGCCTCAAACTTCTCTACAGCCACACGAACTGGCAGACCATCTGGCTGGACGGCGTCGTTACGTGGAACGCGCCGGAGGGACTCGACGCGCCGGCTCAGGTGTACCGCCAGCAGGTCTGGGTGGACCAGCCGAACTTCCGCTTTCGCTATGTCAACGGCCCCGCAGACGGCGAACCGGACTTCCTCCGCGTCAGCGACGGGCAGAACATCCTCGAAACCAACCTGACCACCGGGCAATCCCTGCCCTCGGCTCTTCCCGACTTCGTGCGGGCGCCGTTCGAGCCGCCTTCGGTCGTCACGGACACGGTCTACCCTCACCCGCTGGAGGGACAGATCGGCTCGCCCTTCGGTGCGTTGATTCTCCCCGCGGGACTCGGTCAGAGAAGCGGGACGTATGTGCCCGTCAACCTCGAAACGGTTTTGGGCCGCGAGACGCTGGTCGTGGAATGGTCGCCCCAGCCGGGACTGCTCGCCAGCCGTTACTGGGTGGATACGCAGACCGGCGTCATCCTGCGCGCGCAGGACTTTGGCAAGGGCGGGGGAGAGGCGATTCAAAACGAATACGTGATCAACGCCATTGAATTCGACCAGCCGCTCGCTGACGCGTTGTTCCTCGTTGAGCCGGTATCAAGCCTGGCCTTCACCGACATCGGCGGTGCGACGCCCACGCCGCAGGTCGCGGCCGCGACGCCGACAATCGAAGTCTCTCCCGCGGACTTGGGCGAGGTCTACTTCTTCACGTTGAAAAAGGATGGGACGAACGCTGTCGAATTGGTGCACCTGCCCGGGTCCTGTGTGACCGTGCAGACCGTCTGCCCGCCGCTCGAAATCGTCGAGACGCCCTTCGCGCTGGATTTCAATCCCGCGCCGCTGGCCTGGTCTCCGCATGGGACTTTGGCCGCGTTCGCCGCGCCGTCCGCGAACGGCATGTCGTTGTATCTTTACAAGCCGCAGGACGGATCGTGGACGCCGCTGGCGGAGTTCCCGATCATTGACCTGCCGGCCTGGTCCAGCGACGGCACGTGGATCGCCTTCCGCGTTCAGGATGGACAGGGCGGCGCGAGCGTGCAGGTGGTGCATCGTGACGGCACGAGTCTGCGCGACCTGACCGCCTCGGCTGATTTGCCCGCCGAAGGAAGGCCTTATGTGTTGAACGGCTGGGTTGGCGAGAATGTGATTCTGCGTTCGGGCCAGCCCGGTAATGAAGGGTTGATTTACATTGCGCGCGCCGAAGATGGATTCGTGCGCCCGTTGTATGACACCCTGCTGACCAAGGCCGAACTCGTCCCTTCTTTCGGCGGCGACTTTTTCGCCTACGACGATTACGATTACGCCGGCCAGCAACATATCCTCAGCCTGCTTACACCTGAAGGGAATGTCCGCGAGCAATTGGCTACCTTCACGACCACGATCTATCCGATTATCTGGTCGCCCGATGGGAATTCACTGGCCTTCAACGTCTACGGCGCAGACCCTGCGATCCCGACGAATGACGTGTACATCATCCGCCGTGACGGCACGGGGTTGGGTCAGGTCTATCGCGGCGCGGCGGTATTCTCTCTGCACTTCTCGCCCGACGGAAAATACCTGCTGGTCGAAGACTCGACGGACACAGGCCGTCATTTGTTTGTCATTTCGTTGGAGACGCTGGAGCAGTTCGGTATTGACGCCCCGGGACTCTCCCTCAGCGACGACTGGATGATGGCCTCCTGGAGGCCGTGAAAGGTAGACCTCCAAGTTGAAAAACTCGGAGGTCTGTTATATTTGTCTCGGTGAGGACGGGAGTCCAAGCCGGGCAAGACTTACCCCCTCTGCGAATTCTGCCGTATAATTTGCTTATTCCCCGCGTTTGGGGTAAGTCTCATGCCCGAAAGAAAACTCCGCGTCTTTCTGTGCCATGCCTCGCAAGATAAACATGTTGTGCGCGAGTTATATCGGCGACTGGATGATGAGGGGTGGATTGATCCTTGGCTGGATGAGAAGAAAATTCTAGCAGGCCAAGATTGGGATCTTGAAATCCAAAAGGCAGTCCGGGGATCTGATGTTATTTTAGTTGGATTTTCTAAAGCTTCTGTGAACAAAGAAGGATATGTACAAAAAGAAATAAGACTTGCGCTTGATGTTGCAGAAGAAAAACCCGAAGGGACTATTTTCATTATTCCTGTGCGTTTTGAGAATTGTCTTCTTCCTTTACGACTGTCAATATATCATTGGGTAAATTATTTTGAACCTGACGGTTATCGTCAAATCATAAAATCACTTCAAAGTAGGGCTATTTCCTTAAGCCTTAGCATAACTTATCGAGTTCCCCTCTCAGATCGAGAAGCCGAAGTGCTTCTATTACTGGCGAAAGGAATGCAAAACAAAGAAATCGGTCAACAGTTGGGTATTTCCTACCAAACAGTAAAGAATCATGTGTCTTCAATATACTCGAAATTGAATGTCAATACTCGCTCACAAGCGGTAGCTTACGCATTTCAACATGGATTAGTCTAATGCCTATTGCTGATTGTAAACTCCACGTATTCCTCTGTCATGCTTCTCAGGACAAGCCAACCGTCCGCGAGTCGTACCAGCGACTTCTCGCTGAAGGTTGGCTTGATCCTTGGCTAAATGAAGAGACGCAATTTGCTGGAGTTATATATCTGTCTGCTATAATCGGTAAATATTAGCAGGTTTTATGAAAGAGATTATTGAGACCCTGTTTCAGAATATATTCGTGCGGACAATTATTGTTCCACTCTTGCTCACTATTTTTACTGCTTTACTGGAGTACCAACTGAAAATTATGAATGGGAAGGGAAATGGAGATTACAGATATACGGCTTGGGTACAACAAAAGGAAATTGATGGAAGCATAAGGATTGTGCCTTATCCTCAACAATCTCTAGAGAAAATCATTGATGATGTAAAGCGCAGAAAGATTAGGTTAGTTGGTATAGACTCAATGTTTATACCAAGTTTTATGGAATTTGGAACACTGGCGCTCAATCTTGTTATGGGTGCTATGGCTGTTGACATTGCGTCACTGCTTAGTGTCAATAATAATCGAGGAGTCACAGGAGGGTTAATAGTTGCACATATTGGAATGCTTATTACTGTCCAATTATTACTAACTACCAGCTCAATGAAATCCCCCATTAAATCTATTGCTAGTGAGTTTCAAGCAATAATTGCCATTGCTCTTGGCTTTGTGGCAATGGCAATAACCTTCTTTGCGATATAAATACAAAAGCGAGCAAGAATGAACGACGATAGAAACAGACAGATCATTACAGGTGTTATTGGCATCCTAAGCATTATTATTGCTTTGGTGTCGTTGTATTTGGAGTCTGGCTTGCAAATATTTGGCCAAGATTTATGGGCGAATATTTCGGCTTTCGTAATGGGCGGGATAACCATTCTTGTTTTTGCTACCCTTTTTGGTATTGCTGTCGGTAAATTATCAAGCAAGGAGTTCTCGGAACTTGTGCACAGAATAATTGAACCCATTACCAATATCAAAGCGCCAAAGCCAATCTATCCACAGTCAGAAGAGGACAATATTGCAGTGATAGAAGCTCTCACGCAAGCCAGAAATGGAATAATAAGCCCTAAGGAATTAGCGAAGGTGGTTGAAACGTGGGTAAATACAGGTAGATTGAGAGCCGAGGTCGCTGCCGAATCGCTTTTCGAATTCAATTATGTATTAGTATTAAATGCGGATGGAACATACACAGCATTACAGACGTCAAGGGCAAAGGAAACGACAAAACCAACGACGGCAAAGCAAGGAAGAAATCGTCTGTCTTCATTGCTTGCTGAGATGGCGACTAACTTTGAGATTCCCTATATCGTTGATGCAGATGGGATGAATGTGACGGTTGGAATTCCGGCGAGCGGGAGAATGATTATGGCAAAATATGCTTTTGATAAATTGTCAAACAGTTATGAGGTTGGAGCTGTAATAGGCAAGGTTGACGATGTCGACCTGCGTAGTGTGGAGGAGAAAATTCTGAGAGGCAAGCCAATTAAAGGGATAATGGAGCGAATTATCGACAACAGGAAGGTAGTATTGGGTAGCCGTGATGGGTTATCGGGAAAATCCGCTTCAGAAATAAAGAAATATTTCATGGAGGATATTGCTCAAATTGCTGCTGCGCATGCAAGATTCGAGAAATCCAAGTAATCAGCGCTCGCTCGGCGGGGGTCTGCAGCCCAATCGAGGACGACCACAGGTCTCCTCAATCATCACTTCTCTTTCCTCCCCTTCATCACAATCTGAATCGGCGTTCCGATGAACCCATACGATTCGCGGATGCGGTTTTCCAGATACCGCCGGTAACTGAAGTGCGCCAGTTTCGGGTCGTTGACGTAGATCATGAACGTCGGCGGGTCGGAGCGGACTTGCGTGCCGTAATACATTTTCAGGGCTCGCCCGGCGTGCGAGGGCGCGGGGTGTTCGTCCTGCGCCTGCTGGATGACCTGGTTGATCTGCGAGGTGGTGAGCCGCGCCAATCGCTCCTCCTGAACTCTCAACGCCAGCGGCAGGACCTGGTCCACGCGCTGGCCGGTCTTGGCGGAGATGAATAACAGGGGAACGTAATCTACGAAATTCAATTCCTGTCGTACGCGTTTCGTGAACGCGTCCATCGTGTATGTGTCCTTCTCGACCGCGTCCCATTTGTTGACCAGCACCACGGTGCTCTTCCACGCTTCGAGGATGAAGCCCGCGATGTGCGCGTCCTGCGCCGTGATTCCGCTTTCGGCGTCAATGACCAGCAGGGCCACGTCGGCGCGCTCGATGGCCTTGAAGGCGCGCAGGACGCTGAACTGCTCCACGCCGCGCTCGATCTTACCGCGGCGGCGGATGCCCGCCGTATCGATCAATGTGATGTCAATGCCCTCGTATTGGATCTTCGTATCCACCGCGTCGCGCGTCGTCCCGGGGATGGGGCTGACGATGGCGCGCTCCGCGCCCACCAGGCGGTTCAGCAGGCTGGACTTGCCCGCGTTGGGCTTGCCGACGATGGCGATTTTAACGGAATCATCTTCCTCGTCCGCGCGCTGCGAGGGGAAAGCCTTGACCAGGTCGTCGAGCAGGTCGCCGGTGTCGATCCCGTGGACGGCCGAGATCGGATACGGATCGCCCAGTCCCAGTTCGTAGAATTCGGCCGCGGCCGCGCGGCGTTCGGCGCTGTCGCATTTGTTGACCACGAGGTAGATGGGCGGCCAGGGTTTGCCGTCCACCTTTCGCTGTGACCGGCGTAGGATTTCGGCCACCTCGCGGTCCGCTTCGGTGACGCCTGTTTCGCCGTCGGTGAGGAACAAAACCGCGTCCGCGTCCTCGATGGCGACGCGCGCCTGGGCGCGGATCTGCTCGATGAAATCCGCCGAGCCTACGGAGAGGGGCGTCCTGCCGCCGTGAGTCGGGTCAATGCCGCCGGTGTCCATCACGTGAAATGAAACGCCGTTCCACTCCGAATCCGAAAGGAGACGGTCACGCGTGGTGCCGGGCGTATCGTCCACGATGGCGAGGCGCTCGCCGACGAGGCGGTTGAAGAGGGTGCTTTTGCCCACGTTGGGACGTCCCACGAGGGCGACAAGAGGTTTGGACATGGATTAGTTTATTTGCATCGCCCTGAGCGGACGCTGAGCGCAGTCGAAGCGGAAGACGAAGGGCAATATGCCAGTCACCTGCGCTGCGTCTGCGGGTTTCGATACACTCCTCGCTTCGCCCGGAACTACTTAACCCTCCGCTCAGCGCGGAGACTACGGCGTTGACGTGGGTGTGACGCCCGGCGTGATGACCACTTCCACCGTGGCCGGGAGGATCGATTCGACGGACACATCCGCTACGAGGATTTCGATCTTCGGCGTCAATTGATGGGTGCCCTCGGCCAGGCCGGTCAAATCCACCACCACGCGCACGTCCTGCCGCGAGAGACTGTTGAGCACGGCCGACGGCCCGGAGAGAATCACGTCAACGGTGGTGGGCGAGATCGCCGCGCTCAAGCCCTCTTCGAGACCGGTGAATTCCACCGTCACGCGCGGGAGCGTCAGGTTGCTCTGGATCGGGTCAATGCCGACCTCCACCTCCACGCTCTGTTCACCGACCACCGAAACGCCCTCCGGCAGGTTGAGCGCCAGGCGGGTAAAAATATCGTCGCTGGCGTTTTGCAAATCAAGCGGTTGCGTCTCGACCACGCCCGGCAGTGCATTGACCAGGCTGGGATCCGACGAGAAGACCGTGACGACCGGCGGGAAGACGGATAACTTCGTGAGCAGATAGCCGCTGGCGACCTGTCCGCGCGCCACCACCTTGACGGCCACATCCCGGTAGCCGCCCTGCTGCGCGATGGGCAGGTTCACCTGCACGCTGGACGGGTTGACGCTCAATCCGCTGACGGGCTGGTTCGCTTCATCCAGGACCTGGACCGCGAGCAGTTGATTGACGCTTTCGCGCGTCCCCGACATGTTGACCACCACGCGCACGCGTTCGACGCGCGCCATGACCGACTCCGCGCCGGAGAGTACCACCTCCTGCGGCGTGAGTTCCACCTGCCCGGCCTCATAGCCGACCGCCGGCTGACCGTTCAACGTGACGTCCACCGGGATGGTGCGCGTGGCGAGAGGTTCGAGCAACAGGGTCAGCGCGCCGGGTGAAGCGGAAACGATGCGCGCCGGTTCGAGCGCGACCTGGATCTGGATGTTCACGGTATGTTCCCCCGCGCTCAGGCCGGAGAGGTCGAGAATGGCGCGCACGGGCGCTTCCTCGGCCCTCAGTTCGTCCCAGATGGAGCGCGGGGCGCGCAGGGTCACTTCCACTTCGCGCGGGTAGTCGCCGTTGATGACCAGGCCGGGATCCTGGCCGACGATCTCGACCGGCACCGGGTCCGGGTAGACGCGTTCCTCGTCCGGGTCGTCGGCGGTGACGGCCGCGATCCATACTGTCACGGCGAGGGTCAGTGCCCACAACATGGTGCGCCAGTTCTTGGAAAACCATCCGATCATCGTTCGTCATCCTTGCGCGGGAATAGGTTGGGGAAGACGCGCTGGAACCAGGTGTTTTGCGGGGCGGCGCTCGAACGGTAGAAGGCGATCAGGATGTTCTCCAGCCGCTCCGGGTCTATACGGCGGATCATGCGCCCGGAGTGGGCGATGGAGATGGAACCGGTCTCCTCCGAGACGACGACCGCCACCGCGTCGCTGGCTTCCGAGATTCCCAGCGCGGCGCGGTGGCGCAGTCCCATCTGCCGCTCCGGCGAACGGTTCAGGATGCCGCTGGAGGAGAGGGGCATGACGCAAGCCGCCGCCTCCAGCCATCCGCCCGCGATGATGACGGCCCCGTCGTGCAGGGGCGTGTTCGGGTAGAAGATTTGCAGGAGTAGTTCGGGAGTCACCCTGGCGTGAAGTTGCACGCCGGTCTCGGCGAGGCTCTCGAGGCTTTCGAGCCGTTGCAGGACGATCAGCGCCCCGTGCTGACGCGCCGACAACCGCGCTGCCGCGCTGACGATGGAGCGGACGGTCTGTTGCATTTTCTGGTCCTCGCTCTTGCCGCCGGGGAAGAACGCCCCGGCGCGCCCGATGCGTTCCAGGGCGCGGCGGATCTCCGGCGCGAAGATGACGGGGATTGCCAGCAGGAGGGCGGGCAGGGTGCTGGTGATCAGCCAGGAGAAGGCCGGCAGGTCGGCCAGGCTGGTGAGCAGGGCCAGCGAGACGATGAGGAAGATCGCGCCGCGCAGCAGGGCCATGGCCTGAGTGTCGCGCAGGGCGTACAGCAGGCTGAAGAATATCAAAGCCACCAGCAGAATGTCGAGGACACTCAGCCAGTTGAGTCGTTGAAAGACGAAGAGCAGGTTGCTCAGGAAGTCAGCCATGAGGGTTCAAAACCTGCGACATCTAACCGCCAGGCCGCCAGGAACGCGTCTCGTTCGGGTCCGCGTCCCGGCGCCCTGGCGGTGATTCATCGAACGTTTGCAACGCGCTAGATCGGACGAAGGACGCGGTCCTGGCGCAATTGCTTGAAGAACAGGGTCGTCCCGGCCGGCATCGATTCGGAGGCCGCGTCCTGCCAGGCCTGCACGCCCAGGGTCTGCGGCGTGCGCTGTTCGTAGCCGAGTTTTTTCCAGACTTCCCTGTGCGCGGCCAGTTCCGCCGGCGGGAACAACAGGGACGCCTCGCATTGCAGGTCGTTGGAGGCCAGTTCGACCTCGCGGATGAGGATTTCGAGCGCCTTCACGGGATCCGCGGCGCGGTCGAGGTACAGGTCGCTGGTGCGCGCCACCAGGTTCTCCACCTGCCAGCCCGCCAGCCCGATCAGGCTGCCGCCGCTCTGCAGGAGCAGGTAAGCCTTTTCACCAAACGCCTCCATAACGTCAGCCTGCGTCATTTTGCGCGCGCCCTGGCTCAACCGCGTGATCAATTCGGCGATGGCCGCCGAGTCGCGCGGGCGCCCGCGCTGGACGGCCATGTCGCCGACCGCCTCCTTGTGGACGAGGGGGCTCGTATCGGTTTTGGGCGATATGCGCCTCCAGGCCGCCGTGACCTGATTCCATAATTCGTCATACGAACCGCTGTTGCGGATGACCATGCTGGCCTGCGCCACCTTGCCCGACTGCGGCAGTTGGGCGCGGATGCGCTGGAGCGCCTCCTCGCGGCCCAGGCTGCGCTTGCGCATCAGCCTCTCCACCTGGACCTCCTCCGGCGCGTACGTGACCCAGATCGCGTCGCAGGCTTTGTGCAGTTCGCTCTCGAGCAGTTTGATCGCCTCGATCACCACGACCTTCTGGCTGGCGCGGCGGATGAGCATATCGGTCGCCTGCCCGACGAGGGGGTGGATGATCGCCTCCAGCTGGGTCAGCGCCTGCGGGTCCCGGAAGACCACGGCGCTCAGTTTGGCGCGGTCGATCTCGCCCTCCAGGCCGAGCACCCATTTGCCGAATAGTTCGACGACGGGTTTGTATCCGGGCGCGCCTTTTGCCACGGCGCGGTGGGAGAGGGAATCCGCGTCGATGGTGTACGCGCCGAGGTGTTCCAGCATGCGGCGCACCACGCTCTTGCCGGTGGCGATGTTGCCTGTCAATCCGATGACGTATTTCCCGGGCCAGTTGCTCACAGTCACTCCTCGAATTCGTTGCACGCCTATTTTACATTAAAAAGTGTACGCGTTCGACTGCGACATACCAGACGTTTTTCAGTTGACGCCCGCCCGCCAAACAGGTATGATGATGTTGCCTCAGGCCGGTCGGGCGGTCGCGGTCCTGTGTTGACGGGATCGAGGAAAGTCCGCACTCCAGAGAGCACGGCGTCGGATAGCACCCGGGGCGGGGAGACTTCGTTTGGAGTCAACCTGCCGGAAGAGGGCCACAGAAACAGGTCGCTCCCTCACCCCTGCGCCTCTCTCCCATTGGGAGAGGGGAGAAGGTGAGGGTAGTAAGAGTGAAAAGGTGGCGTAAGAGACCACCGGCGTCTGCAGTAATGCGGGCGGCCAGGTAACCCCCGCCGGGAGCAAGGCCAAGCAGGGACGATACTGTCTGCGGACGGGAGGAGGCTGCTCGCCTCCTTATGCACCTCTCCTTGAGGGAGAGCGTCAGTCCCGGGTAGGCCGCCAGAGCGGCGCGGTGACGCGCCGCCCAGAGAGATGATCGCCCAGGCAGGGCGCAGGGACGAAGTCCCTCGGGACGTAAACCTGCTTACCCCTGCCGGACAGAATGCGGCTTACAGACCGGCCGAGGCTAATCAAAAAGACTGTATGCATGAACTCCCCGTCACCCAGTCCATTTTGAAAATTGCCCTGCAACATGCACAAGGGGCAAATGCAAAGCGCATTACCGATATCTACCTGGTGATGGGCGAGTTGTCCACCAACGTGGACGATTCGATCCAGTTCTACTGGGACATAATTGCCAAGGATACCCTGGCCGAGGGCGCGCAGTTACACTTCCGCCGCGTCCCGGCCGAACTTCAATGCATGGCCTGCTTCGAAAAATATCGTCCCGACGGCGGAGAACTGCTCTGCCCCAATTGTGGAAGTGTGGGCGCGAAGATCATCGCCGGGGAGGAATTCTTCGTCGAGGCCATTGACGTGGAATAGCCGCCGAAAAGGAACCGCCATGCCCACCCGCGTCCCTGTTGTCGAAAACATCCTCAACGCCAACGACCGTCTCGCCGAGGAGAACCGCGCCCGCATCGAAGCCGCGGGTGTCTTCTCCATTAACTTGATGGCCTCGCCCGGCGCAGGCAAGACCTCGCTCATCGAGCAGACCCTGCCGCGCTTGACGGACAGACTGCGCGTGGCTGTCGTGGACGGCGACATCGCCACCTCCCTCGACGCCGACCGCGCCGCCGTGGCCGGCGCGGGAGCCGCCATCCAGATCAACACCGGCGGCGACTGCCACCTCGACGCGGTCATGTTACGCGGCGCGCTCGAACAACTCGACCTGTCGCAGTTCGACTTGCTCATCGTCGAGAACGTCGGCAACCTCGTCTGCCCGGCCACGTTCAGGCTCGGCACGCACAAGTCCGTTCTGGTCGCGTCCATCCCCGAAGGCGACGACAAACCCTACAAGTATCCCGGCATGTATCGCGGCGTCGACGCGCTCGTCATCAACAAAACCGACCTCCTGCCCTACGTGCCTTTCCGAATGGATTACTTCGAGCGCGGCGTTCAGGCCCTCAATCCCGACGTGAAAACATTCCCGCTTTCCTGCCGCACGGGCGAGGGCCTCGACGCCTGGGTGGACTGGCTCGTCCAAAACGCGGCCAAATAACATGCAGGGACTGCGCGTCCACATCACGGGCATCGTTCAGGGCGTGGGTTTTCGCCCATTCGTCTACGGCCTCGCGGCGCGCATGAACCTCGACGGCTGGGTGCGGAACACCTCTGCTGGCGTTGACATCGAAGTGGATGGGGACAAGGACGCTTTGGACGCGTTCGTCAAAGCGTTGCGCGACGAGGCTCCGCCGTTGGCGCGCATCGACGAACTGACCGCCTCTTTCGGACCCGCGAACGGATTCTGTTCATTCGAGATCGTCCATTCCGAGGCGGTCGAGGGCGCATTCCAGCCCATCTCTCCCGACGTCGCCGTTTGCGGCGATTGCCTGCGCGAACTCTTCGATCCCAGCGACCGGCGTTATCGTTATCCCTTCATCAACTGCACCAACTGCGGCCCGCGCTTTACCATCATCAAGGACATCCCCTACGATCGCCCCAAAACGACCATGGCGCCCTTTGCCATGTGTCCCGATTGCGAGCGTGAATACAAAGACCCGATAGACAGAAGATTCCATGCCCAGCCTGTGGCGTGTCCTGTGTGTGGACCGAAGGTGTGGTTGGAAAAGAGTTCCAGGTTTCAGGTTTCAGGTTTCAAGTCGCCTGAGGGGGATGGCGCGATTCAAAAGACTCGAGAACTTTTGGCGGGAGGAAAAATCGTCGCGATAAAAGGTCTGGGTGGGTTTCATCTCGCCTGCGACGCGGCCAACCCCTCCGCCGTGAGCGAACTGCGCAACCGTAAACTCCGCGTGGACAAACCCTTCGCGTTGATGATGCCCGATCTCGAAACCGTCGAGCGGCATTGTTTCGTCAGTGAAGCGGAACGGGAATTGCTTGCCTCCGCCGCGCGTCCCATTGTGCTCCTCAAGCGCAGACCCGAATCGGCCATTGCCCGCGAAGCCGCGCCGATGCAGGACTGGCTGGGCGTGATGCTGCCGTACACGCCGCTTCACTACCTGTTACTCGAAAAGAGCGATGACTTCCCTCCAGCGCTCGTCATGACCAGCGGCAACCTCAGCGAAGAACCCATCGCGACCGATAACGACGAAGCGCGCCAACGCTTATCCAACCTTGCCGACGCCTTTCTGATGCACAACCGCGACATTCACATCCGTTGCGACGACTCGGTGGTACGCGTGTTCGACGGCGGACCGCAATCCACAGACTTCACACTGTCGTCCGTCGTCCACCGTCAGTTGTCTGTCCATCCCATCCGCCGTTCGCGCGGGTACGCGCCGTTCCCGGTCAAATTGCCCTGGGAGGCGCCGCCGCTTCTTGCCGTTGGCGGGGAACTCAAGAATACCTTTTGCATCACGAACAAGGATTACGCCTTCCTCGGTCACCATATTGGTGACATGGAAAACTACGAGACGCTTCAATCCTTCGAGCAGGGCGTGGAGCATTTCGAGCGTCTCTTTCGCGTGAAGCCTGTTGCCATCGCGTGCGACCTGCATCCGAATTATCTCACCACACGCTACGCCCACGAACGCGCCCAGCGTGAAAACCTGCCAACTTTCGACATTCAACATCACCACGCGCACATTGCGGCCTGCATGGCCGAGCACGGACTGGACGGTTCGCGCCCCGTGATCGGATTGTCCTTCGACGGCACAGGCTACGGCGAGGACGGTGCGATCTGGGGCGGGGAGATTCTTGTCGCGGATTATAAATCCTATCAGCGCGCCGCGCACCTGGCCTGTTTCCCTCTGCCCGGAGGGGACGCGGCCATCAGGAAACCCGCGCGTACCGCGCTGGCCCTGCTCTGGTCGCTGGGATTGGATTGGGACGAGCGGCTCGAATCGGTGAAAGAATTTTGCGCCGATGACCGTACATTGCTCCGCACACAACTTGAAAAGAAGATCAACACACCGCTGACCTCCAGCATGGGGCGTCTCTTCGACGCGGCCGCCGCACTGGCGGGGGTGCGACAGACGGTCAATTACGAGGGGCAGGCGGCCATCGAGTTCGAGGCGCTGGCGGACCCGGCCGAGGCGGGGAGTTATCCTTTTTCGCTGAATCAGGTCCAGGTCGAGGCGCGAAGCGCTTTGGAGGCATTGGTCAACGATGTGCTGGCAGGAGTCGCTATCCCGGTAATCTCGGCGCGCTTTCATAATGGTCTTGCCGAGGTTCTGCGTGTAGCCATATTAGAGGTTGGAAGAAAAATGGGTATTGGTGAGGTCGCGCTGTCCGGCGGAGTCTGGCAGAATATCACCCTATTACGGCGAACTTTGGCACTTTTGCAAAAAGAGGGTTTCGTTGTATACCTGCATCAGGAAGTGCCGACGAACGACGGCGGCCTGTCGCTGGGACAGGCGGTCATCGCCGCGGCCAGAATGAGAGGTTGACATGTGTCTGGCGGTGCCCGGAAAGATCGTTGATATTTTCGAGCGTGACGGCTTGAAGATGGCGCGGGTGGATTACGGCGGCATCTTCCGCGAAACCTGCCTGGAGTACGTGCCCGAGGCGAAGGTGGGGGAGTATTGCGTGATCCACGTCGGCTTTGCCATCAGCCTGTTGAGCGAAACCGAAGCGCAGGAAACACTTGCCCTTCTTAGGGACATTTCGAGTCTCGAAGACGAGATTGGTCCAGGGTAAATGAAATACGTCGCCGAGTACCGCGATGGGGAATTGACGCGCGGCGTGATCGAGCAGATCCGCAACACGATCACGCGCCCGTGGACGCTCATGGAAATCTGTGGCGGGCAGACACACGCCATCGTGCGCCACGGCATTGACCAGTTACTGCCCCCCGAAATCGAACTGGTGCATGGCCCGGGCTGTCCCGTCTGCGTCACGCCGCTGGAACTGATCGACAAGGCCCTCGCCATCGCTTCGCGCCCGGACGTGATCTTTTGCTCCTACGGCGACATGCTGCGCGTGCCCGGTTCGGGCCGCGACCTGTTCTCGGTCAAGGCCGCGGGCGGGGACGTGCGCGTGGTCTATTCGCCGCTGGACGCGGTGGAACTGGCAAAGCAGAATCCCAGTAAACAGGTTGTATTTTTTGCAATTGGTTTCGAGACCACCGCCCCGCCCAATGTGATGAGCGTATTGCAGGCGAAGCGGCTCGGCCTGGCCAATTATTCGATCCTTGTTTCGCATGTGCGCGTGCCGCCCGCCATTCGAGCCATT
The DNA here is from genome assembly GCA_040754535.1 of Chloroflexota bacterium. Lineage (GTDB taxonomy): Bacteria > Chloroflexota > Anaerolineae > Anaerolineales > Villigracilaceae > JBFMCC01. The sequence goes on from JBFMCC010000039.1 coordinate 171,951, forward strand.
CTGGGCTCGCCGACCAACCGTGTGCAGGGATTCCTGCTGGCGGGTCACGTGTGCGCGGTGATGGGCTATCACGAATATCCGCCGCTGGCGGAGCAGTTCAAGGTCCCGATGGTCGTGACGGGCTTCGAGCCGCTGGACATCGTGCAGGGGATTCTGACGACGGTCCAACTGCTGGAGGCGGGCAGAGTCGAGGTCGCCAATGCCTATTCGCGCGCGGTCACCTTCGAGGGCAACACGTCGGCGCAAAAGGTCATCGCGCAGGTCTTCGAGGAATGCGACCGAAAGTGGCGCGGCATCGGAACGATTCCCATGAGCGGCTGGCGTCTGCGCGCCGAGTTCGACGGATTCAACGCCGAGAAGCGCTTCGAGGTCGAGGCCATGCAGGCCGAAGAGTCGCCGCTGTGCATTGCGGGCCAGATCTTGCAGGGATTGAAGAAACCGCACGATTGCGCCGCGTTCGGAACGGTCTGCAAACCCGAGCACCCGCTGGGCGCAACGATGGTATCATCGGAGGGCGCGTGCGCCGCCTATTACCGATACCATCGTTGACCATGAAAAAATTCCTTCTTTTCTTTCCCATCCTGATCGTAATCTTAGCCTGCAACCTGGGCGCGCCGACTCAATCGCCGTTGAACCTGGCGACTCTCCAGGCGCTGGCCACCGGGCAAAGCGACGCCTCGGATCCTCACTCGGCCGCGCTGACTCCGGACCTGCTGGCGACGTTCCTGGCCTCCACCCCGGCGACGGCGGTTTCGCCCCTGCCTCCGTTGCAGACGCCGACCTCCGCGGCCGTCCCCACCTTCACGCAGACACCGAACGCCGCGTCGACGTCAATCCCGTTCCCCTCCGCGAGCGACGGCCTGACCGGTCACATCGTCTTCACCTGCCAGATTTACAAAGTGCAGGCGAGCAACCAGGTTTGCATCATCAACGCGGACGGGACGGGTTTCCGCCGCCTCACCACAGACTCCACGCGCCAGCATTACTACCCGTCCCTGTCTCCCGATGGGGCGAGCGTTATCTATGCCGCGTTCCGCGAGGAGAACGTCTACGAAATCTACGAGATGAAACTCGCGGACGGGACCGTCCGACAGTTGACGGACAGGGAAGGCGTGCTCAATGCGCCCGAAGTCTCCCCCGACGGCGATACGATCGCGTTCATGCGCTGGACGGCAAATTCCAATCAGTATCAGATCTGGCTGATGGACCGGGACGGGGACAATCCGCATAACATTCCCCGAATCACAGGCTGGGACCCCACCTGGTCGCCCGATGGCAAGCAGATCCTTTTCGCTTCCGATGTGAACGGCTCGACGCAGTTGTATGTTGTCAACCAGAACGGCAAGAATCTGCATCAAGTCGGCAGTCTGCCCGCCATCCGCGGCCGCAGCGACTGGTCGCCAGACGGGCTGTCCATCGTCACCTATTCGGGCGGGCCGTGGCATCGCGAGGTCTACATCATGAACGCGGACGGGTTGAACGTCCGCCAACTCTCGCCCACAGGCGGGAACGCGCAGGGTCCCGCGTTTTCACCGGACGGTCAGTGGGTGGTCTTCACCGCGTATTACGATCATTACGGCGACGACCACGGATGCGAGATTTACGTCGTCCGCGTGGACGGCACCGACCTGCGCCGCCTGACCGATAACGATTACTGCGATTATCAGCCGCGCTGGGGACCGTGAATTCCATCAGGTTTACTGTAAAATAGGCCATCACTTTATCGGTAGAGGAGGTTGGCATGGAAGTCAAAGAGAAGGTTGCAATCGTCACAGGCGCTTCATCGGGGATTGGCGAAGCGACCGCGCGCGAGTTCGGGCGCGAGGGCGCGAAGGTGGTGCTCGCCGCCCGCCGCGTGGACAGGCTCGAGGCGCTGGCGAAAGAGATCGAAGGGATGCATACGGGGGCCGAAACGCTGGTCGTGCAGGCCGACCTCTCCAACCTGGAAGACATTCAATCCATGGTGGACCAGACTCTCAATCGGTTTGGCCGCATTGACATCCTCATCAACAACGCGGGCTTCGGGCGACTCGACTGGCTGGAGAAACTCGATCCCGTCAAGGACATTCAGGCGCAGATTGACGTAAATGTGATGGGCGTGATCCAGACCACGCGCCAGGTCCTCCCCGTGATGATCAGGCAGAGGGCGGGCAGTATCGTCAACATGTGTTCGATGGCGGGACTGGTCGGCACGCCCACTTATACGATCTACGCGGCCAGCAAACACGCCGTGCACGGATTCTCCGAGGCTCTGCGCCGCGAGGTCAAGCCCTGGGGCATTGACGTATCGCTGATCTACCCGGGCGGCGTGGTGACCGAGTTCGGCCAACATGCGGGCATCAAACGCAAGACCAAAGCCACCACACCGCGCTTCATGTTGTTGACCGCCGAACAAGTCGGGCGCGCAGTCGTCAAATTGGTTCGCCGTCCGCGCGGCATGTGGATCATCCCCTGGCAGTGGGGCGTCACTTCGTCCCTCAACAAGTTCTGGCCTGCCTTTGTGGATTACACCACCATCCGCGGTTTCACCATCCCCGAACGCGAAGATGAGTTGAAGGCGAAATAAAATCGAATGCGGAAAGGTTTCACCGCGAAGACCGCAAAGAGCGCGAAGATTTTTTCTCTTCGCGAAGTTGATTCATCTTCGCGTTCTTCCTCCCTTCGCGGTTCCGTAAATCAATCCGCCACGCCCGCGGGCTTGATGTCTTTCAAATTCAGTTGCAGGCGTGTGTTGCCGTTGTATTCATTCACTTCCAAAACGAACAGTACGTCCACGCGCGGAGGCAGGTCGGGCTGCAAATGTCCGAGGCGGAAACCGATGGAGTCGAAGGTGATGCGGCCGTCGGTGAGCGCGAGTTTCAGGTGACGGCCGTCCGCGCCGACGGGCCGCGAGGATTGCACTTTGATCCCGCGTGTCACGAAAACGGGGCTTGGATTTCCGTACCCCGTCGGCTCCAGCAAATCCAGCGATTTCAACAGATCGAAACTTAAATCTTTCAACTTGACTTCCGCATCCGCGACGAAGGTGTGGCGCAGATCCCTGCCATCCAGTTCCCGCGTCGCAATGGACCTCAGGCGGGCCACCAATTCGTCGAGGTTTTCATTGCGGACGGTGAATCCCGCCGCGGCCGCGTGACCGCCGTGACGGACAAGCAGGTCGGCGCACTCATCCAGCGCGTGCGTGATGTGGAATTCGGGAATCGAGCGGCACGAACAGCGCGTGGTCTCTTCGCCGTAATGTCCGACGATGGACGGGCGGTAATAGGTCTCGGTGAGACGCGAGGCCGCGAGACCGACCACGCCGTGATTGAATTCTGGGTGCACAGCGAACAGCAAAAGCGGATCATCCTGCCCGTCGAAGGCCAGGGCTTCGGCCTGGGTTTGAATTTCCCTGGTGAGTTGCTGGCGCTGGCGGTTCTGCACGTCCAGTTGCTGGGCGAGTTGACCCGCCTGAAATACATCGGTGGTGGTGAGCAGTTGATAGGATGCCAGCGCGGATTCCAGCCGCCCCGAGGCGTTCAAGCGCGGACCGAGCATGTAGCCGATGTGCGTCGCGCCGATCTTGGCGATTGGAATCTCGGCCACGTTGGCGAGGGAGAAGAGTCCCTGCCGAGCGGTCTGTCGCAGTTGACGCAGCCCGCCGCGCACGAGGGAACGGTTCTCGCCGGTGAGGGGGGCCAGGTCCGCGACGGTGCCGAGGGCAACCAGATCGAGCAGATCAGCAAGGTTGAGCAAACCAGCAAATGAGGGCAAAGAGGCTAGCGCTTCGACGATCTTGTAGGCAATGCCCACGCCCGCCAGATACTTTTCGGGATATGCATCTCCGTCTTGTTTGGGATTGACCACGGCCAGCGCGTCGGGGAGGGCGCCCGAGGGTTCGTGATGATCCGAGATAACGAGGTCCAGGCCCAGGTCCCGCGCGTGGCGGGCTTCGTCCGGGGAACGGATGCCGCAGTCCACGGTGATGACCAGTCTGACGCCGTCGTTCGCGAGAGCCGTCAACGCCTCGTTGTTGAGGCCGTAGCCTTCGTCGAATCGATTCGGGATGTATTCGCGGACAACTTGCCCTGAGCCTGTCGAAGGGTTTCCGTTGAAAGCGCGCAATGCCGTGACCAACAACGCGGTGGCGGTGACGCCGTCCACGTCGTAATCGCCGTAGATGGCGATGGGCTCGGCGTGTTCGAGCGCGAAGCGGATGCGCTCGACGGCCGCGTCCATGCCCTTCATCTGGAACGGGTTGGTATCGAAGGGCGTTTCGGCCTTGAGGAAGGCGCGGGCGGCCGCGTCGGTGGCGTAGCCGCGGTTGAAAAGGATTTGCCGCAGGACGGGGGGGAAGGCCGCCAGCGCGGCGTCGGCTTCGGGCGTGATGGGCGGCGGGATGAGCCAGCGGTTTTTATGTGTCATGTATGAAGTGTCATGTGTCAAGCGCCACGTGTCAAGTCAGGAGTATAAGCGGGGAAGGGATGGGCGGGAAGGGTATCGTGATGGTCTTACACGGGTTATACTGGCTGTAACATATTTTCCCATGTGTATCCATTTCTGTTGCGAGGCCGCGCGGCGTGATGTCAGGCATATGATGAGTGGAAATTATCGGTTTCTAACGAAGAACATTCTCACACTGCTGTTGATCCCTGGCGGCCTGCTCGCGCTGTGGCTCGCATGGCGCCCGCTTATCCATTTCATCGAATGGCTGGGGGACCGTCAGGCTGTGATCGAGTTCATGCAGGGTTATGGCGCCTGGGGACCCGCGTTATATATTGCCCTGCTGTCCCTGCAGATTTTTGTGGCAATGCTTCCCGGTCACGTTCTGATTCTGGCGGGAGGCTATGTGTTCGGTTTCTTCCCCGCCCTGGCCATGACGGTCCTCAGCGCAGTCGTGTGCAGTCAAATCGCCTTCCACCTGGCGCGCCGGGCCGGGCGGCCTCTCGCCTATCGGCTGGCTTCTCGAAAAGTGATCGACCGCTGGGAGCGGATTTCGGCCCATCAGGGAATCCTGTTCTATTTCCTGGTGTTTGTGCTTCCCATCTTTCCCTCCGATGCCATGTGTTACGTGGCCGGGCTCGGGACGATTTCTCCGAGGCGGTTTCTCGTTTCGAATGTGCTGGGGAGACTGACCTCCTCCACGTTCATGACACTGGCCGGCGCGTATGGGCTGGATTTGCCTGCGGTGTTCTGGGTTGCCGCCAGTCTGGTCGTTCTTGGGTTTTACGTTGTCTGGCTGCGTTATTCCTACAAACATGGCCTGACCGGCAGGACAGTCGAACCTTCCACAGATACGACCCTCTCCAGATAATCGCACAAAAGGATTTAACAAGGAGCGCCGCGAAATGAAACCTCAAAGCCGTTTTTCGGATGACATCCTCGCATCCATTCGCAAGGACAGAATCCTCGGCATCCGCGCGGGGAACGCCTCGACTCACCGCGTCATCGGGATCTGGGCCGTGGTCGTGGAGCGACGCGTCTTCGTCCGCTCGTGGAGCCTCAAGCCGCGCAGTTGGTGGCGGACGTTTCTCGAGGAGCCGCAGGGAATCATTGTTGTTGGCGGGAAGGAAATTCCCGTCCGAGCCAGACAAACGCGGAGCGAACGGCTGAAGGACCTGGTCAGCGCGGCGTATGAGGAGAAGTACAGCAAGCCCGGGGACGTTCAGTATGTGAAAGATATGTCGCGGAAGAGGTCAAGGGATACGACGATGGAAATAGTACTGTTGTAAAAATGGATCGCAGGATAAACCTACGCTTACAGCAATTCATTGGTTGATGCCAATTACTTTTACAGGTATGGAACTGTTGTTTGTTGTTCCATTTCCTAACTGCCCCACGCTATTATTGCCCCAGCACCATACTTCGCCATTCGTCGTAAGTGCACAAGTGTAATCGTAGGACGCTGAAATAGATGTAACAACACTTTGCAATCCTTTAACTTGCACAAACCTATGGCTGCTACTTGTAGAACCATTTCCCAATTGGCCGTCTGAATTTTCCCCCAGGCAATATACCTTGCCGCTGTCATCGAGCGCGCAAATATGATTTGCGCCGGTCGCGACAATTCTTGCGCTTTCGCCCGGTTTTCCAAGGTCGACAGGCACATTACTGAATTGCTGGTCGCCGATCCATCCCCAGCATCTCACCTTGCCATCTCCTGTCACAGCGCATGTTTTTGCATAACTTGTTGAAACCGAAATGACCCTTTCATTCAAACCAATTACATCCACTGGGGTGTTGCTTCGATTAGTCTCTTGTCCAGTCCCCAGTTCTCCACTCACATTTCGCCCCCAGCACTTTACATTCCCATCACTGGTCAGGGCGCATGTATGTTCATTCCCTGCTGAAATAGAGGAAATGCTAGCTCCCAAATCAACGACATTCGCTGGAGATGGGATTATTCTCGTGAACGTATCATTCCCAAGTTGTCCGGTCAGGTTCTTTCCCCAACACTTGGCACTGCCATCTTCTAAAATAGCACAGGTGTGTTCCCAGCCAGCGGATATGAATGATACATTTACCAAATCAGGTATCTCCACAATTTCCATACTTAATTTCTTCGTACCGTTGCCTAATTGACCGGATTCATTGCCTCCCCAACATTTTACATTTCCACTCTTTGTTATTGCACAAGTATGTTGACCACCTGCCGAGATTGCATTAATGTCTGTGAGACCAATAATCTCTGTAGCCACATTATGATCCATGAAAGACCCATCGCCAAATTGATTTGAATCATTACTTCCCCAACATACTATGTGGCCTGTATTTAATAATGCACATGCATGAGCTACACCGACCGAGACTTCAGTAGCATAAATACTTGTAGTCGGTGTTTGTATGGGAGCCGATTGATCCAGCGCATTACAGGCTAGGAGAATAAACAAAACCAAAGCTGACAAGAAGCATATCAATCTGTTGGGTTTCATGATTTCCTCCGTCATACCAAATGCTTTAGTGAGATATTAATCAATATTTTGAAGTGCGTAAGGAATCGCGTCTCGAATATCGTGCAATCAGCCCGATGCTCGAATTCCAAATCACTGCCAAAAACCATCGCGCCCGCGCAGGGATATTTGCCACCCCTCACGCTATTTCGCTGTAGCGCTTATCCTTCTTTGCCTTACTCGTTTTGTGGTCAGATGTGGCAACTTCCCTTTTCTCGTTTGAGTTCTTTTTGCCCCGGCTTTCACGGCGGCGCTTTCAAGATATAGCGTATCGTAACTCATGTCAATTTCGCCAAGCCATTCAACGGATCCAGAGGCCACGCGCACTGTCTTGAATACGGCAGTATTCTTCAGACGCGTAAATACGCCCTTGTTCAGATAGGGCTTCAGGTCGAAGATGCGCTTTTCGCCGTTTTCGAAGGTCAGCGCGAGACAGTAATTATCCAGCGGCTGAACGGATTTAACGTAGGGATTCATTCGTTCTCCTATTTCAGCGGGTCGATCCTGAAGACTTCTTCGCCATTAACCGCCAATTGCCAATCCGCATACAATTCCTCGCGATGAATTTCGATCCATGCTTGCACGAGGCGGGATTTGTTGTTTGGGAACCTGCCGGCAAGCAATTTCCCGTCCGCAATACTGAATACAGCCTTGCTCCCTCCGCATTCGGCATTTCAGTGTCTCCTGCCTGGATTATATCCTGACTTTCACGGGAAGATTTGAAAAATCATCGAGTTCTCGTTTACAATCAGCCCGATGTTCGAATTCCAAATCACAGCCAAAAGCGACCGCGCCCGCACAGGGATATTCTCCACCCCTCACGGCGACCTGCTCACGCCTGTCTTCGCACCCGTCGGCACGCAAGCCACCGTCAAGACCCTCACACCCGAACACCTCGAGGAGGTCAACGCCACGCTCGTGCTTGCCAATACCTACCATCTCTACCTGCGTCCCGGCGACGAACTCATCCGCGACATGGGCGGCCTGCACAAGTTCATGCAATGGTTTCGTCCCATGCTCACCGACTCGGGCGGCTTCCAGGTCTTCTCGCTGGCGCAGACCCGCAAAATTGACGACGACGGCGTGACCTTCAAGAGTCACATTGACGGCTCGACGCATCGCTTCACTCCCGAAAAGTCCATCGCCATTCAAGAGAACCTCGGCGCGGACATCATCATGGCTTTCGATGAGTGTTCCGACCCGAATGACCACACCTACAGCAAAACCGCCATGGAGCGGACTCACCGCTGGGCGGAACGTTCCCTCAAGGCGCAGACGCGGACCGATCAGGCTTTATTCGGAATCGTCCAGGGCGGCGTCAACGCGGACCTTCGGGCTGAGTCCGCCAAATTCATCGCTTCGCTCGACACGCCTGGCATCGCCATCGGCGGACTCTCCGTCGGCGAGACCAAGCAGGAGATGCACGAGGCGCTCGACGTGGTCACTTCCATCCTGCCAGAATCAAAACCGCGCTACCTGATGGGAGTCGGCACCCCCGAAGATTTGATTGACGGTGTGATGCGCGGCATTGACATTTTCGATTGTGTGTTGCCAACGCGGCTGGCCCGCCATCACTCCGCTTTTGCGCTCGAGGGGCGATTGAATCTGATGAATGCATCCTTCGCTCGCGACGAAAGATCAATAGATGCAGCTTGCGATTGTTATACTTGCAGAACATTCACACGCGCGTATCTACGTCATTTGATTGTGGCAAAGGAATTGCTGGCCGGCACACTGATTTCCATTCACAATCTGCGGGCTCTGATACGGTTGATGGAGCAGGTTAGAGTCTACATTGCAGATGGTACGTTTGAATCCCGCGTGCCTGAATTGTTGAATCAATGGCATGGAAATGCAGAAAGAAAACATAAATTCGCAGGGACACAGCAGGACGGTTGATCGTCCGAATCTCTAGACTGTCTCGTTGTGTCCCTACATTGATAATAAAAGAAAACCGATGACCCTCCTTCACGCAGACGGGAGGTTCATATCTCGGGCGCCTGAGTAATTACGTCAATGGCAGGGGGTGCGGAACGAAAACCGCCTTCCACGTAAACGGATGGACGAGAAACGATTTTCTCCCGATGCAACAACGGTTACCATTCGTTAACTTTCCGTTTCAGTGGCCTTAACCCACCTGATTTAGAATTAGAGGAGAAATCAACCCAAGGAATCTCGATGACATTACTCCACGCCCTCCTCCTCGGCATCATCCAGGGACTGACCGAATTCATCCCCGTCTCGTCCACCGCGCATTTGCTGTTGGGACAATCCCTTTTGGGCATCCCCTCGAACGGGAAAATCTTCTCCTTTCAGGTGATCGTCCAACTTGGGACAGTGTGCGCATTGCTCCTGTTTTTCCGGCGGGATATTCTCGGAATCACAAAGGCCTTCCTTCTGGGTATCTGGCACAGACGGCCATTTGAAAACCACGACGCACAGGTTGGCTGGCTGGTGCTGGTCGCCACCGTCCCCGCGTTGATCGCGGGCTTTCTTCTCAAGGACGTTGTGGAAAATTTATTCATGGAACCGGTTACCCAGGCCGGGGTTCGGTTATTGATGTCCGCTGGTTTGCTGGGCGCGGTGGAGACGTTTGGCCGCCGCGAGCGCTCGCTCGAATCTGCGACATGGCTCGATGCCCTTGCTGTCGGATTGTTCCAGGTGCTTGCCCTGTTCCCCGGCGCGTCGCGTTCCGGCGCGACGATTGCAGGCGGCATGGTGCGCGGCTTCAATCGGCCAGGGGCCGCTCGGTTCGCGTTTCTCATGTCCGCGCCGATTCTTCTGGCCGCGGGCGCCTACGAAACCGTCAATGTGATCAAAGCGCCTGGAACGTACGAATTCCTCCCCTATCTGCTCACAGGATTTTTAGCCGCTGCTGTGGTGGGGTGGTTGTCCATCAAATGGCTGATCATTTATTTGAGCAGACACTCGCTCTATGTCTTTGCCGCGTACTGTGCGGTGGTGGGCGCGGTCTGCATCTTTTCAAAGGCCTTGTAGTCATGGCGCGTGCGCTTCACCATGCAAAATTGCAAGGTCGTTGGATGTCGCGGTCAAGGCAAACGCGTTGGCTTAAGTGGAGACACCTGTGGAAGTGCTGATGATTTGCCCTCCGTCTGTGAACGACAAGGTTTATCATTGAGGGATGAGAAAGGCGGCCGCCCTCATCCTGATGTTTCTGATGGCCTGCGCGCCGACCGCGCCCGCGGGAACGATGGAACGCGTGGATGTGTACGCCACCTCCGCGGCTGGTCCGTGGCTGGATGAGATGTTCGATTGCGCCGCGGACTTGTCGGTCGTGTTGAACGTCTCGGCGGACGCGGCCGACATCACTCTGCGCGTGGGTGAACCTGAGGGGCTGGTATCGTACGCATACCAAATTGACACGGAGGAGATCCTCATCGCGGCTCATCGCGAGAGCCCGCTTCAAAACCTGACCCTCAGCCAGGTCCGCGACCTGTTCGCGGGGCGCGGCGATCCGTCCGTGCAGGTGTGGGTCTACGCCTCAGGGGAGGACATCGCGCGGGCGTTCGATCAACTCGTGATGCAGGGACGAAGCGTCACGTCTTTTACGCGGCTGGCGGTCAGTCCTCAACACATGGCCGAGGTGTTGAACGCGGACGTGAACGCGGTCGGCATCCTGCCGCGGCATTGGATGACGGGAAATGTCCGCGAGGTTTTTTCGGCGGGGAGCGTGCCCGTGCTGGCGTTGACGCAATCCGAGCCGCAGGGTGTGATCCATCAATTGATCGGCTGTCTTCAGGCAAAATAGTTATAATTCGTTCCAGAGTGTTCGGCTTGATCAAATTTCGAGGAGCAACACATGCGGACTCCACTCTGGACGCCTTCTGAGGACCGTGTGCGTGACGCGAATATCACGCGTTTCATGGCGGAGATCAACGCGCGGCATAAACTGAATTTGACATCGTATGCCGACCTCCATCGCTGGTCGGTGAAGAGCATCGCGGATTTCTGGGCGGCGATGTGGGACCTTGCGGGAATCAAAGCCTCGAAACGATACGATGAAGTAGTTGCGGATTTATCCACCTTTCCCGGCGCGAAGTGGTTCCCCGGGGCGCGCTTGAACTTTGCCGAGAATCTGTTGCGCCATCGCGATGACCGCCTCGCGTTCATCTTCAAAGGCGAGACGCAAACGACGAAGCGCATGACGTATGCCGAGTTATATGACTCGGTGGCGCGGCTGGCTAACTCGTTGCGGGAGGCAGGCATCGGGGTGGGGGATCGGGTGGTCGGTTACATGCCGAATTTGATCGAGACTGCGACTGCCATGCTGGCGGCGGCGAGCCTCGGTGCGGCGTGGTCCTCCTGCGCAACGGACATCGGCCCCGCCGCGGCCATCGAGCGGCTGGGACAGGTCGCGCCGAAAGCTTTGATTACCGCGGACGGATATTTCTACAAGGGAAAGGTGTTCGATACCCTTGGACACGCCGCGGAAGTGGCGCGCGGAATCCCGTCGCTGAAAAAAGTGATCGTTGTCTCATACACGCGCGAGAAGCCAGATATTTCTCGAATTCCTAACGCGGTTCATTACGAAGATTTTCTTTCCAAAGAAAATAATCTTGAGATTCAATTCGAGCAATTGCCGTTCGACCATCCGCTTTACATTATGTTCTCGTCGGGGACGACGGGCAAGCCGAAGTGCCTGGTGCAGGGCGCGGGCGGCGTGCTCATCAATCATCTCAAGGAACTGCTCCTGCACACCGACCTCAAGCGCGACGATACGATCTTTTACATCACGTCGTGCAGTTGGATGATGTGGAACTGGCTGTTGAGTTCGCTGGCGGTCGGCGCGACGATCCTCCTTTATGACGGCAACCCGAATTATCCCGACGCGGGCGCTATGTGGAAGTTGATTCAGGACGAGAAGGTCACCATCTTTGGATGCAGCGCCAGTTACCTGCATTTTCTGAAGAAGGAGGGCGTCTCGCCGCGCAGGGATTACGACCTTTCGTCGTTGCGTGAGATCTCACAGACGGGTTCGCCGCTCTCCGTGGAGGGATTCGAGTATGTCTATCGCGAGATCAAGCCCGACCTGCACTTCAATTCCATCTCAGGCGGCACGGACATCAACGGATGCTTCGCGGCGGGAAGTCCGACTCTGCCTGTGTACGCGGGCGAACTGCAGGGCGCGGCGCTGGGGATGAAGGTCAAGGCGTATGATGAGAAAGGCGGTCCTGTTTACGACGAGCAGGGCGAACTGGTGTGTGAAGCGCCTGCGCCTTCGATGCCGTTGTATTTCTGGAACGACGCAGACGGTTCGAAATATCACAAGGCATACTTCGACGTCTACCCGAACATCTGGCGGCACGGCGATTATGTCCTGTTCCACAGCGACACGGGCGGGATCACGTTCTATGGGCGTTCGGACGCGGTGCTGAAGCCTTCTGGCGTGCGCATCGGCACAGCGGAGATTTACGCGCAAATGGAGAAACTTCCCGAAATCGCCGACAGCCTTGCAATCGGACAAAATTTCCAGGATGACCAGCGCGTGATCCTCTTCGTCAAACTGGCGGCGGGCTTCACCTTGACCGACGAACTGAAGGACAAAATCCGCAAAACCTTGCGCGAGAACGCCTCGCCGCGTCACGTGCCCGCGTTGATTCTCGAGGCACCCGACATCCCCTACACGTTGAACATGAAAAAGGTCGAGAGCGCGGTGACGAACATCATCAACGGCCGCGCCGTGAGCAACCGCGACGCGTTGATCAATCCGAATTCGCTGGATTTCTACGAACAGATTCTGCCGCAGTTGGCGTGAGGTGCAGTCCCGAAAGTGGATAAAATGGAGGGGGATTATAAACCCTTCACCACAGAGAGCGCAGAGCGCACAGAGAAATAAAAGAAGAATCTCCATGGGTTTTGTGGTGACATTCCGCGACCTGACCGCTCTCTAACCCAAATCCTTCGCGCACTTTGTCCCTTCGCGGTGAAATTCTCTCCGCCTCGCCCATCAGGGGGATGGTGGATTTTGAAATGGAATCCTTATAATTCCAGCCAGAATTCTCGTTATGATAGAGTTTATATGAGGAGAGCGCCATGAGAAAAGTCTCGTTTTCGATTCTGTTGCTTCTGGCCGTCGTCCTGACCGCCTGCGGCGGCGCGACCGAGCCGCCCGCCAGCCAGCCCCCCGCGACCGAACCGCCCGCTGTCCAACCGGCCGCCAGCGACACGCCCGCCCCGTTGGTCCCGGTGGAGACGGCCACGTCCACGCTCGCGCCCATCGTGCTCGTCCCGCCTGAGATGGAGGTGGGCGTGATGATCCCCTACGTGGACGGCTCGATTCTGGTGGCCGTGCCGGCCGGGGAGTTCGTCATGGGACGCGGCAGTTCCGACAACCCGGTGCATACCGTCACCCTGAGCGATTTCTGGATCTACCGCACCAAGGTCACCAACGCGCAATACAAGGCCTGCGTAGCCGCGGGACAGTGCACCGAGCCCGACCTGCTCGATAACCTGGGCTACAACGACCACCTGCGCTCCGGCGAGCCGGTGTCCGGCGTGACCTGGGAGCAGGCCGAGGCCTACTGCACGTACGTCCATGGCCGCCTGCCGACCGAGGCCGAATGGGAGAAGACCGCCCGGGGTCCGGACGGAAACGTGTATCCGTGGGGAGAGGCCGCGCCGGCCTGCGACCTGCTGAACTTCAACAACTGCGTGGGCGCCACCACCAACGTCCGCGATTATCCGCAGGGGAAGTCCTATTACGAGGCGCTGGACATGGCGGGCAACGCCTTCGAGTGGGTCGCGGACTGGTACGATCCGTTCTACTATCGCACCGGCCCGACCGAGGACCCGATCGGCCCCGAGGCAGGGACCGCGCGCGTCGTGCGTTCGTCCTCCTACAAGGCCATCAACGACCAGGTGCCCTCGGCGGTGCGCTTCTACAAAAAGCCCGGCGAGCACAGCCGCGACCTGGGCTTCCGCTGTGTGGTCGAAGACCCGCAGTACTTCGCGCCTTTCTGTGAACAAGTGGTGGATTACGGCCAGGACGTGACCGGCAGTCCCAGCCCCGGCCAGCAGGTGCAGTATTCCTGCCCGTCGCTTTCGATCAACGTCCAGCCCCAGCAATGCGACAGCAACCAGACTTACGTGACCTTCAACTATCCGCCCGGCGACCCGAACGTGGTCAAGGATACGGGCGGCTGCGCAGACCTGGTTCCCCCGGACCAGTACGTGTGCACTTCGCCGACCACGGTCAGCCTCAAGTCGTTGTGCACCTTCTCCGGCCTGGTCGAGGCGGCCTGCCCGGTCAATTACGCGCTGAACTCCGGCACCGGCATGTGCGAATGGACCGGCGGCGTGATCGTCGGCACGGACCAGTGCCTGCCCGGCTACACCTACGACCCGGCCTTCCAGTGCTGCACGGCCCTGCCCGGCACAGGTATAGGCTTCCCGCTATGCGAGGCGGGCAGTATCTTGACCGAGATCTCACCCGGACATTACGGCTGTCTGGATGGGAGCAGCGCCCCGCCCGTGCCTGAAGTAGTCGCCTTTGTGAATATGCCTCCGGGGTGTAGCACCTGCCAGCCTCAAGCTTGTAACAACACATCCTTCCCCTCATCATGGGACCCAGTCAGGTGTTGTTGCTACAACCCGTTCAAAGGATGCGTCCAGTAAAATTACATGACAGCCTTCACCGAAAGGTGGAGGCTGTCGTTTTTGATTCAAATTAAGTATTTTAGACTGGTCTAGAATAAACCACGCTGATTCGTTCTTTTATCCTTAGAAAGGGTCTTTCGAGCCAGTGATAAGAAATAGTCGAGAGGAGTATTGTGAGAATTAAGCTGATAGCAGAAACCAATAGATGATATGAAACTGGCTGTTGTGGCCCAATGCGTAGAAGGTTGGTGACCAATTGAAGTGATAACATAATGCTTATTATGTGAAAAACATAGAGGCCATAAGATATTTTCCCCAGATATATAATCAACCTGTTTTTGAGAATCTTGGTGAAGAGCCACTCTCTTCCCTGCACAGCTGAAAAAGTCATCAACGTCATTCCAATCCCTATGAAAAAATAGGTCGGCATTAGATTCCAACCAATATTGTATGTATTGGGCAGAAGGAAAACCAGGCCGTTTAGCAGGATGCCAACGACAAGCAATACCCAGTTCCGAATTCTATTAAACAGTCGGTCGAATAATCCCAATCCAATTGCGAAGCCGCCCAGGATAGCCTCAAACCGTGTAAAGGGCAGCATGTAGATTGCGGGGTGTTTCACCTGATAGAAGATCAGGCCGGCACGAATGAGATTTCCCAAAGCAAACAAAACTGCGAGGAAAACCCATCTCGATTGTTGCGAACCCTTTAGTGCCGTGTTCAATACCCAGGGGATGACGAGGTAAAACTGTTCTTCATACGCGATGGTCCACAAGTGGACAAAGACGGTAATCAGATAAGGAAACAAAAAGATATAAACCCAGTTTGAGGTAAATGAGATTAATCCCGCTAAGTGTGCGAATAGGTCAGCCCCGTCTTGGTTTTGGATTGTAAAGAATAATACGATCACGATGTACGTAAAATATAGGGGCCAGATTCTGAGAATACGTCGCAGATAGAAATTACGAACATTGACTTTCCCCTCCTGTTTAAATTCGGCTACCAATAATTTTGTGATTAGAAAAGCAGACAGGCAGAAGAAAAGATCAACCCCAATCCACCCATACTCACTTAGTGCTTTCCATATCTTGTTCGATTCGAGGTAGGGCGAATTGTGTACAAACACCAGCAGAAACGCGATGAACCGCAGCCCGTCCAGTTCGGGGTGGTAGAAGTGGGCGCGCGGCTCGGTCTGCATGGGGGAATGATACCATCCTCGCGGCGCGCAAGGCGAATTTCACCGCGAAGGCAGGAAGAGCGCGAAGGCTTTGGAAAACCCTTTGCGGGCTTCGCGTCTTCGCGGTTCGGTTTCCTAAACCGAGAGTGTCTAAAAGGATGGGCTGGGGAAATCTCACCACAGAGAACACGGAGTTCACAGAGACTCTTCAGAGAGAATTTCTCCGTGATCTCTGTGTGCTCCGTGGTGAAATCGTTTGGCAAGCCCACGCAATTGGACACTCCGCCTAAACCTGGGGGATGACAACATCCTGCGAAGCCACTATAATTTTTCAATCCAATTTGCATTGCCCGAAGGAGAGGCGACTCATGTCTCGTTCCACCCTGTTCATTGTCATCCTGATCGCGGCCGCGCTCGTGCTTTCCGCCTGCGACGCGATCCTCGTGCCGGTGCCCACGCCCACGGTCACGTTGGAAGCGCCCACGCAGACCGCACTCCCCACCCAAACGCCCGTCCCGACGCTGGAGGTCACGTCCCTGCCCGCGTTGCCCATCTGCGAGTCCGGGGTCGCGTGCGCCGCGCCGGTCGTCGAAGTGCGCGACCGCTTCTGCGCGGAGAAAGTCCCGTACACTTTGCTGGCCGCGCCCGGCGGTTCCACGTATGAGTGGGCCGATTCCAATTTGACTTGCGTGAACCAACTGCACAGTTCGGGCGAACTGCTCATCACCTGCACCGGGACGGAACTCACCTCATACGAATTGCGGGTTTGCAACGGCGCCTGCGCGCCGCCCACCGCGGTCAACGACGGGCAGTGCCCGCAGGGATACGGCTTCGACGCGGCCGCGCAGTGCTGTGTCCCGCCTCAGTCGCCCGCGTGCGTCATCGTGCGGGTGGACATCGGCACCTGTTCGCAGTAAACCTTAGTATTGCTCTGTAAAAACTATGCCAATCGCGAAGATTTTGCTCGGTACCGCAAGATTTATCTTGCCCATGCAGGCGCAAACTGAAGTTTGTTTGCGGTACTGACCGCGCTATGGTATTACCGTGAATCATTTGCCTCATACGCGCAAATCGTAAGACAGGCTTAAGCCTGTCCTGCCTTTGGCTGCGGCGGGAGGCCGCGCTATGCGCCCTCCCGAAGGTTTGAACGGCAGCCTTCGGGAAGTTCTGCGAAACAAATCCGAGGCTCGCCCGGGGCGCAATCCCCTCCGCTCCCCAGAAGAACGCTGGGACTTCGCGACGCGAGGTTGGAGGGGGCTGATTTTCCTAAATCTTCTGCGTGTAGTTAGGCCGCCCGTCGAGGCGGGGTATAATGTCCGCGCTGGCTGGAAGAATCCCTTCCGCCACAGGAGACGTGAATGAAACGATTCCAAAATCTGTCGACTCTGGCCGCCGCGTGCGCGATTCTGCTGGCCGCGTGCGCGCCGGTCACACCGACCTCGGCCATCACCGAACCGCCGGTCGTGGTCCCCAGCGACACCCCCGCGCCCACCCTCGTCCCGGTGACTCTGGTCGGGCCGGAGGCAGGCGCGGCCATGCTGGGTCCCGACGGAGGCGAGATGGTCTACGTCCCGGCCGGGGAATTCAGCATGGGCGCGGGCGGCTTCGACGATCCGCAACATACCGTCAATCTCTCCGCTTACTGGATCGGCAAGACCAAAGTCACCAACCGCATGTACGGCCTGTGCGTGGCGCTGGGCGCGTGCACGCCGCCCTCGCAGGAACCCGGCGCGGCGGTCTACACCGACCCCGCGTTTGCGGATCATCCTGTTGTCGGCGTCACCTGGGACCAGGCCAGCGCGTACTGCTCCTGGAGCGGGGCGCGCCTGCCCACCGAGGCCGAATGGGAGAAGGCCGCGCGCGGCGCGGCCGCGCAGTTGTATCCGTGGGGCGGGGCGGAGCCTTCGTGCGACCTGCTCAACTTCGATAACTGCAAAGGCGCGACCACCAGCGTGATGGCTTATCCGCGAGGCGCCAGCCCGTACGGCGCGCTGGATATGGCCGGCAATGCCTTCGAATGGGTCTCCGATTGGTATGCGGCCGATTATTACGGCGTCTCGCCCGCGCAGGACCCGAGCGGGCCGGCCGAGGGCCAGGCGCGCGTCGTGCGCGGCAGCAGTTTCGAATCCGAACCGGTGCAGGCCGCGCTCACCATCCGCCATTACGCCAACCCGGCCCTCTCCCTGCGCGATACCGGCTTCCGCTGTGCAACCTCCCAGCCGCGGCTCTCCGCGCCGTACTGCGTGACCAACGCCTACCAGCCTGTGGCGCAGACTGCGGCGGTTGACGAGTGTGTGATCCCGGTCGGCGAGGTGCGCGGCACCTATTGTTCCGGCCCGCAGGGTTTCACCACCGTTGACATCCCGCCCGGCACAACGTATAGCGTTCAAACCCCGGGCTTCGAATGTTCCGAGGCCGTGATTGACGGACAACTGCGGCTGACCTGCTCCGGTCCCGATAGTTCCACCGGCGAATTGACCGTCTGCAACCCGGCCTGCGCCGACCCAACCCCGGTCGCGGACCAGGGCGCGGTATGCGATCCCGGCTACGCGCGCGACGCGGCCACCGGCCTGTGCGCCTACCAGCCGCTCCCGCTTCCCTCCGGACCCCAGGCCTGCCCGCCGGGCTACGCGCTCGATTCCACGGGACAGACCTGCCGCCCCGGCACCGGCCTCGACGGGTTGTGCCCGGTCGGCCAGTACTTCGACGCGGCCTTCAACGGCTGTGTCCCGGCCAACGGGCAATTCGAATGTAATCTCTACGGCCTCGATAACCGTTCCCTGGCGGGCGCGTGCTTCGAAAATACCTGCCCGGCCGGTTACAGTTATCACCCCGATTCGCAGTGCTGTCAGTCCGAGGCGCTCCTGTATCCCGGCTGTCAGCCCGGCTACACCTACGACGCGGCCTTTGGCGGCTGTGTGCCCGGCGTGGCGCGAGTCTCCGGCGCGGGATGCACCACCGTCCCGCTCGAGATCCTGCAATGCGGCGAGCCGTTCAACTGCGGCAAGTTCACCACCGAGGTGGCCTGCATCAACAACGCCGTCTATGGCTGTCAGTGGGACGATAACGCGAACGTCTGCGTCAACGAATAGGCCCCCCGGCCTTTGCTCTTTGGCTGTGTTGTGCATCACTGATGCTGTATACCGTCCCGAAGGTTTTGGTCAAAATCAAGGCCGAATTCAATGAACCTTCGGGACGTTCTGTATAAGCGAGTTGATGATTCGACGAACATCCATGCCCCTTCTTCGCAAGAACGCATATTGGATTTTTCTCCTCGCCCTCTCCATCGTCGTGATGACTCTGGGCGGAATCGCCACCTCCAAATATGGCGCGGCGGTTTCCTCCGATTCGGCCAAGTACATGTCCGTGGCCGAAAACCTGCTGGCGGGCAATGGACTGGTGGACCATCGCGGCCTGCCGCTCCTTTCCTGGCCGCCGTTGTATCCGCTGATGCTGGCTGGCTTGAGGCTGCTCACGGGAACGGATGTCTTCGTTGCGGGCTGGTATTTCAACATCATTCTGCTGGGACTCAATCTATTCCTGAGCGGGATGCTCTTCCAGCGCGCCTTCCGCAAAAAGATGCTTTACGCGGTGATTGCCAGCCTGTTCGTCGCGCTTTCGCTTTCATCGCTGCGCATTCACGTCACGATCAGCGCCGATCCGTTTTACCTGACGTTGACGCTGGCTTTCCTCCTGGCGGTTGACCCGTACATCACGAAGAAATCCTACGTTGCTTTTGCCTGGATGGTCGTGCTGAGCATGCTTGCGCCCATGCAACGGTACGTCGGGCCCGCGCTGGGAGTCACGGCGGGGTTTGTCATTCTCATCGAGAATCGAAAGGCGCCGCGTGTGATCCTGCGCGACGGATTCATACTCGGCATCCTGTCCATCCTGCCGATTGGCTGGTGGCTGGGGATTCACAATATCATGACCTACGGCACGCTGTGGGGGACGGGCGGCCCGCCATCGGATGTGTGGATGAACGTCACGCTGGCCCTGACCAAGATGTTGCATTGGTTCGCGCCGTATCATCCCGCGTTGATGCCCGCGCTGACGCGTCCGCTCGTTCCGCTGGGTCTGCTGGCGCTGGCTTTGATTTTGATCAACTGGCGAAAACGAGGGAACCTTCGCGCCTGGCGGGATGCCCTCTCTGCGGCGTCCGCGTATCCGACGATGATTCATGCCCTCGTCTACTTCGCGGCGGTGGCGCTGACCATCATCACCGGCGATCACCTCGATCTGACGTCCGACCGCTATTATGTCATCCTGCTGGTTCCGACCATCATCATTGTGCTGGTCACGTTTGATACGCTCCTGCGGCCTCACCTGCGATTGTCTCCACAGTGGATAGGTTACGGCCTCGCGTTTGCCTTTGCCATTTGGTCGGCCTATCCCGGCTACAGCATGTTCAAATACCTGGGAGATGCGCGCCTGCAGGGCGAGCCGAGCAATTACAACTTTTACAACAACCGCACTTTTCACGAAATGGCAATCGTCGCCGAAATGCAAAGACTGCGCGCCGCCGAGCCGGGCGCGGTCTTCTACAGCAATTACGTGGACGCGGTCTGGTTCTTCACGCGCCAGCCTGCAAACGTTTTGCCGCGCAGGAGCGTCGGCGTCGAGAATTACGTCGGCTGGCCGCACGACCGGCCGGGGTACATAATCTGGTTCGAGCCGAACGAGTACATCCACCTGCTTTCCCCCGAGGAACTCTCCGAATTGGCCGACCTGAGGCTGATCTTCAGCGACAAGAGCGGACAGATTTATTACGTCCAGCCGTTGAAATAGGGCTGATACATCGTCCTGAGCGGAGCCGCGAAGCGGCGCAGACGAAGGACGAAATAAAAATCCCGGGCTCAGTCAGAACTGAACCCGGGATTTGACATTCAGGTTTTAGAACAACCCGACCACTTTGCCGGTCTTCAGGTCGAGGTCCACGTCGTAGAATACGGGACGCGTCGGAAGTCCGGGCATGGTGCGCATCGTGCCGAGCAGGGGATACAGGAAGCCTGCACCGACGCTGGCGCGGATGTCGCTGATGGTCACGCGGAAGCCGCGCGGCGCGCCTTTCATGTCCGCCTTGTCGGTGAAGGAGAGATGGGTCTTCGCCATGCAGAGCGGCAGGTCGCCAAAGCCGAGTTTGGTGAACTGCTCGATCTTGGCTTCGGCTTCGGAGGTGTAATCCACACCGTCGGCGCGGTAGATCTCGCGGGCGATAATCCCGATCTTTTCCTTGATCGGCAGATTCAATTCATACAGGAACTTGAAGTTGCTGGGCTTTTCGCAGGCCTTGACCACCGCCTCGGCCAGCGCGATGGCGCCCTTGCCGCCTTCCATCCAGTGACGCGAAACAACCGCATCCATCGCGCCCGCTTCGAGCGCAGCCTGGCGGACGAGTTCCACTTCGGCGGGAGTATCGGCGGCAAACGAGTTGACCGCCACCACCACGTTCACGCCGTACTTGAGCGCGTTCTCAATGTGCTGGACCATGTTGGGCAGGCCTTTGCGAAGCAGATCGAGATTTTCGTCCGTGTATTCGGGCGCGAGCGGTTTGCCGGCCACGACCTTCGGGCCGCCGCCGTGCATCTTGAGCGCGCGGACGGTGGCAACCAGCACCACCACGTGCGGGATGAGACCCGAGTAGCGGCACTTGATGTCCATGAATTTTTCCATGCCGATGTCCGCGCCGAAGCCCGATTCGGTGATGACGTAATCGGCCAGTTTGAGGGCGATCTTGTCGGCGATGATGGAACTGTTGCCGTGAGCGATGTTGGCGAACGGTCCCGCGTGGACGATGGCGGGAGTCCCCTCGAGGGTCTGCATCAGGTTGGGCTTGATGGCGTCCTTCATCAGCACGGTCATCGCGCCCGCCACGCCCAGGTCTTCGGCGGTGACGGCGTTGCCGTTCTTATCCAACGCGACGACCATGTGGCCGAGGCGGTCGCGCATATCCTCCAAGCCGGTCGTCAATGCGAGGATGGCCATGATCTCCGACGCGACCGTGATATCGTAGCCCGACTTGTGTTCGAAGCCCGCTTCCTCCTTGCCCAAACCGACCTGGATCTCACGCAACATGCGGTCGTTGATGTCTATGACGCGGCGCCACTGCACCCCGCTGTAGTCAATGTTGAGGCGGGCGAAGCGGGCGCGTTCCTCGGGCGTCAGATCGTTCGGATCGGTCTTGTCAATGCCAAGTTTCTTCAGACGGCGAAGCATGGACGGGGAGAACTTGCGGATGCCCTTCTTGTCGGGCGGGCAAAGCGCGTTGAATAGTTTCTCGTCGTCGGGCGTATTCGCCTCGTGCATGATCCGCGTATCCAGCGCCGCGGCGCACAGGTTATGCGCGGCCGTGATGGCGTGAATGTCGCCGGTCAAATGGAGGTTGAAATCCTCCATCGGGATGATCTGGCTGTAGCCGCCACCCGCCGCGCCGCCCTTGATGCCGAAGGTCGGTCCCTGCGAGGGCTGGCGGATGACGGTCATTACCTTCCTGCCGAGGTGCGCGCCCAGCGCCTGCGAAACGCCGACGGTGGTCGTAGTCTTGCCTTCGCCCAACGGTGTGGGGGTGATGGCGGTCACGTCAATGTACTTGCCGTTCGGCCGCTTCGCGAGGCGGTCCAATATCTCCAGTTTGATCTTGGCCTTGTAGGGACCGAACAGTTCCAGTTCGCTTTCCTTGATCCCTAGTTCCTCGGCAATTTGGAGGATGGGCTTGAGTTTGCCCGCCTGCGCGATCTCGATGTCCGAAGGCACAGGTTTCAGCAGTTTCAGTTTGGTTGGAGCAAAGGGAAATTTCCTTGCCGCGGCCTTCTTCTTGACGACAGGTTTCTTCGCGACAGGTTTGGCCTTTGCTTTGGATTTTGCTTTTGTTGCCATAGTGTCTCCTCATTATTGACGTGTAGTTGGCATGGTTTCCCGTTAATTTTCGACGATTTTGGAGAAATAAGCAATAGACTTCCATCCAGATTTTGAGTAATTTTCGTCATGCTGGAATCCCTCCCTGCTGGGGCGAACGCCTCAATCCCCGCGCACCAATGTACCCATCTGTGTCCCGCCCAGGGCGCGCGCCACGCTCCCGGCGGTCTCCCCCGAAAAGATTTCCGCCGTCATGCCGGGCAGTTGGTCCACCAGGTCGAGCATTTGTTTGACTTTCGACTCCATCCCGCCCGTGACGTCGGCCCCCGCGGCCTTCCCCACCCCGGCCTGGATCTCGCGGAACGAGGCGGGCGTGATCTCCTCCACGCGGCGCGTCCGCGCCGGAAAGTCGGCCCACACACCCTCCTCCAGCCCGGCCAGCAGGATGCGCTGGGGGAGCAGGGTCCTCGCGAGGTGGGCGAACAGGTCCTCGGTCGAAAGGATCGTTCCGCCGCGCACTTCGTCGAAGGCCACGTCTCCATAAACGACCGGCAGGATTTTATTCGCCAGCGCCATGCGGATGGGCGTGGATTCCCACAACGTCACCTGGCCGTTGCTCGCGATGGCCGCCGCGGACGGCGGAAACGACATGGACGGGATGCCCGCCATGTGCAGGGCGTGCATGACGAAATCGTTGAGTTCCCTGGCTCGGTCGGCCACCTCGGAAAAGCCGCGCCAGCCGCGCGCGTCGCGCACACCCTGCCGCGTCCCGTATTGCTGCGCGGCGGTATGCCCGAAGGACCCGGAGCCGTGTCCCACGAGGAGACGCAGGCCCGGGTCCGCGGAAAGAGCCGAGGCGATCTGCCCGGCCAGGTCGGCCAGTTTATCCAGCCGCGGCGTGTATGGCCGGGTCTTGTCTGTGATCAATGATCCGCCCAGTTTGAGGAAGACCAGTTCGGGCATGGCCGAACTGTAGCATAGCCTGCAAAGACCGTCAAGCGGCCATGCTATAATCCTGTTGGTGAATATGCAACTCGGGGTGTGGATCGTTGTTTTTCTGCTGGCGGCGGTCGCGCTGGGTTTGTTCATCGCGGGACTGCGCGCCATCGCGTCCGGCCGCCGCCTGACGTTTTTTCGTCAACGCCAACAGCGCGTGACCGTCGGTTGGCGGTTCATCGGAATCTCCCTCCTGATTTTCGTCCTGGGCTTTCTGGCGTATCGTTACGGCGATTCCCTCACCGCGCAAATCGCGCCGATCACGCCCACATCCACGCGTCCCCCAACCGCGACACGAACGGCGTTGACGACTCCCACGCCGTTGCCGCCCACGTTTTTCATCACGCCCGAACCGACGTACACTCCGGTGCCTGTCCTGCCTCCCGCAATCGAGGCGTTGTCGTCCAGCACGATCACGCCGGACCCGCAGGTGGAAATCGGCGAAATCAAATTTTCCACCGAGATGGAGTTCGCCCTGCCGGTCAATCCCAGCACCACGTGGCGCAATCCCATCAAGCGCATGTTCGCGGTCTTCACCGTTAGCAACATGACGCCCGGCGTGCAGTGGACCGCCCTGTGGTATCAGAACGGCCAATTGCTCGGCAAGTGCATCGAGACCAAGCCCTGGGACGGACTGCCCGGTGGATACGGTTTCTCCGACTGCGAGTTGCCGCCGGACGAATGGCTGGCGGGCGAATACGAAGTGCAGATCTACGTCGGTTCGTTGTGGGAGTCCAGCGGACGCTTCACCTTGACCGGTAATCCGCCCACCGCGACTTTCACCCCCAGCCCGACTTTCACCCGCACGCCGAGTCCCACCGCGACCCTGACCCTGACTCCGTCCAAGACGCCGCTCCCTACGTTGACGGCCTCGCGTACACCCACGCGTACCGCAACGAACACCGTCACGCCCGTTCCCACGCGCACGAACACGCGCATTCCAACCAGCACCGCGACATTTACGCCGGTCCCATCCAATACCGCCACCGCGACTCCTTTGCCCGCCCTCCTCCCCGGTCAGCCGTCTTACACGCCCTCGCGGACACCCCTTCCAACGCTCACCTCCTCGCGAACACCCACGTCAACCAACACCGCAACGCGCACCCCGACCGCGACCTTCACCTCCTCCCCGACCCCGACGCGCACTTCGACGCGCACACCAACCCCGACCGAGACGCCGCGTCCCAGCCGCACGCCGACACCGACCGCCTCCGCCACGCGCACACCGACCGTGACTCTCACGTCCTCGCCCACCGCAACGCGGACGCCCACGCGCACCTTCACGCCGACGAATACACCGCCTCCCAGCCGCACCCTGACTCCGACCGAAACACCGCGCCCAACGCGCACGCCGACCTCCACCGCCACGTCTACACATACGTTCACGCCCTCCGCCACATTCACACCCAGCCGCACACCGCGGCCGACCTTCACCCCCTCCCCCACGCGCACGCCCCTGGAAGTGAAATTGGACGTCTACTTTACGGACAATAACCGCCTGGTCAGCGGGCAACTGCCATATGAGGTCGCGGTGAGCCGCAGTGTGCCCTCCTCGAAGAATCCCGTCGCCGCCGTGCTGGATTTGTATTTCAGGGGCCCAACTTCCACAGAACGCGACCAGGGCCTGACCCTCGTCTTGAACGGGTTCACCGGCTACGACCGATTCGCATACGCCGATGGAATCGCCCATCTCTATCTGCTGGGCGCCTGCCAGTCCAATGGCACCCTCTACACCATCGCCCAGCCTCTCATGGCGAACCTGAAACAATTCCCTTTCATCCAGCACGTGAAGATCTACGACGAACATGGTTCCACGCGTGACCCGTTTGGATTGACAGACTCGACGCCCGTCTGCCTCGACCCTTTCTTTACGCCCAGTCCGACTCCCTCCCTGACCCCGACCTGGACTCCGACCATTACGCGGACTCCCACCTCCACGCCGACCCACACCCCGACCGCGACATCTACACCGACCCGCACTTCAACTCCGACGCGCACACCGACGCCGACCTTCACGTCAACGTGGACGCCGACGATAACCTTCACGCCCTCGCGCACGCCGACGAACACGCCGACGCGTACGCCGATTCCGACTGAGACACCGCGTCCAACGCGCACACCGACCGCGACATTCACTTCAACCTGGACGCCGACGATTACTTTCACTCCTTCACGAACACCGACGAACACGCCAACGCGGACTCACACTCCAACCGACACACCGCGCCCAACGCAGACGCCGATCCCAACCGAGACGCCGCGTCCCACGCGTACGCCGACCGCGACCTTCACCTCAACCTGGACGCCGACAGTCACCTTCACACCTTCGCGAACTCTAACGAACACGCCGACGCGCACACCGATTCCGACTGAGACACCGCGCCCGACGCGGACACCCATCCCGACTGAAACGCCGCGCCCGACGCGCACACCGCGGCCGACTGAAGCACCGACCAACACGCGTACACCGACCTCGACGTTCACGGCAACTTTTACGCCGTCCTTGACCTTCACACCATCGCGCACACCAACGAACACGCCAAC
>JBFMCC010000040.1:0-7335 GCA_040754535.1 Chloroflexota bacterium
ACGTACATCCAGGTACAAAAATCGTTGAAGTCGTTTATCATTGGAGTGTCCTCCTGCGTGTTTGGTTTCTTTCAGCAGAAACTCCAATACCACGCTCGAGGACTTTTTGTCAACTAGCATAAGACCCAAATAGAAACTGTAACGCTTCTGCTTTTCTGTTCCCATCTAAGCTTCGAAATGCCGCCAGGGTAAAATTTCTCGCAATGATGCGGGCTTCGTAATTAGTATCAGGAGTTCCAAGTTTTTGATCTATAAGTAGATTTGATATTTGGTTGATAAATGTGGTCAGGATATTTTGATTCTGTCGATCAAGTTCAATAGCCTTATCAGATTGTTTTTCGATTGAACTTAGAAGCCACGCGCCAATTACAAGAAAAAGCGGTATGACAAGTAGGTCAAGCCAATCCCACAGAGTCTTTGCGCGCGGGCCTTCTGTAGTTTCATTGTATGGTCCAAAGCCTGTCCACGATGGAGCAGAAGTGGGTATGATTGCCCAAAAACCTACCACCAAAACAGCCATTATTGTAATTGCAATAAGAAGAGATTTTATCATTCGCATAAGACCAACTCCTTATCATAGTTTACAATAAAAGTCTATAAGGTACAATATACTAAGAACACAAAAAGGAGTGAGAATGTCTCTGTCCGTTTCCAATGAGAGACGTGTCTACGAAAACATCCTCGGCGCGGAGGGGGATACGCCGCTCGTGCGGCTGGGACGCGTGGCGCACGACCTGCCTTGTCCGTTGTATGCAAAACTGGAATTCATGAATCCCGGCGGCTCGATCAAGGACCGCGTGGGCTTGTACATCATCGAGGGGGCGGAGGCGCGCGGCGAACTCAAGCCCGGCGGGACGGTTGTGGAGGCCACCTCCGGCAACACGGGCGTGGGCCTCGCCATTGCCGCCGCGCTCAAAGGCTACAAGACCATCTTCGTCATGCCCGACAAGATGAGCAACGAGAAGATCATGCTCCTGCGCGCCTATGGTGCGAAGGTGGTCATCACGCCGACGGCAGTTCCTCCGGAAGACCCGCGCTCGTATTACGAGGTCGCCAAACGCTTTGCGCGCGAAATCCCGAACGCCATCCTCGCCAATCAATATCACAATCCCGACAACCCGAAGACGCACGAGGTGAGCACCGGGCCCGAATTGTGGGAACAGACCGAAGGCCGCGTGACCGACGTGGTCATGGGCATGGGCACGGGCGGGACGATTTCGGGAGTCGGGCGATTTCTCAAATCGAAGAGTTCCAAAGTCCAGATCGTGGGCGTGGACATCGAAGGTTCGCTGTTATATGACACATGGAAGAACAACGGGCGCATCCCCGAAGGCGCGTTCCCGAAGACGTACAAGGTCGAGGGCATCGGCGAGGATTTTTTGCCCTCGGCCACGGACCTGGCGGTGGTGGATAACATCGTGCGCGTGGGCGACCGCGAGAGCTTTCTTGCGGCGCGGGCGTTGACGCGCCAGGAGGGCATTTTCGCGGGCGGCTCCTCGGGCTCGGCGCTGGCAGGCGCGTTGAAGTATTGCCGCACCCTGCCTGCCGACCGCATCGCGGTGGTCATCTTTCCCGATTCGGGTTCGCGTTATCTCTCCAAATTCTACGACGACAAGTGGATGCGCGAGAACGGCTTCATGCAGACCGAGTTCGGCGAGATGACCCTTGCCGACCTGCTGCTCGCGAAACCAAGCAAGGTCTTGCATACTGCCGCGCTGGGTGACCCGATGCGCAAGGTGATGGCGTTGATGCGCCAGCACGCGATCTCGCAGGTGCCCGTGGTCGGCGCGGACGGGATGCTCGCGGGCCTGCTCGACGAAGTGGACATGCTTAATCACATGCTCGACCACCACGATCATAACCACGACGAGACAATTGATTCGCTGGTTCAGAATGCGCGCGCGGTCTATCCGCCCGAGACGACGCTGGACGAGGCCATGTCCTCGCTCACGGACGGCTACGCGGTGATCGTGGTCGAGGGCGGCAAGCCGACGGGCATCCTCACGAAGATAGATGTGCTGGATTACGTGGCGGGAAAGATTTAGTTAGCGGCCGCACTTTTGAACCAAAACCACGACGAGGCCCGCCCGCGCGCGTCGAGGCTGTCCTCGCGGCGCTGGAGGCGGAATTGCCGCGTCAGTTCAGCGATGTCGTCTTCGGTCAGGCCGAAGGAGGGGGAGGTTTCATTCACGCGGCGGGCGTAGAGCATCCACGTGCCGCGCGGGGCGAGAAGCCGACTCACGGATTTCAGGTACCCGCTCCGCCCGTCGCGCGAGAGACCGTGAAAACAGCCCATGTCGAGAATCAGGTCGAAGGGCCCGTCCACGCCGCTTAAACGGGTGACGTCCCCGGTCATCAATCTCACATTGACCTTCGCCTGTTTTGCTTTTCGTTTTGCGAGGGAAATCGCGCGCGGAATGTAGTCCACGCCTGTGGCGTCCCAGCCGCGGCGCGCCAGCGCGACGACGTTGGTGCCCGTGCCGCATCCCAGGTCGAGGGCGTGGCCGGGCGGATTATCATCTATGAATTCGATCAGTTCGGGCGGGGATACGCCGCTGTCCCAGGGCGGACGGCGAAAATACCACAGGGTGAAGACGATGCGGCGCAACATGCGCGGGGATTACTGCGGGACCGACTTGCGAAATCGTTCGATGTCCAGTTCGCCCACCGAACGCCATAATTCGTTGCCCTGCGCGTCGAAGAAGATGAACGTGGGAGTGAATTCGAAGCCGTAGACCGGGGCGAGTTCCCTGCCCACCGACTCCTGGATGTTCAGGCGGATGAACAGAACGCGCTGGCCGTATTCCGCTTCCAGTTCGTCCACGACGGGCTTCAGGCGCGTACAACCGATGCAGTAAGGCGACTGGAATTCGAGCAGGACGGGCTTGCCGTCGCCGATCATCTCCTGCACCATTTTCGCGTCCTCCATGAGCGGGGTCTGCCGCGGGTGCAGGACGATCCATGCCGCGACGAGCCCGGCGACCAGGACGCCCAGCGCGGCGTATTCCCTCCAGGTCGGTTTGCGGCCCGTGAACATGACCAGCGCCACCAGCAGAACCAGCGTGGCGGCGACGATGATGGCGGAATACTGGTTGAACAGGCTGTCCATGAATTCCATCAGATGTAATCAAGGCTCGTGACGTTCCACACTTTGACAACCGGCTGGAGTTCCACTAAAATCGGGGAGTTCTCATCTCAGACTTTGGGAAAGGCCTTTCTCATGAAAGAGTATACCACCGAGTTTATTCGAAACGTCGCCTTGGTCTCTCATGGGTCTGCGGGCAAGACCATGATGGCCGAGGCGTTTTTGCATTTTACGGGGGCAACCACCCGCCTCGGCAAAGTCGAGGACGGCACTACTGTCTCGGATTACGATGAAGAGGAAATACGCCGAAAACTTTCGCTTTATACCAGCGTCCTTCCCGTCGAATATCGCGACCACAAGATTAACGTGCTGGATGCGCCCGGCTATACCGACTTCGTCGGCGAGATGGTCTCCGCGTTGAGCGTGGCCGACGGCGCCATCATCCTGGTGGATGCGGTGGCGGGTGTGGAAGTGGGCACCGAACTTGCCTGGCGCTACGCTTCGGATTTTCACCTGCCGCGCTTCATCGTCATCAACCGCATGGACAGGGAGAACGCCTCGTTCGAGAAGGCCTACGCCTCGGCCGAGGAGTTCGCCCATGCCCAGGGCGCGCGCCTCATCAAAGTGCAACTGCCCATCGGCGAGAAGCACGATTTCAAGGGCGTGATTGACCTGATCGCCATGAAGGCGTATATGGGCGATGGCAAGACCGCATCCGACATTCCTGCGGAAATGAAGGACGCCGCGGACAAGGCTCACTTTGCATTGATCGAAGCCGCGGCTGAAGGCGAAGACACCCTGCTCGAAAAATATCTCGAAGCCGGTTCCCTCTCGGACGAGGAGATTGTGCGCGGTTTAAAGGACGTGGTCCACTCCGGGGCGTTCTTCCCGGTCTTCGTCGCCGCGGGCGGACACGAGATCGGCATCGGCCCTTTGCTAAACGACATCATTGACCTGATGCCCTCACCGGCCCAGCGTCCGGCTAGGGCGGCGAAGGGGAGCGGCGGAGAGGAGAATTTGACCGCCGCCGATGGGAATCCATTGGCCGCTTATATCTGGAAGACGACCGCCGACCCGTTCGTGGGCAAAATGACATATTTCCGCGTGTACTCCGGTTCGATCCAGGCCGACGCGCGTGTCTGGAACCAGAACAAGGGCGGCGAGGAACGCATGGCGGGCCTGCACGTCCAGCGCGGCAAGGAGCAGATTCCCGTCAAGGTGATTCACGCGGGAGACATTGGCTCGGTCTCGAAACTGAGCGTCACTGCCACTGGCGACACCTTCTGCGATAAAGGTCATCCGTTGACCCTGCCCGCGCCGACCTTCCCGGCCGCGTTGTATCAGGTTGCCATCCAGCCCAAGACGCAGGCGGACGCGGCCAAAATATCGCCCACGTTGACCCGTCTGTGCGAAGAGGATATGACCCTGTCCTGGCACAATGAAAAATCCACCGGGCAGACCATTTTGCAGGGCATGGGCGACCAGCATATTGACGTCGCCATCCACCGCGCTCAGACGAAGTTTCAGGTGGGGCTGACCACGCTCGAGCCGAAGGTTCCGTACCGGGAGGGAATCACCCGCAAGGGGTCCGCGATGTACCGCCACAAGAAGCAGACCGGCGGCGCGGGCCAGTTTGGCGAGGTGCACCTGCGCATCGAGCCTCTGCCGGGCGAGGATTTCGAGTTCACCGATGAACTGGTCGGAATGAACCTCTCGCGCTCATACCTGGCGCCGATCGAGAAGGGCATCCGCGCCACCATGGAACACGGTGCGTTCGCGGGCTACCCGATGAGCAACGTCAAGGTCATTGTGTTCGACGGCAAGGAGCACCCGGTCGATTCCAAGCCTGTGGCGTTCGAGATCGCGGGCCGCGAGGCTTTCAAACTCGCGGTTGGCGAAGCGGGGCCGGTGCTGTTCGAGCCGATCATGAACGTGCGCATCACCGTGCCGGACGCGCACATGGGCGACGTGATGAGCGACCTGAATACGCGCCGCGGCCGCGTGCAGGGAACCGAGTCCGAGCGCGGCAACACGGTGGTCATCGCGCACGTGCCGCTGGCGGAAATGCTGCGCTACGTGACGCAGATCCGCTCGCTGACCGGCGGGCGCGGCTATTTCGCGATGGAGTTCGACCATTACGAGATCGTCCCGCAACATCTCGCCGCGGGCATCGTCGAGGCCCACAAGAAGGAAATGGAAGGAAAGAAGGAAGAGTAGGCTTATAACCGACTGCCGCTTCGAAAGCGGCAGTCGTCTTTTTAACGGTTATCCTTTTGGTGAGAACAAGATGTCCTCGACAGGCACTTTCAATCCCATGCGGCGGCCCGAGATATCGAAGGTCATCAAGTCGGCCAGGGAGCGCGGGGTGGAATCGTCCCAGAGTTGCAGGTTGTCTTTCTGGCGCGCCATGTAAGCGGGCAGGAGTTCGAAGTCGCCGTAATTGTCGAAGAATTCGACCAGGCGGCGGAACAACTTGGGCATGACTAGGTAGTCGTCCTGCAAAGTACGCATGTCCCAGATCGTCAAATCCCTCGTTCGGTCGATTGCCCACAGGCCGCGGGCCGAGTTGCGTGCGGACGCGACCGCCTTGCGGATCTTGATGGCGATCGTTCTGTTCGTGGATGTATAAAATGTGGGATAGACCAGGCCGGCGCGCGCCAGTTTATAGTTGACCGACTTTTCGAGGGGAATTCGCTCGGCTGTGAGGAGAGCGCCGTCCGTCAGTTTGGCCGAGGCGGGAAAAATAAACGAGATCGGGCGGTCGTAACGGTCCAGGCCGGAGGTGATGATGAAACCGGGTTTGGCGTCGTCGGCGTCCACGATGGTGGTCACGCTCAGGCTGTAATGGACGTTGGTAATCCCCAGCAATCTCAGCATCTGTTCCAAAGCGGCGATGGCGAAGGGACGCGGCTGGTGATACCCCTCGTAATGCGTCTCGAGCGCGTCGATGGCCTCGATGCGGAGTTGTTTCTTGGCCGCCTTCTTCTTGGCCGCGGAGGTGAACGTGAACGAATCCCACGCCGCGGGATCGTCCGCCATGAAGCGGATCGAGTCCCCGTCGGGCTGGTAACCCTTTACATGGAACGTGCCCTGGATGACTCTAAACTGTTGCATGTCGGCCTCCTGAATGATCCAATTATAGAGGGTAAGGGGGAGGGAATCAACCGGCATTTTTACATCTTGCCTGCAAGCATCCCCATCTATTGATGTTCTGGGTAAAATTGTCCAATGCGACCGACCTACCTTGAAGTTAATCTCACCCGCTTGAAACAGAACCTCGAAAACATCCGCGCGCATGTCGCGCCCGCGAAGGTCATGGCGGTGCTCAAAGCCAACGCCTACGGCCATGGCGTGGACGGCGTCGCGCCGTTCATTGCGCCCTTCGCGGACTACATCGGCGTTGCCACCGTCGAAGAAGGAATCCATCTGCGAGAAATCGGGATTGACAAACCCATTTTGGTGATGGGTGGGACTCTGCCCGGGCAGTTGCCTGAATTCTTCGAGCACGACCTGACCCTGGCCGCTTCGTCCCCGGACCTGTTGCTGGCCGCCGAGCAACTGGCCGAGTCCACGCGGACGCGTCTGCGCGTGCACTTGAAAATCGACACCGGCATGGAACGCACCGGCGTCCACGATTATGAGGCGGAGGCATTCCTTCGGCAGGTGTATGCGTGTAGCCATTTAGAGATAGAAGGGATTTTTTCGCACTTCGCTAATTCCGAATTACCCGACCTCATCCACGCGAAACTGCAATTGGAACGGTTCAACGAGATGTTGCGCTTTTATGAAAAGCGGAGCCTGCCTCCGCCGATTCGTCACATGGCGAACTCGGGCGCGGTTTTGCAGTTGAAAGAAAGTCATTTCGACATGGTACGCCCGGGCATCATGTTCTACGGCGTCTATCCCGGCGAAGAGACGGCGCGCACGGTGGAAGTCAAGCCCGCGCTTACGTGGCGCTCGCAGGTGGTGTATTCCAAGGTCACACAGCCGGGGCGGCCGGTCAGTTATGGGTCGCTGTGGCAGGCCGAAGTCCCGACTCGAATCGTCACTGTCCCATGCGGTTACGCCGACGGCTATTTCCGCCGCATGACGAACCGCGCCCAGGTCCTCGTCAACGGGAAAAGATATCCGCAGGTCGGGCGCATTTGCATGGACCAGTTCATGGTCAATTGCGGCGAGGACGAGGTGAAGGTGGGGGACGAAGTCATCCTGCTGGGCGGTGGAATCACGGCGGACGACCTGGGCGGGTG
>JBFMCC010000041.1:0-30751 GCA_040754535.1 Chloroflexota bacterium
GGGTTGTGGGTTTTGGGGTGTGGGTGAAACCACGGCTTCAAATTGCAACCGATTGATCTCTGCCTGCAACTGCAACCGTTCGGCTTTGAGCGGAGTCAACTGTCGGCGCAGGTCAGCGATCCGTTTGGCACGACCAGCCCCAAAGGTCGAATCGAGGCGGTTCTTCCAACAATCCAAAATATCGGGGATGTCGTTCTCGTCTACTTTCGTGCGTTTATCATCCAACGAAAAACCGTCGTGCGCCATATCGTAGAACCAAATATCTTTGGTCTGCGCGCCTTTTGTAAACAGCAGAACCGCCGTGCTCACGCCCGCATACGGCTTGAAGACGCCCGAAGGCATCGAGACCACGCCGTCCAGCCGATTCTCTTCGATGATGCGCTTGCGCACCTCCACATGGGCGCGGCTCGAACCGAACAACACGCCATCGGGCACGATCACCGCCGCCCGTCCGCCCATATCCAGCGCGCGCAGGATCAAATGCAGGAAGAGCAGTTCACTCTTGGTAGTGTCCGACGGCAGATCGGGGTGGACATCGCCCTTATCCACGGCGCCTTTGAAGGGCGGGTTCATCAAAATGACATCGAACTCGCCCGCGCCGTCATAGCCCTTGGACAGGGTGTCCATATAAAAGAACTGCGGCGACTGAATGCCGTGCAGCATCAGGTTCATCGAGCCGATGCGCAGCATGGTCATGCCTGAGTCGTTGTCGAAGCCGCGCAGGTATTTTTTGCCCTTCATGAACTTGCGCGCGTCGTCCTGCAACCCGTCGCCGATGAGATGATGCGCCATGCCGTCCGCGTCATATTCAAGGATGTCTTTGGACGTGGCTTTCTCCAAAATGTGCTGATGCGCGTTGATCAGAAATCCGCCTGTGCCAGCCGCCAGGTCGCCGATGCGTTCCTTCGGCTTCGGGTCGAGCATCTGCACCATCATGCGGATGATGTGACGCGGCGTGCGGAACTGTCCATTGCGCCCCGCGATGCTCAAATGACTCAGCAGGTACTCGTACAGGTCGCCCTGCACATCCTGATTCTGCTGGCTGATCTCCATCTGGTCGAGTAGATTCACCGCCTCCACCAACAGGCTGGATTTGTTGATCTTGCACTCTGCCCCGCGCATGTACTCGCCGAACGAAGATTCATCCGTTGCCAGACTCGCCAACTGTGGGAAGACGACCGACTTAAGATGCTTCAACATCTCCTCAGCCTTCATCTGCTTCCAGACACTCCAACGCATCTCCTTCGGGACTTTGGGCTGGTACCGTTCCCCGCGGCGTTTTGCCTGCCTCTCAGCTGCGTTCTCGCGGTCATCGAGTCGCTTCAAGAACAACAAATACGAAAACTGCTCGATCGCATCGAGCGGGTTGGTGAGTCCACCCGTCCAGAACTTGTCCCAGAGGGCGTCTACTTGCGCGCGGAGTTTCGGGTCGGTGAGCAATTAAATCAATCCTTTGAGCTTGGCTTTGGTGTACGCGGCAATGGTGAAGCCGTCGGTGATTTTTTCGTCCGCAATCCATTCTTCGAGTTCAGGTACGGTGAGCCAGATGAAGGATTCGATACCTTCGTTTATTTCAGGTGTGCCAATAGAAGCGAGTTTGGCATAGAACAAAGCCACTGACGCTGCTTCCCAACCTGTATTGTTATAGAATTCTCCCAGACTTACCAATTCTTCAACTTTTCCGCCAGTTTCTTCTTCAATTTCTTTTAGAGCGTTTTCATCCGCTGGCGTGTTCGGTTCTCCATATCCACGTGGAACTTCATAGTGCCACTGACGCGTGGGGTGGCGGTATTGGTGGAGTAACATGATTTTTCCCTGATACTCAGGAATGACAACCACTCCGCGACCACCTTTCAAGGTGGCAGTTGCAATTGAGCGCCCGTATCCGCGAATATCACCGTCAGGAAATTGAACCAAATCCCGAACGATGATATTGTAGGGGTCGTCCAAGATAATCCCTATCTTTGCCCATTCCAATGGCAATCCTTGTTGCCTTAGCTCGGCTTCTTTCTTTGCTTCCCAGTCTGCGATAATTTTTTGGTCAAGGATGATATTCAGCAAAGCACTTTTATTGTTGAATAATTTGGCATGAGTATTCACCAACGAGTAATATTCCATAATTTATGCTCCAGCGATTAATATCCGTAATAATTTACACCTAAGTTTTCAGGGGGGCTTTGATTTGACTCTTTTTCCATGTCAATTTCCATCGCAAGTTCCCTAAACCCTGGCGTCGAACGTAATTGTCCAATTATCTCATTCCATACGTCGCGACCAGTTTGCACGTTACCACGCATAAAGTCGAGACTCACATCTAAATCCGCATCAGTCAAAACTCTTGCTCCAATTGAGAGTCGCATAAGATATGGGGTAATTCCCGTTGAAATTGCCCCAGTTCCCATTGTAGTTAATATTTTCTGTGACGGGTCCGCTGGATTAATTGCAATCTCCACAGCCTTGGCGCCAACGGATATTATCAGTTTAATCCAAGGCTCCCATTTTGCTTGATCACGTTCGGCACGAATGCGTGTAATTGCTGTATTCAATTTCTCGAACTTTGCATAGAAAACAGCGCTCAAATGTGGAAAATTGAGTGGATTCTCAAGCAAATCAAGCATCGCATCTCTGTACTCTTGCCATTCATTCGTTTCGCGCGCCTTGATCACATCGGCTAGACGTAGATCCCCTAGACTTCTCAAGTACATACCTTTTGTTATTTGATCAAACGAAAGGCTTCGTAACGCCTGCAATATTTCTTTCACATTCTCTGGAGTAATAACACTCGCCTGTATCGTCTCCTCGAGATCCCCGAGAGCTGATCTTGGCGGAGAACCTTCAGGGGTTAGCGAATATCTACCCATTGCATCAGGAAGATTTACATTATATTTTAAGTCTACGATCTGTTTGATTTCGGCAGCAAATGGCTTTTTGCTGTAATGGCCATCAGCTATATTGGTCCCATCGGTCACAACGAATTCCCTGTATAGATCATTCCTTGTGATGAGGCGTTTCTCTGCCAGATGAAATGCATATTCAGCAACATCTGTCAGACGCTTTCGAAAAGCAGGAAATCTATCTTTTGGAATTCTTAAGTAACCCGCTATATGTTCTGCCCGCATCTCTGTATTAAGAGTCTGTACATAATTATGGTATGTGCCAGAAAGCCTTTTGAAATCATCATTTTGGTCGCCCCAGTCCAATTTAACACAGGATAAATGCGAGTTATGGACAATATCCATCCAAGCATTCCAGAGGCTTTCTTTCATGTCAAAAGTCGGTTTTTGGTCTGGAGAATCTTCGAACACTAGGTACGGGACGATAACTTTGTTGTTGAGTAAAGTCTTTAAGTTCTCGCGACTTTCATTAT
The DNA here is from genome assembly GCA_040754535.1 of Chloroflexota bacterium. Taxonomy (GTDB): domain Bacteria; phylum Chloroflexota; class Anaerolineae; order Anaerolineales; family Villigracilaceae; genus JBFMCC01. Next base: position 3,368 of record JBFMCC010000041.1, read on the forward strand.
CATCGTAGTCGTCTACAACCACTTCGTTGTTGAACATGAATGCCCTGTTGACAACGACTTGCTCTCCATAAACCAAGGCTCGTCTCCATTCTTTGATCACATATTTCTTTCGTTCATCCTGAACGTCCTTCAAAGATTTTCCTTCTTTGATCATTTTGCCAAGCAAGTTTTCTGGAACCCATTGATTATCCAGCACTTGAGGAGCAATAGCTGCCTTGGCAAGTTTGCTTGGCGTTAATTTTTCAAACTCAGTGGTCATATCATCCTCCAAATCAACCTACGTGCTTCTATCTATACAATGGAAATGCCCAAAGCGAAAACCGATTGCTGATTAACCTTTTTGGGCAATGCGTTTCAGTTTGTTTGTCACAACGAAAAGAACTGCCTCTTTTCTGCCATAAGAAATGCTATGATTGTAAACCAATCGGTTATTTTATTGTTCAAAATCCATTCGCCCACCTCTCTGATATCGATTAATTCTATTTTTTGTATTGCTTCACCATCTTTGGTTTGCGGCTGCCCATCCTCCATTTCAGCGTAAAAAAATAAAACGCCAGTTCCCCTAAAAACAGGCACTAATTTTGTCGGCAACAAACCAACTTCTTCTGATAATTCCTTGTGGGCATTTTGCTCTGCTGATAAACCTGGAGTTCCATATCCTCTAGGAAATTCCCAATACCAATTTCTTGTCTCGTGACGATAATGTTTTAAAAGCAGAACCTTGTCCCCCCGAACCGGCATTATTACAACGCCAGTACCACCTTCAAGGTTTTTACGATTTATACCTCTGATAAATCCACCGATTCTGCCGTCAGGAAATTCTACTAAATCTCTTACTAAATAATCCCACTCATCTTCTGCCAAAACACCTATATCAATCCACGACGATGGTTTTCCTTCCTTTTTCAGCTTGGCGCGAATCTTTTTTTGCTCTGCTCGAATTTGTGTTTCGTCAGTGATAATTCTTATCTCGCCTTTTTCGCCTTTGTTGCGAAACAATTCAGGGCGTTCTTGCATTAAAGACAGGTACTTCTTCAAGGTTTCCATAAAAAATATCCTTCCAAGGTTATAGTATCGTCATGCGGTTTGCAAACTCAAGCACTTCTTCCACTTCCTTCTCCGTAAACCAGCGCTCCACCGCATCCGCGCCAAACATATCCAGTGGTGGCTCGTACAAGTCGGCTGTTTCGAGATGGCGCTTCTGCAAGAACACACTTTGCACGGCTCGCAAAAAGCGAATCTGGTCGGCGTTGTAGTTGTGCTGGGTCACGTAGCTTTCAAACTGTCGCGCCACCACATCCTTGTAATCGGGCAGGTACTGCATGTCCAGCACCTGGCGCACCAAGCCGAGAAAACTGTCGGCGGTGTGAGCGAAAACCTTCTTCAAGTTTTCGGGCGTCACTTCCAAATCGCCTTCGCCGAGTTCTTTGGTCAGCGTGCGCTCGAGTTCGAGCAGTTGAAAGTCGTCAATCTTTTGTCCGTTTTGAATGGCTTTTATTGTGGGGTGATTCGTCACCAATGCCAAAATACGCGCTTCCACCAAACGGCGATATTCCGCCACGTACATTTTCTCTCCGCTCTTGGTGAGCAAAATGTAACCGCTGATGGCGATGGAATCCACCAGGTCAAGTTCAAGGAAGGTGTCGTAACGCGCCTTGTTTTTCATGCGCGGCGCAAGCATATCCCGCAGCAGGTTCAATTCGTTGTTCGAGAACTCCACCAGTTCTTCAGGGATGCACATGCTCTTGGCTTTGATTTCCGTCTCAGACAAAATCGTGTCACGCAAACTCTGGGCGTCTTCCACAATCGTCCCAATGAGACCTGACAGGTCTCCAAGACCTGTCAGGTCTTTTTCACGTTTCTTCAACTTCAACCGCTCCACTTTGCTAATGAAGGTCGCCGCAGCCACATCCACGCCAGGGACGAGCCGCAGGTGCGGGGCGACTTTCAATTTCAGAAATTCGATCTTGCTGGGGATGAGATAGTCCCAGAAGGCATCTGTCCATGCTTCTTCGATCTCTGGCATGTGCTTGCGGATGGTAAATGAGTCCGTTGGGATTTGCTGAATCTGCTCACGCAGGTCAGCGATCACTTGCTTGCAATCGGAGTCTTTCTGGTCTTTGAGATAGGTCTCCAATAGTTTCAAGCGCGTATTGAAGATTGTCACCAGCACAGGCGTGGACTGGTCAACGACTTCTTTGGCATCGCGGCTGAAATTGTTCTCCCAGAAGTCAATGATGAGAAAATCCTTCTTCCCAAAGTTCGGCAGCAACGCTAAATTTCTGCACGCCGCCTGTACCCGCGTCCCGCGCCCGATCATTTGCTGCAACTTGATCGGCGATTGCACAGGTTTCATGAAGACCAGGTTGACCACCTCGGGAACGTCAATGCCCGTATCGAGCATGTCCACGGAAATGGCAATGCGCGGAAAATCTTTCTTTTTGAAGGCTTCCACCAACGTGCCGCGATATTCGGATTTGTGCGTGATGACCTTTGCCAAATCTGGGAACTGCGGATACATCTCATAAAACGCATCTTGCAATCGCAAGGCATGTTGCTGGGTCATCGCAAAAACGATGGTCTTGCCTGGCAACTGCCCCGACGAATCTTTTCTGCAAATATCCCAAATCTCTTCCCACTGTTTGCGAAGCGTGTCGCGGTTGCTGACTTCCCTTTCCAGTTCCGTGCCTTCGTAATTGATATCGTCAGGGTCGAGTCCCTTTTCGATCAGGGTATTGCGCTCTTCCTCGGTCAAGTCCACGCCGTGAATGCCCTGCCGCTGGAACTTTGTCCGCGCGGCGTAGAGTTCATAATCCACGAGATATTGGTCTTCGATGGCTTGTTCGTAGGTATAGAGATAGGTCGGCTTGCCGTCCGTGCAATCGAAGGCAAGGAAGGTATCGCGGTTGATGTAATTGGCAGGCGTGGCGGTGAGCCCCACCTGTCGCGCATCGAAATATTCCAGCACTTCATTGAACTTGTTATAGATCGAGCGATGGACTTCGTCGAAGACGATCAAGTCAAAGAAGGCGGGCGAGAACTGCTCGAAGATATTGCTAAGCGTTTGGAGCGTTACCGCATACAGGCGTTTGGTGGTGTCGAGATCGTAAGTTCGCAATCTTGTACACGGCTCTTGCGGCAGGAACTTCTCGAAGCCATCCTCCTTCGCTTGATCCACGAGCGCGTCACGGTCTGCCACGAACAAAATCCGCCGTGCCTGATTGGAGCGCATGAACACGTCTATCAGCCCCATCGTCGTGCGCGTCTTTCCCGTCCCTGTTGCCATCACGATCAAGGCTTTGCGCTTGCCATTGGCAAACGCTTCGCCCACGCGACGGATGGCTTCGTGCTGGTAGGAACGGTCAACGATGTGATTGTTGATCTCTACCGAACTGAGCGGCACCGCATTCTGGCGAATAAATAGCAGGTTTTCCAGATCTTCGCGCGTGAAGAAACCGAAAACTTCCCGCTTGGGTGCATGTCCCACATCCACGAAATGGATTTCAAGTCCGTTGGCTAAAAATCCAAACGGACGGAAACTTTGATGCTTTTCAATTTCAGTGACGTAATGCGTAAGTTGTGCTTCTGCAAGACGAACATCCACCGCTGTTTTCTTGGCTTCCACCACAGCGAGAACTTCCCCATTTTCGCGGTACAACGTGTAATCCGTCACCCCGTTCCACGGCTCGGCATCATAGCCATCCACAGGAATTTCGATCTTTACCTTGGAATGGTCGTGAAGATACCAACCCGCCTGTTCCAACTGCGGGTCAATCATCTCCTTGCGGGTGCGTTCTTCGCTGATCTGCCGAGGCATGATTTTATTCCCTGCGTGCTCTTCTCAACAAAAAGTTCACCACCTCACATGTTTCTGGGCTGAAGGAAGCGAATTCCTCCTCTGTGAGCAGATCGTTCATCCTCCAATTTGCCAGGATATTTATTGCCTGCGAGCGCTTAAAATCGTTGAAACAGACGGCTACCGTTTCGTCGCTCTCGTGGATGTGGCGATACAGATCGAGATAGACACGATGATGTTCGCCTTCCCTGGCTCGGGCGACAATACCGCCAGACTCCTGCAGAATGCGTTGGCACAGACGGTCGAGTGCCAGCGGTTTCAGGCGGGAAAGGGTCTTCCAGTCGGGTTCGGGAAAATCACGCGGCATGGTCAAACACCCTGGAATCGTCGCGCAAATGCCAATCCACTATTTCCTTTGGGACGGTGATCTGGTATCTGGATGAAATAGTGACAATTTCCATTTTGCCTGCTCCCAACTCAGTCCTCTGTGGATTTTACCATTTCATTCACTTTCGGTCACCAGCATTTCCCGCTTTCTCATGAATCATCATCTCATACGCGGCTGATATAATCCTCCCATCCTCGCCAAAGGACTCCCTCATGCCCTCCTCCCGTCTCCTCCCCATCCTCTCCGCCCTCTTCGCCGTCGTCGTCTGGGGCGCGACCTTCATCGCCACCAAGATCGCCTTGCAGGAGGTCTCGCCCGCCACCATTGTGTGGGTGCGCTTTGCGATGGGCGTGGTCATCCTCGGCGCGGCGGTGTGGATGCGAAAGCAATTCGCCGTGCCGGATAGAAACGAGTGGCTGTATTTCGCGTTGCTCGGTTTCCTCGGCGTGACCTTTCATCAGTGGCTGCAGGCCAACGGTCTCATCACGGCGCAGGCCACCACCACCGCCTGGATCGTTGCCTCCACGCCGGTCTTCATCGCCATCCTCGGCTGGCTGGTGCTCAAAGAGAAAATGGGCTGGACGCGCGTGGCGGGTGTCGCGCTGGCCGCGTTCGGCGTCCTGCTCGTGGTCAGCAAAGGGAACCTGTCCGCGCTGTTCACTGGGCGGGAGGGCACGGTCGGCGATGCCCTCATCGGCGTCAGCGCGGTCAACTGGGCGATCTACACCATCCTGGCGCGGCGCGAACTGGCGCGTCACCCCGCGGCGCGCATGATGTTCTACGTGATGCTGCTGGGCTGGCTGTTCACCAGCGTTTGGATTTTCGGATTCGGCCCGGGCGCGAGCGAAATCCCGCAACTCACGCCGCGCGGCTGGACCTCCCTGCTCTTCCTGGGCATCTTCGGCTCTGGCCTGGCCTACATCGCCTACACCGACGCCCTGCAGGCCCTGCCCGCCTCGCAACTGGGCGCGTTCCTGAACATCGAGCCGCTGGTCACCACCCTGCTGGCCTCGTTCATGATCAATGAGCGGATCACGCTGGTCACATTGCTCGGCGGCGCGGTCATCATCTTCGGGGTCTGGCTGGTCAACAGGAAGTAACCACAGATGACTCTGCTGCGAAAACCTTTTTCACCGCGAAGACCGCCAAGAACGCGAAGAAGTTCTTGAAGTTTTCGAAGAGCCGAGAGAACAATCTTGAAGGGCCCCCTTCGCGTTTTTGAAAATTCTTCGCGGCCTTCGTCTCTTCGCGGTGAGATTAACCTATCTTCAGTGGACTCACAGATGAACGCAGATAAACTGTCAATACGATGCGCGGGAGGCGCGTCGCTTGAAAAGACCAGGAACGGATTCCGTTTCACGATTCCCGAATCGCGGCTTCGCCAATTCCGACTGGCCGAACTCGACGACACTACGCGTTCCACGCGAAGGAAATTCCCGCATCATTCCCTCGACCTGAGCCTGCGCGCCCGCGCCTCGGCCGAGTCCACGCCCGGGACGTGGGGCTTCGGCGTCTGGAACGATCCTTTTGGATTGAGCCTCGGCTGCGGGGGGAATCCGTTCCAATTGCCCGCCCTGCCGAATGCGGCCTGGTTCTTCCACGCGTCGGAGGAAAATTATCTGTCGTTCAAAGGCCCGCGCCCTGAGCGGAGTGAAGCGAAGACGAAGGGCGCCGTGGCAAACGGTTTCCTTGCGCAGGTATTTCGCAGTCCGCGCTTCGATGCGCGGCTGATTCCCGCGGGGTTGGCATTTCCTTTCGCCAAGAAAACAACGCGTCGCTGGCTGGGACGCGTCATTGCCGAGGAGGGAGTCGCTCTCAGCGTGGACGTCCGTCAATGGCACGCGTACAGACTGAGGTGGAGTCCGACGCGGGTCGTCTTCGAGGTGGACGAGGCTATCGTGCTGGAAACGTCCGTGAGTCCGCGCGGTCCGCTTGGGGTCGTCATCTGGATGGATAATCAATACGCGGCCTTTACCCCCGATGGAAAAATCGGGTTCGGGATTTTGGAAAATCCCGAACCCGCGTGGTTGGAAATCGAAGACCTGAAAATCGGGAGTATCTAAATTCCAAAACACAACCTGTCATTGCGAGCCCCATCGCGCTGAGCGAAGGACGAAGTCCGAAGACGAAGCGGGGGCGAAGCAATCTCCAAATTTGCGAGGAGATTGCCTCGTCAGGAAAAGCACCCTCCTCGCAATGACAGACGCACTTTGATTACACCGAAGGCCAGTAACGAGCGATCAGGTCGCCTGTGAAGGGGATGACGTGCAGGAGAGTATCCACGATCAAGCCGAGGATGAGCCAGCCGCCGAACTGACGGTTATGGAAGAAGGCCGCGCCCGAGAACCAGACCGGCCAGGCGGGATAGCCTGGCGGCGGCTGCGCGGGCCGCGGGTTGTTGAGCAATTTGACCGCGTTCCACGCGTGCTTGAAGGCGAGGAATACGATGAGCATCACGGGGGTGAAATAGCGCGGCACAAAGACGAGATACGCGATGACCGCATAGATGAGCAGGATGGCGATCTGGTCCACGCGGCGCGCCGCCGCTTCGCCCACGCGCACGGGGAAGGTGCCGACGCCTTTGGCCTTGTCGTCGTCGAGTTTGTCAATGTGTTTGCCCACGTTGATGCTTGCTACTCCCAGGCCGTACGGTATCCCCGCGAGAACGACGTTCCAGACATTGCTCAAATCGCCGCCCTTGATGAGCGCCATGGTGAGGTACACGCCGCCGATCATGATCGGTCCCCAGATGAGGAAGATGGCGAGTTCGCCGAGGCCCCAGTACTTGAACGGGTAGGTATACGCGAGCAGGGTCACCGCGCCGAAGGCGAACAAGCCGATGACAACGGGATGGAAGTTCGTGTTGAACAGGGCGTACACGCCCGCCAGCACCGCCAGCACGCCGCTGACGATGAACCAGCGAATCTGCTGGGGCTTGGTGAAGAATCCCTGCACCAGCGGATGGACGCCGTATTGCGTGCGGAAGTAGTTGTCCTTGTCCACGCCGCGCGAGTAATCGGTGTAATCGTTGAGGATGTTGTTGGTGCCGTGCGCGATGAACAGGCCGACAGTCAGGACGAGAAAGGGAAGCCACGAGAAGTTGCCGTCGCGCCAGGCCAGCAGTCCCGAGATCACGCAGGAATAGACCGTCACCAGCGTGACGGCCGAGCGCGTGGCGATCAGCCACTTGGAGACGACGTCCAGCGCGTCCCACTCTTCCTTCTTGTCCATTTTAACGAGTTGCCAGATGGCGGTGCGCCACATAGCAAAATTGATGTGCATATCACTCTCTCCTTGAGTTGATATTGAACGGCTCATGCCGTTTGGCGAATAACTTGCGCGAAATTATACAACCAATCCGTGAATTGAGCAGATTTGTCCGAATTGGTGTGTATGCAAACCGTGTGAGTGAACGGAGTCCGAAGTCTGGAGACTTCGGACAAAATCTGGAGATCTTGCAGTCCGCGCTGACAACCTTTGCGCGCACACAATTTGGATTCCCTTGTTAAAACACAACAGGGCAGGAAGGTTGCTTCCCGCCCTGCTGGAATTCGAGATGGTCAGCGCCAGAAATTCTGCGTGAAGGGAAGCAGCCGCAATGCAACGTCGAGCAACAGGCCGAGCATGAAGAGCGAACCGAACTTGCGGTTGTTGTAGAACGCGTATCCCACGAAGTACAGCGGCCAGCCGGGCTGTCCCTCGGGAGCCGCCTCTGGTTTGGGTTTCAGGAACACGGGATAGTATTTAAGGAAAGTGGGCAGGGCAAGGAAAACGATCAACATCACCGGGGTAAAGAACTTGGCAATGATCAAATACAGGACAATGAAATAGGGAATGATCATCATTGCCAGGACGGCATAGCGGGATGCCTTTTCGCCGATGACGACCGGCAGGGTGTGGATTCCCTTCACCTTGTCCATGTCGAGTTTGTCAATGTGCTTGCCGAAGATGACGGTTGTGACTCCCAATACATAAGGCAGGCTGGCAATGACGACAAACCAGTTCCACTCGCGAGTAAGGACGTAGTGTCCGCCGCCGATCATCAACGGGCCCCAGACGATCAGCACAGCCACCTCCCCCATCGCCATGCCCTTGAGCGGCCAGGTGTAGAACAGCAGGAAGAACGCGCCCAGGCCGAGCAGGGTCCAGGCAGTCGCGGAAAACCCCGCATACCAGATGAGGTACAGGCCCAATACAAGCGCGATCAAAGCAGTGACGGCAAAATAGGTAAGATGCTGGCGCTGGGTCATCAATCCCTTGGCGATGGGCTGGGCGCCGTAAATATTGCGATAGTAGTTGTCCTTGTCCACGCCGCGGACGAAGTCGGTGTAATCGTTGAAGATGTTGTTGGCCGCGTGCGCCATGATGAGGCCGAGGGCAAGGGCAAGCCACGGGGCGAAATTGAACGCGCCGTCGCGCCAGGCAAAAAGTCCCGCGAGCGCCGCCGAGATGAAGGTCATAATAAGCACCGCCGCGCGGGTCGAGATCAGCCACTTCGAGACCACGTCGAGGCGGTCCCATTCCTCCTTGGAGACGTCGGGGATCACATTGAGGGCTTTCTTCCACATCGCGAAATTCATAAGGCACACTCCTGGTTGGTATTGGGGCGATTATATCAACACTCCTCGAAATGAAGAAACGGGTCGCACTCATTAGTTGTCTGACGAATGATGATTCCGACCCGAACCGATAAACGCAGTTGGTATGTATACCCCAATATTCTCATTGCATTTCATCGGTTATACATGATGAATTTGTTATATCCAGGTGACATAAAGCACTGGCTTTTTGGTTGTGAAAAATTACACTATTAGTTAAGAGAAGGTCGCGGCGAATAGCGCGCGCCGCGTTGAAGCATTTTATGGCAGAGAGGCTTCTCATGAGAATTGTTCAGACAACCTTTTCGAAGCCTGCTTACTTGCCTAAACAACTCAGTCCGACCAGCGCTGGCGACACTGCAAGCGGACCGCAGGCGTTCTGTAACCGGAGACTTCCGGCCGCTCAGAACGCGCGGCGCCTTTGCCTTTTCCGCCATAGGCATGATCGAGTGACCCACAGACCATAAAAAGAACAGGAGTGTGCCGTGGAAATCACGTTGTCCCCTCTCAGCCCATCCATCAGCAAAACCTTCTATTCCAGTTTGCATGATATGACGGACGGCGAGCGAATCCGCAGGTGCCTGCAATGCGGCACATGCAGCGGCGTGTGCCCGTTCGGGTATTACATGAAATACCCGCCGGGCAAGATCATCGGGACGTTGCGCGCCGGGGTGTTCGACCTGGTGATGAAAACCGACAGCATCTGGATGTGCGTTTCCTGCTCCGCCTGTTCGGCCTTCTGCCCTACGCAGATTCCCATCACCCAGGCGTTGATGACGCGCGTCAAGGAGGAGATGATCCTGGCGGGGAATATTCCCGCCGAACTGCAAGCCGCATTCAAGAATTCACAGCAATATGGAAATCCGCTGGGCGAATCGCCTCGCAAACGCGCCGACTGGGCGGCGGGCCTCCAGCCCGAGGTGAACATCCTCGGCAAGACGCGCCAGCCCGTGGACGTGTTGTGGTTCGTCGGCGATTACGCCTCCTACCACCCGCGCATGCTCTCCGCCACGAAAGCACTGGCGAAAATCCTGAACGTGCTGGGAGTCAAGTTCGGCATTTTGGGACCCGAAGAAAACAGCGACGGCGATTCCCAGCGGCTGGCTGGCGAGCGCGGCATCTTCGAGATGCTGGCGAAGAAGAACGGGCAGGCCTTCAAGAAATACCAATTCAAGGAAATCATCACCACCGACCCGCACGCCTATAACGCGTTGAAGAATGAATATCCCGCGCTCGGCATTTCCTATCCCGTCCGCCACTTCACGGAATTCCTGTTCGAGCGGCTGGACCAGGTCAAGCCGATGTTGAAGAAGGAAATCGCGGCGAAGGTCGCCTATCACGATCCGTGCTATCTGGGACGCGTCAACGGCGTGTACGACGCGCCGCGCGAAATCCTGAAGAGCATCCCGGGCGTGGAACTGGTCGAGATGGCGCACCAGCGCTCGAACAGCCTGTGCTGCGGCGGGGGCGGCGGCGGAATGTGGCTGGACGGCTTCCAATGGGAGAAGGCGCACGTGCGACTCTCCGAATGGCGCGTCAAGGAAGCCCTCGCTTCGGGCGCGGACATTCTGTCGGTGGCCTGTCCCTACGAGCCACCGCGCTTCGAGGACGCCGTCAAGACGAATGCGAACGCGAGCCATTTGAAGGTCCGCGAGATTGCGGAGTTGCTGGCTGAGTCAATGGGATTGTAGAGGTAGACAGGTACACAAGTACGCAGGTCGTCATTGCGAGGGTGGTCGAGTAGGCGGTGCAGTTCCGCCATATCGAGACCACCCGAAGCAGTCCCCTCGCGAACAGGAGATTGCTTCCCTTCGACAGGCTCAGGGCAAGCGTTTCGTTGGTCTCGGTACGTGCTTCGCACTACTCGACCAGCGCTCGCTCACAATGACGAAATGAAACAAGGAGAAACGACATGAAGATCGCGGTTCCCATCAAGTTCGTTCCCGATCTCGTCGAAGAACTCAGCATAGACGCCAGCGGCGCGGCCCTCGATACGAGTTGGCTGCGCCTCATCATCAACGAATTCGACGATCATGCCATCGAGCAGGCCATCCTGCTGAAAGAGCGCGGCGGCGCGGAAGTGACCGTCATCTGCGCCGAAGGCGATGGCGTGGACGATATCCTTTTCACCGCGGCCGCCAAAGGCGCGGACAGACTCGTCAAATTGACGGGGGCTGACGCGAACACGATGAACAGCCACGCCGCGGCGCGCGTCCTCGCAGATTTGTTCAAGGAAATCCAGCCTGACCTGATCCTGACGGGTGTGCAGGCGCACAACGACCTGGACGGCTCGATCGGTCCGCTGCTGGCTGAATATCTCGGAATGCCGTACGTCGGCTATGTGGCAGGAGTGACCGCCGCGAGCGGAAGCGTCGTCATCCGCAAGGAATATCCCGGGGGCATCATCGCCGAAATGGACGTGATACTGCCCGCCGTTCTCGGCATCCAGGCCGCGGAACAGCCGCCGCGCTACGTGGCTTACAGCAAGATCAACCAGGTGAGCAAGACCGTCAAGATCGAGGAACGCGCGGTCGCTGGTCTCGACTCGAACGGCGGCGCGACCGTAAGCCGCATGTTCCAACCCGAACCCGCACAACGCGCGGAAATCATAGATGGCAGTCCCGAAGAGGTTGCAGACCGCATGGTCGGCATCTTCAAGGAACTGGGTGTGCTGTGAGGAGGCCGACATGAGTCAGGATATTTTCGTCCTCGTCGAACACCTGCGCGGAGGGGTTGCCGACATTTCGTTTGTCATGCTGGCTGCGGCGCGGACGCTCGCGCAAACCTCGGGCGGCCATGTGGTCGCGGTCCTGCTCGGCAAAGACGCGCAGAAACTCGCGGCGAATCTCGCCGCGGATAAAGTCCTCTACGCCGATCACGCCGCGCTGACCGAATTCACATCCGAAGCCTGGCAACTCACGCTGGCAAAACTCATCGAAGAGCAATCGCCGCGCGCCATGCTGTTCGGTCACACCACCATCGGCGCGGACGTGGCGGGCGTTCTCTCGGCAAAACTGTCCCTGCCGCTGGTCAGTTCGTGCGTCAACTTCACCAGTGACGGGAAATTTGTTTCGCAAACCTGCGGCGGAAAGATCATGGCCGAGGGCGAATTGCCCTCCCCCACCGCGCTGGTCACCATGATCCCTGGCGGATACAAAGCCGAGCAGGGACAGGTCGCCCAAGCGCCCATGATCGAATCCTTCGCGCCTCCCGCGTTGGATAATCTGCGCGTCGCCTTGAAAAAATACGTCGAACCCGAAGCGGGAGACGTGGACATCGCGAAAGAATCCTTCCTTATCTCGGTTGGACGCGGCATCCAGAACAAGGACAACATCGAACTCGCGGATGAACTCGCCGCGGCCACAGGCGGGACGGTCTGCGCCTCGCGTCCCGTCGTGGATCAGGGCTGGCTTCCCACATCACGTCTGGTCGGTAAATCGGGCAAGCGCGTCAAACCCAAGATCTATCTCGCCCTTGGAATCAGCGGCGCGCCCGAACATGTGGAAGGCATGGGCGAGAGCGATGTGATCGTCGCCGTCAACACCGATCCCAACGCCCCCATCTTCAACGTCGCCAAATACGGCGCCACCCTCGACCTGCTCGATCTCGTCCCACGGCTGACCGAAAAAGTGAAACAGGCCAAAGGCGGCTAGCATGTCGTACGACACGATCAAGTCCATTCTCGTCGCGCTTGCGCTTCTGGTTGCGTTCGGCATCTTCCTGCGCTACGCGTGGCAGAGGCTGTGGGTCTACCTGCGGCGCGGGCAAGCCTCCCCAAAGTTCGGGGATTGGGGCGAGCGCATCAAAGGGTTGATCGTCTTCGTCGGCGCGCAGTGGCGCCTGTTCCGTTTCCGCGTCCCTGGCATCGCACACTTCTTCATCTTCTGGGGCTTCCTGCTCCTCTCGCTCACCATCCTGCAAGCCATCGCCGAAGGGCTGGCGGCCTTCGCAAATCCGCATTTCGTCCTGCCCGTCATCGGCACATGGGGACCGCTGGCCTTCGTGCAGGATTTCTTCGCGCTGTTCGTGGTGCTCGCCATCGCCTACGGACTCTACCTGCGACTGGTCGTCAACCCCGAACGCTACAAGGGCAGTCACCGCAACCAGGGCGTAAAGGTATTGACGTTCATCATGACGATCATGCTCTCGCTCCTGGTGATGAACGGACTCCGCATCAACCTGAACGAGGACCTGCTCGGGCATTACAGGCCGATCTCGGCCCTCATCGGCGGACTCTTCGTCGGCCTCCCCGAAGCGACTCAGTCCATCATCGAGGAGATTTCCTACTGGATCCACCTCGGCGTGGTGCTGATGTTCCTGACCGAACTGCCGCAGGGCAAGCACTTCCACATCGTCACCTCCATCCCGAACGTGTTGCTCCGCAACCTCGAGCCGCGCGGCCGCCTGCCCGTCACGAAGACCGCGGACGGCGCGGCGGGCGTCAGCAAGATGGAAGATTTCCGCTGGCGGACGATGCTCGATCTTTACACCTGCACCGAATGCGGCCGTTGCCAGGATGTCTGTCCCGCGTACAACAGCAGCGGTCTCCTCTCACCGAAGTTGCTCATCATGAGCCTGCGCCACAACCTGCAAGACCGCGGCGCGGCCCTCTCCGCCAAACAGACGAACGGCGTGTTGTCCAAATCGCTGACGGGTGAAATCGTCGGCGAGGAGGCTTTGTGGAATTGCACCACTTGTTACGCTTGCGACCAGGAATGTCCGCTCTTTATCGAGCATATCAGCCCCATCGTCGAAATGCGGCGCTATCTTGTCCTCGAAGGCAAAATGGACAAGATGTTGCAGGAGGCGCTCGCCAACCTCGGACGCTACGGCAACTCACTCGGCCAGTCCGACCGAATGCGCGCCAAGTGGACCCAGGGTCTGCAACCCGCTGTCAAGGACGCGCGCCGCGAGCCTGTCGAATATCTCTGGTTCGTGGGCGATTACGCTTCGTACAGCCCCACCCTCACCGACGTCACGCGCAAGACCGCCGAAGTCTTCCAGAAGGCTGGACTGAACTTCGGCATCCTGTTCGACGCGGAACGCAACGCGGGCAACGACGTGCGCCGCGCGGGCGAGGAGGGTCTCTTCGAAATGCTGATGGGCAAGAACATGCAAGCCCTCGGCAAATGCAAATACGAGACCATCGTCACCACCGATCCGCACACTTACAACACGCTGAAGAACGAATACGCGTGGGACGGGAACCCTCCCAAAATTTTGCACTACACCGAGTTGCTCGACCAACTGGTCGCATCGGGTCAACTCAAGTTCAGCAAGAAACTCGACGCCAAAGTCACCTACCACGACCCCTGCTACCTCGGACGCTACAACGGCGTCTACGACGCGCCGCGGCGACTACTCCGCGCGACGGGTTGCGAACTGGTCGAAATGCCGCGTCACGGCGACCGCGCCTTCTGCTGCGGCGCAGGCGGCGGACGAATCTGGATGGAAGAGAAGCCAGGTCACGCGCGCCCCGCCGAAATCCGCGTCCGTGAAGCAGCCGCGCTGACGGGAGTCCAATCCTTCGTCGTCGCCTGCCCGAAAGACGTGACCATGTTCAAAGACGCGGTCAAGACCACAGGAAACGAGAGCAGACTCCAGGTCAAGGATGTGATCGAGTTGGTTTACGAGGCGTTGTGACCAGTACCGCAACATTCATGTTGCGCCTCAGCGCAAGATAAATCTTGCCGTACAACAAAAAAGCAAAGGAGACTTCCTCAACATGAACGCGGTCGCCAAAACCGCATCGGAATGGATCAAGAAGATCAGGCTGCCAATTGCCACAAAATTGACCCTGAGCTTTCTGTCCATCATCCTGTTGAGCAGTCTCATCTTCACGTTCTTCGGTATCCAGATCATTAACAACCGAATCATCGAGGAGGCGCAGGAGCGCGTCCGCAACGACCTCAACGCCGCCAGGGACATCTACCAGAACCGCCTGCAATACGTGGAAGACGCAGTCGAATTCACCACCGTCAGGCTCTTCATGGGCGATATCCTGCGCGGGGACATCCGCCAGGAATACCTGGACGAATTGTCACGCTTCAAGGCCAGCGAGGAACTCGACGTTCTGACGATCACGGACAGCACCGGCAAGGTCGTGTTGCGCATCAACAACCCGTCCGTGACGGGCGATGACCAGAGCCATGACGAGATCATCAGGGTGGTACTGACGACGAAAGCGCCCGCGTCGGGCACGACCCTGGTCACCGTGGAGGAACTCCAGCGCGAATCGCCCGCCCTGGCCGAACAAGCCTACTTTGCCTTCGTGGACACGCCGATGGCGCGTCTACGCCCGGAGACCGAAGAAACGGCGGGAATGATGTTGAAGGCCGCCGCGCCGATCTTCGACGTGGATGGCAATTTCATCGGTGTGGTGTACGGCGGCACCCTGCTTAATCGAAACTACGACATCGTGGACAAGATCAAGGCAACCATCTTTCAGAACGTTGTGTATGAAGGCAAAGATATCGGCACAGCGACCATCTTCCAGGACGATGTGCGCATCTCCACCAACGTGAAGGACGACAGCGGCAACAGGGCAATCGGCACTCGGATCGCCGAAGAGGTGTACGACCAGGTGGTCATCGAGCAGAAACCCTGGATTGGTCGCGCCTACGTCGTCACCGATTGGTACATAACGGCCTACGAACCAATCCGCAGTATTGATTACGAGGTCATCGGCATCCTGTACGTCGGAATCCTCGAACAGAAATATACCGACATCCAGAACCAGACCATCCTTGTCTTCATCGGCATCACGCTGGCGGGCGCGGTCCTGACCACGATCATCGCGTTGTGGATTTCCCGCCAGATCTCCCTGCCGATCCGCAACCTGGTGGCGGCCTCCAGGCAACTGGCGAACGGCAATCTCGACGTCAAACTGGAGCCGACCAGCGGCGACGAACTTGGCAAACTTTCATACCGTTTCAACCAGATGGCCGAAGCATTGCGGCAACGCGACGAACGATTGAAGGAATTCACGAAGCGAAAGATCATGGAATCGGAGCGGCTCGCCATCATCGGCCAGTTGGCCGCCAACGTGGCCCACGAGTTGAACAACCCCCTGCAGGGCATCGTCACCTATTCGAGCCTGCTCCTCGAAAAGGATATCTGCGACGAACCCTCACGGCAGAACATCGAAAAGATCGCCATCCAGGCCAATCGCTGCCGTGAGATCATCCGAAGCCTCCTGGATTTTTCGCGGCAGAAGAAACCCGTCAAGACGCTCACGAACATCAACGCGCTCCTGCGCGGTTGTGTGGCGCTCGTGGAGAACCAGGCGCAATTCCACAACATCGAGATCGTCAAGAATCTCGATGACAGCCTGCCGATGATCGTGGTCGACCCGTCGCAGGTCGAAAGGGTCTTTCTGAACCTCATCATCAACGCGGCGGAAGCGATGAGCGGAAGCGGTACGCTGACGCTCACCACCTGCTTCGGCGTGAACGAAAAGACCGTCGAAATCGAAGTGAGAGACAGCGGCCACGGCATCACCATCGAAAACATGGAAAAGATCTTCAATCCGTTCTTTACCACGAAAGAGGTCGGCCACGGCGTCGGCCTGGGATTGGCGATCAGTTACGGGATCGTCAAGGAACACAATGGCGAGATCACCGTCGAGAGCGAACTCGGCAAAGGCGCAAGATTTATTGTGAACCTGCCGGTCATAACGAAAGTCAGTGAAGAAGATGGAAGCAAAGTCAAAGATCTTGCTTATTGACGACGAGGAAGTCGTCCTGGACTCCTGCAGGCAGATCCTGGCGGGCGGACCGTACGAGATCGCGTCCGCCTCGGACGGGATGGCCGGCCTGCGCCTCGTGGAGGAGTTCCAGCCCGACCTTGTCTTCGTGGACCTCAAGATGCCGGGCATTTCCGGGTTCGAGGTGCTGGAAAAGACCGGCGCAATGGATCCAACCATCGTCATGGTGGTGATCACGGGCTTTGCCACCATCAGTTCGGCCGTGGACGCGATGAAGAAGGGCGCGTACGATTTCCTGCCCAAGCCGTTCACGCCGGACGAATTTCGCCTGATTACCCGCAGGAGTCTGGAGAAAAGAAGATTGACGCTGGAAACCATCGCCCTGCGGCGCGAAAAGGAAATGCTGCGCGAGCATTTCGCCCACATCGTCTCGCACGAACTGAAAACGCCGCTGAACGCGGTCCAGCAAAACCTGTTCGCGCTCGAATTCGAACTGGCCAATGCGCTCAACGAAAACCAGAAAGAGCAACTGGGGCGTACAAAGGCCAGGATCAACGATTTATTGAATCTCGTCAACTCGTGGCTCAAGATCATATCCGTTGATATCGGCAGGCTGCAGGAGAGTTTCACGCAAGTCTCCGTGAAAAACGAGATCGCCAAAGCGCTCGAGAGTGTGTCGCCCTATGCGACGCGGAAGGATGTCGAGATTGTCACTTCCATCAGCGACCAGCTTCACCCTGTCTTTGGGGATGGTCTCAGTTTGTCGGAAGCGTTTGTCAACCTCATCGGCAACGCCGTCAAATATTCCAAGGATGGAAGCAAGGTCCTGGTGAAAGCGGAAGAAAACGGGAACGAGGTTGTGATCTCAATCAAGGATGAGGGTGTCGGTATTTCCAGGGAGGACCTGCCTCATATCTTCGAAGGCTTTTTCCGCGGGAAGTCCGGCCAGTCTGTGGCGAGCGGCCACGGCATCGGGCTGGCCGTCAGTCGTCAGATTATCGAAGCGCACAAAGGCTCGATAACCGTAGAGAGTGAATTGGGTGCAGGCTCGACGTTTTCGGTGCGCCTGCCCAAAGCAAATCCCGAACGACCCGAAAAGGGCTAAACCCTGCCAACCTGAACACGGAGGTACGACATGACCAAACGATTGTTGATGATAGACGACGACCCCGATTTTGTCGCAGGCATCAAGGCGATCCTCGACACGGCGGGGTTCCAGGTGGACGTGGCCCATGACCCCAAGGAGGGCTTGAAGGCGTTGCAGAAACAACCATACGACCTGCTCCTGCTCGACATCATGATGGGCCGCGGCGCGGAGGGCGTGATGATCGCCCGCAAACTCCGCAAGGATCCAAAACTGCGCGACATGCCGGTATTGATCATCACCGGCATGAGGGAGCAGATCGCCTTCCTCTTCCCCGGCGAACCGATCCATCCCGGCTTCGTCAAAGTGGACGAACTGGTCGAAAAACCGGTGGAACCCGGTCTGCTCCTGGAAAAAGTCAACAGCCTGATCCAGGCCGCGGAGGAAAGGAAGGCGGTTCCACAGTAGGCCAGCGGCGATCCGATCCCCTGCCCGGTAAACCAATGAGGCCAATCCTATGTCAGAAACCTACACCTTCACCTTCATGAAAGAGGTCTCCAGCCTGTTGCACGCCGCAGACGGAAACCCGTTCCCCATGTGCGTCCAGTGCGGGACCTGCTCCGGGTCCTGCCCGGTGGCCGCCTACATGGACTACACCCCGCGCCAGATCATCGCCATGGTCAACGCGGGGTTGAAAGACCAGGTGCTGGAAAGCAACACCTTCTGGTACTGCGCCTCCTGCTATCAGTGCACCGTGCGCTGTCCGCAGGGAATCAGCATCACGGAATTGATGTACGCCCTGCAGCGGTATTCGATCTGGAAAAGCCGCTACAGGGAGGGCCTGATCGGGCCGTCGTTCTCGGAGGCCTTCGCCAAGACCATCGTGAGAACCGGGCGGACGTTCGAACCGATCCTGGCGCCTTCGTACATCTTCAAGTTCAAACTTGGCGAGTTCTTCCGCGAGATCCAAAACGCCACGGAATTGATGATCAAGGGCAGGCTGCCCCTGCTCCCGCCGCGCATCAAGCGCCTCGAAAACTTCAAGCGTATGATCCGCAGGATCATCCCGATGGGAGGCGTCGAATGAAGGAATATGCGTACTTCCCCGGCTGTTCCCTGGAAAAGCTGGCTGTCAGTTACCATACGTCCGCCCTCGAGACCACCAGGAAACTGGGAGTGAAACTCAAGGAACTGGAGGACTGGAACTGCTGCGGCTCCACCACCTACTTCCACATCGACGAACTGCTGGCCTACACGCTCACGGCGCGCAATCTTGCCATCGCCGAAAAGACCGGCTTGGACGTGGTCGCCCCGTGCAGCGCCTGCTTCAAGAACATGTACTTCACCGCAGCCCACATGAAAGGGGACCCGGACCTGGCGGAGCACATCAACTTTGCCCTCGAGGAGGACGACCTTCACTTCTCCGGGGACATCCGCGTCCGCCACCTTCTGGAGATGTTCGCCCAGGATATTGGACCGGATGAAATCAAAAGCAAGATAACCCATCCATTGGAAGGCATGAGAATCGCCCCCTATTATGGATGCCAGATCCTGAGGCCGAGAAGGGACCACGAGGAGATCGAAAACCCGCGCTATTTCGAGGACCTGCTCTCGGCCATCGGCGCCACACCCATCGAGTATTCGCTCAAGACGCGCTGCTGCGGCGGGTCGCTGATCATTTCCAGCCGCACGGCCGCGCTGACCATGGTGCGCAACCTGCTGCAATGCGCGAGGGACCAGGGCGCGGACGTGATCGCCACCGCGTGCCCGATGTGCCAGGTCAATCTCGAATGCTACCAGCAATCGGTCAACCAGGAATTCGGTACGGATTTCTCGATACCCGTCCTGTACTTTACCCAGCTGGTGGGGCTGGCGCTGGGCATTCCGAAGAACAAACTCGGCATCGGAAAGGAACTCGTGTCGGCAATGCCCGTCCTCGCCGCGCGATAACACAAAGGAGAAAAATCCTATGGAAAAAATCGGAGTCTACGTCTGTCATTGCGGAACGAACATCGCGGGCATGGTGGACGTCCAGCAGGTGGCCGAATGGGCCGCAGCGAAACTCAAACGCCGCGGCGTGGTCATCGGCCGTGACTACAAGTTCATGTGCTCCAGCCTCGGGCAGGAACTGATCGAAAAGGATATCAAGGAACTTGGCCTGACGCGCGTCGTCGTGGCCGCCTGCTCGCCGCACCTGCACGAAAACACCTTCCGCACCGCCTGCAAACGCGCGGGACTGAACCCCTACCTGTGCGAACTGGTCTCCATCCGCGAACAGGTCTCGTGGGTGCACACGGACAAGGATCAGGCCACGGCCAAGTCCATGGCGGTGGTTTCAGGCGGCGTGGAACGCGTCAATTATCATGCGCCGCTCGAACCGCTCAAGGTCCCGATCCACCCCGATACGCTGGTCGTCGGCGGCGGGATCGCGGGCATCCAGGCCGCGTTGGAGATTGCGGACGCGGGATACAAAGTCTATCTTGTCGAACGCGAACCCTCCATCGGCGGACACATGGCGCAGTTCGACAAGACGTTCCCCACCCTGGACTGCGCGGCCTGCATCCTGACCCCCAAGATGGTCCAGGCTGGGACGCACCCCAACATCGAACTGCTCACCTGGAGCGAGATCGAAAAAGTGGACGGCTACGTGGGCAACTTCTCGGTCACTATCCGCAAGAAGGCCCGCTACATCAAGACCGAAGACTGCACCGGCTGCGGCATCTGCTGGGAGAAATGCCCCAAGAAAGTCGTGGACGATGTCTTCGAAGCCGGCATGGGAATGCGCAAGGCGGTCTACACGCCTTTTGCGCAGGCCGTCCCCAAATATCCGGTGATCGACCGCCCGAACTGCACCTACTTCATCAAGGGTACGTGCAAGGCCTGCGAGAAGTTCTGCCCCACCAACGCGATTGATTTCAACCAGGAAGACGAGATCGTCACCGTCAACGTCGGCAACATCGTGCTGGCCACCGGTTACGAGACCTTCGACGCGAAGCGCATCGCTCAGTACGGTTACGGCCGCCTGCCCAACGTCGTCACCAGCCTCGAGTTCGAACGCCTGTGCAACGCGGCGGGACCCACCAACGGCGAGATCGTCCTCAAGGACGGCAAGACCAAGCCAAAGGCGGTCGGAATCGTCCACTGCGTGGGCAGCCGCGACAAGAACTACAACGAATACTGCTCGGTCATCTGCTGTATGCAGGGATTGAAATTCGCCCACCTGGTCCACGAACGGACGGGCGCGGAAGTGTACAACTTCTACATTGACATGCGCACGCCTTTCAAGGGTTACGAGGAGTTCTACCAGCGCGTTCTCGAAGAAGGCACACACTTCATCCGCGGCAAAGTGGCCGAGATCAACGACGCCGCGCGCACGCCCGACGAGGAGGGCAAACTCATTGTCCAGGTGGAGGATACGCTGGTCGGCGTTCAAATGCGCATCCCGCTGGACATGGTCATCCTCTCGGTCGCGCTCGAACCCCGCCGCGACGCCAAAGAGACCGCCCACAAGTTCGGCCTTTCGTGCAGCGCAGACGGCTGGTTCATTGAGAAGCACCCCAAACTCGACCCGGTGTCCACCATGACCGAGGGCATCCTGATCGCGGGCTGCGTGCAAGGCCCCAAGGACATCCCCGCCACGGTCGCGCAGGGAGCGGCCGCGGCCGCCCGTGCGCTGGGCAAGATCCACGCCGGGGAGATCGCTCTTGAACCCTTCCGCGCCAGCGTCATCGAGGAGAAGTGCTCCGGCTGCCGCATCTGCAACGGGCTGTGTCCCTTCAACGCCATCCTGTTCCATGAGGACCGCATGGTCACCGAGATCAATCCCGCCCTGTGTCAGGGCTGCGGGACCTGCGTGGCGGCCTGCCCCGCGGGCGCTATCGTCGGCACGGGCTTCAGCAACGAGCAAATCCTTGCGCAGATCGAAGGGCTTCTGTTGTTGAACGTTGGAGAGGAGGCCGTACCAGCGTAATCCGTAAACCGTAATTCGTAACGTACACGTCACGAACTACGCATTACGCACGGAGAGAACTATGAACAACGAACAATTCGAACCCACCATCATCGGCTTCACCTGCAACTGGTGTTCCTACCGCGCTGCAGACCTGGCCGGTACCGCCCGCATGAAGTACCCGCCCAACATCCGCCTGATCCGTCTGATGTGCTCGGGCCGCCTCGACCCGACCTTCGTCTTCAAAGCCCTGACCGGCGGCGCGGACGGCGTGATGATCACGGGCTGTCACCCCGGCGAATGTCACTATCTCGAACAGAACTACAAGGCCCTGCGCCGCTTCCACCTGATCCGCCGCACACTGAAAGGTCTGGGCGTGGAACCGGAACGCGTCAAACTCGTCTGGGCCAGCGCCGCGGAAGGTGTGAAATTCACCAACGAAGTCAAGAACTTCGTCGAAGAGATCCGCGCGCTGGGACCCCTCAACTGGGGCGGCGTCGGCGGAAACGGTCATCCCATCGCAGCGCCAATCACTGAGGAGGTACCGGCATGAGCGACAAACCGAAATTCGCAATGTATTGGGCGGCATCCTGCGGCGGCTGTGAGATCGCCGTCCTGAACATCCACGAGAAGATCCTGGATGTGGACGCCAACTTCGATGTGGTCTTCTGGCCGGTCGCGATGGACGCCAAGTACAAAGATGTGGAAGCAATGGAAGACGGCTCGATCCTGCTCACCCTCTTCAACGGCGGCATCCGCAACGACGAGAACGAGCACATCGCCAAACTGCTTCGCAGGAAGTCGAAGATCCTAGTCGCGTTCGGCTCGTGCGCCAACGAGGGCTGCATCCCCGGCCTGGCCAATCTGAGCAGTACAAACGAGATCTTCGATACCTACTATGAGACCGTCTCCACCGACAACCCGGCGCACATCCGCCCGCAATACCGCTATCAGATGCCTGAGGGCGAAATCCAGATCCCGGTCATGTACCCGGTGCTCAAGACCCTCGACCAGGTGGTGGACGTGGATTACTACATGCCGGGCTGCCCGCCCGAGAGTCACCAGATCGCGGCGGTGATCGACCTCGTCGTGCAGGTGCTCCAGGGCAAAGCCGAACTCCCGCCGAAGGGAACAGTCATCGGCGCGGGCGGCTCCACCGTCTGTGACGAATGTAACCGCAAGCGCAACGTAAAGACCATCACCTCCTTCAAGCGCATCTTCGGCCAGCCAATCGACCCCGAACTGTGCCTGCTCGAACAGGGCATTCCCTGCAACGGCATCGCCACGCGCAGTGGATGCAACGCGCGTTGCCCGACGGCCGGCGCGCAGTGCATCGGCTGTTACGGCCCCGCCGAGGGAGTGGTGGACTACGGCGCGCGCCTGATCACCGGCTTCGCTTCGGTCATTGAGAGCAAAGACCCCGATCAGATCGACGCGATCCTCGACGGCATCCCCGACCCGACAGGCCAGTTCTACCGCTTCAACCTTGCGGGATCGCTGTTGAAGGCCGGCAAGCCAGCCTGGAAACGCAACGGCGGCAACGGTAACAAATAGGAGGCAGACATGACACAACGAATCACGATTGACCCCATCACCCGCCTCGAAGGTCACGGAAAGATCGAGATCTTCCTCGACAAGGAAGGCGATGTCGCCAACACCTACTTCCAGATCCCCGAACTGCGCGGCTTCGAACGCTTCTGCGTCGGGCGCCCCGTGGAGGAAATGCCGCTGTTGACCAACCGCATCTGCGGCGTCTGCCCCGAGGCGCATCACATGGCCGCCGCCAAAGCCGCGGACATGGTCTATCACGTGGACCCGCCGCGCACCGCGAAAATGCTGCGCGAACTGCTCTACATGGCCTTCTACGTCACCGACCACGCCACGCACTTCTACGCGCTCGGCGGACCCGATTTCGTCATGGGGCCCGACGCGCCCGTCGCGGAGCGAAACATCCTCGGCGTGATCCACAAAGTCGGGCTGGAGATCGGCGGCAAGGTCATCGCGGCGCGCAAGGCGGGGCATAACGTCGTCGAGATGATCGGCGGACGCAAAGTCCATCCCTGCACGTCCATCCCCGGCGGCCTCACCAAAGGCATCACCGAGGAACAGCGCAAAGAAATCCTGGAGATGGGCAAGTTCGCGGTCGAGTTCGGGCAGTTCTCGCTCAAACTCTTCAACGACATCGTCCTCGGCAACAAGGCCTACGTGGATTTGATCCTCGGCGACATCTATACCCATCGCACCTACTACATGGGCATGGTGGACGAGAACAACCACACCAACTTCTACGACGGCAAAGTCCGCGTCGTTGATCCCGACGGCAAGGAGTTCGTCAAGTACGCGCCGAAGGACTACGCCGCCAACATCGCCGAGCACGTCGAGCCGTGGACGTATCTCAAATTCCCGTATCTCAAAGGCGTCGGCTGGAAGGGATTCGTGGACGGCAAGGATTCGGGCGTCTACTGCGCGACGCCGCTCTCGCGGCTCAACGCCGCGGACGGCATGGCGACGCCGCTCGCGCAAGCCGAGTACGAACGCTTCTACTCGACCCTGGGCGGGAGACCCGTTCACCAGCGACTCGCCACCCATTGGGCGCGCCTGATCGAACTGCTCTACGCGGCCGAGCGCTGGGTGGAACTGGCCTCCGATCCCGAAGTGGCCGGCCCGAACTTCCACACCGTCCCCACCGAGACGCCCACCGAGGGCGTCGGAATCGTGGAAGCGCCGCGCGGCACCCTCACCCATCACTACACCACCGACGAACGCGGCGTGCTGACCAAGGTCAATCTCATCGTGGGCACCACCAACAACTACGCGCCGATCAGCATGTCCATCGAGAAGGCGGCGCGCGCCCTCATCAAAAAAGGGACGGTGGTCACCGAGCCGATGCTGAACATGGTCGAGATGGCCTTCCGTTCGTACGATCCCTGCTTCGGGTGCGCCACCCACTCCCTGCCCGGGAAGATGCCGCTCGAAGTCACCATCCGCGACGCGGACGGCAACACGGTGGATGTGTTGAAACAGTATTGCTAATGCGCGGGGCGGGACGGTATCCCGCCCTGCAAGACAGCGAGGAGCAAGCGATGAAGGACGGGCAGACAACCAACACGATAACAGCGGCGACCGTCGCCCGTCCTTCGTCCACGCTTGTGATCGGACTCGGCAACCCGATCCTCGGCGATGACGGCGTGGGCTGGAAGGTAGCGGAGCATGTCAAACAGCGGCTGGAGGCCGATCCGCGCTTTCAGATTCCCTACCGCCCCTTCAACTCGAAAATCGTCTGCCGCGAATCGCTCGTCGAGGTGGATTGCCTCTCCCTCGGCGGGCTCTCGCTGATGGAGCGGATGATCGGCTATCGGCGCGTGATCCTCGTCGATTCGATGGAGACGGGACAAAGTCCCGCGGGAAGCGTGTACGTCCTGCCCCTCGCCGCCCTGTCGGACCCGATGGCGGGCCACTCCGCGTCCGCGCACGATACGTCCCTCATCACGGCCCTGAACACCGCGCAGGCGATGGGATTGCCCGTTCCCGAATCGGTCGAGGTCGTCGCCATCGAGGCGGCGAACGTGTACGATTTTTCGGAGGAACTTTCACCGCCTGTCAAGGAAGCAGTCCCGCGGGCGGTCGAGAAAGTCGTGGAACTTCTTGAGGAGGTTGTATGATTTCCCATGCGCAACTGCGCCAGTACCCTCTCTTCGGCGCGTTGAATGCCGAGCAGCTCAAAGCAATTTCAATGGTCTCCAGCGAAAAGGAATTCAAGAAAGGCGAGGTGGTTTTCCAGGAGAATACGGCGGCGAGCAAGTTGTTCGTGGTCGTGGAGGGGGAAGTGGACCTGTTCTACGGCGGCGGCGGAGAGGGCGCCATTGTCGACGCCCCGGTAGGCAGTATCGCGCCGGGCGAGATTTTCGGCGTTTCGTCCCTGCTCGAGCCATATCGCTACATTGACACCGCAAAAGCCGCCAAAAAGACAAAAGTGATCGAGATGGATTCCAGCGCATTGCGGGCCCTGTGCGCGGTGGATCATCACCTTGGCCACGAGTTGCTGCAACAGATCTTGCAGGCCGCCCTCGAGCGCCTGAAATACACCCAGATCGAACTGGCCGCGGCCAGGGCATAAGATAGCCTCTTCACTGGAACGGTTGCAACATACCCGCGTGCAACTCGCGGCGACGAAGGATTGATCGTCGAAGAACTGGAAGCGTCCGCTTCCAGTTCTTATTATCATGATCGTCTCTCATCGGAAATCGTCAACCAGCAGGGACAAGCACCCTGGCAAAATCGGACGGCAGGACGCCGGGCGATTCCACCGCTTCGCGGTCGTAAAAGGATTCGACGGCCTGCGTGACGGCCGCGGGTTCCGCCGAGACACCGTTCAGCGACTGTTCGAGCGCAGGCAGGCTTTCGGCAGGATAGAAGAAGAAATCGCCCGAAAGGTGTACGTCTTTCAAGATGCCGTCCTCGTTGACCGCCGTGACGCGGATCAAGCCGCCCGGCGCTTTGAGCATATTCTGAATGACGTACACACCCTCGCGGATCTTCACCTGGCGCGCGTCGGGGCGGCGGCGGTCGTTGGCGAACAGCCATTCGTCGGTGTGGCGTTCGCGCTGCAGTTCATCGGCCTTCGCCGCCAGGTCCGCGTCGGGAGCGGTCTTCAGCGTCATCGGTCCAAGGATGAATTCGTAGCGTTTCGCCAGCGCGTCGCCCAGCGCCCGCGTCTCCGGCACGCTTCCCGTCTCGCGCTGGATCGTGCTGAGATTCTCCTGCAGGGTCTTGAAGACCTTGTCGCGGAATTTCTCGTCGGGCACGCGCAGGCATTTGCTCATCGTCTCGTAGTCGAAATCGAGAATGAAATTGCCGACGACGACGATCATGTCGTTGATCTCGGCCGCGCCGTTGCCCGACACCTTGCGTCCGTTGGCGACAATGTCGTTGACGGGTTTGTATTCGGCGGCGACGCCGAACTCGCGGTAGGTCTCCACCACGGGCATGAGGAACTTGCGATAGAGCGCGTTCTTGTCATCCGGGACCTGCGGGTTGTCCCTGCGCAGGATGAGTTGGTAGAACAACTGGCCGCCGTCGAGATAGACCGCTCCCCCACCCACCTCGCGGCGGAAGACGGGGATGTTGTGCGCGGCCGCAAACGCCAGGTCGATCTCCTGCTGGGCATCCTGATGAAAACCGATACACACGTACGGCGTGGCGGGCCGCAGGATGAAGAGCGCCTCGCGTTGTAAATACGCGGCGGCATGGTACAGAGCCTGGCTGTGTTCCCATGAGACTTTGTCGAGGAAGAAGTAGTCCATGATGTTTCTCCGTTGATTGATTTACTCCGCAAGTAGAACTTGCAGATTCCTTTTTTAAGAATAGAATCCCGAAGTTCTACCTCGGGACGACCATCCCCCACTCGCGCAGGACCCGCTCGGCCCGTTCCAGGACCTCGGGCAGGGCCGCCGCAACCTGCGGGCTGACTTCCAATCCAATGGAAATATCCGCGGGCTGGATGCCGATCATGTGCAAATACCGGGGCAGGTTTCCGCGGAACCCCGCCAGTCCCAGCACCTCCTGGAAGGTAACCTGGTGGTCGGATAATTTAATGCCACTGTAGAGCGGGATCTCGTCCCGTTTCAACTCGATGACCGCGCCGGGCTCCCTGCGGGCGTTGATAGCGTCGAGCACGAGCAGGTGACTGGCCTCCTCCACAATCGGGAGCAGGTTCAGTCCCAGCACGCCGCCATCCAGGAATTCGATCCTGCCATCACCACCTCTCCCCGCGCGTGAAGCCAAGCGCTCCTGCAAAGCCCGGACGGCATACACCCCCAGCCCCTCGTCTCGATTCAGGGTGTTGCCCAATCCCATGACAATCC
>JBFMCC010000042.1:0-171622 GCA_040754535.1 Chloroflexota bacterium
TCGTTACCGCCGTCTGGCTCGCGACTACGAGCACACCACATTGTCCAGCGAAAGTATGGTGTATATCGCCAGTTCGCGACGTATGCTAAAAATCCTTGCAACATGACTATTAAAACGCTCTCTGAGCAGTTACCGTCATTGCGAGGAGGGCTGGCGGGCAAGTAGCGCGAAGCGCGTATCGAGACCCAGCCCGACGACACTTGCACCTGCATGCAAGTGCAGGTGAGCAATCTCCAATTTGATGTGGAGATTGCTTCGTCGCTCCGCTCCTCGCAATGACAATAAATAAGATAGAATCAAGATAATGAATTCCATCTATCAGGCCCTCTCCGAACTCGAAAAGAATAATGAATCCGCCGCGCTATGCACAGTGACCAAAAGCGAAGGCTCCACGCCGCGGCACGTGGGAAGCAAGATGCTGGTCTTTCCCGACGGCAGGTTCATCGGCACGGTCGGCGGCGGGGACCTGGAGCACCGCGTCATGGACGAGGCCTGGATGGCCCTCGCCGAGGGTCAGCCGCGCCTGTTGCATTACAACATGTCCGATCCCTCGCGCGGCGACCCCGGCGTGTGCGGCGGACAAGTGGAGGTGTTTGTGGAACCGATCCTTCCGCCCCCCATGGTGGTGGTCATCGGCGCGGGACACGTGGGCAAGGCCGTCGTCCACCTGGCGAAGTGGCTGGGATTCCGCGTGGCCGTCAGCGACGACCGCGCCGAGTTCTGCACGCCCGAGTCCACGCCGGGCGCGGACGCGTACTATCCCGTCGAGATGGGCAAGTTAACGGAACAACTCAAGGTGACGCGCCAGACCTATATCGTGGTGACCAGCCGCGGGTCCAATGTGGACGCGGAAGGGTTGCCGAGTCTGCTCGAGTCGAACGCGGCCTACATCGGCGTCATCGGGTCGAAGCGCAGATGGGCCACGACCGTCAAAGCCTTGAAGGAAAAGGGCGTAGCGGACAAGTTGATCCAGCGCGTCCATTCGCCGATGGGGTTGGAACTGCAAGCCGAAACCCCCGAAGAGATCGCGGTCAGCATCATGGCCGAAATTTTGATGGTACGAGATAAAGGGTCGGGCAAGCCCATGAAGGCGACCAAAAGTTCGTGAGGCTTTTAGGGTTTGAATGCGTAGAACGAATAAGAAAAACGGTGCTTGTCCCCCATCCGTGCATGGGCTATAATAAAACCGTTATACAGCAAAAAAGGAGAGACACATGGCACGCATTTTTGACGTGATCGAATATCCGAGCGAGATGAGCGATGAGATCGTCCATCGTTTCCCGGAGACGGGCATCGGCGATTACCGCATCGGCTCGCAGGTGATCGTGCGCGAGAGCCAGAGCGCAGTGTTCTTCCGCGACGGCAACGCGCTGGACGTATTCGGCCCCGGCCGCCACACCATCACCACCGCCAACGTCCCGCTGTTGATTGATTGGATCGGCAAGGCCTTCAACGAACGCACGCCGTTCCCCGCCGAAGTGTATTTCGTCTCGCGCAAGGAATTCGCCAACAAGAAGTGGGGCACGCCCCAGCCGATCATCGTCCGCAACCCGGGCATGGGCCTAGGCGTGGCGCTCCTGCAGGGCTTCGGCACTTACTCGTTCGAGGTCAAAGACCCGCAGATGTTCGTGACCAAGATCGTCGGCGCGCAGGGCGCGTACCGCACCAGCGACATCGAAGAGCGCCTGCGCACCATGCTGCTCTCGAAACTGCAGGACGTGCTCGGCGAGACCGGCGCGAAGCACTCCGTGCCCGAGATCATCGGCCTGACCGAGGAGATCGGCGCAGGCGTGCGCTCCAAGTCGCAGGATGATTTCGCCGCGCTCGGCCTCCTGCTCAAGACCTTCTACATCGGCAACCTGAAGCCCAGCGAGAAGTCGGCTCAGGAACTGCGTGACATGGGCATGCTCGATATGGCCACCTACACCCAGCTCCAGGCCGCGGACGCGATGCGCGATGCGGCGCAGAATCCCAGCGGCGGCGCGGGACTCACCGCGGGCATCGGCGCAGGCATGGGCATCGGCAACCTGATGCAACAGGCCACCTCCGGTGCGATGCAGCAACAGGGCGCGGGCGGCGCGAAAGCAGCGGTTCCCGATGTGATGACTCCCTCTGAAGCGGCAGCCTACATGAAAGTTTCTGAAGAGGACGTGCTGGCTGCCATCAAGGACAAGAGCCTGAAAGCCAAGAAGGTCGGCAAAGCCTACCGCATCAGCAAGGCCGCGCTGGATGATTTTCTGAAGAGTTAGAAATTCTAGAAGTGGCAAGGTAACTTCAAAGAAAGGCCAGTCTGGAGCAGACTGGCCTTTACGTTACGTTCCTACCTTAAGAAGATTTAGGGAGTAGCGTTGTGACCCATTACTTTCTTCAATGTCCGCTTGTGCAGTGCAATAAATGATTATCGTTTCTGTGCCGCCATCTCTAAGGTTACAGTGGAAATATAACTCTATTGAGTGAATTCCAGCGAATTTACTCATGTCCTTTATGGCAGCCTTTAATGCGCCTGTAATTTGGTTAACATATACTTCCCCTCTTTCACCATCATGCAGGGTTATATGTTTATAAGAAGGTCTGGAAAACGATGAGCCCCACTCAAGGTAATCATTTTCGAATCTCCGATTCACTACTTGACCATTAATCCCTGAAATGTATAAGTTGCAATTTTCTAAATCGGTACCCGCGTTATTGATTATGGAAAAACCAGTATCGACATAGGTCCCCGAAACCAAACGAAGTATTTCTCGATCAACCCTTATGCCTTTTGGATCTCTAGTCTCATAATAGGCCAGCACAAGCAATATTGCCATTGTCATAAGTAAAATCACAGCAGAAGTCTCAACTGGATAAGCCGTTATTCTCACAACAAAAGAAGCAAGCATGACCGCGCCATGCGTCGCCCAAAACTGCTCTATGCTTCTCAATACTGGACTCCCGAAATATTTGTCCACTGTAGTTCCGACAACAATAAGCACTAAAGAGACAACCAAGGAAAGAAGCCCCTTCCAGGCACGAGAGATTCTTTCCTCAATTCTAGCGATTCTACGTTTCAATTTTCTATTTCCCATATCACCATTTTACCAATCCTTTGCTGTTAAGTTATTCACTTCTTTAAATATCAAGCCCACCCATCACATCATTGACGCAATCGAGGACGTCTCCCGCCAAAACGGACGCGGCGCTTCCCACGACCTCGAGGCTGGTCAGCCCGGCCTGGGCATGGATCCACGCCCCCGCGACCGCGGCCTCGAACGCCGCCACGCCCTGCGCGCGCAGACCGACGATAAGTCCCGCCAGCACGTCCCCGGTCCCGGCGCGGGCCAGCGCGGGCGTCGCTACCGGGATGACGGCGATCCGCCCATCGGGCGCGGCGATCACCGTGAACGCGCCCTTCAACACGACAACGTGTCCCCATTCCTGCGCGTATCGCTTCGCAGTCGTCTCTCGATCTTTTTGGATTTCCTCGCTCGTGAGCCCGGTCAGCACGGACATTTCACCCGGATGCGGCGTCAGCACGGCGGGAGCAGAGAGTTTCCTGTGCCAGTCTGGAATTCGCGCCAGCAGTTTCAGCCCGTCCGCGTCCAGAATCATCGGCGGCAATTTTGCTTCGAGCAATTTCTCCAGAAAATCCTTCGTGGTATGTTTCATTCCAAGACCGGGCCCCACCAGCAACGCGGTCGAGCGTCCCAGATTCTGGGCAAGGAGGATGGCCGCGGCGCGTTCGATGAATCCGTTTTCGTGTGGAAGAGTCAGCCAGGTGGCTTCGGGGAAACCTCCCGCCAGCGCGGCGTGCAATGGCGCGGGAATCGCCAGTGTGACCAGTCCTGCCCCGGCTCGATAAGCGGCCTTTCCTGCCAGATACGCCGCGCCGGTGTAATTGACCGATCCCGCCGCGATCAGCGCCGTGCCGAATGTGCCCTTGTGTGAATCCAGCGGCCGCGGCGGAAGCATGGCACGAACCCTTTCTTCGTCCACGGCCTCGCGTGTGATTTGATTCAGCGCGGGCAAATCGGCGGGCAGGCCAATATCTACAACTTGCAAATCGCCGAGCAGTTCGTAGGCAGGGAAACGCAACAGTCCCTGTTTGACGCAGGCCATCGTCACGGTCAGATCAGCGGGGATACATTCGGGCGCGGCCGCGCCGGTGTCGCAGTCCACGCCGGAGGGACAGTCCACGGCGATGACGAAGGGTCGCGCCTCAAGTTGATCGAGGGCATCCCGCGCCGCGGCCAGAAGGCGCGCCGCGTCCGCTTTGAGGGGCAACTTGATACCGGTGCCCAGCACCCCGTCCAGGACGACCGAGGCGGATTCGATGAACGCGGCCAGGTTGACGAAATCCGAATCGTCGTCCACCAGTTCGCCGCCCGCCTGCTCGAAGCGGCGGATCAATTCGTCGTCCTTTTTCTTGCGCTTGACCAGAAAGGCGCGGGCGCGCCAGCCGTTGGCCGCCAGGTTGGTAAGCGCCACGAGCGCGTCGCCGCCGTTGTTGCCCGGACCGACCAGGCCGAGAATGACGCGTTCATCCTGCTCGCAGCCGAGGCCCTGGACGATTTGCGCCAGGCCAAGGCCTGCGTTTTCCATCATCAAGTCATAGGTGAGGCCATTGGCATCCGCCTCTTGCTCGATGGCTTTCATTTCGGAGACAGTGACGAGTTTCA
Organism: Chloroflexota bacterium; assembly: GCA_040754535.1. Taxonomy (GTDB): domain Bacteria; phylum Chloroflexota; class Anaerolineae; order Anaerolineales; family Villigracilaceae; genus JBFMCC01. The sequence goes on from JBFMCC010000042.1 coordinate 4,656, forward strand.
TGGGAGCCTCTTTTCGTCTCTATTATAGTAGGAATGAGAGGCGGATGAACGCGCGGAATTTTGGTTATTGACCGCGAGGGAGACTATCGTATAATCTTCCAATCTTGTCCGCAGGTGCTAATAAACATGAGTGATACGCGACCCTATCCGCCAAGTTTTTTGGACCGCTTCATGGACTTCGTCCAGCGACAGCGCGTCCCTTACTGGCTGACCTATCTTTGTTGCCTGATTCTGGAAGTTGCCCTCCTCCACATCCTCGCCTGGGTGGACGGTTGGATGCCAGCCTTCACGTTCAATCCCATCATGGCGGTTTTCCCCATTTGGCTTTGGGTTCCATTGATCATCATGACCTATGTGGATTCGGTCGCGGTGGATGCACTGTCCAGTTTCCGTCCGCTGTTGAACATAGGCGAGGAGGAACTGAACCGCATCAAATATGAATTCTCGACCATGCCTCCGCGCGGGGTATTTCTCAGCGGCCTGTTCTGGAGTATCAATTACCTGTTCCTGACCTACCTGGGCTACAAGATGTTTTACGTGGCGTATGGATTGGATTCCTTCCTCGCCTCAGTCATATTCACAGTGGGGCTGATCTCCTACTTGACGGGGAGCGCCATCTATTATCACTCGCTCAGGCAACTCAGCCTCGTCAACCGCACGGTTCGGATGGCCAGGCAACTCAACCTGTTCCGTCTCGACCCCGTCTATGCGTTTTCGCGCGTGACCTCCCTGATCGGCATTTCGTGGATGCTCATGCTGACACTGACCCTGCTGACCCTCCCCATCCGCCTCGCAACGGAACTGGGAGTGGCGATTATGGCCGTGCAAATCGTCCTGGCGATCGCGGCGTTTGTCCTGCCTCTCTGGTTCGTACATCAGCGCCTGGTTTCGGAGAAAAGAAGGCTGATCGCCGAACTCAACCTCCGCGTTCAATCTGCTATGGATAAACTGCATCACGCCCTCGATAACAACGAGAGAGATGACATTGACCACTTCAGCAATGCCTTGATGGGCATGGGCGCCGAGCGCGAAATGCTGACAGCCATCCCCACCTGGCCATGGCGCGCGGGCACATTGACCGGCTTCCTCTCCGCCATCGTTTTGCCAATTGCGCTCTTCCTCATCCAGTTCGCCATCCAGAAATGGCTGGAGGGGTAATGGTCATCGAGTTCAAAGGCGAGATCTTCCACTGGCGCGGACCTGCCCCCTATCTCTTCGTAGCCGTCCCTGACGAGCCGAGCCGCGCCATCAAGGCGGTCTCGAAGGAGATCACGTATGGATGGGGAGTGATCCCCGTCCACGCGCGGATTGGCAAAACCGAGTGGATGACTTCCTTGTTTCCCAAAAACGGTCTCTACCTTGTACCGATCAAGATGCTCGTCCAAAAAGCGGAAAAGGTCGGCGTGGGGGACACGGCGATTATTCGACTTGAAATACGGTGAGGGTTTTGTAGTTACAGGATAAGAAAGAAGTTATTCCATATTCCCCATCCGCATGTCAAAAGCAGGGAAGTCGTCGCCCAATTCTTCCGTGAAATTCGTCCAATCCGCGTGATCCGTGTACGAAAGAATCAGCCCCACAAATCGCGCGCGATCTCTTCCAGTCCCAACTCCTTTAATTTATCTTTCGACGGTTTCCCCGTCACCTTGTCCCATCCCCGCGCATCGTAATAGGCCTCCAGCATTTCGTCGAAAGGCGGAACATAATCTGCCGAGCCGCCCTCTGTATAAGCGGTCAGCAATGCCTTGGGCAACTTGTCATTGGCGCGCGTCAGTCCCATGTTGTTGTTGATGAGTCGCTTCAGGTTCCAGCCGCGCTCGCCCGTTTTCATCATTTCTTCGATGTCGAAGTTGTAGCCGCAGGCCGCGTTGATCAGGTCCACCTGGGTCTGCGGCGGGACGTTGGCAAAGATGCACATCACCAGCGCGTTGAACACCGTCCGCCAGTCTTGGTGGATGGCCACGTTGCCAGCCTTCTCTGCGCCGGCCTGACGGTCGAAGAATTTCAGGCCAACGGCTTCCTCGGCCTGTCCCCACTCGACAAAGAAATAATCCGACTGGTTATGACACGCGCCGCGTGGACTGGTCGCGTACACCAGCGCCATGCCGCTCACGCCGCGCGGATCGTGATAGGCCACCTCCATGCCGTTGACCTGCACCGCCTCCCCTTCTGCATTGAAATGCGCGCCCAGGCGACGCGACCCCTGTGCGAGCCATTCACCGAATCCCTCGCGCCGCGCCATCCAGTGAATCAACTGCGCCGCAACCGCTTCGTCGCCCCAGCGCAGCGTCAGCCCGCCGGTGTCTTTCTCGTCAATCACGCCGCGGTCGAAGAGATGCAACGCCAGCCCCAGCGTGCCGCCCACGCTGATCGTGTCCATGCCGTAGCGGTCGCACAGTTCCATCAGGCGCGTGACCGCACCCAGGTCACGGATGAGGATGTTCGGCCCAAGTCCCACGATGGTTTCGTATTCGGGCCCCTTGCGCTTGCGCCCGTCGCCCAAATCCACCACACGCCCGCAGGCGATCACACATCCGTGGCAGGCGCTTGTGCCCTTCAAAATCGTCTCGGCCATGGTCGGGCCTGAGACCTTGTCTACATTGTCTATCTGCCCCAAGTGATAATACATCTTCGGCATCGAGCCGAGATAATCGGCATAATCCGTCACACTGGAGGTGCCCAGGTCGTGGAGGACGCGCGATTCGTTTTCGCCCTTCAACACCTTATTGGCAGACGAACGCAACGCGTTGTAAACCGCGGCATCCGCCAATGGGATTTTTCCATTTCCTTTCACGGCAATGGCCTTGAGATTCTTCGCGCCCATTACCGCCCCCAACCCGGTCCGCCCGGCGGTGCGGCCGTGGTCGCAGAAGATGCCTGAAAACAGGACGCGGTTCTCCCCGGCGGGACCGATCCCTGCGACGCGCGCGCCCGCGACGCCCAATTCCTTTTTGATGGACTCCTGCACCTGATAGGTATCCTGTCCCCACAGGTGCGCAGCATCCCGAACCTCGGCCTGTCCGCCATTTAACCAGAGGTAAACGGGCCTGTCGGCTTTTCCCGTGATCCACACGCCATCGTAACCGGCGAAGCGCAGTTCGGGACCCCAGAAGCCTCCGCAGTTGGACTCGGCCCAAAGTCCGGTAAGAGGCGATTTTCCGCAAACGACGAAGCGTCCCACCGTCGGGCCGAGAGTCCCCGAAAGCGGTCCGTTCAAAAAGAGCAGGGGCGCTTCGGGCGAGAACGGGTCGAGTTCCTTCGTCAGGGACGAATAAAGCAGGCGCGCCGCCAGCGACGCGCCTCCCAGGTAGTCTCGTTGCCATTCATCGGGAACGATGTATTCGCTTGTTTCGCCTCGGGTGAGGTCCACTTTCAGGATCGGCTGCAACATTGTGGTCTAGAAAGATGCGACGGCTCTCTCCAGGTCGGTATGCGTCTCGAAGAACATCTCCACGCCGGACATTTGAAGAATATCGGAGACGCTTTTTTGAGGGTGGAGCAGTTTCAGGTGACTCGAGTGCGCCACTTTTCCGATTTTTTCGCGAGGGAACTTCCTGTCCAGAAGCAGGGAGATCTCGTTGAGCGAACGGATCCCGGCGCTGCTGATAAAAGGGACTTCGGCCAGGTCAAGGAGCAGATATTCAACACCGTCTTTTTCGATCGCAGTGCGCAGGCGATCCGTGAATTCCTGATAAGTAGAAGCATCAACGACACCGCTGATATGGAAAACGGTCACCGGCACGCGCCCCTGCTTTTGGGAAATTGTGATTTCCATTTTCGTTTTTTGCCTTATAATTCCAATAGTACCCAGGGTAACAATGTCTCGATGTCATTTTATCCTCGAAAGCGGCAAAAGGCAACCCTGCGCTGTCCGCTACTTGATTTTATTCCAGAGTTGGGCTATCCTAAGATGACCTCACGACGTGAAAGGAGGTGACGGCCAGCCGTAGTTCCATTCTTTGCGCGTCCTTCCAAACCCAAACATTCCTGAGGAGACAAATCACCATGAAAAAGATGTTCGTGCTCGTAAACCTGGTTGCCATCGCCGCTCTGACACTGGCCGCCTGCGGACAGCCGACTCCCGTTCCGACGGAACCGCCGGCCACCGAGCCGCCCGCCACCCAACCGCCGGCAACCGAGCCGCCCGCCCCCGCCGACCTGCTTTCGACCATCCTGGAGCGAGGCTACATCCTCGTTTCCACCGATCCGAACTACGCTCCGCAGTCCTTCCTCAACACCGAGGGGACTCGTCCCGCCGATACGAAATGCCCCGACGACGCCCTGACCACCGCCGAAATGCAAGGCTTCGACGTTGACGTGGCAAAGGCCGTCGGCGATTTCCTCGGCGTGGAGACCTGCTTTGCAACCCCCGTATGGGAAATGATCACTGCGGGCGCCTGGGCCGATAAATGGGACGTGAGCGTCGGCTCGATGACGATCACCCCCGAGCGCCAGGAAGTGCTGGACTTCAGTGTGCCGTATTACGGTACACCGGCAGTGGTCGCGGTTGGAAAGGATTCCGGCTTTACGTCGCTCGACGATCTGGCAGACAAAGCCCTGTGCGCCGGCGCCTCCACAACCTACGAGGTCTGGCTCACCGGAGGCGACCTCGGCCCGAGCATAGCCATATTTGCTCAACCCCCCGCCGGTGTGACGGTTGTCCCGCTCGAAACCGACCAGGAGTGCGCCCAGGCCCTGGCCGCCGGCCGTGAAGACTTTGCTGGCTACGTCACGTCTGTGACCGTCGTCAACGAAAACATCGCCGCGGGCCTGCCGGTCATGCAACTGGGCGAACCGGTATTCACCGAGGTGCTTGCCGCCGCCTTCGACAGGTCCTCCAGCCTCGACACCACAACCCTGCGCGAGAAAGTGGACGAGCTCTTCACCGCCATGCACGCCGATGGCAGGCTGTCCGCTCTTTCAGTTCAGTGGTTCGGAATTGAATTGACACAAGTCGGCGAGTAGAAGTCCACCTTATACAAGGGAAGCGGCAAAATGCCGCTTCCCTTGTCTTTCTAACAGAGGAAAGTTGCCATGAGCGTTATCAAGAAGGATGCCCACGCGCAAAAAACGCAGGCGGACCTGCTCTACGAGGCGCAACAGCGAAAACGACTTCAATTCCAGATCAAGGTGGTCATTTCCTGGATGGGCTTATTGGCGTTTTTGCTCTTCCTGTTCAGCGGCCTGGAGATAAAATCAAGCAATGGGGTTACAAGTGTTTCATCTTGGCACTTTCAGATGGTCATCGAAAACAACAGGGAGGTGCGCGCCAGGGTCGAGGAGGTCCTGTTCTCGATGCCTTACGGGCTTCCGAACAAAGGCCTGGATATAACGACAATCGTCGTGGACAGTGAATTCATCGGGGAAAATATCGATTTCATCGCCGCGGGTATTCTGCAGACGATACAGATATCCATTTACGCCATCCTGCTCGCCACGGGCCTCGCCCTGCTGGCCGCGCTCGGGCGCTTATCAACCAACCCGCTGATCTATTCGTTGAGCACTTTTTACGTTTCACTCATCCGTGGAACGCCGCTTTATCTGCAGATATTTTTCTTCTTCCTCGCGCTCCCGCAATTAGGGATCATACTGAAAGGTCTATGGGCTGGTGTGTTGGCATTGGGGCTCAACTACGGGGCGTATATGAGTGAAATCTTCCGGGCAGGCCTCAGCTCGGTTGGGAAGGGACAGCGGGAGGCGGCGATGGCGCTCGGCATGACGCCTACACAGACCATGCGGCGCATTGTCCTGCCTCAGGCGCTGCGGTTCGCCATCCCACCGACGGGAAATGAATTCATCGCGATGACCAAGGATTCGGCGCTTGTATCCGCCACGGGATTTGTGCACGAATTAATGTGGCGCGCGACCAAAGTAGGCCGCGCCGAGTTCCGAAACCTGGAGGCGCTCATCATGGCCGCCATTTTTTATTGGATCATGACCCTGATTCTCACATCTGTCCAAAGCCGAGTCGAGGCTCGCCTGGCAAAAGGAGACCGCTAAGCATGAGCGCCCCCATCGTCAGGATTGACAACCTCCACAAGTATTTTGGCCGCCTGCACGTGCTCAAAGGCATTGATCTGGAAGTCCAGCCGCGCGAAGTGATCTGCATCATCGGTCGAAGCGGCTCTGGGAAAAGCACCCTGCTCCGATGTATCAATTTTCTGGAAGAACCTTCAGAAGGCGAGATCGAGATCCACGGGGTCAAAATCCCCGCCGGCGGCAAAGGCAAAGAACATCAGAAACTTGTCCACGAGGCGCGCCTGCTCACGGGCATGGTCTTTCAGGAATTCAACCTGTTTCCGCACATGACTGTGCTCGAAAACGTGATGGAGGCGCCCGTCATCGTCAAAGGCGTGGACAGGACCAAAGCGCGCGAGACCGCCGAGATGAATCTCGCCCGCGTGGGCATGTTGTTCAAGAAGGATGAATACCCGAACCGCATTTCAGGTGGGCAGAAACAGCGCGTTGCCATCGCCCGCGCCCTCGCCATGGAGCCGAAAGTCATGTTATTCGACGAACCCACCTCCGCCCTCGACCCCGAACTCATCGGCGAAGTGCTGGAGGTGATGAAAGGTCTCGCCAAAGAGGGGACGACCATGCTTGTGGTCACGCATGAGATGGGCTTCGCCCGCGACGTGGCGGACCGCGTTGTTATCATCGACGAAGGGATGCTGGTCGAGCAGGGAGAACCGAAAGAGATCTTCGAAAATCCACAGCACAAACAGACCAGGGCGCTCCTGGACCGCTACCGCACAAGCGGACACGGCAGTCAATGACAAAACTTCTCCAGCAGGGTCCCTGCTGGAGAAGTTCCATGTCGGGATCATCCCGTCCCTAAAGTATCTCCACTGTAACTTCCCGCGCACAACGGACGAAGTCCAGCACGGTCGGCACACTGCGCATCATCACAGCCATGTTGCCCTGCACCTGCAACTTGCGAGTCATCATGGCCTGCATGGGATCGAGCTTGCCGAGCAGGATTCGCTTGATATTCTCATACGTCGCCGTTAGAACGAAGGTCGCCTTGCGGTCGCTGGGGTCGGCCAGCATATCCACCCCGCGGCACTTTCCATGCCACAGATCCAAGTAGAAGATCATTCTCTCTTTGAGATTGCCTTCCGGTTGAACGACAATGACAAGATCCCCTTCCCACTTTTTGGCGATGTCGGCGTAACGCGTATCTGTGTTCAATTTTTCTTCGAGGGACCTCAACCAGCCCATGGACGGAAAAATCGGGGCCATAGCGCCTCCTTGAGAGTGAGCCGTCGAATTGTACCACTTGCGCCCGGCCGGGGGTAAAATTTGAAATGGAGACTATCGAATGACCGGAGACAGAGGCGCGGTTTACTTCAACCACGGTTTGGAGAGCGGCCCGTGGGGCGACAAGATCACGCGCCTGGCCGAAATTGCCCGCGCGCAGGGACTCCTTACCGAAAGCATTGACTACAGCGGCGTGAGGGACGTGAACCGACGCGTGGAAATGCTGCTGGCTTCGGACGCAGGCGGACGCAGGCCGCTTATCCTGGTGGGATCGAGCATGGGGTCGTATGTGGCGGCGGTCGCGTCCGCTTCACTCCGACCGAGGGGGCTGTTCCTGCTTGCCCCGGCGTTCTACGTCCCCGGCTTTCCAATCCAGGAACCCGCCCCCCACGCCGACGTGATCGCCCTCGTCCACGGCTGGCAGGACGACCTCATTCCCTTCGAAAACAGCATCCGCTATGCACGGAAATTCGGAGCGTCCCTGCACCTTGTGGACAGCGACCACCGCCTGAGCAGTCAACTGCCTCTGATCGCATCGCTCTTCGACGCATTTCTGAACAAAGCGCTCCTGGGTGAATACGAATGAGTCCATTTTTGCCGGAGTGGATCAAGACTCGTGGCTCACGGACGGAGCAAAGTATAATTGAATGGCATGGTTTATTGATTGCGACGAAACTCATCCATGACGGAAGAGAAGCCTGTTGAAGTATTGCTCGTGGAGGACGAACCTGCACACGCAGAACTGGTCTCGCGTGCATTCGAATCGTACAGGCAGAAATATACGCTGCTCGTAGCGCAGACGGTCGCCGAGGCGCGCATGGCGCTGAAGGATCATGCTCCAGCCTTGATCATTTCGGACTGGCGTCTGCCGGACGGCGAGGGGGTAGAATTGATTTCACCCCCCGAAGAAACTGACGGCATTCCCGTCATCATCATGGCCAGCCACGGCAATGAGCGCGTTGCCGTGGAAGTGATCAAGGCGGGCGCGCTGGATTACGTGGTCAAATCGGACGCGGCGCTGGCGGAAATGGCTCACACTGTGGAGCGCGCCCTGCGCGAATGGGAGCACAGGACCCAGCGCCAGCGCGCGGAAAGGGAACTCGAGCGCCGCCTTGCTGAACTGGAGACCATCAACCGCGTCTCCACGGCCATGCGCACAGCCGAGGGACTCCACCAGATGATCCCGTTACTGTTGGATGAAGCCCTTGCCATCCTCGGCGCCCGGGCGGGAATCTTCTGGCTCTATGATTCCGCCGCGCAAAAATTGAAACCGATCCTGGCGCGGGGTGAATTTTCCAAACTCGAAGGAGAACCGCTGGCGCCCGGCGAGGGGATTCCCGGCAGGGTGTTCCTGAGCGCCGGGGTGCACATCACCCAGGAAATCTGCAGCGACCCCTTATCCAGCGCCAAAAGCAGCGCGCAGATGCCGCCCGGCTGGGGCGGGGTCTGCGTGCCGATCCGCACCGCACAGGAGGTGATCGGCGTCCTCATGGTCGGCTTCGAGGCTCCGAGGCGGTTCAACGACAACCAGGTCAACCTGCTCAACACGATGGCCGAGATCGCGGGGAACGCCATCCATCGCACCCACCTGTACGAACAGCGCGAACACGGTTTTCGCCGCATGGCCGCGCTACGCGCCATTGACCAAGCCATCACGTCCAACACCGACCTGAACCTGACGCTGAACATCCTCGCCCACCACGCAAAGACCCAGCTGGGAGTGGACGCGGTCGCCATCATGCGCTTGAATCCCCATTCCAACATGCTCGAGTTCATCGCGGGACACGGATTCAGCCACCCGTCCGGCGTGCCGCGAGCCTCGACGCGCGTCGGGGACGGCTACGCGGGCCTGGCTGTCCTGGAAAGACGGCCGATCTTCGCGCCGGACCTGAAAAAAAGCGCCCTCCCCGGCGTGCATCCCGAACTATCCACCACAGAGTTGTTCCAGGCGTATCACGTGATTCCCCTGATCATCAAGGGACAGGTCAAGGGCGTGCTGGAGGCGTTTCATCGTTCCCCCTTCCAGCCGGACGCGGAATGGGCGAACTTCTTCGAATCGCTGGCCGGTCAGGCGGCCATCGCCATTGACAACGCGGACCTCTTCGAGGGCATCCAGCGCACCAACATGGAATTGATCCTCGCCTACGACGCCACCATCGAAGGCTGGTCGCGCGCCCTCGACCTGCGCGACCGGGAGACGGAAGGCCACACCCAGCGCGTCACCGAAATGACGATCAAACTGGCAACCATCATGGGCATCAGCGGCGAGGAGATCATTCACATCCGCCGCGGCGCGCTCCTGCACGACATTGGCAAGATGGGCATCCCCGACAACCTGCTCCTGAAAACAGGCCCGCTTACCGACAACGAATGGGGCGAGATGCGCAAGCATCCCGTCTACGCGTACGAAATGCTCTCGCCAATTTCCTACCTGCGCCCTGCCCTGGACATTCCCTATTGCCATCACGAGCGATGGGACGGCACAGGCTACCCGCGCGGCCTGAAGGGCGAGCGCATCCCGCTCTCCGCCCGCATCTTCGCCGTCGTGGATGTATGGGACGCGTTGTGCTCCGACCGACCCTATCGCCGCGCCTGGTCCCGCGAAAAGGCGCTCGAGTATCTCACGGAAAACAGCGGCGCCCACTTCGACCCGGCGGTGGTCAGCGCCTTCAAGCGCATGCTCGGATAAAAAAACGACTCCCGTCACATCGGGAGTCGTTTGGTGCGCTGGGAGGGACTTGAACCCTCACGCCTTGCGGCACATGGCCCTCAACCATGCCTGTCTGCCAATTCCAGCACCAGCGCGGGCAGGTGGTATTATAATCACGAACAAAGTATTGTCAAGCAACTTTGCCCAAGAAACCAGGTTTCTTCGAGAAACCTGGTTTCTGAACAGGAGACATCATGACTCGCATCGTGGTTGACGCAATGGGAAGCGACGAACATCCGCGCCCGGACGTGGGGGGAGCCGTGATGGCGGCGCGCGAATACGGCGTGGAGGTCGTCCTTGTCGGCGACGAATCGAAGATCAGACCCGCGCTTGCCGCGCAGAACCCGGGCGGTCTGCCCATCCGCGTCGTCCACGCGCCCGAAATGCTGACGATGCACGACAAGGGCGAGGAACTGGCCTTCAAGGCGCGCCACAGGGACGCGCAAAACTCGATGGCCGTGGGCATCGACCTGGTCAAGCGCGGCGAAGCGGATGCGTTCGTCACCGCGGGCAACACGGGCGCGGCCATGGTCACGGCCCTGTTCCGCCTCGGCCGCCTGCGCGGCGTGGACCGTCCCGCGCTGGCCCCGGTCTTCCCGACCGCTACAGGCTCGTGTGTCGTGCTCGACATCGGCGCCAATCCCGATTGCAAGCCGGAGAACCTCCTGCAATTCGCCATCATGGGCAGCATCTATGCCGAGAAAGTGCGCGGCGTGAAGAATCCAAGAGTGGGATTGGTCTCGAACGGCGAAGAGGAGGGCAAGGGCAACGAACTGGTGAGAGGCGCGACGCCTCTGCTCAAACAGGCCAGACTCAACTACTTCGGCAACGTGGAAGGCAAGGAAGTCATCGGCGGCAAGGTGGACGTGGCCGTCACCGACGGCTTCGTAGGCAACGTAATGCTCAAGACCTCGGAAGCGGTCGCCAAGTTGATCGTGGACAAGATTCGCGAGGCGATTAGGTCTGGAGGGGTGCTGGCATTGATCGGCGGCGCGCTGGTGAAGCCCGCGCTGACCAGGATCAAGAAACTGCTCGATCCCAGCGAGGAGGGCGCCGCGCCCCTGCTGGGCGTGAACGGACTGGTCTTCATCGGTCACGGCCGCTCGGATGCCCTCGCCGTCAAGAACGCGGTGCGGGTGGCGAAGAACGCCGCGGAAGCGCGCGTGCTGGACGCGATGAAGGCCGCCATCGAGGAAAGTTTGAAGTAATTCCACCGCAAAGGAGCAAAGCCCGCGAAGAAAGTTACCTTCGCGAAGGTCCACGAATCTTCGCGTTCTTCAAGTCTTCGCGGTTCAAAAAGGTTTCTATGAAAATCATCAAAAACGACAAACTCATCCAGCGCAACTCGAAGATCGGAAAGTACACGAACTTCGCGGGGTTGGCGTTGTTGTTGTTTTCCCTGTATCTTTCATTCACCTCCATGCAGAAGGAAGTGACCTCCGGGCAATTCACCCTGCTCCTGGTTGTCATGCTGTTGGCGCTGATACTGACCCAGGTAAGCATCTACTTCGGTAATCGCTGGGGCCGTTCTCCGCGCCCGGACGAGGCACTGGATGCAAGCCTGAAGGGCCTGCCGGGCGAGTACACCATCTATCATTTTTCGTCGCCCGTCCCGCACCTGCTGATCGGACCGGCGGGCGCGTGGGTCCTGCTCCCCTACCACCAGCGGGGAACGGTCACATACAAGAACAACCGGTTCCGCGCCAGCGGCGGCGGATTCGCACAAGGCTACATGCGCATTTTCGGACAGGAAAATCTCGGCCGCCCCGAACTCGACGCGGAAGCCGAGACCACATCCCTGAAGCGATTTTTCGCCAGGCAAATGGAAGACGACGAGATTCCGCCCATTCAGGCCGCTCTGGTATTTCTCAATGACAACATCGAACTTCAGACAGACGACGCGCCCCTGCCTGTGCTTCAGGTCAAGAAGTTGAAAGATTTTATTCGAAGACAGGCAAAGGAAAGCCCGCTTCCCGCCAACGCAATCGAACAGGCCAAGTCACTGCTCGACCAATAAATTGCTCACTGACGTCGCTCCGTGCTGCACTCCGTTCAGCACGGACGAAGCGTGGCTTTTGCAATACCCTATTTCTTTCTCGATCCCTTTTTCTTCACCGCCGTCTTCGTGAAATCACTGCCCACCGTGTGCAACAATGCCATGTTGGGCGGACGCATCGCCCCGACCGGGAATCCGCAGACCAGCACCACCTGCTGACCCGGCGAGACCAGGCCGGACTGCAACATGGCCTTGTCCACGTGGCCGAGCATCTGCTCGACCGTGGCCGCAAACGGCACCAGCCGCGGGAAGACGCCCCACAGGAAACAGAGACGGTAATAGGTATCCTGCTGCGGCGTGAAGGCCAAAATCGGCACCTGCGGATGGGACTTGGAGATCAGGGTCGCGGTGCGTCCCTGCATGGTGAAGACGGCGATCCCCGCCACATCCCGGTCGCGGGCGATCTCGTAGGCAGCGCGGGACATCGAGGCCGCGTCCGTATCGCCGAGCGACTCCAGCGAACGCGACTTTCCCCATTCCAAAAAGTGACTCTCCGCCTCGGTCACGATGCGCGCCATCATGGCGACCGACTCCACAGGATATTCGCCCGAGGCCGATTCCGCGGAAAGCATCACCGCGTCGGTGCCGTCGAAGATGGCGTTGGCCACGTCGGAGGCCTCGGCGCGCGTCGGCAATGGGTTATGGATCATCGACTCGAGCATCTGCGTGGCCGTGATGACGATCCTGGCGCGGGCATTGGCGGCCTGGATGATGCGTTTCTGCAACACCGGCACCCTCTCTGGCGGCATCTCCACGCCCAGGTCGCCGCGCGCCACCATCACGCCGTCCACCACTTCCAGGATGCGGTCGAGCTCGTCGAAGACCTCGGGCTTTTCGAGTTTTGCGATCAGGAGCGGCACGCGCGTTTTATCCAAGCGCTTGATGGCAGTGCGCACTTTGAGAATGTCGTCCGCGGAGCGCACGAACGAGACCGCCACCGCGTCCACGCCCTGTTCCAAGCCGAACGCAAGATCGGCCTCGTCCTTCTTTGTGAAGCCCGCGATCTGCATACGGACTCCGGGCAGGTTAATGCCCTTGTGGGAGGTCAGCGCGCCGCCCACGTCCACGCGCGCCGTCAGGGCGCGTTTTTTGGCGGAGAGGACCGTCAGGGCCAGGCGCCCGTCATCGAGCAGGAGGCGGTCCCCGTCGCGGACCGAGGCGAACAATTCCGCGAACGCGACGGGAATCCTTTGTTCGGGTCCGGGCGGGGACGCGTCGTCTTCCGCGTAGAGGTGGACGCGCTCCGCTTCCTTCAACTCCAGGGGCGGATTCAGATTCCCGACGCGGATCTTGGGCCCCTGCAAATCCTGCAGGATGGCGACGGGCTTGTCCAGCCGTTTGGCCGCGCGGCGGATGGCGGCGATGCGTTCCGCGTGTTGTTCGTGCGTGCCGTGGGAAAAATTCAGGCGCGCCACGTTCATACCGGCCCGAATGAGTCCTTCGAGCACGGACTCGCTCTCGCCGGCCGGGCCGATGGTGGCAACTATTTTGGCTTTTCGATCCATGAGGTTCACCTATGAAAAACGTATACCGCAGAGAGGAACACGTATCCCTGCGGCAAGTTGCCTGCAAGATAAGCAACCTAGAGATAATGCAGTTCCTTCGCCTGTCTGGTAAGTTCCTCGCGGAAATCGGGATGCGCCACGTTGATGAGCGCCTGGGCGCGCTGGCGGATGGTCTTCCCGTACAACTCGGCCACGCCGTGTTCGGTCACTACAAAGCGGACGTGGTTGCGGCTGGTGACCACGCCCGCGCCTTGTTTGAGCATGTGCGTGATCTTGCTGATCACTTTGCCGTCTTTCATGGTCGCGGTGCTGGGCAGTGCAATGATCGGCACGCCGCCCTTCGAGCGCGACGCGCCGTAGATGAAGTCGAGCTGGCCGCCGACGCCGCTGTAGAGTTTCGGGCCGATGCTGTCCGCACAGATTTGACCCGTCAGGTCCACTTCGATGGCTGAATTGACCGCCACCATGCGTTCGTTCTGCGCGATGACAAAGGGGTCGTTGACGTATTCGGTGCGGTGCAGTTCGATCATCGGGTTGTCGTCCACCCAGTCGTACAGGCGCTGGGTGCCGAGGATGAAACCCGCCACGATCTTGCCCGGGTGCAGGGACTTGCGCGCGTTCGTCAGCACGCCCGCGTTGACCAGGTCTATTACGCCGTCCGAAAATAGTTCGGTGTGAATGCCGAGGTCCTTCTTGTCGAACAGGTATTTCAACACCGCGTCCGGGATGGCGCCGATGCCCAACTGCATGGTCGCGCCGTCGGGGATCAACCCGGCGATGTGCCCGGCGATCTTCTCGACGATCTCGTTGTCGCCTTCCTCGGTCATCGCCAGTTCGGGGATGGGATAGTTGACCGGCACGATGTACTTCAGGCGGCTGACGTGGATGAACGAATCGCCCAATGTGCGCGGCATCTTCTCGTTCACCTCGGCGATGATGATCTTCGCCGATTCCGCCGCGGACTTGGTGAGGCCGACTTCCACGCCGAGACTGCAAAAGCCGTGCTCGTCCGGCGGCGAGACGTGGATGAGCGCCGCGTCCACCGGCAGGAAGCCGTTCTTGAACAGCAGGGGAAATTCCGAAAGCAACACCGGAGTAAAGTCAGCGCGGCCCTCGTGAACCGCCTTGCGAATGTTGGCCGAGATGAACATGGAGTTCACGCGCAGGTGGCCTTCCATGGCCGGGCCGACGTAATCCGCCGCGCCGACCGTCAACGCCTGGCAGATCTCCACGTCCTTCAGGCTGGGCGCGGTCTCCACCAGCGCCGCGAGCAGTTTCTGGGGAACGGATACGTTCCCGGTCAGAAAGAGGCGGTTTCCCGATTGGACCGCCTTGATGGCCTCGTGCGCGCTGACCACGCGGGACTTGTACTGGCTAGTCCAGTCCATCTTCCACCTCCCTGCCCGCGGTGAGACGCTTCATGTTGCGCAACTCGCCGTTATGGGTATTCACGGCAGCCTCGATGGCCGGGTTATCCCGAAGGGCCGCTTCGATGCCGTGTTCCGCGATCTCCACGATGTACGGCACGGCGGCGTTGACGAACGCGTGCGTGGCCGTGCGCGCCACCACGCCCGGCATGTTCGGCACACAATAATGCAGGATGCCCTCCTCGACGTACACGGGATGGTCGTGAGCCGTCGGGCGCGAGGTCTCTACACAGCCGCCCTCGTCAATGCTCACGTCAATGATGAGCGAGCGCGGCTTCATGGCGCGCACCATCTCACGCGTGACGAGAATGGGCACACGCGCCCCCGGGACCAGCACCGCGCCGACGACCACGTCGGCATAGGCCGTTGCCCGTTCGATATTGCGGCGGGTGGAGATCATGGTCACCGCGCCGGGGAATCGGTCGTACAGGCGCCGGAGAACGGTCTCGTCCCTGTCAATGATCGTGACGTGCGCGCCCATCCCGACAAAGGCCTGGGCCGCGTACATCCCCACCACGCCGCCGCCCAGAATCAGGACTTCGGCCGGCGGCACGCCCGGCACACCGCCAAGCAGGATGCCCTTGCCCCCCCAGTTGTTCTGCAGGAAGCGCGCCGCGATCTGCCCGGTCATCGCACCGCCGATCTGGCTGAACGGACGAAGGACCGGCAGGGAACCGTCCGGCAGTTGGATCTGTTCGTACGCGATCGCGGTGACTTTCTTTTCCAGCAGGACATCTATTTTGTCCTGACGGGCGGATGCAAGATGCAAAAAGCCCGTCAGCGTCATGCCGGGCCTCAGCCAGTCCAGTTCCTCTTTCAGCGGACGGGCCACTTTGAGCAGGAGGTCGGCGCGCGTGAAGACCTCCTCGGCCGCGTAGGCGAGCCGCGCCCCGGCCTTCTCGTAGTCCTGGTCGCGGAAGCCCGCCCCGATCCCCGCTTCGTGCTCGACGAAGACGGTCTGGCCCATCTGGGTCAGGATCTCCACCCCGGCCGGGGACAGCCCGACGCGGTACTCGAAAGGTCGTCGTTCTTTTGGAATTCCAATGTTCATGGTACCTCCACAAAAGACCCTAAAGGTCTCGGAGACCTTTAGGGTCTGGAAATTACTTCATATTCAACACGTCGCGAATGGGCGTCAAAGCCCAGTCAATCGTCGCTTTATCAATGACCAGCGGCGGCGCGAAGCGGATGACATTCTCGTGCGTCTCTTTGGCAAGGATGCCCCTGTCCTGCAACGCTTCGCAGAATCGCCGCGCCCCGCCCGCCTCGGGCTTGAGTTCCACGCCGATCAGCAGTCCGCGGCCGCGCACCTCTTTGACGTGCGGGCTGGGGATCTCGGCCAATTGCTCGACGAAATACGTCCCCAGTTCGTGCGCGCGTTCGGCCAGGTTCTCCTCGCGGATCACGCGCAGGGCGGCGCGGGCAATCGCCGCGGCCAGCGGATTGCCGCCGAAGGTCGAGCCGTGCTCGCCGGGCTGGAAGAGGCCGAGAACGGGTTTATCGGCCAGCACCGCGGACACTGGATAGAATCCGCCCGAAAGCGCCTTGCCCACCACGACCATATCCGGGCGGACGCCTTCGTGGTCGCTGGCAAAGAGTTTCCCGGTGCGGCCAAGCCCGGTCTGGATTTCGTCGGCAATGAGCAACACGTTATTCTTTTTGCAAATCTCCGCAACTTTCCTGAGATACCCCGCGGATGGAATGATGACGCCGCCTTCGCCCTGGATCGGTTCGACGAGAAACGCGGCCGTATTGGACGTGACGGCTTTCTCCAGCGCGGACGCGTCGCCGTAGGGCACGGTCACGAATCCGGGCGTGAAGGGGCCGAAGTCGTCGCGGTACGACGGCTCGGTCGAGAAAGAGACGATGGTCGTCGTCCGCCCGTGGAAGTTCCCCGCGCAGACGATGATCTCGGCCTGATGGCGCGGCACACCCTTGACCTGATAGGCCCACTTGCGCGCCAGTTTGACGGCGGTCTCCACCGCCTCCGCCCCCGAGTTCATCGGCAGGGACATCTCGTAGCCGGTCATCTCGGAGAATTCCTTGTAGAAAAGCGGCAGTTGGTCGTTGCGGAAGGCGCGCGAGGTGAGCGTGACCTTCTTCGCCTGTTCGAGCATGGCTTCGAGTATCTTCGGATGGACGTGTCCCTGATTCAATGCGGAGTACGCGCTCAGGCAATCGAGATATTTCTTCCCGTCCACGTCGTGGACCCACACGCCCTCCGCCTTTTCGATGACGACATCCAGCGGATGATAATTGTGCGCGCCGTATTGCTCTTCTAAAGCAATGTACTCCTGGGTATTCATTAATTCACCTATAGCCTCTGGTGGTCGAGTAGCGCGGAGCGCATATCGAGACCACCATTTCTTGTAAGCAATTTCATTACATGAAAATCGGTGGTCTCGGTACGCCCCGACGTGCACGGGGCTACTCGACCACCGGCAATTTCTACGCCACGCCAAAGAGTCGCGCCAGAATCGCCTTCTGCGCGTGGAGGCGATTGTGCGCCTGCGGGAAGATGACCGAGTGAGGGCCGTCGGCCACCTCGTCGGTCAGTTCGTGATTGCGATGGGCGGGCAGGCAGTGCATCACGATCACGTCCTTGTCCGCCTCGCCGACCAGTTTGGCGTTGACCTGATAAGGCGGGAAGACCTGTTCGCGTTTGGCGGTCTCCTCCTCCTGCCCCATCGAGGTCCACGTGTCGGTGTAAATGACGTGGGCTTTCTTCACGGCCTCGTGCGGGTCGCGGAGGAATTTCAGTTTCGAGCCCGTCTCTCTGGCGATCTTCTTTGCGATTGTTACCGCTTCGGGATTCAGGTCGTAACCTTCGGGGCTGGCGAGGGTGAAGTTCCAACCGAGTTTTGCGGCAACGTGCATGAGCGAGACGGCCACGTTATTGCCGTCGCCGACGAAGGTGACGTTGAGTCCCTCGGCCTTCCTCCCGAACTTTTCGCGGATGGTGAGCGCGTCGGCCATGCCCTGGCAGGGATGGTTGTAATCGCTCAGGCCGTTGACGACGGGGATGTCGCTCCACTTCGCCAGGTCCACCACGTGGGCGTGATCGAAGACGCGCGCCATCAACGCGTGGACGTATCCAGACAGGACCCGCGCCACGTCCGCGATGGATTCGCGTTTGCCGAGCCCGATCTCGTTCGGGGAGAGGTACAGCGCGTCCCCGCCGCAGTGACGCATGGCCATATCGAACGAGACACGCGTCCGCAGGCTGGGCTTCTGGAAGATCATCCCCAGCACTTTGCCTTTGAAGATCTTTTTATTGCCTTTTTTGAAATATTGTTTCTTGAGTTTACCGGCGAGGTCGAGCAGGTCTTTGATCTCCTCACTGGAATAATCGGAAATGGCGAGAAAGTCTTTCATAAGTATCTCCTTGGAATTAGCGCCGCCCTCCGTTCAGGGAGGTGAATTGCTTATTTCCCCAAAAGTATATCATGCAGACAACTCTCCCCATAGTGACAAAAGCCCCCCGCCAGCGTGACAACCCTAACGGGGGGGGGGAGGAAAAAGCACGGGGACGGCAGGCCCATTCAAAGTCGAAGAGGGACGCGCCGGCGGGGCAATTATTCAACGACGACGTTCGTCAGGTCTTCCTCCGGTGCGGGATACTTCATGTCCAGTTTTTTGAGCGTCTCCACCAGCACGGTCGAGATGACCAGGTCGCGGTACCACTTGCGGTTGGCCGGGACGATGTACCAGGGGGCGTATTCGGTGCTGGTCTTGCCGAGCACGTCTTCGTAGGCCTTCATGTAATCGGGCCAGAGTTTGCGTTCCTCCAGGTCGCCGAGGCGGAACTTCCATTGCTTGGTCGGGTCGTCGAGGCGCGCCTGGAAGCGCTGCTTCTGTTCGCCGCGGTCAATGTGCAGGTAGAACTTGAGGATGGTCGTGCCGGTCTCCGCGAGGTGGCGTTCGAAGGCGTTGATCTGCTCGTAGCGTTTCTTCCACACCGCGGGCGGGACGAGTTTATGGACGCGCACCACCAGCACGTCCTC
The DNA here is from genome assembly GCA_040754535.1 of Chloroflexota bacterium. Lineage (GTDB taxonomy): Bacteria > Chloroflexota > Anaerolineae > Anaerolineales > Villigracilaceae > JBFMCC01. Next base: position 23,618 of record JBFMCC010000042.1, read on the forward strand.
GTAGTGACTGCGATTGAAAATGACAATCTCCCCTTTGCCCGGCACCACCTTGTGGACGCGCCACAGGTAATCGTGGGCCAGTTCCTCCTGCGTGGGGACTTTGAACGGCGCCACACGGACCCCCTGCGGGTTGACGCCATCGAAGACGCGGCGGATGACCCCGTCCTTGCCGCCCGTGTCCATGGCCTGGAGGACGATCAAAACTTTGTGTTTGCCCTCGGCAAAGAGGAGTTCCTGCAATGCCTCCAGTTTCGTATTGAGCCTTTCGACTTCGGCCAGGCCCTGCTCCTTGCCGCCGTCGAAATCGCCCTTGTCGTTCGGATCCCACTTCGAGAGCCTTACTTTCGTACCGGGTTTGACGAGGTATCGCTTCATAAGACGCTCCTGCAATCGTTTTCCAAAACTCGAACTCACGTTACTGGTTGACCGAGGAGGCAAGCATTGCGCCGATGAATCCGAAATACGCGATGAGACAACAAACGGACACGACAATCAGCCCGATCTGAATCCAGCCCATCACGATGCCCGCCGTCGCCATTCCATCGCCCGAGGCCCTCGGCGGGACCGAACGGGTTTCCTTGCGCGCCTCGTATCCCGTCCAGATGGCGACGATGCTGGCGATCAATGGAAACAGGAAAAAGCCCAGGATCCCTGCAATGAGGCTGACGGTCGCCAGCGTGCTGGTGGGCAGGACGGGATAGTTCATGCTTTGTGGGTAGTTTTGCTCGTTCATCGAGTCCTCCAATGTTATCGGGTTGTTTTATTCCATCGGCCACTTGACCATGCGTCATTTCCCCAAAATTCTGATTGCAGACTCCACAAATTCTTCCGCCACCTGGACAGCCTTATACGCATCTCCCGAGGCGACATGTTCCGAAACGCCGTAATCGCCAACGCCGCGAAGTTCGAACAGCCAGTTGAGTTTCTTTCCCAGTTCCTTGTCCAACCTTCCCTCTTTGACGTACAACCGATGAATGGATGCGATCACGCCGCTATGCCTGCTCGTGTTCATGCCTTCGTTGAGCAGTAAGGCGCTGGCGGCGTAGAACGCGGCGTAATACGCGCGCGATGCGGCGATATCGTAATATCCCTTTTCGGCCATATCTTTCGCGGCAGAGATGGAAACCTTCGCGCGGTCCAGGTTGGCGGTGATCTCTTCGGCGCGTTCGTTCATATGGCAATTCCCTCCTCTTTCGCGTTCCGATACAACGAAATCCTTCCCATCTCATAATCAGTGACCGAAACAGGTTTGGCCGAAATCAAACGTTCCGATTCGAGCTGGATCGGATAAAGGATATCCACCAACCGCCAGAGTTCCGCAAAGTAATCCACAGGCGGGGCGAGCAGAACAAGCAAGTCCATGTCGCTGGCAGGCGAGGCTTGCTTGCGCGCCATGGAACCGTAGAGGATGACACCTTTGAGCCGTCCACCGTAGGTTTGAACGAGCGTTTTCTTGCATCGGAGGAGAATCTTGTCTTTCCCAGGCGAAGCGGGACGCGCCACCCGCGTTCGGTAAACTGGACGCGTTTCGCTGACCTTCCTTGCTTTTGAGGGAGTGTTTTTTTTCGCTGGCATGATTTATTCCTGGGGGTAATTATAAGCCAAAGGCGGCACCCCTCACTCCATCGGCCACTTGACAATGACCTTATCAATTTCCTTCATCAACCGCATCGTCTCTTTCAACGCGACCACGACACGCTGATAGTGGTCAATCTCCTCCCGCGAAAGGACGCGCCCCTTGCGATCCTTCAGCCACTTCTCGCAGACCTGGTATCCGCCGACCTTGAACTCCCAAACGGATTCGGGGACGCCGCCGAAGTATTGAGACGGGTTGATCCAAACCTTCCCGCTGGCAAACGAGACTTTTTCAACCGCATTGTTTCCCGCCACCGAATATGACGTGACAAACTCCTCCACCTTCGCGGACTTCAACAAGTGCAGTTCCACCAACTCTTTGCCCTTCTCGGCCAGTTTGCGGAACAACTTCTTATCGCTGGTGATGGGTAGGCGCGGGAAATCAATTTTCAAAAACTCGGCGTAGCGGCTTCGGTAGGTGGGACTGTGGAACACGGCATAGGCGTAATGGAAAACATCTTCGGGGGTGAAGAACCCCACCCGTCCTTCGGACACCCTCCCCAAATCCGCCATTGAAGTATTCTCCGCAACAGAAGTTCTGTTGGCGGATTTGGGGAGGGAGGGGGAGGGGTCGAATTTCAGTTTGAGTTTTTCTTCGAGCGCCTGGATGAACGCGGGCGCAAGGTTGGGACGCCGAGAGACAAACATCTCGGCGGCATATTTTTCATCCTTTGGCGCATCATATAGATACAACGGGAAAAGCGAATTTATATCGTACGCGGCGCAAGATTTGTGGCCGCACATAAATTCTGTCGCAAGAACTTCCCAATTGTCCCGTGTTTGACGCGTGGCGATGAAAGCAAGGTTTTCACCAGCAAACATGTGCGGCATAACATTTGAACGAGTACGCCATACAACCGCGGGATGATAAAAAATACGACGAACATCAAACGGACGATACACAATCTCTTTGATGTAATTTGCTGAGACTTTGCCAATATCTATTTTCAATTGTTTTCTTGCTTCAGAAACTCGCCAAGCATAATTCTCCTGCAATTCATATCGAGTCTGAACATCATTATCAGACAAATTGGCATCAATAAAGATTCTCATTCGCTCTAACAGGGGGGCATTTTCAAAGTCAATTACAAATTCATCTCTTGCCGTCACAATACCAGTGACATTCAACGGCATAATGTCTGTTAATAGCCAGCCATTATTGTATTCATCCAGATTTTCTTTGGCACTCGGCTTGAATAGATAAAGTGGTTTTTCGGGTTGGATTTCCTTCCAGTCCACATCGTTCAAGTCGCTGTCGTGCAGGGCGGCGTATTTGGCCGCGCGCAAACCCCACAGGGAAGCGTGGCGCACAACCCCACCCGCCCTTGCGGGCACCCTCCCCAAATCCGCCATTGAAGTTTTCTCCGCAACAGAAGTTTTGTTGGCGGATTTGGGGAGGGACGGGGAGGGGTTCTTAACCGCCAACAGAATCGCCACGCCCTGCTGAATATCGAACACATTCTCGTCCTTCCCGCCTTCGGGCGTTTTTTCTTTCTTCTTGCTGTTGCCGTGCAAATCCAGCACGTAAATTTCATCGAACGTGTTCATCAAATGCTGGCGCATCCCGCGGAAGGTTGGGTTATCCAGATAGCCGTGATTGGTGATGAACGCCAAAACGCCGTGACCCGTCTGGTTGATTCTCCACTCGCCGAAGCGGATGAACTTGACGTAATCATCCTGCAACCAGACTTTTCTTTCGCCCAATCGCGCACCATCAACAAAATAATATTCGTCTAAAAGTTTTCCAATAAAATTTGGATTGCCTTTATCGTCAACGCTGGCATTTGCTGAAAGCCCCGAATACGGCGGGTTGCCCAACACCACCATGATGTCCTGCATCTTCTTCACGTGCGCGGCGTCGCTGGCTTCCTCGGCAATGTACGAACCCAGCCCCTTCAACTGCTCGGCGCGCGTCACGCCTTCTTCGAGCGTGTTGGTCAAATAAATTTGCAGGCGCTCGTCCCGTCCCTCCAACGGCGCGTCGAGCGTCTTGAGCAACAGTCCGAGTTTCAAATGCGAAACCACGTACGGTGCGATCAACAACTCGAAGCCGAAGATGCGCTTGAGTAACTCCCTGCTTTTCTCCTTCCACTGTCCGCCCTGCTTGCGCTTCTGCACTTCCTCGTAAATTTTCTGGATGACGTAATACAGGAAGGTCCCCGTCCCTGTGGCGGGATCGAGAACTTTGACAGACGGATCGGCCAACCCCCACCCGCGTCCAAACCTGGACTTTAGGAGGGCGTCCACCGAGTTGACGATAAACTGCACGACGGGTTCGGGCGTGTAATACACCCCGCGGCTCTCGCGTAACTTCGGGTCGTACGCGGCGAGAAAGGTCTCGTAAAAGTGGACGACGGGATCCTCCGTCCGCGTGCGTTTGCCGAAATCCGCCAGAATCTCCTCGAAGCGCGCCCGATTCAACAGCGAAACGATGTCCTGCAAATACGGGCGGACGATCTCGATCTCGTCCAATTCCTCGCTCACGTCCGAGAACAATCGGCGCAAAAACTTATTGCCGAACAGGTATTGATATGCGCTGGCAAGGGTGAAAGCCCCCTCCCGTCCTCCCCCAAATTCGACGGCAGTTCTGTCGAATTTGGGGGAGGTGCCGAAGGCGGTGGGGGCTGAGGTCGCGCTCAACTTTGCCGCGAACAGGCCGTAGGTCATCGTCTGCGCGTACAAGTCCGCAAACTCTTCCTCCCTCAACGCGGGAAGCAGCAAGTCCTTGAAAGCAGTTAATCTCTTTTGGAACGCTGCCTGCAATGCAGGTTCTTCGGATTTCAGAACGGCAACAATCTGCTCGCGGATGAAATGCGTCACACCCGCCAGGCGGCTCGCCAATTCCTTCGCCGTCCGCACGGTGGGCGTTTCGGTGGCGTAGAAATCACGGAACAATTGAGTAAGATTGGCCTCGGCGTTCGGTTCAGGGTTCAGCCGTCCGCCCGCGCCAACCGACGCAATGCGAACAACGCGTTTCTTCTCCCCATTCACGTACCAGCGAAACTCCAGATAATCCGTCAGGATGATATTATGCAACGCTTTGAAATAACGCTTCAACTGGTCGGACTTCTCGATCTTGTTCAAGTCCGCGCCCAGGTCTTTGGTCTCCACATACCCAAGCGGAACCTTGCGCTTCTCCACAATGAAATCGGGCGCGCCGCATTCGATGTGCTTCGGGTCGTTGCTGGCCTCGATCCCCCGCTCGAACGATTCCATCAGCAGTTCCAGCGACGAGCGATAGGTATGCTCGGTAGCCTTCCCGCCGCGCAAATCCGATTCAACTTTGGAGAGATAGGTTTCAAAAGGTGTGGGCATGACGTGTCCTGGCTAAAAACCCGAAATCCAATTTCAACGCCCTGATTTTACTTGATTCCTGCCTTGCCCCGCCACGCGGCTCATCATCCAACTCCGCAAGGCATAGCCTAGCCAAGCAAGGAACATCGCCGCAGAAAAAGCCAGCACAGTCGCAATAACATCTTCGCGCTCAAATCCCATGCTGACGGCTCCCTCCAAAGGCTCGGGGTAGTCGCCTCCCCACAAAAACAAATGGCGCAGGCCAAACCACTCCGGCAGAATAGTATAGAACAACAGGTCGCCGAAGAAGAGCGCTTCAATCATCAACAAGGTTCTCCCCCAGCCGCGCGGCTCAAGAATCCACAACGCCAGCATGGCAACAAAAGACAACAACGCAGTGGAACCGCTTCCTGCAAAAGACACAAACCCCCTGGCCTTCTGCATGGGAGGCACCTCGTCATACACCGTTCTGCCCATGGAATTGTCCCAATCCTCGGGGTAGGGATACGGATCGCCCAATCCATCCAGCGGCCAGAGCTTCACTCCGGGCGGCGCATAAACGCCCTCGCATTTTCCACCCGCCAGATCCATCGTGATGCAATGTCCAAATTCATGCACGAGGAAGTTGATTCCAAAAATGACGATCACCGCCAATAAAAGCAAAAAGGAAGTCCCAAGGAAGCGCAACAGATTTCTCATTGTTTGCTCCAAAGCGATGCAACCTGGGCGAGGGTCCGCCTCCTCTACCCCGCCATCCGCACTTTCTTCCAATACCGCATCAACCCGTCCGCGCTCATGCCGAGGGGATTGGCGAGTTCGTAGGCGCGGATCACATCTTCGTTCAGGCCCTCCTCGCGCGCCTGCGATTCCATCCATTCCGTGAATTTCGCGCGCAGTTCCTCCACGGGCGGGTCGGCGGGCATGACCGCCTCCAGCCAGCGCTCGGCGGCATCGAGTCCCTGCTCCACCGCCTTCAATTGCCATTCGGGATCGTCGTAGACTCCGAAATGCGTCGGCGCGAGGCGCGCGAATTTATGCTGGCGCAATCGGGTCAGCGTGGCGCGCCATTTTTCGATGTGCAGTTCGGGCGGCGGCATGGGCACGCGCAGATACGGAAAGCCGGGGATGCGCACCCCGCCCACGTCGCCGCTGAAGCAAATATCCTCGAAGAGATAGACGTGATGATGCTCCGCGTGACCCGGCGTGGACAGCGCGACGAAGCGCAGATTCCCGATTTGGATTTCCTCCGCGTCTTCCACGACGTGGAGTTGGTCCGCCTCGACGGGCAGGAACTCGCCCCACAGCGGCTCCATCCGATCCCCGTAGATGCGCGCCGCGGAGGCCAGCAGTTTTTCGGGATTCAAAAGATGCGGCGCGCCGACGGGATGAACATAGACCTGCGCGCCGTACCGCGAGAGCCGTCCCGCCGCGCCGGCGTGATCGAGGTGGATGTGCGTGAGCAGGACGTGAGTCACGTCCGCGAGGGAGAGGCCCTCGGCACGCAGGCCAGCCTCGAGTCCCGCGAGAGTCGAGCCGGGGCCGCTTTCCACGAGCACGACCGCGCCGCCATCCCGAATTAGATAAGACGCGATGGCCTGGGTCTTATTCTGGAAATTCAGGTCAAGTGTGACAATACGGGTCTTTGCCATGTGCGGGGTTCCTGGGCCGAACGGGCCGCGCCGAAGGAGGAAAGCGCCTGCCCGAGGTCGGCGTCGCAGTGGATGGAGCAGACCGGCACGCCGCGGTCGGTCAACGCGCGGACGAGCATGTCCGCGCCGCGCTTTCCGCCGAACGTGTCCGCCGCGAGGTGCACGACGACGGGATGCAGGCCGCGGCGCTGCAGGTCGTCCACGGCGACGAGCAGGTCGGACGAGGTGGTGGGCGTGACGAGGACGGCGCTGGAACCCGCGGGCAGTTGCCCGGCCTGCGCGCCCGCCAGCCCGGCCAGCGAAAGCCTGCCCTCCGCTTCCAGATAGGCCAGCGTTTCGAGGATCTTGCTTTCCTGGCGCTCGCTGTGTTCGGCCGGTATCGAAGTGTAGGTGCGTCCCGCCGCCACAAGCCCGACGGCGCGTTTCTGTCCGATGTAATAATGTGTGAGCGATGCGGCGATGCTGATGGCGTATTCCAGCGTGGACGGCGGCAGGGTGAATTTGGGTTTCCTGCCGAACAGCCAGTCCAGCCGGGCTTCCGGGACTTCGTGCGGCCGCTCGGCGTGTACCGCCTTTTGCACGTCGAGGAAGATCCACACTTCGGTGCGCGGGTCCTGCTCGAACTCCTTCACCATCAACTGGCCGCGGCGGGCGGTGGTGGGCCAGTGGATGCGTTTGAGCGGGTCGCCGTGAACGTACTCGCGCACCCCCGAGGCGTGCGGCGTAACGTCGGGGGATTTTCGGCGGATGACCTGCCCGCCGGGCAGGAGGCCGGGCGGCGTGGGAAAATCACTGACCTCGAAAAGCATCGGCAGGACGACGACCGCCTCACTGCTGGAGAACTGCCTGGCGGCGCGGAAAATACCGAACGGGTCGCCCGTGGTCAGCAGGGTCGGACCGAGCAGGAAGCGTCCGCGGCGGGTGAGCCAGGTGCGGGCGATGTAGGAACGCGAGCGGCTGCCGCCGATGCGCGTGAGCAAACGCGAACCCGAAGCGCCCGGCATGGACGACTGGTTTTCCACGACGACCGAATAGGAAAGAAAACGGCTGTTGTTGACGACCTCGAAGTATTCCTCGAACACGTCGCCCACGCTGGCTTTCTGCAGGCGGGCGCGGCGGTGGACCGTCAACCCGACCAGCGAGAGCCGCGTCCACAACAGGGCGGAGAGTACGAGCAGAATGCCCAGGTACAGGATGCGCGAATACAACGCCGCGCCGGTGACGAGTGAACCGATCAGCCCGGCCGCGAACAGGACGGCGGCCAGGACGCGCCCGCCGGTCATTTCTTTTCCACCCTCTGCCGGGCGCTCATGTCGCCGCCCGGCACGGGCACGCCCTCGACGGCCTCCTGCACGATGCGGTCCGCGCCCAGGTCGCGCAGGCGCGCGGCCGGGCTGACGATGATGCGATGCGCCAGCACCGGGACGGCCACCGCCTGCACGTCGTCCGGCAGGACGTAGTCGCGTCCGTGCAACGCGGCGCGCACCTGCGCCGTGCGGAACAACGCCAGGCTGCCGCGCGGGCTGGCTCCGAGATACACATCCCCGCTCTCGCGCGTGCGGCGGGTCAGGTCAATGATGTATTTTTTCACCGCGGGCGAGACGAAGACCGTACGCGCAGACTTCGCCGCGGACAGGATGTCTCTGCTCTTGACGACGGCCTTGAGTGATTCAATCGGATGGGCAATCTGCTGTTCCTCGAGAATTTTGATCTCGTCGCTTGCGCTGGGGTAGCCCATGCGCACGCGCAGGAGGAAGCGGTCCAATTGCGCTTCGGGAAGCGGAAACGTGCCCTCGTATTCGATGGGATTCTGCGTGGCCAGCACCATGAACGGGCGCGGCAGTGCGTGCGTGACTCCGTCCACGGTCACCTGGCGTTCCTCCATGGCCTCGAGCAGGGCCGCCTGCGTCTTGGGCGTGGCGCGGTTGATCTCGTCCGCCAGCACGATCTGTCCCATGATGGGACCCGGGCGGAATTCAAAGACTTGTTTCTTCTGGTTGTAAATCGAAACGCCCGTCACGTCGCTGGGGAGCATGTCGGGCGTGAACTGGATGCGGTGGAACGTGCAATCGAGCGATTTCGCAAGGCTGCGCGCCAGCACGGTCTTGCCGACGCCGGGCACGTCCTCGATAAGCACGTGTCCCTGGCCGAGCAGGCCGATGACGATCAATTCGATGGTCTGGCGCTTGCCGACGATCACAGTCTCGAGGTTCGCGATGAGATTCTCGCCGAAGGTTTGCAGGTCTTTCATGCGGTGTCCTTTGAGTGGGATGGCCTGATTTTACTGTGTGAAGGGCAGGACGGGCAAGTGGTGTGCGAGCAAGGGTCGCCAGGAGGGACTGCAAGATCCCCAGATACTGCTCGAAAGCCGGGAGACTTTCGACTCCGCGCATGACATGGTTTGCGCGCATGGCAATTGCGCCTGGCATTTCGAGTATAATCCCAGCCGAGCCCCCGTAGCTCAATGGACAGAGTAACGGACTTCGAATCCGGTGGTTGAGAGTTCGACCCTCTCCGGGGGCGCCTGACGGCCCGAGGCCCTGCCCGTTGACAGGGCTTTTTTTATGAGTCTGCCAGACCCGCACCTGCTGAAAATGTTGATCGCCCGGCTCGAGCGCCTATCGGCCGATTCGGTCTGGGCGCACCGCGCCAGCGGGGTGCGCGGGGCGTTGCTCAGGATGCAGGAGCAGCTCGAAAGCGGCCGGCCGGTCGAGGGTCCGCGCGCGACGCGGCTGATCCGTTTGGGCTTTCAGATTCTGGAAGGCGCGGCAAAAGAAAAGACGCAATAAAGCGGGGAGGCTTACCGGTTGACCTTTTTCTCACCCAGCAGAAGCAGGAAATTTTCCACCACCTGAGGGTCGAAATCCGCGCCGGAACGCTCCAGCAGATAGTCAATGACCTCCTGGTCGTTCCAGGCCAGCCGCTGCGGGCGGTCGGTGCGCAAAATATCCCATGCGTCCACCACGGCAAAGATGCGCGCCTCCAGCGGGATCTGCTCGCCGCGCAGGCCGAACGGGTAACCGCTTCCGTCCCATTTTTCGTGATGATAATAAGGGATGTTGATCGAAGGACGCAGATACTCGATGGGGGAAAGAATATCGTACGCATACAGGGGATGCTCGCGTATGCGTTCCCACTCCTCCGGCGTCAAGGGCCCGGCCTTGAGGAGAATGGAGTCGGAGATCGCCAGTTTGCCGATGTCGTGCAGGAGGACGCCTCGATATACATTGACCAGATTCTCCTCCGGTATGCCCATGCGCCGCGCCAGGTCGAGGGTCATTTCGGACAAACGCTGGGAGTGCCCTTCCGGCTCGATGCCGCGTAATTCGAGGGCGCGCGCCCAGCCCTCGATGGCCGCGTCATAGGCGACCGTCAATTCGGTGAACGAGCGCTGCAGGCGGTCGAACAGGTGCGCGTCGTCAATGGCGACGGCGGCTTGGCGCGCGAGGGTTTCGAGGAAATTGTTCCAATCGGGGTCGGGGACGAAGCGTTCCCGGTAGTAAAGTTCCATCACGCCCTTGACCTGTCCGCGCGCGATCAAGGGGACCGCGTACGATGCGACGAAACCCTCCCCGGCGATCCGCTCCGGGTGCTGGAGGGAGGCGGCGGCCACATCCAGGTCGTAGGAGGCGAGGATGACGCGTTCCAGCGCGGCGCGGCCGGCCGCGTCCTCCCCGACCAGCAGGCTGATCGCACCCATCCCGCCGCGCCGGAACCCCCGCCCGGCGGCATACTCGAGCATCTGCAGTTCCGGGTTCAAAAGAAGGACCGCGACCGCGTCCACATGCAGCTGCGAAGTCACCTGCTCCAGGAACACGTTGAGCGTCACGCGCAGGTCCAGGGAGGACGAAATGGCGACGTCAATCGTGTGCAAAGCCGACAGGCGTTTGAGTGATTGCTCGATGGCGTCCACCAGCCGCACGTGTTCGAGCATGGACACAACGCGCACGGAAAACAGGGTCATCATCCGCTCGTCGTCGGGACCGAAGGCGCGGAGGTCGGCGGTTTGCAGGTCGAGCGCGCCAAACACTTCGGCGCCCGACTTGAGCGGGATGACCAGTTCCGAGCGCGCCTTCTCCCAGCCCGGAACGAAGTCCTGGATCTCCCGGACATCGCCAACGTTCAGCACACTGCCGTTTTGAATGGAACGAGCAATCAGCCCGGGGCCATCCACCGTCAGCCTGTGACTGACCTGGTAATCGTCCGGCGAACCCGCCATGGCAACACACCGCAGCGCGCGCGAGCCTTTCGAAGCCAGCCACAGGGTGCAAATCGAACCCTCGAACTCGGCCGCGATGATCTTGACGATCAACTGGTACAGCCGCCCCGCATCGGACGAAATGCCCTCGATGAGGGCCGTGGAAGCGCGGTACAACCGGTCCAATTCATAGTTGCTGCGCTGTAAGTCGCCGAAGAGGCGGGAGTTATAGACCGCGCTGGCGGCCTGTCCGGCCAGCAGGGAGAGCAGGCGCGTGTCTTCCTCTGTGAAATCGCGGATGGTTTCGCCCACTTCGGAGACGACCATCACGCCGATCAACTGGCCGCTGAACTGCATGGGCACTTCCAGGACGGACGAAAATGGGACATGATCGAGGGCGCGGTTGCGGTAGCGCCATTTGCGATAATTCTTTATGACCATGGGCTCGCGCGTGGCGGCTACACGGCCGGCCATGCCATCGCCTAATTTCACGGCCAGGCCGGGTTGTAAGTCAATCCCCTTGATCACTGTAAGGAACAATACCTGTTCTTTTTCCTCATAAAGATAGATGTATGCGGCAGGCACGTCGAGCAGGCGCCGGGCGAGATCGGCGACCGTATTGAGCACCATGTCCAGCTCGCTCTCGACGGTCAAATCCCGCGTGACGCTGTATAAAGCCCCGAACGCATCGGCGCGTTGTTCCGCGCTGGATAATAAATAAGCCTTCTCCAATGCGAGAGAGGCCTGCCCGGCAAGCGCCCGGAGCAATTCCCCATCCTCCCTGGTCCAGGCGCGCGGGTCGGCAGAAAATAGCAGAAGAATCCCGTGCTTACCGGGACCGGCCTGCACGGGTTCTCCGATGACGGCCCGAATCCCTTCAGAGGCGCAGAACTCAGGAAGGTACGGAGAGGGCGAAGGGATATCCGAAATCTCGAAGGCGGTGACCTTTGTATGCTGGCCGGCCTTCAAGGAAAACGCCATCCCCTCATCCAACAGACGGGGATTTTGTAATCCATGGGTCGCGTGGATATGCCATCCGTTCGCATCCAGCGAGGCGATTGCGGATTTTGAAACCCCAAGCAATGCGGCGGAACGACGGCAAACCAATTCCAAAATCTCATCCGGGTTCTTCGCCGCCAGAATGTCGCGGTCAATGGCGGACAACGCTTCCAGGGCGCCCACCTTTTGTTCGAGGGAGCGCTCGGCGCGCCTCTGCTCGGTGATGTCTTCCACCGTCCCTTCGTAATAAAGGATATGGCCGTTCTCGTCGCGAATAGCCCTGGCGCTCTCGCGCACGAACACGGGCGAACCGTCCTTGTGCATCCAGATCGCCTCGTAGCCGCGCACCTCCCCGTCCATGGCGAGGCGCTGGCGAAAGTCGGCGCGCGCATCGGGCTCGAGGAATCCCTCCTCTTCCAGATTGCGCACCTGGATTTCCTCCAGACTGTCGAAGCCGAGCATCTTCAACAAGGCCGGGTTGCTCAACAGAATCTGACCGTCCGGCGTGGTGCGATACAGGCCGATCGTGCTGTTCTCGAACAGACTGCGGAAACGCTCCTCGCTGGCGCGCAAGGCATCCTCGGCCTGTTTGCGCTTGAGCATGAGGGCGACCTGCGAAGAGACGAACTCCAGCATGCGCTGTTCGCGCTTTCCGTAGGCATTCGGATCGTGATAGTGCTGGACGACCATGACGCCAATGGCGACCCCGTCCACTATGAGCGGAACACCCAGCCAGACCTGGCTTGGCGGACCCAGCAGTTCGATCTCCCCTTTCTGGGCCAGCGAGGATTCCACTGTGGGATTGGACAGAAGCGATTTCCCCGTCCGCAGAACGTATTCGGTCAACCCCCTGCCGGTCGCGGCCTGCCCGGCGCGCATATCGTCCACTTCGTCCACGAAATACACGAAGTGCAGCATGGACTTGTCGGTCGAAAGCAGGGCGATGTAGAAATTCTCGGCGGGCATCACCTCCGAAATGATCGAATGGATGCGCGGACAGAGCGCATCCAGCGACTCGGCGACATCCGCCGCGCGGGCGATTCGATAAACAGCCTCCTGTAATTGCTCGGCCTGTTTGCGATTTAGTGAACGAGAGGTCATAAAATCAATGCCACAAACAGAGAGTTCCCAGGCAAAGTATACGCCCTTTTTCCGGCCCGAATGGTGAAAAACTCATTACAATAGAGATAGGAGACTTGCTTATGAAGCGCCTGACCCTTCCCCTGCTCGGTCTCGCCTGGGCTTTGGCCGGATGCTTTCCCATCGGGCCGATTCCCACCCCGCTGGGGAATCCGTTCCCGTCCACGCCGACGCGCTCCCCGTTGATCGTCTCGCCCACGCCCATCCTCGTCTACCCGACCGGCTCGCCGAGCGCGACCCCCAGCCTCACCGCGACCGCCACTTCGACGAACTTCCCAACCGGGACCGCCACCGCCGCGTCCGCGCTCACAGACACCGCCACGCCCGCGGCCACCGACACCGTCACGCCCGAAGCCACAGACACAGCCACGCCGACTCCGACGGCATCCGCCACCCTCGCACCCGCCGCGCCGACCGTGACCATCCTGGGATGCGACGCCGGCCTCGACATCACCCACGGCATGGGCGAAGTGACCAACGCTTACGTAACCATCGCCAATCCCTCCGGCCCAGGTTTGACCGACGTCTGTGCGACGCTCTCCTCCACCGATGAGGGCCGCGCGCATCCCGACAAGACCGTCTGCGTCGCGTCCCTGCCCGCAGGCTACCAGGTAACCCTCAAACTGACGATTGACACCACCTTCCAGGTTGCCGCGGCCGTGCAGGTGGATATGACCTCGAACGAAGGTATAACGGCCTCAGCCGTTACTGAAAGTTGCACGGATGTCGGGCTATTCCCGCCCGGCTCGCTGGGCACGCCGGGACCGATACCGTGAGTGTCAAGTTCCAGGTGTCATGTACCCCTCTCCCTGTGGGAGAGGGCTGGGGTGAGGGAGAAATCCCACCGTGCAGGCAACGGGATGTGTGCCATTCTGCCCTGTATTGATACGAAGCGCTCTGGATGGCAATTCGGAAGGTGTTACAAGAAAAAGGATAATCATGAAAAACGGACATTGTCCCAAATGCAACTCAACAGAGATTTATCTCGGGAAAGAATCACACTTGCAGGCTAGAGACACCTTCGTTCATTTATCGGCTATTGCGCGTAATACAGGAGGTTAAAATGCGTCGCGGAGAATTTTTTTGGGGAAGCTTACTTGTTATACTCGGGGTGCTGTTTCTTCTAAAAGCCACGCATTATATAACGGGCAATGTGTTGGATTTGTGTTGGCCCGCGGTTATCATTGCCATCGGTATTTGGATTTTGTCAGGTATCGTTGCGCAGGTTAATTTCAATAGAATTGAAAAGCGCTCGACCCCATTGCAAGACGCGAAGGAAACACACCATCAACCAAATCCACGACGACACCATCAATCAAATCCACTACGATATTTGTGGAGGTCTGGTGATGTATGGCGAAGAATATTGATTACACTGCTTATTGTTTTCGGTCACAGATTTCTACTTCACATTCCACTTCCAGGAATAAGCATTACTCCAGATGCGATCCGAGAAAACATTGTTCCCGGGAGTGGTCTTAACACATTAATAGATTTCTTAGGTATGCTTTCGGGAAGTTCGTTACTTAGTGTCTCTGTATTAGCGCTCGGATTATTGCCTTTTAACCTAACTGGTCTCCTACTCGAAATGTCGATTCTCTTGATTCCAAGTTTACGAAAGAACTTTGAAAAAGACCCGTATGAAGGACGGCGTTTGTTTGAAAAGCTGAATTATTATCTCGCCATACCTATGGCAGCAATAGAATCTCTTGTTTTGCTTTTTTTGATCGCGCCAAATTGCGGGGGCAGATTAATTTTACTCGAAGCAGGAAATGCACAAACAGGAATTTTATTTACAACTACAACTATGGTCATTCTTATAGCCGGTTCTTTCTTCACAGCGTGGCTTGCTGGATTAATTAGCGAGTTTGGCATTCGTGGACAGGGTAGCAATATCATTATCATGACTGGAATTATTGGTCAGATGCCTAATGAATTCCTTCGATTGTTAAAAACGCAAATTAATACAACCGCCATAATCGAGGGCACAAAAGACATACAAGTTGTGCCACAAATGACACAAAGTATTTTATTATTTTTGACAGCACCATCAACAGTAGCAAGGTTGTTATTGTATGTAATTCTCTTCATACTTTGCATATTAGTCGTTATATATATTCAATCTGGAAGGCGAATAGTCCATGTGATATATCCTAGCAGGCAACTCGCCTATCTATATAAATCATTGAGTCCAGTGCGAGGGGAATTGCCATTAACCTTGATGATAGGAAGTAATGGCTTGATCTCTAGCCAAATATTTGTTGCATTAACTACTTTCTACGCCCCACTAATTTCATGTTCGAATATCTATTGGCTAAATATAAGCGCGCTTTGGATTATAGACATGTTCGGAAAGCGAAGTCCATACTTTGGCCCAATTGCTTTTGCGAGTGTCGCAATATTTACATTTTTCTATGCTAATAGAAATTCGCAACGCAAAAATTATGGCGAAAATCTGTTGCGAACAGGTGCAATAATCCCAAATATAAATAATTCAGCCGTAATGATTCAAAATTATCTAACAGCCATAAATCGGCGCATTACATTTCCAGTCGCTCTTGGTTTGGGATTCTTAGCTATCGTGCCTTGGCTTTTTAACTATAGCTTTGGTGTAGATTTAGATTTACTAGAGGCTGAGAAGCTAATCATTATTGTGAGCGTGATTCGGGATGTATTTGTGAATACAAAAACTGAACTGGAATTTATCAGAGGTTATGATTCACAATTAGTTCGCTAATTAATTGACACATAATTTGATATGATGTTCACCCCTCGTCCCTCTCAACAAAACATCCTCCGCTACAACGGCGGACGGCTGGGTATTGCCGCCGTCCCTGGCGCGGGGAAGACGCATATCCTTTCGGCGTTGGCGGCGCAGATCATCCAAAGCGGCGCGCTCGGCGACGATCAGGAAGTGCTCATCGTTACGCTCGTCAACTCGGCGGTGGATAATTTCGAAGCGCGCATCAAACGCTTCTTCGACAACCCGCTCCAGGCGCTCTACAAATATCGCGTCCGCACACTGCATGGGCTGGCGCATGACATTGTCCGCGAGAAGCCTGCGCGTGTGGGGCTTGAGGAGCGCTTCAGCATCATTGACGAGCGTGAGGCGGGCTTCATCCGCCGCGAGTCGGTCAATGCGTGGCTGGCGAATCATTCATTGGATGAATATCTCGACCCCGCCCTCGATCAATCCAAACTGGATTGGGTCAAACGTCAGCAACTGCCAGATCTATTGGACTCCCTCGCCTTAGCCTTTATCCGTTCATCCAAAGATCGCCTCCTGACTCCCGAAAGCCTGCGCGCCAAACTCGACGATTCTCCTGCGCCCTTGCCTTTAGCCGAACTCGGCTGGAGCATCTACGCGGACTATCAACGCGCCCTCGACTATCGCGGCGCCGTGGACTTTGACGACCTCATCCGTTTGGCATTAACCCTGCTCGAAAGCGACGAAGAATTTCTTGCGCGCTTGCAATATCGCTATCCGTTCATTTTGGAGGATGAAGCGCAGGATTCGAGTTTGACGCAGGAGAGGATACTTTCACTTCTCAGCGGTGGTCGAGTAGGTCGAGGCGATAGCCGAGACCGTATCGAGACCACAACTGCTGGTTTCAAGAGTGGCGTGGTCTCGATACGACCCGACGAGCACGAGTCTACTCGACCACCAGATGGAACAGAAGGTAACTTGGTCCGCGTCGGCGATCCCAACCAAGCCATCTTCGAGACCTTCACAACCGCCTCGCCCGAACTCTTGCGCGCCTTCATCCAAAACAACCCCAGCATCCCCATGCCCGAGTCGGGACGGTCACAGCCATCCATCCTTGCATTGGCGAATCACCTTATTGACTGGGTGATGACATCGCATCCCATCCCCGAAGCGCGGACGGCGTTATCCCTGCCGCATATTGTCCCTGTGCCTGCGGATGATCCGCAACAGAACCCGCCCGATAACCCTGAGGGGATCAAGTTCATCAGCGCCAGGTACACGCCCGAACAGGAATTGGAAGCGGTGGTCAAGTCGGTCAAGGGATATCTTGACTCGTTTGCGGACGTTCCCATCGAAGAACAACCGACGATTGCGATCCTGGTTCCGCGCAACCAGCGCGGCGTGGAGGTGGTCAACGAGTTGCGCAAGCGCGGTATCGAGCCGATTGAATTAATTTCAAGTACAAGTGAAACGCGCGCCGCGGCGGGGTCGTTGAGTTATTTGCTGGCATATTTGGCGGATCCGCAATCGTCGAGAAAATTGTCGAAGGCGTATGAGGTGTGGAGGAGGGATTGGAGGGACGTAGCCGCTGGTCGAGTAGTTCCGAGTGACAACGAGGAACGTATCGAGACCAACGCGGCGGATGGTGGCGAATATAGTGGTCTCGATATGCCTTCGGCTGACGCCTCAGGCTACTCGACCACCGAGTTGCTTGGAACAGTGACGAGGCTTTTGAAAAAGATCGTTGATGTGGAAAACTTCATCGCGCCACAAAATGCCAATGACTGGCTGGCAGCTATCGGTGAGTCTGAGGCGGCGCAAGTCATCCAGGAATTAAGTGCATTCCGAGTCAATGTCCAGAGGTGGCTGAATGCGGTGACTCTGCCCATTGACCAGTTGGTGCTGACGCTGGCGCAGGATGTGTTCAGCGAAGCGTCGGATCTAGCGCTGGCGCATAAACTGGCGCTGGTGCTGAGACAGGTGGCGGACGATCATGCGGATTGGCGCCTGCCTGAGTTGACGTCGGAACTGGCGGTGATCGCGAAGAACGAACGGCGCTTCATCGGGTTCTCGTCGGACGATTCGGGCTTTGACCCCGAACGCCATCGCGGCAAGGTGGTGGTGACGACGATGCACAAGGCGAAGGGGCTGGAATGGGACCGCGTGTATTTGATGTCGGTCAATAATTATGACTTCCCATCGTCCATGCCGAATGACCGTTTTATTTCAGAGCGTTGGTTCGTGCGGAGTGGGCTGGATCTGGCGGCGGAGGCAATGGCGCAGTTGACGGCGTTGGGGTCGACGAGCGAGTATGACTGGTACGAGGAAGGCGCGGCGACGATGCGCTCGCGGTTGGATTACGTGAAGGAACGCCTGCGCCTGTTGTACGTGGGTATCACGCGCGCCAAGCGGGATTTGATCGTGACGTGGAATTCAGGCAGGCAGGGCGATGCGACGCCGTCCCTGGCGCTGAGTGAGTTGATGGGATGGTGGGAAGAGAAGAATGGATGAAGAAACGGCCTCGGGATGTGATGTCCGCGAGACCGTTTTATATTCATGCCATCAACACCGTCTCTGCCGACTCAATGTGGGAATAAACTGGAATGATGGCAGGAATCCCTGCCAGTTCCAGCACATGTCCCACTTCGGGAATCGGGCGCAGGAGCGCCATCCTCCCGCCTCGGCTGGCAACCGATTTGGCGGTCAATGTGAGAAGCCGAATGCCGATGGAGGCGAGGAAGTCCACTTCGGAGAGGTCCACCACCACGCGGACGCCGTCTCCCGAGCAGTAGCCTGCGAAACTGGTTTCGATTTCGCCAGCGCCGATGACGTCCAGTTTGCCAATCAATTTGATTTGGCGGATTCCGTTGCCCAGTTCGCTGTAGTGGAGGTCCATGATTAATCACCTGTCCGTGCGAATATAAGGCAATTATATTAAGGTCGAAGAAAACCACTGTTAACAACAGGTTATGGTTTTTGGGTCCGCGAATTGGTTGAAAAAAGGGTATCATTAAGTAGTTCGTCAAACCAAGCCGGGAGGAAAGTCAATGGAAAACCCGACCTCTGAGGAAAAAGTCATGGCGGCGCTGGCGCATGCGTCGGTGATATTTTCATTTTTAGGGCCGGTCGGACCGACCGTCATTTGGGCCTATCAGCGCGGCAAATCGAAGTATGTGCGATTTCATGCCCTGCAAGCGATGGGATACCAGGCGTTTTTCTTCTGGGCATGGATGATCTCGATATTCTTTATCGCGTTCGGCGGCGCGCTGCTGTCCATCGTTCTCGTCGCGCTGGCAGAAAATGAGGCGGATATAAGCGCCTTTCCATTCATCGTGCAACCGATCATGGTCTTAAGCATGTTCGGATTATGGGGCATCTTCTTTCTGGGAGGTATTTTGGGCGCGGCCTTCTGCATGACCAACCGCGATTTCCGTTACCCATTCATCGGTCGGTGGCTCGGAAGAAAACTACTGGATGCGGATTCGGAAGAATGGGAGGACAACTGGGTGGGCGGCGTCTGCCATTCGACGGTCATCCTGCAGATGTGGGGAATTATCATCCCGCTCGTCATATGGATCACTCAAAAAGAAAGGTCGGCAAAGATTCGGTTCCAGGCATTGCAGGCGATTTTCTATCAACTGATAGCGGTCGTTGCAAATGTTTTGGGCACAGTGGGCGGAGTCGTGATCTACCTCGTTTTCATTGGGGGTATCCTGGTCGCCGCCAGTGTTGGCTCCAGCAATGGGAATGAAATATCACCCATGCTTGGTATTCTGTTGATCGTGTTCATGGGCGGATTCATGCTCTTCTGGTTGATATCCATGGTCGCCATTCCGCTTTACTATCTGCTCGCCGCGATTGCAAGCATCCAGACCATTCGCGGTCACGATTTCAAGTATCCGATTCTTGGAAGCATGATTGCGCGTAGAATCGGTCCTCCCGGCCAGAAAGAGACGGCTCAGACATGAACACGTCCGACAGCCTCGCCCCGTCATCCGACGAAAGATTAATGGGCGCGCTCGCCCATTTTTTCGGAACGATTGCCGCGCTCATTATCTGGACCTTGCAAAAGGACAAATCCAGGTTTGTGAGGTTTCAGGCCTTGCAGGCGCTGACATTCGATTTTGTTGTCACCACCGGGATGACCGTCCTGCTTCTCTGCGGCTTCAGCATCGTTTTTCTTGCCGTGTTCGGCTCGATGTTCCTGGCAGTGAATAGCGCTTACCCCCCTGAAGATGTTGGGGTATTCTTTGTTTTGCCCTTCATGTCCCCGTTCCTGATTATTGCCTGCGTATTCCCTTTCATGTTTGCATTGACCGTCACCCGCCTGATCGCCTCCGCATCCATTTTGAGCGGCCGTGATTTCCGCTATCCAGTGTTGGGAAAATGGTTGGAAAATTTTCTGGAAAAATAGAGCCGCGACACCGCCACGCCGGTTCGCATTGCGCAAGACCGATTGGCGCCGCTGTATGTCTGCACGTTCTCGGTGGAGAAGATCAACCAGGCAGGAGAGTGTCCAAAAGAAAGGGCTAGAGAATATCTCACCACGGAGAACACGAAGACCACAGAGATTCTTCAAAGGCTTTCTCTGTGATCGCCGTGCGCTCTGTGGTGAAATCGTTTGTCAGGCCCACGAGATTAGACGCTCTCCAGACAGGCTGCAGCGTCGTTTTCCTCAAAATCGCTTACAATCGAATATAGAATGGTTCAGGAGGTTGCCATGGCCAAGCGTGTCAAAGAGCCTGCGCCCGCGGAAGAAATCGTCAAAGCGGAGGAGCCCGCCGTCTTCGTGATGGAGGCAGAGACCCTGGCGCCCGCGTCCGCCGCGAAATCGGGACCAACCATCGGTCAGCGCGTGAAGCGGTTTTTCGTCATCCTCCTGCGGACGATCCTGACGTTGATGATCGCGGCTGTCGTCGGCGTGGCGCTCTATTTCGGCGTCCCGTTCGTCTACCAGAAATATATCCTGCCCGTGCAGGAGAACACCGAACAACTGGCCGGACTGCAAACGCGCCAGAGTCAAAGCGAGCAGGCGGTCGCCGATTTGCAGGCGAGGCTGAACGCAATGGAGACCGCGCAGGCGCAGAGCGCCCAGTCCATGACCGAACTCGATGCACGCGTGGACACGGCCGAGGAGCAGATCGCGGCGCATACACAAATGCTGGCCGCGCTGGAGGAGATGGAGGCCGCGCTTCAGGTGCGGGCGGACGACGCGGACACCGAACTGGCGCGTCAAATCAAGTTGCTGAAATCCATGGAACTGCTCTCGCGCGCACGCATGTTCCTGTATCAGAGCAATTTCGGCATGGCGCGGCAGGATATTCAGACGGCGCGCGCCCTGCTGATCGAAGTCCAGGCCGACTCGCCCGCGTCTCTCACTGACGACCTGGACGAAGTCATCCATCGCCTCGATCTGACCCTGTCCAACCTGCCGAACTTCCCCGTGGCCGCCCGCGACGACCTCGACATCGCCTGGCAGGTCCTGCTGGCCGGACTCCCTCCAGACGAGGCCACCGCCACTCCCGCGCCGGGCGCGGAAGCCGCGGTCACGCCGACCCCACCGGCCACGGCTACTCCTACCGCAACGCCGTAAAGCGGTAATTGTGAAATCGGGAGGCTTCTCCCGATTTTTGATTTTTAAACGCAGCACAATTTGTAAATTGGTCGCGGATTCTGCTTGTTGAATCGTCCTCCCATCGCTGGTACAATGGCATTAGACGATTCGCGAAGGAGAGCAACATGGGCAGGATCATCGGTCCCGATATCAGTTTCTACCAGGATGAACCGGGGACAGCGCAGGGGATTGACTTCGTCAAAATGCGGGGAGCGGCCAACTTCGTCATCATACGCGCCGGGCAGAATCTGTGGCCCGATGTCAAGTTCAAGGAAAATTGGAAAAACGCGAAAGCGGCGGGCCTGCCGCGCGGCTCGTACTGGTTCTACGACAGCCGCGCCGACCCCAAGCGCCAGGCCGAATTGTGGGTGGACCAGTTCGAGGGCGACCTGGGGGAACTGCCCCTCTTCGCCGACTTCGAAGAAGCCTATGGCGGTCCGCACACAGGCTGGCGCAACTGGTATAACTTTCTGGAGAGGCTCAAGGCGCTTATCGGCCAGAAAGAAATCGCCATTTACACCGCGTACTATTATTGGGTCAGCAATGCGCCCAACCCGGTCACTGAACCCGAGAGCCTGGCATATTTCCACAAGTATCCGCTATGGATCGCCAATTACGGCGTGGCGAAGCCAAGCGTACCGGGACCCTGGGGCGAGAATGAATGGCTGTTCTGGCAATTTACCGAAACCGAGGACGGGAAACGATTCGGCGCGGAGAGTCAGGCGATAGACCTGAATTACTTCAACGGCGACGGCGTTGCATTCACACAGCGATTCAACCTCCCCGTACCGGAGATCCCCCACGATTATCCTCCCAGCGGCGTCCAGCGTTACCGCGTCACCGCTTCGGTTTTGAACGTGCGCGCGGGCCCGGGCACCAGTTACACCGTCATCGGTCAACTGCAGTTGGGCGAGATCGTCGAACGGATCGAGTCGAACGCCGACGAGAGCTGGATCAAAGTGCGCCGCGACCAAAACCTGAGCGGATGGTGTTACAGCCGCTACCTGCTTTTCATCGAATCGCCGCCTGAACCCGAGCCCGAGCCTCCGCCGGAGGAACCTCCGCCGCCCGAGGAACCGCCTCAACCGCCGCAACCTCCTGCGGAGCCTGCCCCGGACGACCTGGCCGGTACAAAGTACAGCGTGACAGCCGTTTCCCTGAATGTGCGCGAGGGCCCGGGACTGGAGTACTCGGTCATCGGCCTTCTGCCCCAGGCCGAAGTCGTGGAAAGAATCGCCGCCAACGCGGACGGGAGTTGGATCTACATCCGCCGCGCCGACGGCCTCAAAGGTTGGTGTTTCAGCGCGTACCTGCTCCGCATGGAACCCACTCCGCCGCCCGAGGAGCCGCCGCCTCCTGCGGAGGGCGCGTTCGTTTCGTGGCACCGGGTCACCCCGGCGGTCCTGGAGATCCGCGCAAGTTCCAGCGCGGGCGCGGCGGTCGTCGGCGAACTGCAGAACGACGACGTCGTCGGCGCGCTGGGCGCGACCAGCGACGGGGCCTGGATCCAGATCCGCAAATTCGACGGCCTGGCCGGATGGTGCGCCGCCAGCGGACTGGCGGGTCTGGGTGATGCCATTCCCCCCTCACTGATGCAGAGACTGTTCAACGGCGTGATCTATTTTCGCAAGGAGCGCCTCACACCGCGCCGGGTGGTCACACACGCCTTGGCCGTTGACATGCGCGCCGAGGGACTTAAGTTCCTCGTCACGCCGCCGGTCCGCGAGGGGGACCCGCCGCTATGTTCCAAAAAGACCTCCGATTTCCTGGCCGGGCACAACCTGCAGGTGGCCGTCAACGGGGATGGATATGATTACCTCGACCCCTCGACATACGACCCGCAGACCTATTGCTCCGGCGGAGGCGATCCCGTCAGGCCGTACGGTTACGCGGCTTCGCGCGGAAAGTCGTATTCATCCAAGAGGCCGGGGCAACCCATCCTGTACCTGAACCAGCGGAACGAGATTACGTTCAATAAAGCCAAGGGCAAAATCTACAATGCCATCTCCGGAGACCGCATGCTCGTGGAGAAGGGCGAGGCGGTCAGCGGTCTTGAGGCGACCCGCTTGGATCCCCGCACGGCGGTCGGACTTAATCAAAACGGGCGCTGGCTGATCCTGGTCGCCGTGGACGGGCGCGAGACGAGTCAGGGCGCCACATTCGCCGAGTTGGCCGACATGCTGATTTCCTTCGGCGCGTACACCGCCATGAGTCTCGACGGCGGCGGCTCGACCACCATGGTCATTCAGGGCGCGGACGGAAAGCCGCGCATCCTGAACGTGCCGACGGACGACAATGTCGCCGGTCACGAACGGGCGGTCGCCAATCATCTCGGAATTTACGTTCGGAAATGAGGCTGTGAAGATGGTTCTTCGGGATCAAGTGGGACGAGGCCACGTTTTACCCCAGAGCGCACAGAGAACACAGAGATTTTCTCTGTGAACTCCGTGATCTCTGTGGTGGAAGTTTGAGCGACCCCACCAAATCCCAATGGACCGTAAAGATAAACGACTCATCGCAGGGATTGAAGTTAGAATATCCAGAGTGTATACTGTGACTACCCTTGGAGGTTGGACGAAAGGAGCAAACATGCACGCCCACCATTCTGTGTTCTGTATCACGCCGCCTCACATGCTCGACGCGATTTCACGAAACGGGTCCCCAGCCCAGCGAGAAATCGCTTTGCGGACGATCGCGACATCGAACGAGATTCGCGGTCAACGCAACGAGCTCATCAAAAGGATCGCGGAACTCCGCGCCGCGGCCGCCGCTGGCGGAAAAGATCGAACCGTTTACGATGCGAAGAACGGCTCACAGCTCCCCGGCACACAAGTGCGCGCGGAAGGCGACCCGGCCTCGGCCGATCCAGCCGTAAACGAGGCCTACGACGGCTCCGGCGTCACCTACGATCTCTACTTCGACATTTACGGGCGCAATTCCATTGACAACAACGGACTGAAGTTGATTTCCACCGTCCACTACCAGAAGGGCTACGACAACGCCTTCTGGAACGGCCAGCAGATGGCCTACGGCGACGGCGACGAAGACCTGCCCATGGAGGAGCGCCTGTTCAACCGCTTCACCATCTCGCTGGACATCATCGGCCACGAACTCACCCACGGCGTCACCCAGTACGAAGCCAACTTGACCTACTTCGGCCAGCCCGGCGCGTTGAACGAATCCATGTCCGACGTGTTCGGTTCTCTGGTCAAGCAATATCAGCGCGGACAAACCGCCGACCAGGCCGACTGGATCATCGGCGAAGGCTTGTTCACCTCGAATGTGAACGGCGTCGGCATCCGCTCCATGAAGGCCCCGGGCACGGCCTACGACGACCCGGTGCTCGGCAAGGACCCCCAACCCGCCCACATGGACGGTTATGTCAACACCATCGAAGATAACGGCGGCGTCCACATCAACTCGGGCATCCCCAACCACGCCTTCTACGTCGCCGCGCTCGAACTGGGCGGATATGCCTGGGAGAAAGCCGGCCGCATCTGGTACAAGACGCTGACCGAAAAACTTACTTCGCAATCCACCTTCCAGCAGGCCGCCGACGCAACCTTCGCCGCTGCCGGAGAGATCTACGGCGAGGGCAGCGCCGAGCAGAACGCGGTCAGCACCGGCTGGGCGGCAGTGGGCATCACGATCGGCGGCTCGGCCCCCACTGGCTGCCTGACCGCGGTCCTGCGCGCGCTCGGCTTCGCTTGATGATGCGCATTACCTTCGAACGGTCGGGCGGCTTCATGGGACGCACCACCCGCCTGACCCTCGACCTGGACAACCTGCCCGCCGATCAGGCCGAGACCCTGCGCCGGTTGCTCGACGAGGCGGATTTCCTGTCCCTTGCAGAGAATACCGTCTCGCGTCCCGCGCCGGACGAATTCAACTACACCATCACCGTCGAAATGGATACGGTGAGGCATTCCGTTCACACCAGCGACACGAGCGCGCCCGAATCGCTCCGCCCGCTTTTGCGCGAACTGGCCGAACGAGCACGCCCGCGCCGCGCCGCGTAAGTCACCGACAGCGGAGGCAGAAACGCCTCCGCTGTTTTATGCCTTCCTCTCGAGATAATCGCTGTACCCGCCCGCATAGCCAGCCAGTTTCCCGTCCTCGATTGAAAGCAATCGCTGAACGGTTCGATCCAGAAAATAGCGGTCGTGCGAGATCACCAGCACTGTGCCGACAAAATCGGCCAGCGCCTGCTCGAGCACCTCGGCAGAGGCGATATCGAGATTGTTCGTCGGCTCATCCAGCAACAGGAAGTTCGCGCCGGACAACACCAGCAGGGCCAGTTGAAGCCGGCTGCGTTCACCGCCAGAGAGGTCGCCGATCTTCTGCGAAACCTGCCTGTACGTGAAAAGATAACGCAACAGGAATGCGGTTGCCCGTGATTCGCTCATCTCGCCCGCGTAACGCGCCGCGTCGAGCACGGTCTGATCGAAATCGAGCGTCTCGTGTTCCTGCGCGTAATGCCCGACGACCACGCTTGGCCCAAGGATAATCTCGCCCGCGTCGGGACGCTCCTGTCCCAGGATCATGCGCATCAGCACCGATTTCCCCGCTCCGTTCGGGCCGATCAGGCCAACGCGCTCCCCGTGCCAGATCGTTTCA
The DNA here is from genome assembly GCA_040754535.1 of Chloroflexota bacterium. Taxonomy (GTDB): domain Bacteria; phylum Chloroflexota; class Anaerolineae; order Anaerolineales; family Villigracilaceae; genus JBFMCC01. The sequence goes on from JBFMCC010000042.1 coordinate 49,471, forward strand.
CTCAAATCCGCGAACACGCGCTTCGACTCGAACGACTTGCTCACGCCGCGCAGTTCCAGCACCTTGTTCGACCCGCGCCAGCCGTTGAGCTGCAGGTCCATGCGGCGGCGCTCCGTCACTGGCTTTTCGACCTTTTCCATCTTGTCCAGCCGCTTTTGCATGGACTTGGCTTTTCGCGCAAAGTCCTCGTTGTCGTACACTTTGCCCCAGATGGCATAGCGCTTGATGGCCGCCGCGAGCCGCGTGATTTCGTGCTGTTGCGCGCGGAACAACTCTTCCTGGCGCGCCAGCCGCACCTCTTTATCTGCGACGAAGGAGGAATAATCGCCCTCGAACAGGGTCAGGCCGCCGTCCTCGAGTTCGGCAATGTGCGTGACGACCGCGTCGAACAGGTAGCGGTCGTGTGAGACGATGACGACCGTCCCCTCATAACCGCGGATCAAACTTTCGAGATACATCTTGCCCGGCAGGTCGAGATGATTGTCCGGCTCGTCGAGCAATAAGACATCGGGGCGGACGAGCAGCAGGCGCGCCAACCCGACCAGTTTCTTCTGCCCGCCGCTCAACACGGACAGGGGCCGGGTGAGGTCGCTTTGGGCGAGTCCCAGCCCAAGCAGAATCTCACGAACGCGCCCGGGATAGGAGTCGCCGCCAAGCGAATTGTATTCGTCGAGCAATGCATGTTGCCTCTCTAGCGCGCTTTGTAGCTTTCTCTCGTCGCCATAAATATCCGGGTTGCCGAGGCTCGCCTCCACGCGCTCCAGTTCCGCGCGGACTTCGGCTACGCGCGGATTGCCTTGCAGGGCGGCGTCAAATGCCGTCAGCGTAAGGTCCAGCTCGGGGTGTTGCGACAGGTATCCCGTCGCGACGAGACGGGCGCGCGCGACCGATCCGCCCAGTTCGGGAGAATATTCCCCCTGTATCAATTTCAACAGCGACGACTTCCCCGCGCCGTTCGAGCCGATCAGGCCGATCTTTTGTCCGCGCTGGATTTCCCAGTTGAGATTCTCGAAGATGCGTTTTGCGCCGAGGACGAGGGTGACGTTGGAAAGTTGGATTTGTATCATGGGTACCTTGTCTTAAACAAAAACGCCGCAGGGTGCCTGCGGCGCGGGAGGTGATGAAAACCGTTCAGCAAGCAGGCGCGATTCGAGGGTGCCCCGCGACGATGAAGCCGCGCACACCGACGAATAGGGGTGATTTACCAACACAGAAACCATAGATCATAATGGGGGATTATACTCGAACTTCCTGGCATATAATCGAGGAATGCCAAAAGCACCATCGCGATTGAGCGCCATTCTCCAGGCCGTATTTGTGACGTTTCTCTGGTCCACCTCATGGGTGCTGATCAAGATCGGCCTCCGCAGCGACCTGCCCGCATTAACATTTGCTGGACTTCGTTATTTTGCAGCGTTCCTCTGCCTGATCCCGTTTGTCATGGGCAACGCAAGCGAACGCGCCATTATGAAAAACCTATCCCGCGCCGATTGGCGCAGACTGGCGATTCTCGGTCTGTTCTATTACACGCTGACACAAGGCGCGGTCTTTGTAAGCCTCGCCTACCTGCCCGCTGTGGTAGTCAACCTCATGCTTAATCTAACCGCCATCCCGATTGCTGTCGCGGGAATCTTTTATCTGCGCGAGATTCCCTCGACCCTGCAATGGGTCGGCGCAACGCTGGCGGTGATTGGCGTTGGCGCATACTTCCTCCCCATGAATTTCTCGCAAGTCCAACTACTCGGCCTCATTGCGACTCTCGTATGCGTCCTGGCAAATGCGGTCGCGGTCCTCCTGGGTCGAGAGGTGAACCGAGAAGGGCGTCTGTCCCCGTTGACAGTCACGTTTATCAGCATGGGAATCGGCGCGACTCTCATGCTGGTCATCGGCCTGATCACACAAAGAGTCGGCGCGCTGACATGGCAGGAGTGGGGGATCATTGCCTGGCTGGCTGTTGTCAACACGGCCTTCGCGTTTACAATTTGGAATCACACGTTGCGTACGCTATCGGCAGTCGAGTCCAGCATCCTGAACAGCCTGATGATGCCGCAGATTGCGATACTGGCGTTCCTCTTCCTCGATGAGACGCTCACCGCAAAAGAAATCGTCGGGCTGATTCTGGTCGGAGTCGGTGTGCTTGTGGTACAGTTGCAAAAACGGTGAACTATGCCACTGCCCAATCCATTCGCCTTTTCGCAATCGTCCCTGCAGGATTACGCGGATTGCCCGCGCCGTTTTCAATTGCGCTACATCGAACAGTTGCAATATCCTGCCGCGGAGAGCGAACCCGCGCTGGAAAACGAGAAGCACCAGCAGGAGGGTCAGATCTTTCATCGCCTCGTCCAGCAATCCCTGATCGGCATAGCTGATGAAAAACTGGCGCGGCTGGCCAACACACCCAACCTGGCGCGCTGGTGGGAAAATTTCCGCGCCCATCGTCCGTCTCTTAATGGCTACACGATATACCCAGAACTTGCCCTCTCCGCCCCACTCGGCACCACGCGCCTAGTCGCCAAATACGATCTGATCGCCGTCCGCGAGGGAAAGGCCGTTATCTACGATTGGAAGACGTATCTCAAGCGCCCGCGCAATGAGTGGCTGGCGACGCGCTGGCAGACGCGCGTTTACCGGTACCTGCTGACGGCGGCTGGAGGCCCGTTAAACGGCGGACAGGCCTTCGTCCCGGAACGAATCGAGATGGTCTACTGGTTTGCAGACTTCCCCACCGATCCCGCCGTCTTTCGATATGACGCGGTTCAATTCAAACGCGATAAATCGGTTCTGGAGACCATCGTTCAAGAGATCGAGGCGCGTCAGGAATTCGAGTTGACGGAAGACTTCAAGAAATGCCAGTACTGCACGTTCCGCTCGTATTGCAATCGCGGCGACATGGCGGGAGATTGGAAGGATGCGGAAGCCGAGGCGGAAGCGCAAACAGAGATGTTCGACCTAGATTTCGAGCAGATCGGCGAAATAGCCTTCTGAAACGCGTGTCAAACACCCTTGACATTTCGTCAAGGGTGTTTTATATTTACGGATGTAAAGTACACTTTACATAAGTCCAATTCCCCGAAGGAGAAATTCAACATGAAACAAGTCGAGACCATGGTACGGTACACGCGGGAATTCGTAATCGCCATATTTGCCTATATCGTCACGCTTATCGCCAGCAACTCCATCCTGATGCGAATGGAGGATTCGTCCCCCTGGCGCGTCCTTCTGGCAATTGTCCCGGTTGTGCCGGTGGCGTTTGTGTTGCATTCCATTATGGGCGTGCTGACGGGCAGCGACGAACTTCAGCAAAAAATCCAATTGCTTGCCATCAGTTTTGCGGCCGGGACGACCAGCCTGCTTACGTTCGCGTACGGCTTTCTCGAAGGGATCGGATTCCCGCATCTCTCGCCGATTTGGATTCTACCGATTACGACCCTCTTCTGGGGCCTCGGCCTCGCCTTCTTTTCCCGGAGGTATCGGTGAAAAACCAGTTGAAAGTCCTGCGCGCCGAACGGGACTGGTCGCAGGCGGACCTGGCCGATAAACTGGACGTCTCGCGGCAGACTGTCAATGCCATCGAGACGGGAAAATACGACCCCAGCCTGCCGCTGGCATTCAAGATCGCGGCGCTCTTCGGGAGGAAGATCGAAGAGATTTTCTCGCCAGACGATAAAGGCAAATCGTGATCGGGCGGGAATCCTTTTACTCCTCCAGGTAAATCCCAATGTGATTGGCTACAGGCCGTTCGGTGCCGGGGATGTAATGGTCAATCGGCGAATTCAGGATGAGCGGCTCGCCGTCCTCGCCGCGGACGACCATCGTCGAGGAGCCTCCGCCGTCCAGCGCCATGGCATAGTACGCCCCGATGTCAACGAATAATTCGGCCAGTTCGGCAAAGGTCGCGCCGTCGCTATAAAACGGCTGGCGGCCATCCACGACAACCAGGTACAGCCAGCGGCCGTTCTTGTTGATGCCGACCGCGGTGCGCGGGTCCAGTTCGGAATCGTCCAGCCCGTCAACGAGACTGCCCTTCAGCACCAGCATCCGATCCCCCGACACGGCATTAAAAACATTGCCCGGCTTGTCGTTGAAGGTCAACGCGTTGCGGCGGCTGATGTACAAGACGGGTTGAACGCCGTTCCCCTCCGAGTAAACGTCGCCGCGCGAGGCCGCATACCCATTGGGAGTCACGGGATCGCCGGGGTGCGGATAATAGTCCAGCGGACCGCGCGACCACCACGGATGGAATCCGTCGGCGTTGACCGCAATCGTCAGGCCGAAATCCTCCAGGAACCGGGAGGTGGTGCGCGCATCGAGCGGATCGCCCTCGGCGTTGTCGCGCGGGGTGATGAGGAATTGCAAGCCTTTCGCGCGGGTGTCAATGATCAGGACGTGCGCGATCATCGGCCGCGGCAGGAGGCGGACAATGCGGCGATAGGTAACCCATTCGCTCAGATTTTCCTTTGTGGGGACGGGTGCGGGACGTCCGCCCGCGTTGACGACGTAGGCGATCAGTACCAACAGAACAAGAATGATCGGCGCCGCGACGAACCAGAAGACGCGGCGTTTTCGTGAGGCAGGCATATTCGGCTCCAAACAATTCGGGGCGACCGCTCGGCCGCCCCGCCATTTCTCAAAGGACCAGTTCCTGTTCCGCTTTTCTCATCGTCTGGAACGACCGGATGGCGACTTCGAGCATGGCGCGGTCCGGCTCGCGCGTGGTCAGGGATTGCAGGGCCAGGTTCGGGCGAATCAGCGCGCGGATAATCGGTGAATCCAAATGAGCCGCAGTCCAGCGGATGTATTCGACCGCCACCCCCGCAAGAATCGGTATGAACACAATGCGGCTGAAAAGACGCCAGGCAATCGGCAGAGGCCCCAGGGCGGTAAAGGCCAGAATCGAAAGCAAAACCAGGGTGAGCATGAAGGCCGTCCCACAACGGGCGTGTTCGAGGGGAAATTTCGCCACAGACTCAGGCGTGAGGTCCGCGCCCGCCTCGTAGGCGTTGATGGTCTTGTGTTCCGCGCCATGATACGCAAAGAGGCGCTTCACGTCGGGCATGAATCCAATCGCCCAGATGTAACCAACGAGCAGGGCCAATCGCAATACGCCTTCCAGTAAATTATTGAGCCAGGGACTCCAGCCCAGGTAATGCTCGGCCATGCCGCCCACTCCCGCGGGCAGGAGGAAGAAGAGTCCGACCCCGAAGGTCAGCGACAGGCCGAGGGTCAGATAAAGAGCGGGGCCTTCCAGTTTCTCCCCCTCGCCCGACTGGGCGTTGGCAGAAATGGTCAGGGCGCGCATGCCGAGTCCGAGCGCATCCCACAGCAGGATGACGCCGCGCAGGAACGGGATTTTGGCGATGCGTGAACGATAGACGCCTGCCAGTTTCTCCTCGTGCACGAGGATCGTGCCGTCGGGCGCGCGCATGGCAATGGCGCAAGCCTTCTGTCCGCGCATGAGAACGCCTTCAATGACGGCCTGTCCGCCGTACGTGATGATTCGATCTTCCATAACGCGGCTTTACAGATTGTAGAAGAAATGGATGAGCGCGTCGATGCCTTTGTACCAGGTGGGCAGATGCAATTTCTCATTCGGTGAATGGACATTGTCCTCAGGCAGGCCAAAGCCCGTCAACACCGATTCTGCGCCGACGTGGTTCTGCAACTGAACTACGACGCCAATCGAGCCGCCGTCACGTTTGAACATCGGCTTGACCCCCCACACCGATTCCATCGCGGACGAAAGGGCGCGGATGCCGGCGCTGTCGCGGTTCGTGATGGCTGTGCCGGCGTTGTGCAGGTTGAGCACTTCCCAGCGGACGGTCTTCGGGGCGTTCTCTTCCATGTATTTGACCAACTGCTGGTAGATCTCCTCCGGCTTCTGGTCAGGGACGAGGCGGCAGGAAATCTTCGCCATGGCGTGTGCTGGGAGGACGGTCTTGCTTCCCTGCCCCGTGAAGCCGGAGAGGAATCCGTTTACTTCCAGCGTCGGGCGCGCGCCCACGCGTTCGACCGGCAGGAAGTCGGGTTCGCCCCACAACACGGGGACTTTGGTCTGGTCCAGATAAAACCATTCGTCCATGGGCAGGCGCGCCAGTTCCTGATGCTCTTCCCTGCTGACCGGGCGCACCTTGTCGTAAAAGCCCGGCAGGGTGACGCGGCCGTTCTTATCGTGCATGCCCGCCACCAGTTCGATCAGGGCCTGGGCGGGGTTGTGCACCGTCCCGCCAAAGAGACCCGAATGCAGGTCGCGGTCGGGGCCGTAGACGCGCACTTCGGCGTACATCAGGCCGCGCAAGCCGTAGGTGACGCTCGGTTTGTCGGCCGCGATCATGCCCGCGTCCGGGTTCAGGCAGAAGTCGCATTTCAGCAGGTCCTTGTGCGCCTGGATGAACGCGTCGAGATGCTCGGAGCCGATCTCCTCCTCGCCCTCGATCAACCATTTGACGTTCACCGGCAGGCCGCCCGCCTTGGTGACCGACTCGACCGCCTTCATCGAAGCCAGCACCTGTCCCTTCATGTCGGACGTGCCGCGGCCGAACAAGTGCTCGCCGCGCACGACGGCCTCGAACGGCGGGCTTTGCCACAGTTCCAGCGGGTCCACCGGCTGGACATCGTAATGGCCGTAGATCAACACGGTGGGCTTGTCTTTGCCCGCCTCGAGCCACTCGCCGTACACAACGGGATGTCCGCCTTCGCTCGTCGGCATGATCTGGACGTTGTTCATGCGGAGAGCGCGGAGCTGGCCGGCCATCCATTCGGCGGTACGCTGCATATCGGCTTTATGTTCCATGCTGGTCGAGATCGAGGGGATCGCGACCACTTCCTTCAATTCCTGTAGAAACCGCTCGCGATTTTGTTTTGCGTAATCCAGAGCCTGCTTTCGGGAATCTGCCATGATGTGCTCCATCTCTTCGGGGTTTATCAACCTGCTCGAACAATGCGCGGAAGTACCTGCGCGGTAGAAATTTCAAAACTGCATTCAAGTATACCCCCTCTTTCCAGCGCGTGCTTCAAGGGGAGGATGTCGGAGTCGGCTCCAGCGAACGGCGCGTCACCAGATACCACTGATTGATGTTGACGAGACGGTCGCTGGGATCGAACAACGGCGGGACACGCACACCCTGTACCTGCGCGTCCACTCCGTAAGAATACACCGGGAAATACAGCGGCAGGGAGGGCAGTTCGCGCGAGAAGATCACCTGAAAATTGCGATACAGGCGGGCGCGCAGGTCGAAGTCGGTGGTAATGCGGGCCTGTTCGAGGTACTCACTGGCTGTGCGGTTGTCCCATTGGGAGTAGTTCTGTCCGCCGGTCGCCTCTGCCTGGTGCCAGAACGGGTAGGGATCGGGATCAGGCGTGCGGGTGAGATCGAGTTCCACCAGCGCGGCCTGATACTTGCGCGGTCCCAGAAAGTCGGTCAGGATGCTTTCATAGGGCGCCGCTTGCAGGTTGACCTGAACGCCGATCCGCGCCCAGTTCGATTGAATGGCCTGTGCGATCTTCGTATGCAATTCGTCGTCGGGATGCAAGAGGGTGAAGATCAGCGGCTGACCGTCCTTGACGCGCACCAAGCCGCCGTCGGCGGGAATGTCGTATCCCTCCGTTTCGAGGAGCGAGATCGCGGCGTCAGGATCGTAGGCGGGATGTTCCACTCCATCGTAATACGCCCAGGTGCCGGGCAGAATTGGGGTATCGGCCACGATGCCCTGCCCTTGCAGGAAAGTGTCGATCAGGGACTGACGGTTGAGTCCCAGCATGAGGGCGCGGCGCAGGTTGGCGTCCTGCAAAAAGGCCGCTTCCGGATTGTTCAGGTTGAGCAGGACGATGCTCATCTGCGGGAGGCGCGTTGTGTACGTGTATAGATTCGGCTCGGCCAGGGCCTGGGAAAGGATGTCCGGCGTGATCTGGCTGATGCCCGCTACTTCACCCGATTGATATGCGTCCAGCGCGGCCGCAGAGGACGGGAAATACCGAAAGACGACCTGTTCGATAAAGGCCGCGCCCAGGTGATACTGCTCGAAGCGGGTCAGGACCACGCCGGTGATTTGACCGCTATCGAGGATCAGGTGATCGAACTTATACGGGCCGCTTCCCACCGGACTGAGATTGAATTCCGCGTTCAGGATCTGGTCCACGGGAACCGACTCGAGCAGGTGCTTCGGCAGTACGCCAAACGAGGCGTAATCCAGGAACGGGGCGTACGGCTCGGGCAGGCGGAACTGCAAAACGCCGTTGGGGAGGATTTGGGATTCAATTTGACTCCACAAATCCTTCACATCCTGTGGATAGAACGAGGCGGGACTTTTGATCAGTTCGATTGTAAAGAGGATGTCTTCAGCAGTGACGGGCGTTCCGTCGTGCCAGACCGCGTTCGGGCGGAGGGTAAAGTTATAGACCGCGCCGTCCTCCGAGGTCCCCCACGATTCGGCCAGGTCGGGCTGAGGAATGCCGCGCTCGTCGAAGCGGATCAGTCCGCTGAACAGCAGGCGGTCCACGTCGCGGTCGGCGGCGTTGTTCCAGTCCACCAGCGGATTGAGGCGGCTCATCGAACCGACCAGACCCTCGGTGTACACGCCGCCCGGCGCGGCCTCCGGAAGCAGGACAGACGGGCCGACCGGCTGTTGGCTGACCAGCAGTATTCCGACAAGCACAATCGTGACCGCAACGACCAGCAACTGCCAGCGAAGTTTCTTCATCAGGGCAAAAAAGAAAGGCGCCCTGCCGGGCCGGGGAGTCGAGTCCATGGCCAGGTGGCTACCTTTCCGGGGAAGCCGTAAATTCAGCGCGAGGCAATGATAACGGCAATGGCCAGCGCAAAGAACAGAACGCTAAGCACAATCGTCACCCAGAAGAGTGTGCGCTCGATGCCGCGGCGGGCAGTGAAGACACTGCCGGTATCCGCCCCCGTCAGGCCGCCCAAACCCGCGCCCTTGCTCTGAAGGATGACGCTGACGATCAAAGCCACTGACGTTATAATCAGGGCGATTTCGAGAAAGTTAACCATTCGTAAGCCTCCTGCAATTTAGCGGGCAAATTATACTTGCGAAGCGCGGAAAGAGTCAACGAGAGTTTTCATGCACGAAATTATCGTCAATTTGCACATGCACACGCGTTACTCGGACGGCAGCGGATCGCACGAGGACATTGCCCGCGCCGCCCTGAAATGCGGCCTGGATGCGGTCCTCGTCACCGACCATAACGTGCTGGTCGAGGGGATGCAGGGCTGCCACCGCGAGGGCCAGCGCCGCCTGTTGATGTTGATTGGACAGGAGGTCCACGACCAGGACCGCGACCCGCAGAAGAATCACTTGCTTATCTTCGGCGCGGGCCGCGACCTCGCAACGCTGGCCGACGACCCGCAGGCGCTGGTCAACGCGGTGCGCGAGGCGGGCGGCATCTGCTTCATCGCCCACCCCACCGATCCCGCCGCGCCGTTATTCAACGAAACCGACATTTCGTGGGAAGCCTGGGACGTGCAGGGATTCACCGGTCTCGAAATCTGGAACCATTTCAGCGAGTTCAAAACCGTCCTGACCAACTGGCCGAGCGCGCTGTTCCATGCCTATTTTCCGAACTTGTTTTCGCGCGGTCCTTTTCCGCGCGATTTGAAAAAGTGGGATGAATTACTGGCAGGCGGCCGCCGCGTCGCGGTCATCGGCGGCTCGGACGCACACGCCCTCCACTACAAAGCAGGGCCGTTGGGAAGAACGATCTTTCCTTACGAGTTCCACTTCAAGTCCCTGAACACGCATCTGCTCCTTCCCAATCCCCTGACGGGTGAATTCGAATCCGACCAGCGGATGGTGCTGGACGCGCTCGGCGCGGGACGCGGATTCGTCGGCTTCGACCTGATCGCCCCGACGCGCGGCTTCCGCTTCACCGCCCAGGGACGCGAGGTGGATGCCGTGATGGGGGAGGAGATTCCCGCCCTCGGCGGGGTCACGCTCCAGGCGCGACTGCCGGGGCTGGCCGACATCCGATTGATCAGGGACGGGCAGATCATCCAGAAATGGAAGCGACGCGAGGCCTTCACCTACAACGCGGCCGAGCCGGGCGCGTATCGCGTCGAAGTGTATCGCAATTACCGGGGCGTCCGCCGCGGCTGGATCTTCAGCAATCCGATTTATGTGAAGTGAGCCTTGAATCCTCGGCAGGAGTGTGATAAACTCCAGCCCGTTCAAGACACAATCCGTGTCTCCTTCCGCTTCCAGCCCGCCCACGGCGGTCGTCTGGGAGCAAACCCGTGGAAAGGAGGTTCCTGTGCGCAAATACGAACTGGTCTGCATCATCCAGCCCGACCTGGACGAGACTGCTTTTAACGGCATCCTCGACCGCGTCAAGGGATATGTATCCGAGGCCGGCGGCACAGTGGATAAGGTGGACGTGTGGGGCCGAAAACGCCTCGCCTACCTGATCCGCAAACAGCGCGAAGGTCAATACGTTCTGATGAACCTGAGCCTGCCGTCTCGAGCCACCGCCGACCTGGAACGCAATCTGCGGTTTATCGAACCGGTCATGCGCCACATGCTGGTTGTTGTGGCATAATAGCGAAAACCTTTATCGGTCTGGAAAAGGAGTGCAAGATGAGCCGAGGCCTTAACAAAGTCATGATCATCGGCCACCTGGGACGCGACCCCGAGATGCGTTATACCCCCTCCGGGCGTCCCGTGACCACCTTCACTGTGGCGGTCAGCCGTTCGTGGAATTCCGGGGACGGCGAGCGTCACACGGAGACCGAATGGTTCAACATCGTCGCCTGGGGCAACCTGGCCGAGATCTGCAAACAGTACCTCAACAAAGGCCAACAGGTCTACATCGAGGGACGCCTGCAGACCCGCCGCTGGGAAGACAAGGAAGGCGCCAAACACACCAGCGTCGAGATCGTCGCCAACGAGATGATGATGCTGGGAGAACGCCGCGAGGCCAACCAGTCCCACGAGCCGGCCGCTCCGGCCGAAGAGGGCCAGCCCGCCGCCAGCGACGAGGAGTTCCCGTTCTAGCAAAAGACTATCGGAGTAAACCATGCCTGAAGCAAACGAAAGAAGAGGCGCCGCAGACGAGGGCGGCGAGGGCGGTGAACGCCGCTACTACGCCCGTCCGAAGTTCTGTCAGTTCTGCGCCGACAAGACCCTGACCATAGACTACAAAAAGATGGACATGCTGCGCCGCTTCATCACCGAAGACGGCAAGATCCGCCCGCGCCGCCAGACCGGCACCTGCGCCCGCCACCAACGCGTACTGGCCGGCGCGATCAAGCAGGCGCGCCACATCGCCCTGTTGCCGTACACCGGCGGCTTCCTCGAAGACAGCCGTTCCTGAGTCTCGCAAGACCCTTCGGGGCATGGCGCAACCCATGCCCCGAATTTTCGAAGCGGAGTAATTTCACATGGCAAGTCGAAAACCAAGAGAAACCGTCCTGACCAAAAAACACGTGGCGCGCCTGGAGCGCGAACGCCGCCAGACCAACATCATCCGCTGGTCGGCCGTCGGCGTCGTAATCGCAGTAATCGCCATCATCGGCTACGGCTGGCTGGACATCAAATACATTCAGCCTGCCAAGCCGGTGTTCACCCTCAACGGGGAGACCGTCAGCACCCGCCTCTTTCAAGCGGAAGTGCGCCTGCAGCGCCAGCAGTTGATCGCTCAATACATTCAGTATGCCCAGTTTGCGCAAATGTTCGGCATGGATGCGACCTCGCAACTCCAACAGATCGAAGCTCAACTGTCCGAGGACTACGCCGCTTTCCTCGGCCAGTCCGTGCTCGACGGCATGATCGACGACGTGTTCATCCGCCAGGAGGCGGAAAGGCTCGGCATTACCGTCAGCGAGGAGGAAATCGAAGAGGTCATACAGTCCTCGTATGGCTTCTTCCCCGACGGCACGCCCACGCCGACCATCACCCCCACAGACGTGGTCCTTCCCACAGGCATATCGCCGCAGCAGGCCGCCATCGTGACGATCACGCCCACGGCCACGGAATACCTGACGGAGACCCCGAGTCCCACCCCGACCCTCGACCCGTCCACGACGCCTGAGCCGACTTTCACGCCGACGGCCACAGCCACCGCAACTGCCACGGTGACGCCGACCGCCACGTCCACCGAGGGCCCCACCCCCACACCCGAGCCGACCTCCACGCCCTATACCCTCGAAGGCTTCCAGAGCGAATACCAGGCCGGGCTGGATAGTTATGTCAACCTCGGCATTACCGAAGCCGACTACCGTTATTTGGTGGAGAACAGCATCTACCGCCAGAAGGTCTTCGAGGCCATCACCGCGGACGTCAAGCCGGTGGATGAGCAGGTCTGGGCGCGTCACATTCTCGTCGCCGACGAGGAGACCGCCAACTCCCTCTATGAACGACTGGTGAACGGAGAAGATTTTGCCGTCCTGGCCGCCGAATTCTCACAAGACACAAGCAATAGCGGCCTGGGCGGCGACCTGGGCTGGTTCAGCCGCGGGGCCATGGTCGCCGTGTTCGAGGACGCCGCCTTCAGCCAGAAGCCCGGCGAGATCGGCAAACCCGTCGAGACCGAGTTCGGCTGGCACATCATCCAGGTCATCGGGCACGAGGATCGTCCGTTGACGGCCGACCAGTTCGAGCAGGCCAAACAGACCGTCTTCAACGAGTGGCTGGCGGAAATGCGCCTCCAGGCCGAAGAGGACGGCACGCTCGTCATTGACGAGGCGTGGATCGGGCATGTCCCCCTCGACCCGGCGCTCGCCGATATATTGGCCCAATAGTAAACCTCGTCCACCCGGACGCCGCCATCCAGGCGGCGTCTTTTTTCCCTTGCATTCGGATGACTTTTTCAGTATAGTTGCGCCAATATCCTACCGCCTCAGGAGGAGCAATGTCCGCAAAAGCCGCGAAAAAAATGAGCGGGGAAGTTTTCTATCCCGCGCAGGAAGTCGTCCAGCAGGCGCGCCTGAAGGATTGGGACGCGCTGGCCGAGTCCGCTCACAAGGACCTGACCGGGTTCTGGGCCAAGGAGGCCGAAGAACTCGAATGGTTCAGCAAATGGGACAAGGTCCTGGACGACTCGAAGAAGCCCTTCTTCAAATGGTTCGTCGGGGGAAAGGTCAACATCGTACATAACGCGATTGACCGTCATCTGAAGACTTACCGAAAGAACAAACTGGCATTGATCTGGGAGAGCGAAGACGGAAAATTGGAGCGGACGTTTTCCTATTACGCCCTCAACCGCGAGGTCTCGCGCTTTGCGAACATCATCAAGTCCATGGGCGTGACCAGGGGCGACCGCGTCACGATCTACATGGGGCGCATCCCCGAGATCGCCTTCGCCATGCTGGCCTGCGCCAAGATCGGCGCGGTGCACTCGGTGGTATTCGGCGGATTTTCAGTGGATTCCCTGCAAGGCCGCATCGAGGACAGCCAGTCCAAACTGGTGATCACCGCCGACGGCAGTTACCAAAACGGGAAGGTCGTGGAACTCAAACGCACTGTGGACGAGGCGCTGAAACGGTGCCCGTCGGTGGAGAACGTGATCGTCGTCAGGCGGATCGGTCACGAGGTCCCGATGGAAGCGGGCCGCGATCACTGGTATCACGAGATGTGCGCGCTCCCCATTGCAAACGGCAAATGCGCCACCGAGGTCATGGACGCGGAAGATCCGCTTTACATCCTGTATACCTCCGGCTCGACCGGCAAGCCCAAGGCCATCGTCCACACACACGGCGGCTACATGGTCGGTATTTATGCAACGCTCAAATACGTCTTCGACCTCAACGACGAGGACCGCTGGTGGTGTGCGGCCGACCCGGGCTGGGTGACGGGACACTCATACATCGTGTACGGCCCCCTGCTGATGGGCGCGACCTCGTTCATGTTCGAGGGCGGGCCGATGTATCCGTATCCCAACCGCTGGTGGCAATGCGTGGAACGCTACGGCATCACCATCCTCTACACCGCGCCCACCGCCATCCGCGGGCTGATGCGCTTCGGCGAGGCCTGGCCCGCGAAGCACGACCTTTCCTCTTTGAGGATTTTGGGGACGGTCGGCGAGCCGATCAACCCCGAGGCGTGGAGATGGTATCACCGCGTCATCGGCAAAGGTAAATGCCCCATCATGGATACCTGGTGGCAGACCGAGACGGGCATGTTCATGATCACGCCCACGCCCGTTGTGCCTCTCAAGCCGGGCTCGGGCACGCGTCCCTTCTTCGGACAGGTGGCGGAGATCGTGGACGAACAGGGGAATCCGGTCAAGGACGGCGAGGAGGGATTCCTCGTCCTGCACCGGCCCTGGCCCGCGATGCTGCGCACCATCTACGGCGACGACGAACGCTACGTCAACCAGTACTGGTCGAAGTATCCCGGCAAGTACATGACCGGCGACTCGGCCAAGCGCGACGAGGACGGCTATTTCTGGATCATCGGCCGCACCGACGACGTGATCAAGGTCAGCGGGCACCGGCTGGGAACCGCGGAAGTGGAATCGGCGCTGGTGAGTCATCCCGCCGTCGCGGAGGCGGCCGCCATCGGCCTGCCGCACGAAGTAAAAGGGCAGGCCATCCACACCTTCGTCCTGTTGCGCGCCGGTCACGCGCCTTCGCCCGAACTGGCCGAGGAACTGCGCCAGCACGTCGCCACGCACATGGGCCCCATCGCGCGCCCCGAGGACGTGAAGTTCGTGGACAAATTGCCCAAGACGCGCTCCGGCAAGATCATGCGCCGCGTGCTCAAGGCGCGGGCGCAGGGCCTGCCCGAAGGCGATGTCACGACGCTGGAGGAGTGAGAAAAAGAGACTGCCATCGCAAAGGTGGCAGTCTTTATTTTCTGGCAAGATTCAGGATTACAATACGCGCGTGAATGAGGTCTACGGTCGCGGACCCGCTAGGCAAAGTAACGCCAGCACCGTCATTAGGTGAGGGTTGCGTTATGACTACAGATCCTAAGAATAAAGACAAGCAGTCACTGATTGCGTCAAAATTAAGTCGCTCTCCATTTTGGTTCAAATCTCTTGTCTCGTTCCTTTACGAATTCGGCACATTCAGAATTGGTGCCGTTGTAGCATTCTTGATTATCGTAATCATTATGGGTGATCTATTCACAAAGTACGGATTAATACTTGTCTTGTGCATGTTCGGATTTCTTCTCTTGGGCAGTCTCAAGCGATGGTTTGATAAATAGATTGCTCGGCGTGAGACATCCGCCTCTCTCAAATAAAAGACGGTCACCTGACAAGTGACCGTCTTTTATTTCCCCACCGGCAGTGTAAACGAAAACCGACTGCCTCTCCCCTCCCCCTCACTCTCCACCCATATCCGTCCGCCGTGGGCTTCGACGAGGTGCTTGGCAATCGTCAGGCCGATGCCGCTTCCGCCGCCCGCCCCCCGCGAGCGTGACTTGTCCACGCGGTAGAAGCGGGTGAAGACATTCGGCAGGTGTTCGGGGGGAATCCCCACGCCCGTATCGCTGACCGTGACCTGCACTTCATGTCCACGATCCAGCGCGGAGATGGTCACCTGTCCGCCCTCGGGCGTGTATTGAATCGCGTTGCCCACCAGGTTGGTCAACACCTGGGTGATGCGGTCCTCGTCGGCGCGGAGGCGCGGCAGGTCCGCGGGCAGGCTGAGGGTCAGCGCGATGCGTTTGGCCTCGGCTTGCGAGGCGAGTCGTTTAACGGTCACGGCAACCAGCGAGGAAATGTCCACGGAGCGGAAGTCCAATTGATAGGCTTTGGCCTCCACGCGGCTGAGTTCCTGCAAGTCATCCACGAGGCGGCTGAGGCGGTCGGCCTCGCGATAGATTTGTTGATAGGTCTCGGCGCTCGCGGGCAGGACGCCGTCCAGCAGCCCCTCGGCCGAACCCTTGATGGTGGTGAGCGGCGTGCGTAGTTCATGACTCACATCGCCGATCAACTGCCGCCGCATGGACTCGACTTGTTCCAGTTTTTCGGCCATCTGGTTGAAACTTTCGCCCAGTTGGCCCAGTTCGTCCACGCTGCGCGTGGTGACGCGTTCCTCATATTTTCCTTCGGCGATGCGGCGGCTGGCGATGGTCATTTCACGCAAGGGCGCAACAATACGGCGGCTGAGCGCGAAACTAAATCCCGCGGCCACGATCACCGCGGCCAGCGCGGCCACGCCCAGCGCTTCATTCACGCCGCTGCGAAACTCATTGTAGAAATCCTGCATCATGCCCTGTCCCTGGCCCCCGCCCGCTCCCAAACCCATTCCCATGGCCTGCCCCATGCCCATCCCGTTCATGTGACGGTTAAAAGCCGCGGGCGCGGTGAATTGAATGGCAACCGCGAGCGCTGCCATCCCAAGCAGGATCACCGCCAGGAACGCGAGAAACAATTTGACGCCCAGCCTGCGGCGGACGGATTCGATCATAGCGGTTCATCCTCGAAGCGATAGCCCACGCCGCGCACCGTGACGATGAACTGGCCGCCGATCTTCTGGCGGACGTGGCCGAGATGCACGTCCACCACGCGCGTCTCGCCGTAATACGTCCCGCCCCAGACCTTTTCGAGCAACTGCTCGCGGGTCAGCACGCGGCCGCGGCTTTCGGCCAGCGCGCGCAGCAGGTCGAATTCGAGCGCGGTCAATTCGACAGGCTTGTCGTCCACGGTGACCTGGCGCGCGCCCGCGTCGATGCGGACGTGACGAAATGCCAGCACGGTCACCTCCGACCCCGCGCCTGTCCCCGTCTGGACGCGCCGCAGCGCGGCCTTGACGCGCGCCGTCAACTCGCGCGGGCTGAATGGCTTGGTGACATAATCGTCCGCGCCCACCGACAGGCCGACGATCTTATCGGTCTCCTCCGTGCGCGCGGTCAGCAGGATGACATAGGCATCCGATTCGCGGCGCAGGCGCGAGAGCAGTTCGAGACCGTCCATGCCGGGCAGCATGATGTCCAGCACGATCAGGTCGGGTTTGAAGGCGCGCGCGGCTTTCAGGCCAGAGGGACCGTCGGAGGCGGTGTACACCTCGTAGCCTTCGGGCTTGAGGTACGCGCTGACGAGGTTCACGATGCTGGGTTCGTCGTCCACGACGAGGATTTTTGCGCTGGACATATTCACATTGTACAGGATAGTCGGGAATGATGAAAAGGGAACGAAGGGAGTATAAAGATTGTGTAAAGGTTAAGAGTGCCTGTCATTGCGGGCCTCGTCGCGCTGAGCGGAGGACGAAGTCCGAAGACGAAGCGGGGGAAGGCAAGTCGCCCTTCGTCTCCGCTTCGCTCCGCTCAGGGCGATGTTAACATAATGCTTGCGACTGAGCCAAAGAAATCCATCAGGCTCTCAACAGATCGCAGTACACATCCGCGATCTGCGCGGCGATCTTCTCCCAGGCGTAGTCCTGCGCGTACTCGGCGGCGCACAGGCCCATCCTGCGATGTTCGTCGGGATTTCCAAGCAACAAAGATAACCTGTCGCACAACGCGGCCGCGTCCCCATCGGGGACGTGGTAACCCGTCACACCGTCCTGGACGAGATAAGCCAGTCCGCCCACCTGCGAGGCGACGACGGGCGTCCCGCAGGCCATGGCCTCCAGCGCCACCATGCCAAATGACTCGTAATGCGAGGGCATCACCACCACGTCCGCGGCGGAGTAATAGTACGGCAGCGTGTCTTGGGCGCGCCTGCCGAGGAACACCACCGTCTGCCCCATGCACAAATCGTCGCACAATTTTTGCAGGCGCGCCATTTCCCTCGACATTTCCTGCGGGCTGGTTGAGGGGTCGCCGCCGATGATCGCAAGATAGACAGGCCCGCGCAGGTCGCTCACTTCCAGACAAGACACCGCCTGGATCAAAGTATCCAGCCCCTTCAACGGCTCGATGCGCCCGACAAACAACACCACCCGCTGATACGGAGCGAGCCCGATGAACTGGCGCGCCTCGTCCTGCGGGATGGGATAGAAATGGCCGACGTCCACGCCGGGCGGGATGATGGTCATTTTTCTGGCGTTGGCCTTGTACAGCCACTGCAACTGGGCCTTCTCCGCTTCGGTCGCGACGATGAGGCGGTCGGCGCGTTTCAGGACGCGTTTCTCCCCCTCGAGGCGGTACGCGCCCTCGCGCTCCTCGTCCGAGCGGGCGATGCGGTTCTTCATCTCGCCGAGGGTGTGGAACATGTGCAGGATGGGCGTCCCGCCCCAGGCGTCCGAGAGGGACGCGGCCGCCAGCCCGGACATCCAATAATGGCTGTGGATCAGGTCGTATTTAATCCCCTTTTCCGCGGCAAACTGCTTCACACCCTCCACGAACGGCGGGATATACTCCGCCAGTTCCTGCTTCTCCAAAGGGGTTTCAGGGCCTGCGGGAACATGGACGACCCGA
Source organism: Chloroflexota bacterium (assembly GCA_040754535.1). Lineage (GTDB taxonomy): Bacteria > Chloroflexota > Anaerolineae > Anaerolineales > Villigracilaceae > JBFMCC01. Next base: position 67,785 of record JBFMCC010000042.1, read on the forward strand.
TTCCCGTAGCCCAACTCGTGCACCACGTGAGGGACGTGCTCGTCCTGCGAACGCGTGAACACGTCCACGTGGATGCCCATCTTGCCAAGTTGGCGCGTGAGGTCGCGGACGTAGACGTTCATCCCGCCCGTGTCCTTGCCGCCGAGGGTCGCCAGCGGACAGGTGTGGTAGGAGAGCATGGCAATCTTCATCGAATATCCATATACCGACGGTTAGACGACGCGAAACGATAAAAACTTGCGAGATTGTCTGGAATGTTTTATAATCCCGCCGCTTGTAAGGCAAATTTCAATTTGCAGTATAAGCGCAAGATAAATCTTGCGGTACACGCCACCGTAGCTCAGCTGGTAGAGCAGACGATTCGTAATCGTCCGGTCGTCGGTTCAAATCCGACCGGTGGCTCAAGGTCAGTATAATCCATTCCGCGCGCTCGGCGCGGATTTTGTTTTCCGGCTACCATGATGCTCCCTGCGCCGTCCTAGGTGCAGGATACAAATCGCCGCCGCGGATGGCGGCTGGAGCCTGCATTTTGAAGGATTTTGTTTTGGGAAGCGCGAGGCCGACATGGATCAATTCGACAAAAAAGCGGCAGTCGTCACCGGCGGGGGATCGGGCATCGGCAAAGCGCTGTGCCTCGAACTGGCGCGGCGCGGAGCAAGAGTCGTCGCGGCGGATATTGACCTGGCGCGGGCGCAGGTCGTTGCCGATGAAATCCTGCGCTCGGGCGGTTTCGCGCGGGCGGGGAAAGTCAATGTCGCCGAAGAAGGCAGCGTCAACGAACTCATGGCGAAGGTCGTCGGCGAATACGGCCAGATTGATTTTCTGTTCAACAACGCGGGTACCAGCGTCACGGGCGATTTTCGAGATGTCCCCATCGAAGAATGGAAACGGGTGGTGGATGTGAATCTCTGGGGCGTCGTCCACGGCTGTCTGGCCGCGTACCCGATCATGGTCCGGCAGGGACGCGGGCACATCGTCAATATGGCCTCGCTTTCAGGGTTACTTCCCTTCCCCACGAATATCCCCTATTCGACCACGAAACACGCCGTCGTCGGGTTCACGCTCTCCCTGCGCGCCGAAGCCGCAGACCTGGGCGTGCGCGTCAGTCTCGTCTGCCCGGGCTACGTCCAGACCGGGATGTTCGCGGCAACACCTGTCATGAACGCGCCGAAAGAGGAGATGTTGAGGAAAATGCCGTCGAATCTGATGACAGCCGAACAGGCCGCCCAGTGCATCCTGGCAGGCGTCGAAAGAAACGAGGCGGTGATTATCTTCCCGGCAGTTGCCAGAGTGTTGTGGTGGCTGTATCGGTTGGCGCCTGCCAGCATGATTCCAAACCAACTTGCGATCACGCGCAGGTTCCGCAAACTGAGAAGGGAATAGGCCGAAGGAAACCGCCTCCCGAGGCCGGAGGCGGTCTGCTGGTTTACTCGATCCCGCTGAAGAGGGTATCCAGCGTTTCTTCGCTGACGTCGAAGACCGAGCCGTTTTCGGGCAGGGCCTCCCTCGTCATCCATTCGGGGATGCGGTCGTCTTTGGCGGTGAACCCGGCGCGGCGGTTGAACTCGCGTTCCAGTTTGATGGTCTCTTTGCCGAGCGCCTGCAAAATATTGTCGGGCAAGTCGTCCCAGCCGTAGCGCGCCTGGAGCAGTCGTTTCACCACGAAATCGGGCGTGGACGCGTAGCCGAAACCCGCGAAGATGCACGCGCCGAGAGTGTCGTAGCCAGCCATGTTGAACTGCGCGTTGCGCGAGACCTCCGCCTGTACGTTGGGGTCGAGGTGATTGACCTGGGCGCGGATGGTCAGTCCCGCGGTGTGGTCGGCGCCCTGCGGAGTAGTCGCGTACGTCACGCCCGTGCCCTTGATGGAGCGCGGCTCGTAGGCCGACATGGCCTGTCCTTTGACGGCGGGCACGCGCTCGATGTTGTACTTTTTCCCGACCGCGACCGCGCCGTCGCCGAGGACGCGCCCCAGTTCCGTGCCCGCGCGGATCTCGTCGAGCAATTTCATCGCGCCGTCGCCGTCGCCCCATTTCATCAGTCCCGCCTCGGCCGCGACCCCAAGCGCCGCGCCTACTTCGATGGAATCCAACCCGAGGTCGTTCACCTGCCAGTTCAGGCGTCCGATCACGTCCAGCGAGTCAATGTCGAGGTTCGATCCCATCAAACCGATGGTCTCGTATTCGAGCGGCGAGACGATCACCCTGCCGTCTTCGCCGCCAAACACATTCGAGCATTTGATGACACAGCCCGCCATGCAGGCGTGCGACGGATCGGAGGGCTTGCCGCGCGTCAGCGTGAACTCGCGCAGGGATTCCCCGCCGATCTTTTCCACCTCGTCGTACGTCCCGCGTGAAAAATTGCGGACGGGAATGCCTGCGAAGCGCTGGGTGAGTTGCGTCATCGCGGCCGTGCCGTAATCGTGATAAGTGATGGACTGTGGATGTTCCATCACAGCCTTGGTGTAATCTTTCTGCGCGGCTTTGAACGCTTCGGGATGAACGATAGGCGGCTTCCGCCCACCCGCGTTATCGAACACGATGGCCTTGATCCGCTTCGAGCCCATCACCGCGCCGAGACCGCCGCGCGCGGCGATGCGCGAGGGTATTCTGTCCTTGTCGAGATTCTGAATCCCCGCCGATTTCATCCCCATTTCGCCGCCAGGGCCGATGAGCGCGATGGCGACTTTGTCGCCGTATTTTTCGATCAACTTCGGCGCGGTTTCGTAAACGCCCAAGCCAACCAAGTCATCCGCTTTTTCCCACTTCGCGCCATTCAATGACAGATGCAACACCCACCAACTTTCGTCATCGGGTTTGTCCTCGATGACAAGCGCGTGGATGCCCATGTGCGTCATGTGGAGGCCTGTGCGGCCGCCCGCGTTGGCTTCCTTGATTCCGCCCGTGAGCGGGGACTTGCCGCCGACAGAGATTCGATCCGTGGACGAGAGCATGTGTCCCACCAGCAGGCCAGGCGCGAAGATGAGTTTGTTCCCCGCACCGAGCGGATCGCATTTCGCGTCCACTTCGTCCACGAGGATGCGCGCGATGAGGCCGCGCCCACCCAATCGTTGCCAGGAGGCGGGGACGGGTTCGGTTTTGACATCGTGTGTGCGAGCGTTTACGCGCCAGATTTGGGTCATAGCCATTTCTCCAGGTTGAATTTCTCAGCAAAAGGATTTACGAATCGCACGCCTTCGATTATTTGGCCATCCGAAAAATCTTCGCTGAAAATTATGGGAATCTCGTTGATCAATGCCGACGCCCATATCTGCGCATCGTAGAATGAGAACGAGTGATCTCGCACGCCGCGCGCGGCCGCCAAGACTATGGATTGGGTAAGGGGAAATGTTGGGTAGGAAAGTAAAAAATCCTCGGCATAACTCAGCGCATCATGAACTGTTAGTTTTGGAGACACTCCACGCGTTGTCGCATTGAAGAACTCCGAAACGCATTGAATACTTAAACAACCCAACGATCTGGTTTGCAGTTCATTTACTATTGTTATGGCGAGCGATCGTTTTTTTATTTCAGCAATGTCAAACACATAGACCAGAATGTTTGTATCAATGAGTATTGCGGTCATAGCGTTTCATCCGCTCTTCATAGAGGTCCTCCCGTTTCCAGTCCCGCTTTTTCTGAGGCACAGGAGGAAGTTTATCCATCTTCAAAATTGCAGCCTGGATTCGTTTCCAGGCTTCCTCGTCATACGCGAGGCGATACCCTGCACGCTTTAATTCGGTTTCCAGCGCTCGGCGAATAATCTCCGCCTCGCTGACTCCGCGCGCTTCGGCCACCTTTTTCAGGCGTTCTTCCTGGCTTTTTTGAATGTAGATTTGCTTGCGAACCATTTGCGCCATAAGATGCTCCTGTGACTATACATCACATTATACATCACACTTGTAGGGACAAATTGGCAATTTATCCTACACAAATAAACTCTGCACCGCGTCGCGAAACACCTTCGTATGGTGGTCCACGTCTGCCTGTGTGGTTTCGGGCGAGATGAGCGCCATGTTGTGAAAGGGCGTCATCAGGATGCCGCGGTTGAGGGCGAAGAGGTGCATGTAGCGGTCGAGTTCGTGGTCAACAGCCGCGGCGGCCTCGCCACCGTTTTTGGGAGGCGTGGGACGGAACCAGTACTCCGAGCGGTTGCCGAGACGTTTGACGATCCATGGCAGTTTATATTCGGCGATCACTTCTTCCACGCCTGCGGTGAATTTTTCCTGCAGGGCAATGGCTTTGGCGTAGAACTCGTCGGTGAGGACGTTTTGCAGGGTGGCTTTCATTGCCGCGATGGACAGGGCGTTGCCCGCAAGAGTCCCGCCGATGCCGCCCACGTCCGCGTCGTCGAGGGCGAGTTTGGCGGCGAAGGCTTGCGAGACTTCCTCGGTGAAACCGTAGATCGCGGCGGGGACGCCTCCCGCAAGGGGCTTGCCCAGGGTCAGGAAATCAGGCTGAAGTCCGCGCGAGGCGGTGTATCCGCCAGGACCCGCGCAGATGGTGTGAGTCTCGTCAATGATGAGATACGTCCCGTATTTGCGAGTCATATCGCGCAATGCCTGATGGAAGCCAGGCTCGGGATGGATGATGCCGATGTTGGTCATCACGGGCTCGGCAAGGACGGCGGCGACGTCGCGGGCGGAGAGGGCAACTTCCAGCGCGGCGATGTCGTTGAACTCGATGACCTTGGTCGTCTCGCGTGGATCAATCTGCGGCCCCATGTTGTTGGGACGCGGGATCGGCGTGCCTTCTTCGTCGAGGGTGATGAAGGTCTCGTCCACCGAGCCGTGATAGCAATAGTTGAAGACGAGGATTTTGGGGCGGCCCGTGATCATGCGTGCCATGCGGAGGGCGAAGCGGTTGGCATCGGTGGCGGTGAGCGCGAACTGCCAGTAAGGGAGGCCGAAGCGGCGCTGGAGTTCCTCGCCGACCCAGATCACGTCTTCATACGGGAGCATGAGGGTGATGCCTTTTTGGATCTGCTCGGTGATGGCTTTGATGGTGGCATTGGGGCTGTGACCGGTCATCGCGCCCGTGTCGCCGAGACAGAAGTCAATGTAGGCGTTGCCGTCCAAGTCGGTGAAGCGCGCGCCTTTGGCTTCCTTCACGAAGACGGGGAACGAACCCGCCCAGCGCACCATCCACAACATCGGCACGCCGCCATGCAGCGATTTGCGGGCGCGTTGGTATAGTTCGTAGGATTTGGGATGGTTTTTGTGGAAGAGGGCTTCTTCCTGTTGGAGGAGGGATTCGAGTTTGGAGCGATGGAGAGTTGGCATGGTTTGATATTGAAACGTAATACGTAAAGGTCATTGCATTACGTTTTACGATTTACGTTTTATTTGATAGTTGCCTTCAACGCTTCGCTGAACACGTTCAACCCATCATTGATCTGCTGACTGGTGACGTTGAGCGGCGGTATCCAGCGGATGGTGTTATCGTAGGTTCCGCATGAGAGCAGGAGCAGGTTGCGCTCCTCGGCCGCGTGGATGATTTCCTTGACGCGCGGCTTGGCTTTGGCTTGACTTTCCTCCACAATAAATTCCGTGCCGACCATGAGTCCCTTGCCGCGCACGTCGCCAATCTGCGGATACTCCTCCTGCAACTTGCGGAGTCCCGTCATCAGTTGGATTCCGCGCTCGGCAGCATTCTCGATCATCTTCTCCTCCCGCATCGCGCGGACAGTGGCGACTCCCGCCGCGCAGGCGACCGCGTTCCCGCCGTATGTTCCGCCGATGGAGCCGACGTCAATCTTCTTCATGATGTCCGTGCGACTGAACACACCCGAAAGTGGCATGCCCGAAGCGATTCCCTTCGCGACGGTCATAATGTCTGGCACGACGCCGAAGTGTTCGAGCGCGAACCATTTGCCCGTGCGCCCGAAGCCCGATTGCACTTCGTCGAAGATGAGCATGATGCCGTGCCTGTCGCAGATTTCGCGCAAGCCTTTCATGAAGGAGGCGGGCGGGACGACATATCCTCCTTCGCCCAAAACGGATTCGATCAGGATCGCGGCGGTCTCTTTCGGCGCGGTCTGCGAGGCGAGCAGGTGTTCCAGTTGCTCCAGCGCGAAGTGGCTGGCTTGTTCTTCGGTCATGTTCAGGTTGAACGCATACGGAAACGGCGCAACATAGACTCCCGCCACGAGAGGCGCGAACCCCGCGCGATAGATCGTCTTGGACGTGGTCAGCGCCATTGTGGCGTGCGTGCGTCCGTGGAACGATCCGCTGAAGACGATGATATTCTGCCGTCCCGTCGCGACCTTGGCGATCTTCACCGCGTTCTCCAGCGCTTCCGCGCCTGAGTTGGCAAAGAAGAAGGAATCAATCGAAGGCGGGACAATCGTCCGCAGTTCTTCGATCAGTTGCAGCATCGGCTTGTGGATGACGATGTTTGCCTGCGCGTGCAGGAACACGCCCGCCTGCTCGCGGATGGCTTCCACAACTTTGGGATGGCAATGTCCCGTGTTGGTCACGCCGATGCCGCTGGTGAAGTCCAGCAGTTTTTTGCCGTCGTCGGTGTAGATGTACGAACCTTCAGCGCGTTCGGCGACAAAGTTGAAGATGCGGCTCCACGCGGGAGTCATGTGGGGGAAGTTTTCGGTGTAGAGAGGGGAGGTCATGGATATCCTTTTAAGTAACAATGGTGGTCGAGTAGCCCCATGCACGTCGGGGCGTATCGAGACCACCAAGTTACAAGATCGCTCTTGTTTCCTGGTGGTCTCGATACGGCGGAAGAACGCCGCCTACTCGACCACCGCGTTATTCATGAAAAGTTACGCGGGCAGATAATCGGCGGCCCACTCGATGTCAAGCTTTCTCAGCCCGGCGCGGGTGGGGGCCCCGTTGGGGGTCCAGCCTGCCAGCTTGTAGTACGCGTCAATGGCCGCGTCCACTTCCTCGTGAGTCAGAGCGAAGCCCGTCGTCGGGCCAGTTCCCGCGAGCGGCTTGAAGAACTTCTTCGGCAGTTTGTCGTCTTTGCGCCCGAGTCCCTCGCGGGCGTTGAAGGTGCGGAAGAGATTCAGGCGGCGGCGGCCCACTTCCATCAACTCGTCGAGGGTGATGTCCCAACCAGTGACGGCGCGCAGCATTTCCGCGGTCTGTTCGCCGTCGTAGAGAGTCCACGTGGGGCCGTAGACGAACTGGCAGAGTTCGGCAGAGTCGAGCATCGAGTAGAAGACTTCGGTCTCGTAGGCGAAGCGGACTTTTTCCTCGGTGAGCGAGTAGGCGGGCTGCGGCGAGCCGAGGCCGATCTGCTTGAGGCGGTCGAGGTTGAAATCGGCGACGCCTTCTTCGTAATACGGGTCGTGCTCGCTGGACTGGTGATCCGCGCCGAAGGGATTGACCGCGTAGATGAGCGCGAGACTGCGCTTGGCCTGCGGCATGTGCGCGGGCGCTTCGGCGCCTTTGACGGTGATGATGCATTCGTCCGCACCCCTGCCCCAGATCTTCGCGGCGCGCTCGGACCCCTGGCTGAGGACGCTTCCCAGCGCGCCTTCGTTGCGGACGATCTGATTCAGTGTCTTGAGCATGGCGTCGGCGTCCCCGAATTTGAGTTCGATGCCGTCGGTTTCTTTGGTGGTGATGATGCCTTTCTCGAAACATTCCATCGCAAAGGCAATGGTCGCGCCGCAGGCGATGGTATCCACCGCATACTCGTTGCAGATTTGATTCGCGTGCGAGACCGCGGCCAGGTCGTCAATGCCGCAGTACGAACCGAACGTGCCGAGGGTTTCGTATTCGGGGCCGCCATAGCGCGGGTCAACCTTGTACGGTCCCTTCCTGATCTCGACCACGCGCTTGCACTTCACCACGCAGGCATAACAGGTATCGCGCTCCTTGAGGATCGTCTCGGTCATCTTCTCGCCGCTGATGGGTTCGCACCCCTCGAACTGGCCTTCGTTATAGTTGCGCGTGGGAAGCGTGCCGATGGTGTTGTTGAACAGGACGACGACAGCCGTGCCGTGTTTGGCGAGACCGTCCATATCGCCGTTTTCGGGGATGGCCTTCGGCCCGATGCGGTTCAGCGCGGTGATGGCTTTCGCGTCGTGCAACTGGACCTTCTTCGTGCCGCGCACCACGACGGCCTTGAGATTCTTGGAGGCCATCACCAGCCCCATGCCCGTGCGTCCGTTATGGCGGCTGGACATGGAGACGAGCGTGGAAAACAGCACGCCTTTCTCGGCGGCGGGACCGTGCTGGAGGATTTCGGCTTTCGGGTCCACTTCCTTGTGGAGGATGTCGTCCACCTCGCCCGTCAGTTTGCCCATCAAATGCGCGGCGTCGCGCAGTTCGGGCGTCCCTTCCACGATGGCGAGATAGACGGGCTTGGGCGATTTGCCTTTGATGACGATGCCGTCGAAGCCCGCGAACTTCAACTCAGCCGGGAAAAAACCGCCGCTCTGCGAATCGCCGATGCCGCCGCTGATGGGCGATTTGGCGTTGGCGTTCAGGCGGCTTTGGCCGGAGATCGGCGCGCCGGTGGCGACGCCCGCCATGAGGGTGAGCACGTTATCGGGTCCGAGCGGATCGGCGCCCCTGGGCATCTCGCGCAGGATGTAATACATTCCCATCGCGCTCCCGCCCATGTACTTGCGATAAAAAGCCTCAGACGGCTCCTCGATTTCCAGTTTCCCCTTTGTCAGGTCCACGTGCAGGATTTTTCCATTGTATCCGTTCGGCATGGCGGCCTCCTTCAGAATATGCCTAATTATAAGGACTCTCGGAAAACAAGGCAATTCAAATTTTCCGAAAGCGACAACCATCGGAACGACGATGTCCTTTTTCGACTTCGACCGAAAAGGGACATCTCCGCGTCAGCGCGGACCCGAGCCTGCCCGCCGTTCGAGTCGCCGCTTCCCGGCTGACGCGTGATTCCTCCCGGAATCGCCGCGGATTTGGCTGCGCGTCAAAAAACTCCCGCGAGCGACGGCCCTCGCGGGAGGCGGACAAATCGGGAAGCGACTCGGTCTACGATTCCCTTATTCCATACGGGAAACCATAATCGGCCATCTTGTCCATGAACACGGTCGGCTCAAAGGCTTCGGGGCCGAGAACGCCCGCGCCCTTCCACTGACCATGCTCCAGCAAGTCCATGGCGATGACCGCGCTGAAGGCGGTCTGCGCGACGACCGCCTGGCAGCCCCATCTCTTCATGCACTCGGCGTTATCCGCCACCTGATAGAGATAGACTTCCTTCGGTTTTCCGTCTTTCGTTCCCTTGACCCAGATACCCGCGCAGGTCTTGCCAGACATCTTGTCGCCGAGATGGGCGGGGTCGGGCAGGCAGGCCGCCACCACGTCACGCGGCGCGACTTGCACGCCCTTCACGTTGATCTTCTCCTTGTTGTCGAGGCCGAGCATGTGCAGGGTTTTCAGTACGCCGATGAACTGGTCGCCGAGGCCATATTTGAAGGTCATGCGCTTCGTCTTGACCCAACGCGGGACCAACAAAACCTCCTCATGCTCCACGTTGACGACTTCGATGGGGCCGATGCCCTCGGGGAAATCGAAGGTCTCCGGTTCGGAGAACGGCGCGGTGGTGAACCAGCCCCTGCCCTCCTCCCAGATGACGGGCGGGTTGAGGCACTCCTCGATGGTCGTCCAGATGGAGAAGTTGGGCGCGAATTCATAGCCTTCGATGACCAGGTTTGCGCCGTCGCGAATGCCTGCTTCCTCGATCTCATCGAAAAGATGATCCTGGGCGTAGCGGGCAAACACGTCCACCATGCCCGGCTCCACGCCGATGCCGACGAGCGCGAGCAGTCCCTTCTTCTCCCACTCTTTGGATTTCTCGAACTGGTAATCGCCAAGCTTCACGCCGCATTGGTTGAACGGGTCGGTGGGATGCGGTTTCGAGAGCGTCATCGCCATGTCCATGTAGGGAACGCCCACGTTGAAGGCCGCGTCGAAGATCTTCTCGTTGAAGACGGGGTCCACCGCGTTCATGATGAGGTCCACCTTGTATTTTCCGGCCAGTTCTTCGACCATCTCCTGGTTGCCGGCGTCGATGAATTCCACCGGGAAACGCTTTGCATCCCCCAGTTTTTTCTGGACCTCCTTACAGCGCTCGAGGTTGTAATCGGCCAGCACCATTTGTTCGAGCCAGGCGCGCGGTTTTGCAATCGCCGCGATCGCCTCCCCTACGCCTCCCACCCCGACGAGCAATACTTTCATGTTTCTTTCTCCATTTGGTTTTATAACCTGCGCACAGGCAAGTTAGGATGACTTAGAAATACACTTCCTTGACGATCTTCAGGTGCATGAAGGACTCGGACTCGCGTACGCCGTCAATGGTCGAGAGTTTACTGCCGAGGAATTCGAGCAAATGATCGTGATCGCGGCAGACGACCTCGGCGAAGAGATCGAAGCGCCCGCTTGCGACAACCAGGTAGATCACTTCATCCAGTCTGGATATCTTTTCGGCGGCTTCGAGCAGTTTGCTCCCGTCCACACGCAGGCCGATCATGGCCATCGTCTTGTAGCCCATTCGCAGAGGATTGGTAATCGCCGCGACCTTTAAGTATCCCTGTTCGACCAGACGGTTGTAACGCAGGCGGATCATGCCCGGCGAGACATTTAGACTTTCGGCGATCTGGGCAAAAGCGGCGCGCCCATCCTTGCGAAGGGCTTCGATCACCTGGCGATCTATCTCATCAAGCCCCTGGGCCGGTTGAGTGACGATTGTTTGGTCCATAAACATATTTTATGACGAAAATGCATTAATGTCAACGGATTAATGACGAAATAATATTTTTTCCACGTTTTCATGCCTGAACAAAAAGAAGGGCCGATTGCTGCTATGCGAAGCCAGGATGCCGTCCCGAAGAAAAAGGCCGGTCGTTTGTACGGCCGGCCTAAAGTCACGCGCGTAGCGAAGGGACGAGACTATTCGCCGCCTTTCACCTCGGTCCAGATCTCGTCGTAGATCGGGAGCGCCTCTCCCACATCTTCGATGACGACTGCATTCGCAATCACCGACGGGTCCGGGTTGGTGATGGGCGAGTTCATGAACGCGTCATAGACATCGGGATGGTTGGCCTTGGCAAACTCCAACGCGGCAAGATTCGGGTTGGTGTAGGGATAGTCGCGTAGCAGGAGCCAGAAGATCTCACCCTGCATGATATAGTTCATCCAGGCATAGGCCGCGTCAAGATGCGATGCGCCCACAGGAATGGCCCAGTTGTCCTGCCACAGGACCGCGCCCTCCGTGGGATATACAAACTGTATCGCCGGATTCTCCTGATTGGCAAGGAACGCCTCACCCGTCCAGACGATGCCAAGGTCGGCATCCCCGGCGATGATGGCGGTCTTGGGGCTGTCGCTGTCGAACAGCTTGACGTTCGGGATCAATTCCGTCAGTTTGGCCTTGGCCTCCTCCAACTGCGCGCGATCCCTGGAATTGAAGTCGTAGCCCAGCGTGAGCAGGGTCATGCCAATGACGACGCGCGAATCGTCGAGGAAAACCATACGGTCGGCATACTCGGGTTTCCACAGGTCGGCCCAGGAGGTCGGGGGTGTTTCCACTGAATCGGCGTTGTAGACAATGGCATCAATACCCGCGAGATACGGAATGGTGTACTTGTTGCCCGGGTCGAAGGGCAGGTCCAGATAGCCTGTGTCGATGTTCTTGAGGTTGGGCAATCGGGTCAGGTCCATTTCCTGGATCAACTCTTCGCGGATCATCAGTTCGACGATGTAGTCGGTCGGCTGAACGAGGTCGTAGTTCGTCCCACCTGCCGACAACTTGGCGTACATCTCCTCGTTGGAGGAATACTCGTCGCGGTTGATCTTTATGCCATAGACGAGTTCGAAGCATTCCAGCATTTCGGGTGGGAAGTACTCTGTCCACACGAAAATGTTGAGTTCCTCCGATGTGACATCCACGCGCGGCTCCGGCGCCGGGCAGACAAAGCCCGTGGACGCAACGATCTCGGTGTCGCCCGTCGGTTCGGCGTCGCCTCCGCCGCCGCACGCTGCCAACACGAGGCTGGTGACCGCCAAGATGGTCACCAGTTTCCAAAACATTTTATTGTTCATCTTTGTTCCTCCTTTTGGGGAAAGTTGGAAGGTGATTTGGAACACACGACCGAGGCCGTGAGATTCCCTATGACTGGCGGCTTTGGAGCCGCTGAAGCAGGAAGACCGCGGTCAGGACGATCAAAATCCAGACCGTGGAGAGGGCGTTGACCTGCGGAGTGATGATTCGACGGAGAAGGCCGTAGACATAGATCGGCAGGGTGGTCGCGCCCGGGCCGGTCGTAAAGAATGTAATCACGAAGTCATCCAGCGAAAGCGTGAAGGCCAGCAGCGCGCCGGACAGTACACCCGGCAGGATGGTAGGCAGGGTGACGCGCCAGAAGGTGATCAGTTCATTGGCGCCCAGGTCCATGGCGGCTTCCTCGATGTACTTGTCGAAGCCCTGCAGGCGGGCCTGCACTACCAGGGTCACGAACGGGACGCTGAAGGCAATGTGAGAGACGATGACGGTCCCGAGTCCAAGAGAGAGGCGGGAATCCCCGCCCAGGCCAAGCGCGTTATTGATCAGGCCAAATAACTGGCTGAACAACACAAGGATGCCGATTCCCATGACGATTTCGGGAATGACAATAGGGATGTAGAGCGAAAGTTGCGAAAATCCCTTTAGACGAAAGTTGTAACGCTGCAGGGCCAGGGCGGCCATGGTACCGATGATTGTGGATGTCAACGTGGAAACGAAAGCGATGGTCAGTGTGTTGCGGGCGGCATGTGTCACCTCGCGATTCTTGCTCAATTCGCAGAACCAGTGGAACGGTCCGCATGGGCTCTGGACGACGTTACTGCCGTCCATTTTCAACTCGCCAAACGACGGAATAAAGCCCTCGAATATGATATTCGTTCGCGAGGCATTGAACGCGTACAGAACCAGAACGATGATCGGGGCGTACAGGAATCCGTACACCAGTACGGTTGCAATCGAAATGGCGGGGTGGCGGCGGTGGGGGTTCATACGGCAACGATCTCCTCGCCGAAGCCGAATTTGCGGGTATAGAAGTAAGTCACGACCAGGGTCATCGCCATCAGGATCAACGAGGCGGCCGAGCCGAACGTCGGGTCACGCGCCGAGAGGAACTGGTTCTGGATCAGGTTGCCGACCAGGATCACCTGCCGGCCGCCAAGAAGGTCGGACACAATGAACGTGCCCATGACGGGGATGAAGACCAGGATCGTCCCCGCCACGACGCCCGGCATCGAAAGCGGAAGCGTCACGCGCAGGAAAGTGCGTATCGGGTTGGCGCCCAGGTCTGCCGCGGCCTCGTAAAGCGGGATTTCGATCTTCTCCAGCGACGTGAAAATGGGCAGGATCATGAACGGCAGGAATTCGTAGACCATGCCCACCAGCACGGCGCCCGGCGTGTAAAGCATTTCCAACGGCTGGAAGGGAAGACCGAACAACCCGGCGATCCATCCCAAAACAATGTTGATGACACCCTCTTTTCGCAACAGCATCATCCAGGCGTACACGCGGATGACGAAGTTGGTCCACAACGGGACGAGCACCAGAAAGAGGAAAGTGTTGCGGCGTTTTGGATGAGCGCGGGCAACGAAATACGCCAGCGGATACGCAAGCAGGATGACCAGCACCGTCGTCTGGAACGCCAGGGTAACCGAACGGCCGAGGATGTCCATGTAAAGAGGGTTGAAACAGACAGATTGTCCCTCGGGGCAGTCGGTGGAATACCCGAGCAAACGCAGATAGTTATGGAAACTGAAGCCGTAAACGACTCCGCCGTCGGCATCGCGCGAACCGAAGCTGACGACGAGCGTCAACAGTAACGGAATGATCAACAGGCCGACCATGAAAATGAGCGTCGGTGTGACCAGCAGGGTCCCCTGCGCGGAACGGTTTTCCCGTAATCGTTGCAACATGACTGCCTCGCTAAACGTCGGCCAACACGAGCGTGTTTTCAGGGAAAAGCGTCAGCCAGACTTTTTGGCCGCGCGTGTAATAAGCTTGCGGATCGAGGCTGGAGATCTTGTTCTGCTCGAGCACCTTGAATTGAACGCCGTTCACGTCGAGGTAGACGTGTGTGTCGGAGCCGATATAGGTGGTATTGATCACAGTGCCTTCGACGCAATTCGCGTTCATTGCCTTTTTATCCGCCAGGCGAATCTTTTCGGGGCGAATGGACATAACCGCCTTCTCCCCCGCCGAGACATTCCCCGTGTTCAGCCCGGTCAATTCCATGTTCAGGGCGGGGACGAAGACCGAGGCGCGCTCTCCCTCGTTCGATTTGACCGTCCCCTCGAGGAAATTGGATTCGCCGATAAAGTCCGCCACGAAACGGTTGTTCGGCCGTTCGTAGATTTCGATGGGCGTCCCGATCTGCTTTACCTTGCCCTGGCTCATCACCGCGATCCGATCAGACATGGTGAGCGCTTCCTCCTGGTCGTGCGTCACATAGACGAAGGTGATGCCCACTTTTTGCTGGATGGCCTTCAACTCCAACTGCATTTCCTTGCGGAGTTTGAGGTCGAGCGCCCCGAGGGGTTCATCGAGGAGCAGAACGTTGGGGAGCTTGATGAGGGCCCGGGCCAGCGCGATCCGTTGCTGTTGGCCGCCCGAGAGTTGTTTGGGAACGCGGCGTTCCATCCCGGTCAGTTTGACCATTTCGAGGACATGCTGGACGCGCGTTTCGATCTCGGCCTTGGGGGCTTTTTCCATTTCGAGGCCAAAGGCGAGGTTGCCAAAAACGGTCATGTGCTGAAAGAGAGCGTAATTCTGAAAAACCGTGTTGACCGGCCGCTGGAACGGCGGGGTATGCCCCATGGCCTTACCCTCCACATACACCTCCCCCGAAGTGGGCCATTCGAAGCCTGCGATCATGCGCAGGGACGTGGTCTTGCCGCAGCCGGACGAGCCCAGGAGCGAGAAAAACTCCCCGTTCTTGATCTGGAGCGAGACGTCGTCAACTGCATTCATCTGCGTCCCTTCCGGTGTGCGGAAGGACTTGACAACCTCCCGAAATTCGACAGCATACTCAGTGCTCATTTACAGGCTCCCATTCACAGATTTAAGAGTGTCAGACAGGCGATCCAACAACATGTCAATCTGTTCGTAAGAGATGACCAGCGGCGGCTCGATGCGGATGGTCTGCGCGCTCGTGAGCGTCCCCGAGACGAGAATGCCGCGCTTGAACAACCCGGCCGCCACCTTGTATCCTATTTCAGGCGTCTTGAAGTGCATGCCAATGAGCAGGCCTCGCCCTGTTATTTTCTCATAAATTTGGGAATATTGCGCGGCGAATTTCTGCAATTTGGGTATCAGGTAATCCCCCTTCTGCGCGGCCTGCTCCCAGAGCCGCTCGCGCAAGGTCACGTGGATGGATGCAATGGCCGCCGAGCAAGCCAACGCATTGCCGCCCGTCGTTGTCGTATGCATGAACGGATTCGGATACATCATCGGTTGAAAGATTTCCTCCGTAGTACACACCGCGCTGACCGGCATCACGCCTCCGCCGAGCGACTTGGCGACGCACAACACGTCGGGCGCCACATCCCAATGTTCGACGCCCCACAACCTGCCCGTCCGGCCAAGACCCGTCTGCACTTCGTCGGCAATCAATAAAACACCGTATCTCTTCGTCGCGGCGCGAATCCTCGGCCAGAAATCGTCGGGCGGGACGATGGCGCCCGCCTCCCCCTGAATCGGCTCGAACAGCACGCCCGCCACACCGATGCCGACCTTGTCGCAGATTTCGAGCTGCTTCTCCACCGCGTCCGCATCGCCAAACGGGACGTGGTAAACGGGTCCCGCGTACATCGGCCCCATCGGCGCGCGGTACTCGGACTTCCCCATCATCGAAAGCGAGCCCATCGTCTTGCCGTGGAAGGCTTTGACCGCGACAATGAAGGCTGCGCGTCCCGTGAACAGTTTCGCGATCTTGATCGCCGCCTCGATGGACTCCGTGCCGCTGGCCGCGAACCAACTGTATTTCAAATTGCCCGGCGTGATCTCCGAAAGCAACTTCGCCAGCACGCCGCGCAGGGGGTCAATCAGTTCCTGCGAGGGCATGGGCGAACGATCCAATTGCGCCTTCACCGCCGCGACCACATCGGGATGGCACCAGCCCAGATCCATCATCCCGAAGCCGCCGAGGCAATCGAGATACTCGCGTCCGAGCACATCCTTAAAGACGGCGCCCTGTCCCGTCCATTCCACCGAAGCCCAGTCACCCGCCTCGGTGACGGATTTGCGATACTCCAGCCAGCCTTTGTTGAAGTGGTCGGCAAAATTCTCTTTCGATTCGGCAATGATGCGCTTTGCCTCCGCCTCCGGGGGATAGCCCTTGCTGTGAATCAAATCCAGCCAGCGGGACGAATATTCGAGCGCGTCCTCGTAATCGTGGGTCATATATCCTCTATGGTTGGGGCACAGCAAGTCGGATGTTCACCATGATCGTCGCCTAACATGCTGTGCCCCTGCTGTTTAGAATTTTCTCGACCATTCCTTCGGCCAGCGTTCGATCACGACCTTCTTTTGCGTGAAGAACTCGACTGCGTCCATGCTCTGCCCGTGCATGTCGCCGAAGAACGAATCCTTCCAGCCGCTGAATGGGAAGAAAGCCATCGGTGCGGCCACGCCGATATTGATACCGACGTTGCCCGCTTCCACCTCGTGACGGAACTTGCGCGCCGCCGCGCCCGACGACGTGAACAGGCTGGCCTGATTTCCATAGGCATGGCTGTTCGCCAGCGCAATCGCCTCGTCAATCGTGTCCACGTGCATCAAACCCAGCACGGGACCGAAGACCTCGGTCTTCCACAACTCGCTCCCCTGCTGGACATCCGCGATGACCGTCGGTCGGACGAACGACCCGCCCTCGTAGCCTTTGACCACCGTCCCGCGCCCGTCCACGCAGACCTTTGCGCCTCCCTCCGACCCGACGCCGATCAACCGCTCGATGTGCTTTTTACTCGTCTGGTTGATGACCGGCCCCATCTGCACGCCCGCGTCGAGTCCGTACCCGACAATGCGCGAGGAGGCCGCGTCGCAGATCAACTCGGTGAACTCGTTGCGCGCCGCGCCCACCGTCACCGCGAGCGAGACGGCCAGACAGCGTTGACCCGCACACCCAAAGGCAGAATCGGCGATGATGTTCGTCGCCATGTTCATATCTGCATCGGGCAGGATGATGACAGGATTCTTCGCCCCGCCCTGCGCCTGGACGCGCTTCCCATGCGCGGCAGCCGTGGAATAAATGTACTTCGCCACGTTGGTCGAACCGACAAAAGTAACCGCGCGGATGGCGGGATGGCTAAGGATGCCGTCCACCGCATCCTTAGCCCCGTTGACCATGTTGATCACGCCCTTGGGGAATCCCACCTGCTCGATGAGTTTGAAGATGTACTGCATCGTCATCGGCACTTTTTCCGAGGGCTTGATAACGTAGGTGTTGCCCGTCGCGAGCGCGTATGGCAAAAACCAAAAGGGAATCATGCCAGGAAAGTTGAACGGCGCAATCGTAGTACAGACGCCCACAGGCTGGCGGATCATCATCTCGTCAATGCCTGTGGCGATGTCTTCCACAAACTCGCCCTTGCCGAGATGCGGCATCCCACAGGCGACCTCCACATTTTCGATGGCGCGCACCATCTCGGCTTTGGCTTCGTCGAAGGTCTTGCCGCATTCGTTCGTGATCGTGCGGGCGATTTCGTCCATGTTTGATTTGAGCAGGTCGCGCAGTTTGAACAGGTATTGCACGCGGTCCTGGACGGGAGTCCGCCGCCAGGCGAGGAACGCGTCCGAAGCCGCGCCCGCCGCGAGGTCCACGTCCGCTTTGCCGCTGAGCGGCGTTTTGGCAATGACCTGCCCCGTCGCAGGGTTGATTACATCGAGGTACTCGGTGACGGCGGGCTTTATCCATTCGCCGTTGATGTAGTTTAAGATTTCCATGGGTTCTCCAATGAAATGTTGAACGTTAAACGTTTAACGTTTAACTTGTAAGTTTATCCATCAACTCCGACAGACCCTCGTCAATCAGAGTCAAACCTTCATCGAGTTGTTCTTCGGTAATCGTCAGCGGCGGAACAACGAAGAGGATGTTCTTGAATCCAAAAACGTACACGCCGTTTTGGATGAGGAAATTTTTGAGCGGGATCGGGTCGAGGGGTTCTTTGGTCTCGCGGTTCTTGACCAGTTCGAGCGCGGTGAAGAGACCGATGTAACGAACATCTCCCACAGAGGGATGCTTCTGCTTGAATTCTTCCAGCCGCTGACCGAGGTACTTGCCCACCTTTTTCGCGTTCTCGAAAATCTTTTCCTCTTCATATACTTCAATCGTCGCGAGCGCGGCGGCGCAGGCGAGGGCGTGACCGTTGTACGTGAGTCCCGCGTACAGGACGTGGTCGTCGAAATAGTTGGCGATCTTCTCGCGGACGATGACCGCGCCGAGCGGGACGTATCCCGACGTGATGCCTTTCGCCGTGGTGATGATGTCGGGGACGGTGTTCCAATTGTCCACGGCGAACCACTCGCCCGTGCGCCCCCATCCCGACATGACCTCGTCCGAGATGAGCAGGATACCGTACTTGTCGCAAATCTCGCGCATGCGCGGCCAATAGTCATCGGGCGGGATGATGAGGCCATTGGTGCCTGTCACGCCTTCGAGGATGATGGCCGCGATCTGGTCGGGACCCTCGTGCTGGATCACCTCTTCGACGTGGCTAATGCACTCGCGGTGACAAGTGTCTTTCGTCCAGCCAAAGGGACAACGGTAGCAATACGGGTCGAGGAAGTGAACGACGCCTGGGATGGCTGGCTCGACAGGCAGGCGGCGATAATCGCCTGTGAGGGCGATCGCGCCGTGCGTCGCGCCGTGATAGGAGCGATAGCGCGCCAGGATTTTGTGACGCCCCGTGTAGGCGCGAGCGATCTTGATGGCATTCTCGTTGGCCTCCGCGCCTCCGAGGGCGAAGAAGGTTTTCTTCAAGTCGCCGGGCGTGATCTCAGCCAGTTTCTTTCCGAGCAGGCCGCGCGGTTCGGTGGCCGCGCTGGGGCTGACGAAGGTCAGTTTGGCGGCCTGCTCCTGAATCGCTTTGACGATTTTCGGATGCTGGTGACCCGCGTTCTGGTTCACGAGTTGCGAGGCGAAATCGAGATAGCGCTTACCGTCCGCGTCGTAGAAGTACACACCTTCGGCGCGCGTGACGGGGATCGGTTTCAGCGGTCCCTGCGCGGACCAGGAGAAGAAGGTGTATTCTTTGTTCAGGTCAATGATTTCTTGGGCGGTGAGGGTCATTGGATTCTCCGTGTGGGAGTCTTATGTCTCATGGTCTCATAGTCTTATAGTCATTTGAAGTGATGGCACTGACTATCTGACTATTTGACTGATTTCACAATCTCCGCATACACATTCAGCGTTTCGTCAATATCCGCGTCCGAATGGGAGTAGCAAAGGAACCAGGGTTCGCGTGCGTCGTAATCGGGCATCACGCCGCGGCTGATGGCTTTCTCGATGAGCGCCTCGTACATAACCTGATCGCTCTGCGACCAATCACGCTGGCACGTTACCTTGTCCACGCCGATGGCGAAGGAGAACATGGCGGGATAGCCGCTGAAGACGGCGGGGATGTCGTTGTCTTCGAAGATTTCCTTCAACCCGTCCATGAGACGTTTGCCGCGCCCTTCGATGGATTTGAGAATCGGTTTGGTCTGCAATAGTTTCAACGTCGCGTACGCGGCCGCGACGCCTGCCTTGTTGTTGGTGTAAGTCCCGCCTTGCGCGACGCCGTGACCGATGATGGACATGATCTCGCGCGAGCCGCCGAACGCGGCCACAGGGTAGCCATTGCCGAGGGCTTTCGCGTACGTCGCGAGGTCAGGTTGGATGCCATAGTATTCCTGTGCGCCGCCGTTTGCGATGCGAAACCCTGTCTTGACTTCGTCGAGGATGAAAATTGTTCCGTGTTCCTGCGTTTGTTCGCGAATCAATTCAAGGAAACCAGGCAGCGGTTCGATGCCGCCGCAGTTGCCCTGACACGGCTCGGTGATGACGGCCGCGATCTGGTCGCCATAGGAACGCATGGCGCGCTCGAATCCCTCCGCATCGTTGAACGGGACGGTGATGATGAATTCGCGCATGGATTTGGGAATCCCTGACGACGATGGCACAGGAATGGGACTGCGCGCGTTGCCCATGGCTTCCGTCGGGGAGTAGGTAGACCACAACGTGTGATCGTGAAAGCCGTGATA
The DNA here is from genome assembly GCA_040754535.1 of Chloroflexota bacterium. Lineage (GTDB taxonomy): Bacteria > Chloroflexota > Anaerolineae > Anaerolineales > Villigracilaceae > JBFMCC01. The sequence goes on from JBFMCC010000042.1 coordinate 88,019, forward strand.
GTTGCCCTCAAACTTCAAAATGATGTCGCGCCCCGTGTAGGCGCGCGCCACGCGGATGGCGTGCATGGTGGCCTCGGTGCCTGAACATGCCAGTCGCACCATGTCCACAGCGGGGCACATCGCCGCGATCATCTCCGCAACTTCGACTTCGAGTTCACCGGTCATGGCAAAGAGCGAGCCCCTGCGGATCTCCTCGACCACCTTCTCGTCCACCTCGTCGAAGGCGTGGCCGAGGATGATGGGGCCGAATGCCATCCGATAGTCTATGAAGCGTTTCCCATCCACATCCCATAAATACGCCCCTTTCGCCCTGTCCACGTAGGGCGTCGAACCTTCGCCCCAATAGCGGAAATTCGAATTGACCCCCAGCGGTATCACCTCGAACGCCCTCTTCTGCAATGCCCTGCTCTTCGGCCCAATGAAATCCATACAACCTCCAGACTATTTTCGGTTAATCTTTGGCGACACCGTACGGGACGCGCCACTGATAGACATCTTTGAGAACGACCGGGACAATCGAGGTCGTCGTTCGCCTCACCCCCGGGACCTTGCGGACGACCTCCGTTACAAAGCGATATACCTCATCCGTGTCTTTTGCCACCACCTGAATGCTGACGTCGGTCTCGCCAATCGAGCAGGCCACGTAAGTGACGCAATCGTGCTCCGACATCTTCTGTGCAACCTCGAGGATCTTATCCGACTCGACTTCCAGCCATACATCGGCATATGTCGTAAAGCCGAAGGCGCGCGGACTGACGATGGCGCTGATGCGAATCACACCTTCATCCACCATGCGTTCGATGCGGTAACGCACCGCCCGTTCGGAAATCTCCCCCAACTGACGCGCAATTTCAGAGGCGGTCATCCGTCCATCCCCCAGAAGCAGATTTACAATCTTGATGTCAATCTTGTCGATTTCGTACATAATTTATCGAAATTCCTTCCGAAACAGACACCAATGCGGCTTACTATACACAACATCGGCAAGGACGTCAAGGAATCGAGTGTGCAATAGCCGGTCACACGAATCGGACCGGCGGTGAAAAACCGCGCCTGTAGTTTTGGCGATATCCCTTGAGCCCGTTCAACTTCCGCCTTCGCAGTTCAAACTCATCGCTGCTGCAAGGAATCGCTCTTGGCAGGGCGACCATCGAAATTTTTTGGCGCGCACAATCGGCATTCATCGCGGCATTGCCGTCGAAGAAATCAAGACGGCCCATGCACGCCCGGCGACTGTTCCTTTCTTTCCATTGATTTTTCACGTTGACGACTGCCTTCCATGCATGTATAATCAGCCCTCGGCTAAATAAAAGATACAGGAGTACGATGATGAGCGCAATGACAGCTACACCACCGGCAATCGCGCTGGAACCCAAAACGAAACTGACTGGCAAAGTGTTGAAAACAACTCTGGCGGGGGCGCTGATAGACATAGGTCAAGAACTCCCCGGCGTTCTCCACATCTCGCAAATTCAAAAGGAAACCGTCAACAAAGTCGAAGACGTGTTGAAAGAGGGTCAATCCGTGGAAGTGTGGGTGCGCCGCGTCAGAAAAGACCGCATCGAGCTGACCATGCTGGAGCCGCTCGGCCTGGAATGGAACGAGATTCAACCGGAGATGATCGTCAAAGGCAAGGTCGTCCGCCTCGAATCCTACGGGGCGTTCGTGGACATCGGCGCGGAGCGGCCCGGGATGGTCCACGTCAGCGAGTTGACGCGCGGATACGTCAAGACTCCCGGCGAAGTCGTCAAAGAGGGGGATGAAGTGGAGGCGAGAGTTCTGGAAGTCAACCGCAAGAAGAAACAGATCCGCCTGAGCATGAAAGCCCTTCTGCCGGAAATCACAGTGGAAGAAAAGAAACCCGAGCGCGAACCCCGCAAGGGGCGCGGTCCCAAACGCGGCAAGAAGCACGAGGAGGCGGTTCAGGTCGAAGAGGCGCCGAAGGAACCCGAATTTACCGCCATGCAGATTGCATTCCAAATGGCGAGGGAGCGGGCCAATGCGCGCACGAAGGTCGTCAAGAGCATGCCGCCCAAGGCCGGCGTGGCCCAGGAGCGCGAGGATATCCTGAATCAAACATTGGAGAACCGTCTCCCAACCGGCGGTTAGGAAGTCCAGACAAAAAACGCCTCGAGGTCGAGAGCGTTTTTTGATTCACACCTGCGTATTGCTGAGGTAGCGCGCAAAGGCCTCCGGGCGCAGGAAAAGATAGATGAATATCGAGGCCGCAAACCCGCCGAGGTGCGCCCAATATCCGATGTTGTAGTCCACGTTTTCGAAGGCGACTTCGATGGCAGGGATGATCTGAACGCCGAGAAAATAAAAGATCACCCATACCGCGCGTATCCTCGGCCAAAGGGGAATGGGAGTAAACAACACCAGTGTGCGGATGCGCCCCTCGGGATATAAGACAAGATAAGCGCCCATCACGCCGAAGATGGCGCCGCTGGCGCCCAGGTTGGGAATGGGCGAATCGTGAAAGACCAGCAATGTCGTTATGTCGGCAAGAATGCCCGCGAGAAGATAATATAAAAAAAACCGCCACGGCCCGCAGGCGTCTTCCACGCGGCGACCGAAGACCCACAACGGGAACATGTTTCCCACCAGATGGAAAAGCCCGCCGTGCATGAAGGTGGCCATCACACTGGAGAGCACTCCCAGTCCCTTCTGTTGCAGGATCAAGCGCGGCGTGAACGCGTAGATCATTAAATTGTCCCACGTCGGCCAGGGGCCGAATATAAATATCAAAACGTTGAGCAGAATAATCCCAATCGTCATGAACGGGATCGGGGAGTAGCGGTTGGGTTCGACGTCGTTGAGGGGTAACATGGGTTATTGCAGGTAATTGGGTATGGGAGGAACCTCGAACACCGCCAGGCGCTGGAGCGCGTCGAGCGTCAGCAGGGCAAAGGACAGGAGGACGAGGATCCAGCCCGAGGTCCGCAGGGCGAAGCGGGAGAGAGGTTTGCCGGATGCTGCCGGGTCGCCCAGCAAAATCCACAGGCGGTGCCGCGAACGGACAGTCCCCAACGCGAGCAGAAAGCCGCCCAGGAGGGACCAGGCCAGTCCGATCCAGAAGATGAAATCGGCCGAAAGAGGATTCAACCCGACGTGAATCAGCAGGGACAAAAGATACAGCAGAGGCGGCCCGGCCGACAGACGGGCAATCGAAACCAACGGTGAGATGTGGACGATTCCTTCGTTGCGCAGGTCTTCCAGGCGGGTGATATTGCGATAAATGTGATCCCACTCCTGCGATGTTCTGGCGCGCGCCGCGGCGCGCTGGTATTCGAGGATGGCCTCGTCAATCCTGCCCTGCTCCTCCAGCAGGGACGGCAGGTCGAAGGGATTCTGCTGGCGGAAACGGAGTTTCTCCAGGGTTTTGCGGGCGGCGAGGTCGGACGGTTGAAGGGAAACGATTTGCTCGTACGCCCGCGCCTTCTCGTCCACATCGCGCGAGAGTTCGGCGAGCAACAGCCAGGACGCCGGATCGCGACCGTTATCCTGGACCTCGCGGCGCAGGAGCAAAAGGGAGCGTTCGGTTTCGCCCTGCGCGTGCAGGTCGCGCGCCTTCGTCCGAATCTGTTCTCCACGCTGGGCCAGCAAATTGTCCAGCCGTTGTTGGACGTGCTCCTCCGTAGGATCGATTTCGAGCACGCGGCGGCAGGCACCGATCTGTTCGTCGAAGTCGTCCAGCAGGCCGATGAGCCACAGCCAGGCCAGTTTGTTGCGCGGTTCGAGGCGGATCACATCGCGGAACAAATCGCGCGCGGTCAGTTCCCGCCCGGCGCGGGCGAGGCGAATTGCCTCCTGTAAAAGATCGTTGGGATTTATTTTCATCCCTTGCCTCGATGAATGGGAACGACCCTGCGCGGTAAGCCTCTCAACGGTTTTGACTGGCTTCGAGTTCTTTCAAAAACTTCTCTTTGTTGGCCGAGCGCGCCGTCTTGCCGCTGGAAGTCTTCAAAATCCATTTCGGGCCGACGACCTTGACATGCCTCAGGGCAATGGCCGAATTCTTCGTCACGTGCTGGCGGATCGCATCCGCGACCTCCTGTTGTTCGGCGGCGTCCTCCGAATCCACTTCGGCGATGATGACGACTTCCTCCGTGCCCTGTTCCTCGTCGAAGAGGCCGAAGGCCACCGAGCGCCCGGCGTGCACACCGGGCACTTCGTAAGTCAGAGCCTCCAGGTCCTGCGGGTACACGTTCTTGCCGCCGACGATGATCATATCCTTTTTGCGTCCCGAAACATACAGCTCGCCGTTCAGCAAAAAGCCGTAATCGCCGGTTAGATACCAGCCGTTCAGAAAAGCCTTTTTGGTGATGTCGGGCCGGTTGAAATAGCCCGTCAGCATACAGTCGCTTTGCAGGGCGATCTCGCCGATGACGCGTTCGGAAACGTCGCGCCCTTTGTCGTCCAGGACGCGCAGGCGCGTATTCTTCAGCGGACGCCCGGACGACATCATCTTCATTGAGGGACGGCCGTCCGAGGCGGGACGCGCTGCGCGCTCGACCATGAACGCCTCGCGGTCCAACTCGACCCAGGCCGGTTCGCCGTTTAACCGGCTCTGGGTCACACCGAAGACGTTTTCCGCCATCGCGTACGAAGTCTGCAAGGCCTCGTACCGCAGGCCATACGACTTGAACTTCTCGTAGAACGCCTGGTGACTCTCCCAGCGGACGGGCTCGGAGCAATTGATGACCGCCCGCCACGAGGACAGATCCGCGCCCTCGATGTGACGGTCGCGGATCTTCTGCGCGCAAAAATTATAGGCAAAGTTCGGGAGCCACGAAAGTGTGCCGCGATATTGCGAGACCGATTGCAGTAACCGATACGGAGCGCGCACCCAATCGAACGGCGACATGAGCACCAGCGGCGTGCCGGTCAGAATGGGCATGAGAAAGCCCGCGATCAACCCCATATCGTGATACAGCGGAAGCCAGGAGACGACCACATCCCGGTCGTTTAATTCGAGTGCCTCGCCGTAGGCGCGCAGTTGATTCAGCACCGCGCGATGCGAAAGCACCACGCCTTTTTGCAGGCCCGTCGTCCCGGACGAGTGCTGGAGCAGGACGATATCGGTCGCGGCGCGAGACATGCCCACCAGCGAATCGAAGTCGGGCGCGGACTGCGGCTCGATTCTATCGGTCGCAATCACGGCGCGGACGGGCCCGTCGCTTTGCAGCGCGCCGCGCACTTCCGCCTCGAATTCTGGATAGGTAACGATGGCCGCCGGGCGCGTGACCGAAACCAGCGCGGCCAGGTCGGCGCGGTAGCGCTCGGGCGAAAGTTTTTCCGTCAGGAACGGCATGATCGAGGGGATGGCGCCGTGCAGGACGGCACCCCAGAAGGAATACACCAGGTCCTCGCCGTGCTGGAGGATCAACACCACCACCTCGCCCGGCTGGATATTCTCGCGGGCGTACGTCCGCGCGAAGGCGTTCGCGCCGCTCAACAGTTGGCGGTACGAAATCGGCCGGTCGGGTTGGCCGGCGAATTGCAGGATGAGGATCGGCTTTTCGGGGGCGCGCCCGTAAAAGTCCCGGAGTAGATGCGAGAAGGTCGTCATCTCTGGCGCGAGCGAATCAGGGCGGTCAATTGGTCGAGTGTATCGAAGGTCGAGGCGTTCAGTTCGGTGTCCTCGATGCGGACGCCGAAGGTATCCTCCACGAAGAGGGCCAGATCCATCAGGCTGAACGAATCGATCAAGCCGCTGGAGATCAGCGCCTCGTCCGGGCGAAGGACGCGCTGGGGTTGTTTTAGAATCTTGCTCGTCAGAAACTGGTTGATCGCATCCTGAATTTCGCTGGGCATTGTTTTTCACCTCGTTTGGAATCACGGTTCGCGCGGACAGGCGGCCTGGGTGATCACAGGAGCGAGCATCTCCGCCAAGCGCCGCTCACCGGCGGGGGAGCGATGGAGGGAGGGGTTGAGAAATTCATCGGCGGGTATTGTATTCCAAAAATCCTGGAATTCATAACCCTGCGCAGACGCGTAATCGGCGATGGATTTTCTGTAGGCATCGTATGCCCAGCGGGGATAATTGTTGTTGTAACGCAGGTCGCTGTTCTCGCCTGTTGCGATGAAAATCGGCTCGTTGACGACAATGACGGGGATATCCCCGGCAATTCGAACCGCGGCGGACATATCGCTCAACGTCAGTGTATCTAGCAGGCGGGGCAGTTCCTGGGAGGACGAAAAATCGAAGTAGGCAACATCGCGGTTCACATCGGGACTGACCGGCTGAGGATCCGCGGGAACGCGGGTTACGTGAAAGTCTATGCCGGTCGCAGACCAGAGGAGGCCGTAGAGTTGGGCGCGGGCGCTTTTGTTCAGCCGGGCGCGCTGGCCGACGATGGTCTTGTCCCAGAAGGACGGCGAATCCAAACGCCGCGCCAGCCAGGGGAGGTCAAGATCGTAGCGGTCTATCAGGCGCAGGGCCCGGTCCGCGTGCGGGCGGAGGAATTCCATTTCGACGTTCTGCCGGTCGAACGTGGACAGGGTCACCAGCCACAGGACTTCGTCCGGCTGATATTTCATAACCTCGTCCAGAATCAGCAGGTCGCGGAACGAGAACGGCCACGGAAACGCCAGGTTATAGGCGTGGACGCGGCGCCCATCGCACGTCTGCAGGGCGAGGCGGTTGATCTGTTCGGCAAGATTTTCGCTCGCGGGAAGGTGCCCGCCCCAGGTGGCCGAGTCGCCCAGCAGGATGACGCGGAATTCGCCGGCGGGCTTTTCGCCATCCGAAATGACGTGTGATCCGAACATGGCGTCGAAGTCCTCGAAGAGAGGCGCGTTGTAACCGACGGGATACAAGGACGGTTCCCGTTCGTACGGAAATCGCAATCGGCCGGGGAAAAGGAAGTTATAGGCAGTGAACTTTCCTACAGGAAAGTTCAGGGAGGCAAACAGAATATTGAAAGCGGCAAAAATAATGGCAGCCTTGAAAAGAACGCGAAGTGGTGAGACGTTGCCCGCCATGATCAATGATCCAGATATTTATACAAGAAAGGAGGTACTAGGGACATGAAAGTTCCAATATCTCGGGCGCGAGCAGTTCGGCGAAACGCCGTTCGCCCGCAGGGTTGCGGTGAATGTTGCGGTCAGCAAATCCATCGGGAGGGATGGAGTTCCAATAATCCAGAAATCTGTAGCCATGATCGCTGGCCTGTTCGACAATCACCTGTCGAAAACCGTCATAGGCCCAGCGAGGATAAAATCCGTTGTAGCGAACGTCGCTGTTCGCGCCGCTGGCGACAAAAATCGGTTCATTGACCAGAACAAGCGGGATGTCTTCAACGATGCCGTACCCGCCAGAGAGGGATTCGAGCATGAGAAGATCATATGGGGTGAGGCGGTCTTCGGGCAGGAATTCGAGAAAGTGGAGATCGCTCGAAACGTCCGGGTTGGGGGGCGCTCCATCAAAGGAGAACCCCTCGTGATTATCAATGCCGGTCGCCGCCCACAGGAGCCCATATGCCTGCACAAGAAAAATATCCTTGAGCCGTTTACGCTGACCAATGATCGTTCGTTCCCAAAAAGAGGGCGGGTGGAGTTTTCCATCCAGGTGCGGGAAAGAGAGATCGTAAGTTTCGGTCAAGTGCACGTATCGCCCGGCATGCGGGGCAAGGAATTCCTTCTCGGCAGTTTGCGGCACAAAGGTGGACAGTGTGATCAACCAGAGCGCAAGGTCCGGCTGGTAGTCCATGGCCTTTTCAAGGACAAGCAGGTCGCGGATCAGGAAGGCCAGGGGGTAGCCGAGGTTGTAAGCACGGACGCGGCGGCCATCGCAAGTGCGCAAGTCAAGACGATTGATCTGCTCCGCCAGAGTATCTCCGGCCTGTACGCTCGTGCCCCACGTGGACGAATCGCCGATCAAAATCACCCTGTACTCATCCGCAGGTTTTGGGGCGGAGATGACGTGCGCTCCGAACATGGCATCGAAGTCCTCGGAAACGGGCGCGTTGTAACCGATGTCATAGAACATCGGCTGTTGTTCATAGGGGAAGCGCAGGCGTCCGGGCAGGAGGCGGTTATACAGGGTGATCCGTCCAACCGCGGGATTCGAGGCGGCGAATATAACATTGATGGCCGAGAACAACAGGATCGCCTTGACCAGCACCCGCCACGGATTCACGCCTGCGCTCATTGGTCAGGATACTCCCAATAGTTTCAGCAGGGCCAGCCAGGAGACGCCCGGCGACGATAGCGAAAAGAAGACCCAGCCCAACGCAACGAAGTGAAACGTAAGCAACACCCCCGCGCCATGGATCACAGCGCTCCCGAGGCGCGTGGCGCTCCACGCGGGCATGCGTCCGCGCATGAAATCGCTCCAGCGGTTGTGGATGAAAAGACCCAGGCCGTGCCAGCCTCCCCACAGGACAAAATTCCAGGTGATGCCGTGCCACAGGCCGATCAAGATCATCGTGCTCAATTGTGACAGGAGAATCATGGACCAGATCGGCAGGGGACGCTTCGCGGCGCGCATCGAACGCGTCAGCGGATTGAAAAAGTAGGAACGAAACCACTGGGTCAGGGTCATGTGCCAGGAGTTCCAGAATTGCGTCAGGTTGGGTTTGAGGTAAGGCGCGGCAAAATTTTCAGGCAGGCGGATCCCCATCAGGCGCCCCATGCCGATGGCGATATCGGTGTACCCGCTGAAGTCAAAATAGATGCGAAAGGCATACGCATACAAGAGCACCCAAAGCCAGCCGCCTGTCCGCGTTTGATCAACTAGCGCGTCCGTGATCGAGACGACAGCCAGCAGGTCGGCCAGCACGAACTTCTTGAACAGTCCCATCGCCAGACATTTCCCAACAAAGAGCCAGTCCTCACTGGTCAATGCCTGCGGCGAGCGCAAGTCGGCGATAAAACGCTCCAGCCGGTCGATTGGTCCGGCGGTGAAAGACGGGAAGAAGATGACGTAATTGACGTACTCCGCCAGGTCAACCGCCGGCAGGCGCCCCGTTTGGTGGTCTCGAATGGTATGGATCAAACGAAAAGCAAGATAGGAATAACCCATCCAGGCCAGGGCGGCAGTTGCGTCCGCGGCCAGAGGGCGTCCGCGCCACGCAGAGACCGCCGAGAGTACGTTCCCCGCCAATTGCGGCGTCTTCAGAAAAACAAAAACAGCCAGAATGCCGAGCAGTAATAATGTCTGAAAAAAGCGCACCCCTCCCTGAAAATAACCGATCACGAAAATTAGCAAAAACACCCCCGCGATGGCAAATCCTGCAAACAGAGGGAGAGGCAAAAATTCAGTAAAGACCTGAATGGATGACACATACCGGTCCAAATCCACCAGAAGGACGACGGCGCCGAGGACCAGGCCGGCCGGGAGATTCTCCTTCCAGCCGCGCGCCTCGGGCGGAACAGTTAACACCCAGGCGAGGACCGTGACCGCAAGAGTCGCAAACGGGATCCAAAACGCGAGCGACGGTATCGCGTCGTTCCCCGGTTGGAGCCAGAAGATCACCGCCGCGCTGAGAGCCAGCAGGATCGGTTTGCGGCCCCGGCGAAAGAACCCTCCCAGCAGGGCCAGCCCGATCAGAATCAGGATTTCGGCAATGCCCATCTAGAAGCCCTGATAGATCCAGGCCGGTGAAATATCGGCGGTAAAGATGATCAGCGCGATCATGATGAGCGCCAGCAGGAGCGCCAGCAGGTTTTCGTATGAAAATACCCGGCCTAATAGTTTTTTGATCATATCCACCTACCCCGTTCCCTGTTTCAGGAACGCCTCCATGAATCCGTCCAAATTCCCATCCAACACCGATTGCGCGTTACCCGTCTCGAACTCGGTACGGTGGTCCTTCACCATCTGATAGGGATGCAGCACGTATGAGCGGATCTGGCTCCCCCACTCGGCCTTGGTGTAATCGCCCTTCAGGACGGCTATTTCCTCATCCCTCCGGGCCTGTTGAAGTTGGAACAGGCGCGCCCGCAGAACACTCATCGCGCTTTCGCGGTTCTGCGTCTGCGAGCGTTCGTTCTGGCAGGTGACCACGATCCCCGTCGTGATGTGCGTGATGCGGACGGCCGTGGAATTCTTCTGGACGTTCTGTCCGCCCGCGCCGGACGAACGGAAGACGTCTATCTTCAAATCATTCGGGTCAACCTGGACCTCGGAACTGTCCAGCGTAATCTGAGGCAGGACCTCCACGAGCGCGAACGACGTGTGCCTGCGGTGCGCCGCGTCGAACGGCGAGAGCCGCACGAGGCGGTGTACGCCCTTCTCGGAGCGCAAATAGCCATACGAATATTTGCCGTTGACCGCGATGGTCACAGACTTGATTCCCGCTTCCTCGCCCTCGGTCGTGTCGAGCACCTCAGTCTCGAAGCCGCGCGCCTCCGCCCAGCGCAGGTACATCCGCTCGAGCATGGCAGCCCAATCCTGCGAGTCCGTGCCGCCCGCCCCGGCATGGATGGCGAGAATGGCGTCATCGTCGTCGTACGGGCCGGAGAGCATGGCCGCGAAGGCGCGCTGTTCGGCCTCCGCTTCGATGGCCGCGACCTCGGCCTCCAGGTCCGCGCGCAGACTCTCGTCGTCCAGCGCGGCCAATTCGTGCGCGTCGCGCAGCCGTCGCTGGAAGGCACGCCAACCGTCCACTTCGTCGCGCAGGGACGCGGCCTGCTTGCTCACGCGCTGCGCCGTCTGCGAATCGTTCCAGAAATCGGGCGCGGCGATCTGGTTTTCTAATTCAGCCAGTTGGGATTCTCTCGCGGCGAAGTCAAAGACGCTCCAATATCTGGGCGACCGTCTCCCCCACCGCGTTCAAACGATTAAGTAAATCCTGCATGGTTCCTCCAGAAGCGCAAATTGAAATTCTGCGCTACGCCGACAAAATCCCATCCACAAAAGCGTCAGGGTCAAAGGCCTGCAAATCGTCCGCCTTCTCGCCGAGGCCCGCGAACAAAATGGGCAGGCCGAGTTCGCGCTGGATGGCAAACGCCATGCCGCCGCGCGCCGACGAATCTAATTTCGACAAGATCACACCCGTCACCCCGACCGCGTCCTTGAACGAGCGCGCCTGGTGCAGGGCGTTCTGCCCGGTGGTTGCGTCCAGCACCAGCCACACGGCGTGCGGCGCGCCCGTCAGCGCCTTGCCGACCACGCGATGCACCTTCTTCAATTCCTCCATCAGGTTCGTCCGTGTGTGCAGGCGGCCGGCTGTGTCGATCAGGATGAAGTCCACGCTACGCGCAACGCCCGACTGGACGGCGTTGAACGCCACCGCGCCTGGGTCGGATTCCGGCGCGCCCGTCACCACCGGGACCCCCAGCCGGTCGCCCCAGACCTGGAGCTGGTCCACCGCCGCGGCGCGGAACGTGTCCGCCGCGCCGAAGAGGACGGTCTTGCCCTCGGCGAGGAATCGCTGGCCGAGTTTCGCGGCAGTGGTGGTCTTGCCCGAACCGTTGACTCCAACAAGTAAAATGACGGAGGGCCGCGCGGAAAACTCGAGGGCGGGAGGCGGATCGAGGCGGGCGCGCAGTTCGGCTCGCAGGGCGGAATCCAATTCGTTGGCGCGGGTGAGGCCCGAGGTCCGCACGACGCGCTGGAGAGATTGAACGATCTCGCCGGTCGTCTCGATTCCCACATCCGCCTGAACGAGCAGGGCCTCCAGGTCGTCCCAGGTTTGGGAGGTGATCTCCGTCGCACCCAATAAACCGGCCAGACGCCCAAAGGCTGCCTTGCCGGTTTTGGAAAGCCCGCTCCGCCAGCGAGAGATGAGGTCGGCCATGAGAGGCGATTATATCACGAGGGCGCGCGGCGATTTATGATATACTCGGCGGTTGGCAATCAAGAACGTATGGATTTACCGGCCGGATGCGTCTGGTAGGTAAATCCATTCAAAAAGGTGTAAAAAATGATCGAAGAACCCATTCATGTGACCGATGCAGCATTCGAGCAGACGGTTTTGAAATCCGAAATTCCAGTGATCGTTGATTTCTGGGCGCCCTGGTGCGGGCCTTGCAAGATGGTCGCACCGACCCTGGATAAACTGGCGAAAGAGTACGCCGGTAAACTCCTGGTGGCCAAGGTGAATACCGACGAGAACCCGGAGTGGGCCATGAAGTATGGCGTGCAGGGAATTCCGACCATGTTGTTCGTGGCCAGCGGCAAACTGGTTCATCGCCAGGTGGGCGCCCTGCCCGAGCGGATGTTACGCGACGTTCTGTCCCAGTTTATGGAAGTCGTCGGGCAGTCGCAGAATTAATTGACATGCAAGGACGGTCGCCTTGAAGTGGTGGCGCTGGAACGGGGTGATCCTTGCACTCATCCTGGGTGCATGTAATGTGACACTGCCACTGCCGGTCGTCGCTCCGACAGCCGGGCTTCAAGCGACCACCGTCTCTCCCGCGTTTACGGCTACCGAGCAACCGCCTCCCACGCGGACACCGCCGCCCACGGCCACGCTGCGCCCGACCGAGACAAGCGCGCCCGCCACGGCAACACTGGACGCGACCGCCACTTCCACGACTCTCCCAACACAGCCGGGCGAGACCGCTACCATAACGGAAACGGCGGCGGCCACTCCGACCGAAACGCTTCATCCCCGTTTCTACGGGACACAGCCGCCGAACGTGCCCTTCGCAAAACTGCAACTGGCGAACAAGGCGAAGGCGGAAGTATACGTTTCGCTTCAATGCACGACGGAGGACGGCCGCCTGGTCATTCTGGAGTATCCGGTCTACGGTGTGATGGAAATCTCCGCACCAATCGGCGATTACGTGTACGTGGCCTGGGTCGGCGGCAGGAAGTTCACCGGTCGATTTGCCTTGACCAAAGCAGGAAACGTTGTGATTCGATTCTACAAGGATAAAGTGGTCGCCAATTGACCTGGACGAAGGCAACCAGACCGCTCAGAAACCAAAAGCATGGAGAGAAAAATGAAAAAGTTGATACTCATCAGCATGGCAGCCGGGTTATTGCTGGCCGCATGCGGCCCGGAACCGACGCCCACTCCTGATGTAGTGGGAACCGCGATGGCGATGGCCCTTACAATGGCCGCAGAGACCCAGGCGGCCATTCCCACCGCGACGCCCATCCCGCCAACCGAAACGCCCACCGAGACGCCCACTCCCAGTCAGACGCCGGTTCCATTGCCAACTCAACCCTTTGGAGCCTCCCCCGCCACGGCGACCTCCAGCACCGATCCATGCAACGCGCCGATGTCGAATGAGCCCACGGGGCCAAAATTTACCGCGGCGATCAAGAATGAGACCAAGGCATCCGCCAACATTTCGTTATGGCTGGCCAAGACCCCCTTCGGGGAATGCGGGTATCGCGGATATAGCGTCTCGAAAAATGACACGATCACAGTTACGCTTCCGCAGGGTTGTTACTATGCCTACGCCTGGATCAACGATCCGAAGAAACCATCCACCGCGCAGGGAGGTCCGCTCTGTGTGAATAACTCGGACAAATGGACCTTCGTCATCCGCGGCGAGATCATCATTCTCAATCCGCCCTAAAATCGAAGCCGGCACACCATCATTTGAAACGAGACGCGGCCAACACCGCGTCTCGTTTTATTTTCGCGTCGTCGCTATTCGGTCAACCGCTGGATATTTGCGCCGAGCGAGCGGAGTTTTTCATCCACGCGCTCGTAACCGCGTTCGATCTGCCCGATATTCCGAATGACTGACTGCCCATTGGCGGCCAACGCCGCCAACAAAAGCGACATTCCCGCGCGAATATCTGGGCTCTCCACTTTCTCGCCGATGAGCTGAGTGGGGCCCTGCACGAGACAACGATACGGGTCGCACAGGATGATGCGCGCGCCCATGCCTGCCAGTTTGTCGGTGAAATACATGCGGCCGGAATACATCCAATCGTGAAATAAGACGGAGCCCTTTACCTGAGTCGCGACGGTAATGGCAATGCTCATCAGGTCGGTTGGAAACGCGGGCCAAACGTTTGTCTTGATCTCGGGAACGGCGCCTCCCAGGTCAGGGACGACCTCCAGCGGCTGGTCTGCGGGCACGATCAAATCGTCCCCATCCACCTCCCAGGTCACGCCGAGACGGCGAAACACCTGCGAGATCATTTCCAGATGAGCCGCGCCGGCGCGGCGAATCCGAATCGAACCGCGCGTCACCGCGGCCGCGCCGACGTAACTGATCACCTCGATGTAATCCGAACCGACGGTGAACTCGCCGCCGCGCAGTCGTTCGACTCCCTCGATGTGCAGGGTATTCGAACCTATCTCCTCGATGTGCGCGCCCAACCCGTTGAGGAAGTGGCAAAGTTCCTGAATGTGCGGCTCTGAGGCCGCGTTCCGCAGGACAGTCCGTCCCCCAGCCAGGACCGCCGCCATGATGGCGTTTTCGGTGGCGGTGACGCTGGCCTCGTCCAGGAGAATGTCCGCGCCCCGCAGGGTCCTCGCCCGGAATTCGAAGGCGCGGTCATAAGTCACTTCCGCGCCCAAGGCACGTAAGGCAAGGATGTGCGTATCCAGGCGGCGGCGGCCAATCACGTCTCCGCCCGGATGAGAAAGCCGCAATTCGCCCATGCGCGCCGTCATGGGCCCGGCCAGGAGGATGGACGCGCGGATGCGGCGGCAGAGGTCCGGGTCGAGCTCGGCCGGCCGCAGGGTCCGCGCGGTGATGCGCCACGATTTATCGCCCAGGTCCTCGGCCTCCACGCCCAGGCTCTCGAGCAAGCGGCGCATGTCGGCGACGTCCCGAATGCCGGGCAGGTTGTGCAAAATAACCGGCTCGTCGGTCAAAAGGCACGCCGCCAGCAGGGGCAGCGCCGCGTTTTTGTTTCCAGAAGGTGTCACCTCCCCGCGCAAAGGGCTTCCGCCTTCGATCACGAATTTTTCCATGAGGCACCTCAACCTTGCGGGATTGTAAGGCAGATTCGATAATTCGCCAACAACATTACAGCTCACTTACATTGTATGTACATCTACGCGTAGTATTGTATAATGGTAGGGTGGAGATAACTATCCCCATCGTATTAGGCATATTCGCGGGCCTGGCAACCAATTATCTTGCCGATGTTTTGCCTTTCACCCGCCGTTTGAGCCGGCCGGTTTGTCGCCATTGTCAATCGTCCTATACCGCGGCGGATTATATCCTCATTCGGCCCTGCAGGAACTGCCGCAAACCCCGCGGCATAAGGTCGTTGCTGGTGCTCGGAGGTGCGGTCATTGCGGCGGTCTACCTGTGGATGTCGCCGCCAAGACTCCTCGGCTTTTACGCAGGCCTGACCCTTTTGGCTTACTTCGGAGTCGTCCTGGTCATAGACCTGGAAAACCGCCTGATCCTCCACCCCGTCAGCATCGCCGGCGCCACTCTCGGACTTGGCATCGGCGCGCTGACTCACGGGATTGTCAGCACCCTGATTGGCGGCGCATTTGGGTACCTTCTCATGCTCGGGCTGTATTACCTTGGGATCGCGTTCAGCCGGTTTCTGTCCCGCCGGCGCGGGACCGAGATCGAGGAGGAAGCGCTGGGCTTCGGTGACGTAAACCTCGCAGGTGTATTGGGGCTCGTTCTGGGCTGGCCGTTGATCTGGATCAGCCTGCTTTTTGGGATTTTGGCCGGCGGCGCGATCAGCCTGGTAATCATCCTGGGGATGTTGGTCCTACGGCGCTACCAGGCGTTCACGGCAATTCCCTACGCGCCGTTCCTGATTCTCGGAGCTGTGTTTTTCCTTTACCGGTAAGAGCCCGTACTTAAGCAGGATTGTAAACACTGCGACTGACTCATACGATTAATTCGGAGAAAGGCTACCTGTTCGATGAATCTTCGATTCAAGGCATTCATCCAGAAGAAGCGGCCGGCCCGCCCGGCGAACCCTTCGCGCAAGGGGCAAAGCCTGGTGGAAATCGCCATTGCATTCCCGTTCATGTTGATGCTCTTATCCGGAATGCTCGAATTCGGTTTCATGCTCAACCATTACATAGCCTTGACCGATTCCACCCGCGAGACCGCGCGCGTGTTCAGCAACTTCGACCCCTTCAATGAGGATGGCACAGATAACATCGCGGATTTTTATGCCAATGCCGCCGGTTATCTCGTCGCTAATCTCGAGCCGCAGTTTGCAGAGGACACCTCTCGCCGCATCATTCTCGACTCAGCCAGAGATGACGTCGTCATCTCGGTCTTCAGCATCCACAATAATTCCGTCACACGTTTCCCAGATTCGCTCGGCGGACAATACCAGTGGTTCGGCAATCTCGATTCAAGGTTCTCGGACGAAGAGATCGAATCCCGCCTGATCGCCGACGCACCGGATACCGGCATCCTGCTCGTCGAGGTCTTCTACAATTACGATCAGGTGCTCGCCCTGCCCTGGATTACAGCCTTCCTGCCCGACCCGGTCACCCTGCACGCTTACACCATCATGCCGCTCTCCGCCGCCGAACCGACACCCACGCCGTAGCCCCTGACGCCGCCCTTTCGGAAAGTAGAAATAAATGACGATGAAACGTTTCCACAAATCATCTCGCAAAACCGAACGCGGACAGGCAATCATCCTGATTGCCTTTGCCGTTATGGGACTGTTCGCCATGGTCGGCCTGATGATAGACGGCGGCATTATGCTGCTGGAATATGGCCGCCTCAAGCGCGCAGTGGACGCGGCCGCCATCTCCGCCGCGCTTCAATTCCGCGAGGGCTTTACGATCCAGGAATTGACCGACGCGGCCGTCGAACTGCTCCTGTTGAATCAGGTTAATGTGGAACAGACCGACATTGTTATCGAGACCTGCGAAACGAATCCGGGCGACCCGGTGCTTTGCACCGATCCGCCGCGCAAACTGGTGCGCGTCTTCGCGGAAGAAGTCGTGGACTTTGGCTTTATGCCCGTGCTGGGAATCCCCAACGGGACCATCTCCACCGCCGCGATCGGCGAGGCGGCATCCGTTGATGTAGTCATCGTTCTGGACGCGTCCGCCTCCATGTCCGCGGAAGGCGGCGGCGACCCGAACCGAAACGATGTGCCGCTGGATGACCCGGCCCAATGCAATCCAACCGATACGTGCCATCCCTTCCGCGAGATCAAGGATGTCGCTATTGACTTCGTCGGACAACTCTTCCTGGAAAATATTGACACGCCAGTCGGTTACGACCGCGTGGGGATCGTCACGTTCGATCGCGACGCGCATCTGATGCTCCCGATGACCGCCATCGAAGCGGATGTGATCAATGCCATCAACGACCTTGACGTCTTTCAGCCGCCGCCCTGCGACGTCAACTTCGGTCCCTGCCTTAACTATCCCGACACCGACGGTGATACAATCGTTCCCGAACTCGAGGATTACGTCGGTCTGGAATGCCCGCGCTACCGCAACACGGTGCCCAATAATCCCTCCTCGTGCACGTCCAGCAATATTGGTGACGGGCTGCGTGTGGCTGGCAACGAATTTGCCGAGCCCCCCATTCGCGAAGATTCGCTCTGGGTCGTTATTTTGCTCGCAGGCGGCCCTGCCAACACAGGCCTGGTCAGCAGCCCAACCGGCGACGGCCAGGAATGGCCCGACCGCTTCTGCCCGCCCTCTACCTGGGCATCCCCTTTCTGTCGCGATGCGTCCGCGTCTACCCGGCACGACAGCAGTGACACAGACCACTATGACGCCGACGACTACGCCCGCGACATGGCCGATTTCGTATCCGATCCTGAAAATGGGCAGGGCGCGGTGGTGTTCGCCATCGGTTTGGGAAATCTGATCCAAAACGCGCCGACCGGCGACCCGGATGCCGGAGAACAACTGCTCATCTATGCCGCAGAACAGTCCGGCGGTGCATCCGCCAACCACGGCACGTACTATTTCGCGCCCACCGCCGACCAGTTGCTGGAAATCTTTAGAGATATCGCCGAGAATATTGCAACACGTTTGAGCCAGTAAGCCGCTGGCAGAAGAGATGTCACGATGAAACGATTCTTTTCTCCAAAACCCAAACTCGGACCACCCCGCGGGTCATCGGCCCAGGGTATGCTGGAATTTGCCCTGGTCCTGCCGGTCCTGTTGCTTCTGCTGATCGGGATCCTCGAATACGCGCGGTTGTTCTACGCCTGGCTCATCGTTGAAAACTCCACGCGATTCGGCGTGCGCCTCGCAACCACCGGTCAATTCGAAGCGGGCTACTGTGTCGACGGCCCGGATGACGGCCTAGACGCATGCGCCGGTGATGACGAGGACGCGGAAATCGACGAAGCCCGCATCCCAACCATCAAGGATGAGACCCGCCGTATCATCATCGGCTTGCCCTACGATGAAGGCCTGACCGAAGCCGACGAAGAGTTCCTGAAGGTCACCGTCTGCGGCAACCCCGGCTTTACCTTTACGCCGCCGCAAATGGGCGGACCGCAATACGCGGAATGCGACCCCGGGGAATTTGCCGGAGCGCCCGGCAACCACGTATTTGTCGCGACGGATTACAACTTCCGTTTCATGGTGTTACCGATCTTCGGCATTCAACCGACCATGATCCACCTGGCTTCCTACCGCGAGGGGACCGTGGAACAGTTCCGCGTCTCGCGGCTCGTAAACCTGCCGCCCACTTCATCCGTCGCGATTCCTCCCACTAATACGCCTCCTCCCACCGCCACCCCTGTGCCGACGGAGACTCCTCTCCCAACGCTCACTCCATCGCACACCAATACTCCTCCAGCCACGTCTACCCCAACGGTCACGCGTACACCCACCAGCACCCCGTCAATCACACTGACTCCCAGCGTCACACCTACGCGTACACGGCGGCCAACCCGTACGCCCACCCGCACGCCGACCATCACACTGACCCCCTCGAGGACGTTGACACCCTCGAAGACCCTCACACCCTCGCGCACACCCACACCTTCCATTACGCCGACGCCTTCCCGGACTTTAACCCCGACGATCACGCGCACACCGACGATGACGCGCACGCCGTCGCGCACACCGACGCGGACCCTCACCCCGACGCGCACCCTGACGCCGTCCATCACGCCCACGCGCTCGGCGACGCCGACCAGGACGCAGACCTCCACCCCGTCGCGCACACCGACGCCGTCCCGAACGCCCACGCAATCCCTGACGCCGTCCCGAACGCCCACGCGGACCTATACGCCGACGCGCACACCCACACCGGTCTCCCCTCCCACCAACACGCCGACGCGCACGCCGACCACCTGCTTCGACTGTTAGTCGTTGCATGAGCCAAAGAGACCCGGCAGAGACACAACGTCTTGCCGGGTTTTCTTTTGCGGTATAATTCCGCCCGCTCAAATATTCAAAGGAGGTGTACCGACAACTTCAATTGGGAAAGATAGCGCATGGCCCTGGAAGAAAAAGCCAGGGTGACGAGGACGAGGGTTCTGCGGCGCGAGCCGCGGCTAACTGACCTCACCCTACCCTTCCCGCCCCCGCTTTCGGCGGGGAATGGGGTGGGGATAGATGAGGCAGGAAAATCGAAAGATCAGCGGAAGCCCTCCGGGCCAGC
Source organism: Chloroflexota bacterium (assembly GCA_040754535.1). Classification (GTDB taxonomy): domain Bacteria; phylum Chloroflexota; class Anaerolineae; order Anaerolineales; family Villigracilaceae; genus JBFMCC01. Next base: position 107,462 of record JBFMCC010000042.1, read on the forward strand.
CAGGCCCGACACTTTCCCTCCAGTACACAATCTCTGTGAAGAACACCGCGCGGGCAACCATGCGGACAGAGACACAGAGAACGGCATCCAAAGTGCCAAGTGCGTCGGCTCGTTAAGATGACACTTGACACCCGACACTCTTAAATCTGGAGGTTCCCCATGTGTGGAATCGTAGGTTACATCGGCCCGCGCGACGCGACGCCGATCATTTACAACGGCCTCAAGCGGCTGGAATATCGCGGCTACGACTCGGCCGGGATCGCCGTCTTGCAGGACAACAACATCGAGGTCCGACGCGAGGCGGGAAAGCTATCCATCCTCGGCGACTTGTTGCGCGAATCGCCCATCGCAGGCAACCTCGGCATCGGTCACACACGCTGGGCCACGCACGGAGCGCCGTCGGCGCGCAACGCCCATCCCCACCTCGGACAGACCGGGCGCGTGGTCGTCGTGCAGAACGGCATCGTGGAGAATTTCCTCGAATTGCGCGAAGAGTTGACAGCCGAGGGTGTTGAGTTCAAATCCGACACCGACACGGAGACCATCGTCCATCTCGTGGAGCACTACCTCGCCACGGGGCTCGACCTGACCGAGGCCGCGCGCCAGACCTTCAAGCACATCCAAGGCGCGAACGTCGTCGTGCTCATGTCGGCCGACGAGCCAGATAAGATCGTCACGGCGCGCATCGGCAACGCGGGCGGCGTGGTCATCGGCTACGGCGAGGGCGAGATGTTCGCCGCGTCGGACGTGCCCGCCATTCTGGAACACACGCGCAGGGTCTCGTTTTTGGAGTCGCGTCAGATGGCGGTCATTACGCGGGATGGCGCGCGGGTGGAGGCGATTGACGGTGGGGCAGTCCAGCCCGAGGTCCATACCGTGGCGTGGGATCCTGTCGCCGCGGAAAAGGGCGAGTACCGTCACTTCATGCAGAAGGAGATCCACGAACAGGTGCGCGCCCTGACCGACACGCTGGCAGGCCGCGTCGATTTCGAGCATGGAAAAATCCGCCTGCCCGAACTCAATCTCACCCCCGAACTGGCGAAGCGCATCCAGAAAATCTACATCACGGCCTGCGGCACCGCGGCCTACGCGGGCATGGTCGGCAAGTATCTCATCGAGAAGATCGCCCGCATCCCGTGCGAACTGGAGATCGCCTCCGAGTTCCGCTACCGAGACCCGATCGTGGACGAGAACACGGTGGTGCTGGCCATCAGCCAGTCGGGCGAGACCGCCGACACGCTGGCCGCCATGGAAGAGGGACGGCGCAAGGGCGCGATCTTGTGGAGCATTGTGAATGCGATTGGTTCGCAGGCGATGAGAATCGCGGACGGCGCCGTCTCGATGCAAACGGGACCCGAGATTGGCGTGGCCTCGACCAAGGCCTTCACCGCCCCTCTGGTTGACCAGTACATGCTGGCGATCCTGTTGGCCGACCTGCGCGGGACGATTGACGAAAAGACGCGCCGCGCCCTCGTCTCAGATTTGCGCCTCGTGCCCGACCTGGCGGGCCGCACTCTGGAGCGCGAAGCGGAGGTCGAAAAGGTGGCGCACGCGCTCAAGGACATTCGTGGCTGTCTCTATCTCGGACGCGGCATCAACATGCCCATCGCCTACGAAGGCGCGCTGAAGTTGAAAGAGATTTCGTACATCCACGCCGAGGCATATCCTGCGGGCGAGATGAAGCACGGCCCCATCGCCCTCATTGACGAGGAGATGCCCGTGCTGTGCCTCGCGCCCAAAGACCCCTGGCACGAGAAGATGATCAGCCAGATTCAGCAGGCGCGGGCGCGCGGCGGGATGGTCATTGCCGTGGCGACCGACGGCGATGAACTGGTGGCCGCGATGGCGGACCACATGCTGTGGGTCCCCGACGCGCCATGGATGCTCAGCCCGGTCATCACCGTCCTGCCCCTCCAAATGCTGGCCTATCACATCGCCGCCATCCGCGGCCTGGACGTGGACCAGCCGCGCAACCTGGCGAAGAGCGTCACGGTGGAGTGAAACAAACGGACAAAAAAAGTCTCTGGTGCGAGCCGCCAGAGACTTTTTGATTCGCCAGATTTGGGATGATCTCCCTTTGGGAGCAGTTCGATTTCCCACCGCGAAGAAGCGAAGACCACGAAGTTTTCTGAGCATCGCGAAGGGCTTGCCTTTGCGTCTCCGAACCTTCTTCGCGCCCTTCGTCGCTTCGCGGTTCAAATCCGCTTCCGCTATCATGAACTGTACTTTACGGGAAGGCTGCCAGATTCGATATCTGCAACAAATTTCCAGTTCAACCTGTAATACACATAGAACCCATCACGAAAGGAATCCCCATGTCCGATATTTCCGCCATCTTTGGCACCCTGCTCACGCTTGGCATCGTCTTCCCCGGCTGGCTGACGGCCTTCTGGCTGCTCTTCCCCGCCAGCGTGGAGCGCGCCCGCGTCCGCCTAGACGAAACGCCCTGGCGCTGTTTCTGGCTGGGCGGCGCGGTGCTGGCCGCATTCATCGTCCCCGTGCTCATCCTGCTGGCGCTGCCCTTCGGTCCCGCCAAATTCCTCGGCTACATTTTGATCGCCTCCGCGCTCAGCCTCTCCAGCATCGGCGCGGCGGGGCTGGCCTCCAAGATGGGAGGAATGCTCACGAAAGCCTCGCCCGGCCTCTCGTCCGCGGCGGGATTCGTGCGCGGCGCGGTGGCCCTCGAACTGGCCGCGGCCATGCCGCTGGTCGGCTGGCTGGTTTTCATGCCTCTCGCCATCGTCCTGTCGCTCGGCGCGTCGGCCTTTGCCATCCTGAATTGGAACGCAAAGCGCGCTCCCGCCCATGAACCTGTCACGGCGTGACTTCCTGCGGCTGGCCGGGCTGGTCGCCTCCAGCGCGGCGCTCTCGGCCTGCACGGCAGTGTACGACCGCGTCGCCCCGCTGACCGAGGAGACGACCGGCCTGCCGCCGCTGGCCCCGCGCGACTTCGCCGCGTTGAACCGCATGACCTTCGGCCCGAGTGCCGAGGAACGGGAACGGGCGCGTCGAATCGGACTTCAGGCCTGGGTCGAAGAACAACTGGCTTTCGACTCCATAGACGACGGCGCGCTCGACCTGCGCCTGCGCGGCTACAAGACCCTGTGGCAGGACGCCGACACCCTGCACTCGTTCAGCGACCTGCTCTTCGACGATGAAGACCGCGCCACGGTCCCGAACGAACTGCGCGAGGCCGCGCTCATGCGTCAGTTGTTCAGCCGCCGACAGTTGTACGAGTCGGTCGTCGAATTCTGGAGCGACCATTTCAACATCACAACGGAAAAAGGCGATTGCTTTTATCTCAAGACTGTGGACGACCGCGAAGTGATCCGCCCGCACGCACTCGGCTCCTTCCGTGACCTGTTGTGGGCTTCCGCGCATTCGCCCGCCATGCTGACTTATCTCGACAACCAGGATAATCGCGCGGGCACGCCCAACGAAAATTACGCGCGTGAACTGCTCGAACTGCACACCCTCGGCGTGGACGGGGGTTACTCGCAAAGCGACGTGATGGAACTGGCGCGCTGTCTCACCGGCTGGACTGTGAAAGAGCACTTCTGGCGCGGACAATTCACCTTCAATCCCGATTGGCACGACAAGGGCATCAAGAACGTGCTCGGCATGAAGATCAAGCCGAACGGACAAACCGAGGCCGAGCAGGTCGTGGAGCATCTGGCCGTCCATCCGCAAACCGCACGCTTCGTAGTCACGAAACTGGCGCGGCGTTTCCTCGGCGAAGAATCTGCCGACCTGATCGAGCGCGGTGTTCAGGTCTTTCTGAAAACGAACGGCGATATTTCCAGCGTTCTGCGCGTTGTCTTGCTGGATGGATTAACCAGCGACCGTTCCATCACGCCCAAGTTCAAACGGCCCGTGCATTTTGTGACCTCCGCGCTTCGCCAGTTGAACGCGCAAGTCAATGACTTTGGTCCCCATCTCGAAACGCTGGCGCGCCTCGGGCAACTTCCCTTCAACTGGGCCACGCCCGACGGCTATCCCGACCGCGCCGAAGCCTGGCAGGGAAACTTACTGCCGCGCTGGCAGTTCGCCTTCGCCCTCGTCCGCGGCGAAACCAATGGCACAACTCTCGATCTGTCCGCGTTCGTTCAATCCAGCGATCCCGCTGCCATCGCGGACGCGCTGGCGCTCGTCCTGCTCGGCGCGCCACTGCCTGCCGCGCAACGCGATTCGATTCTGTCCGCCATGTCCGATGCCGATACCCAAACCGAACTCCCCGCCCTGCTGACCGCGGGCATCCTGGCCTCGCCCGCGTTCCAATGGAGATAGTGTGTGAACGCTGGTCTCGATACGGCGGCGGTCGAGTAGTCCGAAGGACGTATCGAGACCCCGCCTACTCGACCAGCGAAATTTAAAGGAGCCTCTAATGGTAACCACAATTACTCGTCGCGAATTCATCAAATCCGCCCCGCTCGTTGCCAGCGCGTTGACACTCCCCGCGTGGATGCCGCGCCTGGCGTTCGCCCCGGCCCAATCCGCGCCGCGCGGCGACACGCTCGTAGTCGTCTTTCTGCGCGGCGCAGCCGACATGCTCAACGTGATCGTTCCGCACGGCGAGACGGCCTACTACGCGGCGCGACCGACTTTGGGAATCCCGCGTCCCGATGACAACCGAGCCAAATCCGACCTGCGCGCGGTTGACCTCGACGGCTTCTTCGGCCTGCATCCGTCCCTGCACCCGCTGATGGATTCGTGGCAGGCGGCGCAGCTTGCCATCGTTCACGCCTGCGGCGCGCCCGACGAGTCGCGCAGTCACTTCCGCGCCATGGAATTGATGGAGCGCGGCGTGGACGACGAACGCGGTCCCGCCTCGGGCTGGATCGGGCGTCACCTCGCCACGCTGGACACGGGCAATCTCTCGCCCCTGCGCGCCATCGGCCTCGGCGCGTTGACTCCCCGCAGCCTGACCGGCACCGTCCCTGCCACAGCCCTGCGCTCCATCACGGACTTTCACCTGCGCGGCGACCCGCGCGCCATCGCCCACATGCGCGCCACCCTGGACGCGCTTTACACAGAGGGCGATTCCCTCAACACCATCGGCCGCGAGACGATTGGCATCCTCGACACCCTGCAAGCCCTCAACCCTGACGACTACCAACCTTCGGCCTCGGCCCAATATCCCGATTCGGATTTTGGCATGAGCCTGAGACAGGTTGCCATGCTTATTAAAGCAGAGGTCGGATTGGAGGTCGCCGCGATTGACCTCGGCGGCTGGGACACGCACTTCGCGCAAGGCTCCAGCGAGGGGCTGATGGCAAACCTGCTGGCGGATTTGGGCGCGGGCCTCGCCGCCTTCCACGCGGACATGCGCGATCACGCCGACAAGTTAACTGTCGTCGTCATGTCGGAGTTCGGACGCCGAACTTACGAGAACGGCAGTCTCGGCACGGATCACGGTCACGGTAGTGCCATGTTCCTGATGGGCGGCAATGTGATCGGAGGCAAGGTCCATGGGCAGTGGCCCGGGCTGGCCGAGGGACAACTCATCGGCCCCGGCGACCTGGCCGTCACCACCGACTATCGCGATGTGCTGGCGGAGGTGTGCCTGAAGCGATTGAATAATCCAGCCATCGGCGAGATCTTCCCCGATTATCAGCCGCAGATCAAAGACATCCTGCGGGCATAATCAAAACGGACCGGTGAACGCCAGTCCTTTCCGTCAGCGATCCAAACACTGACATTTATCACTTGTGTCGTAGAACGATTCCACCCATAATTACGCTAGAAAACTGGTGGTCTATATGTACATCATGAAAACTCAAAAAATCTTCACATTTCTAATTTTTGTCCTGACGGCTTGCGCGCCAGCAGTGACGCCCGCCCCAACTGCGACATTAATCCCAACAGAGGCAACGCCAATCTTCACGCAAACAGCGATGCCAGTCACCGAGACGGCGACGCCAACTATTTCCCAACAACCTCCTGCCTGCACTTTCCCCTTGGCGCAGACAACAGTGACAGAATCAACGCCTAAGGAGTACACGTTTTCAGAGCCAAGGATGGTGCTAGCTGCCAACGCCGGCATTGAGATTGTTGAGTGGTTGCCAGATAGTCAAAGAGTTCTTATAACGAGAAGTATTCGCAACACGCCCAACGAAAATATTGAATTATTCAACCCTCAAACTGATGAAATCCTTCTTTTGGCTGTACGAAGATCAGATATGTGGTTTCGTCCGGCATGGATAGAAAGGTTAAAGTCGGTTGTTTATTCAGATAGGGTTATTGTCTCTCATTCTTTTGGTAATGACGGACAGGTTATTCCCTCCTCAATTGTTGAAAGACATCAACTCTGGATTAGTCATAGCGACCCTGCTAACGCCCAAATATTTGAAGATGTGCAGTATAGCCCAGCTATTGTGCCGCACGAGTGGGTAACTTCATCTCTTGCAGTTAGACTGGATAGTAGTCAAATCGTCTATTTGAAGACTACCGGCGAACAACCCTGGCGACTCTATAGCCGAATGGTATCGCAAGATGCATTGGAAGCGGAGCAACAATCTGTAATTCAATGGATTTATGGTGGAGAACGCGGTTGGCTAGAATTATCTGATGAGATGGTTTGGCGATTCGGCACATCACAAATATTTTTCTACAGTTTTGCCAGCCCTACAAACCAAACACTCATACTAGATATTGATACCGGACAGGTTTGCGCCTTAAGTTTTGGCGGCTGGGTCTATTTTGCGCGCTGGAGTCCAAACGGACGGTATCTAGCAGTGATTAAGTCGGGGGGACCCAAGCACCCATTAGGCGAGAGCTACAATCTGGTTGTATTGGACACGGCAACCGGAAGTTTATATCAAATAGACTCAACAAAGGTGGGACCTCCCGAGATGGCAAATTGCTGCATGCACATCATTGAAGAGGTTGCATGGGCGCCCGACAATCGCCATCTGGCTATCATTGGAACGGCTGACTTTTCTGGTACTGGAACCCACGTGCGTCACGACAGGCTTTATTTGGTTGATTTTCTCTCTGGAGAGGTTGACAATCTATTTCCCACGTTTGAGATTATTTCGAATTACCCCGGCACGGGTCTAGCATGGTCACCGGACGGCTCAAAATTATTGGCTACATGTCCAACTCAAAAAGAAGGAAGACTGTGCCTTATACCTGTCCATGTTGACGAACAATGACAATTGCTCAATTCCTCACCTCATCGCAAATATGCACATCCCCTGTCCCTTCTCGATTTTTGCAGTCTGCCTCGCTCCCAGACCAACCTGACCTTCGAGCAGGAAAGCATCAATCTGGCAAAGTTCGGGATGCTTCTCGATGATCGCCGCGTAGGGACAGTGCCCGAAGATCACGCGCGGGCCCTCCGCCCCGGCCTCCCAGCGCGCCGCGTAGTATTTTTCATTCAAGCGTTCGACAACCACCGCGAGTCGCCGCGCCAGAGGTAAATTGGCAGGTGACATTTCGCCGCCCAGCGCCTTCGCCAGTTCACGCAATCTTTCCTCTTTCTTCTTTTCCGGTAAATTGCCCAGCCATTCCCCCAGCACGGAATTCAGCAATCCCGCCAGGTTATCGCCCTGCAACGCGGCGGACAGGCCATACACCTTGACCGGCCGGCCGCGTCCCGCGCGGCGTTCGCGCACCACGGTCACGCGGCCATCGGAGGCCAGCACGGACAGATGATGCCGCGCGTTGGCGGGAGTCGTCGAGAGGGCGCGGGCGATCTCCATGGCGGAGGCAGGCCCAAGTCGGCGCAGATGCGAGAGGATGCGTTGACGCGAGGCTGTCATAGGTCTGTCCGTGATTATACTCACGTTTTTATTTTTGCAAATATATATTTTCATAATTCGATTGACTTGCTCCTTCCCCGTGCTATAATCTCCCCGTTCATGAGACAAAAAACTTATAGGTTCACACGGTGGTCGAGTAGCCCCGAGTGCACGTAGAGGGGTGTATCGAGACCACCATTTACAAGAAAATAATTGTTTAGTATGCAACTCGGCGGTTTCGATACGTTCCTCGCGGGGGCGCGGACCTACTCAACCACCCGCGGGCGTCGAAAATCGATTAATGTTGTCTTTGAATTGGGAAACAACCTACGCCATCGCTTTGGAACTGCGCCGCCGCCATCCAGAGGTGGATTTGGAACAAGTCTCGCTCCAGCAGATCCACGATTGGACGCTCGCGCTTTCGGACTTCGAGGACGATCCCGCGCTCGTGAACGACGACATCCTTTCGACAATTTTCCAAGACTGGTTCGAGGAGAACATTCATGGACAATAATGAACTCAACCTGCCCGGCTACGACATCCCCGACGAGTTGAAGAACGTGGTGAGCGTCACCGCGCTCGACCGCCTGTACAACTGGGGGCGGCGCTCGTCGGTGTGGCCGCTCATGTTCGGGCTGGCCTGCTGCGCCATCGAGATGATCGCGGCGCAGGCCTCGCGCTACGACCTGGCCCGCTTCGGTATGGAGGTCATGCGCCCCACCCCGCGCCAGGCCGACCTGATGATCGTGGCCGGCACGGTCACCAAAAAGATGGTGCCTGCCATCGTGCGCCTGTACAACCAGATGCCCGAGCCGAAATACGTGATGGCCATGGGCGCGTGCGCCTCGAGCGGCGGCCCGTTCAAGGAGGGCTACAACGTGGTGGCCGGCATTGACAAATTCCTGCCGGTGGACGTGTACGTGCCCGGCTGTCCGCCCACGCCGCAGGCCCTGCTCAACGGCCTGATCATGCTCCAAAAACGAATCGACAAACAGTCCATTTCAAAGGTCCGCTGGTATCGCAAGGGCGCGGACGCGGTCGAGGTGCCGGTGCCGATTCTCGGTCCAGATTTGATCGACCCGCGCCGCATCCCCGACATCAAAGCCAAGGCCGCGGAACCGGTCGCAAGCCCGGCTGAGACGCAGGCATAGGAGACTGACATGACTGCACCCGCATCCACTCAGACCCTGGACCTGGCCGCGCGTTTCCCCGCCGCGGTCACACCCGACGCGCGTCCCGGCTACAGCGGCTGGATCGTGGACGCCGCCAAATTGACCGAAGTGGCGACCGCCATCCGTGACGAGTTCGGCTACGACATGCTCACCGCCCTGACCGCGGTGGACTACCTGCCCGAGAACAAGATGGAGGTGGTCTACCATGTCTACCAGACAACCGGCGGCCCGGCGCTGGTGTTCAAAGTGCAGGTCCCGCGCGCGGACCCCATTGAAGTCCCGTCGGTTACACCCATCTGGCGAGGCGCCGAATTCCAGGAACGCGAAGCCTGGGATCTGTTCGGCATCAAATTCACCAGTCACCCCGACCTGCGCCGCATTTTGATGTGGGAAGGCTTCGAGGGTCATCCCATGCGCAAGGACTGGAAAGAGGCTTTCTACGAAGAGGACGTCAAGCCCTTCAAGAGCCGCTGGCCGGACGGGAAGTTCCATCTCGCCGAGAGCAAGAATCCATACGCAGACAACCTGAAATTCCCGCCCGGGTTCGACCCCGAAAAATGGGTGCCCGAGGGCGACGCGGCCCTGTACGGCGCGCTGGCAAAATACAGCCACACGAACGAGGACGGAATCAAAACCGATCACATCGTGGTCAACATGGGGCCCCAGCACCCGTCCACGCACGGAGTCTTCCGCGCGGTGGTCATGCTGGACGGCGAGACGGTCGTCAGCCTCAAGCCGGTCATGGGCTACCTGCACCGCAACCACGACAAAATCGGCGAGCGGAATACGTTTCTCCAAAACATGCCCTACACCGACCGCCTGGACTACTTCTGCTCGATGACCAACAACTTCGGCTACGCCCTCGCGGTCGAAAAATTGATGGGCATCCAGGTGGCCGAACGCGCCGAGTATATCCGCGTCATCATGGCCGAACTGACCAGGATCCAGAATCACCTCATCTTCATCGGCATGTTCCTCAACGACCTGGGCGCGATGTACACGCCCGCCCTGTATGCCTTCGAGGAACGCGAGTTGATTCTCGACATCTTCGAGGAATCGTCGGGCGCGCGCATGATGTGCAATTACTTCCGCTTCGGCGGCGTGGTGCGCGACATGCCTGAGGTTTCGATCAAGAAGGCGCGTGATCTGGCCTTTGACCGCCTGCCCGGCAAAGTGGACGAGATGGAACGCTTCCTCAACGAGAACGAGGTGCTGGTCTCGCGCACGAAGGGCAAGGGCTACTTGAGCGCCGAGGACGCCATCCGCACTTCGATGAGCGGACCAATGCTGCGCGCTTCGGGCGTTCCCTACGACATCCGCCGCGCCGACCCGTACTCGGTCTACGACCGCTTCGACTTCAACGTGGCCTGCCGCCCCGAGGGAGACATGTACGCCCGTTACATGATCCGCATTGACGAGATGCGCGAGTCGATCAAGATCCTGAAACAGGCGCTGAAGCAGATGCCCGAGGGCCCGGTGATGAGCGTCAAGCCGCAGTATCAGGTGAGGGTCCCGGCCGGCGAAGCGTACGGGCGCATCGAATCCCCGAAGGGCGAACTCGGCTATTATGTCGTCTCGAACGGCAAGCCGAATCCGTGGCGTTATCACGTGCGTCCGCCTTCATTCGTCAACCTGACCTCGCTGGAGATGATGTGCGAAGGCGAGAAGATCGCAGACTTCGTCGCCATTCTGGGCGCGGTGGACATCGTGCTCGGTGAGCTGGACCGCTAGACAGGAGATGAGAAAATGATCGGAAAAGGTATCCTCAAAGGTCTGGGCGTCACCCTGGCGCGCTTCTGGAGCACGTACTGGGACGACCTGCTCTGGCTGTTGCGCGGCAAGAAACGCTATCGCACAGCGGAGGGCATCGAACACCGTTCCAGCAAGAACGCGCGCGGCATCTTCACCGTGCAATATCCCGAGGAGAAACTTCCCTCGCCCGAAGAGTTTCGTTACGTGCCCTTTCTGGTCTATGACGAGGGCGAGGGCGGAAAGAAGGAAGTCCGCTGTACCTCGTGCGGGATCTGCGCCAAGGTCTGCCCGCCGCAGTGCATCTGGATCGTGCGGACGAACGATCCCGCGACGGGACGGCCTGTCCCCGTGCCCGCCGAGTTCTACATTGATATTGACATCTGCATGAACTGCGGCTACTGCGCCGAGTACTGTCCCTTCGACGCTATCAAGATGGATCACGATTACGAACTGGCTTCGTACACGCGGAACATCTACCCGATGGAGAAATTGCTCAAGTCCGCGGACTATTATGCGGGCATCCGTCCGCTGAACGCGGCCCGCGAGGACGAAGCCCGCAAGGCAAAGGAAGCGCTCAAAGCCGCCAAGGCCGAGGCGAGCGCAGCGTGATCAAGTCCGTCATTGCGAGCGCAGCGAAGCAATCTCCTGGAGATTGGGGATTGCTTCGTCGCTCCGCTCCTCGCAATGACGAGCGTTATTTTGAATTGGTAAACAAAACATGGCAGAAAAAATCACACAAGAATCCGTTCTCGCCGCCTTGAGCAAAGTTCAGGAACCCGAACTTCACAAGGACCTTGTCACCCTTAACATGATTCGCAACCTGGAGATCGACGGGGGCAGGGTCTCGTTCACCGTCATGCTCACGACGCCCGCCTGTCCGTTGCGCAGTCAGATCGAGAAGGAAGCGCGCGCGGCGGCGATGACCGTCGCGGGCGTGGAGTCGGTTGAGGTCAAGTTGGACTCGGATGTCCCCAACGACGGCCGCATGCGCGGGCTGGTCAACATGCCCATCCGCAACGCCATCGCGGTCGGTTCGGGAAAGGGCGGCGTGGGCAAGAGCACGGTCGCGGTCAACGTGGCGGTCGCGCTGGCGCAGACCGGGGCGCGCGTCGGCCTGATGGACGCGGACATCTACGGCCCGAACATCCCGACCATGCTGGGAATCGAAAAACTCCCCACGCCCAAAGAGAACAAAATGGTCCCCGCGCTGGCCTACGACGTGAAGGTCATCTCAATGGGACTGCTGGTCAAGCCCGGACAGCCGCTCATCTGGCGCGGCCCGATGCTCAATTCGGCCATCCGCCAGTTCCTGGGCGACGTGGAATGGGGCGAACTGGATTATCTCATCGTGGACCTGCCGCCCGGCACCGGCGACGCGGCCCTGTCGCTGGCTCAGGCCCTGCCCCTCTCCGGCGCGATCATCGTGACCCTGCCGCAGTTGGTCTCGCTCGAAGACGCCAGCCGCGGCCTGATGATGTTCAAGCAACTGGAAGTGCCGATCCTGGGCGTGATCGAGAACATGTCCTACCTCGACCTGCCCGACGGCACGCGCATGGACATCTTCGGTTCGGGCGGCGGCGAGCAGTTGGCGCAGGCCACACAGACGCCGTTCCTCGGCAAGATTCCCATTGACCCCACCGTGCGCGAGGGCGGCGACAGCGGCAAGCCCATCGTCGTTGTCAAACCCGATTCGCCCGCGGCAAAGGCGCTGAGAGAAGTTGCCGAGAAGGTCGCGGCGCGCGTCAGCGTGGAAGCCATGAGCGGGAAGAACGAACTGCCGATCAATATCGTCGAGTAAACGGTTTATAATTGCGTTCATGCAACCAACCATTATCGGTGTCCGTTTCACCAGGATCGGAAAAACCTACCACTTCGACAGCCGCGCAGTGCCCGACGTCCAGGTCGGCGAGCACGTCATCGTGGACACGTCCCGCGGCAAGCACCTCGGCGAGGTCATCCGCCGCCTCGATGAGGTCCCGCCCAAGCCCGAAGGCGGATGGCGCGCGGTCGAACGCCGCGCCACCCCGCGCGATCTCCTGCTCCTGCAAACCTGGCAGGCCAAACAGACCGAGGCCATGATCGAATGCCGCGCCCGCGCGGCAGAGATCGGCCTGCAGGGCGTCAAGATCGTCGCCGCCGAATACAACTACGACGGCTCGCGCCTCGCCTTCCTCTTCAGCACCGAATCCGACGAAAAAGTGGACCTCAAGTCGCTCAAGCGCGACATGCAGGGCAGGTTTCCCAACACGCAGATCGAGATGCGGCAGATCGGTCCGCGCGACGTGGCGAAACTTTTAGGCGGCATGGGCGCCTGCGGACTCGAAACCCGCTGCTGCTCCAAATTCCTGACCGAGTTCAGCCCGATCTCGATCAAGATGGCCAAGGAACAGGGAATTTCGCTTACGCCGAACGAGATCACGGGCATGTGCGGACGCCTGCGCTGCTGTCTCATTTACGAGTACGAGCAATACGTCGCGGCGCGCAAGGAACTTCCCAAGCGCAACAAGCGCGTCGTCACGCCGCGCGGCGAGGGCAAGGTGGTGGACATCCTGCCGCTGAGCAACGTGGTCATGGTCCTGCTCGACGGCGACGAGCGCGGCTTTCCCCAACCGTTCCCCCGCGAAGAACTCCAGCCGTGGGACGAACTCGAAGCCCTGCGCCGCAAATCCGAAGCGCCGTGCGATAAACACGACGGCGGCGGCTGCAGTTGCGGCAAGGACAAAAAGGCCAAACAAAACTGACCGGCGAGGCGGGTGCCGCCTCGCTTTCCGTTGAAATCAATCGCCCTGAGCGGACGCTGAGCTAGTCGAAGCGGAAGACGAAGGGCGACAGTTTCAACTACCACTATATGACCACAAACGAAACCCCCGGTGTTTGGGATTCACCTCGGCACATCCTCGTCGTCCTCGCCCATCCCGACGACCCCGAATTCTTCTGCGGTGCGACGCTCGCCAGATGGGCGCGCGCCGGTCATCGCGTGACCTATCAACTGCTCACCTGCGGCGACAAGGGCTTCAACGACTCCACGCCCGCGGACATGACCCCCGACGCGCTATGCGCGATCCGACACGAAGAACAGCAGGCCGCCGCGGCGGTCATCGGCGCGGCGGCGGTTCACTTCCTGGACCGAGCGGACGGGTACCTCGTCCCAGACCTGGACCTGCGCCGCGAGATCGTCCGCGTCATCCGACGCGAGAAGCCCGACATCCTCGTCACCTGCGACCCGCAGAATCTGTTCGCAACCTACGGAATCAACCACCCCGATCACCGCGCCTGCGGACAGGCCGTGCTCGACGCAGTCTTCCCCGCCGCGGGAAGTCCTGTGTATTTCCCTGAACTGTTGAACGAGGGACTCCAGCCGCACATGCCAAAGGAGGTCTGGTGCTCGCTCACGACCCAGCCCAACGTCGTGCTCGACGTGACTGAGACCTGGCCAATCAAACTCGAAGCCCTGTTGAATCACAAAACCCAGATCGGCGACGTGGGCAAGTTCAAGGAACGCATGAGGTCCCGCCGCACGGAAGACAGCACGGACGAGAATCCGCGCTACGAAGAGAAATTCCGCGTGGTGAAATATAGTTGAAAGTTGGAAAATGGCAAGAGCGCCGTTTCAAGTCTTGGTCTATCCATATCGCAAAACCGGTAACGGAGAGTTTGAATACGTCCTGATGAAAAGGGCCGACGAGGGGTATTGGCAGGCAATCGCGGGCGGCGGCGAAGACGAAGAAACACCGCTCGAAGCCGCCAGGCGAGAAACGTATGAAGAAACTGGAATCCGTCCGATCTCTGACTTCGTCCAATTAGATTCGATTGAGTCTATCCCCGTAACGGAGTTTAGAGATAGTCGCATTTGGGGCGAGAACGTCTATGTAATCCCTCAATACTGTTTTGGCGTGGCGGCGCAGGACGAGCAAATCGTGATTTCGCGTGAGCATACCGAGCACAAATGGTTTACGTATGAAGAGGCTCACGCGTCGATAAAATTCGATGGAAACAAAACGGCGTTATGGGAATTGAATCAACGGCTTACAGGCAGAGGGCCGCGCGGCTAGTGAAAGTTACAGTAAACACTCATGAACATCGTCAACCTCGGCTATCGCTCCACCAACTACTACGCTCTCGAAATCAAGGATGGTAAATTCCTTGTAGATTGCGGCTGGCCGGGCATGATGGGCGAATTCGCCGCGGTCGCCAAACGCAAAGGCGTGGACCTGCGCGAGATCAAATATCATCTCGTCACTCACTACCACATGGATCACGCCGGTCTGGCCCAGGAATTAAAAGACCTCGGCTCCAGGTTGATTCTCATGGAAAGCCAGGCGGGCTTCCCGGAACAAATGGGAGACTTTCTGAGACCGAAAAGACTCGGCTTCACCGAAATTGTTCCATCGGGCAACATGCTTCTCAAGTTCGATGAAAGCCGCACCTTCCTCGCCTCCCTCGGCCTGGCGGGCGAGATCATCCCCACGCCCGGTCACAGCGACGACCACGTCACGTTGATTCTCGATGACGGCTCCGCCTTCACCGGCGACCTGCCGCCACGCGAGCTGGCCGTGGACAATGTAACCAGGGCAAGTTGGGACCGCATCTACCGGCACAAGATCACCAGGATATTTTCCGCCCACGGACAATAGAACATGCCCGACTTTCTCGCTGAAGCACATTCACTTTTCACTTACACTCAATCCCTGCGCCGCGACTTTCACATGCACCCCGAACTCGGCTTTCGGGAGATTCGCACGGGAGGCATTGTGGCAAGGGAACTCGAAGCCCTCGGCCTCGAAGTGACCAAAGGCGTCGGCAAGACGGGTGTGGTCGGCCTGCTCGAGGGGGCAAAGCCCGGCCCCGTCCTGCTCCTCCGCTTCGACATGGACGCCCTGCCCATCACCGAGGAGACCGGCGCGGAATACGCTTCACAGACTCCTGGTGTGATGCACGCCTGCGGACACGACGGTCACACCGCCATCGGGCTGACGGTTGCCAAAATCCTGCACGCGCACCGCGCGGAGCTGGCGGGCACGGTCAAGTTCGTCTTCCAGCCTGCCGAGGAGGGACTATGCGGCGAGGAGGTCGGCGGCGCGGAGATGATGATGCGCGACGGCGTGCTCGAAAACCCGAAGCCTGATCTCGCGCTGGCGCTTCACCTGTGGAACGAAAAGCCGCTCGGCTGGCTGGGCGTGGCGGGCGGCCCGGTCATGGCGGGCGCGGAACAGTTCACGATCAAGATCACCGGCAGGGGCGGACACGGCGCGGTGCCAAATTTGACGGTTGACCCCGTGGTTGCCGCGGCGCATATCGTCACTGCATTGCAGAGCATCGTCTCGCGCAATGTCAGCCCGTTGCAGACCGCGGTCGTCAGCGTGACCACCATCCGCGGCGGGAGCGCGTTCAACGTCATCCCGCAGGAGGTGGAGATGACGGGCACGATTCGCACGTTCGACCTGAAGGTGCGCGAACGCGTCCTGGCGCGCTTTAACGAGATCGTGACCGGCGTGAGTCAAAGCATGGGGTGCGCGGCCCGGATCGAGGTCAGGAAAGTGACGCCCGCGTTGATCAACGACGAGGCGGTCGCGGCGAAAGTCCAAGATGTGGCGCGGCGCATCCTGCCCGAGTCCGATCTGGACACAGGCGGGTACGTCACGATGGGCGCGGAGGACATGGCCTTCATGCTGGAGAAGGTGCCCGGCTGTTATTTCTTCGTGGGGTCGGCCAACGCGGAACGGGGGCTGAATTACGCGCACCATCATCCGAAGTTCGACGTGGACGAAGCCGCCCTGCCGCGCGCCGCCGCGTTGATGGCGTCGGCCGCGGCGGAGATACTCTCGTAAGCAATAATGCAGGTACAATCGAGGCATGAGACGCGCCCTGTACTTCCTGTGTCTTTTATTGGCCGCCTGCAATATCCCCTTATCCCCCACCGCGACAACAGAACCTCCATCGGCCAACCCGACAGACACACCGTCCACAGGCTTTCAACCCTGCTATTATGTGTGGGCATATCAGGACCTGCCCGAAATCTCGGCGCGGGTGGATGAGGCGGTCAAGTCAGTCGTTTCAGACGCGGAGGCGGGCGCGCGCGCCTTCGGTGAGGACTGCGTCTTCGAGGACGGCACGCGCCGCTTCGGCGCGATGGAGACCGATTTCCTGATCGGGGTGCCCGTGGACGACCTGGCCGACGACGAGGCCATCGGGCAGATCATCGAAAAAATCCTTCCTGTGTTTGCAGAATTCCCGCCCGGCGTCGTGCCGGGACCCAATGTCGGCCGCGCCGAATTCAGTTTCACCCACGGGAGCGAGATCCGCTACGTGCGCTTTTCGATAAAAGACGGCCTGCAGGCGCTGGCGGAGGGATTGCGCGGCGCGGCGTTACTCCACAAACTGGAACAGAAATAATCTGCCGAACAGCCCGGCACAACCATCCGCGCTTTCGTCCGCGGATGGTTTTTTATCTTGACAAGAACGGTCATTTATCGTATAGTTCGTTTAGTAATTACTAAACGGACATAACGCAATGACCCAAAAACTCGAAACCATCAAGCAGGAATTCATCGAAGGCTTGAGCCAGATCAGCCGCTTCTGGGGATTCCCCAAAGGCATGGGCGCCATCTTCGGCGTGCTGTACCTTTCCCCTTCCCCTCTTTCGCTGGACGAGATCGCCCGGCAGACGGGACTCACCAAGGGCGCGGTCAGCACCGAGGTGCGCGCGCTGGCCCGCATGGGACTCGTCCATCGCTCGACCAGACTGGCCGACCGCAAGGACTACTACGAGGCCGAGACGGATTTCTACAAGTCCATCCGCTCGATTCTCAAAGAGCGCCAGAACACCGAGTTCGACCGCGCCGTCGGGTCGGTGAAGGAAACGCTCGCGAGACTCGAGGCAGGCACGACCAACGCCGAGGAGCGCGCCTTCCTGATCGAGCGCGTGCGCGCCCTGCAGGAGTTCTTCGATGCCATTGACAGCCTCGCTCGCGCGGTGGTCAAACTGGAAAGCCTGGGACTTGCCAATGTACAAAAAATCCTGTCCATTCTGAAATGACACTATTGTTTCCAGTGGTGGTCGAGTAGCCCCGAGCGTTTGTCGAGGGGCGTATCGAGACCGCAATACAGGCACTTTCTGCCTACGGTTGGTCTCGATACGGCGGCAACAGCGGCTATATTTGAAAATAAGCGATGATTTCCGCCGCCTACTCGACCAACGGAGCGCTTTTGAATCAAACTGCCAAGTGGCTAGTGAAATAACAAAGGAGACTTCATATGAAAGTCGCGGTTACAGGCGCATTCTCGTATTCAGGCAAATACATCACGCGGCGACTGTTGGCGCGCGGCGAAGAAGTCATCACGCTGACCGGCCACCCGAACCGCCCCGATCCCTTCCACGGACAGGTGCGCGCCTTCCCGTTGGACTTCCACGACGCGTCCGGCCTGACCTCCAGCCTGCGCGGCGCGGAGACGCTCTATAACACCTATTGGGTGCGCTTCGACAAGGACAGCAACACCCAGCCCGCGGCCGTGGAAAACACGCGCCGACTGGTGCAGGCCGCGGTCGAGGCGGGCGTGAAGCGGATCGTGCATATCAGCATCACCAACCCGTCCGCGGATTCGCGCCTGCCCTATTTCTGGGGCAAGGCGGCCAACGAAAAAGCCGTGATGGAATCTGGATTGTCCTATGCCATCCTTCGACCGACGGTGCTGTTCGGCACGGAAGACATTTTGATCAATAACATCGCCTGGCTGTTGCGGCGCTTTCCGTTTTTTGCTTTGCCCGGCGATGGATCGTATCGTCTCCAACCCGTTTATGTGGACGATGTGGCAGAATTGGCTGTCGAACATGGCTACACGAAGGAGAACATTCTTTGCGACGCGGTCGGCCCGGATATCTTCACCTTCCGCGAGATGGTCGAATTGATCGGCGAAACAATCGGACACAAACGCCCCCTACTGCGCGTCCCGCCGCGGCTGGCATTGACCGCGGCCCGGTTCATCGGCCTCTTCGTCGGCGATGTGGTCCTCACCCGCGAAGAAGTGGACGGCTTGATGGCCGACCTGTTGGTCTCGAAAGAACCGCCGCGCTGTAAGACGCGGCTGGCAGATTGGCTGGAAGCGAATAAGAAAACCGTGGGAGCGAGGTATGCGTCAGAGTTGAAGAGGCATTTCTAATTGCCACCACGCCTCTCGCGCCTGGGTGAGATAAAAGTTCTGGTTCACGCTCGGCACCGTCACGCTGGTTGCCGTCGGGCACTCCTGCCCGCAGGCGGTACTGCAAATATACCCCGCGGGCAGTCCCGAAAGATCGAGATAGTTATACGTTCCGGCGGGGACGGAGAGCGCGTACTCCCCCGCGTTGGGACCCGAACCCGGGACCGTCGCGCTGTCCCCCGTGTCCCGCACGGTTAATGTTAGGTCCGTCCCTTGGTTCCATGGGGTCGAAGGTTCACAAGTGTTATTGGGATCGTAGTACAGGGTCCCCGTGATCTCGCTAAAAGACGGCCCCGCCGTCGTAAAACTCCACACCGCCGAGTCGTTCTTTTCTACCGCGTTGTGAGCCGAAACATACCAATAATAGGTGGTATTGGGAGAAGAGGTAAAAGCGTACTCGGTTATCCCGCCCTCAGGTACTTCTGTCAGCAGAGCCATGTTATCTGCACTCGGACCGACAAATAATTCATACTCATTCTCCTGTAATTGCGGATCACATTTAACCTCTCCCCAGTCATCGGCTCCCAAATCAGCCCAGTCCAAAGTGACCGGCATTACCACGTCCGTCTCCCCGTCCGTGGGGGAGAGCAATGTCGGCACGTCCGGCTTGGTATTGTTGATACAGTCTTTGCACTGCCTCTTCTGCGTCCCATCGTTTGCCACCCCACAATTCCCTCCCCACCCCCGGGACAGTTGTTATCCACCCGCTGACACACCCACTCCCAACAATCACATCCTCCCGTCGGCACCCTGCACACACAGTAATTCCCCGCCACCTTGGGCTTGCACACCAACCCCGCGTCGCACGCTCCCGAGCACCCCGGGTACGCCGCATTCCCACAGGCGCTGCTTGGCGCGCTAGATGGCGCTGGACTCCCCCCGTCATCCACCCACTGACACGTATCCCCCTTCTGGCAAAATGCCCCAGACCCACACTCTTCATCCCACCCATAACACGCACTTCCCGACTCGAGACACTCTGTTGTCCAGTATGCATTCGCCGCCGGATCACAATCATAACTTGGAGGTATCGGTACCCCACACTTCGTATGCCCAATACACCCCGCGTACGCCGTCGAAAAAATCCCTAGAACCACCACTCCCATCACCCACATTGCAACCACCCCCACTATCCTTGTTATCACCGCTCTTCCAGCCATACCACCCCTCCGCTTGCATAATACACTCCCCCCGCCAGCCGTTGTGTCTCCGCTTTATCCATACCTGACAACTGCGCCAGTTGCGATACCACCATCATCCCCGTCAACCGGGTGCGCTCCGCGCGGTCATACTCCTTCCATACCGGCACATCCAAGTACAAAGTTACCCTGGGCATCCCGAGGAAACTGCCGCGGCTTGCGTAGATAAACGGCGCAAGCTCCCCGCTCCCCACCGCCTCTTTGGTCTTGTTGAGCGCACAAGCCAGGTAAACTACGGCTCTACCCTTCGCCAATTTCTCGGTAAATTTACTTAGCGCCTCCCCGTCTACCCTCCACTCATACTTAAGCGGGCAAACTCACCAATACGTAGCGGTCATACCACCGCACTCTCCCAAGGATCAACAAAAAAGCCGCCGACAACGCCAAAACCACCAGACCAACGCCCAACCACCCTTTTATCTGCATACTCTATTCTTAACACAACTACGCAGCCCGCACAACCAAAAACCCCAAACCGCCGTTCACTCACCCACAAAGTATGGCGCCCCACGCGCTGCCCGGGACCAATCGCTTTTCATTTTATCAGTCATCTCTAAATTTAACGGGGCAGAGTCCTTCTTTTTATCCCAATACGGCCCACCCCACGCGAGACTGTCATAATTATCCAAAGGACTCAACTGACTTGCCATATACCGGATTGCCTGGCTCATCGCCCCGGCATTCTCGGCAGCGGTCAAATCTTCACTCAAGAACAGAATTTCATAGCCGTCATGAACAGTTGATCCATCATACTGAGAAGCCAGAACATACTTCACAACATGTGAACCGTCTTCCAGTTGTACTACCTCCTGCCTAAACCAATAACCGCCTAGACGCGAAAACTCTCCCATCGCGCGCGCAACCTCCATCGTTACCCACTGCACGGCATACCGGGAATAGTCAATCACATAAGGATTGCCGCTCTCGTCTACCGGCCGATAGCCTTGCACCAGCGCTGGATTTCTGTTCGCTTGGGCGTCGGGCTGCATCAGCATCCCGTCGCTGCGCACCGGGTTGGCCTGCACGTCCGCCACAAATTCTTCGTAATCTCCCCCGTATCTGGCCCGGATCGCCCTATCTTCCACCCACCACATCTCTAGCGTGATGGTGTTTAGGTCATCATGTAATTCCGCCGCGTGCTCGGGGTTGATAGAGAAATGCTGCTCGTGGTCGGTCCCCGCCCACAGGGTCATGTCCACCCCACGGGTTACGATCTCCGCCCCCGGCTCGCCGTACGTCTGCCAGAGCAGGGGGTCCACTTCCGGTGCCGGCGGCGTGGCGGTTGGAGAGGGCAGAGGCGTCGATGATGGAATCGGGGTAAGGGATGAAGCAGGAGTTACAGAAGGCGCGGCAGGTTGCGGAGTCGAACAAGCCGCAACCAGCACAGCGAAAACTAAAAAGTGGTGGCCTAAAATAAGTAATGGTTTTCGTGGGGCGGGATGGTATCCCGCCAAATTGCGAGTATGCGGAATGCCATTCCGCACCACGTCACTTACTTGTGTACCACTACCAAAAAAGATTGAGATGCGTTTCATGAAATCCCGGGCTGAAGTTTAATCTATCGCCACCACGCCCTTGCATCGCGGCGAATCCATGCACCCGTAAAACTTCTTTCCCGCGTTCGGACCGCCGCGGTGGATTCTCAGCACCATCATCTTCCCGCAAACGGGGCACATCGGCACCGAATCGCCCGTCACTTTGGTGCGCGGCGCGGCCTCCTTGGTCTTCATTACCGCCAGTTGGAAGAGATGCACCAGATCGGTCATCTCGTAATGGTCGCCCGACGGCACGTGCACGAGAGGAATGCCCTCGCCCAGGAACAAGTCCTCGATGAACTGGTCGCTGGAACGCGTCTCGGCCCGGGCGACCGGCTTGACCAGTTCCACGCCAAAGGCGGGTTTCATCGTCTCTGGGTCGCACAGCAGAAAGTCCACATGCTTGCGGAAAATCTTGTTGTAAAAATGCACGTTCTCGTTTGGCCGCACGATGGTGAAAATATCCGTCAGCGCCACCTTCGGACAGATCATGTAGCGCTCCCCCACCATCTCCTGCAAACGCCGAAACAAAGCCATCTCGGGCGAAGACAGAAAATTCTCCCGCAGGCGATACGGCAGTTCTTCCTTGATTGCAGGTTTGCGCTCGGCCATCGGAATCCCTCGATAGAATTATAGGTCAAGCCGCGTTTTGAAGCAACACTTCGAGCAGGGCAGATTCCTGCGCCGCGGATTTCACCTCGCCGTCCAGCCAGGCGGCGCGCAGGCGGGTGAGTATTCTTTTATAGGACGGCCCGGGGCGGACGCCGCGCGCCTTGAGTGTCTCACCCGTCGTCTTCGGCTGGATGTGCCGCCAGCGCGCCAGATAGGACGTCAGCGCGGCGCGGGCGGACTCGTCCGCGGCGAGGGAGACCGCGTACACAGCCAGCGGCGGGACCTTCTCCAGCCGCGTCGTCCAGCGACTCGGGCTGGCTCCCGCCAAACCGGCCAGGTCCTCCCTCAAAGCGGACGCCGCCAACGCCGCCCTCGACAGGTCCGCTGTGAACGACAGCCGCGCCGAGAGGCTTTTCAACAACGACATGGGCGAATCCATCAGCCAGAGAATGTACCGCAAAACGCGGCGGTCGAAGTCAACGCTGAGTTCGCGGGCGGGAGTGACGTCGAAAAATTCGGCAGACTTTGTATTCAATTCGGGCAATCGCGGAACAATCGCATCCAGCAGACTCAACTCCTCCAGCATCGCGAGCATTTGCGCCGCGTTCGGTTCATCCAAAATCAAATCCAACTCGTGACGGATACGTTCTCCCGACAACTCCTTGACATACCTGCGCCCCTTTTCCACGAGCGCCAGGGTTTCGGGCGCGATCTTGAATCCAAAGCGAATCGCATAACGAACAGCGCGATACAGCCGCGTGGGATCGTCCACGAAAGAGCGCGGGTGCAGGACGCGCACCAGTCCGCGCTGGAGGTCTTCGAGACCGCCGAGGTCGTCGCGCAGTTCGCCGAAGCGCGGACGGTTGAGGCAGACGGCAAGCGTGTTGATGGTGAAGTCGCGGCGGCGCAGGTCGTCGGCAAGCGCCCCCGGCGTAATATCGGGCAGGGCCGCAGGCTGGGAATAGGTCTCGGAACGGGCGGTGATGAAATCGAGAACCAGCGAAGGGAGCGAGAGAGTCGCGGTGGCAAATTTTTTGTGTACGGTCAATTTCCCGCCGAGTTTTTTGGAGCAGGCGCGGGCGAAGGTCAGCGCGTCCCCCTCGAGGACCAGGTCGAAGTCCAGGCTGGGACGGCCCAGCACGAGGTCCCGCGCGAAGCCGCCGACGAGATACAGCGGCAGGCCGCGCGCGTCGGCCTCGTTCGCAATCTGGCGCAAAACAGATAAGTCGCGAGTCGAGAGAGCGGATTCGAGTCTGGCCGCGAGGTTCATGTCATTTGGGGGTCGAGAACGTCGGCCAATCCGTCGCCGAGCATATTCCAGGCGATGCCGAAGAGCATGACCGCCAGCGTTGGAGGCAGGAACACCCACCAGTACGCGAGCAGGTTGCCGCCCGGGCCGATGACCCAACCGCGTCCTTGTGCGAGCATCGCGCCCCAGATGGAATCCCCGCCGATATTGATGAAGGTCAGTGTGGCCTGCAACAGGACGACGCCTCCGACATCGCGCGCCGCCAGCACCAGGGCGGGCGAGATCGAATTGGGGATGATGTGTTTGCGTACCATCCAGAAGAAACTGCCGCCGAGGGCGCGCGCCGCCTGGACGAATTCGGTTTTTGTCAGCAAAAGAACGATGGAGTGGACCAGGCGCGCGTAGGGCATCCAGGAAAGAACGATGAGGCTGAGCATCAGCGGGTTGACGCGATCCAACAGCCACTGGATGGCGGTCATCGGCCCGACGATCTCGATCACCTGGCCAAAATACGGCGAAGTGAAATACATGCCGCCCAAGGCAGTGATAGTGGTCGCATATAACTCATGCAGGAAGACCACTCCGGCAATGACGGGAAAAGCGAGGAACGAGTCGGCGACGCTCATCAGCAGGCCGCCTGCGCGTCCGCCGATCATGCCGGCCACAGCGCCGTACAGCACGCCAAAGAAAGCGGTGCAGAGCGTGACGATCAGACCAAATTGCAGCGCGCCGCGCGCGCCCCAGACCAGCGGATGCAACACGTCCATGCCGAAGGGCAACATCCCCAGCGGCGCCTTTTCGGATGGCGGCAGTGGACTGCCCTCGGTAGCGCGGCCCACGCGCTTGAACGGGCCCGGCTGCTTCGGGTCGTCGGGAGAAATATAGGGCGCGGCAACTGCGACAATGACAAACCCGAGAATCAACAGGACCGCGATCCAATTTTGCCAGCGGGAGAAAAAGCGGCGGAGGCGTCTCATGAGCGCAAAACTCCCTCGCGCACGCGCGGGTCGAACAGCGCCTGCAGAACGTCGAGGATGAACATCAGCAGCAGCACCATGATGATGCTGTAAATGGCGAAGCCCAGGGCGGCGGGCGCGTCGGGAATCCCACTCATGGCGTTGACGATGATGAACGAAACGCCGTTGAAATCGAAGATGATCTCGGCCACGAAGACTCCAGTCACGATGGACGCGGCCGAAAGCGCCATGCTGGTCAGCGAAGGCGAGATCACGTTGCGATACACGTGCCGCCAGATCAGGCTGTTTTCGGCCACCCCGCGGGCGCGGGCGGCGATGACGTATTCCTTGCCGCGCTCGTTCAACACGGTGGCGCGCGCCACGCGTCCCAGCGTGGCCCAGTGGTACAGGCTCAACGTGAAAATGGGCATGGCGAGATGCCTCCAGGCGTCCAGGAAAATGTCCGGCCGCCCGTTGAGCAGGCTGTCAATCGTCAACATGCCCGTGTATTTGACGAACTCCCCTTTCGAAAGTTCGAGGGTAAAGTCAAGGCTGAGACGCTCCGGGGCAAACCAGCCAAGGTTGATATAAAAGACAGAGAGAAAGACCAGCGCCAGGATGAACGTCGGCGTGGAAGTCCCGAGAAACGCCAGGCCGCGAAACATCCTGTCATATCCCTCCCTCCGCCGCCAGCCGGCCGTCACGCCGTTTGCAAGTCCGAGCGGGATCAGGAACAGGAGAGAATACAAGCCCAGTTCCAGTGTGATGGGCGTCCTTTGCAGCAGCGCCGGCAGGACATTTTGATTCAAGGATGGGCTGTAGCCCCACGAGCCGTCGAACAAGGTCTGGACCCAGTAAAAGTATTGCACCGGGAACGGGTCCCGCAAATGATAGCGGGCGATGATCTTCTCATGCAAGCGCTCGAGTTGCTCATCCGAGAGGTTCGGATTTACCCGCTCCGGCATGTATAATTCCGCCCGCGCCTCGGGAGGGGTAAGCATCACCCCCCCGTAAAGTACCAGCGAGATCATGAACAGGGATACCGGCACAACCAGGAATCGACGGATGACGAATTGCAGAAATGGCGGCATGGAATCCTCTCGGTGTACAACCAGACAAGGTTCTGGTTGTACGTCTATTTTACACCCGCCTCTTGCAAAATTAGAAAAAACCTGCATAATGATGGTACGGACAGGGCGCGGGAGGCTGCATTGTCAATCAAATACCTGGATTTCGACCTGTTGATCGAGCGCGGCGGGGTGGGGTACACGGCGCGGGTTTTGGAGTCTCCGGCGGGGGAGGCCAGCGCTAAATTTGACGTTCCCTTTTCTCAAACCGACGTGGAGGACTTTTTCATCCAGATCGGACATACACGATCCTTCGAACCGCCGCAGGTCAGAAAAATGCACGAGTTCGGACAGGCGCTCTTCGAGGCCGTCTTCCGAGGCGAAGTGCGCGACCGTCTGCGCGCCAGCCTCAGCGAGGCCGGTCAGCAGGGCGCGGGCCTGCGCATCCGCCTGCGCCTGTCGGGTGTCCCCGAACTGGGAAATCTGCCCTGGGAGTTCATCTACGACCCCAGCCTGAATCGCTTCCTCGCTCTCTCGGTCGAGACGCCGCTCGTCCGCTATCTGGAAACGTCGCAGGCCATCCAGCCGCTGACCGTCCAGCCGCCGCTCCGAATCCTGACCATGATCTGCGGGCCGAAGGACTTCCCCAAACTGGATGTGGAACGCGAATGGGAAAACCTGAGGGAGTCAGTGCAAAGCCTGCAGGCCGGTGGACTGGTCCATTTGCACCGTCTCACTCCCCCAACGCTTCCCGCCCTGCAACAACAACTTCGCCGCGAGCAATATCACATCTTCCATTTCGTCGGGCATGGCGTGTTTTCCAAACGCGACCAGGATGGTTTTCTGTTGCTCGAAAACGAACAGGGTGGAGGCCATCGTTTGAGCGCCCGCGACCTGGGCACGCTCCTGCACGACCATCGTCCCCTGCGGCTGGTCGTATTGAACGCATGCGAGGGCGCCCGCGCAGCCCTCGACGACCAGTTTGCCGGCACCGCCCAAAGCCTGATCCAGCAGGGCATCCCCGCGGTCATCGCCATGCAGTTCCGCATCACCGACCAGGCCTCCATCACGCTGGCGCATGAGTTCTACGGCGCGCTGGCGGACGGCTATCCCGTAGACGCGGCGTTGACCGAAGCGCGCAAAGCCATCAAGACGCAGGGCAACGAACTGGAATGGGGCACGCCCGTTTTATACATGCGTTCCCCCGATGGGCGGATCTTCGATGTAGCCCAATTGCCCGCCGCGGCGCCCCGCCCCGTCCCTCTCGCGGACCCGCAGGAGGCCGCGCGCCAGGAACGTCTCTACACCGAGGCGCTCGAGGCCTTCTACCTCGGAAAATGGGCGGAGGCTTATCAAAAATTCCAGGCCATCGTGGATGCGAATCCCGGGCACAAGGACGCCGCCGCCAAACTGGAGATTGCCCGCCAGAAAATGCGCCTGCAGACTTTCAACGAGCAGGCCCTCGCCGCGGAAAAAGAGGGCGATTGGGACAAGGCCATTTCATCCCTCGAGAAACTGCTCGCGGCGGACCCGAATTATCCCGAAGCGGCCGCGCGGCTGGCAAGGGCGCGCCGTCAGAATCAACTGACCGACTTGTACGCGGAAGCCAAGCGTCTCGCACAGGCCGAAAAGTGGCAGGCCGTGCTCGAAATCTTTCGCGAGATCGACTCGGTCAATCCGCGCAACCCCGACCCGCAGGGTCTGCGGACGCTGGCCGAGCGCAATCTGAGCAAAGCAAAAAAAACGAAGGAACTGGAGACAGCCTATGCAGGCGCGTTGACCGCCCTCGACTCTGGCAACTGGCAGGAGGCCGTCCGCCTGCTCCGCCGCGTGCGCGGACTTCAGGCCGGTTACCGCGAAAGCGAGTCTCTCCTGCGCCGCGCCGAATCCGAACTGGAACACGCCCGCAAGCCGGTCAGCAAGACGAAGGCCGAAGCGCCTGCCAAGGAACCGGCGCGCTTCGAGTGGCTCCTGCTGGGGTTGGTTTTGGTGTTCATCGGCGCGCGAATATTAGCCCAATGGCTGGGCGGTTTTATTCATTCGACATGGCTGGAAGATAATTCCAACGCGGTACTCGTCACCTCGGTTTACATGCTCCCTGCGGGGATTGCTACAGGCTTGGTGCTTTGGTGGTTCTTATCGAAGGCTATTGGGCCATTACTGCGCAAAGAAATCATTCTGATTGTGGCCACTTCCGCCCTCGCAGAAACCATTTTCGTGGACCTGGGTATATCACTTTACCCAGATCAACTCTGGGCCTGGACCCTGACGTGGGCAGTCATTCGGATGGTAGTTGCCATCCCGATTGCCCTGGTTCTTCGACGCGCAATTCCAGCATTTAACAAAAATCAAATTGCCGCCGTATTAATTGGGTGGGGTCTGGGCTACGCAATCGGTGTAATCGCCGGAAACAACCTGCGAGGCAATTTAATTGATCAATTCGGCCAAGAACTGGGATTTTCGATTTCCGTTTACATCGAGCAATTCTTTGGAAGCCTTATCGGCGGATGGGTGACCTTGCGCCAAACGAAAATCCGCTTCGGGGAAATCAAAACTCCTGAGGGAATCGTCCTGGCAACCGCGGCGGGATTTGCGCTTTGCCATTTGGCGACGCAGGCCTTGGTCGGCGGCATGAACTACAAATGGATCAGTGAACATTCGAATTTCTACATTGCGGAAGCCATTTTCAAGCTTTGCTTCGGGGCCCTTATTGGAGTGGCATTTTTGTGGTTGCTCGTCAAACTCGAAGCCAGACTTTCCCATTCCCAGATCCCATGGTTTATTCTGGCACAAGCCCTGCTTGTAGCAATTCTTATGGCCGCCGCGCGTCTCTGGTCTCAGCGACTGGCAGAGTCATGGGTCATCATGTGGGCCGTGTATGGCTTATTGAGCGGATTCGCTGTCGCTTCGATCCTGCGGAGGAATGATCCATCGTTTACGAAAGGCCGCTTTCCATTGATAGTCGTGGGCTGGATGATTGCTTTTCCCATCGGAGAAATTTTCCATTGGAGTTTAGTCGACGCTGTACAAGAAAGTATCAAAGACACGCAAATCGCTAACATCATTATCTACCCAATAAGAACGGGAATTTCTGGCTTGATCGGCGGATTGTTCATGGTCGGCGCGCTCAATTCGAACCAGGGCTTTCGCCTTAACTGGAAAACGATCCTTGCAGGATTCCTGGGATTCGGCTTGGGCAACCTGCTTACGAACATCGTCACCGCACCTATGGAGGAATCCACCTTCGCTTCCGTTCTGCAATTTCTCATTTGGGGGTTGATCGGCGGCGCGTCCCTGGCAGTTCCATCCACGAATTACAAACATTACCTGACGATGGGCTTATTAGGCGGCTTTGGCATGATGATTGGCAATCTTATTTCAATAGCGTTTGGGGACCCAGACGGAATCAACAAGATAATTATAGGGATGACATTGGGTTTGGTTATTGGGATTCGTACAAAAAGAGTCACTGCCGCTTTCGTGCTTGCCTTGGCGGCAACAACAGGATGTCTCATCCGAACCTCCCTCCTCACGGGATACTACTACCCCAGCAATCTGTCCATGGCCGCACCGGTTGAGTTTACCTTCCTGGCCTTGACCGCCGGTCTCATGGGCGCAATCATCGGCCTGGCCTGGAGTTTCCTGAACAGCGCCGAATCCTCGACCTCCACGCAGGGGACCGCAAAATGACCTTTTCACATTTCCACAATCAGGTATAATCGGCAACATGCAATTGAACCCGTCCCCTAGCCCGCGCAACGTCAAACCATCTTGGTCTGGATAGGTTCAGTTCACTGCGCCGCGAACGGCTCCCAGACCTGGTGAGCCGTTTTTGTTTGTCCCTCACCCTGCCCTCTCCCACAGGGAGAGGGAGGAGAAATGAATGAAAGTAGCGGTATTTGGCGGTTCCCAACCCAAAGAAGGTGACGCGGCCTATGCCGAAGCGCAGGAACTCGGCAGGCTGTTGGCCGAACGCGGCCACACCGTGCTGACGGGCGGTTACATCGGCACGATGGAGGCGGTCTCGCGCGGCGCGTTCGAAGCGGGCGGACACGTCATCGGCGTGACGTGCGCCGAGATCGAGAAGTGGCGTGCCGTCGGCGCGAATCGCTGGGTGAAAGAGGAATGGAAGAAGGAAACGCTGATCGAACGGCTGCAAGCCATCGTCGAGGGGAGCGACGCGGCCATGGCCCTGCCCGGCGGTCCCGGCACGCTGACCGAGATCGCGCTGACCTGGAATCTCATGATCATCGAGTCCCTGCACCGGAGGCCGTTGATCCTGATCGGGGACGGCTGGCAGTCCGTCTTCGGTCAGGTGTTCACGAAACTGGGCGGCTACACATCGCAGACACAACGCGAGTTGGTGCAATTCGCCCCCGATGTCCAAACTGCCGTAAAAACGTTGGAAGGCTGGCAAGTTTAGAGGTTGGAAAGTTAATCAACCTGCAAACTTGCCAACTTGCAAACCTGGAAACTTCGATGAGGAAAAATGGCTGAAGAAAAATTACCCACCAGAGCAGAGAACTTTTCCGAGTGGTACAACCAGCTCGTGCTCAAATCGGAGATGGCCGATTACGCGCCCGTGCGCGGCTGTATGGTCGTGCGTCCCTACGGCTGGACATTGTGGGAAAACATGACCGCCGCGCTGGACCGCCGTTTCAAAGAGACGGGCCACGTCAACGCGGCCTTCCCCACGCTCATCCCCATGTCGTTCTTCGAGAAGGAGAAGGAACACGTGGAGGGCTTCGCGCCCGAACTGGCCGTGGTCACACACGGCGGCGGCGAAAAACTCGAAGAGCCTCTGGCCGTGCGCCCCACCTCCGAGACCATCATCGGCTACATGTATTCCAAATGGATCAAATCCTGGCGCGACCTGCCCGTGCTGATCAATCAGTGGGGTTCGGTCCTGCGCTGGGAACTGCGCACGAAACTCTTCCTGCGCACGGCCGAGTTCTACTGGCAGGAGGGCCACACCGCCCATGCCAGCAAGGAAGAGGCGATGGAAGAGATGTATCGCATTCTCGATATCTACGCCGACTTCGCCATCAACGAGGCCGCCGTCCCGGTGGTCAAAGGCCGCAAGAGCGAGAGCGAGAAGTTCGCAGGCGCGCAGATCACCACCTCCATCGAAGGCATGATGCAGGACAAGCGCGCCCTGCAGTCGGCCACCTCGCATTACTTCGGGCAGAATTTCGCCAGGGCTTTCGAGATTCAGTACCTCGACCGCAACAATACCCTGCAGTTCTGCGAGACCACCTCGTGGGGCCTGTCCACGCGCATGGTCGGCGCGATCATCATGACGCACGGCGACGACCAGGGCCTGGTCCTGCCGCCCCGTCTCGCGCCCATCCAGGCCGTCATCGTGCCCATCTACAAGAATGACGCCGAAAAAAGCAAGGTCATGGAGGCGGCGAACCGCGTCTTCGCGGAACTCAAGGCCGCGGGCATCCGCCTCAAGATGGACGACCGCGAGGAGGTCACCCCGGGCTTCAAGTTCAACGACTGGGAACTGCGCGGCGTGCCGTTGCGCGTCGAGATCGGTCCCAAGGATGTGGAAAAAGGCTCGGTCGCGCTGGCAAGACGTGATGTCCCGGGACGCGAGGGCAAGTCCTTCGTATCTCAATCGGGTCTCGCGGCGACTGTGAGCGGACTCCTGTCCGAGATTCAGTCCGCGCTTCTGACGCGCGCCACCGCCTTCCGCGACGCGAACATCCACGATCCAAAGAACTACGACGAACTGAAACAGGTCGTGCAGGACGGCTGGGCGTTCTCGTGGTGGTGCGGATCGGCCGAATGCGAGGCGAAGGTGAAGGAAGAGGCCAAAGCCACCACCCGCAACATGCCACTCGATCGGCAGGAGGGCGCGGGCAGGTGCATCGTCTGCGGCGAAAAGGCGGAGAAGAAAATCTACTTCGCCAAAGCGTATTAATCGCAGGGGCACAGCGGAACCATTGCTCGACACCGTTGATTGAATGGCTTGCTGTGCCCCAACAGTAATTCTCATGCCCGCAAGCAAGCCGCCGCGATATAATCCAACCGGAGGCAGACATGGATTGGAGACCTTATATCATTTCGGATCCCAACATTCATCACGGCAAAGCCTGCATCAAAGGCACGCGCATTCCCGTATCGGTTGTACTCGATAATCTCGCATCGGGAGCGACCCCGGAGGAGATAACCAAAAGTTATCCCTCCCTCACCGCGGCAGCGATTCAGGCTGCAATCGCCTATGCGGCTGAAATCACACGCGAAGAATTGATCGCCCTGCCTGCCTAGCATATGCGCTTCAAGATTGACGAAAATCTTCCTGTTGAAGCCGCCGACGTCCTGCATTCAGCGGGGTACGATGCAGAAACCGTGCACGCCGAAAACCTGACAGGCGAAACCGACGAAAATATCGCGAACATCTGCCAAAAGGAAAACCGAGCAATTATTACGCTCGATCTGGGGTTTGCAGATATTCAGGCTTATCCTCCAAAGAATTTTGCGGGTCTGATCGTCCTCCGATTGAGCCGGCAGGATAAATCCCACGTTTTAGGTGTTGTGCAAAAGATTGCTTCCGCGTTCACAAAAGAGAACCCACGGGGTAAATTGTGGATCGTCGAGGAAAAGCGTATCCGCGTCCGAAGTTAATATGCCCGCCATTGACCTCGCCCGCCTGAAAAAGCAAGCCGCCGCGCTGGGCGATCTCTTTGACCAGCCCGCGCTCTTCCTGCGCGAACTGCACGAGACGCTCGACTTTTATGTCAACCGCACACTGAGGCAGGCGGGAGCCGTCGCGCCCGCGTCCGTCCTGCGTACCTATCACACGCCGCCCGTGATCCTGCGCCAATTGGAAACGGAACTCGGCCCGCTGGCCGCGGCGCGTCCCGAACAGGCCCTCGACCTGGCCGATCATCTCTGGGACGAAGGCTGGTTGGAGATGCGCCTGCTGGCGGCCTTCCTGCTCGGCAAACTGCCGCCGCAGGAGGAACGCCTGCTGGCGCGCCTGACCGCGTGGACCATGCAAATCCGTGACTCGTCCGTCCGCGCCGCGCTTCTAACCACCAGCCTCGCCCGCCTGCGAAAAGAGACGCCCGAACTGTTCCTCACGCTGGTCGGCGAATGGCTGAATCCCGAACGCCACAGAATGTGGCCGAACGGCATCCAGGCGCTCCTGCCTCTCATCAAAGACCCTGATTTTCACAACCTGCCGCCCGTGTTCGAGATCATCGAACCGGTCGTCGAGGCCGCGCCCGCGTTGATTCAGGCCGACCTGGCCGAGTTGCTCACCGCGCTCTACGATGCTTCCCCGACGGAGACAGCCTACTTCCTGCGGCAGGTGCTCGCCAAATCCCAGACCGAGATGACCGCCATTACCCTGCGCCGCATCTCGCCTTCCCTGCCGCCCGACCTGGCGAAAAACATGCAAGAGGCGATACGTCCTGCACGGCGTGTGCGGTAGAATACAGATCAGGAGGCCGATATGTTCCTCGTCAATCTTCTTCTTGGAATCGCTTTACTTATCTGGGGACGAAAGTTGTTCTGGCTGTTCATCGCCGCGGCAGGATTCGTCACAGGCATGCAGTTCGCGGCACGATCCCTGCACGGACCCGAGTGGCTGGGGATCGTCATCGGACTCGTGGTTGGACTGATCGCCGCGTTACTGGCCGTTTTTCTCAAAACGCTGGCCATCGGCCTGGCGGGGTTTCTGGCAGGCGGTTCGGTTCTGCTCGGGCTGGCGGGGCTGTTCGGCCTCGATACCGGAATCCTCTCCTGGGTCATCTACCTGATCGGCGGCATCGGCGGCGTCCTCATCGTCAGCGCGTTCTTCGACTGGGCGCTGGTCATCCTGTCGTCGCTGGGCGGCGCGTCGCTGGTCACCGGCGCGCTGGACGCGGGCCGCATTCCAGGCTGGATGCTCTTCCTCGCGTTGACCGTCATCGGGATTGCCGTCCAGGCAAGTCAGATGAAGAAGGACAAGAAGGATTAGACAATGCGGAGTCCAAAATCTGGAGATTTCGGACTCCGAGGGAGACGCCATGCTCAAGGAACGCATCTTCTGGCAAGATACGGTCGCGATGCCCGAGGGGGATTCCGTCTCGCCTCTGCCCGACCGAGTGGATGTCGCCGTTATCGGGAGCGGGTACACCGGGCTGGCCGCCGCGCGCGCCCTGGCGAAACGCAACGTGAACGTTGCCGTACTCGAGGCGGCGGAGATCATCGGCTGGGGCGCGAGTTCGCGCAACGGCGGCATGGCATTGACGGGACTCAAACTCCCGATGCAGACCATTATCAAAAAATACGGCCGCGACCTGGCGAAGCGACTCTTCCAATGCTCGCTGGATTCGGTGGACACGGTCGAGCAGATCGTCCGCGAGGAAAACATTGACTGCGGCTTCGCGCGCACGGGTCACCTGCTGGCGGCGAATAAGCCGAAGCACTTCGACGCGCTCAAAGATGAAGTTGAGTTCATGGCAAAGGAATTCAACCACAAGACGTTCCTGGTTTCAAAAGAAAACCAACGCGAAGAAATCGGCACGGACATCTATCACGGCGCGCTGGTGGATGAGGTCAGTGCGGGGTTGAATCCCGCGCAATTCGTCGCGGGGCTTGCGCGAGCCGCGGAAAAAGCAGGGGCAACGCTCCACACGCGGGCGCGAGTTAACAGGCTTGAGCGCCCTTCGACTGCGGGCGGCGCCCTCCGCTCAGGGCGAGGCGGGACGCGGTTCGTCGTCGAAACAGAGCGCGGTGTGTTGGAGGCCGAGTCCGTTTTCGTGGCAACTGCTGGCTACACAGGCAATGCCACAAAGTCATTGCAGAAAAAGGTCATCCCCATTGGCTCGTTCATCATCGCCACGGATCGTCTGCCCGACAATCTGGCGCGGGAACTCAGCCCGAAGAATCGCATGATCTTCGACTACAAACATTACCTGAATTATTTTCGGTTGTTGGACAACAGGATGATCTTCGGCGGGCGCGCCGCGTTCTTCCCTGAGAACGA
The DNA here is from genome assembly GCA_040754535.1 of Chloroflexota bacterium. Taxonomy (GTDB): domain Bacteria; phylum Chloroflexota; class Anaerolineae; order Anaerolineales; family Villigracilaceae; genus JBFMCC01. The sequence continues at coordinate 141,925 of JBFMCC010000042.1, forward strand.
CAACACAATTCGGCAAAGCGCCGACATCCTGCGCCGCGAAATGGTGACGGTGTATCCGCAGTTGCGCGACGCGAAAGTCGAATATGTTTGGGGCGGGACGCTGGACTTTGCCTTCGATTTGATGACGCACGTCGGCGAGGAGGCAGGGATGTTCTATGCACTCGGTTACGCAGGTCACGGTGTGGCGATGGGGACATATTTGGGCAAGACCGTAGCCGAGGCGATGCTGGCTGGAAACATCCGCGAGCATCCCTTCGCGCAATTCGACTTCCCCTCCGCCCCGCTGGGACTCTACGATGGCCGCCCGTGGTTTTTGCCGTTCGCGGGTATGTGGCATAAGATTTTAGATTGGGTGGAATAACTCGGAAGACCTTCGGTCAAAAACTGGCGCAGGTCAAAGACCTTGCGCTAGCAGAGTTCATCGAGATCAAAACGACCCCGATTAGAAAGCTAGGAATACCTCAAGTGATCGGGTCTGCCCTTGAAAAGTTGAGGGGCAAACGGCGTCGTTTTTCAAAAAGGGTGCGACGCCTTTTTGTGGTTAATTCGCGGGCTGATTTCTCCTTGTAAATAGCCTATTTCTGTTTCTTAGAACGCTGTGTTGGCTTGCCTTGTGCCTTAAACGGACTAATTGTATTCACCAATGACTTTGCCATCAAGCGCAAGTTGAGGCAGGAAGTTCGACAAATGTGACTGTAATTTCTTTATGATTTGCCTTCCTTCTGCTTCATCAAGTCCTTCTCCTAATCGAAAAGACTTTGCACCATAATCAAAAGCGATTGTGCCTGCGCCGCCAAACATTCTTCGGAATTCAGAAAACAATTCACTCCGATAATCAGTTGGGCGTGAAATTCGCAAGGCGGAAATATCGCTGGTTTTGTAGGCTCTGTAACGTTTCCAGCCGAACAATTTTCGTGTTGTCATAAACACATCTTTGTTTGCAGTAATAATTTCTTTGCCAGCCAAGCGCCAAAGTACGGAGTAAACCATCCAGAGTTCAACAATCAGAAGACCAAGAACAATAATTACTAATGCTCCAATCGTGAGCGGGGCGTTTACGGTGCTATCCGTATTGTTAGGAATATCTCCGTAAAGACCAACTAAGGAGAGCAGGTAGAGTAGCACTGCTCTGCCAAGCCAATAAAATGGTGGTGAAACGAAAAACAAGAAAAACAGAAACCAAACAATCTCAGCCCACCGCTTTTTGACAGGGATCGTGATAGTAATTTCTTCGTTGTTTACTTCGGAAGTATGTCTTGGTTTTGGTGGAGTAATAATTTTCATGATTCTCCCAGACGATTATTTTGCAAGGGGCAAGCCAACTAGTGTTTAGACGGCCAATGGCCGTATAACGGCTTATGGACAGCCAAAGATTAAAACCCAAAATAAAGATCACCCTCCCGCCAGCGCGATCAACCCCGGCGGGACCCAGAATTGTCCCAGGCCAAGCGTGCTGAGCGCAAGTGAGAACAGCAAAATCGTCAGCCCGACCCCGATCAGAATCCGATCCTTGAATTGATAAACCAGTTTCTGCAGCCACGTGCGTGGACTCGCCGCCGAAACGGGAAAAACTCCAAGCCACACAAAAAGCCAAAATAACGCGGTGCGTACCCCAAGTTGGCTGCACGCTGTGTTGGGCAGCCATCTCATAGTTTCATGCTTTCTGACGTCGGCCGCGAATGAACATAACAACCGAGCCAACTGCTCCAACGATGAAAGCCGCTAGGCAAATCATAATGAAGGTCACATTCAGGGCATCGGTAACGGGGCTCTGTATCAGGTTCTGGAGCGCGCTCGAGGTTGCCGGATTCTGGGTGATAGAATCGGAAATAACGCTCAGGATGGTGAAGAGAACAAACCCAAGCACAGACGCCAAGAGTAAAGATATGAACTTCCTTGCGGTTCGCCATGGATGGGAAAATGCAAGGACAAAGGCAATTGCCGCAAGTAAGGCTAGGAGTATGCCAGGTGGATTATCGTTGATACCTACGATAACAGAGGCGATTGCTGATAAGCCACAGACAACCAACAGGATCAGTGCCTTGATTCTGTTGCTGTGCGTTGAAAACGCATCAATCATGACAGTCTCCTTTTTTGATTGTGAATCTCGTCTTTGGCTGCCCAACGGTTTGCGTTAGTAGTGGTGGGGCGCGGGCGTGGACAATGCTTGGGAGCAGGAAAAATCCGAAGCGAGGAAAATGCTCGAAAATGCCGTAGAATCCCACGCGTCAGGTGCGCGCATTGTTGGGCTGCTGTTGTTCACAAGAACCTGCATAATTAAAGATTCCTATTTTTGAAGCCGAATCCATAGCCATGCTTCTTGGCGATTATAACAAGCCAAAGGTTCTAAAAGATACTCAAGATTATTCTTTGTTTCAACATACGTTAATTCTGCCCGTACCTCAACAAAATTTTCACCACGAATGAGAGTCTCATCTGTCAAGATTATTTTAAGCCTTTCAAACGATGGCTTGTCTTTTGATGAGATACGAAATACATCATATGTGATTCTTGGGGTAGATATATTATTGTTCCAAGTGACTAATTCGGAATACGGTTCTGTAAATTCCCATTTTTCGGTCATAAAGTAATTTAGAAAAGCATTGTTGACAACATCCATTGGTTGCAAAACTTGATAGTGTACAAAGTTATGAAAATCGTAAGTCTGTGTGCAACCTGAATACTCTCCCATGGGAATTGCATCCTTAATGTATGGCAATTTATTGTAAATAGTTGGAGCGATGGTCATTGCATAATCTATCTTGTCCGCGTAACTGTCTGGCGGGATTGTAGTTGGTTGTGGGGGGATTGGTGTCGGTGGTGGATATGTGGCTGTAGGAACTGCTGTCATTGTCATAACAACTTCTGTTTTTGCTATGGACATAGCAGTCCCCATAATATTTACTTGACTCATTGTAGGTATTGCAGCGACACCATCATTACAAGAAGACAAAACAACAGCCAGAAATAAAGGAATTAATGTTTTGCAGATGATTTTCACTCGTCCCTTACCTTTTATGTTTTGGAATTAAGCAGCCCCACTAGGGTTTATACGGCCAATGGCCGTATAACGGCTTATGGGCGGCCAAAGATTAAGACCCAAAATAAGAATCACCCTCCCGCCAGAGCGATCAATCCCGGCGGGACCCAGAATTGTCCCAGGCCAAGCGTGCTGAGCGCAAGCGAGAACAGCAAAATCGTCAGCCCGATCCCGATCAGCATCCGATCCTTGAATTGATAGACCAGTTTCTGCAACCACGTGCGCGGACCGATGCCGAAGGCGCGCAAGTCCATGGCGTCAATGATGTCTTCACTGCCGATGATGGCGTGGATGGTGACAGGCACCATCAGCGGGCCGAGTTTACGCACCTGCTGGAACAGCCCGCCGCTGATTTTTTCGAGTTCGTAGCCGCGTGCTCGTTGGGCATCCATGGTCAGCTGGAAGTCGCGGGCGAAGGTCGGGATGAAGCGCATGGTCAGGTCCATGGCATAGGCAATCTTATCGGGCAGGCCGAGACCGCGGAAGGTGATTCCGTACAGCGCGGGGTTGAGCGAGTATGGAATCAGAATGGTCATAATGGCAATACTGAACACGCGCACGAATTGACTCACCCCGAAAAAGGCGCGCTCGACCGTGATGTCCAGTGCGGGACGCCAACCGAAAATGGTGAACGAGGCTTCCAGCCTGCGGATGAGATGCTCCTGCTCGTAAAGCTCTGTCCCGCCGCGGCCTGTCAGGAAAGTGAAAAAAGCAAAGATGAGGACAAAGCCGACAATGAAAAGCACGGCGCGGCGAATCTCGTTCCACGTCACGCCCGAGGTGAGCAGGACGAACAATGCAATGACCGCGAAGAATAGCAGATAACGCGCGTCCCAGAAGGCGAGCGTGGACATCAGGAAACAACCATAGAACATCATCCAGGCGCGCGGATCGAAGGACTGGATGAAGGAACGGTCACGTTTGCGGTAACGCCAGGCGACAAGCATACAACTCAAATCCTGTCACACCTGCACTTGCGTGCGGTGCAAGTGTTGCGAGGAGCGGAGCGACGAAGCAATCTCCACTTAATTCGAGGAGATTGCTTCGCCTCCTTCGCTCCGCTCAGGAGGCTCGCAATGACGAATAAGGTTAACGACCCGACTGCCTCTGCACTGCCGCGTAGGCCGCGACGAGCAACGGGACGAGGATGGCAGCGAAGATCAGGTTCGGTCCCGCCGCGGGCAGGAACTCGCCCACAATGGCGGCCGCGAACGAGAAGCCATTGATCCAGATATCCGAAATGGCCGCGAAGCCGATTCCGAGGATGTTACCCAACATACCCCAGATGACGGCCTCCGCCACGTTAACATTCTTCCCGAATGCGAAACGGACGACTAATACCAGCACTAAACCAATCAACAGGGCAATGCCCGCGGTCAGGGCGATCGGCTGGTCACCAAAGACATTGTTGGCTGGATCGAAGAACATCATGTTCACCTGGTCGCGGTTCATGAAATAGACGACCGTGGCCAGAACAGCGAGGGCGGCGCCCACCCACAGGACGGTGTCAGTAGCCTTCTTGCGATCGGCGAACAGCGCGGGCAGGCCCGCGATGAAACCAATCAGGCCGTTGCCGATGCTCCATTGCGGGGAGAGACCGAAGCCCGAGATCGCGTCACCGAACATGTTGCCGACCGCGCCCGTGAAGAAGCCGACGATGGGGCCAAAGGCGTAACCGAAGAACATCGGGATGGCAATCGCGGGACGAAGGGCAACTTGACTTAACGAGGGGACGACGAACACGGTGGCATTGAAATACCACGAGAACACGGCATACAGCGCCGCGCCGATGGCCATCCATACTACTTCTCGCGTGCCCACTTCCCAGGCCTTGTTGTCCTTGTTGAAGTAGTACACCGCGAAGGCAATCAACAGGCCGAGGACGACGAATCCAAACCGCAAACCGAGTGTGGAATTGTCGGTCTGGAAGCGTTCGATGCCGAGCATGTTGCCCAGCACGAATACGATCACGACAAAGATGGCAAAGATCGCCACCAGCCAGATCAACACGGAAGACAAACGTTTATCCATCTCATTCTCCTTTTGATATTGTCTCGTCATTGCGAGCCGCCGCAGGTCGAGTAGCCGAAGGCGTATCGAGACCAAGGCGGCGAAGCGACCTCAGCAATGACGGTGGAACCGAAAATGCAGAAACAATTACACATGCGCCAGCGCCTCGGCCCGCAGGAAACGTCCCGTTTGGGAGAAGCGGTTCACGTTCAGGGCGAGAAGCGAGCTGGGGACGACGCGGCAGGCCTCCAGTCGAGGAAAGTCGCGCAGGACTTCGTGCGGCGAACCGTCTGCCACGAGTCGTCCATCCGCCACGAGCAGGACGCGGTTGGCGTAAATCACAGCCAGGTCAACGTCGTGCGTGATGAACATGACCGCCTCGAAGCCGGGTAACTGCAGGATGGCATCCATGAAATTCATGTAGTTCTGGTAGTCCTGCCCCGCGGTCGGCTCGTCCATGACGAGGATGCGGGAGCGCATCGCCAGAATGGCCGCGATGCTGACGCGCTTTTGCTGGCCGAACGACAGCGCCAGCGGGGGGTCTTGCTCTTTATCGGACAGATTCACAATTCTCAGCGCCTCTTTCACCTCCTTTTCGATCTCATCCTTTGGGTGTTTCAGGTTCGTCGGACCGAACGCCAGTTCCTCGCGTACGGTCGGCGCGAACAGCATGTGGCTGGGACTTTGAAACACATAACCGAGCGTGCTGGCAATCTCGGCTACACTGGAATCCTTCGTATCTTTTCCGTTCACGAGCACGCGCCCCGACTTCGGTTTCAAAAGCCCAATCGCGTGTTTGACAAAGGTCGTCTTGCCCGAACCGTTCGGACCCAGCACCGCGATCACGTCTCCGCGCTTGATCTCGAGGCTGATTCCGTGCAAGACTTCGACCTCCGACTCGTAGCCGAACGCGACGTTCTCGAACCGAACCAGCGGTTCATTTTCGGACCCCGGTCCTGCCGCGCCGGGCAGGACCTGAATCTCGGCCGGGGCGGAATCCCGCCTCGCGCGCTGGACGACATCTTCCGCGGGAAGTTTGACCTCGCGATAGTTCACCACTTGTGATAACCCTTTCAAATCCCCCAGGTAACGGATTTCGCCCTCGCCCATGTACATCACACGTTCAGGGCGAATGCGCAATACATCCTCCACGCGATGCTCCACCATCAGCACGGTCATCCCCTCGTCGGCGAGGGCGCGGACGGCATCCAGCGTCTCCGCCGCCGAGGCGGGATCGAGGCTCGCCAGCGGCTCATCCAACAGCAAGATGGACGGTCGCATCGCCAGCACGCCCGCCAGCGCGACTTTCTGCTTCTCCCCGCCCGAAAGCAGGAACGTGTCGCGGTCGCGCAGATGCGTAATCTTTAAATGCGCCAGCGACTCGTCCACGCGCTGATATATCTCCTCGCGCGGCAGACCGAGGTTTTCCAGTCCAAACGCCACCTCGTTCAGCACCTTCGTTCCCAGAATTTGCCGTTCGGGGTCCTGCAAAACCGTCCCGACCTTCTGCGAAATTGTGGACAATTTCCACTTTGCCGTATCCTCCCCATGAACAAGGACATGCCCCGTCAATTCTCCTTTGTAACTGCGCGGAATAAGTCCGTTGACGGCGCGGATGAGCGTCGTCTTGCCGCAACCGCTCGCGCCCGCGATCAAAAGAATTTCGCCCGCCTTCGCCGCAAACGAAATATCGTGAATCGCCGCGCCCTGGCGGTCGCGGTAACGAAAAGAAAGGTTTTCGACGACGAGGGGAATATTGGTCATGGCGATTGAATTGTAACAAATAACGGCTGTCGTGATTATCCGATGAACCGCGGGCAGCGTCAAGGCAGAAACTAATGCAGCCAAAAGTTGTCAGCTCGCTCCAGCCGCCGTCCCCGGCGGCATCTTGTGAGAAAATCCTGCACCGGGGACGGTGCAGGGTGCATAAGTTGGAAATTCAATTTTCAAGCAGCCGATAAAGCGGAGTAAAATCAGACCATGCGTGTCCTGTTCCTGTTCCTCGATGGAGTCGGCCTGGGCGCGGACGATCCCGAGATCAACCCCTTCGTCCGCGCGGACATGCCGCGCCTGCGCGCCCTGCTCGGCGGCAGGCCCATGACCGCCTCCGCCGCGCCATTCGAGTCCGAGCGCGTCACGCTCCTGTCGCTGGACGCGAACCTGGGCGTGGAGGGATTGCCGCAGTCGGCCACCGGCCAGGCCGTCCTCCTGACCGGCGTCAACATCCCCGCCGAACTCGGCTACCACTACGGGCCGAAGCCCAACCGCGCCGTCGCGAATTACCTCAGGGACGGCAGGACGGTATTCGCCGCGTTACGCGGACACCAGAAGTCCGCCGCCCTGCTCAACGCTTATCCGCCGCGCTACTTCCACGGCGTTCAGAGCGGCAAGAGACTTTATTCGTCCATTCCGCTGGCGGTCACTTCGGCGGGCTTTCAACTTTTCACGCAGGAAGATTATTTCGCGGGCCGCGCCCTGGCCGCGGATTTCACCGGGCAGGGCTGGCATGACTTCCTCAAAATCAAAGACGCGCCGATCTATCCGCCCCAAGAGGGCGGGCGCAGAACCGCCGCGCTGGCGCGCACGTACGATTTCTCCCTGTTCGAATACTGGGCCACCGATTACGCCGGTCACGGCCAGGAAATGGACAGGGCCGTCTCCCTGCTCGAAACCTTCGACGCGGTGCTCGGCGGTCTCGTGGACGAATGGGACGACCGCGGCGGCCTGATCGTGTTGACCTCCGATCACGGCAACCTCGAAGACCTGTCCACGCGGCGGCACACGTTCAACCCCGTGCCCTGCCTGCTGATCGGAACTCCCGCGTCGCGCCGGGACTTTGGGGCCGGTCTGCGCGACCTGACCGGCGTCGCCCCCGCCATCCTTAGGACAATTGGAGCATCTTGAAATTCGGCGGAAACCAAGCATAATATGTAAAACCAAACCGGAGGAGAGTGCGATGAGAATTCGCAAGTCCCACTTACTATTTTCGGCCAGCATCTTTCTGGTGATCGTCCTGGCCTGCAGCCTGCCGGGGGCCAACGCCACGCCGCCCCCTGCCGCCACGGAGATCATCTACGTTACCGCAACGCCGGAGGCCGGCGCGCCCCCCACGGATGCGCCGCCGGCGACTGAGACGGCCACTCTCGCGCCGGTGGTCACGCATGTAATCTTCCCGGCAAGTTCGTCGCCGACAGGATCTGTAGTCTATGACGTGAATTCCGCCGGGACGGGGCCGGAGGGGCGCGCGCCATACGGCGATTCGTACGATATCAACCGCCTGGAGCGCCCCTTCCTGCAGGATATGACCTACGTCCCCGACCTCGACATTGACACCTTCTATCTCTCCGAGGATACCAACTGGTATTACATCTCCGTTAATCTGGTGGGCAGTAACCCCAACAACGCGCTGGAGATCAAATACGGCGTCGAGTTCGATACGGACGCGGACGGTTTTGGCGACATCATCATCTGGGCCTATCCGCCCTATAAGTCAGAGTGGACGAACGACAACATCCTGGTCTATGCCGACGAGAACCACGATACCAGCGGACTCTCCGCGGACAAATCCGACGCGCCGATCTCGACGAACGGCTACGAAACGGTCATGTTCTACAGCGGCGTCGGCGAGGGAGATGATCCCGATCTCGCATGGGTGCGGATGAACACGACCGGCCCGGACCTGCAATTCGCGTTCAAAAAGTCCCTCACGGGGTCGTCTTTCATGTACGGCGTGCTGGCCGACGCCGGTTTGAAAGACGTGAGCAAACTCGATTATGTGGACCGCTTCACCGAAGAGGAGGCGGGTTCCCCTGTGAGAGATAAGAAGTATTACCCGCTGAAAGCCCTGTTCGCAGTGGATAACACCTGCCGCGCCGCCTTCGGCTTCAACCCGACCGGTTACGAGCCGATGCTGTGTCCGCCCAATGAGCCGCCCCCCGGCGAAACGGGTTGCGAGGACCCAGCCCAATACACAAACCAGGCCAGCTGTGAGGCCGCGGGTTGTGCATGGAGAATAAACGGAAGCATCGTGATCGCGGTCGTTTATTACTGTACCTACCCATAAACCAAATCGCGCAGCGGAACAGGGACGCGGATCGCGTCCCTGTTCGATTCCTTCTACTCGATGAAATGCATGAAGACCTGGTTGCCAAGCAGGCGTCCCCGCCGCGTCAACATCAGACGCCCGGCCAGCCACTCGAGCAGCCCCAGCCGAGTCAACGCTTCGACCTCCCGGCCATAGACCTCATCCAACTGCGAGCCAAAGCGCGTTTCGAACTCTGCGGAGGAAACGCCCTCGCGCGTCAGGCGCAGGCCCGTCATCATGAATTCACCCATGTCGTCGCGTTGGGTTTGTTGGTGATGATTGACGGTTGCGGGAGTGAGGGGAAAGTTAGCGGTTGGCGATTGGCTGTTAGCGGTTAGCCGTTCGATATAGGTTTTGATTCGGAGAACGTTGGAATAGCGGATGCCATTGGCATATCCATGCGCGCCTGCGCCGAGGCCGAGGTATGGCAGTCCGCGCCAGTATCTCAGGTTGTGGCGGCAGGCATATTTCGGTTGAAGGTTCAAGGTTGAGGGTTGGGGATCGCGGGCCCAGTTGGAGATTTCGTATTGAATATAGCCATTAGATTCGAGATAGTTGCCCGCCCATTCATACATCTCGGCGGCCAGGTCGGGATCGGGGAGAGGCAAAAGGCCGCGTGAAGACCACTTGCCAAAAGGCGTGCCGTGTTCGAGGGTGAGGGCATACGCCGAAATGTGTTCAGGATGCAGGTCGAGGGCACGTTTGAGGGTGGTCTGCCAACTTGCAAGAGCCTGCTCAGGGAGGCCGTAGATCAAATCCAGGTTGAGGTTTTCGAAGCCCGCCTGCCGCGCCCATTTGACGGATTGGATCACATCGAAGAAATCGTGGGCGCGTTCGAGCATGCGCAACTCTTCGGCGTTGGCGGATTGAACGCCGAAGGAGAGGCGATTGATGCCTGCTTTCCGCAAAGCGAGCAAATGATCAAATGAGCAGGTACCGGGGTTGGCTTCGAGTGTCGCTTCGATGTCGGGGGGGAACGCGAAGGCGGCGCGCAAGGCGTCCATGACGGAGGCAACCTGGGGTCCCGAAAGAAGCGAGGGAGTCCCGCCGCCGAAGAACACAGTTGGAATGTTGAAGGTTGGAAAGTTGGAAAGTTGATTCCCAATAAATCCAATTTCGCGAACGAGCGTGTCCACGTAGGCGGGGATGAGGGATTCTTGTCCCGCGTAGGTGTTGAAGTCGCAGTAGGCGCAGCGATGGATGCAGAAGGGGATGTGGAGGTAGATCGAAACTGCAGGTGTCATGTGTCGCCCTCACCCTGTCCCTCTCCCCGAGGGAGAGGGGACGCGTTGCGGCGAGGGAGGCCTATGATAAGGGCGATGGGGCCGAGGGACAAGAGCCAGATGGCGGCGCCGAGGCCGAATTGGTCGGCGAGCAGGCCGACGAGGAAGGGGAGGAGTTTTGCCAGCGGCGCGGTGACCGATCCAATCGCCATGATGCTCGCGCTCTGGCCCGGCAGGGCCGAGTAGAGGCGCCCCTGCAAAACAGGATACCATCCCGTATTGAAGATATTGACGAAGAAGACGGCGATCAGTTTCGGGATAAAACCGGGGACCAGCAAAAACGCCAAAAAGGCGAGGAGTTCGAGGAAAGCCGTCCTGCGGAGGAACTTGACGCTGTCCGGCTGTCTGTCAATGTACGGAATGAATAAAAATTCGGTGGACATGCCGACCGCCAGCCAGAGCGTGACCGCGATGCCTGCCTGCGTTTCGGTGGCGTGGACCACGTCCACGAAATAAAGGGCGAGATAGCCAAGCAGGACGTCCATCATCAGGTCGGCGAAATCGAGCAGGAGCAGCCAGCGCCAGACTTCGCCGCGCTTGAGCGCGCGGAAGGCGGCGCGAAACCCTTCGAGGACGCCGGAGAAACTGGGGAGGTGCGAGGCGGGATTTTTGTCAGGAGGGACGAAGCGAAACGCGGCGATCAGGCAGAAGGTGGAGAAGGTCGCGAGGAACGCGTACGTCCCGCGCCAGCCGAGTCCGAAGTAGACGAACGCGCCGAGCAGGAGCGGGCCGAACACGTTGCCCAGCGATCCCGCGAAGGTCCAGCGCGCCAGGTTCTGCTCGCTGCGGTCGGGGGCGTGATCCATCAACGAGGCCTGCGAGAGGCTGACGAACGCGCCCGAGGAGGGATAGAACAGGATAAAAGAGAAAAGAAGAATGGAGAAAGAAAAACTGATGGAGGTGAAGATGAGGGAGAGAGTGAAGAACACGCCGCCCGCAAGAATGAGGAATCGGCGCTTCCACACATCGCCGAGGATGCCAATGAACGGCTCGATGAACGCGGCAATGATTCCGGGCAAACTGACCAGAAGCCCAATCTGGGCGTAGGTGAGGCTGAGGTCGTCGCGCAGGAGCGGCCAGGCGGCCTCGCCCATGCCAAAGACAAGTTCGTCGAGGAATTCGATGAGGAGGTAAATGGATGTCATCTGCAGCGGGAATGCGGCGCAAGCGGTTTATAAAGCGCCCACTATTATATTCATCATTGCGCGTTTTTTGCAAAATTCCGTTCCAAATTGCAGCGCCCTGGTTGCGTTAATATTCACATATAACAAATTTAGGGGGTTGCGCCCCTCCTGCACCTTGTTTATGATCTCGGCACGCCGGGCGCGAATCGTAGCCCAAGAGCCTTCCCGGATGGCATGGACAGTCGTATCGGAGTGAAGCATGAAAAATGTTCGCAATTTTATTTTCGCCCTGCTCATCCCGGTCCTCATCGGCTGCAGTCCCGGTAAGGAAACGACGGCACAGCCGTCCGTCGATCAACCGGTGAGCGTCGTCACCGCCGCGCCGGCCGGCGTCGACCTCGCCTCGAAAAGCGATGTCACTGTTTCCGCGCAGACGCCGGATGAGCCGCCGGGAAATGTCATTGATGGAAACCCCGCAACCATCTGGAACGCCGGCGCATCCGCCCCTCAATGGATTCAACTCGACCTCGGGTCGGCCGCGACGGTTACCGGAATCCGCCTGACCGTCGCGCAATATCCCGATGGAGAGACGCTCCACCAGGTCTTTGCGGGCGCCTCCGTCGTGCAACTGAGGCTGGTCCAGGAATTCAGCGGCCCCACTTCCGACGGCCAGGTGCTCGAGTTCATTCCCAGGGAGCCATTGACCGGGATTCGGGTGATTAAGATCGTGACGATCCAAAGTCCCTCCTGGGTTGCGTGGAAGGAAATCGAAGTATCGGGATTCGAAGGCGGTGAGACGCCAACGCCAGAGACCGTCATCGAGGCGGCCGACGTCATTTATTACAACGGGACGATCCTGACGATGGAGGAGGATCGGCCCACAGCGGAGGCAATCGCCATTAAAGGGGATAAAATCCTGGCGGTCGGGAAAGAGGCGGACGTAATGGGCTTCAAGGGCGGCGGCACAATGTTGATCGACCTCCAGGGTTTGACACTGACTCCGGGGTTCATCGATTCCCATGCCCATCGCATCGGCGACCGCTGGCACTTTGGAAACGTGTCCGCCGAAGAAATGATCGCGAAGGCGCTCTCACAGGGCTGGACAAGCATTCACGAACTGTTCGTCTTCGACCAGCGCCTGAACGAACTGGTGAACATGGATCGCGCCGACGCCCTGCCGATACGCGTGTCCATGTACCTGACCATGAACTTCGAATACACTTACGATCAATGGTGGCAGGCGTATCAACCGCTCTACCAATACAGTCCCTACCTGCAAATCGCCGGTCTCAAGATCACATTGGACCGCGAGTGGGGGGAACAGGTCTTCTTCACACAGGAACAATACACCCGGATGGTGCTGGATGCGACGCAGGGCGGCTGGCAGGTGGCAACCCACTCCTTCAGCCCGAAGGCCAACCAGATCGTCCTGAACGGATACGAAGCGGGCTTGAACGGCGGAGACAACGACACGCTTCGTCTCCGCCTCGAGCACATCGGGACGATGACGGACGAGCAACTGCGCTTGATGGCGGACCTGGGAATCATCGGCTCGGTGGGATTGATCAATGCAGGCGGCCTGCCGGACGACGCTTCGTTCAAGAAATATATCCCCGAAAGCGAAGTCGAGCATACGGCGCGCTGGCGCGACCTGATCGATGCGGGCGTCTATCTGATCGGGAATACCGACGATCCGTGGTGTTGCACCGACTGGAGGAACAATTTCCAGGCGCCGCCCAACGACGCCTCCGTCGCAGAGGCGATCTATCAGGGTGTGACGCTGTATACGTTCAAGGGCAAGCAACCCGAACCCTGGCAGGCCGCGCAGGCGGTCACCGTGCAGGAGGCGCTGGAGATGTTGACCATCAACGGCGCCTACGCCGCACATCAGGAGGATGTGATCGGCAGTCTCAGGCCGGGCAAATACGCCGACCTGGTCATCCTGTCAGCGAACCCACTGACGACGCCCGTCGGGCAAATTCCCAATATTCAAGTGATGATGACCATGGTCGGGGGAGACGTTAAATACTGCGCGCAGAACCAGCAGAGTCTCTGCAACATAGGCCAGTAAGATGTCAAGCCTCAGGCGATGACGGGATGTTGACCGAAGAATTCGGGAAACATGTGGCTGTTCGTCATCAGGACTTCGGGGTGGTCCTCCTTGAAGGCGCGCAGGCGCGGGTCGTGCGGACCGAGAAAGAGGCGAATCAACCATCTGGGGCTCTCGTCGTCATACACGGCGCTTGAATCTCCCGCATGGAAGAACCAGCCTCCCGACGTTTTGATGGCTACGCCGCAATGTCCGTACGAATGGCCGAACAGGGGAATGAAATACATTTCAGGTTGAAACGGCAGGCGGATGGCGTCGAAGTCGTACCACTTCGAGTCGATTCTGTCGTACAAAACGAATTCGGGATTGTGAGCAATGTAACGGGGAATATAGGCAGCATCGGCTGCTTGAAGCATTTTCCCATCGGTGAAGGAATCGTACTCCCGTTTATGCACGTGAACTTTCGCCTGTGGAAAATCGGGCAGGCCGCTGATGTGGTCGAAGTGCATGTGCGTCAGGATAACGTGGTTCACATCCGCGGGATTGTATCCCAATTGTTTAAGGCGGTTGACTGCGGCCTCGTTCACATCGAACGGCACGATCGTGATCACGCGAAACAATTGTGTCATCCACGTGGGATGAGCGTAATCGTCCAGGCCAAGACCGGTGTCGAGGAGCGCCAGTCCCTGGTCGGTCTCGATGAGCAGACAGGCCATTCCCGTTTTCAAATGACTGGGCCAGCGGGCATTACAGGTGAAGCAGTTTAGGAGGTGGATGGCCATGGGAATATTCAACCACAGACGCCTGCACTTGCGCGAGGCGTGAACGTTACGAAGGCGAGCATGGGCAAAAAGCGGGACGGACCGAAAGGGCCCATCCCGCTCTGGCGTATTCGCCGCGCCTGCCGTTATTTGGGATTCGACTTGACGTACTCGTTCCCGAAGAAGCGCAGTCCGATTGCGGTATTGTAGCCTCTCTCCAGAAGGGTCATCACGTCGGATTGACGCAGGTCGAACAGATCCTTCAACACGTTGATGAAGCCCACCTCGCCTTCGGAAAGGTCCAGGTCCATGGCCGCCACGGCGCAGGCCTCGACGACGAAATGGTTAACGTCGGAGGGATTGCCGCCGACGCGGGATTTCAGGTTCTGGAGGGCGGTCTGGAGGTTGCCCAGTTCGTTCTTCTCGAGTCTGCTCCAGAACACCCGATTAGCCTCGTCCACTTCGTCCAGGGACAGCCCCCAGCCGATCAGGAACATGCGCGCGGCCGCGTCGGCCACGCTATCCAGTTTCGTCTTGTCAGCGCCTTTGAGTTGAAGTTCCCGCAGGGCGTAAAGGTACTGGAAGCCAAACTCCACGTTTTCAGGCTTAAGCGGTTTCTTTTCTTCCTCTGCCATGGCTCCTCCTGACATTGATCGGATCGTCGAGACCCGAATGATAGTGGCCCAGAATTGAGCCATTGTATATTATAGGAAATTGCCTCGGCCCGAATCTAGTGACATTTGTCCCCCGTTTCGAGATGGTTATCCCTTCGACGACAAGTCGGGCAGCCAGCCCCTCCCCGACCGGGCGGTGCATCCCCGCCCCATCACTGACGCGGTGGTCAACGGAGATGGCGGCCTGCTCTCAAGGATATTCTCTTTATTCGGCTGAAAGTATCCCGCGCACGAACAATCCAAACGGGATGAAGAACACCAGTCCCATCCCGAAGATGACGGCGAAATCGGTGGCGGGAAATTCCGCGCCTGTCAGAAACGGCTGGAGGATGAAAAAGACAAGCAGCGCGATGAATAACATGCTGGCTTGAAAGAGCAACCCTGCCCCAGCCGCGTACCCGAAAGCCTGCCTCCGCCAAAGGGACAGCCCGCCGAGAATCCACAACGGCGTGATGAGCAGGTCGGCGTACACCACGGACATTTCAGGCGTAACCAGCGAATCCGAATTTGAAATCGCCGCGTAAACCTGCGCGAGGCCGCGCAAGAAGAACAACAGACCGAATACCGTCAACACGCCGCCTGCGAACCGCGAGGGAACCCTCCCATGTAGTTTTTGTTGAATGCCGTGTTTGTCTATGTGCGCAAATGATTGAAACGCGCTCCATGCACTCAAACCGACCAGCGCGATATAGAAAATAGATTGCACACTCGTCCATGTCGCAATGGAATAAGCGATGTAGTTATAGGCGACGTAGAGCAATGCGCCAGGCAGTAGGAGAACACCAATCAATTTTCCACGGCGGGCAAGCGAGGGGGAGAGTAACAGCGCTGGCAACCCAATCAGCAGGTTGACCACATCGTTCGAGACGAAGGCGCGTTGTAAATCCTGTGTGGGATAAAAAGTGGATTGAAAGAACAAGCCAGCCAGCGAGAGCAATGTCATCAGCGCGGCAACGAAAAGAGGGGTTTTGGTTTTCATCGGGGACTCCCTGTAAGAAAATATATCATGCCAGCCGAAGCAAACGGCAGGATGGTCAGCGCGATTTTGTGGATGGTCAAGAGCGGCGCGTGCGGCAGGTTGCCGATGCTCATGAATGCGCCCGTCGCAAACAGGGCGATGACGCACACAGCGCAAACCGCGACCAGCGCAAACGCAATGGGTTGTACGCCCGCGCCTTTCAATAAATTCCAGGTTTGGATGACGGCAAGAACCACCGCCGCGAGCGCGGCAAGTTTATGAACATTGAAGACCAGTCCGTTGTACGGTTTGCCGAGGCGGCTCAACCCAAAGCCGAAGGCAAGCGTGAGAACGAGAAGGACTCCAGCGGCGGCAAATTTTGAAGTTGTTTCCATAAAACGTTTCCTTTCAGCGCAAATTTCACCAGCCTAATGATAGCCCGCAACAGTTCAAATGCCTATGACATTTCCCGCAGAAAAGATGTCCTTCGATGCAGAATCAGGTATCATTGCCGCATGGCGTATTTCCCCGAACCCATCACCGTTTCGGTCACGGTGCTTTCGCAGTTGTTCCTGTATCTCCAATCGCTCGCTGTGGATGTGGACGGTTTCCTGCGTTCGTTGGATATTGACCCGCAGACGGTTCGCGCCCCCGACGAGCGGATTCCCGCCGAGAAATATTTGCTCATTCAGGATGAAGCCGCCCGCTTCATTCGCGACCCGTACCTGGGTCTGCACATGGGAGAGTTTGCCGAGGCTGGGAGTTGGTCCATTCTTGGTTACATGATGATGAATTGCAACACGTTGGGAGAGGCATTTGTAAAAGCAGGGAAGTATTCGCGCATCATCGGCAACCTCATTGATGCCCGCGCCGAAGTGAAGTTTGGCAAAATCCATGTGGCGTACTTCACCCCGCCGCACGCGCCCGTCATGTCGCATCACTGTTACGAGTCCACCATCTCCAGCAGCGTGCGCATGATGCGGACGTTAACGGGCGAGCCGCTCAACCCGCTCGAAGTGACGTTCACTCACCCCCAACCCGAATCGACCGCCGAGTACGAGCGCGTCTTCCGCTGCCCCGTGCGGTTTGGTCACAGGGAAAATTCGCTGACCGTTGATTGGAAAATCGCCAGCCTGCCCGTCCGCATGGCAAACCCGAGCCTGCTCGAACACTTCGAGAAGTACGCGCAGGATTTCATGGCGCAGATGGAACGCAAAGACGAACACACCCGCGCCGTGACCAAAATCATCCTCTCGAAATTGGATGACGAAAATCTCTCGATTGAAAAGGTGGCGAAGGAAATGTCCGTCAGTGTGCGGACTCTGCAAAACCGCCTTGACGCCGAGGGGGTTGTCTTCAGCGACCTGCTGCGCGACATCCGTCAGCGGCTAGCGCAGAAATACATCCGCGAACAGTACAGCGTAGAGCAGATCACCTACCTGCTTGGTTTTTCCGAGCCGAGCGTTTTTCGCAAAGCATTTAAAAAGTGGATGGGAGTCACGCCGAGGGAATATCGGGAGGGGATGAGGGGAGGTTCACAGGTGCAAACCATGTAACTGGGGGCAAAATAAAAACTTCCGAAGTCTCAAAGACCTCGGAAGTTTGCTTTTACACCAACATCCTGACGGGGTTTTCCAAAAACTCAGCCATCTTCTGCATGAACTGCGCCGCTTCGGCTCCATCGCTGACGCGGTGGTCAACGGAGATGGTGGCCCTCATCCGCCAGCCGACCTTGATCTGTCCAGCCTCCACGACTGGCTTCTCCATCGCGGAGCCGATCGCCAGGATGGCGGCCTCGGGCGGGTTGATGATGGCGATAAATTCCTCGACATCGTACATCCCAAGATTCGACGTGGAGAACGTGGAGCCGTCCACATCCTCAGGCTTGACCTTGCCTTCGCGGGCGCGTCCTGCCATGGTTTTGACTTCGCCTGAGATTTGGCGCAATGTTTTCTGGTCAGCGTCTTTGACCACAACCGTCATCAATCCGCCGGGGACAGTGACCGCGACACCGACGTTGACATGACCGAATTGGATCACCTCATTGCCTTTGATGGTGGCGTTGAGGTTGGGGAATTGTCGGAGAGTCAGAGCCACAGCCTTGAGGATGAAGTCATTGACGGAAAGTTTTTCGTTATCGGGCATGAACGCGTTGGCTTGCTTGCGTATGTCCATCAACGCATCCATTTTGTATTCGTGGGTGACGTAGAAGTGCGGAACGGTCTGCTTCGACTCGACCAATCGGCGGCCGATGGCCTGGCGGAGTTTTGTGGTCGCGACGACTTTGTCTTCGGTGGAGATTGGTAATTGGTAATTGGTAACTGGTTGCGCGGACTGAACACTGATGACTGATTCCACATCTTTGCGGACAATACGTCCACCGGGGCCTGTCCCTTGAATGGAAGCAAGGTTTACATTGTTGTCTTTGGCGATCTTCTTCGCGAGCGGACTGGCCTTCACGGGACCAGCCTGAGGCGTGGAAACGGCCCGAGAAACGGAAGCCGCTACGGGCGGAGTCTGCATCGTCCCCGCAGGGGGAACCGCCGCGTCTACCTTCTGCTTCCCGCTTTCCGCTTTCTGTCCACTGATGACTGATGACTGATGACTGATCACTTCTCCCGCCGCGCCCACCACCGCAATCGGCGCGTTGACAGGAACAATCGTCCCTTGGTCAACGATGTGTTGAAGAACAACGCCGCTGGCGGACGATTCAACTTCCACCGTCGCTTTGTCCGTTTCGATCTCGGCGAGGATGTCGCCCTTGTTGATGTTCTCGCCCACCTGCTTCACCCAGCGGACGAGCAGACCCTCGGCCATGTCAAAGCCGAGTTTGGGCATGTTGATGGTTTCGGCCATTACTTCAACACCTCCTTCGCCGCGCTGACGATGTCCGCGACCTGCGGGAGCGCGGCCTGTTCGAGCGTGCGGTTGTACGGAAGCGGGACTTCTTTTTGCGCCACGCGGATGATCGGCGCGTCCACGTAATCGAAGGCTTCCTCGTAGATGCGGCTGACGATCTCGCTGCCGACGCCGTAGGATTTCCAACCTTCTTCCACGACGATGGCGCGGTTGGTTTTCTTAAAGGATTCGAGCACGGGTTCCATGTCCAGCGGACGGAGCGTGCGCAGGTCAACGATCTCAGCTTCGATGCCTTGCCCCGCGAGTTCGTCGGCGGCCTTCATCGAGAGTTCGAGACCCTTGCAGTACGTGACGATGGTCAGGTCTTTGCCAGGGCGTTGGACTTTGGATTTGCCAATCGGGATGGTGTACTCGCCCTCTGGCACCTCGCCGCGGACCTGATACATCGTCGCGTGTTCGATAAAGAGAATCGGATCGTTCGACCGAATAGCGGACTTGAGCAATCCTTTCGCGTCTTCCGGCGTCCCAGGCGAGACCACCTTCAGGCCGGGGAAGTGCGCAAAGACCGCGTCAGGAGTCTGCGAGTGGGTCGCGCCGAGTTGACGTCCGCCGCCGCCGACGGCGCGGATGACCATCGGGAGCATGAACTGTCCGCCGAACATGTAGCGCAACTTGGCGGCCTGGTTGACGATGTAGTCCATCGCCGAGAAGGCAAAGTTGATCGTCATCAGTTCCGCGATGGGGCGCTGTCCCACCATCGCCGCGCCAATCGCCGCGCCGATGATGGCGTTTTCCGCGATGGGCGTATCCTTCACGCGGTCCGCGCCGTACTTGTCATAAAAACCTTTGGTGACGGCATACGTGCCGCCCCACACACCCACCTCCTCGCCGAGAATAAAGACGGCGGGGTCGCGATCCATTTCTTCCATAAGGGCTTGAGAGATCGCCTCGCGCATGGTTATCTTGGTCATGTTGTATTAACTTCCTTGTGTGGCTCTCTAAAAACGTACACACGTGGACACGTACATACGTAAACACGTGACCTGTGTACTTGTGTACCTGTCTGCCTACTCCGCATACACATCCGTAAACAACTCGCTCAACGCGGGCTCGGGGCTGGTCTCTGCAAACTCGACCGCCTTGGCAACTTCATCCTCCACGCGCGCTTCGATTTCATCCAATTGCTTTCGAGTGGCGACTTTCTTATCCAGGAGATATTTATTGAAAATGCCAATCGGATCGTTCTCCTGCCACTGCTTGACCTCTTCCGCTTTGCGATAGCGCTCGGGGTCGCCCATCGAGTGACCGCGGAAACGATAGGTATCCACTTCAAGGAAATATGGCTGGCTTTCCTTGCGGATATAGTCCAGCGCCTCTTTCGCGGCTTCGTAAACCGCAAGCACATCCATGCCGTTGACTTCGGCGTTTTTCATGCCGTAGCCTTCCGCCTTCTGGCGGATTTCGTCCACAGCCGAGGCGCGTTCGACGGATGTGCCCATCCCGTACTGATTGTTCTCACAGACCCACAGCACGCGCAACCCCCACGTCTTGGCGAGATTAAGCGCTTCGTGGAAGTAACCGATATTGGTCGCGCCATCGCCGAACATACAGATCGTGATGTTGTCGTTCTTTGCGTACTGATCGCCGAGCGCGAGTCCCGCCGCGACGGGGAGATGACCGCCGACGATGGCATGTCCGCCCCACATGTTCTTTTCAACGCTTGCCATGTGCATTGAGCCGCCCTTGCCTTTCGACATACCCGTCGCCTTGCCGAGCAACTCCGCCATGACAGAGTCCGCCGAAAGTCCGCAGTTGAGCGCCACGCCGTGATCGCGGTAGGCCGTGATCACGCGGTCACGCGGTTCGCGCGCCGCGATCAAACCGGTCGAGACCGCTTCCTGCCCGATGTACAGGTGCATGAAACCGCCGATCTTGCCAGCCTGATACAACTCCGCGCCGCATTCTTCCACGCGGCGGATGAGCACCATCTGGTAATACAAATCGAGTAGTTGTTCCTTCTTCATCGTTGCTCCAAATCAGAATAATGACGGGGTACAGGCAAAATAACACCGGGGGAGTCCCGGCGATGTGGCTTGCTACCCTTACAGGGACGAGATTATATCCGAAAATCATACAAATTCTATCAGAATTTGTCCCTGCAAGGCCAAACGCAACGCTTCGCGCCTTAAAATTCAGGTAAAAAGGTTGCATTTAGACAAATGTTCACTATAATTATAGTGGTCAACGCTGGTGTGGATCCCGTGTATTATTCGTTGTCAATCAAAAGGAGAATGACATGAAACTTACACCTCCAAAAGCAATTACCTTCTGGATCGCAGTAGTTCTCGGCCTGCTCGGCCTGCTCGGCGGCGCCGGTCTGGTGGGCGCGCTTGCGGCTTACGCCTTCTGGCTCGCCTTCGCAGGCTTTGCCCTGCTCGCCCTCGGCCTGCTGGTAAAGGGTCTCTAACACCAACCTCACCCCCAGTCGTTGACACGCCCCCGGTCGCGCGACTGGGGGCTTCTTTTGTTCGCATCGTTTCTTTCCCATCCGGGTTGATTCACGCGATGTGCAATCAAATCATCGTAGAGGTGAAGCCATGGAATACCTGACAATAATTTTACGGCTTGTCCATGTCCTCGGGGGCGTTTTCTGGGTGGGCGCGGCGCTGGCAATGACCTATTTCATCAGCCCGGCTGTCAGCGCCACTGCAGAGGCGGGCCAAAAGGTCATGGGGCACCTGATGACCCAAAGCAAATTCAGCGCCACCATGCTGACAGCAGGCTACTCGACCGTGATTGCAGGCGCGATACTATATTGGATCGACTCGGACGGGTTCACCTCCGCGTGGACGAGCGCCGGGCCGGGCATCGGGTTTGGGATCGGCGCGGTCTTCGCAATCATCGGACTGGCCGCCGGTCTGATGATTCCCCGCACGGCCGCGGCCATGGGAAAACTGGCCGCACAATTCAAGGGACCTCCCACCCCAGAACAACAAGCGCAGATGGCCGCCCTGCGAAACAAGCAAAGGACCATCTCGACGATCAACGCCTACTGCCTGATCGTTGCCACAGTGCTGATGGGCGTCGCTCGTTATCTGCGATTTTGAGACAGAAACGCCTCCCGCCGCCCGGCAATAAAACCGACTCCCGCGAGGGGAGTCGGTTTCAACTTCAAAAACGCCTTACTTCAAGCGTCCGCCCTTTAGTTCAGCCTGCATTTTCCTCAATCCCTCCATGTCGCCCCTGGCGGCGAGTTTGGCCTGTTCGATCCAGCCGGACGGGTCCATCATCTGCAAACCGGCCGCGTCGAGGGCATTCTGCACTTCGGAGGCGGGAGCATTCGCGAGGTCCGAGAATGAGGCGATTCCCGCCTCGTTCAGGACTTTGGCAACTTTCGGTCCAATCCCCTCGATGACGGTCAGATCGTCCGCGGACTTTTTCGCTTCGTGCGCGTGACCCGTCTCCGGCGCGGCTTTCCCGCGGCTGACCAGCCAGCCGACGACGACCATCAGAAAGAAAAAGCCCAGCGCCACCCACAACAACCAGCCGAGTTCAGTATTCGGCCCTTCTTCAGAAAAGAGGTGCAAAGCAAGCATTTCCGTCTCCTTGAAAGGTGATGGGCAGTTTATACGGGAGAACCTCCGAAATGTCAACAAATCGAATGGTGAAAATGCTCCGGGAATCCCGCGCTTACAGTCACTTTTCACTTTCCGGCAATGACTTGAACGGTTGTATAATTGCCGCATGACACTCACCGAAACATACGAAGAAACGGTCCTGAAGTACCGCGCAGAGCGCGAAGCCCGATTGAGGGACAACGAACGCAGTTGGCTGGCGCTGGCGGGCCTCTACTGGCTTGCAGAGGGGAGCAACACGTTTGGGACCGACCCCTACAGCGACATCCAAATCGAAGGTGAGGAGATTCCGCCGAAAGCGGGCTCCTTCGAATACAAGGACGGCGTCGTTACATTGAAGGTAAGCGACGGCGCGAACATCACCTGCAACGGCGAGCCGGTCAAGACGAAGGTCCTGCACAACGACCGCCACGAATCTCCCGATTTCATCGAGATCGCCAGCCTGACCCTGCTGGTGATCCAGCGCGGACCCAACTCCCTGATCCGCGTCTGGGATAAGGCCCACCCCGCGCGCCGGAACTTCACCGGTCTCAAGCATTACCCGGTCAAGCCGGCCTATCGCATCACGGCCCGCTTCGTGCCCTACGAGCCGGTGCGCGTCCTGAGAATCCGCGACGTGATCGGCGAAGAGTACGACGTGGAATTCCCCGGGTATGTAATTTTTCATCTCGACGGCAGGGAGTGCCGCCTCGAAGCGGAAAAAACCGAGGACGGCTTGTTCTTTAATTTCTACGATCCCACCAACGGCAACGGCTCCTACCCCGGCGGACGATTCCTCGACACCGATCCGCCTGTGGACCGTGAGGTTGTTTTGGATTTCAACAAAGCCCGCAACCCTCCCTGCGCCTATACCGATTACGCCACCTGCCCCCTCCCGCCTTCACAGAACCGCCTGCCGGTGCGAATCCCTGCAGGCGAGATGATCTATCGCCACCACGACAAGTAAAAGTGCTCCCGCCGCCTCGAGCCGAGTGAATGCTCGGCTCTTTTTATTCACTCCATCCAAATCGTTCTATCCTCGAAACCAGGCCGCTCGGGCAACAGGGTCTCGCCTTCCGCGTAGCCGATGTACAAAAACGCGATGAGGTGTTGGTCGGGCGCAAACCCCAGAAACTCTTTCACGCGCGGATCGAGCGCGGCGGGGCCCGTCCGCCACTGCGCGGCCAGACCGAGCGCGTGCGCGGCCAGCAGGATATTCTGCGCCGCCGCAGCCGCCGCGCAAATGTTTTCGATCTCGGAGACTTTCGACTCCGCCGGTTTGTCCACGCCGACGGCGATGACCACAGGCGCGCGCAGGGGCTTGGCGCGTTCCTTGTCCAGCGCCTCGGGCGGCAGGTCGGGGGTTTTGGCGGATAACGATTCAGCCATGACCTCGCCCAATCGGGCGCGCCCGTTCCCGGTCAGGACAACGAAGCGCCACGGTCTCACCTTGTGATGATTCGGCGCCTGCGCTCCCGCGTCCAAAAGTTTTTCGATCACTTCGCGCGGCACACGGTCGGCCTTCACCTTCCCCACCGAATGCCGCGTATGAATGGCAGTCAAAGCGTCCATGTACACCTCCGTGATTTATAATAGCACAGACGAAGCCGCATGAAAATTTTTTACTCGGACGAACATCGCCGGCACGATCCCGCTTTCGAAGTGTTCGACGGCGGGCAGCGCGTGCCGTATCTCGAATCGCCGCAGCGCATGGATCGGATTCTGAACGCCCTGCGCCGGACGGACTGGGCTGAGATTGCCGAGCCTGCGGATTTCGGACTCGACCCGGTCCGCGCGGTGCACTCGGAGGACTATCTTTCGTTCCTCGCCTCCGCCTGGACCGAGTGGCTGGCCGCCGAACCCGAATCCGCCGCGGCCGCCGACAAGACCGCGCTCATGCCCGCCACCTTCGCCGCCAAACGCGACCAGATGCCAGAGACCATCCTCGGCAAAGCAGGATTCTTTTTACTCGACCTGAGCGTGCCCATCGTGGAAGGGACGTACGCCGCCGCGCTCGCCTCCGCCCATTGCGCCCTCTCCGCCGCCCAGTTCATTCAACAAAATTCATCCTTTATCTCTCATCCTTCATCTTTCGCGTTATGCCGTCCGCCCGGCCACCACACGGGACGCGAGATCGCGGGCGGCTATTGTTTCCTGAACAACGCCGCCATCGCCGCGCAGTGGCTGACACGGTTTGGAAGAGTCGCCATTCTCGATGTGGATTATCACGCGGGCAACGGCACACAAGACATCTTCTACTCGCGCCGCGATGTGTTGACCATTTCCATCCATGCCAACCCGGCGTTCGAATATCCCTACTATGCTGGCTACGCGAAAGAAACAGGGGAAGGCGATGGCTTTGGTTTCCATCACAACTTCCCCCTCCCCGCCGGAACCGACGACGCGAGTTATCTTTCGACTCTGGATAAGGCGATCATCCTGATTCAACAATTCTCCCCCACGCATCTGGTCGTCTCCACCGGTATGGATATTTACGAGGGCGATCCGCTCGGCAAATTCAAAATTACGCGCGAGGGAATCGGCGGGATTGGCCGCCGCATCGCAGCGCTCGCACTTCCAACCGCCGTCATCATGGAAGGCGGCTATAACACGGACGCACTGGGAGAGAATGTCGCCGAGTTTTTAGAGGGGGTTGCCAGCAGATAAGGTTACATCGCTATCAAAAACCACTGCATGGCGCGGACCTATTCAAAGAGCATTGGTTTAATTCTGGCTTGGGTTATAATCTGTTCAGGAGAAACACCGTGCCAGACTGGAGTCAATTCGCTCCCGCCGATTTCGAATATGACTTTGAAAACGATAAACATAATGACAGAATCCGAAATTGACGAATTGGTTGAAAAACAAGCCCACAATGACTCGGCTTGGGGAAAGCCTATCCGCGTGCGGAGGAAAAAAGGCGCGTCCATTTCCATCCCGCCCGAATTAGCGGCACGCGCCGCATTTTTGGCGAAACTCCATCGCAGGCCAAATGTGGAGGAATGGCTGACGCGCGTCATTCAGGAACGGATCGAATTGGAGGAGGCTGCTTTTGTTGGGGCAAAGCAGGAATTGGTTTCCCGCACGGGATGAACTGCTAAGCGAAAACCGAAAGGCGCACTGCGGACTGACCGTAGCGCGCCTTTTGATTCGCGAGAATTGGCTAAAATATGCGCCCACGGCCAAGGGCGCCAGTCCGAACGCGACACGTTGCGACCGCAGGGAGTGTCGAAACGGACTTCCACGAACTGAGCCCCACAATTCGGAACGCGGACGAGCGCAGATTTACGCGGAAAACACAGAAAGAAAAAATTCCGCGTTTATCCGCGTTTTCCGCGTCCGAATTGCATTTTGCTCATATCAATCGATCCCCTCCCTCCACCGAATCGACCCGATAATGGCAGCCGCGGCTCTGCCGATTATGCTGCGCGGACTGTGCCACGATCAGCGCGGCTTCGACCGCGTTGCGCAGGCCGATGAGTCCGTCGCTCAGTTTGGTGGTGCGATAGAACGTCTCGATCTCGTTTTGCAGGTGACGCAACTCACGGATGGCGCGCGAGAGACGGTCACCGCTGCGGACGAGTCCCACGTAGTGCCACATGATGTTCTGGATGGTCTGCATGTCGCCCTGGATCAGCGCGGGGTCGCGGTCGTCGGTCAAGCCGCTTTCGTCCCACGCGGGGATGTCGTCGGGCGCGGCGTAGGTCGGATTGGCAATCCGACTTACATCCTCCCCCGCTCTGTTCCCCCACACCAACCCCTCCAACAGCGACGTGGACGCCAGTCGGTTTGCGCCGTGCAGACCCGTACACGAGACCTCGCCCACCGCGTACAAATTCGCGATGTCCGTCCGCCCCCACTCGTCCACCATAACTCCTCCGCAAAAGTAATGCGCGGCAGGCACCACGGGGATCGGCTCGCGCGTGATGTCAATGCCCGCCTTGAGACAGGTGGCGTAAATGTTTGGGAATCGTTCGCGCAGCCACTCGGCGGACTTATGCGAAGCGATGTCAAGCAACACGTACGTGTACGCGTGCTCGGTCATTTCCTGATGGATGGCGCGCGCCACAATGTCGCGCGGCGCAAGGTCTTTCCATTCGGGCGCGTACTTTTCCATGAACGGCTGACCGTCAGGTGTCAGAAGAATCCCGCCCTCGCCGCGCACCGCCTCGCTGATCAAAAATCCCTCCGCCCCAGGCACGGCCAGCGCGGTCGGGTGGAACTGGACATATTCCGCGTTGACGATGCGTGCGCCCGCCCGCGAGGCCATCGCCAGCCCGTCGCCGCGCGCGCCCACGGGGTTGGTCGTGTTTCGGTAAATGCGGCCAATCCCGCCCGTCGCGAGAACCGTCACGCCCGCCAACGTCCGATGCACCGCGCCCTTGTTGCGGTCGAACACGTACGCGCCGTGACAGGTGATCGGCTTGTACGTGTCGAGCGGGTTGCGCGAGTGGTGCGGGTACGTGATGAGGTCAACGGCGGTGGCGTTGGTGAACCACTGGATGTTCGGCTTCGACTTCAACTGCTCGATGAGTCCGCGTGCGATGGCGCGACCCGTCCCATCGCCGACGTGGAGGATTCGACGACGCGAGTGCGCGGCCTCCTGACCCCATTCAAAATCCTCGCCCTCGCCTCTGTCGAACGGGACGCGGGATTCGGCAATCAGAATTTTTTCCAGCAGACGAGGTCCCTCCTCCGCCAGAATGCGCGCCGCTGACGGGAGCGACGCGCCCGCGCCCGCCTCGAGGATGTCCTTCACCAGCAGGTCGGCGCTGTCGTCGGGACCTCGGCTGATGATCCCACCCTGCGCGTACCCCGTGTTGGACTCGTGCGGGTCAGGCTCGCGCGTGATGATGGTGATGTGACGGTTGGGATCTTCCGCCAATTTCAGCGCCGCCGTCGCCCCCGCGATCCCCGTGCCGATGATGAGTACGTCTGTTTGGAGCATGGGTCACCCAATCTCAATCATCCTTTGCACCGACCGCGCCGCGCGGACGCGAATCTCTTCTGGTACATCAATCACGTAGCGGTTGAACTTCAGAGCGGCGAGCGTGTCTTCCATCGTGATCGTGTTCATGTGCGGACAGCGCACCATGCACAGACGTAACATATCCTTCTCGGGGTTCTCGGCGGCGATGTTGTCGCCCATGGCGCACTCGGTCAGCACCAAATATTGCGGCGCTTTCGATTCCTTCACGAATTTGATCATGGCGTTGGTACTGCCCGAAAAATCGGACGCGGCGGTGACTTCGGGACTGCACTCGGGGTGGGACAGCACCGACACGTCGGGGAATTGGGCGCGCACGGTCTGGATGTCGTTGACGGTGAATTTCTCGTGGACTTCGCAACGTCCGCGCCAGCCGATCATGGTTTTTCCCTCTCCCTGAGGGAGAGGGGCAGGGGTGAGGGCAAGGTCGGGGTAGACGATATTCCACCCCAACTCGCGCGCCACGTTCCCGCCCAGATACTCATCGGGCAGGAAGATTACCTTGTCCGTGTTGAGCGATTGCACCACCGCGATGGCATTGCCCGACGTACAGCAGATGTCGCTCTCGGCTTTCACGTCCGCGTAGGTGTTGACATAGGTCACGACGGGCACGCCAGGAAAGCGCGCCTTCAACGCGCGCACATCGTCCGCGGTGATGGCGGCGGCCAGCGAACAGCCCGCCTTGTCCGACGGCAGGAGCACGGTCTTGGACGGGTTCAGGATCTTGGCGGTCTCGGCCATGAACTTGACGCCGCAGAAGACGATCACGTCCTTATCGGTCTGCGCGGCTTTGCGGCTCAGGTCGAGCGAGTCGCCGACGAAATCAGGGATGGAGTAGAACAACGCTGGCTCCATGTAGTTGTGACCGAGGATGACCGCGTTGCGCTCGATCTTTAGCGCGTTGATCTCCACGGCGATCTCGGCCTTGATCCGCAGTTCCACATCGGGGACAACCTTTTCGAGTTTCGCCCGCATTTTGTCGTACATGGCTTGGGTTTGTTGGTTCATTTTTAAATTCCTTTTTGGACACGGACACTTGCACCGCGCTGCGTTCCCTGGCACCGCCCGCCAGGGCAGGTGTGGTGCAGTGCAGGTGTTACACGGAGTTCACGGATTTTTTAATTCTCTAAACACAAAGTCGCACAAAGGATACACAAAGGGGAAAAGGCATTTTGCCTTCGTGCGTATTTCCTTCGTCGCCTTCGCGACCTTCGTGTTTAACAAAGGTTTATCCGTGTCATCCGTGAAATCCGTGTCCGAATTTATTTCACGTAATCAAAACTCACATCGAAGGCTTTAGCCGAGTGGGTCAGCGCGCCGACGGAGATGAAGTCCACGCCCGTTTCCGCGATGGCGCGGACAGTCTCCAGTGTGACGTTGCCAGAGGCTTCGAGTTTGGCGCGGCCATCCGTGAGTGTGACTGCTTCGGCCATCATCTTAACCGACATGTTATCCAACAGGATTCTTTCGACGCCCAAATCTAACGCAACTTTAACGTCGTCCAACGTTCGAGCCTCGACTTCGATCGGGAGGCCGCTGTTCGAGGCTCTCGCGCGTCTGACGGCTTCTTCGATTCCGCCCGCGAAGTCTATGTGATTGTCCTTGATCAGGATCATGTCGTACAGGCCAATGCGATGATTCCCGCCGCCGCCGAGTTTGACGGCCAACTTGTCCACGAGGCGCAGACCTGGCGCGGTCTTGCGCGTGTCGAGGATGATAGCGCGCGTGCCAGCGACCGCGTCCACGAACTGGCAAGTCAGCGTGGCGATGCCAGACATCCGCCCGAGGAAGTTGAGCGCCGTCCGTTCGGCGGTGAGCAGGCTCGAGGTCCGACCAGAGGCGAGGGCGAGAACCAGGCCCTTCGTCACGCGTGAACCGTCTTCGGTCTGCGCGCGAAAGTCAACGTTGGAGTCCAAAAGTTGATAGGCCGCGCGTGCGACGTCGAGTCCTGCGATGATCCCATCCTGCTTGGCGATGATCCGGCCTTTCATCGTCGCGTCGGGCGGGACGATGGCATTCGTGGTCGCGTCGCCCGTGCCGATGTCTTCGGCGAGGGCGCGGCGGATGGAATCCAGAATTTCAGGGGAAAGTGTCATGCAATTTGAAAGGGGTTGAAGTCCGTGCCGCGGTCGTAGTAGTCTTCGGCTTCGGCTTTCTTGAGCGCGTTGACGACGGCGTAAGTGAGGGGAGTGAAGGCGATCTCGATGAAGACTTTGAAGATGTAGTTGATGAGAGCGAGCGTCCAAAAGAGACT
>JBFMCC010000043.1:0-11063 GCA_040754535.1 Chloroflexota bacterium
GAATTTCGCGAAGGAGACGTCCGCGTACGTGTGCGTGGAGAAGTATTTTTCGTCGAAGGCCATGCGCATGCTCCAGCCGCCGTCCCCGGCGGCAACGAGCGCCGAGGACGGCGCTCAGAGCAAAAAATCGTTACCATCTTTTTCTGGCAATATAAAAAGTAAATGTCCCCTGCGGATGTTCGGGGTGTTCCACATATTTCCGCAGGGCGCGTTCCGTGAAATAGAGATTCCAGCGCGCCGGGGCGATGATCCAGCGGCGGAACAATGCACGCGGCAGGAGGGTCGGCGCGCCGAGATAGTGACCCCATTCTAACACGCGCATCGCCGCGGGCGAAAAATAATGCCACCAGCGTTCCAGCGCGAAGCCCGCCTCGTCGAGCCAGCCCTGCCACGTCCCCGGCTCGACGGCGTGCTCCACCCGCGACATTTTACGGAACCATTCGGTATAGCCCTTTCCGAACACGCGCGACAACGACAGTTCGGACAAATAGCGGGTATTCGGGACACAGAAGTAAAACGGCGCGCCGGGCTTGAGCACGCGAGCGGTCTCTTTCAACACCTGGCGCACATGCGGGATGTGTTCCAGCACCGAGTTAGAGAACGCGCTGGCAAAATTATCGTCGGGAAACGGCGACATGCCGCCATCCGCCTCGACCAGCAGGCGATACTTGTTATATTGTTTCGCCTCGTGAATCGGTCCATGCCAGGGGTCGAGTCCCACGTCAATCTTGCGGTCGAAGGTCAGCGCGGCGAAGTTGCCATCGCCGCAGCCCACATCCAGGATCGGCGCGGGCAGGTCGAAGTCCTGGTAGTAGCGGGACTCGATGGCGCGCAGAAAACCGCGGAAGTAGGGCAGGCCGCGGATGTGAAGATAGAGGAAATCTTTCGATTTTGGATTTTCGATTTTCGCTTTACGATTGTCCATCACCCCATCAGCCTCTTGAACAATTTCTCATATTCCGCCGCGATGGAATCGGGGTCATAGGACTTCCTGATGCCCTCGACGTCGCCGCGGAACTTCTGCGGGTTGGCCAGGACCTCGAGGATGGATTCCGCCAAACTGGCCGCGTCGCCGATTTTGGCAACGCGTCCCATGCCGTGCATCGTCACCGGCTGACGCACGCCCGGTAAAGCGGACGGCACGCACGGCGCGCCGTTCATCATCGCCTCGATCTGCACGAGACCGAAGGCTTCGGTTGAGTTCAGTGACGGAACGGTCAGCACGTCGAGGTTGGGATACACCGCCGCCAGTTGCAGAGGAGAAAGGTTGCCCAGGAAGGTCCATTGGCCTTTCTTCTCGTACTCGCGGATGCGCGGGATCAGGCGCTCGTAGTACGCCTGCTCGCCCATCACGTTCTCGTGCTGCCCCGCGTAGATAACCTGCGCGTTCGGATACTTCTCCAGGATCGCGGGCAGTGCATCCAGCAAAATCTCGACGCCCTTCTCGGAAGCGAAGCGAGTGACCATGCCGATGACGGGACGTTTCTCTTTCGTGTGATGCTCCAGCGCGAAGGCGGACACCGCCTCGGGCGCGGGAGTCGGCAGTTCGACCGGGGGCAGGATGGGGGTCAGTTTGGAGGCGTAGCGCGAGAGATAGTCCGAGTGGTCGGCGTAGTCCTGGGTGTAGGTCACGATGTGATTCGCCAAAATCCCCGCCAGGTTGTTCTGAAAATGCACGACGAGGTTGACGAAGCGGTTGAACAGCCCGGGCGGCAGGAGCAGGTCACAGTGATAGGTGAGCACGGCGGGCTTGCCGAACAGGCGGGCGCGGAAGGCCACGCCGGGCGCGTCGAACTGAGGGAGATGCAGTTGGACGACGTCGTGCCGGGCGACGAGTCTGGTAGCCACCCAGCCGAAGGTGGGGGCGATGACTCCCTTGCTGATGCGCAGCAACACCGGCACACGGACGACCCGTACGCCGTCCATGTGCTCCTCGCGCGGCAGGGACGGGTCGTATTGCGTGGTCATCACGGTCACTTCGTGGCCGCGTTGGGCGAAGGCCCGCGCCAGCCGCTCGGCGTAGATGGTGAGACCCGAGGTGTGCGGGCGGTAGTAGGTGAGGACGGTCAGGATTTTCATGGGGCGGGGAGATTATAACTGGGAACGGAGAAATTACTGATTCAGATATTTATCTATGTCATTCCAAGCAAGGACATTTTTGAGGTTGATTTTATTTGCGATGGGTGTTGAAATCTCCCTCACCGAGTAACTATTCAAGACGCGAAAAGTCATGATAGGGATGTTAGCCGATATTTGAAGAAGACGTTCTAAGACATCCTGATAATCTTGGCAAAGTTTAGAAATCAGCTTCTTATCAAGTTGATTTGATAACTCAAACAAGGTACCAAGAGAATCTTTTACTGAAACAAAAGACCAGACAGACCGCATCGCTGGATGAGTGATTTCACACAGTGTTGTGTAACAATCATGTACTCGCGGTGAACCTATGCTATCAAGATAAGTACGTGTTGTTTTTGCCCTGTGAGCATTGGGAAATTCAACCCCAAAATCTATTTCTTCTTGCTTCACTGTGGCAGACCCCCTCGCAAAAGCATAATGATTAAGCAAATCCTCTAGGTCTTTTATAATTACAAATCTCGCAGAGGGGTCTAAGTTCAGCAGAGGGAATATCTTTTGTCTGTTTTTAGCTAAAGTTTTTGCAATACCGTTGAGAGTGTAAACCGAATCAGCTGAAGCTTCGAGAAAACCGCGAAACGATGCACCAAAGCCCAAGTAGTTTTGGTTTTCATAACTACCAGTCATGCTGTCTAACCATTTCAAAGTACGAAAGACACTGGTTGATGAAGTTAGGTGTATTTGCTTTAGCAATTCGATCCAATATGCCCTCCTACTTGCAGGATTACGTGTCTGAAACAATTTTCCCAACTCGTTAGGAGTCAGAAATGAATATTGATACTTTAGAAGTGACTTGGCAACTATTTGTAAAATTGGGATCGTTCGCCAAGCTTCGCCAAATATTTTTCTATACGTTTTATTGTCAAAATTGAACATACCTATCCCTGATTGTCAGTGAATAAGTTGACATTCCCTCTCACCCACTCAAACAACCTCTCCACCCCCTCCTCCACGCTGACCTTCGGCGTCCAGCCGAGTTCGCGCGCCGCCTTGCGGATGTCGGCCACGAAGACGCGCTGATCGCCGGGACGCCAGTCGCCGCGGCCGATGGGGATCTTGCGCCCGGTCAGTTTTTCAAGCAGGGGCCCGAACTCGGTCCAGATGGAGAGCGTGTTGGCGGGCCCGCCGCCCAGGTTGTAGACCTGCCCCGCGGCCGCGTCAATTTTCTCGACGGCGAGATCGTAGGCGTTCAGCAAATCATCCACATACAACAGGTCGCGGATCTGCTTGCCGTCGCCGTAGATCGTGATCGGCTGTCCCATCACGGCGGCAATGATGAACCACGCCACCCAGCCCTGATCCTCGATGCCGAACTGGCGCGTGCCGTAGATGCAACTCTGGCGAAAGACCACCGTCGGCAGGCCGTAGATGCGATGATAGTCGCGGGCGTATTGATCGCCCGCGCCCTTGCTGCAACCGTACGGCGAATGGAAATCCAGCGGCTGGGTTTCGGGACAGCCGTTCGGCAAATCCTTGTAAAACCAGCGCGTGGCGTCCTCGGTTACTTCCACCTCCTCCATGCCGCCATACACCTTGTTCGTGGACGCGTAAATGAAAATCGGATTCCGCCCCGAAAGCCGCGCCGCCTCCAGCGCGTTGAACGTGCCCAGCGCATTGGCCTCGAAATCCTCACGCGGATTTGTGACCGACGTGGTCACTGCAACCTGACCCGCCAGATGCACGATCACATCCGACCCGCGGGCGGTCTCCGTTAATCGGGCCGCGTCGCGCACGTCCGCGGCGATCACGTTAAACGCCCCGTCTCCGAAGGTCTGCTTCAGCCAATCGAGGTTGCGCGGCGCGCCCGCGCGCGACAGGTTATCGTAAATGGTCACCTGCTCGCCGCGCGACAACAGCCGATGAACGTAATTGGAGCCGATGAACCCTGCTCCGCCGGTGATGAGATAGTTTTTTGACATCAAAATTCTCCGCAACCTTGTTGGGGCGGACCTGCGTGTCCGCCCAGGACGGACCCGCGTCTCTGCCCCTACGATTCCTTCTTCCGTAACGCCATCAACTCGCGGTAAACGTGGCCGAGCGTCTCGCCTTCGCGGGCGAGACCGATTCCGCCGATGACGCCGCTGTTCAGGTAATTGTAAAAGCGCGCCGTCAACGCGACCGCCAGCGACGCGGACTGATTCCCCGTCAGCAGGGTCAATGCCGCGGCGATGGCGCCCTCGAAGGTCCCGACCGCCCCGGGCAGGGACGGGATCGCGCCGCCGAACGCGGCCGCGCCCAGTCCGAAGAGTCCCCACACAGGCTTTGCATCCGGGAAGTAAGCCAGCATCATCAGGTAATACGCGACTAGCGCGATGCCCCAGTTGACCGCCATCCAAAAGAGGAAGCGGGCGAAGAGCCAGCCGTCGGTGAGCACGCCG
Organism: Chloroflexota bacterium; assembly: GCA_040754535.1. Lineage (GTDB taxonomy): Bacteria > Chloroflexota > Anaerolineae > Anaerolineales > Villigracilaceae > JBFMCC01. The sequence goes on from JBFMCC010000043.1 coordinate 4,515, forward strand.
AGACCGGAGAAGAACGATTCGAGGAAACTCCCGCCAAAACGCTGGAGGGCGGGCCAGCGCGCGCTGAACTTGTGGAAGAGATCGAGCGCCCACTGGTTGTTGCGCGCCAACACATACAGCAGGGCGAGGCCGACGATCACGACCCCGCCGACGATGTAACCGATGCGCTCCGAGCCCTCCGTCCCGACCACGTAGGGCAGCGCGGCGAGAAAGACCGCAGCCGAGATACCCAAATCTACGGCGCGCTCGATGACGATGGTGGGCAGGACTTCGCCGAATTGCAGATTCGATTTGCGTGAGATCAAAAAGGCGCGCCCCAGTTCGCCGAGGCGGAACGGCAGGAAATTGTTGAGCAGATAGCCCTCGCCGGTCGTGAACAGCACGTCGCGATAGGAGGGACGGTCGCGTAAAAGTGTCTGCCAGACCTTAGCGCGCGTCATCATCCACACGAACGACAACGCCACCGCGACGGCCAGCAGACGATAGTCCGCGCCGCGGATGGCGTCGAGCATGGCGCGCAGGTCAACGAAATACAGGATGGCGGCGATCAGCAGGAGGCTGATGAGCGCGCCGGGGAGCCAACGGGGGATTTTTTTCATATGTCACGGTAGGGGCACAGCGAGACGGTCGAGAAATCAAAACCTCCCTCTGTCCTGCTGTGCCCCTACAAATCATTCCTCATCCAATTTCAACACCGCCATAAAGGCGTCCTGCGGGATTTCCACGTTGCCGATCATCTTCAATCGTTTCTTTCCCTTCTTTTGCTTCTCCAGCAATTTCTTCTTGCGCGTGATGTCGCCGCCGTAGCATTTCGCCAAAACGTCCTTCCGCGTCGCCTTGACATTGGCGCGCGAGATAACGCGTCCGCCTGCGGAGGCCTGGATGGCGACATCGAACAACTGGCGCGGAATCAGCCCTTTCAGTTTGGTGATGAGCCGTTGCCCCTTGTGGTACGCGTCCTTTTCGTGGACAATGGCTGCCAGCGCGTCCACGGGCTCGCCGTTCACGAGTACCTCGAGTTTCTGCAGTCTATCGGGACGATATTCGAGGAACTGGTAATCGAGCGAAGCGTAGCCTTTGGTGCGCGATTTCAAATCATCGAAGAAGTCCACGATGATCTCGGAAAGCGGAATCTCGTAATCGAGTTGCACGCGGTGCGGTGCGGGATATTCCTGTTGCTTGAAAATGCCGCGGCGCTTGGTGACCAGGTCCATGATGGGACCGTAGTAATCCGTGGGCGTGATAATCTCGATGTTCATCCACGGTTCGCGGATTTCGGCAATCCCGCCCTCGTCGGGCAGTTCGGCGGGCGAGTCCACCATCACGGTCGAACCGTCCAGCATCACCACTTCGTATTCCACCGACGGGGCGGTGAAGAGCACGTCGAGGTCGTATTCGCGTTCGATGCGCTCCTGGATGATCTCCATGTGAAACAGACCGAGAAACCCCGCGCGGAATCCGAATCCCAGCGCCTGCGAGGTCTCAGGCTCGAAGGTCAACGAGGCGTCGTTGAGTTGCAGTTTATCGAGCGACTCGCGCAGTTCGGGGTAGTCGTCCGCTTCGACGGGATAGATGCCGGCGAAGACCATCGGCTTGGGTGTGCGGTAGCCGGGCAGAGGCTCCGCGGCGGGAGCCGCCGTGCGCGTGATCGTATCGCCCACGCGGCATTCGTGCACGGTCTTGAATCCCGTGGCGATGTAACCCACTTCGCCCGATCCCAGCCTGTCCACAGGCTTCATGCCCGGCGCGAAGATGCCGATCTCAACAGGCCTCATGTCGGCGCGGGTGGCGAACAGATGCAACACGTCGGTGGCCTTGAACGAACCCTCGAAGACGCGCACGTAGGCAATGACGCCTTTGTATGAGTCGTAATGCGAATCGAAGATGAGGGCACGCAGGGGCGCGTCGTCCGCGTCTTTGGGAGGCGGGACGCGCGTGACGATGGCCTCGAGGATCTGCTCGACGTTGACTCCCTCTTTGGCCGAGACGCGCAGCACCGATTCGGGCGGGACCCCCAGCAGGCTCCCCACGTCCTCAGCCACTTCGTCGGGACGCGCCGAGGGTAGGTCAATTTTGTTGATGACGGGGATGATCGTCAGGTCTGCATCCAGCGCCTGATACAGATTCGCCAGCGTCTGCGCTTCGATACCCTGCGTGGCGTCCACGACCAGCACGGCGCCCTCGCACGCCTTGAGCGCGCGGCTTACTTCGTAACCGAAGTCTACGTGACCGGGCGTATCAATGAGGTTGATCTCGTACTTGAAATCATCCTTCGCGGTGTAATACATTCTCACGGCGGAGGCCTTGATGGTGACGCCCTTCTCGCGTTCGAGGTCCATCGTGTCGAGCACCTGCTCGGTCATCTCGCGCTCGGAGATGGCGCCGGTGAGCTGCAGCAGGCGGTCGGCAAGCGTGGATTTGCCATGGTCCACGTGGGCGATGATGCAGAAGTTGCGGATGTGGTCGGTCATAGGCGCGGGAAGTATAACTTATTTTTCAGCGCGAAGGCGCGAAGAGTACAAAGGGCGGAAACCGCGACCGCCTATTTCAATCCCTTGAAATGATTATGCATCTTCTTCAAGAGGCCGCGCCACTCACGCTCGGCATTGACCTTGCGCTGCACCTCGGCGGCGCGCCTCTGCATGATCTCCACCACACGCGCCTCCTCGCCTGCATCCAGCCAAAAGCCGTGACCGTTGACGGCGCAATAGTCCAGGCGCAGGTCGTACAGGCGGTACTGGAACTCGTGCAGGCGCTCCCCGCAATGCGGACAGGGGAACTGCGTCTCGGCCTCGCGATGGATGAGCGAGCCCTTGCGGGCGTCATCGTCGTAGGCCGCGTCTTCGAGACGATCCAACTCGTCCAGGTCCAGCCACATGCCGCGGCAGTTCGGACAGGCGTCCACGGGCAGCATGCCCTTGTAGTATTTCTCGACCAGTTCCGTGCCGCATTTGGGACAGTTCATGACATCACCTTCTCAATCAACGACTCGGCCGCCTCGCCCGCGGACCCGAGGCTGAAGCGCGCCAAAAACTCAACGTTGCCCTTCGGCCCCGTGATCGGCGAGCGGACCAGTCCGCGCAGGCCGAGTCCCTGGCTTTGTGCAAACGTCAGCACATCCAGCAGGACTTTCCTGTGAATCTCGGCGTTGCGAATTACCCCGTCCCCGCGCGCGACATCTTTTCTTCCTGCCTCGAATTGGGGCTTAATTAAAGCAATCGCTTCGCCTTCTTTCTTCTTTCCTCTTTCTTCCTCAACGAAAGAAGGAAGAGGAAAGAACCAGGATTTAATGACAGGCAAAAGCATTTTCAACGAAATAAACGACGCATCCACCGTCACCAAGTCAATCGGCTCGGGCAGGGACTCGACGAACCGCGCGTTGGTCTCCTCCATCACGACCACGCGCGGATCGTTGCGTAACCGCCAGTGTAAAATCCCCTTGCCCACGTCAATGGCATAGACCTTCGACGCGCCGCGCTGGAGCAGACAATCCGTGAAGCCGCCTGTCGACGCGCCCACGTCCGCGCAGACGAGGCCCTCCACCGCGAAATTGAATGCGGCGAGCGCCGCGTCCAGTTTTTCGCCGCCGCGCGAGACGAAGCGCGGGCCGGAGTCCACCGTCAGCGTGGAATCGGCCGCGACGCTGGCCCCAGGCTTGAGCGCGGTCTGACCGTCAATCCGCACCTGTCCCGCCATGACCAGCGCCTGCGCCTTGGCGCGCGATTCCGCCAGTCGGCGTTCGACGAGCAAAACATCCAGGCGAATTTTGGGCATGTTTCAATTCTACCTTCAACCTTCCAACCTGCAACCTTCAACCCATGGGGTAAAATTGCCCCATGTTGAAAGCCCTGCTCAAAACCATGCGCCCGAAACAATGGGCGAAGAACGTGTTCCTGTTTGCCGCGCTGGTGTTCGACCGCAAACTGACCAACACCGACGCCATCTTTCACACGGTGGCGGGTGCAATGGCGTTCAGCCTGCTGGCCAGCGCCGTCTACATCATCAACGACATCGCCGATGTGGAAGCCGACCGCCAGCACCCGACGAAACGCAGCCGCCCCATCGCGGCGGGGACGCTGCCTGTCCCGGCCGCCCTCGCCTCCGCGGTCGTCATCGTGCTCGTCTTCCTGCCGGTCGCTTACTGGCTCTCGCCCGCCTTCGCTCTCATTTCGCTGGTCTATTTCGCCCTCAACCTGGTCTATTCGAAATGGCTCAAGCACATCGTCCTGCTGGACATCATCGTGCTGGCCTCCTTCTACGTAATCCGCGTGGCCGCCGGTGTGGCGCTGATCGACGTGGTGCGCTTCTCGCCCTGGATTTACATTTTCACTGTGTTCCTGTCCCTGCTGATCGGGACGGGCAAACGCCGCGCCGAACTCTCCGAACTGGCCGCGGAGGCGGGTAACCAGCGCCGCGTGCTGGAGGGCTACACCCTGAACTTCCTCGACCAGATGATCACCCTGGCCTCGGGCATGACCATCATCACCTACGGCCTTTATACCTTCTCCGCGGTCAACCTGCCCGAGAACCACATGATGATGCTCACGATTCCGTTCATCATTTACGCCGTCATGCGTTATCAATATCTCCTGCAAGTGCAGAACACCGGCGGCGCGCCCGAAGACCTGGTGCTTGCCGACCGTCCCCTGCAAATGGCCATCGCGCTCTGGGGGCTGACCGTGCTGATCATCTTCTACATCACGTGACCTCCGCCTCCGCCCCCGGCAAGATCATCCTGTTCGGCGAACACGCCGTCGTGTACGGACGACCCGCGCTGGCCGCGCCGGTCACGCAGGTTCATGCGGATGTCGAAGTCTCGGACTCCACACGCGCAGGGATTTGGATCCACGCCCCGCGCGTGGACCTGCACGCCGAACTGAACTCGCTTCCCTCCGACCATCCGATTGCTTCCGTTATTCATAAGTTTTTGTTCCTCTCGCGCGTTTCCCCCTCACCCCTAACCCCTATCCTCCTGGAAGAGGGAAAGTTCCCCCACCTCACCATAACCATTACTTCCACCATCCCCGTCGCATCGGGGCTCGGCTCCGGCGCGGCAGTGACCGTGGCCCTCCTGCGCGCGTTATCACACCACCTGAATCATCCGATGACGGACGAGGAAGTCAATGCCTTCGCTTTCGAGATCGAGAAACTGCATCACGGCACGCCGTCGGGAATTGATAACACAGTTGTCACGTATGCCAAACCTGTGTACTTCGTCAAAGGCCAGCCGATAGAGATATTCCGTGCGGCAAGGCCGTTCACCATCGTCATCGGCGATACGGGCATCCTCGCGCCGACGAAAGAGTCCGTGGGCGATGTCCGCAAGTTATGGGAGACGGACAAGGCAAGATGGGAAAAGGTGTTCGATGAGGTTGGTAAACTGGCAGAGGAAGCGCGTGCACACATCGAAAGAGGAAAGACGAAAGAACTGGGCGAACTGATGAATCGAAATCACGCGCTCCTGCAAGAGATGACCGTCTCTTCGCCGGAGTTGGACCGCCTGGTCGAGGCCGCGCGGACGGCGGGCGCGCTGGGCGCGAAACTGTCGGGCGGCGGGCGCGGCGGGAACATGATCGCGCTGGTCGAGCCTGATTTGGCGGAAGCAGTTTCAAGGTCGCTGAAAGAAGCGGGCGCGAAAGGGGCAATCGTCACAGCGATCGAATGAACATCCTTGCCCTCAAACTCATTCTTGCGCCTCTTGTCATCGGCGCGGCCAGTCTCGCAGGGCGCAGGTGGGGTCCCGCCGTCAGCGGCTGGCTGGTGGGATTGCCCATCACGTCGGGCCCGGTCGTTTTCATCCTCGCTCTCGGTCACGGCGCGGACTTTGCCGCGAACGCCGCGCTGGGAACCCTGAGCGGCGGGCTGTCGCTGGTGGCTTACGCGCTGACTTATGCCCGGCTGGCAACGCGTTTCCGCTGGCCGATTGCCCTCACGGGCAGTCTGCTTGTGTTTGGCATCAGCACCGCCCTGCTGCAAGATGTTGTTTTTCCTCTCATCCAGATTTTCTTCGCCGTGTGCGCGATCATCGCGCTCGGCCTGCGACTCCTGCCGAAAGATGACGTGGAGGAAAACGACGCCAAGCCCGGTCGCTGGGACATCCCCGCCCGCATCCTGATCGGGACGAGTTTCATCCTGTTGCTGACGGGCATCGCGCCGTTCATCGGTCCGCGCCTGACCGGGTTATTGACGACCGTTCCGCTGTATGTGACCATCCTGGCGGTCTTCGCCCATCGCCAGCAGGGACCCGCGGCCGCGGCGCACGTGCAACGCGGCCTGCTCTACGGCCTGTTCGCTTTTGCGGGGTTCTTCCTCACACTGGGACTCCTGCTACCGCGCGCGGGCGTCGGGTTGTCATTCGTCTCCGCCATTGCGGCGGCATTATTCATTCAGGGAAGCACGCTGTGGATCCTGCGGCAGGCAACAGGGAAACAAATCTCCGAAGCCGCCTGACCTCCGATGCTCCCGTCGGCTTCAATGCTTTCACCACATTCCACCCCGCCGTCTCTGTAGAGATATAAATCATCAATCGGCGTCTTGTGATTCGACCAG
>JBFMCC010000044.1:0-67693 GCA_040754535.1 Chloroflexota bacterium
TGGAGTCATCCTAGAAACTGTCGGCCATAAACGTCTGCGGTTTCATCTTGGGTCTGGAAAATAATAAGCCGCCCTCGGAAGCCGTTTCCTTATACCGTCGGCAGACTGCGCCGCAGGATGTTATACATCCCCAGCGCCTTGGCCGCGCCTTCCACCGCGCAGGTCAGTGGATTGTCCACCAGATAGGCTGGAATACCCAGCGACTTGGTCAGCAGTTTATCCACGCCGCGCAGGAGCGCGCCGCCGCCGCATAGAGCCACGCCACGGTCGATGATGTCGGAGACGAGTTCGGGGGGAGTCTTTTCGAGCACGCGGCGGCCCGACTCGATGACGTGTTTCAGCGGTTCCTGCAGGGCTTCGACGATCTCGCCCGTCGTCAATGTGACCGGGCGGGGCAGTCCGGTGACCTGGTCCTGTCCCTGCACTTCCATGCTTTGCTCGCTATCCTGCGGCACGGCCGCGCCGATCTTGACCTTGAGTTGTTCCGCGGTGGCCTGGCCGATAATGACCCCGTACTTGCGCCGCACATAGACGATGATGGCTTCATCCAGATCGAGGCCGCCCGCGCGCAAAGTATCCGCGGAGACGATGCCGTACATGGCCAGCACGGCCGCCTCGGTCGCGCCGCCGCCCAGGCAGATGACCATGTTCCCGGAGGGCGAACCAATCGGCAGGTCGATGCCGAGCGCCGCCGCCAGGGATTGCTGGATCAGGAAGGCCTCGCGGCTCCCGGCCTCCATGACCGCCTCGTACACGGCGCGGCGTTCCACACTGGTCACGCCGAACGGGACCGTGATCATCACCCGCGGGCGCAGGACGCGCATCGAGCCGCTGACGCGCCGCAACAGGTATGTGAGCAGGGTCTCGGTGATTTCGTAATCGGCGATGACGCCGTTCTTCAGGGGGCGGGCGACCTCGATGGTCTCGGGCACGCGCCCGTACATGTCGCGCGCCTCCTGCCCCACCGCCACCATCTTCTGCTCCGCAACCTCGATGGCAACGATGGTCGGCTCCTCCAACAGCACCTGACTGCCGTCGGCGAGACGGGTGTAGATCGTACCGAGATCGATACCGAGGTCTTTCGAAAAGATTGCCACGGAATTCTACTTCTCGTCCAGAAGAGGAGGGCGGCCGGTCTTGCGGAAGCGGCGGGCCGCGTCCAGGCGAAGCGTGGAGCGGCGCAGGGCCGCCTCGATGGCGAGATACGCGTCCGTATCCGGCGGCGGACCCTTGGCCAGCATCTCCTCGGCGCGCTTCTTCGCCGCCGCGGCGCGGTTCACGTCGATCTCCTCGACGTTCTCGGCCGCGTCGGCCAGCACGGTGACGATATCCGGCTGGACCTCTGCCACGCCGCCCGCCACTGTGAAGACCTGTTCCCTGCCCTGCTGGCGGACCTTGATGAAGCCGTATTTCAGGGTCGTCAACAGCGGGGCGTGATGCGGCAGGACGCCCATCTCGCCCGCCGCGCCCGGCAGGACGACGATGTCCACGTCGCCTTCAAAGACCATGCGGTCCTGCGAAACAATTTCACAACGGATGGGCATCGAACGCCTCGCTAGCCGCTCTTCGCCAGTTTTGCGGCCTTCTCGCGCACATCCTCGATTGTACCCGCCATCATGAAAGCCTGCTCGGGCAAATCGTCGCATTTGCCGTCCAGGATTTCGCGGAAGCCGCGCACGGTCTCATTCAGCGGAACGTATCGGCCGGGGATGCCGGTGAAGCGTTCGGCCACGAAGAACGGCTGGGAGAAGAAGCGCTCGATCTTGCGGGCGCGCGAGACGATGAGTTTGTCGTCTTCGGAGAGTTCGTCAATGCCGAGGATGGCGATGATGTCCTGCAGGTCCTTGTAGCGTTGCAGGACGCGCTGGACTTCGCGGGCGGTTCGGTAGTGGTCGTCGCCCACGATGTTGGGATCCAGGATTCGGGAGGTCGAGGCGAGCGGGTCCACCGCCGGGTAAATGCCCTTTTCCACGATGGAGCGCTCGAGGGCGATGGTCGCGTCGAGGTGAGTGAACGTCGCCACCGGCGCGGGATCGGAATAGTCGTCTGCAGGGACGTACACGGCCTGCATCGAGGTGATGGAGCCGGTGCGGGTCGAGGTGATGCGTTCCTGAAGTTCGCCCATCTCGGTCGCGAGAGTCGGCTGGTAACCCACGGCGGACGGCATACGTCCGAGCAACGCGGAAACCTCCGAACCCGACATGGAGAAGCGGAAGATGTTGTCCACGAAGAGCAGCACGTCGCGGCCCTGGTCGCGGAAGTATTCGGCCATCGAAAGCGCCGAGAGGGCCACGCGCAGGCGCACGCCCGAAGGCTCGTTCATCTGGCCGTAGACCATGACCGTGTCCTTCATAACGCCCGACTCGATCATCTCACGGTAGAGTTGCGTGCCCTCGCGGGTGCGCTCGCCCACGCCCGCGAACACGGAGTTGCCTTCGTGCTCGGTGGCCACGGAACGGATGAGTTCCATGATGATGACGGTCTTGCCGGTGCCCGCGCCGCCGAAGATGCCGGTCTTGCCGCCTTTGGTGAAGGGGGCGATCAGGTCAATGACCTTGACGCCGGTCTCGAAGACTTCCACGCGGGTGGACTGTTCCGCGAACGGCGGGGCGGTACGGTGAATGGGATAGTGGGCGGATGCTTTGACCTCGCCCTTCTCGTCCACGGGGCGTCCCAGCACGTTGAAGATACGGCCCAGGGTGCCGGGTCCCACCGGGACGAGGATGGGCGCGCCGGTCGCCCGGGCGGGGACGCCGCGCTGGAGTCCGTCGGTGCTGTCCATCGAAACGGTGCGCACCCAGTTGTCGCCCAGTTGTTTCTGGACTTCCAAAATAAGCGGCGCTTTGCCGTCGCGCTCGATCTCGACCGCCTCGAAGATCTCCGGGGTCTGTCCCGCGGGAAACTCAACGTCCACCACACCGCCCAGGATCTGGACCACGCGTCCAGTTGCTTCAGCCATGATTGCCTCCGAATGTCCTAAGATGCGAGCGCTTCCGCGCCGCCCACAATATCGAGAATATCGTTCGTGATGCTCTGCTGGCGGACCTTGTTGTACGCCAGTTGCAGCTGCCCGGCTAGGTCACGGGCGTTATCGGTCGCGTTGCGCATGGCCACCATGCGGGCCGCGTGCTCGCTGGCCAGCGACTCCAAAATGGCCTGGTAGACCTGCAGGGCCGTAAAACGCGGGATGACCTCGTCCAGCAGGGCGCGCATGTCGGGCTCGTAGATGTAAGCCGCGGCCGGGCCGGACTTGTGCTCGTATTCCTCCACGCGCTCTCCGCCGCTGATCTCCAGCGGCAGGAGTTTCTTCACCACCGTTTCCTGCTTGACCATGTTGATGAAATCCGTGTAGACGAGGTACACCTCGTCCACCGCGCCTTTGAGGAACTCGTCCACCGCCAGGCGCCCGATGGCCGATACGTCCGCAAAGGAGGGCGCGGCGGGCAGGTTGCTGAATTCGGCCATCACCCGGGTGCGGCGGCGCAGGAGCAGGTCGCGCCCCTTCTTGCCGACCGCGATGAACTGCACGGGATTCTTGTACTCGTCGAAATGACGCGCCGTGAAGCGGATGATGTTCGTGTTATACGCGCCGGCCAGGCCGCGGTCGCCGGTGACCACCACAGCCAGCGTATTGCGGACCTCGGCGCGGCTCACCAACAACGGATGCAGGGATTGGTGTCCCGGCTGTTCGGCCACGTGCTTGAGCACCTGCCAGGCCTTCCCGGCATAAGCGCGCGTCGCCGTCACAGCCTGTATCGCCTTGCGCACCTTGCTCGCGCTGACGGCCTCCAGGGCGCGCGTCACCTGGGAGATATTTTTGATGCTCCGAATGCGGAGCCGCATTTCTCGCGCAGAAGCCATAATCAGGCCTGCCAGGTTATCTTGAAGGCGTCCAACGCGCCGGTCAGCGCGGCGCGGGTATCGTCCGTGATCTGTTTCTTCTCGACGATGCTCTTGCCGATTTCCGGGTGACTGGTCTCCATGTAGCGAATGAGGTCCAGTTCCCACTGGCGCATCTTCTCGACCGGTACCCCGTCCGCGAACCCGTTGGTCCCGGCGAAGATGACCATCACCTGATCCTCCAGCGACATCGGCTGGTACTGCGGCTGTTTGAGAATCTCCTGCATGCGCTGACCGCGGCCTAATTGATTTTGGGTGGCCTTGTCCAGGTCCGAACCGAACTGGGCGAAGGCCGCCAGTTCGCGATACGCGGCCATGTCCAGGCGCAGACGCGCCGCCACCTGCTTCATGGCCTTGGTCTGGGCGTCGCCGCCCACGCGCGAGACCGAGATGCCCACGTTCACCGCCGGGCGGATGCCTGCATTGAACAGGTTACCTTCGAGGAAGATCTGGCCGTCGGTGATCGAGATCACGTTCGTCGGGATGTACGCGGACACGTCGCCGAGCAGGGTCTCGATGATCGGCAGGGCCGTCAGCGAACCGCCCGTACCCGTAACCTTGACCACTTTGAAATTGTCCGCGTCGCTCATTGCCTTGCGCGCTTCCTCCGCTTCGTGCCGGGAAAGCGGACCCTTGTACACGTTCTTGTCCACGCCGTCTGCCGCGTCGGCGCTATCGCCCTTGAAATCCTTTTTGACGATCACGTACTGCGTCGCAAGGCGCGCGGCGCGTTCGAGCAGGCGAGAGTGGAGATAGAACACGTCGCCGGGATAGGCCTCGCGTCCCGGCGGGCGGCGGAGCAACAACGAAACTTGCCGGTAGGCCCACGCGTGCTTGGATAGGTCGTCATAAATGACCAGCGCATCGCGCCCGGTCTCCATGAACTCCTCGCCGATGGCGCAACCGGCGTAAGGCGCAATGTATTGCAGGGCCGCGGCGTCGTCCGCCGAGGCGACCACGATGATCGTGTGTTCCATCGCGCCGTGGCGTTCCAGAATGCCAACCGTGCGGGCAATGGCCGCCTTCTTCTGGCCGATGGCAACGTAGATGCAGACCAGGTCTTTGCCCTTCTGGTTGATGATCGTGTCAATGGCGAGGGCGGTCTTGCCGGTCTGGCGGTCGCCGATGATAAGTTCGCGCTGGCCGCGCCCGACGGGAATCATCGAGTCGATGGCTTTGATGCCGGTCTGCACCGGCGTATCCACATCCTGGCGATAGACCACGCCCGGCGCAATGCGCTCGATGGGACGGAACCCGGTCGTGGCGATGGGACCTTTGCCGTCAATCGGCTGGCCCAGCGCGTCGACCACGCGCCCCACCATCCCGTCCCCGACCGGGACCGAGGCAATGCGTCCCATGGCGCGCGCCGTCATCCCCTCTGTGATCTCGCTGTAGTCGCCCATCACGATGACGCCGACGCTGTCCTTCTCGAGGTTGAACGCAATACCGACCACCCCGTTCTCGAACTGTACCAGTTCCTGCGATTTGACATTGGCGAGCCCCTCCACGCGCGCAATGCCGTCACCGGCTTCCGCCACCGTACCGATATCGCTGATCCCGATCTCGGGTTCGAACGCCTCGATTTGCCTTTGCAGGTCGCCGGTGATTTGTTTGATCAGATCCGTCATGTCGCCTCCACGCCGTCATTTGGGATGATTGCAGGCCAGTTGCTGGCCGCGAGGTTGCCCGTTACGTACAATCGCCCGGATAAGATTTACCTATCCGGGCAAACCAGGGACTTTCACAGGTTTGCAAAGTTCCCGGTGAAATCTTCCTTGTCGACAGGTCGAAACCTGCTTTTTTTGACCTGGTTGGTAACAGAACGCACTAATGATACCTGAAAGCAAAAGGGTTGTCCAGTTACATTTATCGTAAAGTCCGTTACACGTGTCACTCGGCGGATTCACCGTGTGCAGCGCGTCCGACACCCTTGTCATTTCACTATGATGTTTTATACTCGACGCATCTTGTTTATCGTCAGGAGTCAGTTTCAATGAACAGAAAACTTCCCAAAAGGGATTTCGAAAAGCCTCCCAGTCGCCGCCTCAAAAGATACTGGCGCATTGCCGTTCTGGCGAACATCAAGGACGACGACATGTCCCTGCCGCCCGGCGTGCCGCCGGATGCCTATGCCGATTATGACCATATCGAGACGGTCGAACACATCCAGGCGGCGCTCGAAAGCGACGGCCACGAGACCAAATTCATCATGGCCGACCGCAACCTCCCATCCGCAGTCAGGGAATACAATCCCGACATCTGCTTCAACATCGCCGAAGGCCTGGGCGGCGACGCACGCGAGGCGCACGTCCCTGCCCTGCTGGAACTGTTCGGCATCCCCTACACCGGCTCACGCGTGCTAACCAACGCCATCGCCCTCGACAAGACCCTGACCAAACGCGTTTGGCGCGACCGACGCCTGCCCGTCGCGCCCTTTCAGGAATTTATCGTCGGCGACGAACCCCTGCGCCCCGAACTGAAATTCCCGCTCTTCGTCAAACCTTCGCGGGAGGGCACCGGCATGGGCGTGGACGAGAAGGCCATCGTCGAAAACGAGGCCGAACTGCGCGAGCGCGTCAAATACGTCATCGGATACTATCGCCAGCCCGCGCTGGTGGAGACCTTCCTGCCGGGCCGCGAATTCACCGTCGGACAGATCGGTCGCGCGGACGCCCGGCTGTATGGCCGCCACCCGGAGTGGTACGAAGCCGACGGTTTCCACCGTTTCCCCATCCTCGAACTGGACAGTTCGCGCTCCATCACGCCCGGCGTGTACAGCCAGGCTGCCAAATCAAAGGAAGTCGGCGAAGAAGGCGCGCCGGGCTACGTCTGCCCGGCCGACGTGGATCCCGACCTCGCCAAAAAATTGCACAACCTCGCGCTCAAGGCGCACACCCTGCTCGGCGCAATCGACGTCTCGCGCGTCGACATCCGCCTGGACGCGGAGGGCCAGCCGCGCGTGATCGAGATCAATCCCCTGCCCGGCCTGACGCCCGATTACAGCGACTTGTGCCTGCAGGCCGCGGCCGAAGGCATTGCCTACAACGACCTAATTCTCGAAATTCTGTATCTTGGTGCAAGCCGCTGGGGCCTGCTGGAAGCGCGCGAGAACGTGCCTGCCGCGCCGAAGAAAAGGAAATAACCGAATTTCCCTGTGGTATAATCCCGCCGCTGTTCACACGGAGAGGTCGCGTAGCCCGGTTTAGCGCGCACGCCTGGAGAGCGTGTTTCCCGAAAGGGAACGCGGGTTCAAATCCCGCCCTCTCCGCCAGACAAAACGCCCTGCCATGGGGCGTTTTCTTTTGGGGAACGTTCGCCTATTCCGACACCCCTCAACCATAAACAAAAACCAGGTTCCCGAAAACAGGACCTGGTTTTGATTTCATGCTAGGGAGTTGGCGTCTGCGTCGCGTCCACGGCCGAGACCTCGAGCCTGACTCCCGCAAAGACCAGCGGGCCTTCCTCCGGGACATCCGGCGGGCGGCCAAACGGCATGGTTTTCTTGACGACCAGCATCTCGTATAACTTCGATTGCTCCCAGACACCGCCGCCCAGAATATCATTGCCGGTGACATCCGCCGAGGCGCGGCGCGAACCCGCCAGGATGCCCGCGTAGGTGGTCATATCCATCTGCGCCGCGGTCTCGGACAGGGTCGGGTTGTGGCACGAGGTGCACGCCAGCGCGCCCGAATACCACAGGTTCGACTCGTTCAGCAGCATGCGAATGTCCTTTTCATACGTCCCCTCACAGGGCGCGCCGTTGACATCCATGAATGGGAACGGATCTGTTTCGGGATAACCCGAAGAGACCCAGGCCTCGATCAAGTTGATCGCCGCCACCTGGCATTTGTTGAATGCGACCGCTTCGCCGCGCGCCGGGACCGGAAGCGTCGCCGGGATGAGGGTCGGGATGGGCGTACGAACCGCAACAGAATCAGCCTGGCGGCAGGTCGTGTCGAAACCGCAGGACCAGAAATAGGTGAAACTGACGAATATCACGATCAGCGCCGCAAAGCCGATCAGCACGCCGTAGATGAGTTTCTTGAAATCGTCCATAATCCAAATCCTAGCCTACTGCTGGGGAGCGGCCAATGTGCGCAGGAAATTGATCACATCCCAGCGTTCGCGCACGAGCAGGTTTTCATTGAGGGCAGGCATACGCCCGTCCACGCCGTTGGTGACGGTCAGGAACAGCGCCCCATCGCTCTTGGATTGAACGACGTCGCTGGTCAGGTTGGCGGGTTTGTTGGGCGCGAGGAACGCCGCGATCTGGCCGTTGCCCAGGCCCTCCGCGCCGTGGCACATGGCGCAGTGAATGGCGTACAACTGCGCGCCGCGCGCAATGGAGACCTCGTCGGCCGGGACGGGATTGGCCGGCGCGCCCATGTTCGGGATGGAGACCGCCCCTTCGATCGGGATGGAACGGGCGGGCAAGGGCAGGGGGTCCTCCATCGGACGATACGAGGGCTGGATCTCCATGAACACGATCCAGTCAATCTTGATCACATCGTACGTGAAGAGGAACAGAAGCCCCAGAACGGCGCTCACGACGACGAATAGCGAGAAGAGTTGTTTCAAAAGCCTCATAGTGGCTGCGCCTCCGCAGGTTCGACGGATTCTGCGCCCGATTTCCTGACCGCCTCCACTATCTCCTTTTGGGCGTCGGCCGGGCATGAGAACAGGACGGCAATCTTCCCGTCGCTGATCTCGCGTACGTATTCCTTGGGCGAGTAGGACGGGAAAAAACTATCCAGGAAGACACCGACGAAGGTGGCAATCAGCATGCCCAGCATGGTCATCTCGAAGAGGACGACCACGGAGGGCGGGCCGGGCAGGAGCCCCTGGCCGCCGACGAAAACGGGATAGAGGTTGGGAGTGCCGAATGCCAGGAACGCGCCGAACAGAAAACCGCCGGTCGCGCCGCCCAGAGCCAGGCGCGGGACGTTCGTCCACTGGCGCGGGCGGCCGAGCATGCCCTCGGTAACGGGAATGCCGGAGATGACGTTCATATCCGCGTCGCCGAGGCCCAGGGCGCGCAGACGCTCAATTGCATCCGCGGCCGGCTCGAGGTCCGAAAAGAGCGCAAGGAAGGTGGATTTATCGGCCATATCCGTATCCTATTCCAGGTCGCTGACAGTCACGACCGTCTCCCGTCCGAACTTCTTGAGCGAGTGCGCCATCTGGCCCTCCTGCACCTCCCAGACCGGGACGAGCGGGATCAGGCGGGAGGCGGCCATGTAAAGCAGGACGAAGAGGGACAGCGTGCCAATGCTGAGAGGAATTTCGATGCCCGGCTCATAGAGGCGCCAGGTGAACGGCATGCGGTTGATGGTCAGCGAGATGGGAATGATGATGTAGCGCTCGAACCACATGCCGACATTGATGAACAGACCGACGCCAAACACCAGCCAGGGGGAGGAACGCCATTTTTTGTTCCACAGGATCGCCCAGGGAATGGCAATGTTGAAAACGAGCATGGCAAACCACATCCAGCCCATCGGCCCGGCTTCGTGCCAGTGGAGCAATTGTTTCGTCCACTGGTCGCCGCCGTACCACTGCACCATGTAGTCGTTGAAGAAGAAATAGGCCCAGCCCATGGAAATGATGAGCATAAGTTTGCCGATGGCTTCGAAATGCTCGGGGCGGATGAAATACTTCATGTTCTTCATCGTGGCGCGGATGACCGCCAGCACCATGACCACCGCGCCCATGCCGGAATGCAGGGCGCCGATGACGAAGTACGGGCCGAAGATGGTGGACGACCAGCCCGGGCGCGTGGCCGCGGCGAAGTCCCACGACACGATGGTGTGCACGGAGAACATGACCGGGATGATGGCAAACGCGAAGATGTTCATGGCGTTGCGCAGGTGAGTCCACTCGCCTTCGGTGCCGCGGAAGCCGAGCGCCAGGATCTTGAAGAACGTCTTGCGCCAGCCGGTCGAACGGTCGCGCGCCATGGCCAGGTCGGGGATGAGCGGCAGGAAGAGGTACATCGTGGAGGAGAGCAGGTAGGTCGTAATGGCCAGCAGGTCCCACGAAAGCGGGGAATGCAAGTTCGGCCAGAGTTGGCGCTGGTTCGGGTAAGGGAACAGCCAATAGGCCAGCCACACGCGGCCCATGTGCATGAAAATGCTGAACCCGGCCTGTACCAGGCCGAAGGTGGTCATCAGTTCCGCGGCGCGCGTGAACGGGCGGCGGAATTCGGCCTTGAAGACGCGCAGGATGGCGGAGATGAACGTCCCGGCGTGGCTGATGCCGATCCAGAAAACGGTGTTGACGAGGAAGATGCCCCAGTACGAGGGACGGTTCACGCCCGCCACACCCAGGCCCTGCGCGATCATGTAGCCCCACGCGCCGAACAGGCAGACGGCCACGACGATGGAAAGGAAGATGAAGACCGCCCAGAACTTCCACGAGGTGGTGTGCATCGAGTCCATGACCATGGCATTCATCTCGCCGCGCGGCATGGGGTCGAGCATCAGGTGTTGCTCGCGCAGGTGCTCCTCGTGGGAGCGGTGCTCGCGGGCGTGCGCGCCCGGCAGGGGTTTAGCGGCTACGGCCATAGTCCATGCCTCCCTGGATGTATGTCACTTTCGGCAGGGTGCCGAGTTCTTCGAGGTGTTCGTAACTGCGTCCGCTTCGCGCCAGCTGGCTGACCAGGCTTTCGGGGTCGTCCACCCGGCCGAAGACGATGGCATCCGCCGGGCAGGCCTGGGCGCAGGCCGGGGCGAATTCGCCGTCGGCCACTTCGCGGCCTTCCGCCTTCGCGGCGTCCTCGGCGCGATGGATGCGCTGGATGCAGAAGGTGCACTTTTCCATGATGCCGCGGCGGCGGACGGTCACTTCGGGGTTGAACTGGTTGCTCAACGGTTCGGGCCGTTCCCAATCGCGCCAGTTGAAGACGCGCACCTGATAAGGACAGTTGTTGGCGCAGTACCGCGTGCCCACACAACGGTTGTAAACCTGCAGATTCAGATTCTCCGCGGCGCTGTGCACGGAAGCGAACACCGGGCAGACCGGCTCGCAGGGGGCGTGTCCGCACTGCTGGCACAGCATGGGCTGGTAGGGCGTCATGCGAACATTCGGATACGCCCCCTCCCAGAAGCGTTCCACGCGGATCCAGTGCATCGTCCGGCCGTAGCCCGCGTCCTCCTCGCCCACGAAGGGGACATTGTTTTCCATGGCGCAGGCGGCCACGCAGGCCTGACAACCGGTGCACAGATCCTGGTCAATGACCATGCCCCAGGTGCCTTCGGCCTCCTCTGCGATTGCGCCTTTTGCGCCGACCGAGTTCAAATCAATCATGGTACGCTCCTCTAATGTTCCTCGAGTCCTTCGCCGTATACGCCGATGCGGCTTTCGAGACGGGACAATTCACGTTTCCTGCCGGTCCTGTCAATCCGTACCTTCATCCCCGCGAACGCAAGGTCGCCGGCCTCGTTGAATGCGAGGCCGAGCAGGTCGGCGGGATTCGCGCCGCGCCCGGCCGCATAACGACCGTACGCGGTATGGCCCTGCCCGAACGGCATGGCGATCGTATCGGGACGAATGGCCGGGTACACGTAAACGACCGCTTCCACCGCCCCGGCCGCGGACATGACCAGCACCACGTCGTCGTTCTCGAGTCCCAGTTCGTGCGCGGTCTCGGGATTGACCTCCACCCACGAGTTCCACATCACGGTGGTGGTCGGGTCGGCGATCTCTTGCAGCCAGGGTTTGTTGGCGCCCGCCTCGCCCAGCACCGGCGAGACGAACGGCAGGAAGAAAAACTCGCCCTCCTCGAACGCGGCGGAATTGACCGGGAGCGCGCTGCTCAACACACTTCCCGCGGCCGGGATGACCGGCGACTCGGCCGTCTGCCACCAGCCGCCATATTGCTGGAAGTAAGCCATAAAGGTGTTGATCTCCGGCGCCGAAAAATACCCGCCCTCCGCCTGCACCAGAGGCAGGAGTTTGCTTTGAATGAAAGCCACCTCGTCTGCAAAAGGCAGGGCCTCGGCGGCCTTCCCGCCCAGCGCGGCCGAGGCCGCCAGAATCACGTCCACGGTGGAGCGCGTGTTGTAGAACGGCGCGACCGCCGGCTGAGCGCCCGAAAGCGCGGGCTGATGTGTGCCAGTGGCGATGCGTTGATAGCCCCAGGATTCAAGTCCGCTGTGATCGGGGAAGATGTAATCGGACGCCAGAGCGGTCTCGTCGGGGAACGTGGCGAAGGAGATCACGTTCTTCACGTTCCCAAGCGCCTCGTCAAACCCAAGCGACCTTGGCAGTTCGAAAACCGGGTTCACGCCGTGGACGAACAGCGTGGCGATCTTTCCGCTTCGCATCTTTTCGACGAACGCGGCCATTTCCTGCATGGAAGCCGGGCGGTGATAACTGTTTTCGTTCGGGGCCAGCGGCGAAAGATACAACCCGCCGGGCTGACCGAGATTGCCGGCCAGCGCGTTCAACGCCAGGACGGCCTTGGCGGTCTGCAATCCGTTGGTATGCCCCAGCGCCGCGCCGCCGACGACCGCCAGCGGCTTTGCCGCGCCCGCGAACGTATTTGCCAGCGCCTGCAGGACCTCCAGGCTGACGTCCGCCGCGGCGGCGATTTTTTCCACGTTCACGTTCGCGAATGCCGAGGGAAGCGCGCCGCCGCGCGCCTCGGCGGCGAGGCGGCCGATTGCCAGCGCGACTAGGCCCTCGGTCCCGGGCTTGACCGGGACCCACTCGTCGGCTTTGGAGGCGGTCTGTGACATCCTCGCCTCGAACTGGACGAAATGCCCGCGTTGGCCGCCCAGGCCGCGGCGCATCTTCGAATAGCCGCGCGTGTACGCCACCGGCGAGAGCCAAGTTTCGAGAAAGTTTGCGCCGAAAGAAAACACAACATCGGCCCCGGCCACATCGAAGAACGGCAGGGCGGATTGGCCGAAGAGATCGGCGGCGGCCCTGGTGAGCGTGGCGCGCGCCTCGAACATGCCCAGCGCGCCGAATCGGACGGGGGCGGACGCGCCGAGAGTGCTTGCAAGATCGGAGAATAAGTCAAAGATGTGGTCCGGGGCGAGGCCGACGAGGAAGGCGACCTCGGCCGCGGGAGTGTTCTTGAGAGCGTCGGTCACCACGCTGACGGCCGAGTCCCAGGTCATCTGCTCGTCCTTCAGCGCGTCCGCCCGGCTTTGTTTGGTGGGATTCTGGACACGGTCGGGATTGTACAGGCCGTGCAACGCGGCCTGGCCGCGGGCACAGGTCTTTCCCAAGTTAACCGGATGGTTGGGATTGCCCTCGACTTTGAGGGCACGGCCCTGATGCGTACGGACGACCAACCCGCACCCGGCAGAGCATTCGCGGCAGGTGGTGGCGAAATAAGTGCTCAGGCCGTTATAAGCGTATTCCGGCATTTTCGTGTACGGTTCGCGCACCACATAGCGCGAGGCGGTGCCGCAGCCGGTCAACACGGCGGTCGTCGCCGCGCCCAGTCCCGCCAGTTTCAAAAAATCGCGCCGGGAAATCTTATCAGTCATGCGTGTGTTCCTTTCACCCGGTTTAATAATGACACGTCCCGCAATCGGTAAGTTTGGTCAGCCGCTCAGGGTCGTCTGCGAAGCGGGTGCGGTGACATTCCAGGCACCAGCCCATGTTCATCACCTGGGGGTTGACCGCGACGGTCACCGCAGTCATGTCGCCGTGGCAGGTCTCACAGTTCAACCCCGCCGCGACGTGCGGGCGATGGGTAAAGTGAACGTAGTCGGGCATGACGGCAACCGGCACCCAGGGGATGGATTCGTTGTTCTGGACGTACGCGATCAGTTTTTCGAGTTCGGGAGTCCGCTTGGCAATCTGCTGATGACAACCCCAGCATTTAGCCTGGGTGGGGAGGCCGGGCGAGGAGGCGCGCGTCGCACCGGGATGGCAGTACAGGCACTGGATCCCAAACCCAACGTGCAGGTTGTGCGGGAATTGGATCGGCTGTTCGGGTGCTTTCTGGGTCTGCAGGATGCCCCAGGCCGCCGCGCTGAGGACGGCCAGCAATACAATCAACAAGGCAACCCTCCCTAGCGGCTCCATCAGCCACTTAAGGACCTTCTGGATCATAGTCTCTCCTGAGAGTTGATGAAGTGCTCGCGCAAGCCGCCGCACAGGGACGGCGACGCATTGTAGAACCCTTACCTGCGGCGCAGGACGCGCACAACGACCACAACAACCGCGACCAGCACGGCCAGGAACAGCAAGGCGGAGCCGAAGGTGGCAAAGAACGCCGCGATGGCCGTGAGAATCCCGCTCCACAGGTTATTGCCCGGTCCGCCGACCTGCGGGCCGGGTTCCGAAATCTCACTGCCGGGCACCGGGGTTTCGGTCTCTGCGCCGGTCGGCAGGGTCTGGGCGTAGGCCAGCACATCCCGGCCGTCCGCGGCGGACCAGCCCAGGTCGTATCCGACCGGCATCTCGGTCCCGGCCACGCCGAAGCGGGTGCGGTGCAGGAAGCGGAACGGGTCGCGGTCCGCGACCGCGCCGAGGTACTCGTCCACGCCCTCGGTGCGGAAGACAATCATCTTGCCGTCTTCTCCATGGCAGGGGACGCAGGTCTGCGCGTAGAGTTCGCGGCCATGTTCCACGTCGCCGTCAATGACCTGTAGAGAAACCGAGTCGATATATATAGAATCATCAATCAGGCCCTCTTTGAGAAAAACGGCCAGTTTTTCCATGGAGGCCTGATCGAGATACGCGGAGAAATCGTGTCCGGGATCGTTGGCGCCCTGCAAGTGGGCAACGATCTCCTCGTTGGTAAGGCCGGGGACGACGACCATCAGGCTGGGAAAGCCGGTGAAATGCGAGCCGGAAGCATACGCGCCTTGGTTGCCCTTATAGTCCCAGCCGTGACATTCGGAGCAGCGCCAGGTGTCCGCGCCGGAACGCGAGTTGGTCGTCTGGCGACTCCACAAAGGCATATCGCCATCGGGCGCGCTCTCGCCCAGCGCGGCATACCATTTATCGTAGAGTTGAGCGCCCTCCACCAGCGCCGCGTTGTCCTGCGAAAGCCCTCGCGCAAAAACAAGGCTCGTCCCCGTTATAAACAGGGCGAGCAGAATAATGAACACAGGCAGATAACGTCTCATTGCATTCTCCTCTGCAAGAGTGGAACCCCACCAGCAGGCAGATTATACAACATAAAACAAATATATGGGATGAAATTTGGCTGGATTGCGCATGATATACTTGACGCGCCCGTCATGAAGACAGATTCGCGCAGTCTCCGCCCGGTCGTGTGGATCGTTCTCGGCCTGACCCTGGGCCTGGTCAGCGCGGCCGTGAGCGGACCCGCCCCCGCGGCCCAGCCTGCCACGCCCACACCCGCGCCTCTCACCCCCGCCCCGCAGGACGCCTCTGTGGTCGGCTCGACGGACGGGATCGTATTGATGGGCGTCTTCATCCTGTTGATCGTGCTCATTCCTCTCATCGTGGAACGGCGCGCCTGGGCCGGGTAAGGATTTGCCATTCCCGCATTATATGGATTGCCGTCACGCTGTCTTTGCAGTACAGCAAACAAGAGTTCCTCGCCGGAGGAACTTTTTATTTCCGCAGCAGTCTGCCGGGGGGTGGAACAACCCCTCCGCAGAGGGATGTAAAAGCGACCACGATTCGCTATACTAAAAGCGACCAACATTCGCTTATAGGAGTAAACCATGCCCAAAGGTATCCCCCTCACCGAAGAAGAGCAGGCAAAACGACGCCGCGAGATTTTCGACGCGTCCGTAAGCATCTTCTTGAAAAAGGGATTTCAAGAGACAACCATGCGCGAGATCGCCGAGGTCGCCGGCATGGGCAAGTCGTCGCTTTACGACTATTTCAAAACCAAGGACGAGATACTGGTCTTCGTCTTCGAGGAGGAATTGAACGACCTGACCTCGCGCGCGCAAAGCATCGCGCTGCAAAACGTCTCCGCCGACAAGAGGCTGAGGCAAATCATGGAAATGCACCTCGAATTTCTTGTGGAAAACAAAAGCCTGTTCATGAAATTATCGTTGGAGGTCCAGCGTCTTCGCCTGGAAAGCCAGAAGCGAATCCAGAACGGCCGCTACGCCTACCAGGATTTAATTCGCGGATTGATCGAGGAAGGGATTCGTGAAGGCGCGTTCCGAAAGGTGAACCCTTTGCTGACGGCGCGGCTGATTGTCCACACGATGGCTCCAGTCGTTTTTGCCTCCCGCCCCACCGGCACCCCGCAGGAAATGTTGAAAGAGACGATGGACATTCTTTTCAATGGCGTCAGGGCCTGACAGTCAGAACCCCGACAGCCAACCATCGTAAGTTAATCAGAGAGAGCCATGCAAACCAAACCGATATCGCCCGAAATCAAGCGCAAGATCGTTTCCTGGATTCGCGGCGCGTTCCTCGGGATGATCGGCATTGCGGTTCTGATGCTGCTGGCCGTAGGAAAATGGGATTGGATATGGGGATGGGTCTACATCATTGTATTCGCTCTTGCCCTAGTTGCGCATGTAATTGTCCTTGTACCTGTCAACCCCTCCCTGCTCGCGGACCGCGCCGGAGGCATTCGCCAGCCTGGAACCAAACACTGGGACATCTGGTTGACCATGATCGCCAGTCTGGCTTTTTTCTCCATCATGATCGTCGCAGGCTTGGACGAACGCTGGGGTTGGACGGGGGCTGTCTCGACTGGCTGGCATGTAGCGGGCATCATTCTTTCCATCATCGGTTGGATATTCTTTATTTGGGCGATGGCATCCAATCCGTTCTTCTCGGAAAGCGTGCGGATTCAGGAAAACCACCAGGTCGCTTCACGCGGACCCTATCGGCTCGTCCGCCATCCTGGATATTTCGGCAACCTCATCGGCTGTATCGGCCAGCCGTTGCTGTTCGGTTCGTGGTGGGCTTTCATCCCTGCCATTCTGACGATCATCGCGTTTGTCATCCGCACCGAACTGGAGGACAAAACGCTTCAGAAGGAACTCGATGGGTATTCTGATTATGCTAAACAGATTCGCTACCGTTTGATACCAGGCCTCTGGTAGGAAGGAGCCGTGTCATGTCACAGGAAAACGCAACCACATCCATCACGCCGAATCAAGCCGCGCTGAAAATGTTTGCCAGTTTTCTGGTGACGTTGCTTCTGAGCGCCATGTTGATCTTCGGTTGCGCAGGACGACTCAATTGGTCGCTCGGATGGATCTTCGTCACCGCGTGGATCATCCCCAAATTGCTCTTCCTCATCCTCCTGCGCTGGCTCGACCCCGACCTGCTGATCGAACGCGTCACCCGCCACAAGAACACACAGCGCTACGACAAGATCATTCTGCCGATCTACTTTGTGTTCGCCTTCGGCACATTCATCGTTGCCAGCCTCGATGGAGGCCGCTTTCGATGGTCGGGCGATGTGCCGCTTGCGCTGGTCATCGCGTCGTACATCGTTTATCTCTTGGGCAACAGCCTGGCAGGTTGGGCGATCAACTCCAACCCGTTCTTCTCCGCCGAGTCGCGCCTGCAAACCGACCGCGCCCAAAAAGTGACAAGCACGGGACCCTACCGCTTCGTCCGTCATCCCGCCTACATCGCCGCGTTCCTGCTTTGGATCACGACAGGTCTCATGCTCGAATCGTGGTGGGCGGTCATCCCAGGTTTCATGGCTGGGTTGATGATGGTCATCCGTACCGTTTACGAAGACCGCATGTTGCAGGCCGAGCTCCCCGGCTACGCGGAATATGCCGCGCAGGTTCGTTATCGTCTCGTCCCTGGAATTTGGTAAATGGAGCAAAAATGAAATCCTTTGTTCTCCCCCTCCCAGACTCACAAGCCACGCTCGAAACCGTCGGCGGCAAAGGCATGTCGCTGGCGAAGATGATCAACGCGGGATTCCCCGTCCCGAACGGATTCCACATCACCACCGAAGCCTATCGGACATTCGTCGCATCCAATGGACTCCAACCCCGCATCCTCGCCGCCCTCGCGGACGTGGACGCTTCGCTTCCCGCGACGCTCGAAGCGGTTTCTGCTTCGATTGGCAGTTTCTTCGCTGACGCCTCCATCCCCACCAACATCGCGTCCGCCATCACTGACGCCTACACCGCACTCCCTCACCCCAACCCCTCTCCCAGCGGGAGAGGGGCAAGGGGTGAGGGCAAACCTGTCGCCGTTCGCTCCTCCGCCACCGCCGAAGACCTGCCCGAAGCCTCCTTCGCGGGACAGCAGGAGACCTTCCTCAACATTCGCGGCGAAGATGATTTGCTCGACGCGGTGAAAAAATGCTGGGCATCGTTGTGGACGGCGCGCGCCATCGCGTATTGCATCAAAAACAACATTGACCAGAACACCGTCGCTCTCGCTGTTGTTGTTCAGGAGATGGTGAATGCCGAAGCGGCAGGGATTCTCTTCACCGCCAATCCCATCAACGGACGCCGCGACGAGATGGTCATCAACGCGGCATGGGGACTCGGCGAAGCCATCGTCGGCGGACTCGTCTCGCCCGACACTATCGTCGCGGAGAAAGCCACAGGCAAAGTTAAATCGTATGAGGTCGCGGAGAAAACCGTCATCACGGTGCGGACAGAAAAAGGCACGCGGGAGGAAAAACTCGAAGATGGCCGAACCCGCTCAAAGGTCATGAAAGACGCGGAGGTCGTCGAGTTGGTAAATATCGCGCGCGGAATCGAATCCTTCTATGCAAGTCCGCAAGATATCGAGTGGTGTCGCGCAGACGGAAAATTTTTCATCGTCCAATCGCGTCCCATCACCGCGCTGCCACCCGAACCCGTGCAATGGATCGCGCCGAACCCGAAAGGCATGTACGCGCGCGGGAGCCTGTGCGAGCATTTGCCGAATCCCGTTTCGCCGTTGTTCGGCACGCTCGGCATTCGCATGGTCAACATCCCAACGGCGGAGATCGGCGAGATGGCGCTGGGCGTCGGCGGCGACACGTACCAGTATCGAATCATCAACGGCTATGTGTTTCTTGGCATGGTTCTCACCTGGCGCGAATGGGTCTCGATGGCGAAGGCGACCTCACAACTGACGCGCTCGATGTTCAAGGTCAGCCACGAACACTGGCAGGCGGGGCGCAAGGAATTGATCGCGGCGCTTGCCGCGGCCGATGAAAAAAATATCGAAGCGTTGACGCCGCTCGAATTGCTCGAAAGCGCGCGCGAGTTGATGATGGCAATCGGCAAGTTTTACACCGTCATTCAAGCCAGCACGTTACCGTCCGCGTCGAGCAGTGAAATTGTGTTTACGCGCGCCTACAAATTCGCCAGCCGCAAAGACGACCCCAAACCCGAATCGCTTTTGCTCGGATTGGAGACCACGCCCCTGCGCGCGGAAAAATTTTTATTCGACCTGGGAACGTGGATTCGCGAACGCCCGACTTTGCGCGACTTCACGCTTGGCGCCCCGACCTCCAAGTTGGTCGCCGCGCTTCAAGCCGATTCCACGCCCGAGGCGATTCCGGTTGAAGAGTGGAGCGAGTTGAAAACTCGCTTTACAAATTATCTCGATGAGTTCGGTCACACCACCTACGAATTCGACTTCATGAATCCCACGCCTGCCGAAACGCCCGCCGTGATTCTCGACGCGCTCAAACTGTACGCCGACGGCAAAGGGACTGACCCATACACCCGTCAGCGCGACGCGGCGGAAACGCGCGAGCGAACGCTGAATCAGATTCGCAGTCGCTTCAAACTCCTCCCCAACCGCTGGCTCGACAAGTCTCTCAACTGGGCATTGCGCGTCGCCCCAGACCGCGAAGACAGCATCGCCGACCTGGGCATGGGTCACACCACCCTGCGCCGATTCTTTGGCGAGTTGGGGGAACGCTTCGCCGCGCATGGCGCGCTCCAAAACGCGGACGAAATTTACTGGCTGGCCGAAGACGAAGTGAGCGAACTCGCCTCCCTGCTCGAACGCGGCGAGTCCCTGCCCGGTCATTCGGCGCGAATCGCGGCTCGAAAGGCGGAGTGGCAGGAACAGAAGAAACTCGTCCCGCCTGCCATGCTCCCTGAAACTTCTGTGTGGGCAAAGATGATGCCGTGGGGACGCAAGAACATGACGGGGAACGTGCTGACAGGCGTGGCGGGCGGCACGGGCAAAGTCACTGGCGCGGCGCGCGTCCTCTTCGGTCCCGAAGACTTCGGCAAGATGAAACCTGGCGACGTGCTGGTGGCGGTCACGACCACCCCTGCATGGACTCCGCTCTTTGCCATGGCCTCCGCTATCGTCACGGATTTAGGCGGTCCGCTCAGTCACAGTTCCATCGTCGCGCGCGAGTATGGGATCCCTGCGGTTGTATCTACGAGTGTTGCCACGCGGCGAATCGCGGATGGTCAGACTGTCACCGTGGATGGCGGCGCAGGGACGGTGGAGTTGAATGGAAGTTTCTGAAAAATCAGGAGAGACGTGATGAAAGCAGACAAGAAGGTCATTGTAATCAGCGGCGCATCAAGTGGTATCGGCTTTGCCATCGCTTCGCGCCTCGGAGAACTGGGTCATATGGTTTTTGCTGGCGCCAGACAGGCAGATGACATCCACCGACTGTCCTCTCTGAAAAATGTACGTGGCATCCGACTCGATATCACCGTTCCAGATGACATCCTCTCCCTGGCAGGCCAGATCGAAGCGAGTGTCGGCTATGTGGATGTACTGGTCAATAACGCCGGGATCCCGGGCTGGGGCGCGGTCATGGATCGGGATCTGGAATATTTCCACAAGATCATGGATGTGAACCTATTCGGGCATATTCAGATGGTGCAAACCTTCTATCCCTTGCTGAGAAAATCCACTTCCTCTCCAATCATCGTCAACATGAGTTCGGTGGGAGGAAACTACGCCTTCCCCTTCTGGTCTCCCTATCACATGTCGAAATGGGCGCTGGAAGCCTTTTCCGATAGCTTGAGGCGGGAACTTCTCCCGCTCGGCATCCGGGTGGCGGTCATTCAGCCAGGTGCATTCGCTTCGGAGGCTTTCCGCAGTCAACGCAGGGAGTTCGAAGCCTATAAAGCCGGGAAGCCTTCAGAATTCACCTCACGAGCAATCCGATTTCTCGAAGCGGCATTCACCGGTCAGTCTAGAAAGGAAAAGAATCCGCAAATCGTGGTGGATACTGTTCTGCACGCCATATTCAACAAGAATAATCGTCTCTACTACCAACCCGGGCGGCGCCTGTTTCCAGACCTGCTGGCCGCCCGCCTGCCGAGCAAGTTGGTAGACAGACTCCTATCGAGGTTCTAATGAAACCACTTCAAAACTACGACCCGCAAACCGGCGAATGGAACGACTCCCTTCTGGGAGATTTCCTCTGGTCGAACGTCAACACCAACGAAGCCCTGCCGGACGTGATGACGCCTGCCAGTTGGTCGCTGTGGCAGATCTACTTCGTGGATACCAACCCGGTCAGGCTGCCGGGCAAATATCCTTTCTGTGGCAACATCGCCGGGCGCGCCTACATGAACCTCAGCCTGGTCGTCTCGTTCTACCGCTCGGTTGGCATGAATCTGCGTCAGGGGATGCACGCCGATCTGCTCGGCCTGGCGCAGACCGACCTAAACCTGGACATCCCGCTGATTCCCCTGCCGCCGCTGGCGGCGCTGTGGATGGTGTTGCCGGGCAGGCTGGAGTCCAAGCGCTTCGCGGCACGCAACCCACGAGGGCTGGCTGATTTTCTCGCGCAGACACTAGGCTGGTGCCGGGCGGAACGTGAGCGGCTGGGCGGATTGGATGAGCCGCGCGAATTGCTCGCGATGTGGCGGGATGGGATCAAACCGCGCTTCATGGACGCCTGCCGCTGGCTGCGCAGCGTTTCGATGAATTTCGCCGACCCGGCAACCCGGCTGCGCCGGCAACTGGAGAAACTGGTAGGCGCAGCGGATGCCGTGGCGATCCTCTCCAACCTGGCAGGCGAGTCGGCGGAACTGGAAAGCCTGGGACCGTTGGTGGGGCTGGGGCGGCTGGCGCGCGGCGAATTGAGCCGCGAGGCATACCTGGAACGCTACGGTCACCGCGGACCACATGAACTGGAACTCTCGGCGCCGGGGGTCGAAGAGCAGCCCGGCTGGCTGGATGAGCGGCTGGCGGATTTCCTACGCGCGCCGGCAGATGCCGAAGGGCTGCTGGCCAGTCAGCGCGAGAAATCGCTGGTCGCCTGGCAGCGCCTGGAACAGGCATCCCCCAGGCAGTCGCCCCGGCTTCGCAGGCAATTGGAAGCCATTGCCGCGGCAGGCCGCGGCCGTGAGGCCATTCGCTCCGAATACACCCGCTTGGCGCGCCTGACACGTCACTTCCTGTTGCGCGTGGGCGAAGTGACGGGATTGGGCGATGGCATTTTCTTCCTGCCGCTCGACGAAACGACAGCTGTGCTTGGCGGCGATAGGTCGCCAGCCGCGTACATCCCCGCGCGGCGCGAGATTTACGAAAAGTACTGCGCCTTGCCGCCGTATCCTTCGGTGATCATCGGCGCGTTCGACCCGTTCGCGTGGGCGGCTGACCCGAATCGCTGCAGTGACTTTTTCGATGCGCGCAAACCCGCGAGCAAGGCGGGGGACATTATCAAAGGTTTTGCGGGCGCGGCGGGCTGCGTGGAGGGACGCGTACGCCGCATTGACCGCGCCGAAGACGGCGACCAGGTTTTGCCCGGCGAAATCCTCGTGACCGTCACGACCAACGTGGGTTGGACTCCGCTCTTCCCGCGTCTCGCCGCGATTGTCACCGATGTTGGCGCACCTTTGTCACATGCCGCGATTGTCGCGCGTGAAATGGGAATCCCTGCCGTGGTTGGCTGCGGCAATGCCACCATGTTACTCAAAACCGGTGACCGCGTCCGCGTGGATGGCAGCGCGGGGACGGTTGAGTTGAAATAACAGACATGAAACAGAAAGGAGTTTGACATGTCAATCAAATATCGCGTCCATCGATTCGATCTCCGCATGACCGCCGATCAAAGCAAATTGGAGCAATTCCTGAACAGCCTGGAAGGCGAGATCATCGCCATCATTCCAAATGTGACGGCCACGCCATTCATCCTGACCGCGCAAGTTGATTTCCTTCTCATCGTGGAAAAGATTGCGTAGAAAAACATGAAAACAAAACCATTCATTGGCCTCCTGGCATTAGCCCTGCTAACTGCTTGCGCTACACCTCCCACGCCGACGCCTGCCCAACAAGTCGGCCTTGCCAACCCTGCCTCCGCTTATTGCGTGGAGCAGGGATACAAGTCGGAGATCCGTACCGCGGCGGACGGAAGCCAAAGCGGCGTGTGCATCTTTCCCGATGGAAGCGAATGCGACGAGTGGGCCTACTTCCGCGGCGAGTGCGGACCCGGCGGGCAAACGCCATCGCCCACCGGCAGGCCGCCTGTCACGTGGATGAAATCGTTCGAGGGCGCCAACTACGGTGCGTTCTTCGACATCGTTCTCACCCCGGATGGTAATGCCCTCGCCGTCGGCGCGACCAACCACCTGCATTTCCCGCCTTATTCGGGAGACGCGCTCCTCATGAAATTGACCCTCGACGGTGAAGCGTTGTGGGAGCAAACCTGGGGCGGCGACGGATACGAGCAGGCCTGGGCGGCCGCGAACGCCGGGGACGGAGGCTTTTACGTCTTCGGCGAAACAGATTCCTACGGCGCGGGTGACCGAGATTTCTTCCTTCTAAAAATAAATCAGGATGGCGCCGAGGAGTGGTATCGAACGTACGGCCATGCGAAACGGGAGTGGCCGTTTGGAATGCTTCAACTGTCCAATGGCGACCTGCTGGTTTACGGGTTCACGACCTCCGTGACCGCCAGCGAGCGCGATCAATACGCTCTCCGCGTGAACCCGAAGGGCGATATCGTATGGGAATACACCGTTGAAAGCGCCGGGGAGGAACTGGTACTCAACGCCATCGAACTGCGGGATGGAAACCTCGTCCTTGCCGTGAACATTGCGGAG
This sequence comes from Chloroflexota bacterium, assembly GCA_040754535.1. GTDB lineage: Bacteria > Chloroflexota > Anaerolineae > Anaerolineales > Villigracilaceae > JBFMCC01. The sequence continues at coordinate 23,808 of JBFMCC010000044.1, forward strand.
GACGGCAAGTTAGTGAAACTCGACGCGGACGGCAACCTCCAATGGGAGCAACGCTACGAACTTCCCGGCTGGCAATACGCCTCCCAGGTTGTCGAGACGGACGACGGCGGATTCCTGCTCGCCGGTTTCGCGATGAGTCCCTCGCAGCAGGCGGATACCTGGCTTGCCCATTGCGACGCGGCCGGCAAACTGGAATGGGAAAAATCCTTCGGCAACCCAACCATTGATGATTATGCCATCTCGCTGATTCAACTCCGGGACGGAACCTATCTGGTCGGCGGCCTCGGAAGCGGAATGCCGCTCACGCGTCTTGACAAGGATGGGAGCGTCCTGTGGACGCGTTCGCTGGCCGGGACGAGAGTCCACGGCGCGGACGCGCTGGTCGAACTCGAGGACGGGGGCTTCCTCATCGCCGGTTTCATCCAGATCAGCAACGGACGCTCCTACGACGCGATCCTCCTGCGAACCGACGCCGAGGGACGCATAAACGAGTAATGGAGAAAATGAAATATGCAACGCACGAAAGCGATCCTTGCCATCCTGCTCGTCTCGTTCCTGGCGGCGTGTGGAAATGCCGAACCCGCGACCGCCATGCTTGCGCCCGCGCCGAGTCTCACCATGGAACCCGCCGCGTTCACACCCGCGCCGACAGCGACCCTGGATATTTTGCTCCGCATGGAAAAGTCCGCCCAGCAATTCACTGCCCGCGAAACCTTCCAGGCAGGTCTCGGCGATCTCGATAACGACGGCGATCTCGACGCGGTCTTTGCCAATCCGCAACAGAACGACTCCCAAGTCTGGTTGAACGATGGGAACGGCAGCCTGACCGACACCGGCCAAAAGTTGACTCAATACGGACACGGCGTCGGGCTGGCGGATTTCGACTCAGACGGCGACCTCGACGCGTTCATCACCTGCCACCAGTTCGTCACGCCAAGCCGCGTCTATCTCAACGACGGCGCGGGCAACATGACCGACACCGGCCAGGACTTGGGCGACAAGAACATCAGCGGCACGGAGGTCAACCTGCTCGACCTCAACGGCGACGGCCACACCGATGTCCATGTTTCGTACTTCGCCCCCAACGGCCTGCCCGATAAGGTTTACCTCAACGACGGTCACGCCAACTTCACCGATAGCGGACTCGCGCTCGATGAAGAACCCATCGCGTGGGGCGACGTGGATGGCGACGGCGACATGGATTATTTTGGCAAACGTCAGGGCGTGGGCTACATCGTCCAACTCAATGACGGCGCAGGTCAATTCACTCCCGGCTGGCAATTGGATGACAACCAGGCCACCGTCGGCGGCATTGCCCTCGCGGACTTCGACAACGACGGCGACCTCGACGCGCTCGTGGCGAACGGATTCCGCGCCACCGGCAGTTTCCCCTCCCGCCTCTTCCTGAACGATGGAACGGGTCAATTCACCGACAGTGGTCAAACGCTGAATCCGACCCTGGGCGCGGAACTAGCTGTGGGCGATCTCGACCTGGATGGCGATGTGGATGTCTTCGTTTCCAACATCAGCCTGCCCGATGAAGTTTGGCTCAACGACGGCAACGGTCACTTCACCGACAGCGGATTGCGTCTCGAAGGGAAGAACTCCGCCAAACCCTCCCTCGGCGATCTCGACGGCGACGGCGACTTGGATGTCATCGTCGGCAGTCTGGGTTCCAAGCCGATCCTCTGGATCAACCTGACGAACGAATAGAGACCAAAATCTGCGATGTCGCATCGAAAAATGAAATGTCGCATGAATGTCGTCCGCACGACGTTGTGATTTGAAGCGTTACTCCCGATAATGGCGTCAAACCTGAAAGGAGTACAAAATGAACCAACCTCAACTCGGACTCAAAGTCTCGGAACTGCGCCAGCAAAAAGGCCTGACGCAGGAGCAACTGGCGGAACGCTGTGAAGTCAGCGCCCGCACCATCCAGCGCATCGAAAGCGGAGAAGTAGACCCGCGCGCTTACACCCTGCACTGCCTGGGCGAAGCGCTCGAGTTTGACTTCGGCGAGGAGAACACCAGCCACGAGAACCTCTGGCTGGCGATCCTGCACCTCAGCAGTATGTTCTGCATCCTCATCGTCCCGCTCCTGCTGTGGTCGTGGAAGAAGAACCAGTCCTACAAGATTGACCAGCATGGACGCCAGGTGCTCAACTTCCAGATCACAATGACATTGGCGCTGTTCGCCGCCGCCTTTCTGCTCATGGCGTATCCTGCCGGACTGATCCTGATGGGCGAACATACCGTGAATGCCATCGAAACTGCTCCGGGCTTTATCCTTGCCACCATCTGCCTGCCCGCGCCCCTGATCCTGATTGGATTCTTCTGCATGTATCAGGGCGTGGTCAATGCCATGCGCGCGCTGTCGGATAAGCCCATCCGCTATGCGTTGAGCATTCCGTTTGTGAAATGATTTAAGCGGGTGACAGTCATCTGCAAGATGATGACTGTCACCCGAGGAGAAATATCATGGAAACATCGCAAGTTACTCAATACTCAACTTTGAGCATCCCGCGCAGCCTGAAAGTAGTTGGCGTCATCGGCGGGGTGTGGGCAATACTGGTTATTGTCGCGGCGGTCTTCGCCTATCGCCCTGAACACCCAGACTTTTCGATATTCAACACATATCTCAGCGACATGGGCGATACCCCCGGCTGGCCGCAGATATTCTTCAACTCGGGCACGCTCATTGCCGTTCCCATTCGTTATCTTGTCCTGGTGTTGCTGGTCATGCGGCTCAGGCAATTGGGCGCGGGCAAATTGTTTGCTATTGCGGCCCTTATCATTGGGTTTTTATCCACCTCTGGAACAGCACTGATGACTGCCACGCCTTTCAGTGTCTCTCCCATCGTCCACAAGACCGGCATCGGATTGTACTTTTTGGGCGTGGTCGTACTTCAAACGATGATCTTTTTCAAGGAATGGTCTCTGAAAAACATCCCGAGAATCCTGCCGGTATCGAGCATCGTGTTGGTCGTGCTGTACTTTGTGTTTGTCATTCTGATCATGCTCTATGAGCAGGGAGTCGTGAGTCGCAGTACACCTGTCATTTGGGAATGGCTGGCAATCATCTCGTCCATTGTTTGGATGCTGGCGCAGAGCATTCTTCTCGGCAGGAATGATCTGAAGCAACCATCGTAAAGGAAGAAGTCATACCCACTCGTCGGCAGCTGGCGCGCGAACGGCTCGAATCCCCTGGGTAACCTTTGCAATGCCGCGCTTTTTGTTCGCGAAGTAGCAGCGAAATCTATTACATTATCCGACCACCGCTAAACCAAAAGGAAACCACAATGACTACCCACCATATATCCGAAGTCCGTTCTGCGCTTCAAAAATTCCAGGATGGTTACACCGCTCACGACGCGACCAAACTGGGCGAGTTCATGCAACTCTTCGTTCAGGATGAGGGTATCGAGATGATCGGCGTCGGCGCGTCGAAGCGCGCTGCCAACGAGTGGTTCGAGGGGCTGGCGCGCATCCGCGAGATCGTCGAGAGCGATTGGAAATATTGGGGCGACGTCAAATTCGATGTCGCGGGAGCCAGGATCACGGTCCAGGGCGAGGCGGCGTGGCTTTCCACAACGGGAACCGTCACGCAGACCAAGGCCTTCGACACCGCCATCGAATTCCACGTCAAAGACATGAAGGCCATCTTCGACCGCGACGATCTCACCGCCGACCAGAAGTTGATGGAAGCCACCCACTACGGCATCCGTCGCATGTACGAACGCTCGAAAGGACTCGGCCACAGTTGGCCGTTCACCTTCACCGCCGTGTTCATGAAGATCGGAAGCGAGTGGCGCTTCCATACCATTCACTGGTCCATGCCGGTGGAGTGAGAAACATTCGGAAAGCAGGCAACATGAAGAGCGCCTTATCCTCTGGTTACGATCTTGTCACCGGCGAATGGAACGACAGCCTGACTGGCGGTTTCATCTTTCTCTCGAGGAGTGATGTATGAAGAAGATCATTTGCGTAATTTTGTTCGTTCTGTTGTTCCTTATGTCCTCCTGCCAGCCCGCCCAAACGGCGCAGACCGGACCGGTAACGGTTGATCCCGTTGAACTGGCGGACTTCGCGGACGAGTTCTTCCCGAAGCAGGTGGACAAACTGGACATTCCCGGCGCGGTGTTCATCTTTGTGCGAGGCAATGAAGTCATTTACGCCAAAGGATATGGATACGCCAATCTGGAACAAAAAACGCCCATGGACGCGGCAAATACGGTCGTGCGGATTGGTTCCATCTCCAAATCGTTCGTTGCCACAGCGGTCATGCAATTGGTGGAGCAGGGCAAACTCGATCTGCACACGGACGTCAATCAGTATCTCACCGCGTTTCAGTTGGAAGAAAATTATCCCGAACCCGTGACGCTCGCCCACCTGCTGACTCACACCGCCGGGTTCGAGGACCCGCCCTACGTCACGAGCGCTGACCCGGCCACCATCCGACCGCTCCGCGAATATCTGACCGCCAACATGCCGCCGCGCACCCACGCGCCGGGCGAGGTCTATATCTATTGTAGTCACGGATATGACCTAGCGGCATTGATCGTGGAGGAAGTCTCCGGCATTCCGTTCGTTGAATATATGGAACTACACATCTTCAAGCCATTGGGCATGGAACACACCCAATACCTGCTGGCTCCCCCCATGCCTGAAAACCTGGCAACCGGGTATTTTTATGAGAAGGGCGGTTTTCGTCGGAAAGGCGTCCAGGTTCCTCAACCGATGGATTACGACAACAGTTACCCCAGCGGCTCCATGATCTCGACCGCGTCAGACATGGCGCATTTTTTGACGACGCAATTACAGAATGGTTGTTACAACGGCGCTTGTATTCTGCGTCCTGAGACCATCTCTCAAATGCACGAAGCCCAAATCACCACCTCGCGTGAAGGACAAATAGCCACGTTCGGTTTTGTTGAATGGTCCTTGGATGGACAACGTTCGCTCAACCACAGCGGCGCTATCAAAGGTTTCGGAAGCATACTCGAATTTTTCCCAGACCAGGGATTTGGTTACTTCATCTCCTTCAACGAAGAATGCTGGCAAACCTCTGCGTGTACAATCATCCAGGAGTTTCGCGAACAGTTTGCAGAACGTTTCTTTCGCTTAAATGCGCTAACTGATGAAAAGGAATGACATTGCATGAAATTACACATCCACTCTTGCGCCAACGAAGACGACTTCTGGCGCATCCGCAATTTTTGCGCGAAGCGCTTCCACTCGATGGCTGTCTCTAAGACAGACACATGGCTCAAGGAGATTTAAAAATGGGTCGAAAAGAAATTGTTGAAGTTTGCGAACGGGATGCGCTCGAAACCGCCGCCCGTCTATTCGGAACATCCAAAGATGCTTTGGGAAAATTCGATGATTACGAAGGCTGCGCGAACCTGGTCTATCACTTCAAACGGGATGACCAGCCGCGCATCCTGCGGATCTCCTACCGTCCCGACCGCCCTGTGGAATTGATCCAGGCCGAACTGCATTTCGTCAATTACCTGGCGGATAATGGGATGCGCGTCTCGAGGCCGATCCCGTCCGAGGCGGGGAATTGGGTCGAGGTAATTCCCGCGGCGGGGATTCCGTTTGTTGCGGCCGCGTTCGCCAGGGGACGCGGGATGCGAGTCCCAGATAATGGGTATCGCTATCGGGAGGGAGTCCCCATCCAGGAATATTTCCAAAACTGGGGCGCCGCGCTAGGCCAGTTGCATCGGTTGACGAAGACGTACCAGCCGCCGAGTGAATCGGTCAGGCGTCCCGATTGGTTCGCGTGGGAATATTACAGCGGCTTCCCGTACGGTGAGCGTCTGCCCGTCATCCAAAAGAAATACGATGAACTCATCGCCGAACTCCATGCCCTGCCCAAAGATGTGGATTCCTACGGGCTGATCCACAACGATTTCAACGACGGCAACTTTACCGTGGATTACGATAACGGCGACATCACCGTCTTCGATTTCGACGATAGTTGCTATTTCTGGTTCATGTACGACCTCGCCTGCGCCTGGGAGGGCGGGATCGGGCGGACAATGTTCCGTCCACTGGCGGAGCGCAGGGATTTCATGGAGCGCTACATGGAGCAGGTGATGACAGGCTACCACCGCGAGAACACGTTGAGCGAGGCGTGGCTGGCGCGCCTGCCGTTGTTCCTGCGGCTGGTGCAGATGCAGGAGTTGATGCACTTCGCCCAATACCTCGACGAACCCGACGAGGAGATTCAGGCCGGGTTGCGGTATAAAATTCACTGCATCGAAAATGACATTCCCTACATTGGTTTCTTTGACAGCGTGTTCGACCCGGAACAACCTTTTGCATTGGAGGCATGATGAAACCCGGGAATGGCCCATTTCATCGGAAGGCAACTATTGTTCATTTCCACAAACAGGAATGACGAAATGAAAACCAAAACGTTTCTATTCGCGAGCATGGTTTTCCTGCTGGCATCCTGCATTGCGGCGCAAACTTCGCCCACAGCCGCGCCGCAAACCAACATGTCCAATCCCGCCTCCGCCTACTGCGAGGAGCGAGGCAACCGCTTGGAGATTCGCACCGCGCCGGATGGAAGTCAAAGCGGTGTATGCATCTTCCCCGATGGCAGCGAATGCGACGAGTGGGCCTACTTCCGCGGCGAGTGCGAGCCCGGCGCGGCGATCACCGATACGCCCGGACCATCGCCCTACGATGGCTGGATGGAATACGTCGAATCTAACTATGGATTCAAATTCCGCTATCCGCCCGAATGGACCGCCGAACTCGACATGCGCTCCGACAGCACGACGTATCAACATCTCATCTGGTTACGCGCGCCCAGCAAACCCGTGGATGGTGTCCAGATGATGATTGCCTTCGAGCATATCGGCGAGAACTACGGTATTCAACGCACAGGCATCGGCGCGGGAGAGTTGATCGAACGCGGGAGCGTCAACTTCCTCGGCGAACCTGCCACGCGCATCGTGCTGGTGTTCGATGGCAAAGACGCGGAAGTGATGTACGGTACAACAGGCGCGTTCGAACGCGGCGATCTTCGCTTCGCTATCAGCCTGTCCTACGTCGGCGTAGAACGCCTTGGCCTCACACCCGAATTAGAACAGGTCGCGGACTTGATCGTCGCCTCGTTTGAATTGACCCCGTAAATGGAAACCCAGCCATGCCTACCGTCAACGCTATCTTAACCCAACACGCCGACGGGCCTTGGCTTCTGAACTCCGTGCACGTCCTCATTCTCGCAGGGTTAGCCTACTACGAGCAGGTTCTACGGTCATCCTGTGCTTCATCAGAGGAGGAGCAAAATGAAATTCGGAATGATGATTACTTTGAGTTTGGTTGCATTTTTCCTGACAGGCTGTGGTAATGCCACGCAAACCAGCGACGGAATCACCCCAACGCCTGCCACCTCGAACGACGAGACAGCCACCCTCCTTTCCCTGGAGCAGGTGGATGATTACCCGCTCTACACGATGCGTTACTTCGGGACATATCCTGGACGAGACCGCTCCGATCTTTCCAAGCCGACGGTTGCTTCTGCGCAATCGAGTTGCCGCGTCGCCTGGGGTTGTTCCCTCTTCGCCGCGCTGGGAGATGGCGAAGACCGCCTCCTTGGCCATAACTTCGACTGGCATTTCAGTCCTGCCTTGCTTTTGTTCACCGATCCAGCCGATGGATACGCCTCGGTTTCCATGGTGGACATAGAGTACCTCGGCTTTGAAGGCGAACGTTCCAAGAATCTGACCGACCTGCCTCTCGAAGAGCGCCGCGCGCTTTTGGATGCTCCCTCCCTGCCGTTCGATGGCATGAACGAAAAAGGATTGGCAGTTGGCATGGCGGCTGTCCCGGAAGAAGTTATGCCTCATGACCCACAGAAAAAGACACTGGATGAATTGGAAGTGATCCGCGAAATCCTTGACCATGCCGCGACGGTGGATGAAGCGATTAGCATCCTGGACAGTTTCAACATTGACATGGGTGAGGTACCGATTCATTACCTGATCGCGAGCGCCTCCGGCGAATCGGCCGTGGTGGAATTTTATCAAGGCGAGATGGTCGTTTTCCGCAACGAATCGACATGGCAGGTTGCCACGAATTTTTTGCTCGCCTCCACAAATGGAAATGAGCAGGGACAATGCTGGCGATATGATCTTCTCGAGCAGCGTCTCAACGAACTGCAAGGTTGGGTTTCTTCCAACGATGCTCTTCATCTGCTTGAGGATGTATCCCAGGATATTACGCAATGGTCAATTGTCTACCATTTGGCCAGCGGTGACCTTGAAATTGTCATGGGACAGGACTACTCGGAAATTCACGAGTTTCATCTGGAACAGATGGTCCCTTGATGAGTTCTCATAATGAACGCAGCCAGCCGCAGGAATCTCCTCATCCTCTCCTTCACCCTGCTCGTGGTCATGCTCGGCTACGGCATGGTCATGCCCATCATGCCGTTCTACATCGAACACTTCGGCGCGGGCGGGGCGGAACTCGGCTGGCTGATGTCCACCTATTCGCTCATGCAACTGATCTGCGCGCCGATCTGGGGCATCCTTTCAGACCGCTACGGACGCAAGCCCATCCTCTCCATTGGTGTGCTCGGGTATGCCATCACTCTCTTTATGTTTGGTCTCGCCAAAAGTTTCACCATGCTCTTCATCGCGCGTTCGCTCTCTGGCATTCTCTCATCTGCGACCATGCCCACGGCGATGGCCTACATCGGCGATAACACCCCGCAAAACGAAAAAAGCAAAGGCATGGGACAACTCGGCGCGATGGTTGGCGTGGGCGTCATCATCGGCCCATTGATGGGCGGCCTGCTCTCGACCGACTCACTCTCCCTCCTCTTCTTCATCGGATCGGGACTCGCCTTCCTCGCGTTGTTGCTCGTGATCTTCCTCCTGCCTGAATCAAAACCCGCTTCCTCTTCGACGGGTGACCTGCGTCCGTCCAATGAGCCGACTCTAACTCCCCAGCCTGACTCCACCAACCCCACTCCAAAACCTCTCCGCACCCGCGATATTTATCTGCGCGTCCTCCTCAGCCCTGTGGGGATTCTGCTCCTGCTAATCTTCATCATGAGTTTCGGCATGACCAACTTCCAGGGCATGATCGGCCTCTACGTGGTGGACAAATTCGCCTTCGATACCACACAAGTCGGGACAATCTGGATGCTGATGGGTGTCATCCTAATCGTTGCACAGGGCGGACTGGTCGGCCCGCTGACAAAAAAACTTGGTGACCTCGCTCTTATCAAAATCGGCTTGCTGGGAGGCGCCATTGGTTTCGTTTTGGTGGCAGTCGCCATTAATTACATCACCACCCTGCTTGCGCTCGGATTCTTCATCCTCGCCCTCGCTTTGATCGGACCTGCTTTGAACTCGTATATTTCCGCCTTCGCAGGCGAGCATCAAGGAACAGTGATGGGATTGAACAGCGCGTTCACAAGCCTGGGCCGCGTAGTCGGTCCGCTTTGGGGCGGCTACATCTACGACCTGAACATCGAATATCCCTTCTACAGCGGCGCAGCGACTCTCCTGCTCGGGTCGCTGGTTAGTTTGATGGGGTTCAGAAAGCGGACCGCATAATGACCCCTATCTCTTTTCCTGCTGCGCCGCGAGCAAAGCAATAACCTGCTCAGACGTCATCACCTGACCATACGATTTCAGCGCGGCGAGGAATGCTTTATGTACATGTTCGGCAGGAATCACGGTCTCGCCGTAATTCAAGCCTCGCGTTGCACAGGCATCTTCGGCCACGATTACTTGAAATCCAAGGTCTGCCGCGGCGCGGGCGGTAGCGTCCACGCACATGTGGGTCATCATGCCAGTGATGACCACGCGCTCAGTTCCCCATTCTTTCAACAATTGCAACAGGTTCGTCTCGCGGAACGAATTGGGATAATGCTTCTGCACCAGAGGCTCGCCCTCGAAATGCGCCACCGAATCGTGGATGTCCGTGCCGCGGTCACCGGGGATGAAAAAGGTCGCGTCGGGCTTTTTGGAGACATGCTGAATATGTACATGATGTCCACCGTGTTCGCGGAAACACTGCAGGAGTATGTATGCCTTGCGCGCGGCCTCAAGCGGATTGACCAACTCGTGCTTGCCGCCGGGGAAATAGTCGTTCTGGATGTCAATGAGGAGGAGGGCGGTTTTCAATCACTTCCTCCCGAAATCCGCAGGGTTCTCGCCCCACATCCCCGTATCCCACTTCAGGACAGAATCATCGTCCAATTCATTCTCCGCCAGCCAGTTCTCGGCGCTGCGGATCAGGGCGAACAACGGCGCGTTCCTTCCCGTTCGCTTCAACTGGGTCTTACATTGACCCGTGTACACCCAGGCAATCGCGTTCTCGGAATCGGAATAAACGGGAATCTGCTTATTGTGTTTGGCAAGCCAAGTCAGCGCGTGGACGATGGACAGGAACTCCCCCACATTATTCGTCCCGTCGGGGAACGGGCCGATGCGGAATATTTGTTCGCCTGTAGCGGTGTACACGCCGCGATACTCCAGTTTGCCCGGCGAACCGCTGCACGCCGCATCCACGCAAATGGAGGGCAGGACCGGCTGGACGCTCGCGCCCTTCCACTTTCCAGAAGAGGCGGGCTTGCCTTTATACTCCTTATACTTCGACTTCAGCGCCGTCTCCGCTTCTTTGAGGGTATCGAAAGCCTTGTACTCCGCGTCTTTATAACCTTTCACCTGTTTCTCGCATTCCGCCCACGAGGTGAAGATGCCCTGCTTGCGTCCCTTCCAGACGACGTAGTATTTTGCCTTCGGCATACTTTATTTTAATCGGAATTTGCAACTTCGGGTTTATACTTTACATGCCGGTCGCCGCATGTGAAAACAAATAAAAGATACTCCATCCTGTTCGTAATACTCGCAGGGTTATTCGTCCTGGCCCTGCGATCGTTCACTCCACATACCGTCCTCGCCCAGTCAGCCTCACCCACCCCAACATTCGATCCGTTTGCGCAACCGCCCCTGCCTCACAACCCGTCACAACTCGAACTGGGACAGTACCTGTACTGGAGACACTGCATGCCCTGTCACGGCGATCAGGGACATGGCCTCACAGACGAATTCCGCGCGCTCTGGGTGGAGGATCACCAGAACTGCTGGGCGCGCGGATGCCACGGCGGGAGACACATGGACGAGGGCTTTCCCATCCCGACCTTCGTCCCGCCCATCGCCGGCGGGGATGAACTCGCCCGCTTCGATTCGGAACAGGAACTGTTCGACTATCTCAAAGCCACCCACCCGCCTCAATATCCGGGCCATCTCGAAGATGACGAATACCGCGCCATCGCGTTCATCGTATTTTGGATGAATCACCGCGTGACGGCATCCTCCACACCCCCGCCCGCCTCCACACCGACCCCCGGCCTGCCCCTGCCAAACGAGGAGACTCTCCCCCGGAGTTCGCCGGTCTCTCTATGGCCCGTCGCAATAGTGACCATCCTGGCGCTGGCGGTCATTGTGTTCATCGGCAGGAATCGTAAAAAGGACGTCAAGCGTTAGACTCGTTTAACCCTCTTCGTCCCAGCCGGATTCCTCGACCGCGATAAAAATATCCGTGGCCGAGATCAGGCCCACCAGCGCGCCGCTTTCATCCGCTACGGGCAGGTGGTGGATGTGATTCTTCTGCATCACCTGGGAACATTCCTTCAACGTCCACTCCGGGCGGGCGGTGATCAGCGGACCGGACATGATCTCGCGCACGGCCGTCTCGGCGGGGTTGCGCTCCGCGGCCACGATCTTGTCGCGGATATCCGTCGTCGTGACGATGCCGTAGGCGGAGTTCTTTTCGGTGACGTCCACCACCACGCTGTGAATGTTGCGGCGGCGCATGAGTGTCATGGCGTACGATACGCTCGAGTCGGGATCTACAACGATAACGGGACTGCTCATCCAATCACGGACAGTGTGGGGCATGAAAGTCTCCTGAATATCAATAAGGTTTTCCGATTATAGCCGCAGAAAAGAAACGCTATCGCACGACCAGTCGCACCGAATCCATCGCCAGCACGGAGCCGTCCGCGGCGCTGAAATCCGCGATGACCAGCAGGATGGGGCCGGGCGGAAAGGCCGCCAGGTCGAGCGTCGAATCGAAGGTACCCGGCGCGCCGAGATCAGGCGCGGACACCATCAGCGGTCCCGCCGCGATCTCATTCCCTTCGCCGTTGTAGATTCGGTAACTCAGGTTGTTCTCGAACGGCGCAATCGTGACATTGCCCTGAATGCGCACCGCGCCGCTGACCTCGCTTCCGTCGAACGGCGATTCGATCACGATGGCGCGCTCGAGGCCGCCGGGCGTCTTCGAGGTGGCCCGCACCAGGGTCAGGCCCGAGGCGGTGAGCCGATAGGTCTGGGTGACGGGTTGCGCGGGGCAACAGCCCGGGTCGTTCGGCCCGTGAATCACCGCGTCCACGAGAATCGTCCCGTTCTGGATTCTGAGGTCGTTGACCCGCGGGCGGTCGTCAATCAGCCAGGATGCGGCATGGCGCGGTTTCCCATTTTCGTTGACCACCGCCGCCACCGAGACGAACACGCCCGTCCCACCAAAGTTAATGGCGATGGTCGTCGCCGCGTCCTCCGCGCCGTCGTCGTTCAGGTCGCCGAAGACGATCTGCTCGCCGAGCACGACCGACACGAAATCAACCGCGGCAGGATCCGCGCCGCCCTGGAAAACGCCGTCCGTCAGACGATAGGCGTGGCTGTTGCCGTTGAAATCCTGCAGCGTGTAATCCATGTTCCTGATCATGTCGGAAGTCAACGGTGGAATCAGGACAGCCGTCTCGGTTGGGAAAACGAAGAACGTGGGCGTCGGCGTGGGCATCCAGTTCATGGAGAAGGAACAGGACAGGCTGAACGGAATCAACAGAATGAACAACACCAACCTTCGTCCGCGCATGGCCTTCTCCATCATGGAATCAACAACGCCCAGGTGGCCCCGCCGTCATTGGTCTTGTAGAGGGATGTATCCACGCCGTCGTGCGTGGTCAGCGCCCAGCCGGTGTCGGCGTTGACGAACTGGATGTCGCTCAACAAATCGGTGAAATCCATATCGGGCGTGACCGACCCCCAGGTCTGCCCGCCATCGCGGCTGACGTAGAACGACCCTCCGCCCCAGGCTACAATGTCATTGATCGAATACATGCTCGCCGGGCGTCCGTTGGGAATCGCCTGACCGGGCGTCCACGTCTGACCACCGTCGCGCGTGACGAAGAAGACCGTGGCAATGCCGGGGTCGGCAGGCAGCACCATGTTGACGGGAAGGAGGCCGTCGGCCGCGGAGAAGAAGATCGGCGCGTAGTTGCCCGTCTGCGCGGACTCGTACCCCGCGGGGAGCGCGAGGTTCGCCTCGCTCCACGTCGCGCCGCCATCCTGTGTGACGTAAAGATAGATATAGTTGTCCACCGGGATACTGCCGCCGATCCAGCCTCGCGAGGCATCCAGGAAAGTGAAGCCATACTTCTGCCCGCCGAGGGGCAGGCTCTCGTCTGCGCCGGGCTCGTGCTCGAAGACCACCTGCCAGGTCGCGCCGCCGTCGTTCGTCTTGTAGATCGCCACGCCCTGCGATCCCGCGCCCGCGCCCAGGTCGGCCATGGCGAAGCCGTTCGACGCGTCCAGGAATTGCAGGCTCCCATACATAAACGGGACCGGGTTCCAGGTCCAGGAGGAGCCGCCGTTGGTCGTATGGTAGAGCGTCCCACTATCATCCAGAATCCAGGCGGTCAGCGCGTCCAGAAAAACATAGGGGCTGTAGCCGACAAAGGTCAGGTCGGGCGGGGTGGCGTCGTACCAGGTCACGCCGCCGTCGTTCGTGCGGACGACCTTCGTCTCGGTCGCGCCCCAGCCAAACGATTCATCCACGAAATAGATGGACCACAAGTTGGGCGACTCGACGAGCGGAAGACTGATTTGTGGAATCGGGGTGGGCGCGTCGGGGCTGGACGCCGGGCGGGGCGCGCCGCAACCGGCGAGCGCCAGGGACAGGGTGAGTAAAGCGCAAATCGTAAATCGTAAATTGATCTTCATGGCCTCACCCCATGAATTCGAGAATCGTCGCCTCGCCCTGACCGACGCCGACGCATAGAGTCGCGAGTCCGTATTTGACGTTGCCGCGCAATTTCATTTCGTGAACGAGCGTGGTCGCCAGCCGCGCGCCCGAACAGCCCAGCGGATGCCCAATGGCAATCGCGCCGCCGTTAACATTGACGATTTCGGGATCGAGTTCCAAATCTTCCATCACCGCCAGCGACTGCACCGCGAAGGCCTCATTCAACTCGACCAGCCCGATGTCATTCATCTTCAATCCTGCACGCGCCAGCGCCTTCTTCGTCGCGGGGACGGGCCCGTAGCCCATGACGCGCGGCGGGACACCGGCCGCGGCAGAAGCCGCCACGCGCGCCAGCGGTCTGAGTTTCAACTCTTTGGCTTTCTCCTCACTCATCACCAACAGCGCGGCCGCGCCGTCGTTGAGTCCCGAGGAGTTACCTGCGGTCACGGTGCCGCCTTCTTTCTTGAACGCGGGTTTCAACTTGCCGAGCGATTCCATCGTCGTATCGCGTCGCGGACGTTCGTCGGTACCCTCGATCTTCGGGTCGCCCTTCTTCTGCGGCACCGGCACAGGGACGATCTCCTGCGCGAAGCGTCCCGAGTCAATCGCGGCGACGGCGCGCTGGTGACTCCGCATTGCGAACGCGTCCTGCTTCTCGCGCGTCAAGTGCGGACGTTCGGCGGCGATGTTCTCGGCGGTCTCGCCCATGGATTCGGTGCCGTATTTTTCTTTCATCACGGGATTCGGATAGCGCCAGCCGAGGGCGGTGTCGTAAGCGGTCAGGTTTCCAAACGAGTATCCGCTCTCCGCTTTCGGGATTGAATACGGCGCGCGGCTCATGGATTCGACTCCGCCCGCGATGAACGCGTCCCCTTCTCCCGCGCGGATGGCGCGCGCGGCCATGTTGACCGCGCTCAACCCCGAGGCGCACAGGCGGTTCACGGTCACGCCCGCGACCTCGACGGGCAGTCCCGCCAGCAGCGCGGCCATGCGCGCCACGTTGCGGTTATCTTCGCCCGCCTGATTCGCACAACCGAAGTAGACCTCTTCGATGAGGGCAGGGTCAATTCGATTGCGTTCGAGAATACTTTTTATAACGAGGGCCGCCAGATCGTCCGGGCGGACCGGGGCGAGCACTCCCCCCAACGCGCCAACGGGTGTGCGGATGGCGTCTATGATGACAGGTGTGGGCATAGTGTCTCCTATCAAAAGTTCGAGTAGATTGTACCACCACCGATATTTCAGTCTTCACAGGCCATGAAAAAGGAAATGGTCAGCGCGCGAGGCACGCTGACCATTTCGTCGAACAGTCTCTTTGCCAGTTTACTTCACGACCGGCAGTTCGGCGGCGACCCAGGCATTCATTCCGCCGCCCAGGTTGCGGATGTTGGTGTAACCCAGGAAGTTCAGGTATATCATGGCGATCGCGCCGCGATGGCCGGACTTGCACAGGACCACAATCGGCGCGGCCTTATCGGCGGGCAGTTGCGCCAGGCTGGCCGGCAGGTCGTTGATCGGAATGAAGACCGAGCCTTCGATATAGCCGTCGGCCGTCTTTTCGTCAGCCGTGCGGACATCCAAAACGAACGGCGCGGCCGTGGCGAATTCGGCGTTCAGGTCGGCGGGCTTGACGGTGTTGAAGCCCTCGGGCAGGGCGCTCAGGTACGCGTCCAGGGCCGCGAAGCGGGCGGCATCCACTTCAGGTGCAGTACCGGCGGCCGGCGCGGCGGGCAGGCCCGGTTCCAGCGGGAAACCGGCTTTCGCCCAGGCGCCGCTTCCGCCGCCCAGGTTGATCACATCCGTGTAGCCGAGCATGCGCAAAGCGACCATGCCCAGGGAGCCGCGATGGCCGGAGGCGCAGTAGATGACGATCTTCTGATCCTGAGCGGGAAGTTTGTCGAGGTTCTTGAGCAGGTCGCGGATGGGGATGTTGACCGCGCCCGCAATGTAGCCGGAGGCCTCGACTTCGGAAGGTTCGCGCACATCCACGATGAAGGGCGGCTGTTCGACCAGCATCGTATTCAAGCCATCGGCCGAGATGCTATAGAAGCCCTGGGGCAGGCCGGTCACGAACTCGCCCAGGATGGTCGCCCAGTCCACCCAGCCGGCCACGGGCATACCGGCGGATTTCCAGCCGCCGAAGCCGCCGCCCAGGTTAACTACGTCTGTGTAGCCGAGCAGGCGCAGGGCCATGGCCGCCATCGCGCCGCGGTGCCCGGAGGCGCAATAGACCACGATGCGGGCGTCTTTCTCGGCCGGCAGCTGATCCAGGCTGGAGAGGAAATCGGGGAACGGGATCAGGGTCGCGCCTTCGATGTAACCGTCCTTGTCCCATTCGGCCTGCGAGCGCACGTCAACCAGGAAGGGCGTGCCTTCGGCCAGTTCCGTGGCGAGCACGTCCGCCTTGACGCTGTTGAAGCCTTCCGGCAGGTTGGTCAGGTAATCGTTGAGGACGGTGAACAGCGCCTCGTCCGCGACGATGGGGGTGCTCACCGCTTCGGGAGCGGCCGGCAGGCTGCCGGTCACGACCGGCATTTCGGCCTTCATCCATGCGCCGAAGCCGCCGCCCAGGTTGCGGACGTTGGTGTAGCCCAGCATCTTGAGCGCCATCAACGCAAATCCGCCGCGATGACCGGAGGCGCAATAGACCACGATGGGTTCATCCAGGCCGGGCAGTTTGTCCAGATTCTCGAGCAGGGTGCGGATGGGGATATTGACCGCGCCCTCGATGTAACCGTCCTTTTCGATCTCGGAAACCTCGCGCACATCCACGAGGAAAGGCGGCTTGTCCACCAGTTCGGTGTTCAGGTTCGCGGCGGAAATCGAGCCGTAACCTTTGTCGGCCGGGACCGAGGCCCAGAAGTCGGCCAGCAACGCGGGGACGTCCAGCGCGACCGGCGCTTCGGTCACTGCGACTTCGGTCGCGGGGGCTTCGACAACCGGCTCCTCAACCGGGGCCGGGACTCCGCAGGCGCTCAGCAACATGCTGAAGGCCAGCAGCAGGGCAAGAAGGGCTTGCAATTTCCTAGACATCGTTCTTCATCTCCTTTTGGATTTGATAATGTTTTGAACAAGTCAGTTAGGGTGACTTGTGACAACCGATGCAGTTTTCGTCCTTGTATTCCAGGTGGTCCGCCGGGAAGACGGGCGCGCCGCGGATCCCGGTGGCGTGACAAGCCGTGCAGGAATCCGTGACGTGCTCGGCATGGTCGGCGGGCATGACCGGGGCGGTGAGAATCTTGTCGAGGGCGGGCGGCAGGAAATCCACGACGACCGAGGCGTTCGCGGCCATCTCTTCCGGTTTGATCTTGTCGGCGGTCAGGAAGAACGCGGCGTCGCCGGAGTGACAGGTATTGCACGAGGCGTTCTGCGGCGTGTTCCGCTGGATGTTGTGCGGCGTGGAATATACCCATGTGGACAGGGAGTCAAAATTGGGCAGGAGATTCTCGCCGTAGAATTCATAACTCGTGGCCGCGATAGGCACGTGCCGCAACGGCACGTATTCATAGGGGCGTTCCTCGCTCTGAATCGGATTGCGGCCGATCAGGAACGTCGAATAAGTCGCCTCGGTCTCGAAGAACGGGTTGCCGGTCTTCGAACTGACGGCGACGTGACAACCGTCACAGCTCGTGTACGTGACCGAATGACAGACCTGGCATGAAAGTTTCTCGCCGTGCGCCTGGTGCATCGGGTTTTCGTCGCCGCCGGGCGCGGCCGTCGGGTGGCAGTCCACGCACGCGGGCGACTCCGTTCCCGCGTAACGGTTCTCATCGGCGGCGGTGTCCCCCTCGGCATGCAACTCCGCGCCTGTGTGGCACTTGACACAGTTCATGCGCGCTTCGCGGAAGTGAACGTCGCCGGGGATGCCCTCGTTCTTGCCGAGGAACTCGTTCCCGACGCGGCTTCCGTGGCAGGCCGTGCAGGCGCGCGTCATCGGCGGCGTCTTCTCGAAGACGTGACCGGTAAAGAGGCCGCCGCCCACATTCTCCGGCTGGCTGACGTGACATTCGCCGCACGTGGTATGGCAGGAGGCGCAGTGATTTCCGAACATCTCCTCCAGCGCGGCGTGGTTCTCGGGCAGACTCCGCGTTTCCAGTGTGGTCCAATATCCCTGCTGCGTCGCATGCAGGCTGATTGGATACGTGGCGGTCTGTTCTTCATGGCACTCCGCGCAGAAGCGTTCGGGCTGCGCGCTCGGACTGGCGATCAAACCTTCGTGGGCCGCGTCCTTCTCCGGTGACTGGACGCCGCCGTGACAATCGGTGCAACTCTTCTGTCCATGCGCGGTCTGCAGGAATTTCTCGCCGTCCACCAAAACTTTCTCCCATGGCTCCAACGGAGCCACCGCGCCCCCTCAGCCAGTCCCCGAGGATTCCGCCTCGACCACCTCTTCTGGCTTTGCCGTTTCGATCAACTCCTCTTTATCTGTGTGGCAGGACAGGCAATAGTTTTCCGCCACCGGCTCGGGCGTTTCACTTGAAGGCGCGACCGTCTCCCCCGTCGGTGCTAGCACAGGCTCCGTACCGGTATTCTGGCAGGAAACCAGCATCAACACAAAGCAAGCAAACATTACTCCTCTGAGTCTATTCATTCAAGAGCCTCCTGTTTGTGCATTTGTTCACAATTATAAGAGGCAACCTGTCATAAATAAAAGTGATAAATAGTACGTGCAAAGAAGTTTTTTCCTATGTATAACTATAAGCGGCGCTTATCGTGAATCTGGCATCAAGGAGAATTGTCAATGCTCGACACTCACCGACTGCGCGTTTTCCTGGTCGCGGCTGAAACGCTCAACTTTTCACAGGCTGCGCAACGACTGCACATGACCCAGCCGAGCGTAAGCCAGCACATTCAAATGCTGGAAATGCAATGCGGCACCCCCCTTTTCATCCGTTCCGGCCGCAGGCTCGCGTTGACGGAAGCCGGCGCGATCCTGGTCCCCCTGGCGGAGGACATGGTAGCCATCTCCAATCATGCGCAGGAAGTGATGAACAGTCTCAAGGGCGAAGTGCACGGACATTTGATCGTCGGGTGCAGCACGACGCCGGGGAAATACATCCTGCCGAAATTACTGGCCAAGTTCATCGGCCGTTATCCGCTGGTCCAGGCCTCTTGCAACGTTCACTCGCGGCGGCAGACCCTGGAGATGCTCACACAGGGGAAGGTGCATCTGGCGCTGGCGGGTACCCACGAGTTCGAAAAAGGTTGTGAGTTCTACAAGCTGTACGAAGACCGGATCGTTCTGATCGCCCCTCCCGATCACCCCTGGGCGATGAGAAAAGTGATCGAGCCCCAGGAACTCGAAAAAGCCCGCATTATTCTTCGCGAGCCCACCTCCGGCACCTATGCCGTCGTTGCGCGCGGATTGGAAAAAGTCGGTTTGTCTTTAGAGGGACTAAATCACGCCCTGACGTTGAGCAATGCGGAGGCGATTGCCCTGGCCGTGCAGGAAGGGCTGGGCGTCGGATTCGTCTCCGAGGTGGTGGTCTCCCGTCTCGTAGCCGGACGCGTGGAAATCATCGAAGTGGAAGGCCTGAGCGGGCATCTCAGCCAGGACATCCATCTGGGCCGGAACATGTTGCAACCCTCCACCATAGCCCAGAATGCCTTCTGGGATTTCGTAACAAACCCGCATAATCGTATTCCAGAACTGATCGCCGCCGAATCGAAGCAGGAAGCTTTCGCGTGAAGCGGAAAGTAAAAGGATGATTTTTGTACAACCCCTTTGTGACGCATGGCACTACACTTACATGAAATAAACAGCCATAATCAGGCTGGAAGATTTTGCCCTAATCCTGTCCAACTTCTCAGATAAGGAGAGCCAATGCCCGCGAAAGGTTGGATCGAAGTCAGCGATACCTACTGTAAAGGCTGCGAACTGTGCATCAGTGCCTGTCCGCAGGAAGTGATGGAATTGGATATGTCCCGGCTGACGCCGAAAGGATACCACCCCGCGCACACGTTCAAGGACGGCTGTACGGGGTGTGCCATCTGTGCCCTGGTCTGCCCGGACGCGGCGATCACGGTTTACCGCGAGATCACGAAAGCCGCGCCGGTCGCGGCGTAAGACCTCACCACAGAGCACACGGAGAGCACGGAGAAAATAAAGACTCTGTGGACTCTGTGATCTCCGTGGTAAAAATCTTTGGAGACTCAAATGCCAAAAGAAATGTGGAAAGGCAACGAAGCCATCGCCGAGGCGGCGGTGCGCGCGGGACTGGAAGCCTACTTCGGCTATCCCATCACGCCGCAGACCGAGATCCTCGAATATCTTTCCAAACGCATGCCCGAACTCGGACGCGCCTTCGTGCAGGCCGAATCCGAACTCGGCGCGATCAACATGGTTTACGGCGCGGCGTGCACGGGGGTACGCGTCATGTCGTCGTCATCGAGTCCCGGTGTGAGTTTGATGATGGAGGGACTGTCCTACATCGCGGGAACTGAAGTCCCCGCGGTGCTGGTCAACGTGATGCGCGGCGGCCCGGGCCTCGGCAACATCGCCCCCGCCCAAAGCGACTACAACCAGGCCGTCCACGGCGGCGGCCACGGCGATTATCCGCGCATCGTGCTGGCGCCCTCGTCCGTGCAGGAAGCCATTGACCTGATGGTGCTCTCTTTCGACCTCGCCGAAAAATATCGCATGATCTGCATGGTCATTCTCGACGGTTCCGTTGGACAGATCATGGAACCTGCCGAGATGCCAGAGATGCGTCCCATCGTCCGCAAGGATTTCGATTGGGCCACCAACGGCGCGGTCGGCCGCGAGCGGCGCATCCTGTCCTCGATTTACATCGATCCGCCCGCCGAGGAAGTCGCCAACTTCCGCCTCGCCAGACGCTGGCAGGAAGTGCAGGCCAACGAAGTGCGTTACAAGGGATATTTCCTCGACGACGCCGAATTCGCCGTCGTCGGTTTTGGCACGGCAGGACGCGTGGCGCTTTCGGCCGTGCGCGCGGCGCGCGCCGAGGGCATCAAGGTCGGGCTGTTGCGCCCGGTCACCGTCAGCCCGTTCCCGTATCAGGTCATAGACCAACTCACGGGTCGCGTGAGCGCGTTCCTCGTCACCGAGATGAACATGGGGCAGATGTTCGATGATGTCCGCCTCGCAGTGAAAGGACGCGTCCCCGTCGAATTTTACGGACGGGTAGGCGGGATTGTCCCCTTCCCCGATGAAATTCTGGCTGAGATCCATCGCGTCGCCGCGGGACGCTGGTCTGTTGACGCCGACCCGCGCGACTCCTGGCAGACGCGTATGGCGTCCGTTATATCGAGGTGAGAGATGGCAACTCCTGAAAATTTAGTCTACGACCGTCCCGAAGCCTTCACCGATACGCCGACGCATTATTGCCCCGGCTGTACGCACGGCGTGGCGCATCGCCTGATCGCCGAAGTGCTGGAAGAAATGGATCTGATTCCAAAGACCATCGGCGTCGCGCCTGTGGGTTGCTCGGTGTTCGCGTACAACTATTTCGACACTGATTTCGTCGAAGCCCCGCACGGACGCGCGCCCGCCATGGCAACGGGCATCAAGCGCGTCATGCCGGACCGAATCGTCTTCACCTATCAAGGCGATGGCGATCTGGCTTCGATTGGCATGGGGGAAATTGTACATGCCGCGGCGCGCGGCGAGAACATCACCGTTGTCTTCATCAACAACGCCAACTACGGCATGACCGGCGGACAGATGGCCCCGACAACGTTGCCCGGCATGAAGACCACTTCCTCGCCCAACGGCCGCGACGTGGAGACTCAGGGCTATCCCATCCGCATGGCAGAGATGCTGTCCACGCTGGATGGCGTGGGTTACTGCGTGCGGCGCAGTCTGCATGACCCGAAGAATATCCGCCTGGCGAAGAAAGCCATCCGCATGGCGTTTGAAACACAGGTGCGCGGACTGGGCTTCTCGATGGTGGAACTGCTCTCCACCTGTCCCACCAACTGGGGCATGAAGCCGGTCGAGGCGCTCAAATTTGTCGAAGAAAAAATGGTGCCCTTCTTCCCACTGGGCGATTACAAGGTCGCCGCGGGTGTGGCGCAGGTGAAGGTCTAATTTGTCATTGCGAGCCCCGCTGGTCGAGTAGCCGCGAAGCGGCATATCGAGACCAGGGGGCGAAGCAATCCCCGGTAACGAGGAGATTGCTTCGCTCCCTTTGGTCGCTCGCAATGACATGGAGGTAATATGCAAAAAGAAATTCTCATCGCTGGGTTTGGCGGACAGGGCGTGTTGTTTGCGGGACAGGTGCTCGCGTACGCGGCCATGGACACAGGCAAGATCGTCACGTGGATACCCTCCTACGGGCCCGAAATGCGCGGCGGCACGGCCAATTGTACGGTCGTCATCGCGGACGAGGAGATCGGCTCGCCGCTGGTGAAGAATCCGCCGCTGGCGATTGCCCTCAACCTGCCCTCGTTCGACAAATACGAAGAACTGCTCGCCCCCGGCGGCACGCTGATCGTCAACCAGTCCATGGTGGACCGCGGCGCGAAGCGCGGCGACATCCACACAATTTTTGTCCCGTGCAACGAAATAGCCGAGGAGATCGGCGACAAGAGATTGATGAACATGGTGGCTGTAGGAGCATTGCTAACGGCCTTGACGGAAGTCACCGTGAAAGATGTGGAGAAGGCGCTGGAAGGCCATTTGCCGGCGAGGCACAAGCACCTTTTGCCAAAGAATTATGAAGCGTTGAAGAGGGGCTTCGAGCACGCGCAAAAAGTGCCAGCGTAATTCAGGGCAACGTCGGCGGGCAGGGGAATTTCCCAGGCCCGCTTTGTTTTATGACTTTTGACACGTGAAATCCATAGGGGAATGATGTATGATTTTTCTGGTGAAGAATCCAGTTCCAAACTTTCGCTGTATAACACCCATTTTGGGATGTTATGCGGCGACCATAGCTGTTATACCGCCGCTGTATAACCCGGAGTTGGGCGGCCTGCATCGGAGGTTAAAAGTATGGGCATAGGAGTCCAAAATGAATATTAAGAGACAAGCATTATCGATTTGCCTTGTAGCGGCAAGTCTTTTCGCTTCCAGCTGTAGCCTCAGCCCATCATCGAGTATAGATGTGGCGACCGAAACCACAATACCCACCGCATCATCCACGCCACCGCCCACCCTCACGCCGACTTCAACACTTACACCGACGCCATCTCCGACACCTGTTCCGGCCATAGGTGATGTTCTAAGAAGTGCCAATTGGGAAGCTACAATTATTGAAGCGGTTTACCGAAAGAATTTTTCGATTGCCGGGACTGTCTATACTCCCAAACCTGGTTACATGGCATTTGATGTAATTGTGAAAGTCAATAACCTAAATCCCACATCAAACCCTTCTACTTCAGTAGAAAATGATGTCGTTATCGATGCTCAGGGCAAAGCCCAGCTTGCCACATGCTGGGGCGCCCATGATGTGGCTAAATCACAAGGAAAGAACTTACTAGAACTTACTTTTGTTGGTTGCCAGACTGGTAACATATACACGATGAAGATTGAGAGCGAGAGCTATATACGTTTTCAATTCACAATCGAAGATGCAAACTTAGGCAAGACAATCTTCTTCAAGTTCGAAGATCTACCACCGGTGCCATTCATAATAAATCGTAGCGAGCCTTAAGAGATTTACAGCGATGTGTAATAACAACTCAATTTTATCCTACGCAAATGCCGCCTACCGATAATCAGCAGTGTCAAGGGTAACACAGCGTACAGCAACTGTCTTGAATTCTGCGGCACTTTCAGGCTCTGAAACCCCAAAAACAAATTACCGTATAAAATGATGTGTGAATGCGCTTGCCTGACAATGACTCATGCATGACAGGAGTCCCATGAACAATTTCGCCATCGAAGTCCTCGACCTGCACCGCGCCTTCGGCGAGACGAAAGCCGTGCAGGGCGTCAGTTTCGAAGTCCAGCAGGGCGAGATATTCAGCCTGCTCGGTCCGAACGGCGCGGGCAAGACCACCACCATCTCGATGTTGTCCTGCCTCCTGCGTCCCGACCAGGGCGACGCGCGCGTGATGGGACATTCCATCCGCTCCGACCAGAACGGCGTCAAGTCCGTGCTGGGGATCGTCCCGCAGGAGATTGCGCTGTACGAAGACCTGACCGCCCGCGAGAACCTCACCTTCTGGGGCAAGATGTACAACCTGCACGGCTCGGCGCTCAAAAAGCGCGTGGACGAGGTGCTGGAGGTCATCGGTCTCAGCGACCGCGCCAAAGAGCGCGTCGGCAAGTATTCGGGCGGGATGAAGCGGCGCGTCAACATCGGCGTCGCCCTGCTCCACAAGCCCCAAGTCATCTACATGGACGAGCCGACGGTCGGCATTGACCCGCAGTCGCGGCGCAACATCCTCGACAGCGTCGTCACGCTCAAAGACGGGGGCATGACCGTCCTCTACACCACGCACTACATGGAAGAGGCGCAGGAACTTTCCGACCACATCGCCATCATGGATCACGGCAAGATGATCGCCAGCGGGACTCACGAGGAACTGGTCAAACTCGTAGGCGGGCAGACGCGCATTGACCTGACCCTGAACGCGGACGCGGCGCAGGTCATGGACGCGTGGCGCGCCGTCGAAGGCGTGGAGCGCGTCACCGCCGAGGACGGCACGGTCACCGTGCTGGTAGCCGACAGCAACATGGCCCTGCCGCGGCTGTTCGAGTCCGCCACGCGGCACTCCGCCCGCATCACATCCGTGGACATCCGCGAGCCGAACCTCGAAGCCGTGTTTTTGCATCTTACAGGACGCGCCTTGCGCGATTGAGTCCGCCTTGATTCCGTCATTGCGAGCGCTGGTCGAGTAGGACTGAGTGTTCTTCTCAGTCCGTATCGAGACCAGGCGAAGCAATCTCCTCGCATATCTGGGGATTGCTTCGTCAGGTCGGTAGTCTCGATACGCTGCGCTACTCGACCACCAACCCTCCTCGCAATGACAGGAGGAATTTCATGAAAGCCCTCGACATCGCCCTCATGAGCATGACCCGTTCCTTCCGCAGTTTCTTCGCGGTGGTCTTCATGTTCGTCATCCCCCTCCTCGTGACGGGCATGTTCTACTTCATGTTCGGCAACCTCGCCGAAAACGGCGGCTTCAACCTGCCGCGCACCAAGGTCATCGTTGCGAACCTGGACGAGGGCGGACCCAAATTCAACGTTGACCCCGATAACATCCCCGGCGGGGAGGACGCCGACACGATGGGCGAACTCATCGTCGGCATCCTCCAAAGCGACGAAATGGCGGACCTCATCGAGGTCACGCTCGCCGCGGACGCCGCGTCTGCGCGCGCCGCCGTGGACGGCCAGCAGGCCGAGGTCGCCATCATCATCCCCGCCGACTTCTCGGATCAATTCGCGGACCTGGACGGGGAGGCCGCCATCGAGTTCTACCAGGATCCGACGCTGACCATCGGTCCCGGTATCATACGCGCCATCCTCGACCGCTTCACCGAGGGGATGTCGGGCGTGAAGATCGCGGTCAACGTCTTCATGGACGAGGCCGCGCCGGAGCAGCAATACCTCGCGGGCGAGGTTGTCCAGCGTTACTTGAAGATCTCCCTCGCCGAGTCCGATGACATCGAGGATGAATTGCTCGATGTGCGCGCGCCCGCCGCCGCTGCGGGGGATGCGCAAGCCGAAAGCCAGAACATCCTGCTCGGCATCATCACCCCCATCATGGGCGGGATGATGACCTTCTATGCCTTCTTCACCGGCGCGTCCACCGCGCAGAGTATTCTCAAGGAGGAGGAAGAACGCACCCTGCAGCGCCTGTTCACCACCCCCACCTCGCAGGCGACCATTCTCACCGGCAAGTTCCTGTCCGTCTTCCTGACCGTATCCGTGCAAGTGACCGTTCTGCTCATCGCCGCAAATTTGATCTTCAGCATCCACTGGGGAGAACCGTTTTCCATGACTCCGGCGGTCATTGGGATTGTGTGCAGCGCATCAGCATTTGGGATCTTCCTCGTCTCCTTCATGCGGAACTCAAAACTGGCCGGTTCGGTGTTTGGCGGCGTGCTTACCGTAACCGGAATGGTTGGAATGATCCGCATCTTTGCCATGGGCTCCCCCGGCGCCGACCAGCTTGGCAACACAGTGTCACTGTTGGTGCCCCAAGGGTGGGCCATTCGAGGCCTGTTGCAGGTTGTGGAAGGCGAACCCCTGGCGGCCATCCTGACAACGACGGTCGTCTCGCTGGTCTGGAGCGCGGCACTCTTTGTTATTGGTGTGATGAGGTTCAACAGGAGATACGCGTAGAGCAACCGTTGGTCTCGATACGCCCTTCGGCTTTGCTCAGGCCTACTCGACCAACAGACTATCAGACTACCTGACTATCAGACTATTTGACCACCATGATCCGTATCCTCGACATCGTGCACAAAGACCTGATGCAATTGACGCGGGACTTCAAGACCTTCATGTTCCTGCTCATCATGCCGATCCTCTTCACGTTCCTGTTCGGCTTTGCCTTCGGCGGATTCGGCGGAGGTGATTCGGACTCGCGCCTGCCGGTTGGTTATCTGTCCGAGGATGACAATTGGGTGACCGACGAACTGCATGATCTGCTGGCGGACTCGGAGGTCATCCGCCTGGAAGAAAATATCTTCCTCTCCGAAGCGGACCCTTCGACTTCGCTCAGGGCAAGCCTCGAACGGCTGGTCGCGGACGGGGACCTGGCCGCGGCGGTCATCGTCCCAGACGGATACGGCCGCGCCCTCCTGAAAGACAAGACCGCCCGCCTCATCGTCTACGCCGACACGGGCACGGCCGCGTGGACGACCATCGAAGCCGAACTGCTGGCCTCCATCAGCCGCGTGGACAGCGCGGTCCGCACCGCGACCATCATGGAGGACCTGATCGGCGACCGCGCCCCGTTCCGTTACGCCTTCGACCAGAATATCGCCGCGTGGGAATCCCCGCCCATCGCGGTCGTCGAGACGACCAGCAGCGCCATCCAAAAAGCGGACGATTCCATCCAGGCCCTGGCGCACACCTCGCCGGGCATGATGCTCCAGTTCTCCATCGCCGGGCTGTTGACCGCCGCGCAGGTCATCGTGACCGAGCGCAAGTCACGCACATTACAGAGACTGCTCACCACCTCTGTGCGCCGCGTTCACATCCTGTTCGGTCACTATCTGGCGATCTTCACGCTGGTCTTCACGCAGTTCATGATCCTGATCTCGTTCGGTCAGTTCATCCTGCATGTGAATTATTTCCGCGTCCCCGTCGCGACCCTGCTGGTGGCCTTCTGCGCAGCCCTTTGCATCTCCGCGCTGGGGCTGTTGATCGGCGTCCTGGCGCGCAGCGAGGAACAGGCCATCTCCTTCTCTCTCATTCCGATGTTCGTGCTGTCGGGTCTCGGCGGCGCGTGGGTGCCGCTGGAGGTGACCGGCGAGACCTTCCGCGCCATCGGCCACGTCTCGCCGGTGGCTTGGGCCATGGACGGTTTCAAGAACATCACCATCCGCGGCTTCGGGCTGGAGTCGGTGCTCGTCCCGGCCGCCGCGCTGGCGGCGTATGCGCTCGTGTTTTTCGTCCTTGCCGCGTGGAGGCTGTCCGCGGCGGAGGAGAGGTAGCAACCACACTCTTGAAGAACAAGAGAAAAGCCCGTCTCTAAAAGAGGCGGGTTTTTACTGTAAAATTGCCACATAAGCCAAGGAGCGAGACATGCGCAAACGTCAAAACATCTCATCCGGTGTGAAGTGGGAGGACATCGTCGGATACTCGCGCGCCGTGCGTATCGGGAACGTGATCGAAGTGGCAGGCACGACCGCGCTGGACGAAGCGGGGAATCTCGTCGGTCCGAACGACGCGTACGAGCAGGCGCGCTACGCCATTGCAAAAATCGAACGGGCGTTGAACGCCGCGGGCGCGTCGCTCGAAGATGTCATCCGCACGCGCATCTTCGTCACCGACATCTCGCGCTGGGAGCAGGTCGGCCGCGCCCACGGGGAATTCTTCAAAACCATCAAGCCCGCTTCAACGATGGTGGAGATCAAAGCGCTGGTCAGCCCCGAAATGCTGGTCGAGATCGAAGCGACCGCGATTCTCCAGGTAGACCGATGAAATTCGAGACCGTCCACAACGCGACCCTGCCCAAGATCGGCTTCGGGACGTGGAGCCTCGGCGGCGGGTCCACCGCGGACCCGAGTCTGGATTCCGCTTCGCTGGCCGCGCTGCGCGCTGCACTGGAGGTCGGCTACACCCACTTCGATACGGCGGAATATTACGCCGCGGGTCGCTGCGAAGAATTAGTGGGACGCGCCATCCGCGCCTCCCGCATGGACCGCGCGCGGATCTTCGTCACCACCAAAATCTCGCCCGAACACCTGGCCTACGACGAGGCGATCCGCGCCTGTGAAAACAGCCTGCGGCGGCTCAAGATGGAATACATTGACCTGTATCTCATCCACTGGCCGAGACACAAGATGAAGCTCGACGAGGCCTTCCGCGCCCTGAACAAACTCGTGCGCGACGGCAGGGTGCGGCATCTCGGCGTGAGCAACTTCAATTTAACTTTGCTCAAGCAATCACAGGAATATTCCGAAACGCCCATTCTCACGGACCAGGTTCCCTACCGCCTGCCCGACGACGAGTATGTAAAAAACGGCGTGCTGGACTATTGCCAGAAAAACGACGTCCTGCTCACGGCCTACTCGCCCGTCAAATTTCGAAGCATCCGCATTAACAAGACATTGCGCGAGATCGCAGAAGCGCGCTCCGCCACGCCACATCAGATCGCGCTGGCCTGGCTGGTCATGCAGCCGCGCGTAATCACGATTCCCATGTCGTTCGATCCGCAACACATCAAAGAGAACTTTGCCGCGGCGGATATTAAACTGACAAAAAGTGAAATGACTCGGCTGTCCGACGCGTGGAAGAAGTGAGTGACGAAAGAAGAAAGAGGAAAGAATCCTTCGCGTTCCTTCGTTAACTTTGTGAACCTTCATGTTTAGAAAATGATTCCTCAAGCCGTCCCTGACATCGAAATCACTCCCGACCAGGAAACCGAACTGGAGCCACTCTACCGCGTCCTCATCCACAACGATGACACGACGCCGATGTACTTCGTCACGCACATCCTTGTCACCATCTTCTTCCTCGGCTATCCCGAAGCGGTGGAGATCATGCTCACCGCGCACAACACAGGACTCGCCGTCGTGCAAATCCTGCCGAAAGCCGAGGCCGAACGGCGCATCAACAAGGCGCACTTCGCGGCGGGACTGGAAGGCTGGCCGCTTCATCTCTCGATGGAGCCTGAATGACCACTGCCCTTCGTCTCAGGGCAATGCACAACAAAAAAAAATGGAATCCCAACTCGACCTCCTCACCCGCATCAACCTCGACGATCTGGTTGACTCCTTCGGCTGGCAGAACCACCCCCTCCTGGCGCGCCTCCTGCAAAGAGTCTTCTACAAGACCGCACGCGACTTTGCGCGCCTCATGGTCGGATTCGATACCGCCGTCGGCGCGCACGGACTCGCCGAAGGCGCGCGCTGGACCCTGCGGCCCTACGCGCGCAGTCTGCGCGTCTACGGCCGGGACCTCCTGCCTGCCGGCCCGTTCCTGGCCCTGTCCAATCACCCGGGCATGACCGACACCCTGACCCTGTTCGCGGCCCTGGACCGAAAGGACTTGAAGATCATCGCCCTCGACCGCCCGTTCCTGAACGCGCTCACCAACACAAGCAAACAACTCTTCTACGTTCGGGACGACGCGGCCTCGCGCATGGGTCTCGTCCGCCAGGTGAGCGGGCACCTGCGCGCGGGCGGCGCGGCGCTCACCTTCCCCGGCGGACACATCGAACCCGACCCCGACGTTCACGACGGCGCGGTCGAGTCGCTGAAAGACTGGACCGACAGCGCCGCCGTCTTCGTCCGCATGGCGCCGGAGACGGCTGTGGTTCCCGTCCTCGTGCGCGGCGTGGTGAGACGAAAATCCGCGCGGCATCCGTTGCTGGTCGTCAAGCGGACGAAAGAGGAAAAAGGGAAACTGGCCGCGGCCCTGCAACTGCTGGCGCACGTCACCTTTCGCCGAAACGACGTGGACATCCGCGTACAGGTCGGCAGGCCGATCACAGCCCGCGACCTCGGCACAACCGAGGCGCAGGTCATTCATCAGGCCGTACTGGCGGAGATGACGCGGCTGATCCAGAACCCGCCCGAAGGCGAAGGGGTCAACGCGCTGTGAATGCTCCCTCACCCCTGTCCCCTCTCCCGCCAGGAGAGGGAGATTCAGAGGCCGCGAGTCCCCTTTCCCCTAGGGAGAGGGTTAGGGTGAGGGAAAAGACAGCTCTTCGCGTTCTTCGCATCTTCGCGGTGTATCTCACTCTCGGCGCGCTTCTTTACTTCGCGTTCCGCAACGCGCCTCTCTCCGAAATCTGGCTCACCTTCAGGCAACTGCATCTCTGGCAGATCGCCCTCCTGCTGGGAATCAACGCCCTCGTCATCGGTTTCATGACCATGCGCTGGTGGCTGGTGGTACGCGCCGAGAATCCGCGCCTGTCGTTCGTTCCTCTGATTGGGTATCGTCTGTCCGTGTTCGGATTGAGTTACTTCACGCCCGGTCCGCAGGTGGGAGGGGAACCGTTACAGGTCATTTATCTCCGCAAATTCCACAACGTGACCCTCGCCCGCGCCGTCTCGGCGGTCATCATTGACAAACTGCTGGAGTTCCTCGGCAATTTCATTTTCATCGGCGTCGGATTGTTCGCGGCCGCGCGGGCGGGGATATTGTTCGGAAACGGGGACATCCCCGGGGTCGGGTGGGCTGCGCTGGCGGCGCTGATGGCATGGCCGCCCGTCCACATCGCGTTGCTCCATTCGGGCAGGCATCCCGTCAGCCGAATCCTGCGCGCCGCCCTGTCCCGCTTCAAGAATCAAAAATGGTTCCGCCTCGCCGTCGTCTCGGAATACATGGCCTCCACCTTCACGCGCCGGCACCCGCGCGCGCTGATCGCCGCGCTGGCCGCGTCGCTCGCGGCGTGGACGGGCATGGGCGTGGAGTATTTGCTCATGTTGGAATTCCTGAACGTGCACGTGGACTTGTGGCAGGCCGCCGCCGCGTTGACCGCCTCCCTGCTGGCTTTCCTCATGCCCCTGCCCGGAGGGCTGGGCGCGCTGGAGGCCAGCCAGGTGCTGGCGCTAGGCGCATTGGGCTATCCCGCCTCGACCGCCATCGGACTGACCCTGATCATGCGCGCCCGCGACCTGCTCAACGGCGGGCTGGGTCTTTTGCTGGCAGGCCGCGCCTCGATAGCCTCCGCGCGAAATGAGATCCGCCAAGATCCGCGGGAAGATCGAACCGCGAAGGAATGAAGACCGCGAAGCTCGTTCTTTTCGCTCATAAAAGCAACTTCGCGCGCTTCGCCTCTTCGCGGTGAAAAAATTCTATAGGTAACAGCGAGCGCGTTCAGTCCATCTAATGAGCAAGCCAAAGGAGGCAGCATGAAACTTACCGGTATCCACTATGGCATCATCCTCAGCAACCTGGCCACGGCGTTCCTGCACCTTTCCCTCTTCCCGGCCCTCGGCCCCGACCCGATCTTCCTCAACGGCTTCGGCTACCTCGGCCTGCTGGGCGCGTACTTCCTGCCCATGCCGTTTTTCCAGAAGTACCACAAACTCGTCTGGTGGGGCATGGTCGGTTACACCGTACTGACCATCATCTTATGGGCGCTGCTGGGCAACCTGCAATTCGCGCCCGGCACCACCAGCGCCACCGGCTATTACGCCAAGGCCGCCGAGGTGATCCTGCTCGTTTTCCTCTGGCTGGATCGCCCAAAATCCTAAGCAGGGTACAATAGGGGGAGTGAAACGGCAAATCCTGACCTTCACCGCGCCGCGACAGGTGGAACTCCGCGAGGAGATTCTGCCCGCCCTCGGCGCGGACGACGTTCTGGTGGAGACGGTCTGCTCGGCGGTCAGCGCGGGGACCGAGATGCTCCTCTACCAGGGCCGCTTCCCGCGCGACCTCGAACTGGATTCCGTTATCTCGACCCTGCGCGGCCCGTGTGAATATCCGCTCGCGTACGGCTACGCGTGCGTGGGGAAAGTGGTGGATGTCGGCAAGGCGGTCAATGGGGAATGGAAAGATAGACTGGTCTTTGCATTCCAGCCTCACACGTCCCACTTCATTACCAAACCCGATTCCCTGTTCCCCATCCCCTCCACCTTATCCCCTGACACATCCTGCTTCTTTCCGAACATGGAAACGGCCGTCAACCTCGTGCAGGATGCCGCGCCGATTCTGGGCGAGCGCGTGATGGTTTTCGGGCAGGGCGTGGTCGGACTGCTCACAACCGCCCTGTTGCGCGAGTTCCCGCTCGAAACATTGATCACGGCGGATTGTTACGAGTTGCGCCGCAGGGCCTCGTTGGAAATCGGCGCGACGGCCTCGCTCGATCCCGACGCGAAGGACTTCCTCGCACAGGCGCGCACACTTCTGAAAAACGGCGCAGACCTGACCCTCGAACTGAGCGGCAATCCCTCCGCCCTCGACGACGCCATCACCCTCACCACCTTCAGCGGGCGCGTCGTCATCGGCTCGTGGTACGGAGAGAAGCGCGCCCCCATTGACCTCGGCAGCGCGTTCCATCGTTCGCGCATCCGCCTCATCTCATCGCAGGTCAGCACCATCGCGCCCGAACTGTCCGCGCGGTGGGACAAGGCGCGCAGGTTTGAGGTCGCGTGGGAGGCGTTGAAACGCATCCAGCCCGAAAAGTGGATCACGCACCGCTTTCCGCTCGGACAGGCGGCTGAAGCCTACAAACTGCTCGATGAAAGTCCGCAGGACGCCATTCAGGTTCTCCTCACCTACCCCACTTGACACCTGACACTTGACACAGGAGCACTTATGTACACCCTCGCCGTCCGCCGCGACTTCATCGCCCGTCACTTTCTGATCGGGGGAGACTGGGGCCCGGAGAACTTCCCCAACTCGCATCATTACGTGCTCGAACTGCAACTCGAAGGTCATGAATTGGACCAGCACGGCTATCTCGTGGACATCGTGGATGTGGAAAAGAATCTGGACGAGGTCATGGCTTATTACAAAGAGCAGATGCTGAACGACAAGCCCGAGTTCGCGGGATTGAATCCGTCCATCGAGCATTTTGCGCGCATCCTGGCAAACTCCTTGGATGAGCGCATCAAAGCAAGGAACATCACCGCGCTCAAGGTCGTTTTGTGGGAACATGAATCCGCCTGGGCCTCCTATCGGGTTGACAGGTTGGCGAGTCGAAAAATGTGAACGATTCAACCTGCCAACCTTCAAACATTCCAACCTGTAAACGCAATGAGAATTGGTCTTGTCATCTATGGTTCACTCGACACCTTGAGCGGCGGGTATTTGTATGACCGCAAACTGGTCGAGTATCTGCGCGCGCAGGGAGACACCGTCGAAGTCATCAGCCTGCCGTGGCGCAATTACGCCGCGCACCTGGCCGATAACCTTCGGTTTCGGCTTCCCGTTTCTTCTGTCATTGCGAGTGAGCGCCGGTCGAGTAGGCCGAGTGTACTTCGAGGCCGTATCGAGGCCAAGCGAGAGAAGCAATCCCCAATTCGCCAACTCGATGTCCTCATCCAGGACGAACTAAATCACCCATCGTTATTACTCGCCAACAGACATCCTCACCCCTATCCCGTCATATCCCTCGTCCATCATCTGCGCTGTTCAGAACCGCGTCCGAAATGGCAGAATGCCTCCTATCGCGCCATCGAGAAAAAATATCTCGAAAGCGTGGATGGCTTCATCTTCAACTCCCAGACGACAAAAAGCGTAGTTAATGAACTGGTGGATAATGAAAAGCCATCCATCGTCGCGTATCCGCCGACCAATCGATTCGGGGAGGCAATTTCCGAAAACGAAATCATCGAACGCGCCAAAAGCCCCGAACTGCGAATCCTGTTTTTGGGAAATGTCATCGAGCGCAAGGGGTTGCACACATTGCTCGATGCGCTGGTCGTAGGACAAAATGACATTTTGTCCTACAGACTCGATATCGTCGGCTCGCTCACAACCGATCCCGTCTATGCCAAAGCCATGCAAGAACGGGTCGTGGTCAATCGTCTGGAGCCTGCCCTGAGCGAAGCCGAAGGGTCCGTCGTCCATTTTCACGGCGCGCTGGATCGAGAACCGCTCATCGAAAAACTGAAGGCCGCGCATGTGCTGGCCGTGCCGTCCAGTTACGAGGGCTTCGGCATTGCATACCTCGAAGGGATGGGCTTCGGCCTGCCCGCCATCGGCACGACCGCGGGCGCGGCGGCCGAGGTCATCGCGGACGGTGTGGACGGATTCCTCGTCAGCCCGGGGGGCGCGCGGGAACTGGCGGACCGGCTCAGGGTCCTGGCAGAGAAGCGGGAGGTCCTGATCCGCATGAGTCTCGCGGCGCGGGAACGTTATCTGCGTCAGCCGAAGTGGGAACAAACGGCAGGCCAAATCCGTGAGTTTTTACAGAAACAGATCGCGGCGTTTTCCGTATAATGATTTGCGGAGCGCGCATGATTCACACATATCAAATCGAAGGCCTGACAATCCAGACGGGCGACATCCTCTGCACGATGAACGGCAAGCCCGACATCCTGCCCGGCGAGTTCTGGCGGCTGGTGGGGCGGCTCGTGCCCGGCGAGGTGGACCACGTGGCAATCTACGTCGGCCCCGAGGGACGCTGTGTGGAGGCGGGTTCGCGCGGCGTGATGACCTTCGACGTGCCGCGCGGCGTTTGGGACACCGAACGCATGGCGCGTCAACGCGGACTTTTGTTTGATTCCCTTTACGGAGCCGCCTCCCCGCTGGAGGGACTCGGCCTCGCCGAGGAAGAGGAGCATAAGATGCGCGCCGCGGTCGCGGCATATTGTCTCGCGCAGGTGGGCAAGCCCTACAACCTGAACTTCCTCGATGCAGAGACCGAGCAGGCCTTCTATTGCAGTCAACTGGCGTACAAGGCCTATCAGCAGGTGGACGTTAATCTGAACACGGGCCTGGCGATGGAAAATCTGCCGGGCACCAATCTCATCATTTACCCGCAGGAGATTTGGGGAGGCTGTCCGCACAGGATGGTGGAAAGCCAGCAAAAAGCGGTGGTTTAATCCCGCCGCTTTTTCAATCCCCGTTATAATTCACTTCCATGAACTTCCTTATCACCGGAGCCGCGGGATTCCTCGGCTCTTCGCTTGCCAACCACCTCGCCCGCGAGGGACACCAGGTGCGCGGCCTGGACGATCTCTCCACAGGCGACCCGCAGGCGCTGGCGCCCGATGTCCATTTCACGCGCGGGGACGTGAACGACCGCCCCAGGTTGTGGACCCTGCTCCAGGAGGTGGACGTGGTCTATCACCTCGCGGCGCGCGTCTCGGTACCTGAATCCGTGCTGTACCCGCGCGAGTACAATCTCGTCAACGTGGGCGGGACGGTCAGTTTAATGGAGGCCATCCGCGATGTGGGCGTGAAGCGCGTCGTGCTGGCCTCCTCGGGCCCGGTCTATGGCGACCTCGGCGAACAGCCCCTGCGCGAGGAGATGGCTCCCAACCCGCGCTCACCCTACGCGGTCTCGAAACTGGCGGCGGAATACTACGTCCGCACCATCGGCGGACTGTGGGGCATTGAGACCGTCAGCCTGCGCATCTTCAACGCCTACGGCCCGGGACAGCACCTGCCGCCCTCGCATCCGCCCGTGGTGCCGCATTACCTGCGACAGGCCCTGCGCGGCGGGACTCTGGTTGCCCACGGCGACGGCACGCAGACCCGCGATTACGTCTACGTGGACGATGCGATCAGCGCCATGGTCGCCGCCGCGACCGCGCCCAACATCAACGGCCTGGTCATCAACGTCGGTTCGGGAAAAGAGACATCCGTGCAGGAGTTGATCAAACTGGTGCTGGATGTGACAGGCAGTAAAGCCAACGTGGTCTACAACGCCCAGACTTCGGGAGGCGTCTCGCGTATGAGAGCGGATCTGAAACTCGCGCAGGAGAAATTACGCTTCCAGCCTTCGATCAAGCTGGAGGACGGATTGAGATTGACGCTTCAACGAGATTCACGATTCAAAGTTTAACCCAAGGGAGAAACAAGTGAAACGAGCAGATCAGTCAACGCTAGAGTGGTTAAGAAAGTTGGATTACCGAATTGTTATCCTCTTGGGAATACTGCTTTATTATGCTGTCTATTGGGGGAGCTTCAAAAACTTCACAGCAAGTATTGACCACAACAATTCCACTTTTCCAGACTTTGCCACGTTTTATTACCCCGCAGGAGAGGCAATATTGCAAAATGAGACTCTCCCTGATAGTTTTTATTACTCAGTCTTTGCGGCCATTCTATTTCTTCCATTTGCTTTTTTCCCGCCAGCAATCGCTTTGATACTCTGGGGTATCGTTCAGTTTTCCTTTATCTTCATCCTCTTCTTAACCTACGCGCAGAAACTGCCCAAAAAGCCAGATATTGGCTACGTACTGACTTTTATCTTTTTTACAAACGCAGCCTTGCTCAACAACCTGAAGTGGGGACAAGTCAGCACCCTGATTTTTTGGGGAACCTTCACCGCTTTCCTGTTTTATGAGCAAAATAAACAGACTTTATCGGCGATAGTCTTGGGTATTGTCATTGCCGTTAAGTTTTTCCCGGCAATATTTTTACTGTATTTTTTCTTTAGAAGAGACTGGAAATATTTGTTTGTTTGTTTGTTTGTTGTATTATTGTGTGTTTTGGTCATACCTGCCATGGTAATAGGGCCAAGCGAAACGATCCAAAGTCAATTAATGATCAGCGAACATGCTACTGCAATGATGAGGGCATTGGCGATGGACAATATCGACTCACAATATTTCGCCAGTGTCATCACCCGAATTATGTATATGCCAATTACATCCCAATTTACAAAAATATTGATTATCGCAGGATATCTGATCGCGGCATCCGCTGTATACTTGGTGTATAGAATTTCTGAGGCGCAAATCGAATACTCGGCTTTTTGGGCTTGGGGGATTCTGTCAGCCACGATCCCTTTCTGGATACCGAGTGCCTGGCCGCACTATTTCGTCTATCTTCCATTCCTTCAAGTTCTTGCTTATTGCCACATCTCAAATATCAACTTGCGTTGGAGAAAGCCAGCAATTGTCCTCTGGATATTCTCATTGACCTTCTCCAGTATATTTATCACACATATTGTTCAAAACTGGTTTAGATATGTGGGCTTTGGATCACTGTTTTGGAGCAGTATATTTATTCTGACAGTGATCTTAATCATCCTTTTGCCTAATTTGGCAAAGAGAAACACCCAGTCCTGCAGTGAAAATTTCTCCCCTTCCCCGTAAATTCTACAACCGCCCCACACTGACCGTCGCGCGCGAACTGATCGGGGCGCGGCTGGTGCGGATTCTGGACGGCGTCAAACTGGTCGGCATCATCACCGAGACGGAGGGCTACATCGGCGAGGAGGACCTGGCCTGCCACGCCAGGGCAGGTCGCACGCCGCGCACACAGGTGATGTACGGTCCGCCCGGGCACGCGTACGTTTACTTCACCTACGGCAATCACTGGATGCTGAATGCGGTCACAGAGCGCGAGGGATTCCCCGCCGCGGTGCTCATCCGCGCCGTCCAGCCCGTCGAAGGCGCGGAGGTCATGTCCGCGCGGCGGAAGGGACGCGACACCCTCGGTCCCGGGAAGTTGACTCAGGCAATGGGAATCGGCAAGGGCGAAAACGGGGCTGATTTAACGGAGGCAGGCCCAGGTCTCTGGATCGAAGCGGGGATTTCCGTCCCCGATTCGGTCGTGACGATTGGGCCTAGAGTGGGGTTAAACAATACGCCGGAGCCGTGGAAGTCCAGGCCTTGGCGATTTTTTGTGGAGCAATATTCGATATTGGAAAACCGATGATCGAATATCCGCCAACGAATATCGAAGTTTGGAGGCATCATGGGTTTACTCGATGGAAAGAACGCATTGATCTTCGGCCTCGCCAACGAACGCTCGATTGCATGGGGCATCACGCAGGCGTTCAAGCGCGAGGGCGCGAACATCGGAATCAGTTACGCGGGCGAGGCGCTGGAGCGCCGCGTCAAGCCGCTGGCCGAACAGGTGAACTGCAAATGGGTCGAAGAATGCGATGTGACCAAAGACGAGCATATCGCCGCGGTGGCGGAGAAGGCCGCCAAACATTTCGGCAAAATTGACGTGCTGGTGCACTCGATTGCCTACGCGGGCCGCGACGAATTGAGCAAGCCGTTCTACCAGACCAGCCGCGAGGGATTCAAGTCCGCGCTGGACATCAGCGTTTTCTCGCTCGTCGCATTGACCAACGCCTTCCTGCCCATCCTGAATCCCGGCGCGTCGATCATGTGCCTGACCTACGGATCGGGCGCGGTGAAGGTCGCGCCGCACTACAACGTGATGGGCGTGGCCAAGGCCGCGCTGGAATCGGCCACGCGCTACCTGGCCTACGACCTCGGCCCGCAGAAAATCCGCGTCAACGCCATCTCGGCGGGACCGATCCGCACGCTGGCCGCGGCCGGCGTGGGCGGCTTCCGCGACATGTACAAGCATTTCGCGGACATGTCGCCGATGCGCGAAAACGTGACAATTGAAGACGTGGGCAACGCGGCGGTGTTCCTGGCATCCGACTTGTCTACACGCATTACGGGTGAGGTGCTGTACGTCGATTCGGGATTCAATACGGTCGGTGTGCAGATGAATCCAAACCCAAAAGAAGAGAAAAGCGAGCAGTGATCGGTTGGGCGGACATCGCGTCCGCCCTTTTGTTTTCTACGGTAAAATAAGAAAATGCCCGTCGTTCTACGCGTCAACGGATACAAATTTTGGTTCTATGAAGCAGATATGACCGAGCCGCCCCACCTTCATGTTGGCAAGGAAGGAAAAGAGGCTAAATTCTGGCTCAACCCAATTCGAGAGGCACGGGCAGGCAGATTCAAACCCTTTGAACTGCGCCAGATCAAACAAATCATTGAGGATAACCATGCCTTTCTTCTAACGGCATGGGAAAGCGAAAAGAACAGGCATGTTAACGGCTAAAGTGAAAATTGTCCCGCGAGGCGATTATGCTCCGGTTCTGCCGGTAGCAATCCCAGATTTACGTGAAGTCAAGTCATTCGCTCAATCTCTTCACGCGGCCGGTAAACACTGGAAAGGCGAGTTCCTGGGCTGGCAGGCGGAATACACACCCGAAAAACGTGAAAAGCCTTTGGACTCCAGGATGCAATTCACTCCCGCCGATTTCTGGATCGGGGAAAGCGGCATCTGGTTTTTCTCGCTCATGTGGGAACACGGGACAGATAAAGAGCCCGTCGAATTTCTGGACGAACGCGGGATTGTTCATACCGCGTAGTGCTTTTAAATTTGCCAACCTCGAATCATTAATATCCGAATGTTCAAACGCAACGTCACCCCCACCGAATCCACCCAGCCCATCCAGGCCGTCGAGCGCATCACCTCCGTGCTCGGGCCCGGGGTCGTGTGGCACGGCTCCATCAACGGAAGCGGCGGCGTCCGCATCGAGGGCGCGTTCGAGGGCGAGATCGCCTTGCGCGGCCTGCTGGTCGTCGGCGAGACCGGCCGCGTCACCTGCCCGAACGTGCGCGCCAACTCCGTCATCGTGGCGGGCGCGGTGCGCGGCAACATCACGACCCAAAAGTTGGAAATCCGCGCCAGCGGCCGCGTGTGGGGCGACGTGGTCACGACCGCGTTCGTGACCGAGGAGGGCGCGTTCCTGCGCGGACAGATCCGCATGGAAGAAACGGTCGAGCTGGACCTCGGGCCTGCCCCCGAAGCGACGCCTTCCGAGGCCGCCCAGGCCGAGTCCGCGGCCGCCGCGCCGGTCATCGTTCCCGTCCCCGAATCCGCGCCGAAGGCGACTAGGAAGAAAAAGGCATCGTGAGTCTCGCCACGGAGCGCACAGAGAACACAGAGAAAGAATCTCTGTGCGCTCCGCGTTCTCCGCGGTGAATCTTAAATGGCCATGCATTACCGCGACCTCCACATCCAGACCCAGCGCGAAGCCCCCAACAACGCGCGGACGGAGGGATTCGCCTTCCTCGTCCGCGCGGGATATATCACACGCGAGAGCCAGATCCTGCCGCTGGGCGAACAGACGATGAATCGCTTGAAATCTCTCGCGAGTGAATCGAAGGACGATTTCTTTGCGCGCCTGTCTTTGCCTGTCCTGACCGCTGACGATGAAGTTTTCTTTCCGATCCCCACGGGTTCAATCGAAATCATCCATTGCGCGAATTGTCAATACACCGCCCGCGTGGATTTGGCCGCGTTCAAAAAGACTACATTACCGCGCGAGGAACAGCGGCCGCTGGAGAAAGTGTCCACGCCCGATTGCAATACCATCGAGTCGCTGGCTAACTATCTGAACCTGCCCAAAGAAAAAACTGCCAAGGCCCTGATGTTCACCCGTGTTGCGGACGGTAAATTCGTCTTCGTCGTCGTGCGCGGGGACATGATCCTGAGCGAGGCCAAACTCAAACGCGCCGTCGGCGAGGTGCGCCTCGCCACGCCCGAGGAGATCACGTCCGCGGGCGCGGCGGCGGGATACGCCTCGCCTGTCGGCTTGAAGGACGCGCTCATCGTCGCGGACGATCTCGTCCCGCAATCGGCCAACCTGGCCGCGGGCGCGAACGAGGCGGGCTATCACCTGCTCGATACCAACTGCGGACGCGACTACTCGCCTGATCTTGTGATCGATCTTGTCCTCGCCGGCGCGGGCGATGCCTGCCCAAACTGCGGACAGCCGCTTTCGGTGGAAAACGCCGATTTGCTGGGGGCGCGCGGCGAGGTCCGGTATGGAGCGGTTCTTTCCGCATTGGCCGAAGTCCACCACGATGACAAAGGACTAACCCTCCCTGCCTCCGCCGCGCCGTTCGACGTCTATCTCATGCACGTCCCCGGCAGGGAAATGGACACGCGCGCCAAAGCCGAGGAGATTTACAACCAGTTGCAGAACGCGGGCGTCACCGTCTTGTTCGATGACCGCGACGAGCGCGCGGGCGTCAAGTTCAACGACGCGGATTTGATCGGGTGTCCAATACGAATCACGGTGGGAGAGCGAGGGCTGCAGAGTGGGATGGTAGAATTGAAACCGCGCAAGGAAAAAGAAAATCGTCCGATTAGTCTAAATAGTCTAAGCAGTCTCGATGGTCTGAGCGATCTCACGCGTCTCATCGAGCAGACGAACACCTAGACCAATCAGACCATTCAGACTAATAGATCACGAGACCAATTTGACCACAGGATCCTTCCCTCCTGCCAAACGACGCGGCATGATCGTCCACATCCTCATCACGGCTGTGCTGGGCGGATTGAGCGCGTGGGCGTTCATCAGCCTGTCGCGGGCGCAGGTGGGACCGCTCATCATCGTCTACCTGCTCGTCATTCTGCTGACCCTGCCGCCCCTGCCCTTCTTCGCCTACCGCGCCTACGCGCTCCAGCGCGCGGACTACATCCTCGACCGCGATAGTCTCGCCATTCACTGGGGCCTGCGCGTGGAGGACATCCCGCTGACAGACATCGAGTGGATTCGCCCCGTCACGGACCTGACGACGCCCCTGCGCCTGCCGGTCTTCCGTCTGCCCGGCGCGGTCCTCGGCCTGCGCCGCCACCCGGACCTGGGCGTGGTCGAGTTCATCGCCTCCGAAAGCGGGGACCTGCTCCTGGTCGCGACCGCGAAGCGTGTGTTCGCCGTCTCGCCCACGAACGCGGCCGAGTTCGCGTCCTCCTTCCGACGTTCGATCGAACTCGGTTCGTTGAGTCCCGCGCCGTACAAATCGGTTTATCCAGCGTTCATTTTCAGCCGCGCCTGGGAGAGTCCGCTGGCGCGCTTTTTGTGGCTGAGCGGACTGCTGCTCAACCTGGGACTGGCGGCGTGGGTAAGTTTCCTGATTCCCTCCATCGAGCGCGTGGCGCTGGGCTTCGACCCGCTGGGCGCGCCATTGGACGCGGTCCCTTCGGTGCGGCTGATCATCATCCCGCTGGTCAGCGGACTGCTGTTCCTCACTGGCTGGCTGGCGGGACTGTTCTTCTTCCGCTTCGAGAAACAACGTCCGCTGGCGTTCATCGTTTGGCTCTCCAGCACCCTGTGCGGACTGTTGTTCCTGCTGGCGATCCTGTTCATCGTGACAACGCCGGTGTGACCCTCACCCCGCTTCCTCCGCATCCCGTTGGGAGCGGCCGCCTCTCGGTACTTGAACCGCGAAGGCCGCCAAGACCACGAAGAAACCTTCCATAACTTCGCGTTCTTTGCGCGCTTCGCGGTAAAAATTGAAACTTCGCCACCCTCAACTTTTGAGGGAGACACAAGGTGAAATGCAACTCTTCCTCGGTTTTCTCCTCGCCCTGCTCATCGCTTTCCTCGCCCATCGCGCGCACAGCCTGAATCGGAGCGGCGCGCTCGCGGCGGGATTCGTCGGCACGGTCATTTTCGGAATCGGTGGATGGCAGTGGGCAATTCTCCTGCTGGCGTTCTTCATCACCTCGTCCGCGCTCAGCCGCGCGTTCAAGAAACGCAAGCAGGGATTGAATGAGAAGTATTCCAAAGGCCACGAACGCGACGCGGGACAGGTCTTCGGCAACGGCGCAGTCGCGACTCTCTTCGCCGCCCTGCACGGACTCTTCCCCGAGGCGCTCTGGCCCTGGCTGGGATTCGCCGCCGCGCTGGCCGCGGTCAATGCCGACACGTGGGCCACGGAACTGGGCGTGCTGAATCCGCACCCGCCGCGACTCATCACGAACGGAAAGGCCGTCGAAAAAGGGACTTCTGGCGCGATCTCGCTGGTCGGCACGCTGGCCGCGCTGGCCGGCTCC
Source organism: Chloroflexota bacterium (assembly GCA_040754535.1). Taxonomy (GTDB): domain Bacteria; phylum Chloroflexota; class Anaerolineae; order Anaerolineales; family Villigracilaceae; genus JBFMCC01. Next base: position 66,686 of record JBFMCC010000044.1, read on the forward strand.
GCGCTGATCGGTCTCCTCGCCGCCGCCCTCGCGCCGAGCGGAGGGACGAGTCCCGCAGTCGAGGCGCCTGTCTTCCTCCTCGTCACATTTGCAGGTTTGATCGGCTCCCTCTTCGATTCCCTGCTCGGCGCGACCGTGCAAGCCATTTATTACTGTCCCACCTGCCAGAAAGAGACCGAGCGTTACCCTCTCCACACCTGCGGCACCGCGACCGTGCAAGTCCGCGGCTGGAAGTGGCTGGATAACGACTGGGTCAATTTTGCGTGCGGGGCGGCGGGGGCGGTGGTGGTGGCTTTGATCAGCGTGCTATAAGCAAAGCCCTCGTTTTCTGACGAGGGCCTCTGATTTTCACCTGGGTTTTGCCTGACGCTCTTTCACAATTTGTTTGCCGATTTCCCTCACGCTTTTCTTCGGCAGCCACCTGCGACGGTCACGCGTGTAATCGCCGCGTCCGCTTTCGTATTGCTGAATAAAGCGAATCGTCCCTGCAGGACCAAGTTCGCGAAGCAGGGCCTCGAAACCAATTGCGCGAATTTCGTTTAGGGTCAGATAAGCTGTGGTCATTTTAGAACCTCTTCCAGCCATTTTACTGGATTTTCCACTGTAAAGGAAAGCATGCCTTTCTTTCGATTTGCAGTTTTCAATATCTGGTCGTCTGTGGTCAAGAAGACATCTGCCTTTACATGCTCCGCCGATGCAAGATGGATGGCATCATAGGGGTCGAAACCTGTCCCTTCCAGTTCCTCAGCCCGGCGAAGTATTTTCTCGGTCGTCTCGACGACCTGATGCGCCTGTGATGTTAACGCCAAGATTCTCTGTCGGTTTTCCAAGTCGGGATTTTGTCTGATTTCAAAAGAGAGCATTTCACTGCCCACCCATTCCCATTCCCCGGTGCAGTTTTTCCAGGATTAACAGAATCGCCTCAGTCTCCAGGCGGACGCGCGGCTGGCTCTGGTCATCAAAGGGCCTGTTCAGGCAACAAGCATCGAGATATACTTTCATTCTGAT
>JBFMCC010000045.1:0-41508 GCA_040754535.1 Chloroflexota bacterium
CGTGAGATTGAGAAGTTGGTGCCGTCGTCTCTGTCATACAAGGAGACGTTGTTATTGATTGATCATGTACCAAATACGCGCACGGACACATATTTGCAGGTTTTTGAAAAAAAGGTGTTAATACCATGCTACGAGGGTGGAGGATTGTTGATCTTTGCGTGCCAACATCCCCGGGATTGGTGCTGGGAGACAATTCCTCATCCTCCTGCCCCATTTGTATTGGGTGGATTCAACGATAAGGGCAAAAAGGGGTTGTTGAAGAGGCATAAATTATCTCCGGGTACAAAGAGCATTCTCCTTGGGTCTCAGGAAACATCCCCTCTTTTGGTTTGGTTACACAGCCAATCGAATGAAGATGTGGAAATTTCCGAAGGGTATTTGCGATATTGGTTGTCTAGCACAGATCGTATCGCCCTCGAAAAATTAAACGAAGAATTGCGTCTGGCTGGCGCGTTAACTTGGCTTGTCAGTCCTACAGATGTAAAAGGAATGATCGAGATCATTAATATATTGAGTGAGAAAGTCGTCCACCTGAGAATACTGGAAACGTTGTCGCGAAGGCAATGGATCACCCCAGATGATGAATGGGAAGAATCTATACGAAAAGTTCTCAACCTGTGGTTTCGACATCATGAATCTGATCTGGCAAGGATACTTGATCGGCAATTCAGGAGGTAAATATGGTTTCTGATTTGATGGGCATGCATCGCATCGAATTGATCGGACGAGAGAAATATATAAAACAGATTCTGCAAATTGCCTCGATTGCGGAACGCCGTGGAAGTGCAGCCTTTATTTATATAGAAGGGGAAGGAGGCATTGGTAAAACAGCCCTCTTGGAAGAAATCCGTCGTCGCTTGATGGGGAGGCAAAGAGTAATTGTCGCCAACCAGTTGATAGATCTTTACCATTTGGACTATCAGACTTCCTATGGTTTTAGCGAGGCAGTAGCAGCGGCACTTTCTGATGAACAGGCGGAGTTTGAGAAATTTATGGACCGTATAAAAGAATTTCATGAGGCGCGCAATCATGGGCAGACTGAACAGGCCGGGAGACTTTGGAATGAAGCAGAGAGAGAATTTGCAGCGACATTACGCAGAATTTCCGAACGACAACAGGTTTGGATTTGGCTTGATACAGCCGAGGTACTTCATATCGATCATTCTGCGCTCTCCGAGGAGACGGAGATGGCACCTGAACATGTTTCTAAATGGTTGCTTAAGGTCATGCCGCAGTTTACCAGACATAAGCTGGTCTTTCTTACAGCTGGCCGACCTCCAGAGGCTAAAGGGGAGGGGTTCTTCGCTTTTGTGAAAAGGATACATGGATGGGTCGTCGAAGATCCGATTAAGCTTTGGCCATTGGAGCCGGAAGAATGCCGCGATTATCTTGCGGAAGTGGCGACCTATTTGGAAAAGAATAAGGCAGACGGATTCAACGGTATTCGAAACTATTTATCAAAATATGGGTATAACCCCCTTCATCGTGAAACGGAAGGGAGGCCGCTGTACTTGGCGATGGTCAGCGATATTTTAAGAACAGGAGGAACATTACCGGAGGGATTTTATTTGACAGAAAAAGTTGGTGATAGCAAAAAAACAGAGGATCAAGCGATCCTGACCGATCATTTTCTTAAGTTGCGTTCGCCGATTGGCATTACTTTGCGCGCTATGGCCATGTTACATAAGGGAGTGGATTCAGATTTGCTGGCCAGAGTGATGCTGATTGGAAAAGACGAGGCAGAGAGAAATCTAGGATTGGTTGATAAATTGACTTTGGTTAAGCGCCGTCAGGGGGATGTGCCCCGGCCTTACTTCCTTCACGATGAAATCTACGATCTCTATGCACGCCGCGCTTTTCCAGACAGGGAGCGTAAAACGACTTATCAGTACATTCGCGATTATTATGATTGGACGATGGAACAATTGGATAGGGATATGCGCCGCTATCCGTATCTTTTGACGCGCTATCAGAATCGCCGCCGAATGGCCCAGATCGAGATGATGCATTATGCGTTATGGTTCTATCCCTGGCTAGGCTTCGCAGAATATTTCGCCCAGTCTGGCAATGCATTGAGTATGCATGTGAATGATTGGGATCTTCTGCTGGAGAATGAATTTCAACGAACGCAAGCAGGCTTGGAAAGAGCAGGTCGATTTCCCGAGGAACTTAGGCATTATATCCAGTGGGATGAGCGCATTCGCGCTATTGAACGGGTTTCCATCAAACCCGGGGCTTCCCAGAAAGCTCGGGAAATGTTGGATAAGTTGAGAGTTGATGAGTCTGCACCGGCTTTTTCTAAGGCATATTGGTGGTTTTTGCAAGGTATGATGAGTGCGCGTGGGCAGGCACAAAATACTGCTAGCCTGTCTAATCCGGATGTCGCATTGGATGAGGCTGAAAAATGGATACATGCATCTGTCCCAGATATAGGCCTGGAGAAAGCCGTTAAAGTATTACGAGCTTTCATCGAAAATTATCGCGGTTATTCTGCCCGGCGCGCCGGGAAATACGAAATGGCCATGAAACATTATCAGCGGGCGGCCGCTATTATGCGCCAATACGATTTAGGAGGGCTCAGCGGCGTGCTGAGTAATCAGGCCTACGCGATGAGTATGCTGGGCTTTGATCGACGGGCACGGGAGACAGCCCGCGAGGCTTATGAAGTTGCCCAAAGGGCTAACAGCCCACGTGATCAGATTCGCGCCTTAAATGTGCGCGCCAGTGTGGAGACTCTCGCAGGGGATGCTAAAATTGGGGAGAAGTGTGCACGACAGGGTTTGGAAATTTTGCACCTCAATCCAGAACCTCGTCTTGAGGCGTTGGTTTATGTGTCACTAGGACGCGCCTGCCGATATGCTTGGAATCAAGCGCTAGGGGAGGCTTTTGGCGAGCCAGGCGTAGCAGATCGTCAGCCAATAATGGAAGGCTTGACGTATTTTGAGGGGGAGGAATATGTGAAAGATGTGCTTAAATGGAACCTGGAAACTCCAGTTGTCGAACATGGGGCAATTGAACTTCTCTCTTCTACTCCAGATGCCGAAAATTTATCAGCTGCTCGCAATGAGTGTGGTTGCCTCTGGCGTGAAGTTGCATGGATATTGCGTCATGCGCATAGTGAGAGAGATGAAAAGGTAATGCGAACGGGGCAGATTGCTGAAACGCGCTTGAAGCAGGCTGCAGGGGTTCAAGATGTAACGGAGCAGGAATGGCTGGAGGCAGTGAAGAAGCAGGTGCGAAAGATGGGAGGGAGTCCGTATTGGCCCGCGCTTGCTCTGGCAAATTTAGCCTGGCATTATCATTATCAACGTAGGCCGTCTGAGGAAGTGGAGAGGATTTGTGCATTCGTAGAAGAAGTAATTGAAAGTACAGTAGGTAGTAGCTATTTGTGGAGAGAGGCATTGCCAAATGTATTGCGCGAAGAAGCGGATGCGATGATTTGGGCAGCCCTAGGCAAAATGGAGATGGCGCGAGGGTATGAGTCTTTGCGTAAATGGCGAAAAGAGCCTATAAAGTTGGAGGATGCAATTAGGCATATCGCTTTGGCTATGGAATACAACTATTTGATTGGGCAGACATCGTTCAATATGAGACGGGCTGAAATGGGTCTTGAGAATCGTATTCGTCAAAGCGAGAATTGGGAAAGAAAATTGTTACCGTTATTTTATGAGAGGGCTTTACAGGTAACTCCACGGTTGGGCTTACCAGTAGGAAAGGCTCCCAGATTGTTGCGGTGGTTGGAGGAGCGGTATGGTTCTTCTGAAGATTGGATTAAGTCATCCGGAGAAGAATCATGAGTGCACTCCCGAATTCTAGTCCGCAGATATTGTCGTCAGTTCGTCGCTTTAACCCGGATTGTGATTGTGATTGTGCTTGCTCGTTGACGCCTCTTTCTTCTAGCGGAGAGAGCATTTCATCCCTATTGTGGCAAAAATCAAGCGCAATTTATTCACAGTCTCTTACACCTGAATATAAGATTCTTTCCACAATTAATAGTTCCGGTAATGTAGCTGCTGTGAATCAGTTTGTCATGCGCATCCTTGATGCATTTGAAGCACCAGGCGCATTTTCTGAGGCACTTTTGCGATTAGATGATTTTCCTGCCAGCGAGGTATTAACCATTACTGATCATTTGGCTGACCTAAATCTACTGGTTCCGCATTCTTTTCTTAATGTTAAATCTTCAACCTTGCAATCCCATACTCTCACCTCCTGGCTCCACCTCACGGACCGCTGCAACCTCCGCTGTGATTACTGCTACCTGCCGCACGTGCGCGAGGATATGTCGCTCGAAACAGGCTACGCCGCGGTTGACGCGACTTTCCGCTCGGCGATTGCTAATGGCTTCAAACAGGTGAAACTGAAATACGCGGGCGGCGAGCCGCTATTGCGTTTCCCGCTCATCGTGGAGTTGCACTACTACGCTCAATCGTTAGCCGAACAGCATGGACTGGGCTTGGAAGGCGTGGTATTAAGTAACGGCACCCTGCTCACGGCCGAAATGGTGGAGACGTTGAAATCGCTCGGCCTGCGACTTATGATCTCGCTGGATGGTCTTGGTGCATATCACGATTCCCATCGCCGCTACGCGGGTGGACGCGGCTCGTTCGCAGATGTAGCCGAAGCCGTTGACCTGGCACTAGCCAATGGCTTGACGCCCAACATCTCGGTCACGGTGAGCAGCCGAACAGCGGAGGGATTGCCCGATGTCATGGCGTGGATTTTGGAACGCGAGTTGCCATTCAGCCTGAACTTCTACCGTGAGAATGAACTTTCTGCTTCTCACGAGGATATGCGACTTGATGAGCAAAAGATCATCAACGGGATGTTGGCCGCATTCAAAGTGATTGAAGATAACCTTCCGCGTCGGCCTTTCCTCGGCGGGATCATTGACCGCGCCAACCTGTCTGTGTCACACACGCACACTTGCGGAGTTGGGCAGAATTATCTGGTCTTCGACCAAAATGGACAGGTTGCCAAGTGCCAGATGCACATTCGTAAGCCGATCACGGATGTTCACGTGGCGGATCCGTTGGCGATTATCCGCGCCGATCAGATTGGGATTCAAAATATTTCGGTGGAAGAAAAGGAAGGCTGTAAGACCTGCGAGTGGAAATATTGGTGTGCGGGTGGGTGCCCGCTGGCGACGTATCGGGCGACGGGACGGTATGATGTCAAATCGCCGAATTGCAACATCTACAAAGCGCTTTTCCCCGAGGCCCTGCGCTTGGAAGGATTGCGATTGTTGAAGTATCAGGATGACCCCGAAGTGGTGCAGAAAATTGTCGCATGAAAGATGCCTCCCGCCGGAAAAAGCGGGAGGTCTTCATTTGGTAGGCATTTCCATCAGCATTCTTGTCCCTCTCCCCTCCTCCGACTCCGCCCATATCCTGCCTCCATGCGCCTCAACGAGTTGGCGCGCGATGGCCAGGCCCAATCCGCTGCCTGCGCCCGCGCCGCGCCTGTTTTGCTAAAGCCCTATCGCCAGCCGCAGGCCGTCCTCAGCCTGTTCGAGAAGATGACCAGGGATCTTACCGACCCTCTCTGTAAGGAAATTCTTGTCAAGAGTAATCACTTGGGATACGTTGACGACAGAGTCTTTGTCCAAGCCGGTGGACTTTTTCGGTAACAGCACATTTCCCGGCGCTTCAGCCAGTTTCAGGTTGGAGGTGATCACAACTACGATCACCGTTGCAATGCGGCTGCGATTGAAGTCATCGGATTGAATGACCAGCACGGGGCGGCGGTATCCAGGTTCGGACGCAGTTGGCTCAGGCAGGTTAGCCCACCAAATCTCGCCGCGCTGGATTACCATTCCTCACCGCCCAAGACTGCCACCTGCATTTGAACCAGTTCAGGTTCCATTTGCGAAGAATTGCTCGAGTAGACTCGATCCAATGTCTCAGTGACTGCCTCTTTTTCATGCTCAGTGACATACGTCATGAGCGCGGCGGTGTATAGTTCGCTGAGGGAGATGCCGAGTTTCTTGGCCAGTTTCTCCGCCGAACGGAAGACAGGATTGGGGATGGAAATATCGGTTTTCATGCCGTTATTTTACACCATCGCGGGCAACTCGACCTTGATTCTTGTCCCCTTCCCCACCTCCGACTCCGCCCAGATCCTGCCTCCATGCGCCTCGACCAGTTGACGCGCGATGGCGAGGCCCAACCCACTCCCCGCGCCCGCGCCGCGCGTGCGGGACTTGTCGCCGCGCCAGAAGCGGTCGAAGATATAGGGCAGGTCTTCAGGCGGGATGCCCTCGCCCGTATCTTCCACGGACAAGATGACTACTTGGAAAGGATGGTCTCGATACGGCGGCGCTGGTCGAGTAGGGTTGAGTAGCGAAGCATATCGAAACCCGTATCGAGACCCGCCGCCTACTCGACCATCTGAAAGCGCCGCGCGCAAAGTGACTCGTCCGCCGGAGGGAGTGTGGCGCAGGGCGTTGGCAACCAGATTGGATAGAACCTGATCGAGTCGGTCGGGGTCGGCGTGGAGGGTGAGGTCGCGCCCATCGTTCGCCGCGTCCACTTCAAGTCCGATGCCTGATTCGGCGGCTTGTCCCGCGAAGGACGTGACCACGTCGGCCAGCAAATCCGCGACAGAGAAATCCACTTTGTAGAGGGGGAGTTGTCCCGCCTCGGCGAGCGAGAGGGTTTGCAGGTCTTCAACCAGGCGCGACAGCAGGCGCGTCTCCTCCAGCGTGGCGGTGATGTGATCCTTCGTGGGTTCGTACACGCCGTCCAGCACGCCCTCGAGATTGCCCTGAATGACGTGCAGGGGCGTGCGCAGTTCGTGAGCCACGTCGGCGGTGAGGTTGCGTCGCTGTTGTTCGGCGCGCTCCAGTTCGGCGGTCATGCGATTGAAACTGCGCGCGAGACGTCCCATCTCGCCGGGACGATCCTCGCGCACGCGGACGGAGAGGTCGCCCTCGGCCACCGAATCGGCCGCGGCCATCACATCGGCCAGCGGACGGCCGAAGCGGCGGAAGAAAATCCCGCCGACGATGCCTGCCAGCAGCGTGAAGACCAATGGCACGCCGCACAACAGGACGGGCAGTAGATGTGCGCGCGGAAAATTTTCCTTGAGCGGCGTGAATTCCAATGCCAGCACGGTTGCCAATGCCAGCAGGGACAGGAAGAACATCGGCCCGAAGAAGAAGGCGAAGCGCCAGAAGATAAAGCGGCGCTTGCCGGGCAGGTTGTCCGTCCATGGCGGGCCTGGGTGCCAGTGCGGGCGATGCGGCTGCATGTCAGTCCTGTTCGATGAACCGATAGCCCACGCCGTACACCGTCTCGATGAAGCGCGGGCGCTCCATGTCGGTTTCGAGTTTGCGGCGCAGGTTCTTGATGTGCGAATCCACGCTGCGGTCGAAACTGCCGATCGAGCCGCCGTGCAGGTCGTCCATCAGTTGCTCGCGGGTCAGCGTCTGACCGGGGCGACGCGCCAGCAGGGTCAGCAGTTTGAACTCGCTGGGAGTCAGATGGATGGACTCGCCGTCGCGCGTAACGCGGTGCGCGTCGAGGTCAACTTCCAGCGCGCCCGCTCGGATCATCTTCGGGACCTTGACCTGTCCGCGCGACCGACGGAGCAGTGCCCTCACCCGCGCCACCAGCGCGCGCGGCGAGAACGGCTTGGTGACGTAATCGTCCGCGCCCAGTTCGAGACCGACGACCTGGTCGCTTTCCTCGGCGCGGGCGGTGAGCATGATGATGGGTACGTCGCTCTCGCGGCGCAGTGCGCGGCAGACCTCGCGGCCGTCCATGCCTGGGAGCATCAGGTCGAGCACGATCAGATTGGGACGTTCGCGGCGCGCGCTCGCCAGCGCGGTGATTCCATCGCCTGCGGTGATGACGCGGAAGCCGTCCTTTTCGAGGTAATCGCGGGCGAGTTTGACGATCCTGGGTTCGTCGTCCACGAGCAGGATGAGTTCGGGCATGGGACAAGTTTAGCAGAAAAATGGAGAATAGACTTCCGATTGCATCTTAAGGGAGTGGCCAGTTTCGCGGGGTTTTCGCAGCGTCCACCACGGAGCGCACAGAGATCACGGAGTCTTTTCTTCTCTCTGCGGACTCAGTGGTCTCTGTGGTGAATCTGGTGGGCTTATGACTTTACTTCTTGGACTCGGCCTCAGGCTTTTCCTCGCCTTTTCCTTCCTCCTTCATCCAGGGGGGCGGACCCCATGGGCCGCCGTGCCATCCACGCGGGCTGTTGTGATGCCAGTACGGACGGAAGAACATGCGCGCCATGCCGAAGAAGAACAGCGGCAGGAGCCCGAACAGGCACAACAGGCCGAAGAAGGGCGGGAAGAAGCCGAAGTGATGGTAGGGCATTCCGTAGCCATAACCTGGGTAGCCGCGATAGAACGGCATGACTTGATCGGGCGCGGGCGCGCCGTCATCGGATTGGGCAGCCGCGGCCGCGTATCCCTGGGCCACGCCCAGGCGGTAAAGATTGAATCCGCCAAAAGCCAGCCCGCCGAGGATGAAGACGATCAGCAGCACGCGCCACAAGATGGAACCAAATCGGAACATGTTAACCTCCTACGGTTAATTGATTTGTGCCCGTATTATGGCAAATCCATGTGGAGGAATTGTGGACGCGGCGGTCAGGCTTTATGGAATTTGCGTAGGAGGAAAATAAAAAAAACTGACCTGAGGATTGCTCAGGTCAGCAAGCATGCGTCATCTGCTTTGTTGGAGACGTTCGGCCAGCCACATTTTGATGATGGATTGGCGCGTAACGCCCATCCGCCGCGCTTCTCGATCCAGAGCGGTGATCATCCAGATGGGGAAATCCACATTGACTCGCTTTTGTCCCTGGGCGGGACGACGCGCAGAATTGAGGTCCAGTTCATCAAGGACGTTTTCATTTGCATCGAACTTCTTATCAAACTCAGAGGCTTTCATAGAGCTCTATCTCCTCGTCTCTGGAGCGGCGTACGGAAATGATTCGGATGTTGTCGCCGCGATAGGTGATTACGGCAGACCAGAACTTGCCCTTGATTTTACCAATGACAAGATGACGGGCTTCGTCAATCGTTTTGGCTGGAATTTCTAGGCGATTTTCATCCAACCAGAGTGCCTGTGCCTCCTCGAAATCAATACCGTGCTTTTCACGATTTGACTGGTTCTTGCTGGCATCGAATTCAAAGGACATGATGTTAAAATTATATCATTTTTGTTTAGAAATTGGCAGTTCCAGGGATATTTTTGTGCCTTTTCCCAATTCAGATTCCGCCCAGATCTTCCCTCCATGCGCCTCGACCAGGGCGCGAGCGATGGCCAGGCCCAGCCCGGAGGAGCCGTCCTCGTCCGCGCGGGATTTGTCGGCGCGGTAGAAGCGTTGGAAGATGTGCGGCAGGTCGTCCGCGGGGATGCCGGGGCCAGTGTCTTCCACAGAGATCAGGAGGTTGAAGGATGAGGGGTTCGGGGTGAGGGCTGCGCGCAAGATAACCTGTCCGCCCGCGGGCGTGTAGCGCAGCGCGTTGGTGATCAGGTTGCCGAGCACCTGTCCGAGGCGGGATTCGTCTCCTGAAATGGCGGGCAGCCCTTCCTCTTCGCTCAGGGCGTCCGATTCGACGCGCAGGCTCACGCCCTTTTGTTCGGCGGCGAGGGCGTAAGTCGCGGCCATCCCCTCGAGCATGGACTTCACATCCAGCGGCTGGAGGTTGAGGCGCAGTTCGCCCGCGTCGGTGACGGCCAGCAGGCGCAGGTCGGTGACGAGGCGTTGCAGGCGTTCGATCTCCGTGTAGATGGTGTCCAACCGTTCGGGAGTCGGGGCGAGGTCGCCGTCGCGGATGGATTCGACGTAGCCCGCGATGACGGTCAGTGGTGTGCGCAGGTCGTGGGCGATGTCGGCGGTCATCTGCTTGCGGAGCATGTTGGCGCGCGCCACCTCGCGGCTCATGCGGTTGAAGGATTCAGCCAGTTCGCCGATCTCGTCTTTGGTCGTGACGGGTACCTGCTGTTCGAGGTCGCCGCCCGCCATTTTTTCGGTGGCGGCAGTCAACGCGCGCAAGGGACGCGTGAGACTGCGCGCCAGCAGGAGCCCGACAATGAGCGCGAGGAAGGCCGCGCCCAGGGCGGCGAATGTGAGGGCCTGGTTGGTGCGCTCGAGGTAGGCCTGTTCCTGCGGGGTCAGGTCAATGCGCAGGGGCAGGGAGAGGATCGTGCCGAGAAAGACGCCGTCCACTTCGAGGGGTTCGTTGCGCGCCAGGATGTCGGGCGGCACGCGCTGGCCGATCTGGAACTGTTGCGCGAGCGGCACGATGACGATCCCGTGCGCGTCGGCAAAACCGAACAGGTTGCGGCGTTCTGGCAGAGGTTGGGGCGGATTGACCGGATTCGGCGGGAGCGGCTGTTGCTGGGCAAGGTCCATCTGGCGCAGGAAATCGTTCAGCCCCGCGAGAGAGCCTGCCTGCTGGTAGTAATTGGTGACCAGCGCGGCGAAGTCGGCGCGCTGTTGCTCGAGGATGAGTTCATTCAACCGGTCGGCGCTGGTGAGACGGATGAAGAGCGCCACGAGCGCCGCGGCAGTGACCGCGACGAGGAGGAAGGCGAGGGCGAGTTTGCGTGTGAGGGAGGATTTCATGGAAACAATTTTTAACATCGCTGGTCGAGTAGGCCGAGTGTAAGTCGAGGCCGTATCGAGACCAGCGGTTTATGGGAAACAACCCTTGCTTAGTGAATGGTGGTCTCGATACGCCCCTCGAAGAACGCTCGGGGCTACTCGACCACCGCGGTTATTCCGCACGGAAGCGATAGCCGACTCCGAACACGGTCTCGATGTATTCAGGCTCGGCGGGATTCGACTCGATCTTGGCGCGCAGGTTGCGGATGTGGACGTTGAGCGTGCGCCCCAGGCCCGCGAAGCCGCTGTCGGTCAATCTGTCCGCGATCTGCTCGCGGGTGAAGACGCGCCCGGGCGCGGACATCAGCAAGGCCAGCAGGTTGAACTCCAGCGGCGTCAGGTCCACGTTTTCGCCGCGCGCGGTGACGCTGTGCGCGGCCTCGTCCAGGACGAGGTCGCCCGCCCGCAGGACGCGGCTTGGTTCGGGTGTACCCTCCCCGCGTCGCAGGACGGCGCGCACGCGCGAGACCAGTTCGCGCATCCGAAACGGCTTGACGACGTAATCGTCCGCGCCCAGTTCCAAGCCCAGCACTGCGTCGGTCTCTTCCTCTTTGGCCGTGATGATGATGACGGGCGTGTGGCGTTCCCTGCGGTACTGGCGCAGGAACTCGTAACCGTCCATGCGCGGCATCATGATGTCGAGCAGGATCAGGTCGGGCTGGGCGCGGCGCGCCTCGTAGATGGCCTCCTGCCCGTCGGCCGCGGTCGTGACGCGGAAGCCCTGCTCGGTCAGGTATTCCTGGAGCAGTTGCCGCACGTTGGCTTTATCGTCCACGACGAGGATGGTTTTCATGGTCGCATGTTACCTGCTGGAGGTTCAGGTTTGGTATAGGAATTGTAAACGCAAAATTGCTGTTTTGCCCCGCAAAATTTGACAGTGAATTTACTTTCCCTAAATCAGTTCTAAACCAGCCCCTTCTACAATGGCGGCAATCCACGCAGAGGTAGATATGGCGCTTCGTACTCTTAATCTCCCATCCAAAGAACTGACCCGCTTTGCGCGTTTCCTCGTCGTCGGCGCAGGCGGGACCCTGCTCGACTTCATCGTGCTGACCCTGCTCAAACTGTCGGGCCTGCCGACCGTGCTCGCCAACTCGCTCTCCTTCACGGTGGGCGTGACCAACAACTTCACCTGGAACTCACGCTGGACGTTTGCCGATACATCCACGCGGCGGCGGAGTTCGCGGCAATTCTTCCAGTTCCTGCTGGTAAGCATCGCGGGACTTTTCATCAACACTGCCATTGTGCTGTTGCTCGAAGCGCCGCTCGGCGCGCTGATCGGGAACGCGGCCTTCGGCTACCTGCCCGCGAAAGTGATCGCCACCGGCGTGGTCGTATTCTGGAATTATTTTGCCAATCGGAACTGGACGTTTCGATAAAATTTAGAGGAGCACTCTATGTCCACTGCAACCATCCCATCTCGCAAGAAATTTCTAACGCCTGCCATCTGGGCCGTGATCGCCGCCACGATCCTCTCGGCTGTACTGCACTTCTGGAAAATAGACACCATCGGCGACTCGAACGCGTACTATACCGCGGCGGTCGAAGCCATGACCCAGTCCTGGCACAACTTCTTCTACGCCGCGGCCGAGCCGGGCGGCTCGGTCACGGTGGATAAACCTCCGCTGGGGCTGATGATCGAAGCCGTTTTCGCGCTCGTGCTGGGCGTGAGCGGATTCTCCACGTCCCTGCCGAACATCCTGGCGGGCATTCTCAGCGTGCCGCTGATGTATCACCTCGTCAAGAAGCATTTCGGCGAACTGGCGGGTGTGGTCGCCGCGCTGGTGATGGCGCTCACCCCGGTCGTTTTCGCCGCGGACCGCAACAACACCATGGACGGGATGCTGACCTTCACTTTGATTCTCGCCGCGTGGGCGTTCATCAAAGCCGTCGAATCGAACAAAGCGCGCTGGCTCTTCCTCGGCGCGTTCATCGTGGGTCTCGGCTTCAATATCAAAATGTTGCAGGCATTCCTGCCTCTGCCTGCGTTTCTCGCCCTCTACTTTTTCGGAGCGAAAACGGGCTGGCTGAAAAAGATCGGCCTGCTCACCGGCGCGCTGGCCCTGCTGGTCGCTGTTTCGCTTTCGTGGGCGCTCATCGTGGACTCGGTCCCGGCAGACGAACGACCTTACATCGGTTCGTCGCAGGACAATTCCGTGATGGGACTGATCCTCGGCCATAACGGGACCGCGCGACTGTTTGGCGGACGCGGCGGGAATCAGCCGGCGCTTCCCGCGGGACAGGGGGCTGGTCCGGCCTTCGATGGGCCGGACGGCTTCAACCCGTACGCCAGCCCCGACGCGGGGACGAATCCGCCCGGGCTGGCGAATCGGCCCCAGGACGCGGTCCCGGCCCGGGGTCAGGGCGGAGGCGGAACCATGTTCAGCAACGAGACCGGCGCGCCGGGCGTCCTGCGCTTCTTCGAGCCGCCGCTCGGCGCGGAGATGTCCTGGCTGTTGCCGTTTGCGTTGGTCTCCCTGTTCGTCCTGCTCCTCCAATCGAAGATCCGCCTGCCGATTGAGTCGGGCGCGCATCTCGGTTTGATCCTGTGGGGAGGCTGGCTGATGACTTGTGTGGTGTTCTTCAGCGCGGTTTCGGGAATCTTCCACGCCTACTATGCCGTCATGCTTGCGCCCGGGCTGGCGGGGATGGTCGGCGGCGGGTTTGGCGCGCTGTGGAAGATGCGGTCGGAGCGCCGCGGGGCGGATTGGGTGCTGGTTGTGGCAGCGGCCTTGACGATTGCGTTCCAAATCTATCTGGCCTGGCAGTTTGGCGTGAATGCATTCTGGCAGCCGCTGGCTTTCGCGCTGGCCGCGCTGGGTACGATCCTGTTGATGGTGGGACTCTTCCGCGCCTCGTCGTTCTGGCCGCGCGCCGCGTATGCGGTTTTACTGGCCGCGATGTTGATGGTGCCGTTTGCCTGGTCCGCGCTGACCGTGGCGGGGGGCGCGGATGCCAACCTGCCGGCCGCGTACGGGGTCAGCGGCCGCGCGGGTGGACAGCGCCCGGCGAATCTCGCGGCAAACGATAATCGCCCCGCAGTCTCGCCCGCAGCGAATAATGACAACGCCGCCAGCGATGCGTTGCTCGCGTTTCTCGAAGCCAACACACAGGATGTGGAATACCTGTTGGCTGTGCCCAGCTCCCAGGTGGGTGCGCGCTACGTGATCGCCACCGGGCGGCCGGTGCTGTACATGGGCGGATTCAGCGGCGGCGACCCGGTGGTGGACGCGGCCGACCTGGCCGGGATGGTTGCGAACGGTGAACTGCGCTATGTTCTGTATGGCGGAGGTCAACGCAACGGCGACACGGGCATCTCGAACTGGCTGGCGACCTCTTGTTCTATCGTCGAAGAGTTCAGCCAGGGACAGGTTGCCGCGGCCGGTCCGGGTCTTCCGCGTCCGCTCGGTCCAAATGGACAACAACTTCCCGTCGGTCCAAACGGTCAATTCCCCAGCGGACCCGGAAACGACAGGAATACGCTCTACGACTGCGGTTAAACAAAACAGGGCGACCCAGACGGGTTGCCCTGTTTGCTGAAAACCAATAGCCAAAGGTTAATAGCTACTTTGCGTAATCCACCGACCGGGTCTCGCGCACCACCGTGACCCGAATCTGACCGGGGTATTGCATGGTCTCCTCGATCTTCTTGGCTACATCGCGCGCCAGGCGCGCAGACTCGAGGTCGTCTATCTCCTCGGGTTTGACAATGATGCGCACCTCGCGTCCCGCCTGGATGGCGAAACTCTGCTGCACGCCCTTGAAGGAACTGGCGAGGTCTTCCAGACTCTTGATGCGTTTGATGTAAGCCTCGAGGTCCTCGCGCCGCGCCCCGGGCCGCGCGCCCGAAATGGCATCCGCGGCTTCGGCGATGACCGCCTCGATGCTTTCCTGTTCCACTTCGTGATGATGCGAGGCAATGGCATTGACCACCCTGGGGTTCACGCCGTAACGTTTGCAGAATTCCGCCCCCAGCATGGCGTGTGTGCCTTCCTGGTTGTGATCCATGGCCTTGCCGATGTCGTGCAGGAAGCCGCCCTGTTTGGAAATTTCCACGTCCGCGCCCAGTTCCGCGGCCAGGATGCCCGCCAGTTTGGAGACTTCCACCGCATGCGCCAGTTGGTTTTGCCCGTAGGAAGTGCGGAATTTCAACCGTCCCATCATGCGCAACACCTCGGGATGCAACCCCGCGATGCCCGCGTCGAAGGCCGCCTGTTCGCCCGCCTCGTTGATGATTTTCTCGACCGCTTTGGTTTCGTCTTCGATGATTTTCTCGATATGGGCGGGATGGATGCGGCCGTCCACGGTCAAGCGCGTCAGCGCGCGGCGGGCGATCTCGCGGCGCACCGAATCGAAGCACGAAATGGTCACCGATTCGGGCGTATCGTCCACGATCACGTCCACACCGGCGGCCTGCTCGAAAGCCTTGATATTGCGCCCGTTGCGTCCCACGATGCGGCCTTTCATCTCCTCGTTCGGCAAAGTGACGCGGGCGCTGGTCACTTCGGCGACATGTTCGGATGCCACGCGCTGGATGGCGTCCGCGATCAGTTTGCGGGCGCGCTTCTCGCCTTCCTCCCGCGCCTCCGCCTCGATCTGGCGGTAGATGCGCGCCATGTCGGCGCGCGCCTCTTTTTCCACGGCCGCGAACAGGTCCTTGCGGGCGTCCTCCTGCGACATCTGCGCCACCTGTTCCAGTCTGGCGACCTGCTCTTCGTAGATTTTCTCGATCTCGTTGGCGCGGCGGTCAACGGAAGATTGCCGCTTGTTCAGATTCTGCTCGCGCTGCTCCATTTTTTCCGCGCGGCCGTCCAGCTCGGTGCGGCGCTTGTCCAGCCGTTCGGTCTCGCGGTTGAGTTCGGCGCGGCGGTCCTTCAATTCCGCTTCGGCCCCCTGCACGATCTTCAGGGCGTTGTCACGCGCCTGGATTTCGATCAGGCGCGCCTGCTCGTTCACGCCCTTCAGGATGTTTTCGGCCTTTTCCTTCTGGTCGCGTAAGGCCTTTTCGATCTGGTAACGGTGGAGCAGGTAACCGCCCACCAGACCGACGATCAAAGCCACAACAGCATAGACTAATGGCGTCATATGATTTCCTCATCGAGATTTATTTTTCCTGCTCGTCCCACAGCCGTTTGACGGTCGGCGCAATGACCGAGTAGGGGAAGCCGCGGCGGGCGAGGAAATCGCCCAGTTTGCGGCGGAAGTCCTGCCACTCGAGACCGGCCAGCCTGCGGACCTTCCTGCGGCCCGCCTCGTAGGCCAGGGCTTCGTCGTCTGCCGCCTCCAGCGCGGACTGGATGGCGGTCTCCGTTAAACCTTTCTGTTTCAACTCCACGGCCAGCGCCCGCTTGCTGCGCGGGCGGAACTCGTTGCGATTCGCGACCCACGCGCTGGCAAACTGGCCGTCGTTCACGTACCCTTCCGCGCGCAGGCGTTCGAGAGTCTCCTCGATGACCGCCTCGGGGACTTCGTGTTTCTGCAGCCGCTGGCGGATCTCCGCCTCGGAGCGGGCGCGGTAACTCAGCAGATTCATGGCCCGCAGGTAGGCGGTCTCGCGCGCGTCCTCTTTTTGCAGGGAGGCGATCTTCTCCTCTGTGAGTTTCTGCCCAACCGTGAGCCACGCGGCGGCGATGCGCGCCAACCCGAAGGCGAACTCCCCGTCCAGGTACACGTTGACCCGATTCGGGTTGTTCTTCTGTGATTCGAGGGCCGTGATCGTCTTCATCGTTAAACGCACGCAGCCGCAGGCCCGGAGGCCACGGCTGCGAATCGGTTTGGGTTGGATACGACAGACCCATGTCCCGCGCGAGGCGGAACGGGAAAAAATTGGATTAAACCAGGCGGCGGATCAAATCGTGCAGTGTAACAAACACATCCTGGCAGAGATCGGTTTTTTCATCCGCCTAGATCAAAGGGGGGCGGAGTCGTACCCGGAAAGTCTCAAAGGTCCGTTGGCAGGTCGTGGCCGCAATCGGGCGGCAGAATCAGGCTGGGTTACTGTCCTTGCGGACTGGCATGATTATACATGAAAAATGTAATTTTGTTTTAATGTTAAAGGGGGGGAACGCCCCTTACAATAAATTTAGAGTTTTGGAGCGCGTGTTTTTTTGGCATCAGAATCGGATAGAATTTATTCCACTGCATTCGGAAACCGTAAAATCTGGAAGAACAACCTGTAAGTCGAAGAGGAAAGATGGATAGCACACAGAACGATGGAAGCGACAACCTCAAGCGATTTCGCCGTTTCACCGCGTTCCTGGCGGTTTTCCTTATTTTGCTTGGGCAGTATTTGATCTTCTCCTCTCCCGTGTCCGATGTGGGAACGGTCATTCCGCCGTATCTCTGGCTGGGCGTCCTTGGGGTGATTGTTTTCATGGCGGGCCAGGTGGTCCGCCCGCCCGCCTTCTTGTTGAAGTTCTTTGGGCGGTTTTCCAACGCGGGCGCGCCGGGTTGGATCGGGGCGGCGGTCATTTTTTCCCTGCTGGCGGCTTTCGCCAGTGCGGCGTTCGAAAAATTTACCCGCGTGAATTATATTCCGGTGCTTACCCTGTGGTTCATCAGCATCGCCTGTTACGTTGCGGCATTCACGCAGGGCGCGGTCTCGAAAGGCTCGTGGAAGGACTGGTTTCGCCAGTATCGCTGGGAGGTTCTGGCGGTCGCGGTCATTATGGCGCTGGCCGCGGTGGTGCGCTTCTACAAACTGGGTGTGATCCCGCGCGTGATGGACGGCGACGAGGGGCGGCTGGGACTGATCGCCCAGTCCACGCTCACCGGTCCGCTGGCCAATCCGTTCGCATTGTGGGAAAACTTCGGCGCGATCTACCTGCAGGGTATGAATTTCTTCATCCGACTGTACGGCCCGACCATGTTCGCGTTGCGTTTCCTCCCGGCGGTGGGCGGTGTACTGGCAATCCCGGCAGTATATCTGCTGGGGCGGCAGATGGCCGGGCAACAGGTCGCGTTGATCTCCGCCGTCCTGGTGGCAATTTCCCACACGCACATCCATTTCAGCCGTATCGCCTCGGTGGCATACATCCAGGACACGTGGCTTGTTCCGCTCGAATTGTATTTTTTGTTGAGCGGCCTCGAGAAACGCAGCGCCTGGCGGGCGGCTGTGGGCGGCGCGATTCTGGCGATCCATTTTGGAATCTACCTTTCGGCCCAGATCGTCATCGCCATGCTCCTCGTCTATATGCTGGTGGCATTCGTCTTTTTGCGTTCGTGGTTCAAGCCGCTTCTGCGGGTGGGGCTGGCCTTCTGGGGCGGTTTCCTCATCGTCGCCCTGCCGGAAGTGGTGTATATCTGGAATCACCCGAACGATTTTCTCAACCGCCTGGGCGCCGACGGCACCTTCCAGAGCGGCTGGTTGACGAAGACGATGGAGGTCACCGGGCAGAGCGCGCTCGAGATATTCTTCGGCCGCGCCGTGCACGTCTTTTTGTCGCTTATTTATTACCCGGCGGTCGATTTCTATGGCTCCCCGGTACCGCCCCTCAGCCTGATCACCGCCGCGCTCTTCCTGTTGGGGGTGGGGATTGCCCTGTATCGGACGCGTTCGCCCGGCTTCCTGCTGTTGAACGGCTACTTCTGGGCGGGCGTCCTGGCAATTGGGATATTCGCCACCCCTCCATCCGCCGACTCGTATCGAATCCTCTTCATTTTCCCGGCCAGCCTGATCATGGTTGCGGTCGGCCTGGATCAGATATTGGAATTGTTCGGCCTCGGATGGGAAAGCGCGAGACGCGCCTACGTCCTTTCGGTCATGGGCATCCTCTTCAGCCTGTTCCTTTTCAACATGGGCACGTATTACGGCGACTTTGGCGGTAAATGCCGCTACGGCGAGAACCTGGTGGGCCGTTTTGCCTCATATCTGGGCAATGTTGTGCGCACAGTCGAAAGCGAGTCGCCCATCTATCTATTGAGCGACAATATTTATTTTTACGGTTCCCACGCTTCGGTGGACTTCCTGAGCCAGAAGCGGCCAATCGTCAATTTCCCCGGTTCGCTCGACACCCTGAATCCCGTTTCCGGTGAGACGATCATCGCCAGCCCGGATCGGATCGCGGAACTGGAGGCCTGGGTGCGGATCCATCCCGGCGGCAAGATCCACTACGAATATGACTGTACCACGACCATTATGATGGTCTATTCATTGCCGTAGAGGCATATTGGAATCTCAAGAATATGAACTCATGTATCGGGCCGAGGACCGTCACTGGTGGTATCGCGGAATGGATGCCATCGCGCGGAGGACCCTTGACAACTGGTACGCGGCGGACGCCCGCCTCCGCATCCTCGACGCGGGCTGCGGAACGGGCGCGGCGTTGACAACCTTCCTGGCGGAATACGGCGTTGCGACCGGCGTCGATCTCTCGCCCATCGCCCTGCGTTTCTGCCGCCTGCGAAAGGCCGAACGGCTGGCGCGCGCCTCCGTTGACGGGCTCCCCTTTTCGGCGGGAAGTTTCGACCTGGTAACCAGTTTCGACGTACTTTACGAGCGATCCGTGGCGAATGACGGCCGCGCGTTGGACGAGTTCCACCGCGTCCTTTCGCCCGGCGGACGGGTGCTCCTGCGCCTGCCGGCCTACGACTGGCTGCGCGGTCAGCACGACGAGGTCGTCCACACCGCGCGCCGCTATTCGTCCGGGCAGGCTGCGGACCTGCTCCGGCGGAGCGGGTTTACCGTGGAGCATCTCTCGTACGCGAACATGTTTCTATTCCCTGTAGCGCTGGTCAAACGATTGGCGGAGAAGATTTGGCCGCCGCGCCGGCCGCAGTCCGACCTGACGCGAGGCGCAGGGCCGTTCAACGGGATTCTGAAATTCATCCTTTCCATGGAGGCGCCTCTCGTCGCGCGGACGGGATTGCCTTTCGGATTGAGCGTGATCGCAGTTGGAAGGAAGGCGGGCGGCAATGGATGAGCGCCGCACGCAGAAACGCCTGTCCAGCGTCAGCGCGGTCTTTCCCGCCTATAACGACGGCGGCACGATTCCCAGCATGGTGTTGACCGCATTGATCGCCCTGCCGCAGGTGACGGACGATTACGAAGTCGTCGTCACGAACGACGGCAGTACGGACTACACCGGGCGCGTGCTGGACGAAATGGCAGGACGGTATCCCGAACTGCGCGTGATCCACCACCCGTCCAACCGGGGATACGGGGCGGCCCTGCGCTCGGGGTTTTCCGCCGCGGCCAAGGACTGGATTTTCTACACCGACGGCGACGCCCAGTACAATCCACTGGAACTGATTCGCCTGGTGGAGGCATTGGGAGAAGGCGTGGACGCGGTGAACGGTTACAAGATTACGCGCCACGACCCGTGGATTCGGAAAATCGTCGGGCGGTTGTACCATCATTTCGTTCGTTTTTTGTTCGGCATCCGCCTGCGGGACATTGACTGCGATTTTCGCCTGATCCCCCGCAAGGTCCTGGGCGAGATCGGCCTGGAGAGCAGTACCGGCACGATCTGCCTGGAAATGGTCAAGAAGATTCAGGACGCCGGGTACACTTTTGCAGAGGTGCCTGTCAATCATTACGCCCGCCAGTATGGCGGTTCGCAATTCTTCACCCTGCCGCGCTTGTTCCGCACTCTTCTGCACCTGGTCGAGTTATATTGGAAGTTGGTCATTCGCAAAGAGCATTTGGTCCCTGTGAATCAATGACCGTGAATACTACAACTGTTTTTCAGGGAAAACGGATTCTCGTCACCGGCGGCCTGGGCTTTATCGGCAGTAACCTGGCTCGCAGGCTCGTGGAACTGGGCGCAGAAGAGGTCTCCCTCGTGGATATCCTTGACCTCGGCTCCGGCGGCAGTCTGTTCAATATTAGCGGCATAGAAAAGCGCGTGAAAGTGCATCAGGCCGACGTCGGCGATGAGGCCGTGATGAGCGGCCTGGTACGGGACCGGGATTATTTGTTCAATCTAGCCGGTCAGACCAGCCACCTCGGCAGTATGCAGGACCCGCTGAAGGATCTGGAGGCCAATACCGTCAGCCAGTTCAAATTGCTGGAAGTGTGCAGGAAACAGAATCCCAGTGTCAGGATCGTCTATTCCGGCACCCGCCAGATCTACGGACGCCCGAAATATCTTCCAGTGGATGAGGACCATCCGCCCGCGCCGCTGGATTACAACGGAGTCAGCAAACGGGCGGGGGAGATGTATCATCTCGTCACTCACCGCATCTACGGCGTGTGGACGACCGTCCTCAGAATGACCAACGTCTATGGGCCGCGCATGCGCGTCCGGGACGACCGCCAGACCTTCATCGGCTGGTGGTTCCGCCAGCTATTGGAGGGGGAGGAGTTGAAAGTCTTTGGCGACGGGACGCAAGTCCGCGACCTCAATTACATTGACGACGTAGTGGACGCCCTGTTGCTGTGCGCCGCCCACCCATCCGCTGAGGGCCAGATCTATAATCTCGGCGGCGAGCCGGTCAGCCTGCTCGACCTGGCGCGCACGATGATCGAGGTCAACGGAGGCGGCAGTTACACCCTCACGCCGTTTCCGCCGGGCCGCAAGCGCATTGACATCGGGGACTATTTCGGCGACTACACCAAGATCCTGACCGCCCTCGGATGGCGGCCGCGCGTGTCCCTGCGCACGGGCATCGAGCGGACGCTGGATTTCTATCGCCGCCACAAGGAGCGCTACTGGTAACATGACGGACATCCCCATCGTTGATCTGAAAGCGCAATATTACGGCATCCGCGCGGAAGTGGATGCGGCCATCGCGCGCGTCCTCGAGCGCGGAAACTTCGTCCTGGGCGAGGAGGTCGCCGCGTTCGAGCGGGAATTTGCGGACTACCTCGGCGCGGCCTTCGCGGCCGGCGTCGACTCGGGCACGTCCGCCCTGCAACTGGCATTGCTGGCCTGCGGGATCGGACGCGGCGACGAAGTGCTCGCGCCCTCTCACACGGCCGTCGCGACGGTCGCCGCCATCGAAATGACCGGCGCCAGCCCCGTGCTCGTGGACATCGAACTCTCCCGCTTCACCCTGGACCCGGAGCGGGTCGCGCCGGCCATTACGCCGCGCACTCGGGCAATCGTTCCCGTCCACCTCTACGGCTGTTCCGCCGATCTGGACCCTCTCCTGCAACTTGCCCGCCGGCACAATTTGTCTGTAATTGAAGATTGTGCGCAGGCGCACGGCGCGCTCTATCGCGGTCAAAAGGCCGGGACCTGGGGCCATATCGCCGCGTTCAGTTTCTACCCGACGAAGAATCTCGGCGCGGACGGCGACGGCGGCGCGGTGGTCACGAACGATCCTGCCCTGGCGGAGCGCGTGCGCCTTCTGCGTCAATACGGTTGGCGGGAACGTTTCGTTAGCATCCTCAAAGGGATCAACAGCCGCCTCGACGAGATGCAGGCGGCCATTCTGCGCGTCAAACTGCGGCATCTCGACCGCTGGAATGCGCGCCGCCGCGAACTCGCCCGGCTGTACGATGAACTGCTGGCCGATACCGGCCTGACCCTGCCCGCCCAGCCCAAGGACGCGGTTCATGTTTATCATCAGTACGTCATCCGTCATCCCCAGCGCGAGAGGCTGAAAGCCTTCCTGAAAGAAAACGGCGTCCAGACTATCGTCCATTATCCTGTCCCGGTCCACCTCCAGCCTGCCTACCATGACCTCGGATATTCTCTCGGAAGCCTGCCCTCTTCCGAACTGGCCGCCGCTCAAGTGCTTTCCCTGCCTGTTTACCCGGAGATGGATGAAGATGCGATAAGCCAGGTGAGCCGCCTCATTCACGCCCATCTGGCGGATGAGACTCCACCGTCCATTGGCTGAAGCGATCTGCCTGGGTCAAAACTTTTCCCTTATCCGGGGGTAACAACATACGACACAGGAAAGCCTCGTGTAAAACTGGTGACAAAAGGAACTGTCTGAATTGGGCGACTCATGCCATAATTTCAGGCTGTTGCTCGAAAAACCTTTACTTTCTGGAGGACGTATGGCTAAAATCACACGCGAAGATGCTCTGGAATATCATCGTCTAAAAGGCAAACCCGGCAAGGTGGCAATTGTCCCTACCAAGCCGATGGACACCCAGCGTGACCTGAGTCTGGCCTACTCGCCCGGTGTGGCGGAGCCGGTGCTCGAAATCGAGAAGAATTCCGAGGACGCTTACGAATACACCTCGAAGGGCAACCTCGTGGCGGTCGTCTCGAACGGCACGGCCATCCTCGGCCTGGGGGACCGCGGCGCACTGGCGAGCAAGCCCGTCATGGAAGGCAAGGGCGTGCTCTTCAAGAAATTCGCCGACGTGGACGTGTTCGACATCGAGGTCAACTCGCACGATCCCGATGAAATTATCAAAGTGGTGGCCGCCATATCCCCCACCTTCGGCGGCATTAATCTCGAAGACATCAAAGCGCCCGAGTGCTTCTACATCGAGGAAGAACTCAAGAAGATGCTTGACATCCCCGTCTTCCACGACGACCAGCATGGGACGGCTATCATCTCCTCGGCGGGACTGGCGAGCGCGCTGGAAATCGTCGGCAAGAAGCACAGCGAGATTCGTCTCGTCATTTCGGGGGCGGGAGCCTCGGCCATCTCTTGCGCGGAACTGGCCATCTCGTGGGGCGTGAAGCGCGCGAACATCATGCTGGTGGACTCGAAGGGAGTCGTCCACTCCGGGCGCACCGACCTGAACAAGTACAAACAGCGCTTCGTCCTGGACACCGATGCCCGCACCCTGGCCGACGCGGTGCGCGGCGCCGACGTGTTCTACGGCCTCTCGGTGGCAAACGTATTGACTCCCGAAATGGTCAAATCCATGGCCAAGGACCCCATTGTCTTCGCCATGGCCAACCCCGACCCGGAGATCAGGCCCGAACTAGCGAAAGAGGCGCGCAAGGACGTCATCATTGCCACCGGCCGTTCGGATTATCCCAACCAGGTCAACAACGTGCTCGGCTTCCCGTTCATCTTCCGCGGCGCGCTGGATGTCCGCGCAAAAGCGATCAACGAAGAGATGAAGTTCGCCGCGTCCAAGGCCCTCGCCGCGTTGACGAAGGAGGATGTCCCCGATTCGGTCCTGCGCGCCTACGGCCTCGACAGCCTGAAGTTCGGCCGCGACTACATCATCCCCAAACCGCTCGACCCGCGCGTCCTGCTGTGGGAATCGCCTGCCGTCGCCGGAATGGCGATGAAGACCGGCGTCGCCCGCAGGACGATTGACATTGACGAATACCGCGAGCAACTCGCCTTCCGCCAGGGCAAGGGCGAGCAGGTGCGCTATTTCTTCCAGAACAAGGCGCGCGCCAGCGGCGGGACGAAGCGCGTCGTGTTCGCCGAGGGCGAAGAGCCCAAGGTCATCCGCGCCGCGTACCAGTTGAAAGAGGAGGGCATTGCCACGCCGATCCTGATCGGCAATCCCGAGGTCATCCAACAGCACGTCGGCGAACTCGGCCTGCCGTGGTTCCCGGAGATCGTCAACCCGTCCACGTTTTCGCGGCTCGAACAGTATGCGCAGGCCTATCACGAACTGCGCGAGCGCAAGGGCGTCACGTTGACCATCGCCCGCAACCGCGTCCGCCAGGTGAACATCTTCGGCCCGATGATGGTCAGGATGGGCGACGCCGACGCGTTCGTCTCGGGCCTGACGTACGAATATCCCGACGTGATTCGCCCCGCGCTCCGCATCCACCACACCGCGGCGGGCGCGATGCGCGCCGCGGGCGTCTACATCATGATCGTGGACGACCGCGTCTACCTGTTCACCGACGCCACGGTCAACATCGAGCCGACCGCCGAAGACCTGGCCGAGATCGCCTGTCTCGCGGCGGATTTCGCCCGCAGGCTGGAACTCGACCCGCGCGTGGCCTTCCTCTCGTTCTCGAATTTCGGCTCCACGCCGCATCCGCTCTCGGACAAGGTGCGCAAGGCCGTGGACCTGGTCAAAACGCGCCGCCCCGACCTGCGCGTGGACGGCGAGATGCAGGCCGATACGGCCGTGGTGCCCGAGATCGTAGACGAGCGTTATCCCTTCAGCGCGGTGAAGGACGCCAACGTGCTGGTGTTCCCCTCGCTCGAATCGGCCAACATCGCCTACAAACTGCTGGCGCGTCTCGGCAACGCCAAGGCCATCGGCCCGATCCTGCTGGGCATGGGCGCGCCGGTTCACGTCCTGCAAACGGGCGACGATGTGAATGCCATCGTGCAGATCGCGTCTGTGGCGGTGATGGATGCCATGGGACGCGGGGAAAATGGCGGGAAGAAGATCGAGAACAAACTGAAGAAAGGTAAGAAGGAGAAGAAAGACGGAAAGGAAAAGAAAGGGAAGAAGAGCAAGAAAAGCAAGAAGTAGAAATGCGGCATAAAAAGACCTCGGAGAAATCCGAGGCCTTTTTGCAGACAGCGAATCGACGGACTACTCCTGCCACTCCAGCTCGAATTCTCCAATCGCAATCGTATCACCCTCCTGCACGCCTGCGTTGCGCAGGGCTTCGTCCACGCCGAGTTTTTCCATCAACTTCTGGAATCTTCGCAACGAACCGTCGTGTTCCCAATACGTCATGGAGGCGGCGCGCTCGATGGCCGCGCCGCTCAGCCGCCATTGACCTGTCCCCTCGCGCGTGACGACGAACTCGCGCGGGTCCTCTCTGGGACGATAGACGGGCATCGGCGGCTCGACCTCCTCCAGCGCGGGCGTCTCGGCCAGTTTTTGCGCGGCCTTGAGTAACAACTCGCGTGTGTTCGTCCGCGCCAGCGCGGAGACAGTCATCAATTCCACTTTTTGTTTTTTGAACTTCGTTTTTAACTCTTTGACGCGTTCCCGCACTTCGGGCTGGTCAATTTTGTTCACGGCCACGACCTGGGGTTTCTTCGCCAGGTTCGGGTCGAAGAGCGCCAGTTCGGCGTTGATCTGGCTGAAGTCCGCCAGCGGATCGGCGGAGAGACCGTCGAGCAGGTGGATCAGGACTCGGGTGCGCTGGACGTGGCGCAGGAAGTCGTGGCCGAGTCCCGCGCCTTCCGCCGCGCCCTCGATCAGGCCGGGGATGTCGGCCAGCACGACGGTCGTATCGTCGTCTATGTTTGCGACTCCGAGGTTCGGTTCGAGCGTGGTGAAGGGATAGGGTGCGATCTTCGGTCTGGCGTTGGTCAGGACCGAGAGCAGGGTGGACTTGCCCGCGTTCGGCACGCCGACCAGCCCGATGTCGGCGATCAACTTCAATTCCAGTTTGAGGCGTTTCTCTTCGGCGGGTTCGCCCTTTTCGGCGGTGCGCGGCGCCTGGTTGCGCGAGGTGGCGAAGTGCTGGTTGCCGCGTCCGCCGCGGCCGCCCTTGCAGACGACCAGCCTCTGGCCGGGCTGTGTCAGATCGCCGAGCAGGGACGCGGTCTCGCGCGAGATGTCGAAGACCGCTGTGCCGGGCGGGACGTGAATGACCAGGTCCTCGCCGTTCTTCCCCGACTTTTGGTTGGACCCACCCCCGCCGCCCGGCTGCGCGACGAACTTCTGGTTCTGGCGAAAGGCCGAAAGCGTGTTGAGCGTGGCCCTGACCTCGAAGACCACGTCGCCGCCCCTGCCGCCGTCGCCGCCGTCCGGGCCGCCGCGCGGCACGTACTTTTCGCGGCGGAAATGCACCATGCCGTCGCCGCCCTTGCCCGAACGAACGTGGATTTCTACCTGGTCAACGAACATGCTCGTATTCTATGGCCTAGCGGTTGAAATTCACCAACTGCGCGAATGTTTCCAATTCCGTGGACAGGGTGGGCAGGGTGATCGAGATGACCAGCAGGATGAAAAGTCCTGCAAAGGCCCAGCCCAGCGCGCGGAAGAAACCCCTCTTGAGTTCCTTGTTCATGACGATGATCTGGGCAATCGGAAGCCAGAGAAAGGGCAGGAGGATCAGTCCCAGGGCAAACAGCGAACCGGCGAGAACGAAGAGGGATTCGAGCAGGTCCCCGGTCTGTGTGTCCAAAAGACCGCTTTCCAGAAGATATGAACTGACCGCGAGCGCCATCCCGAAGACCGCCTGGAAGACGCCGAACACCATCATCTGTATATAGAAAGGCCGCCTGAACACGTTGCCGTCCAGGTGGATTCCCTGCGCCCTGAGCATGACCACGGCGAACGCCTCCGGGAAAATAATGAAGATGACCAGAAAGACGATGAACTCCTGGAAGGTCGATTCGGTCTCCGTGGTGGCCACGCTCCATAAAATGATGAGAATCGAAAACAGCCAGACGATGAACGGATTGAGGAAATTCTTGAAGCGGCTGGCCTGGTCTTTGGCAAACTCCTCGCTGACCCACTCCTGAATCCATGCGGGTTTGAAGAAAGCCCTCAGGAAGGTTTTGGGCGCCAGCGCGATCCAGGTTGCAAACTCATAAAACAATTCCTCGATCACTTGATTGATATTTCGCAGGTCCATGGTTTCTCCTCTGTCACTTTGGCGATACGACGATTATACAAGACCATTCGACCATTTAGACCACTGAGACCAATGAGACTATCTGACCAACCTCCACGCGGCAGGTAAAGCAAGCGCAGCCGCGGCAAGTTTAATGGCATCGCCCACAAGGAAAGGAAGCAGGCCCGCGGCAATCGCTTTGCTCAAACTTCCCAACACGACCGCCAGCCACGCGACACCGAACAGGTAGATGACGACGGTCCCGATAAGGAAGGGAATCAGTGAAGTGCGCACGCTTCGTTCCAGACCCCGTTCCGCCAGCAGGCCGACGACGTACGCGGCCATCACGAACCCGACCAGGTACCCGGCGGTCGCGCCTGTGAGGTGACTCAGTCCCGATGCGCCGCCGGAGAAGAAGGGCAGGCCAAGCGCGCCCTCGGCCAGGTACAGCGCCAGTGCGGCCGCGCCGCGCTTCGATCCCAGCGCCGCGCCGACGAGCAGGACCGCGAAGGTCTGTCCCGTGATGGGCACGGGCTGGAGGGGAATCTCGACCTGCGCGAAGAGCGCCACGAGCAGGCTCCCGGCGAGGATCAGCGCCAGGTCGCGCAGCCAGGCCGAAGTCCGCGGGAAGAGGCGGGCCGAGAGGGTGGGGGCTAAAGTGGTCATATTTTGAGGTATCCTATAAGGGAGTTTGTTTGCCCCATTATAAGCGGGTGACGGTGATTGCGTCGTAAATTCCCTGTTACCGTTTGCCTGTTTCGACAGCTTTACTCGAGGAATTCCATGAAAAGGGCCGCGTATCTTTTTGTCATCTGCATCCTGCTGGCGGGGATTCTCGTGTTGTCCCTGTATGACCGGGCTCTCGCGGGCTCGTTCGAGTCACCTCCGCAACAGGAGGCAACCCCCGCGTCGCCGCCCACGCCGGGCGAGGTGATCGCCGCGGTCAACGCCCTGCGCGTCTCGCACGGACTGCCGCCACTTAATCCGCACCCGATTCTTATGCGAGTCGCGCAGGAAGAAGCAGAAGGTATTGCGGCTGGATTGGGTGGACATTGGCGCCCAAATAATATGACGCTTGGGCAATGGTTAATCAGTTTGGGATATCCGCTCTCAGGCGACCTGTCACAGGATGGTTATCGCTCCGAGAACTGGGTGGCGGCTTCGACCACGGAAGACGCCATCGCGTTCTGGCTGAGCGACGACGAGCATACCAACACGATGCTTTCCCCCAACCGCAGTGACATCGGCGCGGCGGTGGCGGTCGGCGACCAGATTTACGTGGTGATCGAGACCGCCCTGCAGACCTCCAGCGGGCAAATGCAGTACGACGCCTATCCCATCCTGACGGGCATCCCCGCGACGCAGACCGCGTATTACAGCCTGATGACCGAGGCGGCTCAGTATGGCATACTGCCTCAATATTCCGTGCCCGTCATCAAAAGCACCGCCCGCCCGGATGGGGATGTGATTCACGAAGTCCAATACGGCCAGACGTTGTGGAGTATTGCCATTCAATATGGGACGACCATCGAGCAAATCCGCCGCCTGAACAACCTGTCGCTCACGCCGGTGATCTACCCCGGCCAGAAGTTGTTAATTCAGAAGAATGCCACCCAGCCCGCGCCGACTGTCGGGGGAACGGAGGCCAGCCCTCATCCATCCGCGTCGATGCCGCCTCCAACGATCAGGGCAACCTTTACTGCGACCGATGCGGCGAATGCCGATCCCGCGTTCATGACGGAAGGTGTCAGCGCCTCCACTATTTTGGTGGTTGTTGTCGCGTTTCTGATTTTGGCGGGAGTGCTGGTTTTGTCTGGGAGGAAGAAAACAGTTTAAGGAAGGGTCGCCCCTACACGCCACTGCGAAAGAATACTTCCAGAATCGCCGATTGTTTCAGCAGCGAACGGCGGAATTGCCACAGCACGAATCCAACCGCGGCGGTGAACATCAACTCGGTGGCCTCCTCCCAGAACTCGAACCAGACTAAATTATCCGCGAAGATGGCGTTCAACGTCACGCGGAAGAAGGAGAAACCCAGCGCGCCCAGTCCCGCGCAGGCCAGCGCTCTCGTGAGAAAGGGAATCGGCGGCTCGCCCTTTTTCAGCAGGGGGAGCCAGGCAAGGACGAACGCGGCCAGCGCCAGCAGGGGCAGGACGCGGCGTTCGTAGAGTTCGTAAACATCCAGCCGCGTGTACGAATAGGGGAATCCGAAAATGGACACGGCGTACGCGTCCGGCAGGAGGGGAGAGAGGAGGGGAATGAACGTCAGGGCCGCGAGCATGGGAAGGGCAAATTGCGTGATGGCTTTCGCTTTACATCCAGCGGGACTGTGGCGCGTGCATTGTCCGCAAACGCGCAGGGCTTCGCACGCGGCCATCGAACTGGTCAACCGCAGGAGGCGCGCGTCCAGGCCTTCGAGCAGGGCGAAGGAGACGAGTCCGAATGCAACTGCCATGCCGTAACTGTGGATGTATTCGGAGAGGATCGATTCGTGCCTGTAAATATAAAAGTTGACGGCGCAGAAGACCTCTCCGACGAGAAACGCGATCAATCCCCACTGTAACGCGGCGATGTCGGTGTCCCTTTGTCCGATGAGCAGGATGATGAGGAACAGACTCAACATCATGTAGACGGGTTTTATAACGAGACCCGCGAGGGCTTGCGCCATTTGTGCAGACGGGGACACACATCGGCCCGGCAAAGCCTCGAGGTCAGGGGTCTGCAAGTTGCCCGTCTCCAGCCAGTACACCGTCACAGGGATAAGTCCCGCCAGGATAACCAGAGTGAGGATGAAAACGGTCCTTCGATTCATCGTCATCACCTAATTATAGACCGATTATCCGATTGGGAAATTGCCCGTTTCCATTTGTCCAATTCTGATATAGAATATTGCCATCGTCCGATTTGCCGAAGGAGGCGTGTATGGTTCCAGTCCTCTTCACAATCAACGGGGTGCCGATTTATTCGCACGGTTTTTTCTTCCTGATGGCCCTGCTGGCAGGAACCGCCCTGCTCGTCCATGAAGCGCGGCGCAGGCGCTGGCCCAAGGAGGAGGTCATCCCGATCACGCTGGCGGCCTTCGTCGGCGGGATGATCGGCGCGCGACTCTCGATCCTGTTCTTCAACGGATGGGAGACCGCGCCGATCGTGCTCAACTTCTATGCGCTCTTCGACCCCCGCATCGGACCGGGCTCCATTCTGGGAGGCGTTGCGGGGGCCTATCTCGGCGGATATATCGCCTCCAAAGCCATCGGCAAGGACGGCTGCGCCTGCGACGCGTTCGCGCCCGCCATGGCGCTCGCCACCGCCGTCGGCCGCGTGGGCGACTTTCTCGCCGCGGAGGACGGGCTTGGCAAGGCGACCACACTTCCGTGGGGCGTGCCTGTGCCCGGCGTGGACTATCTCGTCCATCCCGCGCCGTTGTATGATATGGCATTCAACCTGATCTGGCTGGCGGTATTGCTGGCCCTGCGCGATCATCCAAAACTGCAAAACGGCAACCTGCTCAAGTTCGGCGTTGCGGGCTATGCCGTCTTTCGTTTCCTCGTGGAGTTCGTGCGCAACAACCGGGTGCTGGCATTGGGACTGACAGGCCAGCAATTCGCCTGCATTCTGATTCTTATCGCCCTGGCGATCTATTACGGAAGACAATGGCGGCCCGCGCAAAGAGTCGCGGCTAGATAGCGGCGTCATAGAGGAGTTGCGAAAATGAACCAAGAAGCCGATCTCCAAAAACCACCCGGCGAAGGGACACCGCCCAGGCCCGCGCCCGACCCCGATGCGAAGAAAAAGCGCAGGGACTTCTGGCTCGGCGTCGGCCTGTTCTTTGGGTTAAACCTTGCCCTGGCGGGCCTTGGCGCCCTCTTCTTCGGCGTTTTGTATAGTTTGGATATCCCGTATGACTTGATCAACGTCCTCTCGTTGATCGCCAATCTTCTCCCCTATGTCCTCAACATCGGCCTGATCATCTTTCTCGCCTTCAAACGCCCGCAAATGGCGCTGGGCATGCTGGCGGGATTCGGGTTCTCCATTGCCATCGTCATTTGCCTGGGCTTGCTCTTCATGGCCGCCTGTTTCATCATCCTCGGCTCTTCGGGGCTTGGCGGGTGACGCGTCAAAGTAGTCGAATTGCAACTCGGAGGAATCATTGATCCAGCCCGCCGTCAAGGAAGACCGCAGGGAAATTTTCTGGGAACTGACCAAATCCATCTGTCCCGAATGTAAAAAGGTGATCGACGCGCGCATCCTTTTGCGCGACGGGAAAGTGTTCATCCGCAAGCGGTGCCCGGACCACGGAAAATTCGAAGCGCTGTTCTTCGGCGACGCCGAGTTGTACGTGAAGATCGCGCCGTACAACAAGCCCGGGACGATTCCCCTGAAGTTCGCAACCGATGTGTA
The DNA here is from genome assembly GCA_040754535.1 of Chloroflexota bacterium. Classification (GTDB taxonomy): domain Bacteria; phylum Chloroflexota; class Anaerolineae; order Anaerolineales; family Villigracilaceae; genus JBFMCC01. The sequence continues at coordinate 31,386 of JBFMCC010000045.1, forward strand.
CGCGGGCTGTCCGCTGGACTGCGGATTGTGTCCAGACCATCAACAGCACGCCTGCCTCGGGCTGATCGAGGTCAACCAGGCCTGCAATCTCGATTGTCCGCTGTGCTTTGCCAACGCGGGGACGCATCTTGCCAAGGACGGCTTCGAGTTGACCTACGAGCAGGTGGAGTTCATGATAGACACCTACATCGCCGCGGAGGGAAACCCCGAGGTGTTGCAGTTTTCAGGCGGCGAACCAAGCCTGCATCCGCGAATCATTGACTTTATCGAACTGGCGAATCGCAAAGGCATCAAATACGTGATGCTGAACACCAACGGCATCCGCATCGCGCGCGACGATAAATTTCTGGAGGCGCTGGCGAAGACGAAGGCGCACGTCTATCTGCAGTTCGACGGCTTCGACCCGCGCACGAACGAACTCCTGCGCGGCAAAGCGGACCTGCTCGAGACCAAACTCAAGGCGCTGGACCGACTCGCGCAGGCGGACATGCGCGTGGTCCTGGTTGCGGCGGTGGAGCGCGGCATCAACGAGCATGAGGTCGGAAGAATCGTCGAATTCGGACTGCGGCATCCCGCGGTGTTCGGGGTCAACTTCCAGCCCGCCTTCCGCGCCCAGAGACATCTGCCCGCCGATCCGCTCGAACGCATGACCATCCCCGATGTGCTGCTTCGATTGCAGGAACAGACGAACGGTCTGATTCGACTCGATGACTTCGTGCCCGTTCCTTGCTGTATGCCCACCTGCAATTTCGTGACCTACGCCATGATCGAAGGCGACTCGGTCACGCCCATCACGCGCATGCTGGATGTGTCGTTCTATCTGGATTACATCAAGAACCGCACCCTGCCCGCGCTCAACGACGACCTGCTCAAGACGCTCGAAAGCCTGTGGAGCAGTTCCGCCAAGGTCGGCTCGGATGAGGCCGCGCACAAGATCACGGACATGCTCAAGGGAAAGTACGGCGGGAACGGCAGGTCCGTGGAGGCCACGCGCGCCGAGGAACGCTGTGTCTCGTGCCATGCCCACCTGCCTCTCAGCGAGCACTCCCCGCGCGACCTGGGCCGTCACGTGTTCATGATCAACACGCGCGACTTCATGGATCCGTGGACGTTCAACGTGAAGAACGCCATGAAGTGCTGTGTGGAGTTCCTCACGCCCGACGGGAGGATGATCCCGTTTTGCACGTATAACACGGTGGGATACCGCGAGCAGGTGACGGAGAGTCTGAAGCGGAAATCTGCGAATTAAATCCCCATTGCTCGTGAAGCGGATGGATGGGTAACAAACTCAAAACAAAAAGAGTCGGGCAACTCATCGCCCGACTCTCTATTTTCTTGCTTCCAGAACCTAGTCCAGCATATTCGCCGGGATATTCCCGCCGTTCTGGGCAATCCTGCGCAACACTTCCTTGTGCAGCCAGACGTTCATCTTGGAATAGTCGCCGCCGATGAGATCGGCAGGGCAACCCAGTTCCTTTGCCAGTTCGATGCGCGCATCCTTGTCGGAGTCGATGCCGAGGATCTTGAGCAGGTCCACGATGGAGGCCTTCCAATCGAGCCCGGAGCCTTCGGCCATCTTTTCCAGTTTCTTGACCACGTCCACTTCCGACATCGGCGCGACGGCCTTCGCGGGGCCCCTTTGAACGAGATCGTCCTTCTCGGCGCGGGTCATACCGGCCGGTCGGGCGCTCACAGCAGGCATCGGCTTTGCGGCCGGCGCGGCGGGCTTTGCGGCGGGCGCGGCAGGTTCTTCCTTCTTGCCCAGCCCAAGTTTGTCGAGAATTTTACTGAAGAAGCTCATGATGATTAATCCTTTCGACGGTTTTTGGATGATTGATCATGTCTTGTCGATCAATGCGCCGATTATAACCGATTGTTCGGGGTTGTTGGACGGGGCACGGCGCGACGGCGGTTCGACCTCGCGCCGCCCCGCCGTACCCCTGCAGACTATTTCTTTTTACCGAATTTTTTCATCAGCAAATCCGCCAGCGTCGGCTGGCCGATCTCCTGCAATTCGTAGCGCACGCGCTGACTGGGCTTGTTGATCTTGATGATGCGCTTCAAGTCAATCGGCGTGCCCACGATGACCATGTCCACGTCGGACTTGTTGATCGTGTCCTCCAGGTCCTTCATCTGCTTTTCGCCGTAGCCCATGGCGGGCAGGATGGGACCGGTCTTCGGGTACTTGGCGTACGTGGCGGCGATGGACTTGACCGCGAACGGACGCGGGTCAACGATCTCCTTCGCGCCGAAGCGACGCGCCGCCACGTAGCCCGCGCCGTAGGCCATCTCGCCGTGAGTCAGCGTGGGGCCGTCTTCGACGACCAGCACGCGCTTGCCGCGGATCGCCTCGGGATCCTCGACGAAGAGCGGGGAGGCGGCTTCGATCTGGATCGCCTTCGGGTTCAATTTGCGAAGCGACTCGTGCACCGCGATCACCGCGTCGGGGTCGGCAGTATCCACTTTGTTGAGGACGAACACGTCCGCCATGCGGGCGTTGACCTCGCCGGGGTGGTAGGTCGTCTCGTGGCCGGGGCGGTGCGGGTCCGCGACGACAATTTGCAGGTCCGGGACAAAGAACGGGAAGTCGTTGTTGCCACCGTCCCATAAAACAATGTCCACTTCCTGTTCGGCCTTGCGTACGATTTTTTCGTAATCCACGCCCGCGTAGACGATCACGCCGTTGTCAATGTGCGGCTCGTATTCTTCGCGCTCCTCGATGGTGCATTCCTGCTCGTCGAGATCGTCGTAATCCGCGAAGCGCTGAACCTCCTGCCGGATCAAATTTCCATACGGCATGGGATGGCGGATGGCCGCGACTTTGTATCCCATCTCCCGAAGAATGAGCGAAACCCGCCTCGTGGTCTGACTTTTGCCTGATCCCGTGCGAACCGCGCAGACCGACACGACGGGCTTGTTCGACCTGACCTGCGTGTAACGCGTGCCCATCAGGCGGAAGTCCGCGCCCGCGGCGTTGACGATGCTTGCCTTGTGCATCACATATTCGTGCGGCACGTCGCTGTACGAAAAGACCACCTGCTCCGCGCCGTGCTTCTGGATGAGGTCAACCAACTCTTCTTCAGCGTGGATGGGGATGCCCTTCGGGTACAGCGCCCCCGCCAGTTCGGGCGGATAGAGGCGGCCTTCGATGTCGGGGATCTGAGTAGCGGTAAACGCGACCACTTCATAATCCTTGTTGCCGCGGAAGAACGTGTTGAAGTTGTGGAAGTCGCGTCCCGCCGCGCCCATGATGATGGTTTTGATTGGCATGTATCAATCTCCTTGTCGAAAAGTTTGAAGGTTAGAAAGTTTGAAGGTTGGAGGCCGCTTGACATGCAACCTTCCAACCTTCAAACTTGTAACTACATGACCTCTGGCGCCTGAATATCCAGCAATCTCAGCGCGTTGGCTATGACTTGCTTCGCGGCTGCCACCAGTCGCAGACGGGCGGCGCGCACCTTCTCATCCTCGCTCTGCAGGACGGGCACCGCATGGTAGAACGAGTGGAAGGCGTTTGCCAGGTCGTACGCGTAGGCGGCCATCACCAGCGGACGGTATTCATTCGCCGCCTGCTGAACCGCCTGTGGAAAACGAGAGATTTGTTCAATTAACTCAATCTCGTGCTTCGTCAAATCATAGTCGAAGGTCGAAGGTCCAAAGTCAGACCTTTGACCTTCGACCTTAGCCTTCTTGAGAATCGAATTCGCCCTCACGTGCGCGTTTTGAATGTACGGCCCTGTCCTGCCATCGAACGACAGGGCTTCGTTGATGTCGAAGACGATGTCTTTGTTGTTGTCCACCGCGAGCATGGAATAGACCAGCGCGCCCAGTCCGATCTGTTCCGCGATCTTGACGCGTTCGCCTTCGGGGACGTTCCCACTTCTTTCGGATTCCACCGCCAGCGCGCGCTTCACGGCTTCATCGTAGACTTCCTTAAACAGCGCCACCCGTCCGCGCCGCGCCGACATGGCCCCTTCGGGCAGGGTGACGTAGCCATAGGAAAGGTGGTGGCACTTCGACGCCTGCGGAAAGCCCCACAGTTCCAGAATCTTGAACACCTGCTGAAAGTGCAGGCTTTGGCGGAAGTCCACTACGTAGATCGAACGGTCCACGTGATACTTCTCGAATTTCTGTTTTGCCAGCGCCAGGTCGTTCGTGCTGTAGAGTGCGGTCCCGTCACTGCGCAGGATGACCATGGTGCGATATTTTTCCCTGGTCAACCCCAGTTTCTCGTCGATCTTTACAAGGACGGGGCCCTGCGGCCGTTCGTCCTCGGCGATGCCTTTGGCGATCAGTTCGTCCACGATCTCCTTGCCGAGTTCGTGCGCCGTGCTTTCGAAGAACCAGACGTCCATTTTGACATCCAGCATCCTCAGGATGTCGCGCAGTTCCTCCAGGCTCCATTCCCTGGTCGTTTCCCATAAACTTCTGACATAAGGATCGCCCGCGTCCCACTTGCGAAGCATTTCGCGGCGTTCCGCGTCGTAGGTTTCGCGCTTCCCTTTTTCTTCGGGCGTTTCGTTTTCCTTCGGTTCGAGCATGGCCGTGGCTTCGGCGTAAATCTTCAACAACCATTGTCCGCGCTCGTGGATGCCATCGGGTTCCTGTCCCTTGTAGAATTTTTCGTAAGCCCAGAGGATTGTGATGACGCCAAGCCCGATATCGCCGGGGTACGAGGCGCGGATGGTCTCGAACCCCGCGAACTCGACCAGCCGCGCAAGCGCCTCTCCCAGGAGGGTATTGCGGGCGTGCCCGATGTGGAACGAGTGATGTGTGTTCGGCTGGGCGTATTCGACCATGACCCGTTCATTTTTAGCGGGACCCCGCCCAAAGTCCGCGCAGGAGGCGAGCACTTCGTCAACGACTCGACGCGCGTAGTCCGATGTCTCGAAATAAACGTTTAGATATCCTTTGACCGCCTCGATGTGACCGACTCCCTCCACGCTTCCCACCTGGACCCTGACCTGCTCGGCCAACTCCTGCGCCCTCTGCGGGACGGGTTTCCCCGCGCCTTTGCCCGCGCGCGCTTCATCCGCCGCGGTTTGAAAGAACGAAGTGGCCATGCCCCATTCGCCCGCGAAGGGAATGGCCGTCCACTTGAGCGGCGCGAGCGCGATGTCGTTCGCGTCGCAAATGGATTTGATTTTTTCTTCGATATGTTGTTGAATGTCGTTGAACATTGGCAGGGATTATACCCCGCCCCCACCCGTCCTTCGGACATCCTCCCCCATTATCGCCACACTACAAGCGAAACCGGGGGCGGGATGGGGAGGGGGTACAAAAGCGGGAGCCTCTCGACTCCCGCTATGGTCTCGAAAACGAAATTATTTTTTGGCCGCTGGTTTCCTGGCGGCGGGTTTCTTCTCGGCCGCCTTCTTTGCGACCCTGGGCTCCGCGGCTTTTTTGGCCGGAACTTTCTTCGCCTTCGGTTCTTCCACGACCGTTTCGACCGCTTCCAATTTGGGTTTCGCGGCCCTGGTCTTCTTTTCCGCGGCGGGGAGCGCGGGCTGGGCCATTGCTCTATTCAATGCCTTCATCAGGCGGGACTTGCGGCGCGCGGCGTTGCGCGGGTGCAGGATGCCTTTCCCGGCGGCCCGGTCCAGCACGCGGATGGCGGCCAGCATCTCGGCCTGGGTCTCGCCGCCGGCGATGGCGGCGCGGGCGTTCTTTACCGCGGTACGAGCCGCGCCGCGGAAGGTGCGGTTGCGCAGGCGGCGCTTCTCGTTCTGGCGGTTGCGTTTGATTTGAGAACTGATGTTAGCCAAAGGAGTTCCTCCGATATTCTTTCTGTTGCACGGCTGTGCATTGTACCTGAGGGGTTTCGATTTGTCCAGCCCGCGCTATGGAGTGGGCGTCGCAGTGGGTGTGTCGGTTGCCACAGGCGTAAGCGGAGTGCTGGTGGGCAGGCGCGTGGGCGTCGGCGTGACGAGGTTGACCGGGATGATCAACACGTCCCCGACCTGCAAAGCGTTGCGGTCTTCGATGTCGTTCTCTTCCGCTATGGCGTCCTCGGTGCTGTTGAATTTGGCGGCGATGCCGGCCAGTGTGTCGCCGGGCAGGACCGTGTATTCGAGTTTGGTGCCGCGCGGTAGGTCCGGCGGGACCGGCGTAGAGGTGGGCAGTTCCATGCCCGGGTTGGGAATCAGGATCTCCTGGCCGGGGAAGATGATCCCGTTGTTTTCCTGGACCGACGGATTCAGCGCCAGAATCAGTGGAATGCCGTTCTCTCCCAGTTCGAACTTCTCGGCGATAAGAGCCAGGTAATCGCCTTCCTGGACGATGTAGGTGAACGGCGCCGAGGGCGTAAAGGTGGGCGTCAACGTCGGTGTGAGGGTGATTGTCGGGGTCTCGGTTGGGGTGGAGGTGTTGGTGGGCGTGAAGGTGACGGTCGGCGTGGGCGTGTCGGTGGCGAACAGGCCGCTCAACGGCTGGCTCGGACCGGACAGCCAGACGATCAGGAAGATAAGTCCCGCCAGAATCAACGCCGCGGCCGCAATGTAGACCAGCATGGGGCCCTGTTGCTGGCGCTTGCGAAACGAACTGATCACGCCGCTTGTAGAGGAAGGTTTCGACTTGTTCATAGTGGTTTCCCTTTCGGCAGGCAGGGATTCGCGTTGCGTCCCGCCCTGCTCGTAGGGTAATTCTACCTGAACTTGCTGGATTTAAGAAACAGCGATTCTCATGTTTGCTTCGCGTAGTCACTGACTCGTTTTATGACAGCCATCTTCTCGGTTCCGGGAGCGGGATGATGTGCATGGCTTGTAGAGCGAGATAATGTCTTGCTCTACCTGATATGCTCTTTCAGGAACTTCGCCGTGTACGACCCCTTGACCTTCATCAGTTGTTCGGGTGTTCCCTCGCCCACCAGTTCGCCGCCGCGGTCGCCGCCTTCGGGACCGAGATCAATGACCCAGTCCGCGATTTTCACGATGTCGAGGTTGTGTTCGATGATGAGGACGGAGTTGCCCGCGTCGACGAGGCGCTGCAACACCTCGATCAGTTTGTGAACGTCCGCGGCGTGGAGGCCGACCGACGGTTCATCCAACACGTAGAGAGTCCGCCCCGTTGCCCGACGCGATAACTCCTTCGCGAGTTTGACGCGTTGCGCTTCGCCGCCCGACAAAGTTGTGGCTGGCTGGCCGACGCGCACGTAGCCGAGACCGACCTCCTGCAACAACTTGAGTTTGTTCACCATCTGTGGGAACGCGGCGAACGTTCCAAGCGCATGGTCAACGGTCATGGCGAGAACGTCCGCGATGGAGTTTTCCTTGAAGTGGACTTGCAACGTCTCGCGATTAAACCGCGAACCGTGACACACGTCGCAGGGAACGTACACGTCAGGCAAAAACTGCATTTCGATTCGCAACTCGCCCTGTCCCTGACAGGCCTCGCAGCGTCCGCCGTGGACGTTGAACGAGAAGCGGCCTGGTTTGTAACCGCGCACCTTGGACTCGGGCAACTCCGCGAACAACTTGCGGATCTCGTCCCACAATCCCGTGTACGTGGCGGGGTTGGAGCGCGGCGTGCGTCCGATTGGCGACTGGTCAATGTTGATGATCTTGTCGAGATGCTGGATGCCCTCGATGCGTTTATGTTCGCCGGGCATCGTGCGCGCGCCCATCAATTTCTCGGCCAGCGCTTCATATAGGACGTCCGTCATCAGCGTGGACTTGCCCGAGCCGCTGACGCCCGTGATGCAGACCAACTTTCCGAGCGGGATGGTGACGTCAATGTCTTTCAGGTTGTTGGCCTTCGCCCCGACAATTTTCAACGACTTGCCATTGCCCTCGCGTCGATTCCGCGGGACGGCGACTTGCTTGCGCCCTGACAGGTACGCGCCTGTCAGCGACTTGGGATGCGCGAGGATCTGCTTCGGCGTCCCCTCGGCGATGACGCGTCCGCCATGTTCGCCCGCCGCGGGACCGAGGTCCACGATCCAGTCGGCGGTGCGGATGGTCTCGTCATCATGTTCGACGACCAGCACGGTGTTGCCGAGGTCGCGCAGGCCTTTGAGCGTATCGAGCAGACGCGTGTTATCGCGCGGATGCAGGCCGATGGAGGGTTCGTCGAGGACGTAGAGAACGCCCACGAGCCGGGACCCCACTTGCGTCGCGAGTCGGATGCGTTGGGCCTCGCCCCCTGAGAGCGTCGCGGCGGAGCGGTTCAGCGTCAGGTAGTCAAGTCCCACATTGACGAGGAAGGTCAGGCGCTCGACGATCTCTTTCAGGATGCGCTCCGAGATGGCCTTCTGACGCGCGTTCAATTTTTTGTTGAGTTTGCTCGCCCATTCCTGAGTCCGAATCACAGGCCAGCCCGTTACGTCAATGATGTTCGCGTCGTCCACGGTGACGGCGATGGCTTCGGCGCGCAGGCGTTTGCCGTTGCACGAGGGGCAGGGCTTGTTGGACATGAACTCACTGATCTTGGCGCGGATGTACTCCGAGTTGGTGTCTTTGTAGCGGCGCTCGAGGTTGGTGATAACGCCTTCGAACGCGCGTGAAAATTTAAACTCGTTGCCGCTTCCGCTGTGATACGTCATCTGCACCTGCCTGCCGCCCGTGCCGTAGAGGACGATGTTGAGTTGCTGCTCGGTTAAATCCTTGACGGGTTTGTTCAGGTCGATGTGATAGGCGCGCGCCGCGGCCTCGAGACTCTGCCAATAGTAGCCGCCTTCCTCTTTCGGTCCGCTCCACTCCATGCTGATGATGGCGCCGTCCATGAGCGAACGATCTTTATCGGGGATAATGCGGTCGGGATCAATTTCGAGTTTTGTGCCGAGTCCCTGGCAATCGGGACACGCGCCGTGCGGCGTGTTAAATGAAAATGTGCGCGGTTCGATTTCGGGGATGGAGATGTTGTGGTCGGGACAGGCGAGATGTTCGGAGAACGAGATATCTTCCTTGCTGTCCACTTTGTGGATAGTGACGTAACCATCGCCGAACTTGAGCGCGGTCTCCACCGAATCGGTCAAGCGCGTGCGACTGGCTTTCTTCTCTTCTTTATCTTCGGGATGCGCGATCACAAGACGATCCACCACTGCTTCGATGGTGTGGATCTTGTAGCGGTCGAGTTCGATCTCCTCGTCGAGCGAGTGGACCGTCCCATCCACGCGGGCGCGGACGAAGCCCGCCTTGCGGATCTCCTCGAACACGGCCTGGTACGTCCCTTTGCGGCCGCGCACCACGGGGGCGAGGAGCAGGATGCGGGTCCCGTTTGGAAGCGCCTCTATCGCGTCCACGATCTCCTGTGCGGACTGCTTGACCACCTCGCGCCCGCAGATCGGACAGTGCGGGATGCCAACGCGCGCGAACAAGAGGCGCAGGTAGTCGTAAATCTCGGTCACAGTGCCGACGGTGGAGCGGGGGTTGTGACTGGTGGACTTTTGGTCAATGCTGACGGCAGGGGAGAGGCCTTCGATGTAGTCCACGTCGGGCTTGTCCATCTGGCCGATGAACTGACGCGCGTACGCCGAAAGCGACTCGACATAGCGGCGCTGTCCTTCCGCGAAAATCGTATCGAAGGCGAGCGAGGACTTGCCCGAACCAGAGAGTCCCGTGATGACCACGAACTTGTCACGCGGAATCTCGACGGTGATATTTTTCAAGTTGTGGACGCGCGCGCCCACGACGCGGATGACATTGGAACTCATGTGACTCCTCGCCGGACGTTTCGATTATAGCACATTTGTTTCAATAATTCATTCAGTGAACCGGCAAACAGTGATTATACCAGCCGGGTTATGGACGAAAGTTGCTGGCCTGTCGGGTGACGGGAGAGTGTTCATTGGAATGGGCTGGTGAATACCTTATTACAGAGTGTACGAAGTCCACAGAGATTCTTCACGAGGTATCCATGTATGAGGTTCACCCCGGAGGATGAAAACGGAGTCCAAAGTCTCCAGACGTTCGACTCCGACCAAACCTATCAGTCCATGGAGATTCTTCACGAAGTTATCTCCGTGGTCTCTGTGGTGAAGTCCGTTAGCAAACTCACGTGCTTAGAGAGCGTTTTAAAAAGTGGTCGAGTAAGATTGGAGAATGACCAAATTCAACCAAACCTACCCGACCGATCTCAAGTATACCGAATGGCAACAGATTTCGGAGTTTTTTCCAAGTTTCCAAAA
>JBFMCC010000046.1:0-73183 GCA_040754535.1 Chloroflexota bacterium
GTCGTTACCGCCGTCTGGCTCGCGACTACGAGCACACCACATTGTCCAGCGAAAGTATGGTGTATATCGCCAGTTCGCGACGTATGCTAAAAATCCTTGCAACATGACTATTAAAACGCTCTCTGAGACGGTTTGCTCCATGCATAGATAAGGATAGTCCTCGAGATAGTCCAGCCCCGATTGCATGGACGCCGCCAGCGAAGGCGAGACCTCGACTGACAGGCTGGCATCTGTGAAATTGTAAGACGTGGGCAGTTGAATGCTCTCGGTGACCGAGTCGCCGGTGAGCAGCATGCCTGACGTGCCGACGGTCTCGACCGCGGTGTAATTGAAAACAGGGATGCCCTGATCGGACAGAGTGCCGAGCGCGGGCTTGCTCGCGTCGCTATATGGCCCACTGACGGCAGTCGCGGTCAGGTCGACACGTTGCGCGTCGTCGTCGACCACCGCGTTCCACGTGACGTAAACCTGTTGTTTGCCTTCGATTTCAACTGTCTGTTCAACGGCTGATGTGACTTCCACACCCTGCGCGTCGAGCGTGACCTTTACCTGGCGCGCCGAACTGGTGTTGTTGTGGATGATTGCGCCGAGTCGGACTTCGTCGCCAACGACGAAGAAGCGCGGCGTCGTCAACTGGACGAAAACGGGTTTGGTGCTGACCAGTTCGTGGATCGCCTCGCCGACGCGGCTGTCTTCCGTCACGGCGCGCACGTCCGCGTGCCAGGTGGTCAGGTTTTCGGGCAAAGTGACCTTCACCTGCGCGCGGCCGTTCTCGTCGGTCGTCACTTGCGCCCGGAACGCGGCCGTATCCTTGAAGTTCTCACGGACTGTGATGATGCCGAGGCTGTCCTCAGCGCCGCCACCGCCTCCGCTCCCGCCGCCTTCGGGGATGGTCTTGCGATAGTTGGCGTTGAAATCCTCGGCATTGAGCAGGATACCCAGCGCGGTGCGCACGCTCAACGACTTTTCCGAATAGAAACTGGCGAGCATCGGCCTCGAGTTGGACGGGGCCAGGGCCAACGCGGCCTTGTCCACGAGCGCCAGCGAAACATCCGCAGGGACGGGCGTGCCGTTCACATCCTTCGTCGTGATTGTGTATGTGACTTCGTCGTTCGGCCCCGCGGCGGTTTTATCTGCCGTGACCGAGACGTTGATGGTCCTGCGGGTCGTGTCCACATGGATGGCCGTCATGCCGATCTTGAAGTCGGGTTCATCCGTGTTGTCTGCCCCGCTGATCACGGTGACCGAGATATAGGCTATCGGGGCCATCTCGTCCGTGATGGGCAGTTTGTAAACTGTGCTGTTGCCTTCGAGCAGGAGCACTTCCTGCTTGTAGATGTGTCCGCGCTCGTAAGTGACCAGCGCGTAGACCTTGCCCTCGAACGGTTGGGCGATGAGCAGTTCGGCCGTTTCGCCGGGTTTGTACATATCCTTGTCCGCGATCAGGCTGAAACTGCGGTCGTTCGTCTGTCGCCAGGCGATGTGATCGTTACCAGCGACCCAGATGTAAGTCGAGGCATGATGCGTGTTGCCCTTCGAGTCGCGCACGGTCACGGTGGCTTTGTAGATGCCGCCCTTCGGGGGTGTGAACGAAACCTGCGCGGCGCCGTCCTCGCCGGTGATCACGTTTTTCTGGTCAACGGGAATTTCCTTGACGGACGTGACCCATTGCAATTGTCCCTGCTCGTCTTCTTTCTGGACGCTGTACCATTGCCGTTCCACGAACTGGACCCTGACGGTCTGCCCCGCGACGGGATTCGAATCCCAATCCAGGACGACGACGCTGAAAGATTGTCCCTCGCCCTGCGCGCCGATGTATCGCTCCGAGCGTATCCCCGCGTAGACCTGGCTCTGGTGCACGACTACCGACGCGCTCCCGCTGACGAGGTTGCCCGCCACATCTGTGACATTGGCATTGAAGGTCAACACCTGGCTGGTCCTGGCCTCCCCGAGGTCCGTTTTTTGCTCGATGACGAGATGGCCATTTTCGTCGGTCTCATCCTTGCCCTCATCCAGCGGCTTGGAGCCTGTGATTCGCTGCCAGGTCCAATAGGTGTCGCGATCCCAGTCCGCGAAACTGTACCGGTCATAATCTGATACGGGGTTGAAATAGTATGGCGTGGACTGGATGTGCCAGTCTACGTTTGCGTTGTGCAGGTTGCCGCCGGAGTAATAGGCCGCGTCCAGCGCGAAGTTGACCGTCTCACCCGATAACACACTTGGCCGATCTGGCGAGGCAATCACCTCGAATTCGGGTTTGTGATATTCTGCCACGCGGAAAGTCAGGTGACCAAACGGCTCCGCGCCCGGCGCGTAACGCACGGAAAGCATATATGTTCCCAACTGTGCCTCTTCCGCGAGTTTGAACACGCCATCGAAACTGCCCAATTCTGAAATGGGCAATTTCTCGGAATAAACTTCTTCGCCCGCGGACTCAATCGTCACATAGACCTGTTCCTGCGAGGGCAGAGTGTAGTGCAGATCGTCGTTCTGCCTCAGGATGCCTTTGAAGTACACCTCCTGGCCGGGCCGGTAGACCGGCCTGTCCGTGTAAAGATAAGCAAACGGACCAATCGTCTGGCCATAGTAGTTCTGGTAGATTCCAAAATCGCCCGCCGAAACGCCGCTGCCCCAGTTAATAGCCGTGAATGCCAGATACTCCGTCCCTGTGACGCTCGCCGCGAAAACAGCTGAGTTTAACTTGTCGGTGTAGGCCAGACCGTCCTTGTCTGTTTTGACCGTATCAACCTCATTGAAATACTGGTCGTAAAATGTGACGGACACATTGCTTTGCGGCTTCCCGCTTTCCAGGTCCACCACCCAGGCCAATGCTTCGGTGTTGGTGGTCTTCAGGGTCAGATTGTGTGTGGCGACAACGAAGACGAAACCCTGATAGTAGCGACTCGTATATTCCTGCGGCTCGGCCTCCACGCCGATGAAGTAGTAGCCGGGCTCCAGCGGCGTGCCATTCTCGTCGAAATTGAAGTTGAGACGCTGGAGTTCATTGCGCGTCGGAGATTCCTTCATCGTCCATTCGCGTACCGCGGCGCCCTTCGGCCTGAACCGGGTCATGTCGAGGTCGCCGTTCATCAACTGGTTGAATTCTCCAACGTCGATCGAGTAAACGGTCAGTTTTGCCGAATCGAGATTCAAATATTCGAAATAAACTTCCTGTCTTCCATTGGCGCGGTAGATCAGCGGCGTCCAGGGAAGCACGAGGCGCGCGTACGGATCGTAGTCCTTGTTCTTGAATGTGAACGAGTATTCGTCCCTTATTTTGTTTCCGTAACGATCCTCCATGCCGGGCAGAATGCGCACCACGTAGTCGGTGGCGGGCGCGAGCCCATGAATGTAAAGCGTCTTGTTATACGCGTTGTAATACCATTGTGGCTCGCCTTCGAGGGCGGGCGAGATCAGCACCCTGCCTTTCATGCTTTCGAAATTCATGGGCGAGGCAAAGGTGATGCTAAGGTGAGATGTAAAATGCTCTGGAGTCGAATCGGGTTTTGGATAAACCGCGACGATTCTGGGGTAGGGGACGGTTGCGAATTGCAGCAATAGCCCCTCTCTCAACATACCGCCGTCCTCCGCCTGCGCGTCCTCGGTAAGCGCCAACCTGTAATAACTGGCAAGCTTGAATTTTCCATCCGGTTCGATGGTCAGGCTCGTGTTGTCCTCATTCCATTCGAATTCGAGGGGAAATGTTTCGAGCGTCTCACGATTGACGATGGATGTGGCGGCCTCGACGCTTTCGGGTTTCATTGCCTGCGAAAACTTGACGATGAATGCCTGGTCGAGAGCAACATCTTGAATCTCCTCCTTTGGATTCTGTTCCCCACCCTTCAGTGAATAATGTTTGATGACCGGCGGATACGTGCCGAATTCCCAGCGAAAGGACTCGCCCAGCGCGTCCCCGCTGACATCCTTCAGCCCCGCGTCCACGCGGACCGTATAGCGGGTTCCGCTTAACAGCACCGTCTCCGGCTGATAGACGTACACGGACGAATTTACCCATTCGCCGCGGCCCGCGAGCGCTGGCGTAAACGTCAGGGGCTGGGGCAGGTTGTCCTGTTCCTCGACGATGGTCACAGGCGCGACAGGATGGTTGAAGATGACCGTGATGCTGGAGTCCACGCTCACATCTTCGGTATCTGGCGCAGGAAAGACCTGGCTCACAGCCAGCGCCTCGACGGTCTTGAATTCGAGTTCGATGCTCTCCAATAGGGGAGTGCCATCTGCGGCGGCCGCGTCGGCGGAGAAGACTGCCGTATAAACGGTGGACGGCTTGAGTTTGGATTCAGGAGTGAAGACCAACGTCCGGGCGCCGCGCCACGTGGCTTGGCCGGGCACGGGCTCATCGTCTGCGCGAAGCGAGAACGCGGCCGCGGTTTTGGCGGGGTCCATGTCACGGTCGAACGTGATTTCGATAGTTCCCATCAGGTCCAACCGCCCTCCCTCGATTGGATTTTGTCCAACGACCTGCGGCCCGGTTGGCTGAATCTCGACCGGGATGGGTGTATTCGACGTGATTAGAATGCTTCGTGTAACCAGAATAGACGCTATGACCAACCCCGCTATGCCAATCCAGAGCATGTGCTTTTTATTCATGGGGACCCCACCTCAAGGGTACGACTGGAGTATGCCCACTGTCCTGCGGGCTGTCAAGTGCAGGACTCTGAAGCGGGACGGAAAGTTCCAACAACAGATAACCTCGCAGAGGTCTGTGTGCTATCCTTTGAAAAGCAATTCCAGGTTATTTGCAACTATACTTTTAATCGATAACCCACACCCGGTTCAGTGATCAAATAATGTGGACGAGTAGGATCAGGTTCGATTTTGCGGCGCAGGTTGCTGATGTTCACGCGCAGGATGTGCATTTCACTTTCATAGGCGGTTCCCCAAACCTGTCTGAGCAATTGATGATGGGTTAGTACCTTTCCCGCGTTTTGCATGAGCAGTCGAAAAATATCGTATTCTGTGGGAGTAAGCGAAATTTGATTTTCGTCCACGGTCACGATGCGACGGGAGATGTCCATTTGCAGTCCGCCGACTTGCAGGATGGGCTCGTCGGGCTGGCTCGTCAGCCGACGCAACGCGACGCGCATCCGCGCCATGAGTTCGCCTGTATCGAAGGGTTTGGTGAGGTAATCGTCCGCGCCCGCGTCGAGGGCGGCGATTTTGTCCTGCTCGGCTTCGCGGACAGACAGTTTGATGATCGGCGTCTGCGACCATTCGCGCAGGAGGCGCGTCACTTCAATTCCGTCAATGTCGGGCAGGCCGAGATCGAGGATGATAATGTCAGGGCGGTCTGTGATGACGGCGTTCAGCGCCTCCTGCCCGTCCGCGGCTTCGTAGATGGCGAACCCTTGCGCGCCCGCATTATCTCATTACGGAGCCAGATGTGGGGTATCGCTTGCGAGCCGATGACGAAGATGAGACATGACCGCCCGCATCTGAAAGGAAGCGGGCGGTTCGTCTCTAACTTTGCGGACGCGTCAGGAGTTTGGCAAGCCCGTCGCGGGCGGAGTCGTCCACCAGCGCGAGCACCTCGTCGCCTTCTTCAAGGGACGTGACGCCTCTTGGCAGGACAATCTCCCCGTGGCGGATGATCCCTGAGATGACGCAGTTTTGCGGTAATGGCAAATCCTTGATCGCCGTACCGATGGCGGGCGCGCCAGTGTTGATCTTCTCTTCGACGATGGAGTATTTTCCGCGGCGGAGTTTCAACATGGTCATCATGTCGCCGAGGGACATTTCCTCCTCGATCAATCTCGACATGATGTCTGCCTGGTTGAGCGCCACGTCCACGCCGAATTCGGGGGTGAACAGCCACGCGTTGCGCGGATTATTCACGCGGCCGATTACGCGCTCCACGCCGTATTGATGCCGCGCTAGAGACGCGGCGACCAGATTATCCGCATCGTCCGCGTTGACCGCGGCGACCACGTTGGCGCGCTGGACATCCACGGCTTCGAGTACCTGTGGATCGGTCCCGTCGCCTTCGTAAACGATCTCAGTGGGCAGTTCATGATGCACATTTGCCAGCACTTCAGGTCTGTATTCGACCAGCCGAACTTCGTGTCCCTGTGCGTGAAGCAGTGACGCGAGATATGAACCTGTACGGCCTCCGCCAATGATGATGACATACATGTGAATTATTCCTTTCTATGCCCGTTGCCGTTCTCGTGGACACGTTCGCGCAGGATCTTTACACCCTCGGGCGTACTGCTCACTTGTAGAATATCCTGTGGTTCCAGCACGGTTTCCACGCGCGGCAGAATTCCCTTTCCGTTGCGTGCGAGTGCGACAGGAATGGCATGTTCCATGGGAACCAGTTCCGAAAGCCTATGCCCGCTCCATTCTGAAGGGATGGCGATCTCATAGACTTGCACTTCTCCGTTGCCAGCCGAAGAAATGCTCTGCATCCCAGGATGGACGAGTAATTGCTCGATGCGATGCGCTCCCCATGTGGAGGATGAGACCGTTTGCAGATTCAACTTCTCGTAAATGGACGCGCGGCGCGGGTTGTAGACGCGCGCCACAACGCGTTTGACGTGGTAAATATCCCGCGCGACGCGTGCCACGATGGCGTTGACATTATCAGAAGATGTGACTGCCGCCAACGCATCCGCGCCCTCGATGCTCGCGCGTTCGAGGGCAGTACGGTCCATGCCGTGACCGTGGACGGTTCGTCCCGAAAAGTGCAAGCCTAATCTATCGAAGGATTGCGCGTTTCGGTCAATGACGCTGACAGTATGCTTCTGGTGCAAGGCGAGCGCGAGTTCCACGCCCACGCGTCCGCATCCGACGATGATGATGTTCATGAATTTCTCCTGTAATCCTCGGCGGTCGAGTAGGGCTGGGTGTTCTTCCCAGCCCGTACCGAGACCAGCGCGTACTTTTTATTCCTCTTCACTCTCCAGCGAATACGGCACATCGGTGATGACGATGCCTGTCTCGAAGGGAAGCGACAATCGAAGTAATACTCCCATTTGCGTCCGCATGAGGTTCGACCACCAACGCGGGCGGATGGACTGGGGCACGACGACGGTGATGATTTCGTTTTCCTGGCGCAAAGCCATGATCTTCTGGATGTACTCAAGCACGGGTTCCAGCACCATTTTGTGAGGCGATTCAAGCGTGACCAGCCGCACGCCCTCGCCCCAGGTAGCCCATTGCCTTTGCAGGGTTTCTATCTCCTTGCCGTCCATTGCCACATGAAGTGCGGTCACATCGCTGGATAGGGAATGTGCGTAGCGCAGGGCGGTCAACGTGCCTTGATTGATCTCGTTGATCGGCACGAGAATGCGATGCCGAACGATGCGCGGCGGAAGATGGTAATGATTGGGGGTAGCCATTTTTGTTTCCCTGTCTTTCTCGGCTGTCATGGATGGGGCAGAGATTCCAGCCGATGTCCTTATGGATGCGGAGGTGAGTATTTGTGATTTATACTTCGGTGCTGGCGGTGACCCGCCGTTGGCAAACGCGAGCGCGAAGCGCCGCGTCTGCTGGCCGATTCCGAAGAGTTCGAGAAAGCCCGCGATGCCGATCATCATTTGGAAGCGGTATTCCTGCATTTTGTATGCCTGCCATTTGACAATGGATGCCATGCTTCCCTGTACGCGCGCTTTGTCATGGACGATGCGGCTGACTTGTCTGGCATGACGAAATCCTGCGGGTGAAAGCAGGACAAGGTGCGCGGCCGTTGCAAGAATCGTGAAAGAAATCAATGCCATCCAGCCGCCTTCGTGCCACTTGCCGATGAGTTGGCCGATGAAAACAGTAGCCGCCAAAACGGTCACGAAGGAAGCGCCGAGCGAACCCCAAAAGCGGGCGCGCCCTGTGAAATGTTCCAAGACATGTTTACGGACAGCGAGTCCCATGGCGGTGATCGGCATGAAAACGCCAACGCCATAGAATGGGACCGCTACTGTGGTTTGTCCGCGCACGAGGAGCATGATCAACACGGCCACGCCGAATGTGATCGTGACCGAGCGCGTGAATGTACCGCGCGGATCGCGATAGACGATGGCCTCGGGGATTTCGCCGATGGCCACGTCGCGCCATTCGGTGGCCTGTGCATCCTGAAGCGCGGTCATGGAAGCGGCTGCCAGCATCAACACCGCCAGGATTTGATAGGTCCAAAAAAGGATTACGCCGCCGGGGATCTCGTTGAAGCCGATAAAGGCGAGGTTGCCGACGAGGGTGCGGCCCAGCGTCCCGTCGAATACATCGAAGCGGATGGCGAAAAAGGTCAGGAAGAGAGTCGTTAGTCCGCCGTAGAACAGGAACGAGGTCTGCACGAAGCGTCCGATTCCTGATTTTCCGCTATAGAATTTCCAGAGCCCATTGAGGCGCGGCAGATGTTTCTTGCCCCATTTCACCAGTGAGGTATCTTCATCCTTCATGAACTGGATGCCGTTCGAGACGGCCTCCAACCCTGTCAACGCGACCATGCCTTTCATGGATGCGGTCAACAGATGCATGAGCGCGGTTCCCAGCGAGACGGTCTTTGCCGTTTCTTCCAACGGGACAGCCGGCACGCCCTTCCCATGCGCTATCAACAGGCCGACAGCCATTGTGATCGAGAGCAACACAAAGGTGACCAGCAGCATAAAAACCACGCGTGACGACTCGCCGCGCCCGCGGATGGTCAAATACCACGTCACAGCGGCCAGGAGCGCTCCGAGTGCGAAGTGATACAGCCAGTTCTTGCCGTACAGGCCGAGGATGGAAAGCAATTGGTCGCCGCCCGATAACGCCGAGACGACGATTGTCAGCACGTAATCCTGAATGAGCGCGACCGCCACGATCAGGCTTAACGTCGGCCACAGATACCGCATGGACGCGGTGTACGAACCGCCGCCCTCGTTGAATGGGCCGAGCGAGAACATGTACAGCAGGCCGAAGGCAAAATTGGCGAAGGCGATCACGGCCACCGCAACATAAGCCTTATCCTGCAAACCGTACGGATGCAGGGCGCTCATCATCTCGCCGGTGGCGTAGTAATACGAAGTGAAATAGTCCACGCCGAAGAGCGCCAACGCGCCGATCAGGCCAATTTGTCCCGCGCCATGCTTATGTTCATCCTCTTTTTTCTCACGCGGCGCGGCTGTATAGGCGAGGAAGATAACTGCAAGTAATAAAATCATAGAAATCATTCAATTCTCCCAAAGTGTGAAAAGATCAACCGAACAGATTGTTCCAAACCCAAATCAGCCAGGCCTCGGCGATAACCGAAAGAATTAACAGTGCCGTTTGTGCCCAATCCTTCGGCAGTGAAACAATTCGGATTTGTAGCATGGCCGCCCCGGCGATAATGCTGGCCGAACCCGCCCATGCCGCGGCTTGCGACAGCCAGTCCGCGCGCGGGCGTTGTCGAGTGGACAAGCCAGAAAGGATATAGACGGGTGCACCCAGATTGGATTCCAGTATCTGGCTCAACGGCCTTTGAAAAACTCCCTCGCGTTGTTCGGCGGGGCAGACGATCAGGTCGCCGTCCTGCAAGTCGGACCTTACAGCATTTACCCAGTTCGATCCGATTTCGACCCGCGCTTCTGAATAAAGTTTTCCGTCTTCCAGCATCGCGGACATGGTGATTAATTGCCGTCGAAACCTGGGCTCATCCGCCGCGTCTTTACATAGACCGAGGAAGAGGACGCGGCTTCCGAGGGCATCTGCCAGCTCCCAGACTCGGTGGACGGCGGAGGTGTAATCTGTCTCTACGTCGGGGATGAGGACAATTAAACGGTGAGCAGGCCCGGGTCCTGAAAGGGAAGCGATGGACATAGTCAGGGGTAGGGAACTTGAGTCAAGTTTGATCATGGTCACCTCGCAGGCAAGATCATCCTACCAACCCTTCATAAAACGGTGACAAAAAATCCAGTCAATCGCATAAAGGACAAATAAAAACGCCCTTTTGCAAGGGCGTTGTAAGGTTGGCGCTATCGCTCCCAGCGCCGTCCCCGCCGCTGGATTCACCGCCGAGGACGGCGGCTTGAGCCTGCTATGCATCCGCGATAAACCGATACCCGATCCCGGGCTCGGTGAGGATGACCTGCGGGCGTTCGGGGTCGGCTTCGAGTTTCTTGCGGAGTTGGCGCACGTAGACGCGCAGGTACTCGGTGTGGTCCGCGTCGGCGGGGCCCCAAACGTGCGTGAGGATGCTTTGATGGGTGAGCACGCGTCCATGATTGGAGGCAAGATACGCCAGTAATTTGAACTCGGTGCCTGTCAGTTTGATTTCTTCGTCGCCGCGCTTAACGATGTGCCAGGCAAGGTCAATCGTTACCGTTCCCGCCCTGACTACTTTACTCTGCGCGCTCTGTTCGACTCTCCTGCTGGCCGAGTGACGTAATGCCACGCGCACGCGCGCCAGCAATTCCTCGATGCCGAATGGTTTGGTCAGGTAATCGTCGGCGCCCTTGTCGAGCGCGGCCACCTTATCGTGTTCGCTGTCGCGCACGGAGAGGATGATGATCGGGATCTGTGTCCACTCGCGCAGGCGCGTGCAGACTTCCACGCCGTCCATGTCGGGCAGGCCGAGGTCGAGGATCACAATGTCGGGTTCGCTCGAGGCGGCCAGTGTGAGTCCCTCCTCGCCGCGGTTCGCAGTTGTGACTTTGAATTGTTTCTCGGTGAGGATGGTTCGAATGGCGCGCAGGATTTGCGGCTCATCGTCAATGACGAGAATGTGCGGCGCGTTGCTCATTCAGCCTCCGGTTCAGGCGGGAGTTGCGGAGGCTTCGCTCCATCCCACGTGAGCGGCAGGACGAAGTTGAAGGCCAATCCATCGGGAAGGTTTTCGGCCCAGATGCGCCCGCCATGCGCCTCGATGATTCCCTTGCAAATCGAAAGCCCCAGCCCTGTGCCAGTCACCCGGTCCGCGGCTGTGATGCGATAGAACTTGTCGAAGATACGCTCCAAATGTTCGGACGGCACCTGCGGTCCCTGGTTGGCGACCTGGACACGAAGCGATTCATCCTCAACTTCCGCCCGAATACGGATCACGGTATTCGCGGGCGCATACTTTAAACTGTTACTCACCAAATTCGTAAAGACCTGCTCCATCTGCATATAGTCTGTTGGAACGAGAGGCAGGTTTTCGGGCACGTCAATTTCAAACTTATGTTCTTCGGCCAAATGCTTCATGCGCCCAAGCACACCTTCAACAATCTCGGATAAGATGTTCCATTCGCGCTTCGGCTTGAGCGCGCCCGATTCGATTCGTGACATGTCGAGCAGGTTGCCGACCAACAGGTTCAGGTGATCTGCCTCATCGTCAATCGCGGCGATCAATTCGGGCCGCGCGGGAGAATCCCAACTCACTTCGTTGCTTCTCAGACTCGACGACGCGGCTTTGATGGTCGAAAGCGGCGTTCGCAATTCGTGCGAGACCGAGGATAGAATCGCAGACTTCAACCGGTCACTCTCTTCGAGGACTTTGGCGCGGGACTCTGCCTCCGCGAGATGTGCCCGTTCGAGCGCCAGCGCGCCCTGGCTGGCGAACGTCTGCAACAGCCGCCTCTCTCCCGACGAGATGGCGGGCGCGGCCCTCCACAGCCGAATCTCCCCGAGCGCGCCGCGCGCCGCCTGGATGGGAACAATCAATTCGGGTGGACGAATCGGCGCGTTGATTTCGGGCAAATGCAGGATAAAAGGCCGCGCCCCCGCGATATGGAGTTCCACATACTCGCCTTGCGCCACCGCATGGACCTGTTTGGCGAGGATTTGTGCAATGGCGCGGTCATTGTGAAGTCCAGCCAGCGCGGTGCTGAGTTCGTAGAGACGTGTGGCTTCGCGCTCACGCGCCGTCGCCGCGGCGAGACCCGCCTGCGCGCGTCCCACCAACTGGCTGATGACCACCGCCACGATCAGGAACACGACCAGGATGACCACGTCCGTGGGGCGATGGACTGTGAACGTGTAGTATGGCTGGATGAAGAAATAATTGAAGGTGAGGAAGGTTATTAATGCACTGGTGATGCCAGGCCCCAGCCCCCAGAAGGCAGTGATCATCCCAAGCGGTAGCAAATACAGAAGGGCGATCAGCGTGGTATCGAGTACATCACGCAGGGCGAAGAAGATCGCCGTGATGGAGGCGATGATCACAACTGGAAGGAAATATTGCCAGAAGCGCGAGAGAAAAGTTGAACTCCGCATGACTGTGGAGTTCATTATACCTTTTTGGGAGGACATGTTTATAAGGACCTGCCCGTGCCCTCGCGTTTGAGAGAAACTAACATTGAAATCAAAAGCCTCCGTCATTGCGAGGAGGGCCGGTGGCCGTGTGGCGAAGCGTACCGAGACCCAGGCCGGCAAAGCAATCCCTCCGCCAATTCGGAAATTGCTTTACCCCCGCTTCGTTTTCGGACTTCATCCTCCGCTCACATCGTCCCGATCTCCTTCTGGAGCGCGATGGGGCTCGCAATGACAGGTTATGTGCTCTTTGTTGGACACTCCTTCGCGTTCCGTGTACCCTGCGGGCACTGAGATTCGAATATCATCCTCTCAATGGGGGCTCAGGTTTTAAGAACAAAATCCGCCTCACGGCGGAAGTGCCTCCTCGGGGATTCGGATATCATCCTCTCAATGGGGGCTCAGGTTTTAAGAACAAAATCCGCCTCACGGCGGAAGTGCCCCCACGGAGATTCGAACTCCGGTTTTAGCCTTGAAAGGGCTGCGTCCTGGTCCACTAGACGATGGGGGCTTGTAGAGCGGGGGGATTTTATCATCCCGCCCTGATACGGTCAAGCGCTTCTATTGCGGCTTGACGCGCTGGTTGATCATCGCCATCAAATCCACGTGCTTGCGGTTGAAGAGCATGCCCGGGCTTTCCACGCGCAGGTTCGGGATGAGAATGGCCGTAAGCACCGCGTCGTAGATCGGGACGAAATCGCGCGTCCCATCCGACATCATGGCCGAGAACTCGAAGCGGCCGGGCACTTCGAGCCTGCCCTCGATCTCGTAGATCTGGGTGGTCAGGCGCACGTTGTGTTCGGTGATGGCGGCATACCCGCCGCGCACCACTGCCTGCGGACCGAGGTCCTCGCGGCGCGCCACGCACAGGGCGAATACGCGCATCTTGGCCATGCGGACGACCTCGAAGTGATCCACCAGTTTGGTGGGCATGTGCAGGCGCGCCAGGCGCGCGTCGTGGATCTCCATGTACGTGTGGTTGGGGTCGTTCATCATCCCCATCACGCCGTTGTTGGTGACCATCACTTTGCCGACCACCCGGTATCCCGAGGTCATGATGTCGGCGGGGAGGAAGCGGTGTGTACGAGGAGCGGTATCAATCGTCATAGGATTCACTCCTGGGCAGGTGCGGAGAGGTTCAGGCCTGGTCCGGGCGCGGACGCGGCGCGGCCGGCCGGGGTCGCGGGGCGGGGCGGGGCTGAGGCCGCCCGGTGGGACGGCCGGCGTTCGGGTCCAGCAGCATGGTCAGCCACGAGATGGCTTTTTCGTCGTATTCGCGGCGGCCGCACAGGTCGCAAACCCACGCGGGGAAATTCGGCACGGTGACGAGTTCCTCGTCCAGCCAGGTGAAGTAGGTGATGAATCGCAGGTGCATGACGCCTGCCGTACATTCGTTGCAGGGCGCGGATTCGGGGATGTGCGTTTCAGGTTTGGGCATGGTGCGCGCCTCGTTCATTGGGCGGGGAGGACCTCGGCGTGGTCGATCAATTTCCAGTCGGTCGGCGGCCAGTAGATGACAACGGCCTTTCCGATCACGTTATCGTCGGGCAGGGGGCCCCACGAATGCGAGTCGGACGAATCGTTGCGGTTGTCGCCCAGCACGAACAGGTATCCATCCGGCACCCGCCAGCTGCCGTCGTAAAGCGGATGGTCGGCAATGTACGGCTCGTCCAGTTGCAGGCCGTTCACGAACACCACGCCATCCTTAACCTCGACCACGTCGCCGGGCAGGCCGATCAGGCGTTTGATCAAATCTTGGGGCGGCTGACCGGGATATCTGAATACGATAATATCGCCGCGCTCCGGCTCGCCGAAGCGGTAGGCCAGTTTGCTGACCAGCACGTATTCGCCGTTCTGCAACGTCGGGTTCATGCTGGTTCCGTCCACGCGCACGCGCGCCGTCAGCGCGTTGATGCCCGCGTACAGGATGAGAGCCAGTAATAACGTCTCCACCAGGTCGAACAGGAATTGTCTCCATGCGGGCTTTTCTTCTTTTTGCTCGGGCAGGGCCTCGGTTTGTGTTAATGGTGTCTGACTTTCAATCTGCGATGGTTCCAAAAAGCGCCTCCAAATCGTTGGAATTATACCCGTTTCTCAAACCTGCCCCATTACAAAATAGGTAGGAATATGGAGCACGCGTTCCCCGCGCGCCCAGGCTTGTTCATCCACTTTTTTCATCTGCTGGATTTGCTCCCCCGCGACGAGTCCCGCGAGATCGGCCTCCAGCACCGCCCATTCGATCTCGCGTTCCCCGGGCGAAAGCGCCTCACGCGCGGACCGTTGCACGGTCCCCGTTTCGAGGACTTCGATTCCCGCCCGCGCGCACAGGTCGGCCAGGCGCGCGCCGAGCGCGGGATCCGCGCCCTGCCGTCGCAGCGCCTCGGTCTGCCAGCGGCCGAGGGGCGCGAGGGCGGCGGGTTCGTCCACGCGGGCGGTGTAATCGGGCTCGGCCAGCGCGAGGACGAATCCGCCCGGGCGCGTGACGCGCGCCATCTCGCGCAGGCACGCCAGCGGATCGCGTACCCATAACAGGAGGAAGTGGCAGAACGTGATGTCGAACGTCAAGTCGGGGTAGGGCAGGGAGTGCGCGTCGGCGCAGACGAGGAGCGCGCCCGGAGCGTGGACTCTGGCTTCGGCCAGGCGCGCCCGGTCGAAGTCCAGGCCGTGAAGCGAGGCAGGGGAGGAGAGGTCGGCCAGGACCGCGCCGGTCCCACAGCCCACTTCGAGGACGCGCTGTGCTTTGTCCAATCCCGCTTTTTGGAAGAGGTATTCGCGCAGGTCGCGCGTCCAGCGGGCTTGTTGTTGGAAACGAGTGTGCCAGTTCACTTTGACTTGGGGTGAGGGTCGTGCCAATTCAGGATGAATTCCACTTGCTCATCGGTTTCGGGCGAGCGCGGAAAGTGGACGCGCTTGGGCACGTCCTGCCACCACGCGGCCAGTTGGTCGAGAGCCTGCCGGCCCGTGCGCCCGCGGCGGACGAGGTAGCAACCGACCGTCATGCCGGTGCGCCCCACGCCGCCCCAGCAGTGCACGTAGACCTTGCGCCCGGCGGCGAGGGAGGCGTCAATGGCATTTAGCAGGGCAGTCATTTGACCGGGTTCGGGCAGGCCGCGGTCGCGGATGGCGAAGCGATGGTAGGCAATCTCGCGTTCATAATGCCTCGCCTGGTCGGCAAGTATGGGCAGGTAGGCAGGCAGTTCGTGGTCGTGGGTCAGGTCGAAGAATGTATCAATGCCTGCTTCAAGGAAGGCGTCCATGCGGCGGCGTGTGGATTCAGGGTCGAGCGTGCCGGGGTATTCGCCCGCGAGAAAGCGGCCAGATTCCACCCAGTATGCGTCGGGAATCGGGAGCGCGATGTCGGTCATTTGCGAGCCACAGCCCACAGGTTCAACCCGAACTCGAAATAGCCGAACTGGACTTTGGTCATTTCGAAGCCCGCCTGCCCGAAGTACCAGCCGATCAACGGCAGGGTGTACGCGTAGACGTGTTCGTTGATCTCTTCGGCGCTGACCAAATTGAGGCGCGCCATCGTCTTGAGGATGCCGTCCGACCAGGCCGCGGGCGTGGTCATCACCACCACGCCGCCGGGCTGGATGGCGCGGTGGGTCTCTTTGAAGAGGGCGGCCATGCTGGCCGGGTTGAGGTGCTCGACGACAGCAAGCAGGGTGATGGCATTGAAGAAGTTGTCTTCAAAGGGAAGTTTGGGAGTCGAATTCAGGTCGAGGGTGAACCATTCGACGCCCAGTTGTTTACCCTGCTCGCTCGGCGGCAATTGATCCACGGCGAATTTCTGCTTGAACTCGGTATGCGACAGAAAATACGGATAAGAGCCGCAGCCGATGTCGAGAATCCTGCCGCCGCGCAGTTCGGCGGGGATGAGGCGGTTGGCGCGGCGGGCGCGCAGTTGCGCGAGCAGGGGCTCCAGCAGGCCCTTGCCGCGCGTGAATCGTTCAGATGTTTTGTTCATCGTGGATTCTTCTCGATCGGACCTTTCGCAAAAGTCGTGGTGGTCTCTTTTCGATGGATTCATCAACCGCGAATTGCCGCCAATCTTCGCGAATCGGCCTTTTGGATTCGCGAGAATTCGCGCAGATTAGCGAATAGGCAGGCAAGACACCTCACTCATGCAAGAGGCATATTGGGATTTTCGGCAAGCATACCATAAAGCACAAACTGGCAGACGTGAATCCGCCAGTTTGTTTTTGTGGAGAGTGTCTTGATTCTACGATGTGTGTGCGATCTTCTCCCACTCATCGCGCAGGATATTTCCCAGCACCTTCTCCGCCATGCCCTGCGCGGGGAGCACGTCGCCGTCAGGCTCGACGTAGAGCCAGGCGCGGCCCGCGCCCGCGGGAACTTCGTCACCGGCGGTTTCGAGGGAGACGGGATTCTGTTCGGAGTAGGGGACAGGCAGGTCGAACTTGAGGACGAGGCCGAGCGAGGCGGCCTTTTCCTGGAATTCGAGAATCGGGAGTTGGGAATCGGTGAATCCGAGCGAGAGGGATTTCACTCCCATCCCAGCCAGTTTTTCGAGCGCGGCAGGTATGCCGTTGCTGTTCTCTTTCGTGACGGTCACGTGCACGGTGACGAAAATATCCTCAGGCATGACCTTTTCGAGCGCCTTCCACGAGTCGTCATTTTCGGGCTGGAGCAGGAACAGGATGTGATCGAGACCCGTTTGCAGGAGGGTATCCAGGTATTTTTTATCGGCCAGTTTCAACCCATCGGTCAGCAGGCCGCAGACCTGGCCGTTCTTTTCGGCGTGGGCGATGAGCGCGGGCAGGTCCTCGCGCAGGGTGGGTTCGCCGCCGGTGAAGGTGACGTGCGGAATGCCCGCCTGCCAGGCTTTGTCAAGGATGGACTGCCATTCCTCGGTGGTCAGTTCGCGGTCCACGCGCTTGACCGGGGCGTATTCGGCTTTGGTTTTATCGGGGAGGCGGTAGGTCAAGGCGCAGTCGAGGCGCAGGGGGGAGGTCAGTTCGGCCGAATGCGGCGCGACCCGCTCGAAGTCGAGGAAGGAAACGGGATCGAGATCGGGCGATTCGATCAATGCCTGGATGCGGTCCGCGAAGTCGGTGTAGTCCTGTAAAGCCAACGCGCGCGCCACGCGATAGCGCGCGGCGATCTGCTTGGCGGCCTCCTCGGGCGTCGTCCCTTTCACGTAATGATAGGCATACTCGGCCGCGGTCGGGTTGAGATGAAGCACCGTGGACGCGTTCAGAATCAACAGGCCGCTGCCATCCTCGCGCAGGCGCAAATGGATGCGCAGGGGCTTTTGATCGGCCTGAAAGTGATACAGCCCGACAGGCAAAGGCTTGACCCTGCTGAACTGGTCGGCGAGACGATTGAAGATTTGCATGGTGCCCTCCGCTATTTGACAGCGCCAATGTCAATGAAATACAAGATGAAGTATCCGATGAGCAGGATGATCCAGCCCGCCAGTTCCACCTGGCCGAGCAGGGCCGACCACGAAAGCGAGAAGTGCTCCTGGATGGTCTCGATGATGCTCTCCAGATTGTCGAGTTTGTCCTTGACGGCCTGCTTCCATCCTTCGAGATAGAACTCCTCGCGGATGGCGTGATAGAGTTGCGATGTGTACCAGTCGCCGATGAGCAGGAGGTTCTGCTCGGTATGCTCGAAATCGAGCATCAGGTCGAGGCGGTGCTGGATGATGCGGCGAATCTGGTTGCGCGAGGGTCCCAGCCGCAGTTTGCGCGGGTTCTCGCGGAACTGCTCGTTCAGGTCGCGCAGACTGGCGTCCACGTTTTCATCGAGCCTGCGATAACGCAGTAACTGGTAATTGCCGATCTTCAACAACTCGATGTCCGATTGGAAATCTCCTTCAGGTGCGATGATGACCGCCGCCTGCCAGTCCACGAGAGTCAGATCGTCCTTCGAATAACGCACGCGCGAACTCAATATCTGTTCGATCTCGATCTTGTCGAATACCTCGCGTTGCGAACGGATGAAACGCGCCAGCGCGGCGGCATTCCTGTCCAAAAACCTGTCGGGCGTCGGTTTTGCCTCGTGCAATAACAGAACAACATACTCCTCGTACATGCCGCTCTGGAGATGCGCGGACGGGATGAACTGCTCGCGCAGGGAGCGCTCGACGACTTCGCGCTGCTGGCTGGTTGCCAGACTCAAGACATTCGACATCGTGAAGCGGCACTCGACCACCTGTACGCGTTCGTCGAATCTCTGCCGCGCGACGGATACCTCCACGCCTCCCGCCTCGACCCGGGCCTGGCCCAGCGTTCGGACGCGGACATCTACAGGCTGGAAGTACGGCGCGTCCTTCAGGCCGTGGATCTGTTCGGGCGGTTCGGCAGTCTTCTCCACGCGGTCGGGGAAGAAGAGCAGATAACAGATTTCAGCATTCTTGATAGTCATTCAGTTAGTCTAACACAGACCGCCCGCGGCTAGGAGCGGACAAAATGCGGCAGTTCCCACGGGATTTCCAACGCGATCTCCACGAAGCCCGCGTACTTGCCGTCCTTGTACCAGGGCGATTGATAGATCAGTTTCTTCACGCCGTTCTTCTCGATGGTGTACACATTTTTGATTTGCGCCGCGAGCAGGCGTTCGGTCTTGGTCCGCGCGGGTTCGGGGTGACAGTCCAGCACGTTCGAGCCGATGAGTTTGCGTCCGCCGTCGTCTTCGAATGTCTGGGCGGACCTGTCGTTCATTTCGAGGATGATGCCCTCCTCGTCACAAACCGTAATCGAGGCGGGGAATTCCTTCACCCATTCGTTATCGTTCATGCAGGAATCTCCAATGAAATCAGGTTTTGTTCGAACTGCAACGGACAGCCTCCGCCGCATTCGGCGATCAAAGTACAGCCGTTGCACTTGGCGGGCAGGCCTTTCCGCTCGCGGAGGCGGATCGAGAGTTCGTGGTTCCAGATGGAATCCCACGAGTCCGTCAGCAGGTTTCCGAGCGGACGATAATACGACTGGCAGGGGAGCACCGCGCCGTTCGGCTCGACGCACATGTTGTATTGCGCCGCGGTACAGCCCTTCACACCCAGTTCCAACTGCATCGGGTCGAAGTGACAGTATTGTGTGGGCGTGTACCAGATCAGCCACTGGCCGCGCGTCTCGGTCTTGGCGCGGGCGGTTTCGAGCAGGGGCATCAGGTCTTTTTCGGGCAG
Source organism: Chloroflexota bacterium (assembly GCA_040754535.1). Taxonomy (GTDB): domain Bacteria; phylum Chloroflexota; class Anaerolineae; order Anaerolineales; family Villigracilaceae; genus JBFMCC01. The sequence goes on from JBFMCC010000046.1 coordinate 19,352, forward strand.
TCCCGTGCCAACGCTCGCGCCGTGACCGGCGTAGATCAGCGCGTTGAGTCCGATGGTCGGCACGCCCAGGTCGGCGAGAAAATCGAGTGTGTCTGGTATGGTGTGAACGTTGTCGCGCAGCATGGTGGTGTTGGTCATCACGAACAACTTGCTGGCGAGGGCGTTCTTCACACCATGGATCGTCTGCGGGAAGGCGCCCTTCGCGTTGACCATTTTGTCGTGGATGGCCGCGTCGCACGATTCGACGGTGATTTGCACATGGTCCAGTCCCGCGTCCACAAGTTGTTCCACGAAGTGCGGATCGGACAAGCGGCGCGCGTTGGTGTTCATGCCCGTGATCTGTCCGTTCTTCTCGGCGTGGGCGATCAGTTCGGGCAGGTCGTTGCGCAGGGACGGCTCGCCACCGGTGAAGACGATGTGCGGGATGCCCAATTCCCAGGTGCGGTCGAGGACGCGCTTCCAGTCGTCCGTGCTCAGTTCGCCCCTCGCCCCTGGCCCCTCTCCCGCGGGGAGAGGGGGAGGATGCGAGAGATTGTAGCAATGCGGACAGTCGTTGTTACAACGATAGGTGACAGCCAAATCCATGCGATAGGGCGCGGACGGCCTCGCGCTGAACGGCATGGTGGTGTCCAGTTCGAGTTTGTGCACCGGACAGGCTCCATCGGGGCGGATTAAGTTGTCAAGTTGGAAGTTGAAGGATGAAAGATCGGATTCGGCCTGTCGCCTGGTAACGGAAAAGCGCGCAGTAACCGCGCGCGCTCTTTCCTCTTTCGGCTTTCCTTCCAGAATCAGCCATGCCATTAATGCGGCTGTCGGATTCAAGTGCATCACGCGGTTGGCATTGACGATGAGCGTGCCCGTCCCATCGGGATCCACGCGCAGGTGGACGCGGCTTTTTTCGTGTTCATCTTCGCGTTGGTAGTGATACAGGCCGGGTTGAAGGTTTTTTGAACCTGCAGACGACTCTGTTTCGCTTTTGAAAAATTTTCTAAACATGGTTGACCTTAAACCTTTAAACTTTCAACCTTCCACTATCTTCCTCCACCTGCACAGGCGCAGGCGCAGCCCGCGCAGGCACAGGCGCACGCGCAAGCGCAGCCGCCGCTGCGGCCGCCTCCACTGCGGAAACTCCGTCCGCTTCCCGAGGAGGTCTTAGGCATGGGGTTGGTCACGCCGGTCACCCGGCTGGTGAAGGCGCTCACGTCGCCGAGGACTTTTTGCGAGAAGGTTTGCACGCCGGTCACCACCGAGGCGGCGAAATCCGCGCCGGGCAGGGCGCGCGGGCTCTGGCTCGGTACGGGAGGCGCGGCCGGGCCCGAGGTCGAGGCGGGACGCGGCGACCAGGTCGGGTCGTAGCGGCCCCACCAGGTCGGGAGAAAGACCGGGCCGGTGAAGACGCGCCGCGTGCGGTCGTCGTAATCGCGGTCGAGCATGGTCCATTCCAGCGCCTCGTCGAACTTCTGGCTCTTTACTTCGGGCGTGTCGGCCGCCTCCACCTGCTGCCAGGCGCGCTCCATGATGCCTTTGTAAAAATCAATCGTCTCCTTGCGGCTGAAGCCCTTCATCTTGTCCGAGACGGCGCGGACGAGGGCGATGATCGTGTCCTGCAATGCCTTTTGACGCTTTGGCCCGGGGATGTGTTTGAAGGCCTCGAGGAATTGCTTCTCGTACGCGTGGACTCCCTCGGGCAATGGCACGGCGGCCTGGACCTCCAGCGGGTCCCGTTTCGTGACGGTCGCGGCGCCTTTTTTGACGATGCCGAACAGGATCATGGTCATCACCTTGTCGAGCGGCTGTTCCATTAGGATGGCGGCCTCGACCGCGGTCAGTCCGCGTTTGATGCCGTGACCTTCGATGGAGATTTTCGGCGGAAGGTATTTCAATTTGCGCCGCTGACTCTGGATGATGCCCAGGATGGGCGAGAGCATAAAGAGGCACACCGTGCCGAAGCACACCACGTTGAAAAGCGACTCGAATATGGCGTCGAAGTCGAAGAGGGGCTCGGGCGGGGGGGTGTAGATCGTCTCGGCGGGGACGTAGGTTCTGGGGAAGGACGCGCCGAACTTGTATAACCTGGAGGCGCTGGCGGTCGGATTCTGCCAGGTGTAGGTGATGCGCCCGTCGGCGTCGAATCCCGTTTGCGGCTCGGAGGGGAATCCCGAGGGTGCACTATGCCAGCGCGGTTCCTCCGGTTTGACCCCGGGCGGCAGGTGGAAGGTGACGGTCAGATCGGTGGAGCCGGTCACGATGCTGGATACAAAATAAGCCGGTGCAAAGACGGCGCTGGTGTAAGCCTCGTCATCGTCGTCGGGATACAGCACCCGTTTGATTCTCCCCACGTACACATGCACGCTCCCCGTTGCACCGGGCGGTATGGCGTACGCCCCCATTTCCACTGCAAAGCCATAACCGCCGGAGCCTTGAAAATCGGACGAGATCGAAAGCGGGTTGCCGTTGAAGTCGGCGCGGATGCTGTCGAAATCGAAATTCCCGTTGGGCATGCCCACGTCCACGAATTCGATGGCGTGTCCGCTTGGCTGGTTGGTGAACGTGAACAGATAATCCAGAGCCATTGTGCCATCGCTGTTCCAGTACACGTCCACGACTTCCTTGTCGAGGCTGAAATAATAGTCCTGGGCCAGGGCGACGGCGGGCAGGGCGAGTGCCAGCAGAGAGACAAAAAGCAGGATGAAGAGACGTCGAAGCATCATGCTCCTTTCAGGACGCGCGGAGTGCAAGGCGCAGAGTGCGCACGTCGCACACGGTACGTCGCACGTCTTTTACCATTTCGGTTCTTCGGTGAGTTGATAGACGGTATGGCAATACGGGCAGTTGACCATCGGCGCGCCGTTGACGATGGTGATGTCCTTGGAGGAGAGCGTCCCTCCGCAGGAACGACACTTGACCTCCTCGATCTTCGTCTGCCCGGGCAGGTCCACTTTCATCGTCACCTGCTGGACGACCTCGGTTTTGCCGGCGCGCGCCGCGGCGTAGACCAGTCCCGCGCCGCCCGCGAGGAAGAGCACGCCGACGACGCCGAATCCAACTCCGAAGGTCAGCCATGAGGCGCTTCCGCTCGCGGACGTGGAGCCGATCACGCTCAAGATGCCGTATCCAACCAGGCACAGGCCGATCAAAAACAAAATCCCCGCGCCGACGTAAAGCAATGTTTTACCAGACATGGCAACCTGCCTCCTGTGACGATATACGATAAGTCTAGCATCTTCGTTGTTTTGCGGCAAATGACATTCGTCTCTAAATCTTCCTGTTTTTGTCCAATTCCTGAGGAGGGGAGTCTGGCTTATACTTGGGAAAGAATTCACCACAGAGATCACAGAGAATCTTTCTTCTCCGTGAGTTCGCAGCCCTTATGGTGAAAAAGGATTTTGACATGACCCTCAACGACCAATACAAAAAATGGCAGGAAAATACCCTCAAGAAGTCGCTGGATAAATTCAAGGAGCGGAAGGAACGATTCGAGACCACTTCGGGAATCGAACTGCCCCGCATCGGACTGCCCGCTTCGTCTTCGGGACAGGAGAGCGCTGTCCCTCCGCTCAGCGCGGATGAAACCTATCTGGAGAAACTCGGCTTCCCGGGCGAGTACCCGTTTACGCGCGGCGTCCAGCCGACGATGTATCGGTCACGTTTTTGGACGATGCGCCAGTACGCGGGCTTTGCCACCGCCGAAGAGACGAACAATCGTTATCGTTATTTGCTGGCGAATGGGCAGACAGGCTTGTCGGTCGCGTTCGATCTTCCGACGCAGATCGGCTACGACGCGGACGACCCCATCGCGGCGGGGGAGGTGGGCAAGGTGGGCGTTTCGATTTCGTCCATCCGCGACATGGAGCGGTTATTTGATCAGATTCCCCTCGACAAGGTTTCGACCTCGATGACCATCAACGCGCCCGCAGGTGTCCTGCTGGCGATGTACATCGCGGTGGCGAAACGCCAGGGCGTGGACATGAAGGGACTGCGCGGCACAATCCAGAACGACATTCTCAAAGAGTATGTGGCGCGCGGCACGTATATCTTCCCGCCCGCGCCCTCGATGCGGCTCATCACGGACATCTTCTCGTTTTGCGCGAAGGAAGTCCCGAATTGGAACACGATCTCCATCTCGGGGTATCACATCCGTGAAGCAGGTTCGACCGCCGTGCAGGAAGTTGCATTTACTCTCGCTAACGGGATCGCGTATGTGGAAGCCGCGCTCAAGGCTGGACTCAACGTAGACGACTTCGCGGGTCAACTCTCGTTCTTCTTCAACGCGCACAACAACTTCTTGGAAGAGGTGGCAAAGTTCCGCGCCGCGCGCAGATTATGGGCAAAAATCATGCGCGAACGCTTCAAGGCGCAGAAGCCATCCTCGTGGCAGTTGCGTTTCCATACCCAGACTGCAGGCTCGACTCTCACTGCCCAACAACCAGAGAACAACGTGGTGCGCGTGACCGTGCAGGCGCTGTCCGCCGTCCTCGGCGGGACACAGTCCCTGCACACCAATTCGATGGATGAGGCGTTGTGGCTGCCCACCGAAAAGTCCGTGCGCGTGGCGCTCCGCACACAGCAGATCATTGCTTACGAATCAGGCGTGGCGGATTCGGTGGATCCGCTGGCGGGATCGTACCTGATCGAATATCTCACCGACGAGATCGAGAAAGGCGCGCAGGACTACATCGCCAAAATTGACGAGATGGGCGGCGCATTGACCGCCATCGAGCGCGGCTATATGCAAAACGAAATCCAGAACGCGGCCTACGCCGCGCAGCAGGCAATCGAGAAGAAAGAGCAGATTGTGGTGGGCGTGAACGAGTTTGAGGTGAAAGAGGAAAGAAGTTTGGAGAGACTGGCGGTTGACCCTGCGATTGAGGTTGGACAGAGGGAACGGTTGAAGGAGTTGCGCGATTCGCGGAACGCAAAACGTGTGGAGGAGTTGCTTGGGAAATTGGTGGAGGCGGCAAACGGAACGGAGAATCTGATGCCGCTGTTCATTGAATGTGTGGAGAACGATGTCACGCTCGGCGAGATTTGTAATACGCTGAGAGGGGTGTGGGGGGAGTACGTCGCGGAGGGGTTTTAGTGGTGCCCTCACTGGTATTGGTCCAGTGCATGCAACTTCACAACCAGCCCTTTCGCGAAGCCCAACATGGAGAAAGACCGTCACTTGGAACGATGGAGTCACTCATGAGCAAACGAAAGAAAATCGTCTTGCGTTTAGCATTGACGCTTGCAATCTTCGTCAGTGTTATTGCGGCGCTTGAAATCTTAAGCCGTACACACAATTGTTCTTCTTCAATTGTTGCGGTACCCACGCTTGCTGCAGCATGCAGTAACCCTCTTTATACGGAGGATGTGAGTTATACAAATTACTTAAATGAATTAAGTGAACGATACAGACTAGGTGTATCCCCTTCGCGAGAAGATCTGGACAAAGCCGTCATTGAAGTAGACAGAGACGTCATTGGCGGGGCGAATGGCAGATATTGCGGCGGTGTGGCATTTGTAAGTGACGACCTTCCCACACAAGCTGAACTTTATGTGCGTCGGCATGAGCTGGAACATGTTTTTCAACATATATTGCGAATGGAAGAGGAAAATCGTGAAGCGGCCGCAAACTACGCCGCCGCAAAAGAATATCCCGTTGGTATGGTTGAGACCGTAGTGTTCACGATTGTTGAAAGTAGAAAATATTTCAACTCAACCGCCTGCCATATTATTGCGTTATGGATAACATTCAAGGTTTATTTTCTCCCGTTCATGGTTTGACTCGATAATGTACCGCCACTTGTGGGAAGGGCGCATACGACACATGTCACACCCTTTGGGGTTCGCGTACCCGCCTGAAAACTGGTTGCATGAGTCGTGATAAATGTCAGTGTGCATAAATGGGGGAATGCGCTATGATTGAACAGGTTAATCCAATTCCAAAATTCGTGGGAGGGCGTATGTCTCAAATTGATACTCTCGTACAGGATTTCCTCGCGCAAAAGAGAATCGCCGTCGTCGGCGTATCCGACAAGCGCGAGACGGGCTGTAACCTGAACTACAAGAAGTTTAAGGACAACGGTTATCAGGTCTACGCGGTCAACCCGCGCATCTCCACGTACGACGGCGCGCCGTGCTACCCCGACCTGAAGTCCATCCCCGAAAAGCCCGAGGCGGTCTTCATTCTCGCCAGCCCCAAAGTGACCGAGCAGATCGTCCAGCAGTGCGTGGACCTGGGCATCAGGCACGTATGGATGCACTGCATGATGGGGACGAAGCCCGGTCTCGCCGCGGGCATGACCAGCGTCTCGCAGGCGGCGGTGGAGATGTGCCGTCAGAACGGGATCGCGGTCATCCCGGGCTCGTGCCCCAATCAGTTCCTGAAGCCGGACTTCGGTCACGGCATGATGCGGGTGCTGTGGCGCGCGTTCGGGTTCATGTCGGTGAACTAGCATAAAAAACGAGACTCCAGCCCGGCTGGAGTCTCTCGATAATTGCAGGTCCCCCTCCTGGGGCCACCCTGGGTGCCGGGAAACAATGAAAACCCGGCGTCATTCCGGCTCTCTTGTGTCTGGGAGCCTTTTCCATTATTGCGAATTTCAGTCCCCATGTCCAGTAAGTAAATTTTTTCTTGACTCCAAGATATTTTTGAGCCAAAATAGGTAGAGCCATGCAACGCAAAGAATTCGGACAACTTATCTCTGCTTTGCGGCAGGACCTGGGATGGACGCAATTCGACCTGGCCGAGTTCGCCGGCGTGGAAGACGCCGTCATCAGCCAGATCGAACGAGGCGTGAAGAAGCACTTCGAGCCGCAATTGCTATGTAACCTCGCCAACGCGTTCCAGTTGACCACGCTGGAAAGACGCGAGTTCCTGCTGGCTGCCAGCGGCCTCGACAACACGCAGATGGTGCGACAGCCGTCCTCGCAAGTGAAGACCGACGTTTTCGATGCGCAGAAAACGCTGGGCAAGTTGATTCACCAGACTGGGCAGTTGCAGCTCCCCGCCTTCCTGTGCGACGTTTATAGCGATGTTCTCGCCGCCAACCACATCATCCTCGCGTTGTTTCAGATCTCGCTGGAGTGGGCCAGAACGGGTGCGAACCAGCCGGGCGGTTTCAGCACGATGCGCATTACCTTCGGCCGCGACCTCCTGATCCGCAACATGGTGGAGGAGGGCTGGGATTCCTACGCACTGTATTCCATGCGCGCCTTTCGGGAAGCCAGCCTGCGGTACCGGGCAAAGCCCTATTTCAAGTATTTGATCAAGGCCTTCCGCAACCCCATCGAATATCCGCTGTTCGACCGCTACTGGAAACGCGTCTCCTCGCTGGAAGAGGACAGGGAATCTGATACCGATCTCTTCATGTATCAACACAAGCATTACGGTCCTCAACGATATTTTTCATCGTCGAATACAACGATCACGCCGTTCGGTGAATTATTCTTGATTCATTACGTGCCTGCAGACCGGCACACCGGCCAGGTCTTTGAGCAGCTTGCCCGCGAACACGGTGGGGATGTAGCCTCCTTTGCTCCCTGGCCCGAAAAGATCATTTTGTAATCAAAGCGAGGAATAATGGCGAACATTACCAGGATCAATCACGTTGCCGTCGTCGTGGAAGACATGGATGAGGCGCTCGCGTTCTGGCGCGACGCGCTGGGCATCGAACTGCACGAACTGCGCGACGTCCCCGCCGAAAAATCGCAGGTGGCGTTCCTGCCGCTGGCAGGCTCGGAAGTGGAGCTGGTTCTGCCCACCACGGACGATTCGGGCCTCGCCAAATATCTTGCCAAACGCGGCCCGGGCATGCACCACCTGTGCCTCGAAGTGGACGACATCGAGGGGATGCTGGCGCAACTGAAGGCGAAGAAGATTCGCCTGATCAACGAGTCACCGCGCACCGCCGCGGACGGGAAGAGGTATGCCTTCATCCATCCCGAGTCCACGGGCGGGGTGCTGGTGGAGTTGTATCAGTTGTAACGTCAATGCGCTGAATCGCGCTGGTTTCGATATGCTCGCTTCGCTCGCTACTCAACCATCCGCTCAGCGCGATGGCGGCTCGCATTGACGCGAAACTTTAATGCCAGATATCGCCGTAATCGTGTTCACCCTTGAGATGTTCGCCTCTTGCAAAACGCGCTAGGGTGAACGGCGAAATATCCACGGTTGAAGCCTTCCCGTCCATAATCAACTCGGAGATGCACGCGCCGACCGCGGGCGAGATCTTGAATCCCGTGCCGCTGAATCCGCACGCCAGATAAAAGCCCTCGGGTCCCGCCCGGCCCAGAATGGCGCGCTGGTCGGGGGTCAGCGCGTCGCGGCCGACGTGCGTGGATTGCAGGGAACCCGCCTCCATGCCGGGGATGCGGCGGCAGATTCGCTCCACGGCGTGCTCGACGAAGTCCGCGGCGACGCGTTCGGTCGGCGCGTCGGGCGGCTCGCCCAGGCGGTTGTCGTCCTCCAGCGCCACCAGAGTCAGGTTGCCCGTATCGGGGCGGAAATAGAACGACAGCGCGCCGTCGATCACGGTGGGATGAAAACCGATCTCGCGCGGGCGGCGGATGTGCATCACATCGTGCGTCCACGTGGTGAGCGGGATGTCGAGGCCGACCATTTTCCCGATGGACGCGGCGCGCGTCCCCGCCGCGTTGACCACGACGGGGGCGGAGAAATCGCCCTTCGTCGTGGCCGCGCCCGCTACTCGTCCGGACGCGAGGCGGATTCCCGTCACCTCGCATTCCTGCACCAGACGCGTCCCGCGTTCCCGCGCCGCGGCAACGAATGAGTTGGTCGTCAAAACAGGATCGGCGTAACCCGATTCGGGTTCGTACGCGGCGAAGTCGAAATCGTCCGTGACGAACGAGGGGGCGAGGCGCTTCACGTCCTCCGCGCCGACGACGAGACTGGGGATGCCGATGCGCTGGTGCATGGCGACGTTGCCGCGCAGGAGGGACTCGCGGGCGCGCGACTCGATCTGCAGGAAGCCTGTGCGCGTGAATCCGCTCTCGCCGCCGACGCGCTCGCGCCAGTTGCGGAAGTAGGCGAACGAGGCCCACGCCAGCCGCGACTCGGCTTCGAGGTCGTAGTGCATCCGCACCAGTCCGCTGGAACGGCCCGTCGCGCCCGAAGCGACGACTTCGCGTTCGAGCAGGGTCACTTTCAGTCCGCGTTCGGCAAGATGGAAGGCGATGCTCGCGCCCGCGCATCCCGCGCCGATGACGACGGCGTCACATGTTTCGGTCATGGTTTCCTTCCGTCCTTTCCGGGCTGGGAGGTTTCTCACTCTGCGATTTCATTCTTCGCGATCACATTCGCATACCACTCGCCGCTGTCTTTGACGGTGCGTTTCTGCGTATCGTAATCCACGTGGACGATCCCAAATCGTTTGGTATAGCCGTGCGCCCATTCGAAGTTGTCCAGCAGGGACCAGACGAAGTAGCCGCGCACGTCCACGCCATCCTGCATGGCGTGGCGCAACTGGACCAGGTGATTTTTGATGTAATCGAGGCGGCGCGGGTCGTGGACTTTCCCGTCCGCGCTGGCTTCATCCCTGAAGGCCGCTCCGTTCTCGGTAATGTAGATGGGAGGCAGACGATAATCGTTGTTGATGCGGTTGAGCAGGCGGCGCAACGCGGGCGCGCAGACCTCCCAGCCCATCTCGGTATATTCCGAGCCGGGGACGCGATCAATGCGGCCGTCTGCGCCGATCACATGCCGCGAATAGGAGTTCAGGCCGAAGTAATCCAGTTTCTGGGAGGCCAGCGCAAAATCTCCGTCTTTGATGGCTGGCATAATTTCACTGGCCAGTTCATAGACATGCGGGGGGTAGTGCGCCTTGAAGATGGCATCCAAAAAGATGGATTCGCTCATTTGCCAGAAGCGATCCGCCGCGGCCGCATCTTCGGGTGAGTCGGCGGCGGGTTCCGCGTTCCACAGATTGAGAACGATGCCCACCTGTGCGTTCGGGTCCGTCCCGCGGATGGCCTGCACGGCGAGTCCATGGGCGACCAGCAGGTGATGCACGACCTGATAGGTCGCTTTTGGGTCCTGCAGGCCGGGGGCATGCTGTCCCAGCAGGTAACCGTCGAATGCCACCACGCCCGGCTCGTTGAAGGTGGTCCAGTATTGCACGCGGTCGCCGAGGCGCTTGACCATCAGCGCGGCGTAATCGGCGAAGGCATGACAGACATCCCGATTAATCCAGCCGCCCTCGTCTTGGAGTGCCTGGGGCAGGTCCCAGTGATAGAGGGTGAGGAAGGGCTCGATGTCCGCGGCAAGGAGCGCGTCCACGAGGCGGTCGTAGAAATCGAGGCCGCGCGGGTTGACGGGGCCGCGTCCGTTTGGGAGGACGCGCGGCCACGAGGTCGAGAAGCGATAGGCTTTGAGTCCGATGCGGCGCATGAGGGCGATGTCTTCCTGCCAGCGGTGGTAATGGTTGCAGGCGATGTCGCCGGTGGAGCCGTCTTCGATTTTCCCGGGCGTGTGGCTGAAGCGGTCCCAAATGGATTCGCCCTTGCCGTCCTCGTTCCACGCGCCTTCGATCTGGTAGGCGGCGGTGGCCGCGCCCCATACGAAATTGGTTGGAAAGGTGTGGGTCATGTTGTTCCTTCGAAAGCGAGATTCGATGTATGCTATCACAGTTGGGTTGGCGAAGGGAGAGGGTTCGTTGTACAATCCCGCTCATGGCAACGACCCTTCCCGAATCCCTGCTCGAAATCCGCGAACACGACGCGCCCGACTACAGGCCGCTCATTGATTATCAGAGTTGGCGCGTGGCATTGATGAATTACACACCCGATCTTGTGCCAGAGAAAATTTATCGGATGCAGAAGCATACCGAGACCGATGAGGTCTTTGTACTGCTGGCGGGGCGATGTATTTTGTTTTTGGGCGAAGGAGATGACGCGGTGACGGCTGTTCACGCGGTGGATATGGAGCCGCACAAACTCTACAACGTCAGGCGCGGCGCGTGGCACTCGCACACGTTCAGCGAGGACGCGAAGGTGTTGATCGTGGAGAATCGAAACACGACAGACGTCAACTCGCCGTTCGTGGGATTGAGTGGGGAACAGCAAAAACAGATTGTTGAGATGACGAAAAAGTTGTGGGGATGAGAATCGCTCTACCCAAATTTGAATCCCGCCACGAAACAGGCGGTCATCAGCAGGAGTAATCCTGGAAGAATTTTTAGAATGGTCTCTCTCGAAAGGATTGGTTTGCCTGCTTTGAGGAATGACAGCATCAAACCGCCGATGCCGATCAACGCGCCGCCCACGCCGACGAGGGAGAAGAGCGGTTGAGTCTTTCCCTGCACGGAGAGGATGATCGGGAGCAGGAAAATCGTCATGCCCGCGATGCCATGAGTGATGGCGAGAACGATCGTGGGGATTTTGCCCGGGGTGGGTATTGAGCGGGTCAACGTCACAGCGAGGAAGCCCGCGATGGCAAAGACCAGGTACGAGGTCCCGAACGAAGCGTATTGCCAGACTAGGCCGAGCGAGAGGGTGAGGGGAATGATCGTCGAGACGATGACGACGGCGGGTGAGTCCAGCACTTCAAAACCCCAAATGATGAGCAGCAATCCCGCGACGAGGAGAACGCCGAAGGCGATGGTGTAGGCGACGATGGGGAGGGCGTCGAAGCCGTCAATGCCGACCGCGACCTGGTACGCGGCGAGGATGCCAGTGACGAGGAGCAGAACGCGGTCGAGGGGGGAGATTTTCATGGGCAATCTGTTTCAGTACCGCAAAATTCATTTTGCGCCCACGCGGGGCAAGATAAATCTTGCGGTACTACATCACTTCGATCACAACCAAAATCATCGCGGCGAGCATGTAGACCGATGCGTATTTGAAAAGGCCGAAGTTCACGCGTTCAGAGGGCTTGAACGTGATGGCGACGGCCAGCATGAGCAGGCCCGCAGACAGCACACCGAGCAGGCGCAGGAAGCCCCAGTCCATGCCGATGCCGTAGCCCGCGACGACCATCGCCAGCGCGGCCAGCACGGATGAGACGGCGATGGTGGCACGCGTGAAGCCAAGTCCATACGTGGATGGAAAAGTTGGTACACATGCGGCCGCGTAGTCTTTTTCAAATTTCATGCTAAAGGTGAGGGTGTGAGTTGGAATCCAGAAGAGTATGCCGAGCGCGAGGGTGACGCCAATCCAGTCAATGAAACCGAGGCCGAGGGCACGACCCGCGAGGATGGGCATCGCGCCTGAAATCCCGCCCCAGACGATGCTCCACGCGGTGCGGCGTTTGAGCCAGATGCTGTAAACCACCACGTCGAAGAAGAGACCTGCAAAGACGAGCAGGCCGTAGAGCGCGTCCATCGCAACCGCAATGCCGACGCCAATAATCGAAAGGATCAACCCAACGCGCAGGACTTCGTTTTCGTCCACTGCGCCCGAGGATGTGGCGCGCTTTTGCGTGCGTCCCATTTTGGCGTCAATGTCGCGATCCCACCACATGTTCAGCACGGTGCTTCCCGCGATGGCGAGGAAGAGGCTGACCGTCAATCCCAAAATCGTTCCCATGTTGAAGATGGGACAGCGCGCGCTCATGTAACCCGCGAGTCCAGTGGCGAGGAGCAGGCCAGATTGGAGGGGTTTGGTGAGCGACCAGTAGATTCCGATTTTGGATTTACGATTTACGATTGACGATTGGGCGGAGGTGGTCATGGGGAACTCCTGAACGAATACAGGTAAACACGTACACATGTAAACAGGTACACAAGGTAGGCGGAAGTATACCCGTGTACTTGTGTACCTGTCTACTTGTTTAGCTTCACCTCACACACCTAAATCCTACGCCTGGACTGAAGTACATCGGCGGGGCGCTATTCCGAACCCAGATGCGCAAGTCCATGTCGTAGGTGTCTTTCGAGCCGCCTTTCATAAAGCGGTCGCTGAAGCCTTCCATCACGTCGCCGACCCATTGCCAGACGTTGCCAGCCATGTCGTAGAGTCCGTATGGCGATTGCGAGTCGAGCGTGACGTAGCCGTCGTAGGTCTTGCCGTTGTAGAAGCCGACGGGACTCGTGCGCGAGCCGAACGAGGACATGTCTTCAAACGGATCGCGCGATGAGTAGAAGTTGGCGTTTTCGCGGACGATTTCATCACCCCAGGGGAAGGGACGTTCATCCTCACCGCGCGCGGCTTTCTGCCATTCGATTTCACTCGGGAGACGATAGCCGTAATACTGACAGTAACCCCACGCGCCGAACCACGTGACCATCGTCATCGGGTGGTTCTCGTATCCTTCCTGGACCGTGAAGCGGGTTCCGTCAAATTTGATTCTCTGCGACGGGTCGGCGAGAGGAATGTACTCCCAGTCGCCCGCCTTGATTTCGAGTTCGTGCTTCACACCGCGGAACTCGTCGCCAGGGTAATAGCCGAGGACGGAGTCGCCTTCGACTTTGAGCGTGCCATCCGCGAGGGCGGCATTGAGGTAGTCCGCGTATTGCTGGGCGGTGACGTCGGTGATCATGATTTCGTACGCGTCAGTGGACTCGATGTCTTCGTGCTGGCCGAAGTAGAACTCACCCGCGGGGACTTGCGCCCAGGCATTCGGGTCAACGCCCGTGTCGAAGGAGGGAATCGGAGTGTTTAAATCAACGGGGGCGCACGAGGCTAAGAAGATGATTGTCATTGCGAGGGCGATAGCCCGAAGCAATCTCCTGTTAGCGAGGGGATTACTTCGTCGTCGCTTCGCTTCTCCTCGCAATGACAGCTTAAACTGTTTCATTTCGCCACCTCCTGCGCGAGTTCGTGGGTCATTTCTTCCGTCCAGCGTCCTTTTGGTTTGAAGAGGTCGGTCAAACGCCAGACCATCACGATGGCGAGCAGAACGAGCAGGAGGCCGAGTCCGAAGTCAATCATGTACATCAATGTGTTGACAAGCGGCTGCTGCACGGCTTCGGTGATGAAGAGACGTTTCATCTCGAAGACCGTCACTGCGCCGAGGGCGAGGTCGGAGAGGAAGATGATGCTCCAGCCGTATAGTTGGCGGACTTTGCCTTTGAGACCAATCATGTCGCCGTAGTACATCAGGATGATGGTGGCGATGATGGCCGAGAGCGCGTGCCAGTGACCTGTAAGTTCGATGCGTTCTTCGCGGGCGGGCCACAGGCGGAAGATGTCGTCGAGTTTGATCGCCATGAAGATGCCGATGCCGCTGGTGGTGAAGTTCATGAACAGCATTTGCCAGGTGGGGCCAAACTTGAGCGGGTCGCTGACCATCGCGCCGAGTTTTTGGAAGAGGGTGGGTTTGGCGATGTGCGCTGTGCCTTCTTTGGCGAACTTGTTCCAACTCCAGATGAGCAGGAAGAGCGCCGCCAGCATGGACGGGGTCGCGCCGACGTAGATGATCATGTGCGCGATGGGTTCGAGCGGCGTGACCACGCCCCACACGCCGAGATTTAGCACGATACAACCGAGGATCATCAGCGGCATGGCGACCTTCTGCCACGCGCCTTTGAAGTTCAGCCAGCGCCCGATGATGAGCGTGATCATGATGGCAATGAGCGCCAGCATGATGTGCAGGTGGCCAATGACGGAATACTCCATCGTCGTTTTGTGCGGCAGGCGGATGATGTTCTCGGCCAGGAAGACCTCGAAGCCGTTGCCGAAGAACGAGCCGGGCACCGCGCCGAACAATGCGGAGAGGACGGTCGTCACCGCGGTGGTGAAGAAGGCGACGCGCTCCAGGTCGACGCCTTTTTTCGTGCGGGCGTAACTTGTGTCGGTGATGTAGTATTCTTCGGTCCACGGCCAGAGCGCGATGCACAGCAACACGCCCGCGAAGAAGATGAGCGAGAGGCCTGTGATGTACAGTCCGTGGAACGCCCAGTTGTGGCCGAAGTACGCGAACCCCATGCCGAAGACCATCGTCAAAATGTAGCCAACGGTGATGAGGACGCGCACGGCCATCTTGAAGAACTCTTTCATCTTCAGGATGCCAGTCACCATATACGTCTCGATGGCAACAACCGCCATGGCGATGGAGTGATACAGGATGATGATGCGCCCCTCGCGCTCGGCTTGCACGATGTCCATGCCGAGGAGTTTGATGACGATTTCGCGCACGCCCATCTCGGCCATGGGTCCCGAGAGCATACCCCAGACGGCCGTCACCACTGCGATCATCGCGATGGCGACCAGGATGAGTCCCTTGGTGGAGCCGAAGAGGTAGTTGAAACGGTCTTTGACGAATTGCATAGGATGTACTCCTAAATTTTACGGAGTGCAAAGTCTCCAGACTTTGCCGAAGTCTGGCCCACAGGGGTGCTTCGCGAAGACTTCGGACTCCGCTTATGGTTTACTCAGCCTTTAGAAAAATATCACAAAGCAGGCTGGGTGTCTTTGACAAAAGACAAATGAGTGCAAGAATCAGACTTCGGAAGTCTCCAGGACTTCCGAAGTCTTTTCAAATTATCCCTTCTTCGCGAAGCCGAGCGTGAATGCGCCTGTCATCAGGAAGAGGAGCGGGGTGAGGATGAGCATGACGAACTCGGGGCTGAAGAACAGCAACTGCTTGCCCACGGAAATGAAGGCCAGCGCGATGCCTCCCAGGCCGATGAGCAGGCCGCCGATGCCGACCCACCAGAATCCCTTCGGCGCGCCCTTGGCGAAGAACGGGCCGAGGAAGATCACAAGTCCCGCCACACCGTGGAAGAGTGGAACCGCAATCTTCTTGAGTGCGTCCATGCCGCCGATGCTGGTAATAGCAATCGCCAGGAAACCAATCGCGGCGAACCACTTGAAGGCTTTCTTCCAGGAGGGGAAGTACTCCTCGGCGAGTCCCATCGAGATGCCCAACGGGATCAGGCTGGCCACGGTCAGCACGTAGGGCGAGGCGAGCAGTCCGAGGTGGCTGGGATGGAAGATCAGCAACAGCCCCGAAACCAAAAGCACTGCAAAACCCATCAGGTAGTACAGGTTATGCAGCGCTTTGTTCAGGTTGTACCTCTGCCAGAAATACCAGCACAGGTACGCGGCCAGCAGGCCGGTGAGCAGAAGGAACAGATTGTCGAGCGTGAACATCGCATTCTCCTTTTGTCGGTTTGAAAATGACAACACGGACAAAATTTATTCGTTGTGTGAATTATTGCACTAAATATGTCAAATTTCTGTGACATAAATCACACTTCGCTTCACGCGTGACGTTTGGCCTGCTGGTCAATTACAAACGTTATCTACTCTCTGGCGTTCCACGCTTCGATCATCCGCCGTGTAGACGGGAGCAGGAGGTAGACGAGCAATCCCGTACTGATGAGCGGCGCGGGCAGGAACATCGAGAAGCGGCCCAGCCGAATGACGTCGGTGATGCCCAGCGGGAAGCCGCCCAACATGGACATCATCGCCGCGAACACGCCCAGGGGGACGACCCAGGTCTTGCGCCTCAATAGGGAAAAGATAAACACCGCCCACGCGGCCGCGCCCCACCAGTTGACCATCTGCGTCACCGCGTAAATTCCATGCGAGAGCGGATCGGGCACGGTCTGGTAGCGCGAGATGTCCGCCACGCCGTCCATGTAGGTTAACACGTACGCCAGGCCTGCAACGAATGCCAGCGCGATGATCTTCTTGTCCACGCCGCCGAGGAGCAGCATTCCGAACCAGATAACGGCGGCCAGCCCGAAGGTCGGGGCGGTGGGCGAGGGGAGTCCAACGCTGGCAGGGGGGATGATCGGGAAGAAGGCGGTCAACATGTAGATGGTCGCGGCTACCGTCCCCCAGAACCAGCCCCACTCCAGTTTGTTTGCGAAGCCGTACAACGAAACGCCCATCAGCGAAGCGGCGGCCAGAGTCAGCCAGCCGAGAATGGCAAAGACGACCTGTACCGTGATGGCCTCGTCGGGACGTCTTCCCGTGATCTTGCCGTCAATGGTGGATTGGTAGATGCTGGCGATCTGATAGGCGAGAAGCAAACCCACCAGGATGCCGAGGATGGCGAGCGCGATCCCAGGTTTGGAATTGTTCTTCATTATCTCTTCTCCTCTCCAAGCAATGCGTTCCTGAACTTCGGATGAAGCAGGACAAAGAACAGCCCGATGATGACGGGCAGCCCGTACGAGTAGTCCCATGATGTCGAATCGGTCAGGGTGAGACGGATGACCTGCATCGGCACGTCAATCGCCACGAGGGACGTGACCGATACCAGCGCCAGCCACCAGCCTGAGAATTTGCGCGCGGCCAGTTGGTAAATCGCGATGAAGAGCAGGATGACGCAGACCCATTGAATGGGTTGCGACCAGGCCAGCACCCACCACCCCAGCCCGTCGTAGAACGGTTTATCGGGGCGGGTGAGCAACGTCCGTAGGTTGCCGATGCCGACGATGAAGGCGTGGGTGGTCAACATGCCCGCGAAGGTCAGCGCGAGGAACTGTCCCCATTTCAGCCACTTGTCCACGTTGCGGAGCAGGATGAGCGACCAGAAGAAGGCCAGCCCGACGAACGAGACGATCAACGGGATGGGGAATCCCTCTACAAACGAGACGTAGGGCATGAACATGAACATCCCGCCCGCGGAGGGAAAGGCCGAGGCGAGCAACGCGGCGGGGTACGTCCACTCCTCTCCGCGGTGGATCGGAAGCGCCAGCAGAATCAGCGCGATCCCGCCGATGAAGATCAGTCCGCGGTAGAGCGGGAACGCGTAGGAGAAGAGCAGGATTCCGCTCGAATACGCGGGTTTTTCCGCCGAGACTTTTATCAACTCGGTCAGGACGCGCTCCAGCGAAGTCTGAATCAGAAACGGCGCGGCCGCGATCATGAACAGTCCGACCACGACGGCCAGGACGGCCAGGATCAGGCGTTTGGATTGGGAGGTTTCTTTCATGGCAGTCTCCTCGGGGTATAATTTCTGCGTGAAATGTATCACGAACCGCCTGCGGTGTCTTTGCTTTAAGTTAAAGCGCGGGCTGTTCCCATAAACCTGGTGATGCCATGACCGACTTGAAAAATTTGCTTCATACCAATTCGGTGTTCGCCTCGCTTTTCCCCTCTGATTTGTCCGAAGTGGCGCGGCTGGCCTCCTCGCGCTCCTACAATAAGAATGAGAAGGTCATTCTGTATGGCGAGGTCTGGCCGTATCTTTTTCTCGTGGAGTCAGGGAGGGTGGACGCGGTCAAGGAATCGGGCGAGGGACGCAGTTTGATGGTGGCAACTTTTTCGGCAGGCGACCTTTTTTGGGGATTGGCCTTCTTTCAGGAAAACGCGCCCATGCCCGTCACGCTCGAAGCGCGCGAACCGAGCCGTTTGCACTTGTGGTCGCGCGAGACGACGACTCCCATCTTCGAGCGCAACGGACGCGCGGGCTGGGAGTTGTGCCGTCTCATGGCGGGGCGCATGCAGCGTGCCAGCGCGATTCTCGAGGAGATGGCTTTTCATCCCGTCGCGGGGCGACTCGCCCGCCTCCTGCTCGATCACTTCGAACAGGCGGGCGACGCGGCCATCTCGCGTCATTTGACCCTCGACGAAATGGCCGCGCGCATCGGCTCCACGCGCGAGATGGTCTGCCGCGCGCTCTATAGTTTTTCAGATAAAAAGTTGATCGAAGTAACGCGCACCGAATTCGTGCTGACCGACCGCGAGGGGCTGTCTCACCTGGTGGAACGAGGCTGATCGAGGGACAGGTCGCGGTGGATCAACGCCTCTGTCGTTTCCCGCTCGACGATCAACGTATCAATCCCCTTTTCCAGCCATACAACGGCGGGCCGCCGCGCGCCGTTGTAATTGGACGACATGCTCAAGTGATACGCGCCCGCCGCGGGAATTGCAATCAATTCGCCGACCTCGACTTTGGGCATGGGCAAATCCTCGATCAGGACATCTCCAGACTCGCAATACGGCCCTGCGATGGAGACTCTCTCGCTTCTTTTCCGACTTGGGCCTGATACCGTCAAACAAGAGTATCGCGCCCCGTACAACGCGAAGCGCGGATTGTCCGCCATGCCACCATCTGTGAGAAGCCAGGTCTTATCACCGCGCCGCTTCACCGCACCGACGCGGTAGACGGCAACGCCTGCGCGCGCAATGAGACTCCGCCCTGGTTCAAGATGCAAGTGCGGCAGGTCAAGCCCGCGCGCTTGACAGCCCTCAACAACCGATTCGGCGATCCCGCGCACGTAACTTTCAATGGATGGATGCGGCAATTCATCTTCGTGATATGCCACGCCCCACCCTCCGCCGGGACAGAAGTGCCATTCGTCATTGAAGCCGATCTCTTTTGCGAGGTCGAGCGCCAACTCAATGGCGGGGATCAATGGCTCAGGGTCGCGAAAATTCGAGCCTTGATGGAAGTGAATGCCTGTAAGCGGTAAATTTGCCGATTTGCTGATTTGTACCGCTTGCAAAATCTCCTCATCGGTCATCCCAAACTTGCTGTCGTGCTGACCGGTCTGTGTGTGCGTATGATGCGTTGTCACAGCGAGACCTGGCACGAGTCTCAACCACAGGGATGGAAAAACTTGTCTACCTGTGTACCTGCCTACCTGTCTACGTATCCCCTCCAACTCCGTGAGATTATCTACCACAATCGTCCCAGCGTTCTGCAGCGCCGACTTCAAATCGGCCTGCGACTTGTTTACCCCATGCACGAGGATGTGCTCGCGCGGCACGCCGCCCGCGAGGGCAATGGCAGTTTCCCCTTCGCCTGTGCAATCCACGAAGAGGTTATGTTCCCGTGTCCATTGTGCGATGGCTTTGCAGAGAAAGGCTTTCCCCGCGTAGGTAATGCGCGAAGGCGCGGGGTAGTATGCGGATAACGCGTCCGCGTAGGCTTTGACGGAGGCATCCAGTGTGGCGCGGTCGTATATGTATAACGGCGTCCCGTACCGGTCCGCGAGAGAGGCGAGACCGTGTCCCGCGATGGTCAGGGAATCGTCTTCGATTGTCGTTGTAATGGGAAAGAGGTCGAGGCGGTCCATAATCCGCACTGCAAACTTAAGTTTGCCTATTCCCCAAAGAACAGATTCCACCATTTCTGCCAGTTTGGCAGTTGGGTGGGGACCGGCGTGGGCGTGGACGAAACCACCGGGGTACTGCCCGGGTTGCCCACCGGCACGACTGGGATATCGCCGTCCTGGATCGAATGCCCGTCGCCGCGCGCGTAATCCTCCGCGGCCGCGTCCGAACCCGCGTAGGCCACCTGGGTCTGCAGGGCGATCTGGGTCTGCATCACCTGAGTGGCCTGGACGCGCTTGTTTCCATCCTGCTCGGTGAGGCGGTCCAATCCTTCCAGCCGGTTGTTGAAATCGATCACCAGCAGGGCGAGCACCCCGATGCCGATCAGGACTCCCACCCGGCGCCAGTTGATCTTGAAAGGCAAACGCATGGATGTATCTTACCTTGTCTGAACGGGATTGACAAGAAGTATGGTACAATCTGCCGCCGAGCGCCGTACCCTTCGCTCGAAATTTCCAACCAGAAAGGGCTTGAAGATCATGAAAGTATTGCTCATCAAGGACGTTTACAAGCTGGGCCGCGCAGGCGACATCAAAAAAGTCGCCGACGGTTATGGCCGCAACTTCCTGCTCCCGCAGGGACTGGCCGTGCTGGCAACTGCGGGCGCCCTCAAGCAGGCCGATAGGATCCGCGCCCAGGCCGAGGTCCGCCGCGCGGCGCTGAACGAGGAACTCAAAGACCTAGCCGAGCACGTCAACGGGGTTACCCTGGAATTCACGGCCAAGGCCGGTGAAACAGGCAAACTCTACGGCTCGATCACCGCGCAGGACGTGGCCACGGCCATCATGGAGAAAACCCGCTACGAGGTCAAGCGCCAGCAGATCGACATGCAGCCGATCCGCGAACTGGGCGAATATACGGCCCACGTGCGCCTGACGATGGACCTGGTTCCCGAAATCAAGATCATCGTTCACGGCGAGGTAGAGGCGGTTGAAGAGGAACCGAAACCGAAAAGCAAAGGCAAAGGACGAAAGCCCAGAGCCGAGTCTGTTGCGGAAGGCGCCTCCGAAACCGAATCCAAAACCGAAGCGCCCGCCGAAAGTTAATCCCTCATCTGCGCTCACCGACAGGGGCACGCCCTCCGTGCCCCTGTGTGCGTTAATGTGATACACTTTCCACATGCCCGATTCGATTGGCGACCGACTCAGACAGGCGCGTGAAGCGCTTCACCTCACACTCGATAAAGCGGCCGAAGCCACCCGCATCCGCCGCCATTACCTGCAGGCGCTGGAGAACGATGATTACTCCGTCATGTCCTCCGCCGCGCAGGGACGCGGTTTTCTGCGCATCTACGCAGACTTTCTTGGACTGAACCTCGACCAGTTGACAGCCGACCTGCGCGCCGGGACAATGCCTGCGCCGGTCGCGTCGGACGCCCCCGCGCCGGTTCCTCCGGCCGAGGCCGCGCCGCGCCCCGCGCCGTTCTGGTCGCGGCTGACGCGGCGTCCCGCGACCGAAACGTCCCCGGCGGAATCCGTCGCCGCGCCGGCGGCGCAGGAGGAATCTCCAGCCGCCGCGCCCGCCCCTGAGCCGCAGCCGGTGACGGGTCTTGAAATCGAAGCGGCGTCACTCGTCGAAGAAACGCCTCCCGCGCTGGTCCGCAAACCGCGCGCGGCGAGAAAGCCATCCACCGCCAAATCCAAATCAGCGCGTGGCGGAAAAGCCGCAGCGAAAAAGAAGCCGGCTGGCAAGCCCAAACCGCCCGCGAAGAAAAAATCCCCTGTAAAAAAAAACTCGAAATCGAACCGCCGCCCGAAGAGTTGACTCTTCCGCCGGCGCTCAAGCGGTTTAGCGAGGTTTTCGCCGAACCTCCCGCCGCGCCCGTCGAGCCGCCGGCCGCGGCCCCGCCGGAGATTCCGGCGGTCGAAGCAGTCGAAGAGACCGTCGAGACGCCTGCCGCGGAGAAGCCTGCGCGTCTCTCATGGTGGGCGCGCCTGCGCGCCGCGTTCTTCGTGCGGCGCGCGCGGCCCGAAGCGGAAACAGCGGACACGGGCGTTGCAGAGCAGGCCGCGCCTGAACCGGAGGCGGAGCCCGAGTCGCTCCCCGCAAACCGTTCCTCGGGTGAGATCTTTGCCGAGGCCGGCGCGCAGTTGCGCCAGCGCCGTGAACTGCTCGGCCTGGCCCACGAGGAGATCGAGCGTCACATCCACATCGGCAGGCATTATCTGAAGGCGCTGGAGGCCGGGGATTTTGGCGGCCTGCCCTCGGCGGTGCAGACGCGCGGCATGTTGAGCAATTACGCCTCGTTCTTGGACCTGGACGTGGACGCCATCCTCCTGAAGTTCGCGGACGCCCTGCAGGCGCGTCACCGCGAGGTGCATCCGCTTCCGCCCGGCGCGCGCGGCAGGGTGCCGCCCGCCGCGCCGCGCAGCCTGCCGCCCCTGCGCGGGTTCATCGCCGGCGACCTGGTCTTTGGAATTGGCGTGATCGTTCTCGTGGTGGCGTTTTCCCTGTGGGGCGTGGCGCGCGTGCTGGATGCGCGCACCCGGGCGCAGGTCGAACCGACGGCTCCGTCCATTTCCGACGTGTTGCTGGCTTCGCCCGCCGTCACCGAACAGACCGTCGCGGCGACGGTCAGCCTGCTCGATCTGGGCGAGGCCACGGAAACCCCGAATCCAGCCGGGACGCCGGTGGGACTTCCCACCCTGCCCGAGGGCATCACCGTGCAACTCAACATCGCGGCAGTGGAACGCACCTACCTGCGCGTGACCGTGGACGGCGAAGTGGTCTTCGATGGACGCGTCCCGCCCGGCTCAGCGTATCCCTTCGAGGCCGAGACGTATATCGAAATCCTGGTCGGCAACGCGGCGGCGGTGCGAGTCACGTATAATCAGCGTGACCTGGGTGTGCTGGGCAGTTACGGCGAGATCGTAAATCGGATCTTCACCGCCGAAGGCATCGTCACGCCGACTGCCACCGTCCCGCCGACGCCCACAAACACCCTGCCTGCTACCGTCACGCCGACGCCCAGCCAGACGCCGACCCCCACTCCCAATACCGGTGATGAATAATGTCCAGGAATACTTTTCACTTGATTTCTCTCGGTTGCGCCAAGAATTCGGTTGATTCCGATTCGATGGCGCAGTTACTGCAACGCGACGGCTACCGCGCCGTGGATGACCCGTCGCGCGCCGGTGTATTGATTGTCAATACGTGCGGCTTCATCGGCCCGGCCAGGGACGAGTCCTATGCGGTCCTGCGCGAACTGGCGGACGGCAAACGTCCCGGCCAGGTGCTGATCGCCGCGGGATGTCTCACCCAGCGGTACGGCGCGGAGGTCGCGCGGCAGGCGCCCGGCGTGGACGGTATCCTCGGTACGCGCCGCTGGATGGACATCGTCCAGGTGGTGCGCGACCTGCGTCGGGCTCCCCACCCTGAGCCGCTTTATCATCTGCCCGGCGAAGCGCTCACCATCGGCACGGATGAGCGCGAGGCGTTGCGCGCCGCGGTCTCTGGAACCAGCGCTTATCTGAAGATCGCCGACGGATGCCGCCGTCCGTGCGCGTTCTGCGCCATTCCCCTCATCAAGGGCACCGCAGTCTCGCGTCCCATCGAGACCATCCTAGACGAAGCGCGCCGCCTGCGCGACGCGGGCGTGCGCGAACTCATCCTCATCGCGCAGGACACGACGGATTATGGACATGACCTGGGTGTGAAGGATGGGCTTCCGATTTTGCTGGAACGGCTGGTGAAAGAAGTAGCTGAGGAGTCCTCCTCTCCCAATGGGGAAGGGGACAGGGCTGAGGGGTTGGACTGGATTCGGGTGATGTACGCCTTCCCCGGCTACGTCACCGACCGGTTGATCGAAGTCATGGCGGCGCACAAGCAGGTCCTGCCGTATCTGGACATGCCCCTCCAGCACGCCCACCCGGAGACGTTATACCGCATGAGGCGCCCTTCCAACGTTGACTGGGTGCATCGCACGCTCGAAAAGATGCGCGGCGCGATCCCCGGCCTGGCCATCCGCACCACCTTCATCGTCGGTTATCCCGGCGAGACCGAGGAGGAGTTCCAGGCGCTGATGGATTTCGTGGACGAAATCCGCTTCGACCGCGTGGGGACGTTCCAGTTCTCGTTCGAGCCGGGAACGACCTCCGAACCGCTCAGGGACCCGGTCCCGGCCGAGGTGAAGGCGGAGCGCTACCAGCGCCTGATGGAACGCCAGCAGGTTATCTCCATGCAGGTGAATCAGTCCTATGTCGGCAAGACGCTCGACGTGCTGGTGGAGGGATTCGATAACGGGATTTCGGTCGGGCGTTCCTACCGCGACGCGCCGGAGATTGACGGGATGGTATTCATCGAGGGCAAGGCGAAGGTCGGCGCGATTGTGCCGGTCAAAATCACCGGGGCAATGACGTACGACCTGACGGGAGTGCCCGCTGGCAGGTGATTACACTCTGGAACGAATGCGTGATGAGTAAACAAAAACGAGACTCGCCGTGAGTCTCGTTTTTACGTTTTACGAGCTACGCCGCCCTTGCCACTGCCGTTGCCCCGAGAATCAGGATTGATAAAATAAAGTTCAATCGCAGGAGCAGTTCTTCGCGCTTCTGGAGCCTCTTCACTTCGGCCTCGTCCTCTTCGAGTCTCTCCCGGCGCATCAGCGCGCGGCGGATGGCGGGCAGGACCTCCCACGTCTGGATTGCGGTGACCACGATCATCGCGATGCCCAGCGCGTGTTTGATCAAAATGGCGATGGACCACTGATTGCTGATGTTGAGGAATCCGTTGTAGTGCGGATTGGCGCTCAACTGAAAGAGGCCCGTCACAGCCAGCAGGCCCAGGCAGAACCACGCCAGCGGCTCCAGCCGTTTCTGGATGGCGTTCAACAGGGCGAGTTGTTCGACCGGCTTCAAGCTATGCCGCGCCGCAGGCAGGATGAGCACCGAGATGGCGACGACACTGCCGACCCAGGTAACGGTTGCCAGGAAATGCAGCCAGAAGGTCAGCGCCAGCGCCCAGACAGGCGGAGTGTCCATGAATTAGGGAATCGGCGTGTTATCTACGATTGGGGTATCGCCGACCACCACGTCCGTCGGGACAGGGGTCTCGGTCGGCGGGTAGCAAATCTGAAAAGCCTTGTTTTTATTTTTCGCCGCGATTTCGTCCAGTTCGCCGTATGCCTGCGCGGCCACATATTGGTCGTATGCGGCGCAGTACCTTTGCTGCTCGACCAACTGATCCCCGTAGCGCATCAATGCCTGGTAATAACGCTGGCCCGCGGTCATCGTGCCGTCCCACAGCGACGGCCATCCGCCTGCGAGTTGCGAGAAGTAGACCACGGCCTGTTCCCAGTCCACTTCCCAGAAGGAGGCGGCAAGGATGTAGAGGCGCGCGCCCTCGCGCAGGCCGTTGGCCGTGTTATCCAGCGGGGCGAAACGTTCCGCGAGCGTCAGGTAGTAAATGCCGCCCTCCAGGTTGCCCTGTTGTGTGATCAGGTAATGCCCCTCGTTGCGCAGGGCGAAATAATACATGCCGTCCACTTCGGCGGTGTGATAGGTCGGGTCGTCCTTGCGGAGTTGGTCGAGCGCCACCAGCGCGTTGGCCCAATCCTGTGCGGCGATCAGTTGCTGCGCCTGCGTGAACAGGGCCTCCGCGCCGCGCAGGTCCGGTGTGGGCGTGAGAGTGGGGGTCGGCGTGGCGGTGGGAATGCTCATCAGCACCAGCACCTCGGCCATCTTTTGCGTCGCGCCCGGAAAGGTCGGGTCGTTGAGAATGATGAAGTCCAGGCGCTGTTTGGCGGCCTCGTAGCGTCCGTTGTCAATGTCAATCAGCGCCAGGGCGAATTGCTCGGTCAATTGCTGGGAGACGAGCGTGGCTTTTGCGTCTTCGCGCATCCCGATGCCCGAATTGTAGCCGCCCAGGATACCCAGACTCAGGATGACCAGCACACCCACTGTGCTGGTCAGGAAGGACTTCCAATTGATTCGCAGGCGTTTCTTTGCGGGTTTGTTCGGTTGTGTGGATTCAGTGGTCGTTTCTTCAGACATGGCGATTATTATACCGCAGGCATCAAAACGCCCTCTTATTTGCCTCTCATAAATTGAACAATAACCGCGCCTCGCGCCAGACGATGACCAGCGCGGCCAGCCCGCCGACGGTCATTCCGAACAGCGCGGTCAACACCGCGGACCCGGCTACGAGCCACGCGAGACCGTAGGCTGTCGCGCCTCCGACCAGCGCCGCAACCAGCCCCCGGCCGATTGCGCCATCCACCCGAATCGGCTCGTGTGTGCGATTGGACAACCACCCGAAGAGGATGACGGCTTCGATGAGCAGGGCGATCTCGGCAAAAGCAATCACGGGCGCGCCGATGTCTTTGAAGAACAGCACACCCGAAACACCGATTGCCAAAAACATAACCAGCCTCAATACGACCGCGTACAACGGGAACAGCGGCTCCTTGCGCGCGTAGAACGCGCGCGCCGCGACCTCGTGGATGGCATAGCCGGTCAGTGTGAGCAGGTAGGCGCGGGTCGTCCAGGTGAGCAGGATCGTGGTGTCTTCCGGGAAGCCGAAAACGGCGCGGACGAGAGGGTGAATCCCCGCCGCCATCACCGCCGCGACGGGCAGGGTTAACGAGACCAGGACCCGGAGGGCTTTCTCGATGGTTAAACGGAATCCGGCCCGGTCCCCGCGCGCCGCGAGTTCGGACAGGGTCGGGAGTATGGCGGTGGCGATGGCCGTCCCCAAAATGGTCTCAGGCACCTGCATAATCATCCAGCCGTAGGTGAGGGAGGTCACCGCGCCTTCCTGCCCGAGGCGTGAGGCGAGGTTATCGCGCGCCAGCACAATGATCTGAATCCCGCCCATGGTCAGCAGGCGCGGCCCCATCAATTTGAGGGCTTCGATGAGTCCTGTGTGACGCAGGTCGAGGGCGGGAGTCCAGCGGAAGCCGAATTTGAACAGCGCAGGGATTTGGATGAGCAGGTGCATCGCCGCGCCGAGGATGACGCCGTAGACGAGGCCGTGGATTCCCCAGCGCGGGACGAAGAAAATCGCGCCGATGATCTGCCCGATGTTGTACATGGTGGGCGCGAGCGCGGGCAGGACGAAGTGCTGGTTGGCCTGCAAACTTGCCATCACCAGTCCGCTGATGGAGAAGATGACCGTGCCGATCAGGTTGAGGCGCATAAGTTCGGCGAGTAGGGCGCGCTGTTCCACGCCGAAGCCGGGGGCGATGCCGATCTCGGCGTTGACGATCGGCTCGGCGAAGATGGCGATGATGACCGCAATGGAACCCGTGATGAGGAAGGCCACGTTGGCGACGCGCGAGAACAGGTCCCACGCGGCGGCGCGGTCTTTGGTGGTCAGGTATTCGGTGAGCAGGGGAATAAATGCCATTGCCAGCGCGCCGCCGGAGATGAGCGCGAACAGCACATCGGGCAGGTTGTTGGCCGCGTTGAATGTGTCGAGCAGGTGCACTTCGTCGGAGTATTGCCGCGAGATGATGCCCGTGCGCACGAAGGCCAGCACTTTGTCGAGGCCAAAGAAGAAGGCCACGATCAGCGAGTTGCGCGTGAGGCGGGAGAGTCTGCTCATTGGTGATCGGAAACGGAAAGTTAATGCTCGTGCGGGCCGGGCGGTGGGATCTCCACCCCGGGCAGTTTGTCGGCCAGCAGGTGGATTTTGTGAATGAGGATCGGGAAACATTGCGCGCAGATGTACTTGATCTCATCCTTGAAGGTCAAATTGAGCAGGGGCGCCTGCTCATCGGTGCGGCCGCAATTCAGGCAAACGGGTTCAGTCATGGGATGCTCCGAAAGTGGAATAACGGGCGAAGTGTACCATAATGAAAACGCCTCGGAACGATGACGAGTCCCGAGGCGTTTCGCAAATGCCCGTTTCGAGGCAGCCTTGTTATGGCAAGAGCAATATCTTTCCTTTCGATTGCCTGCCTTCGAGGTAGCGATGCGCTTCGGCGGCCTCGGCCAGCGGGAAGGTTTTGTCAATCCGCACTTTCAATTCGCCTGCCGCGATCCACTTGAATAAATCGCTTACCCTGCTCAACAGCTCGACGCGGTCGGCGGTGTAGTGCGCGAGGAAGGGACGTGTCAGGTAGATCGAGCCTTTCGCGTTCAGAACCTGTGGGTCCAGAGGCGGGACGGCCCCCGACGACGCGCCGTACAAAACCATATAACCTCGCCGCCGCAGGCAATTCAAACTTTTGTCGAACGTGTCCTTGCCGACCGAGTCATAGACCACGTCCACGCCAACGTTATTCGTCAGCCGTTTGACTTCAGCATCAAATTCGGTTTGGGTGTAGAGGATGACATCATCCGCGCCCGCTTCGCGCGCCAACTTTGCTTTTTCTTCAGTCGAAACCGTCCCGATGACGCGCGCGCCGCGCCGCTTTGCGATCTGCACGAGCAATTGTCCCGTCCCGCCGCCCGCCGCGTGGACGAGGGCGGTCTCGCCCTCTTTGAGCGGGTACGTGCTGAGGGCGAGATAATGCGCCGTCATTCCCTGAATCATTATGGCGGCCGCGCGCTGCGCGTCCACTTCCTTCGGAACGGGAACGAGCCGCCAGGCGGGGGCAATTGCATATTCAGCGTACGAGCCTTGCACGCTGGCGTAAACCACGCGGTCGCCCACTTTTACATCCGTCACGTTTGGACCGGCCGCGTCCACGACGCCCGCCGCCTCCTGTCCAAGCGTGAGCGGCAACGATCCCTGATAGCGGCCGATGCGGTGGTAGATGTCAATGAAATTGACTCCGACCGCCTCGATCTTGACCCGCGCTTCGCCCTCCCCAGGTTCGGGCAGAGGGATTTCTTCATACTTCAACGATTCGAGTCCCCCGTATTGATGCACACGAACTGCTTTCATGGCTCTACTCCTAGAAGATTGCATCCGTCACATCCCGCTCGCGCAACAGGCGGCGTTTCCAATTGTTGACGAGCGGGACGACGAACGGCAATAGTCTCATGCTGTAATACGGCGGCAGGATGGGCAGGCCGAGCAGGTCTCCGAAACTGATCAGCACGAAGAGGTGTTCCAGACTGCCGCGGTGCCGCGCCAGGGCGCGCACCTGGTCGTGGATCGCCATGCCGTAGAGGATTTCGCGCAGGGCGCGCAGGGAACGCTGAAATCCCGTCGTCATTTATGCGCTGTGCTCCCGCAACATGCGCCGCTTCCAGCCGTTGATGAGAGGCAGGATGAATGGCAGTACGCGCAGACTATAGTATGGCGGCAATATGGGAAGGCCCAGCAGGTCACCGAAATTGACCAGGATGAACAAATGCTCGACGTTACTGCGCTGCCGCGCCAGGGCGCGCGTCTGCTCGTGGACGGCCATGCCGTGGAGGATTTCGCGCAAGGCGTTGAGGGACCGCGAGAGGGCGTTCGTCATGTGGAAGTACACACGTAGACAAGTACACACGTACACAGAGTACACGCGTGCTTACCCGTCTACGAGTGTACCTGTGTACCTGTTTACCTACCCACTCACACAAACAACTCCGTCCCCATACGCTTGAGCATCTCCACGCCGCGGACTTCAGTCTCGTAGAGCGGCAGGGTGGAACGCACCATGCCCTCGAACTTTACCCACACGTCGTCCATGTAGCGCGCCTGCATGTCCACGCGGTTGCGGACGAATTCGGGCGAGGCCTCGTTGACCTGTGCGCGGTCAATCAGCATGTTGACGACCACGCCGCCGACGGGGATCCCGAAGTCGTGGAACCAGCCGATGAAGCGGGTGATGACCGCGATGGGCAGGGCCTCCGCCAAAGTCACGAAGAAGAACGCCGTCAATTGGTCATCAGTCAGGAGTTTCTGCGCCTGTCCCATTCGGTCGCGGAACGAGACGAGATAGTCCATCAGCGGGTCGGCTTCCTTCTTCTTGGTAAACGAGAGCAGTTCGCGCAGAGTTCGCGCTTCCTCGCGGCTCTTGAGCATCTTGTTGACCCAAAGCGAGTAGACCTTGGACATTCCCAGCAGGCGGCGCGCGTTGGCGGTCGGCGCGGTGTCGAAGACGTACACGTCGTACTCGCTCTTCAGCATCAGGTCCACCATGTTCTCGAACATAGCCGACTCTTCGAAGGCGGGATTCATCGTGGCCGATTCGACAAAATCCTCCGCCTTGGTGGAAATGTCGGCAAATTTCAGGAACCATTGGATCTTTTCGCGGATTTCCTGTTTGGAGCGTTCGATGGTGTCTTTCGTGTCGATCTCATACGCCCACAGGTTTGGAACGCCGTTGACAGGGGTCGCCTGGCCGAAGACGTTTTGACCGAGCAGGCCGCTCAAACTGTGGACTGGATTCGTGGAGGCCAGCATCACGCGCCGTCCCTGCTGTGCAAGCGAGAGCGCGGTCGCGCCCGCCAGGACGGTCTTGCCCACGCCGCCTTTGCCGCCGAAGAAGATGTAGCGGAGACGTTGATGGTCGTTGACGTACTTCCGCATGGAGGTTTCGATTTGTGTTGTCATGGCATCCTCCTACTCGCCGTACATGATTTCGGAAAGTTTGCGGATCATCTCCAACCCTGTCACGTCGCGCTCCAGTTCGGGGACGCGTGAGGCAACCTGCTGGCCGAAGAATTCGTCAATCTGGGCGAGATACTTATCCTGCATCTCGATTCGATTCTTGAGATAAGGCGGGATATTCTCCTTGAGCAGTTCACGCGGGACGACGCGGTTGACCACATAACCCGAAATCGGCACGTCGAATTTGGCGAAGAGTTCGGCGGCCTTGCGCGTGTCGATCAGGATCATCTCCTCGGGGATGACGACGAAGAAGAAGGCCGTCTTCTCCTTATCGGTCAAAATCTGCGACGAGGCGTTGATTCGTCCGCGGATGTATTGCAACTCGTTGAGGATTGCGTCTTCCTCGGTCTCTTTTTCGCGCTTGAGCCGCGAGACCATCTCCTCGTACTCGCGCATTTCCTCGCGCAGTTTGGTGATCTTGTTGATCCACTCGTCGTAGACCTTTGCCATGCTCAGGTAATACAGCGCGTGTCCGAGCGGGACGAGGTCATAAATGTAATAGTCGTAGTTGCCTTCGACGACGATGTCCACCACCGCGTCGAAGATGGCGCTCTCCTCCATCGCGGGCTCCGCGGATGCGGCCTGGATGTACTGCTCGATCTCGTCAGGGACGGACTCGAAGCCGTACATGTCCAAAATCTTCTTGCGGATCTCGCCCTGGTAGGCTTTGATGTGCTGGTCGGCGTCAATCTCCTGCGCCCACAGGTTTTCCATAATCTTGACGGGTCCCTTGCCGAAAATATCCTTCTGGAAAATGTCCGAGAGGCTGGCTTGCGGGTCAACGGAAAAAACCAGCACCTTCTTTCCCTGCTTCGCCAGCCAGTACGCGGTCGCGGCGGAGAAGGTGGTCTTGCCCAGTCCGCCCTTGCCGCCGAACATGATGTAGCGCCGTTCGGGGTGTTCTTCGAAGATTCGTTTGAGTGTCATTGGGACTCCCAATTTTCGATTTACGATTTTTGATTTGCGATTTAGAACATCGCGTCAGAGACATCCTTCTCGCGCAGCAGACGCCGCTTCCACGTGGAGATCTGCGGCACGACATACGGGAGCAGACGCAGGCTGTAATACGGCGGCAGGATGGGGATGCCGATCATATCGCCCATCGTGATCAGGATGAAGAGATGCTCCATGCTGGCGCGCGTCCGCAGGGCGTAGCGGCTCATGTCGTGCGACGCCATGCCGTAGATGATCTCTTTCGCGTTCTGCCAGAAACTTTTCTTTTCTTCTTCTGTCATGGCTGGTTTCCTTTCTTTTACAATGAAGTCAATGACGACGAGGATGGATTGAACTAAAGCCCATCCAAATGATAATCGTGTTCGTCGCTGAACTCGCGCTCGCGCAGGACGCGCCGTTTCCAGGTGGAAATTTGAGGGACGAGATAAGGCAACAGGCGCAAACTATAATAAGGCGGCAGGATGGGCACGCCGAGCATGTCTCCCACCGTGCCGAGCATGAAAATGCTCTCGAGGCTGGCGCGCATTTCCAGCGCATGCTCGGCGATTTCCATGCCGAATAAACCGTACAAAAATTCCCGCACCGCCTGCCGGAACGATTTCTTTTCTGGTTGAGTCGTCACAATCATATTATACTCACGCCTACTCGCAAAACTCCGAGGTGTCCTGTGAACTCACAAACAATCGTCATCGCCGCCGTCGCCGTTTTCATGGGCTGGTTTGCCGTCGGCATGATCTACAACCTGCGCCGCGGCGACAAAATCCTGAAATGGATGCAGGACGGCCTGCCGCTCATCGGCCAGCGCACCACCTTTCGCTGGCTGGGTTCATCCGTCGCCGAAATGGGCATCGCCAAGGCCAAACGTCCCTTTCACCGCATGGACGTCCTGCTCGTCCTCAAGCCGCGCGACGTGTTCTGGATGACGATCCTCGCGCTGTTTCAGGGACGCGACGACATTCTGATCTTCCGCGCCGCCCTCAGCACGCCTCCGCTTCTGGACCTCGAACTGGCGGACCCCAAAACCTGGACGGGGCGCGACGCCCTGGCCAAAGCCGCCAAACGCAATTGGGAGGCGACCGATTATCACGGCCTGCGCCTGATGGCACCCAGGGGATTGCTCAACCTCGCCGCCGAAACCCTCGACCGCCTCGCCGTGCCGATGCAGTCTCTTGCGCCGCGTTACGTCCGTCTCAGCCTGCGCAAGACCGCGCCGAACATGGAAGTTCACCTGCCGTTTCCGAATCCGCGCGGAACGGATGCAAAAGCCTACTTCCAGTCCCTGTGCGACCTGGGACGCGCCGTCGGCGAGCGCAACTGATTCGATAACGGAAACAGCCCGAAGGGAAGGGAGACGCGTTCGCGTCTCCCCTTTTCGTTTTTGTCGAGACCAGGTTTCTCCAAGAAACCTGGTCTCTGACAGGCGAGGTTCAATCCGCCGCCGCGGGAGACTTTGCCGCCGTGCCGCCTTTGGCGTAGCGCTGATAGGCTTTGTAGCCGTCCCAGCCGATGATCAGGGCGGTGAGGAAGAGCAGGATGGCAATGATGATCATCGCCCATGCGCCCGCCGCCGCCGCCCCGCCCTTCGGCACGATGGTCACATACAGGTTGCGCGCGGTGACGAGCGTGGCCGCCAGCGTAGTGATGTACATGAACAGCGTCGGCCACAGGGCATAGGAGGGATTCTTCTTCTGCTCCCTGAGCCAGACCGTCACGATCAGCAGGCTGAGCGCCGCCATCAACTGGTTGGCCGCGCCGAACAACTGCCACAGGTACACCCACGTGCCGGTCAGCACCAGCAGCATCGTCAGCACCATCGAGGTGATCGTCGAGATGTGCATGTTCTTGAAGGTGGGCATGGCTTCGCCGACCCACTCCGAGAGTGTGACGCGCATGACGCGGAAGATCAACTGGGTCACGGTCAGCACGATGACCATGAACGCGCCGAAGCCCAATGCCGTGCCGAAGGTCTTGAAACCGTCTCCGAATAGCACCGAGAGCAGTGATCCGACGCCCGCCGCGAAGCGGCCTGCGCCGCCGCCCGATCCCGCGATGGAAACGGCCACCAGCGAGAGCAGTCCGAGCGTATTCTCGGTGAACATCGCGCCGCCGCCGACGGGCAGGCCGTCGGTCTCATATTCCAATTGGCGGGCGGTGCCGATCGAGCCGATCAGCGCGTGCCAGCCGGAGATCGAGCCGCAGGCGATGGTCACGAACAGCATCGGCCAGAGCGGCTGCCAGGCTTTGGTCGGATCGTAGGCAAAGCCCCAGGTCTTGAGCGGCTCAAGCGCGAACGCGCCGACCTCGGGTTTGATGAACGGGGCCAGCACGGCGCCGATGGCGCTCAGGCCGATGGTCAGCAGGGTAACCCAGAAGCCGATGTAGTTGACCGGCTGGGCGAAGCGCCAGATGGGCAGGGTGGCCGCCAGATACGAGAAAGCCAGGATGAACAGCGCCCAGAACAGGTAGGAGGGCAGGGTCTTGATGGCGCCGGTGGCGGCGTCATAGACCGCCGTGGTGGGACGCGTGCCGTCCGCCGCCGGGGCGGGGATGCGCGGGTCGGCATTGGTCGGGTCGAACACATTCATGACCGAGTTTCCGCCTGTAACATTGTTGACCGCGGTGTTGAACGCCACGACTGCGCCATTGATCGGCCCGACCCACTGGGTGGCTTTGGTCTCGGGATTGACAGTGCTTCCGAACGGACCGAAGACCATCGCCGCGACGACAACCACAACCACGATGGCCGTCACCACGATCAGGTCCATCTTCCACTTGTAGAGCATCTGGCCTGCCAGCAGGCCCATCACGCCGAGCATGATGATGCCGAACGGAACATCCGGGCGGGCGGCCATCAGCGCGGACATGATGCCCATGAACGCACCGGCCACCAGGAGCAGGTAGAAGAAGATGAACGTGAACAGGATGGTGCGGGTGCGCGGCGCGATCAACTTGTGGCTGATGGCGCTCAGGCTGTTGCCGTCGTTGCGCACCGCCACCATGATGGCGCTGTAGTCGCTTACCCAGCCGATGAACGAAACGCCGAGGACCAGCCAGAGCAGGGAGGGCGCCCAGCCCCAGATGTTGGCCGCCGTGATGGGACCCACGATCGGCCCCGCCGCGGCGATGGATTTGAAGTGATAACCGTACAACACGTTGCGGCTGGTGGGCATGAAGTCCACGCCATCCATATACATCTTGGCCGGGGTGGCCTTCTTTGCATCGGCCTGGATGACGTCCCGGTCGATGCGCTTGGCATAGAAGTTGTATGCCAGATAAATGGCGACCGTTGCAATGACAACGATCCACAGAGTGTTCATAATGCATTCTCCTTTTTGGCGATAGTTCACTCTGATGGCGCATCAGGATGATATTCGGCTCACGCCGCCATCTTCCGTGAGCGTTGTGATGGGAAATGCGTTTTTCAGTCCGATGCCTCCTTTTTCTTTGTACCGCAAAATTTAATTTGCGATTTCTCTGTGTTACGCGGCATTCGTCGCGGCTTCCTGTCCGCTCAGCAGGCGGTTGATCTCGCCCGCCGCCTGTGTAAGGGCGTCTGTTCCGATGAAGCGGCCTCGTTGTTTGACGATGACCGCCGGGTAGCGGCGCGCGTTGTATCGCAGAGACTTGATCACGCCCTCGATGGATGCCGCGTCGATCACCTTGACGATCAGCCGGTCGCAGTGGACCCGAAACATCTCCTTCACCCAATCCGAGACCGCCAGGTACTCGCGTTGCAGGTCCTCGGGCAGGCTACTCTCCAACTGCTCCTCGTGCACGCGGTCCGACTTGCCCATCTCGCGCCAGGCCACCTCGCAGTGCGTGCAGTGATAAAAAGCCGTGGGCGCGTAGGCGATGATTTCAACCAGTAAGGGGTTGTCCATTTTAGCCTCTTCGGAAAACAAAAACGCCACAAAGCCTCAACGTGGCTTCACGGCGCTGGCGCGGCTTCGTCCTTCCACATGGCAATGTCCATTTGCCAGTAGGGGGGATAAAAAGAGAAAAGCAGTGAGAAGCGGGATTCCATTTTCGGCAGGAAGTTCTCGTCCGACGAATGTGTTTCCGACTTAATAAACACTCACGATGCTGGATTGTTACTTGAAAATGATAAATTAATTGTATGTCTATTTTCCTGCTTGTCAAATAAATTTTCCGTAAAAATCAGGCGGCACGCATTTCGCTTTAGCCGGTCTTCAGGGCTTTCGAGTTGATGGGGAGCAGGGCGGCGTAGATCGTGTCCGCCGTCGGGGTGGGAACGCCCGCCTCGCGTCCCTTGCGCCCGATCACCCCTACCATCGCCTCCAGTTCGAATTGCCGCCCCGCCTCCACGTCCACCTGCATGGACGCCCGGATGTGCGGCGCGGCCGCATCCATGAAGGCCAGCGACTTCTCGACCACGTCCGCGTCCAGGTTTGCGCCGTGGGCGCGGCCGACCGCCTCCACCTCCTTCATCAGGTTGACGACCAGGTCGCGCGTCTCCGGCACGTCCCGCCAGTCGCCTATCGGAAGGCGCGTCAGCGCGCCGAAACTGCTCGCCGCGGCGATGAACACGAACTTCGTCCACAGGAGTTTCAGGATGTCCTGTGAAATCTCCACCGTGATGCCCGTTGGCTGGAACGCCTCGAAGATGGATTGGACGCGCGGGGTGACGCGCCCATCCAGTTCTCCGAAGACGACGCGGCGAAACTGCGAGACCTGCTTGATGATGCCCGGCGCTTCCACCGCGGACGAGAGCCAGGTCGCGCCACCGAGGAGCCGATCCATCCCGACGACCGCGCCGATCCGATCCGCCGCGTCGATCCCGTTTTGCAGGCTGAGCACCG
This sequence comes from Chloroflexota bacterium, assembly GCA_040754535.1. Taxonomy (GTDB): domain Bacteria; phylum Chloroflexota; class Anaerolineae; order Anaerolineales; family Villigracilaceae; genus JBFMCC01. Next base: position 55,567 of record JBFMCC010000046.1, read on the forward strand.
AGGTCTGCGGCCCGACGATGGGCTGGATGGACTTTGCGACCTGGTCGGTGTGGTAGGTTTTGACGCAGAAGAGTACCAGGTCGGGGGTCCCGATCTCGGCGGGATTCGCGGCCGCCTGGGCGGGCGTCACGCTGAAGTCCCCGTGAATGCTCTTGATTTGCAAGCCGTACCGGCGGATGGCTTCCAGGTGCGCGCCGCGCGCCAAAAATGTGACGTCGTGTCCCTGCTTGGCGAGCAAGCCGCCGTAATAGCCTCCCACGCCGCCGGTGCCGATCACTGCGATCTTCATTTGCTTACCTCTCATACGATGGATTCCAAAGTCTTCGCGGAGCACCCTGTAAAGGGCCAGACTTTGGGCGTCAGCCAAAAGGCGAGACTTTCGACTTCGCTATACCACTTCGATTTTACTTTCTAACACCATTCCGTCCGGCCAGTTTCCCGTCACCCACTTCTCTACAGTTTGCAGGGACTGTCTCAAAACGACCGCGTCGTTTCCCACCATCGCGCAGGCGATGACCGCCTCCTGCCACTTGTCCTGCAAATCCATCTCCGCGGCCGAGACGTTGAACTCGCGGCGCAGGCGGTGCAACAGCGGCTTGAGTCGTCCGCGTTTTTCTTTGAGCGAGGCGCAGGCAGGGAGGTGCAGGTGGATGGTGAGGTTGCCAACCATGCTATCTCATGGCCTCGCGCAACTTGTTTGCCAGCGCTTCGGCGTCCCTGTCCTCGCACGAATCATCCCTTGCCAGGAATTTCAGTCCGCGTTCGGAAATTTCTTTTCGGCGCGGCACGATCCAGCAATGATAGTGCGGCTGGCCTTCCATCGTGGAAAGTTGATAAATCCGTTCCGCCTCGGTGTTGAGATGCAGCGCCGCATAGACCTTCTTCAGCACATTTCCCAGCGAGGCGGCTTCCGCGTCCGTCATTTCCGCGTAATCCAGAAAATGCCGCCTTGACTCGACGAACAGTGTCCCCAGCGGACCCAGTTTCCCCGGCGCGTGGCAGACCATCCAGTGCTCATCTTCGTAGATGTAGCCTCCGGGCGGGGCAGGTTCGAGTTCCTGATGTTTGCGGCAAATGAAGCAGGTTTCCATGGTAATCTCCTCACCTCGCTCAATGAGCGCTATCACACGCTCATCAATTTCTGCGAATGGTCACAATAATTAATTCGCCAGCTTTTACCAAACTTTTGATTTCTTCGCCATAGATTTCTGGCCCAGATCGAAGTTGGGAATTGATTTTTCGCCCCTTTATCTCCAGCAAAATATTATCCCCAAAATCCAACCCCATGATGTCACGAATCTCTTTCGGAATGGTAAATTGACCATCTTTATGTTTCTGTGCCATCGTCTCAAATGTAATAGAGAGGACATTGGGTTTCATTGTTCTCCTTCTTTCTCTTGAAAACTCTTCCTCTTGCATTCGACCTATCCGCCGATTACAATCCCTCGCATGGACATCGAAATTGAATACAACAAGGCCCTCGATTACCTCTACTCTTTCGTAGATTATAGCCTGAAACACGTCTCCGAACTCGCCAAGGCGAACTTCAACCTTGACCGCATGTTCGCGCTGATGGAGTCGCTGGGGAATCCGCAGGCGGCGTATCCCATCCTTCACGTAGCAGGGACGAAAGGCAAAGGCTCGGTCAGCGCGCTGTGCGCGTCTGCGTTGCAGGCGGCGGGTTTCAAGGTGGGGTTGTACACGTCTCCGCATCTGGAGGATTACTGCGAACGGATTCAAATTGACGGCGAGCCGATCTCCCATGTGCAACTTGTCGAATTGGTCGAAGAGATCAAACCCCACGTGGCAAGAATCGAAAAACTGACCACATTTGAAATCACGACTGCATTGGCTTTCCTGGCCTTTGCAAAGCATGGCGTCACCGCGGCGGTGATCGAGGTCGGACTCGGCGGGCGGCTGGACGCGACCAACGTGGTCACGCCGCGCGTCTCAGTCATCACGTCGCTTTCGATGGATCACATGGCCGTGCTGGGAGATACCCTCGCCAGGATCGCGGGGGAGAAGGCGGGCATTATCAAACAGGGCGTGCCGGTGGTCTCGTCCGCGCAAAAGGACGAAGCGCTCGAAGTTTTGCTGCGCGTAGCCACCGAGAGGAATGCGCCCTTCACCCTTGTCGGAAAAGACATCACTTACACTCCCCTCGCAAATTCTCTCGATGGACAAACTTTCCAACTCGTAGATAACGTTCAACATTCAACTTTAAACCTTCAACTCCCTCTCCTCGGTTCCCATCAACTCGAAAACGCGGCCACGGCCTACACCGCGCTCAAAGTCTGTGGATTGGAAATATCCGACGAGGCTATTCGAAAAGGCTTTGCCGAGGTCAAGTGGCCGGCGCGCTTCGAGGTCGTCCGCCGCGAGCCGCCCGTTGTGATAGACTCGGCTCACAACCGCGACTCTGCCCTGCGCCTGCGCCAGTCACTGGACGATTACTTCCCCGGCCGGCCGGTCATCATGGTCTTCTGCGCGCTGGAAGACAAGGATATTTCGGGGATGCTGGAAGAACTCAAGCCGAGGCTGGAGGGAGTCGTTGCGACTCAGGTTGATCACCCGCGCGCCCCGTCCGCGGAGTGGATCGCCGAACAGGTGAGGCAGGCCGAGATCCCGGTTGTGGCGGTGACCCCTGCCGCGGCCGCGCTGGAGCGGGCGCTGGAAATGGCCGGGCAACGCGCGCTGGTCCTGTCCGCTGGCAGTGTCGCCTTTGCAGGCGAGATCCGTGCAGCGTGGATAGAGAACAGAGAAGTAACCTGACCTGACAGGTTTATCTCCTTTTCATATGGTGGTTAATCTGCGGTGGCTTGTGTGATGACGCGATCCTTTAGCAGGACAGGCTATAAGTGATTATGGGTGGAATAGTAAACCCGTGTAACCTGCGATAAACCATTTTCCATCTACTAAGACAAGCGTCATCTCAATCGTCATAGGGCCGTCATTAAGAACGACAGTAGCGATATCCTCATTAAATGTGATGGATTGGAATTCTAAATAGATGTCTGAAATGGGGTCCTTCCTGCGCTGGGGAGCAACTCGCCCATCTGAGTCAACCAAAGACTGGGACTCTTCCATAGTCAGGTTTCGATTTTCCGCTTTCGCTCGCTCTTCAAGTGCTTCGCGCCGTAGTGCCCCGTCTCTCCACCACGAGTAGTAAGCACTTTTGTAATCCAAATAACCTGCTGTGTTTAGAGATGGGTTGTGAGTGACATCTTTAATAAATTCTAAAGTGTATGAGTCTACTGGGTAGCGCGGATCGTTTATGAATACTGCCGGAAATTCTTCCAGATCAAATGTTCGAGCAGCCTCCGCCTCGATTTCATAGGCTCTTTTGATAGTTTCCATAACGCGTTCCGCTTCGGTGGGGTCTTGAGTTTTATTCAGCGGCGGAATTTGGCGAGAGAGAGGTGTTCCTTTCGAAAAGCCGAGCAACCCTGCGAGAAGAAAGGCAATTATCATGAAGAGAAGATATTTTTTCATTAGCTGACTCCGTTCATTATTTTACATGAATGGGCCATAAATTAGCGTTGCCCGGAAGATTATAATCCCAAGCGACATGCCAGCGGTCTGTACAGTGTTGGTTTGCAAGGAGCGTATATGTACTTGGTGGCACGGTCAAGTTTTCTCCACAACCGTTGGTGTAATCATTTTGATTTGTGCTTGTATAGCCATAACCAATGACTACTCGTCCATGGTCAGGTCTTCCATCCGGAATCAAAATGTCAGGGTTATCATTGTTTCTCAGATCCATCAAGAGAAAATCGCCTCTTTCAAGTTGAGATGGCAATACACCTGTGTCAAATTCGCTTGGATACTGATTTACATAGATATTGAAGTCTTCTGTTACACTCCAAGTATGCGAGTTTTCAAACCACAGTAGGACTGGTCTGTACCACCATTCAAATATACTATTTGGATCCCAGTTTCCTGTTCGTAGCGGATAACCTCCACTATACAGAACTTGGGAAAGATAATTTGTGCAGTCATTGCACTGACATTCCGTCCCATAGGATGGGAAGTTGCTATTTCGTCCGTGCGCCCATGTGTTGGCATAAGTAACAGCGCTAGTGCGATTGTAAGTATAGTTGCTTGTAGGCGTTGGCGTCGGTGTTTTAGTGGATGTACCTGTTGGAGTCTTGCTCGGCGTCCGCGTCAGCGTGGCAGTTCGCGTTGAAGTCCTGCTGGGGGTCAGGGTAAGCGTCCGTGTCGGCGTCTTGGTGGGGAGTTTGGTTACTGTTTTGGTGGGAGTTCGGGATGGCCTTGCGGGAGTACTCGTTCGTGTTTGAGTCGGCGTTGGGGTCGCTGTCCCGATGAAGTTATAGGTAGCGATTGTCAAATGCCAGGTGTCGGTTCTCGTTAGAATTTCTGTCTTTCCTGTAATGCGTGAGAATGTCACCCTGAATGTATCGTACGGACTAGGCTGGGAAGGTACAGTCCAGGAACCGGTGGGATAGGCCATCGGGTCCAGGTCTCCCACGCCTGAATAGGCCACGTCAATCCAGCGGGTTGGCATGACTTCGTTCGTGATCGGAACCATTTCCCACCAAATTGGCACCTCCGTATAGAACACCCCGGTATCGAATGCAAGTTCCAGGGCGAAATTCGATTCGAAGCCGGTGTGATTATCGCCGTATGTGTATGAAATATCGAAATCCCATCGGTAGGGGCCTGTTTGCGTGCTGGTCACGGCCGCCGAGCAGGTGATATACGGCCCGTTGGTGCATCCATACGACCAGCCTGTGAAGGTCAATGCCGCCACGGGTGTGGAGGTCGGAGAAGCCGTAGCAGTGAGGATCGGTGGTTCCGTGATTGGCATGGCAGGCATGGTGCCTTGCAGGACAAGCAGGGGAGGTGCATACATGATTCTGCCCTGATCGGCAGACGCCGAAGAAATGCCAACGGCATTAAGGGTGATTAGAAGTAATCCACTCAAGATAAGATAGAGCGATTTTCCCCAGAGGTTTTGCATTCTCATCAGTGCACACTCCCGTTCACTCGACCCCGCCAATTTGCCTTCATCATTAATTATAGAAGGTTGGTTTTTCGTTTTCAAGTAGGGAAATCCCCACCATTTTTCTCCCACCAGATGATCGCCTCGACCCTTGAATTCAGGCCAAGTTTTCGGTAAACGCTCGTCAGGTGTTTCTCGACCGCTTTGGGCGTGATGCACAAACTGGCCGCAATCGTTTTGTTGTGTTCCCCGCATCCCGCCAGCCGCAATACTTGTTGTTCGCGTTCGCTCAGGCTTTCCCATTTCTGGCTGATATTCTTTTTCCAGTTGGCCGCCCTTGAAATCTGCTCTTCATCAAAAACAATTGCCCCTTGCGCGGCCCGGCGAATGGCGTCAATCAATCTATCTGCTGACGCGTTTTTGCTCAAGTAGCCTGCCGCGCCTGCATCCATCATACCTGCCAGGTAGGCGTCGCGGTCGTGGGCTGTCAAAACCAGGGTGACGGTCTCAGGGTGGTTTTCCCGCACCCACCCTTCGAGTTCGGCAGGACGCGGCCCCGGCATTTTCAGGTCCAGCAACAGGATTTGAGGACGGAGTTCGGTCACCAGCCGCTGGGCTTCGAAGCCGTCCTGCGCATCGCCAATGACCTCTATTTCTTCAGATTGTGAGAGCATCGTGCAAAGTCCAGCGCGGACGACAGGTTCGTCGTCTGCCAATACGACGGTTATTCTCCTCTTCGAGCGTGAGGTCATTTCGTTTCCTCCCGAACTTGACTATTTTGATTATAGCCATTATCTTCTCTTTGCCAATAGGACGATCATCCGTGAAAACTGTTCCTGTAAAGGTTAGAAATCGGATATCCGGTGGCATTCTTCCCGCATGAGGCGAATAACAGGATAAAATATCGGCTGGGCCCATTCCCAAATCCAGATTTATCGAGTAACGCATGAATAATAACTGGAACGAAGAAGAAGATAATTTCAACCTGGCGCTTTCCCAGCGCACCGAAGAACTGTACCGCGTGCCCAATCTCGAGCCGGATGAAGATGGCCTGATCGAGGCGCTCGTCCTGCCGCTGCGCGACCTGGTGGTGTTCCCGCGCATGGTCTCGCCGCTGTTCGTGGGGCGCGAGGCCTCGTTACTGGCTGTTCAGGAAGCCCAACTACGTAACCAGACCGTCATCGGCCTCACCCAGAGCGACCCCGAAGTCGAAGAACCGAGCACCAAGGACTTCCTGCCCGTCGGCGTGGAGATGGCGGTGGGACGCCTCCTCCACATGCCCGACGGCTCCTCGTCCGCGCTGGTGCAGGGACGCCGCCGCGTCGAGGTGGTGGAATTTGTGCGCGTCAGGCCGTACATCAAGGTGCGCGCCCGCGTCCTGTTCGAACCGCAGACCGCCGACCGCCAGACCCAGGCGCTGATGCGCTCCGCGCTGGACCTGTTCGACCGCTGTGTCCAACTCGACCGCTCCATCCCCGAGGAGGCCCACCTCTTCGCCATGAACATCGCCGAGCCGGGCTGGCTGGCGGACATGATCGCCACCACCCTCTCGCTCAACTTCGTCGAGAAGCAATCCCTGTTGTTGATGACCGACCCGCGCCTGCGGTTACAGCGCATCAACAAGATCCTGGCCGAGGAAGTGGACGTGCTCGAACTCGAAGACGAGATCCATTCGCGCGTGCAGAACGAAGTGGACAAGAGCCAGCGCGAGTTCTACCTGCGCGAGCAGATGAAGCAGATCCAGACCGAACTGGGCGAGGGCGATATCTTCACCCGAGACGTGAGCGAACTGCGCCAGAAGATCGAGAAGATGGCCCTGCCCGACGAGGTCCGCCGCACGGCCATGAAGGAACTGGAGCGGCTCAACCAGATGCCGCCCATGGCGCCCGAAGTCGGCATCATCCGCACCTACCTGGACTGGATCCTGGAACTGCCGTGGACGAATTCCACCGAAGACAATCTGGACGTGAAGAACGCGGGCAAGATTCTGGAACGCGACCATTACGGCTTGAAGAAGCCCAAGGAACGCATCCTCGAATACATCGCCGTGCGCTCGCTCAAACCCAAGAAGGAACGCCAGCCGATTCTGTGCTTCGTCGGGCCGCCCGGCACCGGCAAGACCTCGCTGGGGCGCTCCATCGCCGAGGCGCTCGGACGCAAGTTCGTGCGCGTCTCGCTCGGCGGCGTGCGCGACGAGGCCGAGATTCGCGGCCACCGCCGCACCTACATCGGCGCGCTGCCCGGGCGCATCATCCAGACCATGAAGCGGGCGGGGACTGCGAATCCGCTGTTCATGCTCGACGAAATTGATAAACTGTATTCCGATTTCCGCGGCGACCCCGCCTCGGCTTTGCTCGAAGTTCTCGACCCCGAACAGAACAACACCTTCAGCGATCACTATCTCGAACTGCCCTTCGACCTGTCGAAGGTGATGTTTGTGACCACGGCTAATTATCTCGGTCCGATTCCGCCCGCCCTGCTCGACCGCATGGAAGTGATCGAGTTCCCCGGCTACATCGAGGAGGAGAAACTCGCCATCGCGGAGAAGTATCTCATCCCGCGTCAGATGAACGAGAACGGTATTGACGAACTTGGGATCAAATTCGAGACCGCCGCCCTGCAGCGCATCATCCGCGAGTACACCTTCGAGGCGGGCGTGCGCAACCTGGAGCGCGAAATCGGGCGCGTCTGCCGCAAGGTGGCGCGCATGAAAGCGGAATCGAAGAAGCATCCCGACGTTGTCACGCCCGACCTGATCGAGAAATTCCTCGGTCCGCCGCAGTTCTTCCTGACCGAGGCCGAGCGCAAGGACGAGGTGGGCGTGGCGACCGGTCTCGCGTGGACCGAGAACGGCGGCGAGATCATGTTCGTGGAGGTGGCCGTCCTCGACGGCAAGGGCGGGATGCAGATCACCGGCCAGGTGGGCGACGTGATGCAGGAATCGGCCCAGGCCGGCCTCACTTACCTCAAGTCCCGCGCGAGCGTGTTCGACATCCCGAACGACGTCTTCGACCGGCTGGACATCCACATGCACCTGCCCGAGGGCGCGATTCCGAAGGACGGTCCCAGCGCGGGCATCACCATGACGACCGCGGTCATCTCGGCTTTCACGGGACGGCCTGTCTTTAAGGATGTGGCCATGACCGGCGAGATCACCCTGCGCGGGCGCGTCCTGCCGATTGGCGGTGTGCGCGAGAAGGTGCTGGCCGCCCACCGCGCCGGGCTGAAGACGGTCATCATTCCTGAACGAAATGTAAAAGATTTGGTGGACGTGCCGAAACAGGTGCAGAAGGATTTGCGCATCGTGCCCGTCCGCCACATGGACCAGGTGCTGGAGATTGCGCTGGGTCGCGAGGCGGTGATTCAGCCGCCGCGCCCGAAGAAGCAGGCCAAGGAAGAGGGCGAAGAGGAACAGAATTAAATGATTGACTTGCAGGGCAAGGTCGTGCTGGTCACTGGCGCTTCGTCGGGGTTTGGCATGGACGCGGCCAGGCTGTTTGCCCGCGAGGGATGCAGGGTGGTTGCCGCGGCGCGGCGCATCGATCGTTTGCAAACGCTGGTTGGTGAAATTCATAAAGAGGGCGGCGAGTCGCTGGCCGTGCCGGTGGACGTGTCCGACCTCGCCAGCATCAAAGTGATGGTGCAGTCCGCGCTGGATGTCTATCGCCAGATTGACATTCTCTTCAACAACGCGGGCTTCGGGCGGTTGGGCTGGCACGATACCCTCACCGCCGAACGCGATATTGCCATGCAGGTTTCAGTGGACCTGCTGGGTACGATTCAGGTGAGTCACGAGGTCCTGCCGCACATGCTCGCGCGCCGCTCCGGTCACATCATCAACATGTCTTCGGTCGCGGGCTGGATCGCGCCGCCCACCTACACCATCTATTCGGCCTGCAAATTCGGTGTGCGCGCCTTCACCGACGCCCTGCGCCGCGAAGCCGAGCCGTTCGGCATTCACGTTTCGGGTATTTACCCGGGCCCGGCCAAGACCGAATTCGGCCAGCACACGGGCGACCATCCCATGAAACGCTCCATCCTGCGGCGCTACTTCCGCTCGTTGAGTTCCGAGCAGGTCGCGGCGCGCGTCGTCGCGCTCGCCAAACGTCCGCGCCGCGCGGTCATCCTGCCGTGGTATTACCACATCGCCGTCTGGGCCGACTGGTACATGCCCTGGCTGGTGGACTGGATCACCGAATCCGTGCTGACGAAACGACGACATAAATACAAATGACAAAAGCCTTCACCGCGAAGGTGCAAAGAGCGCGAAGGTTCTGGACTTTGCGAAGTTGAGACTCTTCGCGGTCCTCGCTTCTTCGCGGTAAAAAATCAACCGGAGACTCAACATGAACTCTCGCTTCGACAAACTCGCCGCCTCTTTACGGACCTCTGGCCTGGATGCCGTCATCCTGAATCCCGGTCCCACGCTGACGTATCTCACCGGCCTGCGCTTCCACCTGATGGAGCGCCCGGTGGTCCTGCTCTTCGTCCCTGAGAAGAATCCCGCCATCGTCCTGCCCGAACTGGAAATGGAAAAGGTACGCGAGGTCGCGGTCACACCCTTCCCGTACGGCGAGGACCCGTCGGGGTGGCACGCGGCCTTCCGCGGCGCGGTCCAGTCCCTGGATTTGGATGACAAGCGGATCGGCGTCGAGCCGCGTCAACTGCGCCTGCTGGAATTCCAATTCGTCAGGAACGCCGCGCCCGAGGCCGAATATCCCGATGCGACCGACGCGCTGGCGCAGTTGCGTCTGCGGAAGGATAAGGACGAAGTCGAAAAGATGCGGCGCGCGGTAAAGATCGCCCAGGACGCGCTGGAGGCGGCCATCCCCCTCATAAAAATCGGCATGACCGAAAAGGAATTGTCCGCCGAACTGGTCGTGCAATTGCTCAAACATGGTTCCGAGCCCGAGATGCCGTTCAGTCCCATCGTCTCCGGCGGACCGAATGCGGCCAACCCGCACGCCTCGCCTTCCGACCGAAAGATCCAGCGCGGCGACCTGCTCGTCATTGACTGGGGCGCGGCGTACGAGGGCTACATCTCCGACCTGACGCGCACCTTCGCGGTGGGGGAGGCGGATGCCGAGTTCCAGAAAATCCACAGAGTTGTGCAGGAGGCCAACGCCGCGGGCTGCGCCGCTGCGAAGCCCGGCGTCCCCTGCGCGGATGTGGACAAGGCCGCGCGCGCGGTCATCGAGAAAGCAGGCTATGGTCAGTTCTTCACGCATCGCACCGGTCACGGCATTGGCATGGAGGGCCACGAAGCCCCCTACATGCGCGGCGACAACATGCAAATTCTGGAGTTTGGCATGGCCTTCACGGTCGAGCCTGGGATTTATCTGCCCGGCAGGAACGGCGTTCGCATCGAGGATAACGTGGTCATCACCGCGGAAGGCGCGGACGTGCTGTCCGATATGCCGCGCGAGATGCGGGTGGTGGGGGAATAGACCGTGGACGAAGGACGATGGACCGTGATGCGTAAATGAAACGCGAGTTGACCCTTCAACGCGCCCGCCCCGAGCACGCCGAGACGCTGACGCGTATCGCCATCGCCGCAAAGCGTCATTGGAATTATCCCGAACGCTGGATTCAAATCTGGACTCCGCAACTGACGATTTCACCCGATTACATCTCTACCAACGAGACCTGGATGGCAGCCGTCAACGAGAAGCCCGTCGCGTTCTACTCGCTCAAGCGGGAAGACGACGCGTGGTGGCTGGACAATCTGTGGGTCCTGCCCGACGCGATGGGGCAGGGGCTTGGAGCGTTCCTCTTTCGTCACGCGCGGATGCGTAGCCGCAGGGCCGGCGCGGGCATTTTGAAAATCGAGGCCGATCCCAACGCGGCCGGCTTTTATGAAAAGATGGGCGCGCGGAAAGTGGATGAGCGCCGCACCGAAGTGGACGGTCGGGCGCGGGTGCTGCCTGTGATGGAAGTGAACGTATAAGGCGGCCTGTTTGCGCCGAACCTCGTTTGGAAGTATAATCTCATTAGCCAACTGAAATGGCTAACAGGAGAAGCGATGGCCATCAAGTATATCCCTGCCACCGAAGCCAAGAATCGTTTCGGACGAGTGTTACGGGAAGTGACCACCACAGGCGGTCCAATTTACATCCAGCGGGACGGAAAGCCCGTTGCGGTCATTTTGAGCATTCGCGAATACGAGCGGACGCGCCGCGCCAAACTGACTCCCAAGCGGATGGAAATGCTGCGGAGCGCCTTTGGCATGTGGGCGGACCGCGCCGATATCGGCGACGACTGGTTGAAGGAAAGCCGCACACAGTGGGAAAGCGACTGGAAGAATGGCAAATCCGCCTGAATTGCTTTTCGATACCACCGCGTTGATTGACGTGTATCGCGGCATGAATCGAATCAGGCCGTATTTCGATTCCATTCTCACCGGCGAAATCATCCCGTATGTATCCGTGGTCACCGAGGCGGAGTTATGGCGCGGCATGCGCGCCGAGGAACTGGCGCGGCACGAAATGATCATGGAGCAATTCACTTCCCTGCCGCTGGATTCGGACGCGTCCCACCTTGCCGGTGCATGGATGAAAAAATTTGTTGATTCTGGGTTGGGTTGGATGGATGCCTTCATTGCCGCGACGGGAAAAATGGCGGGCCTGCCTGTCCTGACCCGCGATAAACGCCTGGCAGAATTGCTTTCCACCGAGACGAAATTCGAACTCTATCCCTCCACCTGATATGACAACCTACTGCGCCTACGTCGCCGCCCACCCCGAGGACCTCTTCAACAAGTCCTACCACGATACCGAGTACGGCTTCCCGCTCGCGGACGATGACCTGCTCCTCGAGCGCCTCGTGCTGGAGATCAATCAGGCGGGCCTCTCGTGGATCACGATCCTGAAAAAGAAGGACAACTTCCGCCGCGCGTACGATGGATTCAAGGTCAGGAAAGTTGCGAACTACACCGAAAAAGACCGCGCCCGTTTGCTATCGGACGCGGGCATCATCCGCAATCGCCTCAAGGTCAACGCGGCCATCGTCAATGCACAACGTATCCTCGAACTTCAGAAAGAACATGGCTCGTTCAAGGCCTGGCTGGATGCCCATCACCCGCGCTCGAAAGAGGAGTGGGTCAAACTCTTCAAGCAGACCTTCGTCTTCACTGGCGGCGAGATCGTGAACGAGTTTCTCCTGTCCACAGGCTACCTGCCCGGTGCGCACGAAGAGACCTGTCCCATCTTCAAAAAGATCGCCGCGCAGAAACCCGCCTGGATGTCGGCGCGCTAACTTCGAATGTCAATCATTATCCCCACCGCCGAACCCTTCTTCTTCCCCGGCAATACAACGGGTTGCCTGCTCATCCACGGATTCACCGGCGCGCCCAAGGAAATGTGCTGGATGGGGGAGCATCTTCATCGGGAGGGATACACCTGCCTCGGGATTCGACTGGCGGGACACGCCACAGACCCCGAAGACATGATCCGTTCGAACTGGACCGACTGGGTTGCCTCGGTGGAGGACGGCTATCATCTGTTACGCGGAATGACCGACCGTGTCATTCTCGTCGGGCTTTCGATGGGCGGGATACTGTCCCTGCTCATGTCCACGCGGCTCGACGTGAAGGGCGTGATCGCCATGTCCACGCCGTACAAACTGCCCGACGACCCGCGCCTGCGTCACATCGAATGGATCAGCAAGATCGTCGCCTACATGCCGAAGTCGGATGAGGAGCCCGGGGCGGGCTGGTTCGATAAAGAAGCGTTCAAGGATCACATCTCGTATCCGCAAAACCCCGTCCGCTCGATTGGTCAGTTGAATCAACTGCTTGGTGAGATGCGCGCCGCCCTGCCGAATATCCGCGTGCCTGTGTTATTGATGCATTCGAAAGACGATACGTATGTGCTCCCCGAAAATATGGAAATGATCTTTGCCGACCTGACCAACGCGTCGGACAAGACGAAAATCTATTTAACGGGATCAGGCCACGTCGTCACGCGCGACGCGGCGCGCGGACAGGTCTTCGCGGCCGCGTCTGAATTCATCCGTCGCGTTAGCGTGGGTGGAGGATCCGCCGATCCAATTTAAACACGAAGGACACAAAGTCCACAAAGGTTTTCCTTTGTATTCCTTCGTGATCTTTGTGGTTAAAAAAGAGGTACGTTTGAATCGCAACCTTCTCTTCATCGCCATTGCGCTGTTCACCTGGGGCATCGGTGAGGGCATGTTCTTCAACTTCCAGCCGATCTACCTTGCTGAACTTGGTAGTGACCCGCAGGAGATCGGATTCATCCTCGGCGCGTTCGGCGCGGCGATGGCGGTCACGCACATTCCTGCGGGGCATCTCGCCGACCGACTCGGCCGCCGCCCTCTGCTCGTGTCCGCGTGGACGATGGGTCTGCTCTCGACTCTCGTGATGGCGATGGCGCGCGACCTGCCGCTGTTCGTGGTCGGGATGCTGGGCTACGGCCTGACCGCGTTCGTGGCTTCGCCGTTGAGCAGTTACACGACCGCGGCGCGCGGGAACTGGAGTGTGGCGCGCGTGCTCACGCTGACGACCGCCACGTTCAACCTCGGCATGGTGCTCGGCCCCGTCACAGGCGGCTGGATCGGCGACCGCTTCGGACTACGTTCGGTGTATTTCGTCGCGGCCGCGATCTTCCTGGTCTCGACCGCGGTCATTGTCCTCATCGAGAACCAGCCGCGCGACCAGCACGACCCCGAGTCGCCGCCGCCCGGCCTGCTCTCGAATCCGCGCCTGCTCGGCTTCCTCGGCGTGTATGCCTTCGCGGTGCTTGCCATGTACCTGCCCGTTCCGCTCACGCCCAATTTTCTCGAAGGTGTGCGCGGACTCTCGCTCACGCAGACGGGAATTATTTTCACCGCGGGCGCGCTGGGCAATGCCCTGCTTGCCATCTTCATGGGACGCTTCTCGCCGCGCCTCGGCTTTCCGCTTTCGCAGGCCATGGTCGGATTGTTCTTTCTACTCATCTGGCGCGGCGCGGGCCTGCCCGTCTTCGCGCTGGCATATTTCCTGCTGGGCGGTTTCCGCGCTGCGCGCCCGATGGCGATGGCCGAAGCGCGCGCCCTCGTCCACGATTCGCAGATGGGTCTCACCTACGGCACGATGGAGACCATCGCCTCGATCATTTTCATCATCGCGCCGCCGCTGGCTGGATTCATCTTCGAGCGCGATCCGATGGCTCTCTATCCGCTCGGTATTGGGTTGGTGGTCTTGTCGATTTTAGTCAGTGTGATCTTCGCCCCGCGCGCGTCATTGCAGGAGTCCAGTGCCTAACGTTGGTCGCCTCACCGTTCTCTTTTTGTCCGCGAATATACGCTAATCTGCGCTAACCGGTCGATATAATTCGCGAGAATTCGCGAAGATTAGCGGATAAACGGCCATTCGTGATAAACATATGCAAGAGATACACCGGAGTCTTTATGCTTGAGATCGTGACCTTCACTCTCGGTCCCGCGCAGACCAATGCTTACCTGATCGCGGACTCGGAGACGCGCGACGCGGCCGTCATCGATCCCGCCTGGGACGGGAAGTTGATCCTGTCCGAGGCGCGGACGCGCGGCTGGCGCATCGCCCACCTATGGTACACGCACGCGCACTTCGACCACATCGGCGGCGCGGCCGAGATCGCCGACGCGCTGAATCCCCTGCCTCTTGTCGCCCTGCATCCCAACGACCACGTCCTGTGGCGCGCAGGCGGAGGCGGCGCGCTGTTCGGCTTCAAAATAGACCCCGGCCCCGAACCGACGATTGACTTTGTCCACGGCCAGATCCTGCGATTGGGAAATGTCCAATTCGAGGTGCGCTTCACTCCCGGTCACACCACGGGACATTGCATCCTGTATTGCGCGCAGGAAAACGTCTGCTTCTGCGGTGACCTGATCTTCGCCGGTTCCGTCGGTCGCACCGACCTGCCCGGCGGCGACTTCGAGACCCTCGAAAAGAGCATCCGCGAGCAGATTTACACTCTGCCCGACGAGACGCGGCTGTTATCGGGGCATGGTCCGGAGACGACGGTGGGGAGGGAGAAGAGGGAAAATCTGTGGGTGAGAGGGTAAACTCAATTTGCTTTTTTGGCAAAAATCACATATACTTTTCACAGTCTAAAGTGAAAGGCTTTAGGTGGGCATGAAGGAAGATGCGGTTCGGCGGGTAATGTCGAGAGGGATCACCTGGGTAGCGGTGATTTATATTGTCTTGTCTTTTGCCTATCAATCTTGGGCCTTTCTGTTTGATAAGACAGGCTTCAGCAAAGTCGAAACTATCTCGCTTCATCCCTGCTATGAGATTCGCCTCCGGCTACCTGATCAGATTCCACTTTCCACCTTGAGTATCACGGAAAATGCGCGTCCTATCACTATATGGGGATGGAAAAAACAAGATCCTATATGCATGTTCTATGATGATGAGATCATGGCCAACCTGAATAATCAGGGGAAGTTGGTTTTCATTGACGCCAACAATGCCGAAACCAGTTCGAGTTTTGTTATTCAGATGGGGGACAGCGAAGCACAAGCCTCGCGGCAAAGTATATCCGTCTACGTTCCATTGACAGATCCATCAATTGAGAGGGTGACCTTGAATATGGAATTGTTGAATGACAACATAGCTCATCCAGAGAGTTATCCATTGGATGTAGAATCGCTCCTTCGCTACGGTGTTTTTGAGTTCCTTGATATTTTTCTCGGCACTACTACTTTTACTCTTATCACCGCTGTCTTGGCGCTTAGCAAATTCTACTTTGATCAACAGGAACGACGCCGAGCGAGTATTCGGGAATTGGAAGGCGCACTTGATAAATTGGGCCTTCTAAAAGAGCGAATCGGTATGGATGTGATAAACCTGTATCCTCGGGCGCAAGAACTGGGCGGACTCTTCTTGCAGAAACTTACGGGCACCTTTGAGGTGTTGCGGGAGCAATATCGGTCGGGCGATGTTTGGAGTCACAGCCTACGCCGCGAGATTGTGGCCCGTTGGCGTCAGGCCGACTTTGAGAAGTGGCTTTGGAACATAACTGAGGTTTTGCAGTTTCCTACAACCAAGCAAGACGTTGAGAATCTGACTTGGTTTTCGGAATGGTTGCGTTCCCCTGTCGAATCAAAAATAAATGCTGAGATATTGGAAAAGACCTTGCGCGTTTTTCAAATTGTGGGAATGAGCGGGAGGGACGCGATTGTTAGAAAAGTTGCAGAGATTCTAAATGGTCATAAAATATCAAATCAAGTGGAGAAATTGTTCAGGGAGCAATGGTATGAATGGGGTAGAGCGGCGGGGCGTTATTTGTTGCGCCACCTTATTAATCAGGATTTACAAAGCAAGTTGAAAGAATGGGATACACAACAACCACTGCCACCGAACCGGCTCGGCCAGCCTCTCTGGCCCTGGCCAAATAGAATTCGATTCCAAATACCGCCCGCCTTTGAAACCCAATTGCCAGACCCTTCTGAATTGAGCTATCCCTTTGGGCCTATTGCAGCTCAAGATGATCCTCGCTTACCTCTGCCGTCTCCAGGATTTCGACAAGAGAAGGGTGGTAAATGGGTGGGAGGGATGTTTTGGGGAAAGCATCCTATCTGGGCTGAATCAATTGCTCAGCCTCAATCTGCCATATATTTGTCAGATCGAGGAATGGGGACAACCACTTTTATTTGGATGGGTAGGCACGAGCGGCGTTTTTGGGGAATCAAACCTTCCTTGTCGTTGTACTTCGATCTGGCCGGCATAGCCTCGGCAGATAAGATATGGGGAGGGCTTGAAGCCGGGTTGGTGGATAGCCTTCTAGTCAGTCTAACGGAGGATCCTTATTGGTTACTAGACGCGCCCAGCGCGGTTCAGGAACGAATTGGATCATTTTTAATTTCTTGTTATGGTGACACCACGCGCTTGTTAAAATCCATGGAAGAATGGGGTCTTCCTGCCCACGAACAAATGTTGGTTGCTGATATGCTGATTGGTGTGGAGACGTTCAGGCCTTACCAGGAGAAGGATCTTCATCGGGTTTTGGCAGACGTGCTTGATTGCATGGCAGATGCTGTAAGAGACCGTTTGGATGATGAACGGTTCGATTGTTATTTATGGATAGAAATCAAAGATTCGCCTTCTCTTCAAGACTGGTTAGCACTTTTTGAATCTCTTGGCCTCGGCCCGATGGGAGTATTGAAGATCTTTTCGACGGGGCCGGAAGCCAAACAACCTGAAAAGACCAAACTGCCTATGTTTCGTATTGACTGGAAAAAGGATAATTTGTACATGCTTCTGGAACATAGAATCAGACAAAGCTGGAACGAGACTACTTGGGGGCGGTTCTT
Organism: Chloroflexota bacterium; assembly: GCA_040754535.1. Lineage (GTDB taxonomy): Bacteria > Chloroflexota > Anaerolineae > Anaerolineales > Villigracilaceae > JBFMCC01. Next base: position 72,824 of record JBFMCC010000046.1, read on the forward strand.
ACCAGGCGTAAAACCGATGGATCTTGTCGAAAAGGCCGCCTCCCCACGCGACCTGATCCGGTTGGGGAATGAGGCATTGTTCAGAGGATCACACTCGAGGGGTGATTAATGACCATTCCATTACCACTATATAGCCGCGAGAAATATATAGCCGGATACAGAATCGGCATGGACCGTACTCCAGAAGATATTCTGGGAGAACGGATTCGTTTGTGGCGGGAAAAACGGCTGGGGATAGATCTCCATCGAATTTTTGCCTTTTATGGCAAACCGGGAGTGGGAAAATCTTGGCTTTTGTTCTGCCTCAAGGATAAGGCTTTCAAAGAGGCGATTTACATTGACCTGGATAGGCGTGAAGAG
>JBFMCC010000047.1:0-11686 GCA_040754535.1 Chloroflexota bacterium
AAAAACCAGTCTCAATATCACTGAGAAGGAAAAGTCGCGAGCGGCAGCCTTAACAGCATTTGGCATCGGGCCGCTTGATGCGCTTCATATGGCATTGGCAGAGTCGGGGAATGCGGATTACTTCTGTACATGCGATGACAAATTGCTGCGAAATTCAAAGCGAGTCAAAGATCTGACGGTAAAAGTGGTCAATCCCATTGATCTGGTTCAGGAGATCGAAAAATGATTACGGATGTTAGACCTCTCATCGAAATTAATCAACAAGCCATCCGCCTGCTCTATAAGGAATTGGGTGTTGTTGATGCTGTCCGTTTCCTCAAACAGTTCACTCGAGGTTATGGAAATTACACTCAGGAACGGGAATTTATCTTTGCCGACAAATCCCTTGACGACATTTTGGGCGAAATCGAAAAGAGGCGGAGGACGGCAAAATAGGACGTTCGGGAGCGCCGGATAACGGCGATGCGGCGGTGCACCTCTTCTCCCCCGACCAGCGCGATTTCTACCGGCTGGAGGAGTTGTGGATGGAAGGGAAAGTATTGCTGAGGGTGCAGTAAGAAACCGTCAATCTATAAAGTCTCCTGCCCGGACGGTCGCCTGATGGCTACTGGAACGGGCAGGAATCTTATGTATTTGGCCACCCAAGAATTGGGTGACCGGGCAGAAGGTCAGCCAGTTTTGCCGCGATGCCCGACCCTGGTCAGGACATGCTACTGGCATACTCGACAAGCCATTTGCAAAACTGTGGAGAAGCACCACACGAAAACCGATGTTGTTGTTCCTGTTGTTCGGGTGGTTGTTGTTGCGGATCGCGACACGCGCATTGTCTTCATTGTTGTTCCACGAGCCGCCGCGCAGACCCTATGACCTGTGCCCAGAGAACCGCTGAACAGCGGGGCCTCTCAAACCTGTTTCAACCATGCGCCAAGCATATTGCCCACTTCCCTTAATTGCCGAATTGCATGTTCATATTGCCGTACAGTGATCAGTTTACAGTCGCGGGAAAACCGCAGCCACACGCGCAACTGCTCCAACTGAACATCTGCCTGATTGAGTTTCTCGCATCGCGGCCCTCCCTTTGACTTCCCAGCCGCGACAAGTGAATCTTGAAAATCCAAAGCGAGTCGTTGAATGTGTTCGGATAACGTGAAGCGATAAGCGCGGGGAAACTTTTGAACCTGCGGGACGAGCCAAAGGAGAAAATCATAGGTACGAATGAAGAGAGGCGACTCGTTCATAGATGAATGCCTCCCAGAACAGCGCGGCGCAGGCCCCATGAATCTGCGTATCGTACATGATTGATCCAACCCTGGATACTTGCATTCAACAATTCATACGAGAGACTGCCAGCGAAAAAATCATCTAGCAGGCATTTGAGTTTTCGGCGAAAATGGACGACCTTTCGTCGCTTTACGCGGCGATGATCGGAATAGATATGGAACCCAAGAAAAGGGATACCTGTGGAGGTTGGGAAAATCTGGGCGCGCTCCTCGTGCAATGTAAGGCGCAAACCTGCCAGTTCGCGGATAATGGCTCTTCTCCAATCTGCCAATATCGCCCTGTCGTCAGCGAACAAAAGGAAATCATCCACATAGCGGACATACGCCGCGCATTTCAATGCACGCTTCACAAAGTGATCGAAATCATTGAGATACACGTTTGCCCAAAACTGGCTGGTGAGATTGCCGATTGGGAGGCCGCGCGGTCGGCTGGCCGCGAACAAATCATCGCCCTCAAACCAACTCATCTCGTATTCTTCCGAAAGCACGCCGACGCCGCTCTGCAAAATCTGGTCACACAGCCACAGGACATCTTCATCTCGAATACGGTGCGCAAATTCCGCCCGAAGGATGGCATGGTCAATGGAAGGGAAAAACTGCTTCACATCACATTGAAGGACGTATCCGCACTTTCGCGCGTAAGATTGGGCGCGGTCCATAGCGCGATGCGTGCCTTTCCCCACTCGGTTGGCGTACGTATCATGAATAAAGCGGGATTCCCAGATCGGCTCGATGACGCGGCAAAGCGCATGATGAACGACGCGGTCGCGGAACGGCGCGGCGGAAATCAGCCGCTTCTTGGGATCGTGAATATAGAAACTGTGATATCGCCCCGGCTTGTAGGTGAAGTTCGTTAATTCCTCCTGCAATGCCAGCAATTCGTCGTCCTGAATTCTTTCGAACATGGCAGGCTGGGCGCGCCCGCGCTTGCCTTTACGCGCCTTGCGATAGGCCAGGTATAGATTTTCGAAATCGCATACCTGTTGGTACAAGTGTTTGTACGTTTTCATGGTTTTTTCCTTTCAAAAAATTCCCGCCTTACGGCGGGAGGTTGAACAGAACACAGAAAACAGGAAACAGGATTCAAGAACGCCCGCTGGGGAGAAGCACCACACGAAAACCGAGGCTGAGGTCCCCGAAGTCCGGGAGGAAGCTGTAGCGGAGCGCGACACGCGCAATGTCAGCATCGACGAGCCACGAGCCGCCGCGCAGACCCAACACATCATGGTCTTTATCATAATAATTAGCCTGCCATTCCCAAACATTGCCTGCCATATCCATCACGCCTTTCGTGCTTTCGCCCTGCGGATACATCCACACAGGCATTGTGCGGTTGATTCCGCTTTCATCGATATTGGCATGCTTTATGATCTCTTCGGTTTTCCTGGTTACTCCCTTCTTATCCCAAGGATATCTTTCTTGTGGGTCTTCACCGCCCGCAGCCTGTGCCCATTCCTGTTCAAGAGGCAGGCGAATAGCCGCAGGTTTCGGTAGGCCCTGTTTGCCTTCCTCCAGATTATCCCAATTCTGGAAAAGCCAGTTACAATAAGCGCTGGCTTCATACCACGTAACACCCACAACCGGCGTATGGCGGGGGTTGATCCCAAAGCGCGCCTCGCGCCAGTAGCGCGGCAGCAACACGCCTTCTTGAACGTCGAAATCTTTCTCCCTCAAAGCGCCTTGTAACCACTTCCAGCCTTCATCACCCCAGTTGCCCTTCATGGGCCTGCTGTTCTCATCGAACTTTGGAAAGTCACACCAAAGTTCCTTGTTTTGGAAATTCTCGGGTTTCAAGAAGCGCTCATATTGCACATTGGTGACAGGATATTTGGAGATGGCAAAATCCGAAACGGGAACAAAGGCGAAAAGACCAGGAGGAGAGTACCCGAGTTCGTCGAGAGTATCGGCGGCGGAGGCGCGTAACGTAGGTGAGAGGGAAGGATTAACCGCGCTATTGAGCAAAACCGTTTCAATGCGCTCAAAATGGGATGCAGGCAGGTCATCGCCCATGTCGCGTGCAAGGTCTCCTGCAAGGATTTGATGGCGCATTCGCTCTTCGGAATCATGGGGATACGTTTCCGCGTTTTCAAGCAGGCGCGTGATCAATTCTTCGCGCACATCTTCGGGCGTTCCCGAATATGCGCCCACAAGCAGGATCACCTGCTCCCACCATTCGAATTTTTCCTTATCAGCCACGAGCGGCAGTATTACGTCCACCAAAGTCTTGCTCTGTTGGGCCAATGCACAGGCGGCCAGGTGTTCCAGAAATCCCTTATGCAGAAAGGTATAAACACCGGGGTCCCGCTCCACCAGTAAACCACTGCGTTCGTGCGAATTGATGAGGAAATTTTCCGCCCACAAGTGCGCGGTCTCTTCGTCGGGCATACGCTCGCGTCCTTTTAAAAACTCATACAGGACCGTCTCGGCTTCCTGCGCGGGAATTTCCACCTGGTGTGATTCCTGCATGTACAGGGCGAGTCGACTCAATCGCGTGCGCTTTACAGAAACTGCTTTTTTTACTTCCCCATAAGAACGTCCTGTGCCGTCATCCATGGCCAGTTGTTCCGCATCGCTCAAGTAACGGGTCTGCTGGGCATGCCAGTGCCCGAGCAGAAGGTCAACGATTTCGTCAAATACATCCACGCGGCGATTCGGCAAATGCGCGCCGTGATACTTGAACACCTGCACCAGGGCAGAGCAGAACAGGGGCGTGCCCGCGATGCGGGTGAGTTCCTCCGAGGAACGGATGGCGCGCGTCAATTCTTCCAAATCGCTAGCGCGCTGGGACGCTTCCATTTCGATCAGTTTCAACAGGTTGCCCATCAATTGGTAAATGCCATCCAGATCAAGCGGATTCACTTCGGCCACCGCCAGGCCGACAGGGCGTAACTGTCTTTCCACGGATTCGTATCCACGCGGCCGCGAGGCCAGGCCAAAGTAATTTCCCTTCGCTGCGTAACGCGCCACAAAGGCATCCACGTGCCCTGCCACTTCACTGCGCAGGTCTGAAACTTCATCCAGGCCGTCCAGTAACACAAGGCAGTTACCTTCCGCAAGCCGTTTATCGAAAAAGTCGGCGGTCAAGCGGATTCGATCCCCTTCACGGCATAAATTCTCGAGATATGCAATCAACGCACCCGAGGCAGGCGCGGGATATTCGTCGCGATTCTGCTTCAAGAATGCGCCAAAATTTCGCAGCCGCAGGAAAATGGGAAAGAGTTTTGGACCCTTCCATCCGAGATCTTCCTGTGCGCGTCCTTCGGCAAAAGCCAGAGCAACGCGGCTTAAGAGAGTCGTCTTGCCACTACCTGGCGAACCGATCAAAATGAACTTAGGATAACGGTTGAGTAATTCGCCAATTTCAACAGGCTGGATCTGTTCCATTTCTTCGGCGCGAGTTCTCTCAGGCCGGGCAAGCCTGTCCATTTTGCGGCGCGATTCTTCCTCGGCGCGCACATCCCGTAAATGCAACGGCACAAATACCTGTTTGAGTTTTGCGGTGGTAATGTCTCCTGATTTCTTGCGTAGCAAGGGAAGCATCAAACCTTCCCATTTCTGCCGCACCTCCGCAAGATAATCGCGCAATGCCTGCGCGTCATCGGTGGTTAACCGTCTCTCTGTAATCAACGCCTCCTCATATCCAAGCAGTGCAGACAGACGATCCGCAACGATCATCATTTGGTTTGAAAGTCCGTGCAGGACTCCGAGGCTGTCCATCTCATTGGCATATTGAATTCCATCTTTGAATTTATCCATTCCCTTCAAATTCTCGCGCAACAGGAAGACAAAACGCGCCAGCATGGCGCGATGTGATTCATCCATGTGCAGGATTTCCAGCAACTCTGCGGAAATCAATTCAGGCGCGTAACGCGTCATTTCCACCGCCGCCCCTGCCAGCGCAAATTGCGCCTTTTTATCCAATCCCGTGAATTTCAATACGGCAACCAGCGAGTCGAACTGCCCCTCTGCCTTCAATTGATCGAAAGTAGCGAGCAACGCCGCGCGTAGTGTTTCAGCGTCCTTTCGATCGTCATAACCTTCCTCCACCCAATCCTTCAAGGGCTGCATGCCTTTATCGAGCGCGATGTCGCGTCCTTTTTCGAGCAAGGTCTTGAACGCTTCCCACAGCGCGGGGCCAAAGATGGAAACGAGAAGTTGAATGTCCACGACCACCTCCTGAATGCGGATACTCGTTTAGTTTAGCACGAAAATATCTTAATCGGCACATAATAACTTCGTCCCGCAGACCTCACTTCTGCGGGACGAATTGTTTCTTCTTTCCTCTTTCTTCTCCTCTACCCCTCAAACACCCAGCGATCCACCTCGCGTTTCCATTCGACCAGTTCATCCTTCTCGAACCACAACGCCACTTCCTTCTCGCCGTTCTCCGGCGAATCGGAGGCGTGAGTCAAATTGCGGCCGACCTCGAGGGCAAAGTCGTGGCGGATGGAGCCGGGCGCGGCCTCGGTGGGCTTGGTGGCGCCCATCGTCTGCCGCACCGCGGCGACCGCGTTCGGGCCTTCCCACACCATGGCCATGACCGGGGCGGACACAATGTATTTGATGAGACCATCGTAAAACGGTTTCCCCTTGTGAATGGCGTAATGCGTCTCGGCCAGTTCGCTGCTGACCTGCATGAATTTGGCGGCCGCCAGCCGCAGTCCGCGGCGCTCGAGGCGGGAGACGACCTCCCCCACCAGTCCACGCTGGACGCCATCGGGTTTGACAAGCACGAGCGTTCGTTCCACAAGTTCCTCCAGGATGCAAATTGAGAGACCAGGTTTCTGGTAGAAACCTGGTCTCCATTTTTTTATCGCAGTAACTCTTCCGCCTTGGTGTACGCGTCAAGCGCGTCCTGAAGGCGGTTGGCGCGCATATACGCGTCGCCCAGCGCCTGCCAGATGGAGACCTCGACCGGGAAGCGGTACAGCGCCTCCTTCAGGTCGAAGGTCACTTCTTCGAGCATCTTCCCCTTGCGGATCAAACCGCCATACACCTTCAGCGCGTCGGGGATTTCGCCGCGCAGAATCAGGTCGCGCGCCTGCGCCAGGGCCGGCTCGACCAGCGGCATGGTGACCATGCGCTTGGATTTGGGCCGCGGTTTGGCCGCGGCCGGAGTCTCGACTTTGGGCTGGGCCGCGACCGGCTCCGGGGTCCGCGGCTGAGGCGGGAGCGCGGCTTCGGCCGGTTCGGGCATCCAGTCCGTCGGCTGCGTCGGCTCGGTGATCAGCGGCCCGGTGACCGGTCTCTCGTTCTTCAGCCATTCGGGCAGTTCCTCACCGGCGGGTGTGGCGGCTTCGGCTTCCTTCTTCTCGAGACCGCGCAGCCATTCGGGCAAATCTTCCGATGGGACCGCGGATTCGCCCGCGGGCTCGGCCTCCATCTTGGGCGCGGCTTCGATCTCGCCGGACCAGAGAGGGATTTCCTCGGCCGGAGGGGGCGGCACGGCCTGCGCCTCTTCGTCTTTCTCGGCCAGTTCGCGCAGCCAGACCCCGGTCGCATCGGCCGGTGTGACCACAGAACTATCGTCCACGGGCCAGAGCGGCTCGTCGGGTTTCCCGGCGGGCATTTCCGCGGCCGCTTCGGGTTCGGCGAATATGGCAGGCATCTCCTGCCCCGCGCCGGACTCGCTGATCTCTTTGGCCTGCTCCACCCATTCGGGCGGTTTCTCGAGGCGGGCATTGGGATCGGTAATTAATTCTTCGGAGGCAACGCCCTGTTTTTCGGCAAGGCTTTCCAGCCAGCGCAACGCTGCATCCTGTTCGGCCTCGCTCGTGCCCAGGCTGCCGATGCCGGAGACGGGCGCGCCGCCGGGCGCAGGTTCGGCAGGCGGTTCCGCCGGGGCGGACGGCGCGCCGAAGGCATCCTCCGCGGCAAGACTCTTGAGCCAATCCGTGGATTCCTCCGCGACCGGTGTTTCCGGCGCGGGCGTTTCCGCGGCGGTGGCGGCCGCGGCCGCCGCAGTGAGCGACTCGAGCCACGCCACGCCGTCGTCCGCGCCTTCGGTTTCGGCCGCGGGCGGCGCGGCGGGTTCGGCCGGGGCCATGGACTTGATCCAATCCGGCAGGTCGGCTTTGGCCAGACCCTCGGCGGGCGATTCCTCCTCGGCGGAGGGCGCGGCGGATTCGTCGAACGCGCCGGTCGATTCGCCCCAACCGGCCTGACGCAGAAAGTCGGGGATCTCCTCTGCGGGCGCGGCCGGCGCGGCGGGTTCGGGGGCCGCGGCGAACGAGTCGAAGGCCGGCGCGGCCGCCGGGGCGGATTCGTCCACGGCGGACCGCAGCCAGTCGGGTTGGGCGCCGCGCGAGGCGGCCGCCTCGAATCCCGTCGTCAGGGAGCCGCGCCAGTCGCCTTCGGCCGGAGGGGCGTCGCCCTTGTATTCGAGATGTTCGAGTGTGACCGCCGAATCGGGCACGTCCTCCGAATGGAAGATGGAACCGCTGACGCCGGTGGAGTACGGGTCGAGTTCGTTGACGCGGTGACGATAGACCTGTGTGTTTTCCGCCATGCCGGTGCTCGGCAGGATTTCCACCAGGATGCGATTGGCGTCGAGACAATACGGGAATTTGCCCAGCAGGTTCGAGCAGGCTTCTGTGGCCTCCACTTTTTGTCCGGCGCGGAAGTATGCCAGCGCCAGCAGGACCTGCATGTCGGTGCGACTCGGATCTTCATCCAGGACGGATCGAATCTCGGCGATGGCCTGCGCGAACAGGTCGCCCTGCAGGTACATGTGCGCCAGCGCGCCGCGCGTCAAACGGATCTTGGCGGGCTCCACCCCGTCGCGGCGGCCGTACAGGCGCTGGAGTTCGGCCTGGATGGCCGCGTTGGACGGCTGGGACTCGAAGGCGCGTTCCATGTGCCAGATGGCCTCGTCGAGATGCCTCTGCTCGTCGTGAATGATGCTCATGCCCACGTGCGAGACGAAATCGTCGGGCGCGGACACGAGCACGCGCTGGAAGATATCCGCCGCCTCGGCATGGCGTTTGGCTTCCAGATAAGCCTTGCCAAGCAGGCGGTAGGTTTCGAGATGTTTGGGGAATGACTTAAGGATGTGGCGGCAGTGCGCAATCGCCTCGTCTATCTGCCCGCCGTCGGTCAGGCGTTCGATCTCACGGTTGTAAATGCGAAGGGATACTTTCGCCATGAGTTTCGCTCCTCTGCCAAGTATGCCCTATTCTTAAGAATAACGCAAGGACTTGACGGTCATCTGTCATCACTCATAGAACAACGGCAGGGGCGGGACGGACTCATCCGTGATTTCGTGCGCGGCCAGCGCGGCCTTGCGCGCCGCGGCCAGTTTCTTCTCATCGTTCGCATGGATCGTGAACAGCGGCTCCCCCGCTTTCACGCGGTCCCCGACCTTGTGATGGATGACGAATCCGACCGCGTGGTCAATCGGATCGCCCTTCTGGGCGCGGCCCGCGCCCAGCGCCACCGCGGCCTCGCCCACGCTTCGCGCGTGGACCTGGGCCAGCGTCCCGTTTCGAGGCGCGTTCACCACCTCGACCAGCCGCGCCTCCGGCAGTTTTTCGGGATCGTCCACGTACGAAACGTCCCCGCCCTGCGCGATGACCAGCGCGCGGAATTTCTCGAAGGCCGAACCATCCCGGAGGGATTTCCCGGCCCGCGCCCGCGCCGAGGAAAGGTCATTCGTCACTTCGCCGAGCACGAGCATGTGCGCGGCCACGTGCAGGCAATGCTCGCGAAAATCGGAAGGCCCGCCGCCGCGCAGGGTATCAATCGCCTCGCGCACTTCGAGCGCGTTACCCACCGCGCACCCCAGCGGCTGGTTCATGTCCGAGAGCAGGGTCGTCACTTTGCGTCCCGCGAGTTCGCCGATCTTCACCATCAGGTCAGCCAGTTGACGCGCCTCATTGAGGTCGCGCATGAACGCGCCCTCGCCCACTTTCACGTCCAAAACAATCGCGTGCGCGCCGCCCGCGATCTTCTTGCTCATCACGGACGAGGCGATCAACGGAATGGACTGCACCGTGCCGGTCACGTCGCGCAGGGCATATAATTTCCCGTCGGCGGGCGCCAGGTCGCTGGACTGGCCGCACAGCACCAGCCCGACCTCCTTCAACTGGCGCTCGAACTCCTCGGTCGAGAGGTCAATGCGATAGCCGGGGATGGATTCCATCTTGTCCAGCGTTCCGCCGCTGAATCCCAGCCCGCGGCCGGACATCTTGCCCACCGGCAGTCCGCACGCGGCCACCACAGGCAAAACGACCAGCGAGGTCTTGTCGCCCACGCCGCCCGTCGAATGTTTGTCCACCGCGATCTTGACCACTTTGGACATATCCAGCACTTCGCCCGAGTTCGCCATCGCCAGCGTCAAGTCGGTGGTCTCGCGCGGCGTCATGCCGTTCAACAAAACGGCCATGGCCCAGGCCGCGGCCTGGTAGTCCGGTATCGTTCCGTCCGCCACACCATTGATGAAAAAGCGGATCTCTTCGGCGCTCAATTCCCCTTTGTCGCGTTTTTTGATGATGATGTCCACGGCGCGCATGAGGCTCCTCGGGCTTCCGCTGGGATTGATTCAGGAAGCCTGGCGCGTGTATTGTAACGCAAAACTTGTCGGACAAAATGCCGACGACTTTGGACTCGGACGCCTCGTCGTCCAAACAGCAGGAGCAAGCGCCTGCACAAAATCGAGTCTGCTGAAACTACAGGTGCATCGTAAACAGGATCAAATCGTCCCCCACGCCGTAAAAATCGCGGACGACCGCCTCCCGCTCACAGCCCGCGGACAGATAGAAGGCGCGCGTCGGCGCGTATCTCTCCTGGCCCGAGGTCTCGATGACGATCAACCGTCCGCCACTTTTTTGGACCTCGGCCTGAATCCCTTTCAAAAGGGCGACTCCCACCCCCTGCCTCCGCGCCGACGGGTCCACCGCGATCCAGTACAGGTCGTACGTCCCGTCGGTCAGCGGCCGCGGACCATAGCAGGCGAATCCCAGCACGCGGTCGTCGTCCCGCGCGACGATGAACTGATAACCGCTTGCCTCCACGCCCCATTTGCACGACTCCTCCCAGAGTTCGCGGACGGTGTCTTTCTCTTCCTCGGTGAAGATGTCCACACGCGAAGCGACGGCCAGGATGCCCTCGCCGTCGCGCTCGGTTGCGAGTTCGATCAAGGCGTCCAGCCCTCGCGATGCATCGCCAGCCGCAGGATGCGGTCCACCATCGCTTCGTACGTATAACCCGCCACGCCCGCCGAACGCGGAAAGCCCGATTCGGGCGCAAGGTCGGGAATCTCGTTGATGTCGATCACGTACGGCACGCCGTCGCGGTAGCGGACGTCCACGCGGCCGAAGTCGCGCAAACCCATGGCGCGGAAGGTCTCTGCGGCCGCTTTTTGTACGGCGGCAAGGTCCTCATCCAAGAGCGAAGCGGGGCACTGCGCGGTGATGTTTCGATAGAGATACGAGTCCTCGATCCACTTCGATTCGTAGGGCAGGAAATGCAGCAGCGGATTCTCCACCTGTGAGAAGTCCTCCTCCACGATGGGCAGACATTCCACTTTGCCGTTGCCGAACATCGAAACGGCAAACTCGCGGCCTTCGATGAATTCTTCCACCAGTGCAGGCTGGCGATATTCGCTCACTACGTAATCCACGCGATGAAAGAGATCGCTCGGATTGGTGACGACCGACTCCACGTCAATGCCCATGCTGGCGTCCTCCGCCACAGGCTTGACGATGGCGGGGAATTGCAACGCGACCTCGCCCGCAGGTTTCTTGAAGACCTGATACGCGGGCGTCGGTACGCCGCGGCGAATCAAGTGCCGTTTTGCGCGCGCCTTATCGGTGCAGCGCTCCACGGCCGCGCCGGTCGCGCCCGTGTGCGCGAAACCGAGGTCTTCGATTGCGCGCGCCACGCGCGCCGCGCCGCTGTTCTCCCCGTCCAGCCCATCGCTGATGTTAAAGACGAACGTGTTGCGCGGCGAGTATTGACTCATATCCTGCGCGAAGACTTGCAGGCCGCCTGTCACAGGAACCTTAACAGCCGAATAGCCCAGTTGACACAGAGCCTGATGAACGCTCTCCGCTGTTTTCGTCGTATCCTGAACAGCGATCAAATCCTGCGCGCCCCCTTTTGCAACACCATCTTCCTGATTGTAAACAAGCGCAATCACTGCATTTTGTACGTCGATCATCTCGTTCAAAAGATTCTCCTCTTGCATTTCGATTCACGCGCATTCGATTCGCGCGCGGTGATTTCAAAAGTATTTATACTATATAACGAATACAATGCAAGGTTTTTATACACCATATTTGGGGGTCATAAAAATTTTAAGGTTGAGGGAATTACAAAATTGTTATTGTTATATCGAGTCGTTTAAAAGAGATTCTGTTGTGAAAAATAAATTTTGAGCGAAACATGTACGTTAAACAAATTCGCTC
>JBFMCC010000048.1:0-36874 GCA_040754535.1 Chloroflexota bacterium
TCCTGCAATTTTTTGTCCTCGGTCATGACCAAAACTTTATCAAAGAACAAGTTTACAGCAGGGATCATCGGCACGAAGGCGTTGAGGAAATCGTCCACGGACCCAGCGGCGCGTTTTGCCTTCTCTGCTTTTTCGAGAGCCTTGAACAAGTCCTTTTCTTCTTTTTCAGCAAACGCTTTCCCGTCAACCGTGAAGGTCTTCTTTTGATCGCGCGTAATGCGGACACAACGCGCGAACGCGGGCAGGATATCGCGCCAGTCTTTTCGCTCGACCCACGCTTGAAGTTGCTTCACCGCACGCGCGGAACCAGCGGGGTTGTTGGATTGCGCGGCGAGCACCGCGTCCACCACATCGTAGCGATAGGACTCTTTGAGCACCACACTGAGGCGACCGGTGAGGAAGTCGAGAATCTGCGCCTGCGTCTCTTCTTTGGCCTCGATGGGCTGTAACTTCGCGGCGCGCTTCACCGCCTCCGTCAGGTCGAAATCGGCGTCATGTTCGATCAACGGCTGAACAATGCCAATCGCGGCGCGGCGCAGTCCAAACGGGTCTTTGGCACCGGTAGGTGCGAGGCCAGCGGCAAAAAGACCGACCAATGAATCAATTCTATCTGTCAGCGCAACAGCCAGACCGATTTTTGATTTCGGCACGGCCTGGTATTGCTCGCCAATGGCGTCCGCTACTTCGCGCGGTTCGCTGGTGCGTAACGCATATTCGCGTCCGATGATGCCTTGCAGGGACGTCATCTCGGTGACCATCTGGGTAGCCAGGTCCGCTTTGGCGAGGGCAGTTCCACGCACCACGTTCTCACGTTCCGCGTTGTCGAGTCCGAGCATTTCCGCGATCCCGATGGAAAGTTTCACCATGCGCTTCGACTTATCGAACATGGAGCCGAGTTTGGTGTGGAAGGTGAGTCCCTTGAGATCGTTGAGATAGGCGTGAAGCGGCTTCTTCAAGTCTTCGCGCACGAAGAAGTCGGCGTCTGCAAAACGCGCGTTCAACACATGTTCATTGCCCTGGCGGACAAGGTCGCTATGCAGGGCATCGCCGTTGCGGATGGCGATGAAGTTCGGTAAAAGGTTGAAGGTTGAAGGTGGAAGGTTGGATTGACCTTCAACTTTGAACTTTGAACTTTGAACTGGAAAGTAACGCTGGTGTTTCTTCATGACTGAGATCAAGACATCACGCGGCAGAGACAAATATTCTTTATCGAATCCACCCATGACAGCAGTGGGCATTTCGATCAGGTTGGTCACTTCGTTGAGCAGACCTTCCTCGATGATGGCTTCGCCGCCGACGAGGGACGCAGCCTGGTTGACCTGCTCCACGATGGAGGCTTTGCGTTCTTCCTTATCCAACACGATTCCCGAATCCCGAATCACGTCAAAATATTTTTCAGCAGAGGGGATCTTGATCTCAGGGGAATCGTATGGACGCAATCCACGTGTCACGTCCCCGCTGGTCACGCCCGCGTACTCGAACGGGATGACCATGTCGCCGAGCAGAGCCACGTACCAGCGGATGGGACGCGAGAACGAAACACCCGATTCGTTCCATCTCATTGATTTTTCAAACTTGATACTTTCAACCAACTTTGGCAAAGCCTCGGCCAGCACTTCGGGAGTCGGGCGGCCTTTTTGCTTGACGACGGCGAAAACATACTTGCCGCCACCCTCTTCGCGGACTTCGAGGTCTTCGACGCGGACATTGTTCTTTTTGGCAAAACCAATAGCGGCCTGAGTGTAGGACAAACTTCCAGTTTGTCCACCTTGGCCAGTGCTGGACAAGCTGGAAGCTTGTCCTACAATGGCTTTGTCGGCGGGCGGGCCCTTGACGAGGGACTCGCGGTCGGGTTGGCTGGGGCTGAGATCCGCTATCGAAACGGCCAACCGCCGCGGGGTCGCGTAGACGCGGACGTCGCCGTGGGTGAGGCGCAGTTCGTCGAGGAATTGCGGGATGCGAGCTAGGAGATAGGCATGGGCGGAGTCCACATCCGAGGCGGGGAGTTCTTCGACACCAATTTCTAGAATGAATGACGACGGACCACTGACGACGGACAACGCACGCTTAACAGTGGTCTGCGGTCTGCCGTCTGTCGTCTGCTTGAGCAACGGATATTCCTGTTCTTTTCTCTGCTCCTCATATCCCTCCGCCACCTTGCGCGCCAGTTCACGCATTCGTCTGAAAAATGCCTGTCTTTCAGCAACAGAAATCGCGCCGCGCGTGTCGAGGATGTTGAAGGAGTGCGAGCATTTGAGCACGTAGTCGTGCGCGGGGACGATGAGGCCCGCGGCGAGACAGGCGTCCGCTTCGGCGGAGAAGAGATCGTACATGGCGCGGACGCGTTCCACGTCGGCGGTCTCGAAATAATATTTGGAATGCTCGAATTCTTCGCGGCGGCGAATCTCGCCGTAGGTGATGTCCGCACCGTAGAGTTCGTCCCAGATGGCTTTGGCGTTGTTGAGCGCGATCAGAATGCGTTCGAGGCCGTAGGTGATCTCCACCGAGACGGGGTTAAGCGCCACGCCGCCCATCTGCTGGAAGTAGGTGAACTGCGTGATCTCCTGCCCGTCGAGCCAGACCTCCCAGCCGAGACCCCAGGCCGAGATGGCGGGCTGTTCCCAGTTGTCCTCCACGAAGCGGATGTCGTGCTGGCGCGGGTCAATGCCGAGGGCTTTGAGCGAGTCGAGGTAGAGTTCCTGCGGGCCCGTCGAGCCTGGTCGAGACGCAGGGTCGGGTTTGAGGATGACCTGAAACTGCGTGTGGAGTTGGAAGCGGTTGGGATTCTCGCCATAGCGACCGTCATCGGGGCGGACGGACGGCTCGACGTAGGCCACGTTCCACGGCTCGGGGCCTAGCACGCGCAGGAAGGTGTTGGGGTTCATCGTCCCTGCGCCGACCTGGGTGTAGTAGGGCTGGGTGATGAGACAGCCGTGGTCAGACCAGAAGGTTTGGAGTTTGAGGATGATTTCCTGGAAAGTAGAAGGCATAGCTATCAGTGACCAGTTTTCAGTATTTAGTTTAGTGCGATGGTCGAGTAGGCGGCAGGTCTCGATACGCCCTTCGGGCTACTCGACCAGCGCCGCCGTATCGAGACCGAGCGAGGGGATTATAACTGATGGGGAAAGAAAAGATGACAGGCACGGGAGGGGTGGCTGTCGTCTGAGTTGCGCTTCACTCGGTGGGGATATGAGGTTTGTTTCGAGGAAATTAATCGGCTCTTCGATTTTCTAACAGGGAACTTACAGTACTCAAGGCGTGTCGCGCATTTTTATGAATGCCATCTCTAACTTTCTCTTATCGTTCTCATTCAGCTTTTCATCCTCAAGTTGCAAATAAAGTAAACCCATTAAGTCAGATGGGACTGTTGCGTTGCCGATCCTGATTGGTAATATCTTCTTTTTTGCCCCCCATGCTCTTCCAATCTCGAAATTAACCCAAGATGACTCAGCAGCTTCTTCTGATAAGACCGCTACCAAGCAATCCGTTTCATCAATTGCCTTAGAAATGGTATCAACTATCGAATCTCCCGCCGAAATTTTCGTTTCCGCAAACCATACATCGAATCCAACCTCTTGTGCTATTTTTGCAATATTCCTTAGCAAGGCTAATTGCTTATGACTCCCTGAAATAAAGATTCTTGGTTGCCGCACATCAGTTTTGAAGGGCTGTGGCTCCTCTACTTCTCCAGAAACTCTTTGAGATAGCGCTCTTAAAAATTCAACAACTTGTGAGTGAGAAGCGTCCTTTTGATAAGTTATACAATCTAACCTTTTATCTTCCAACAAACGCCTTCGTTCAAGCGACGAAAATTCACCTTCTGAGACAAGCAAAAAGTGTTGACTTATACTTCGTTCATAAATCGCTGACAACCTGTCAACAACTCCATCCAAATCTGGATCATTTCCACCAAATCCAATAAAAAGAACGGTGTAACTAGCAAATATCGTTTCCAAGAATGAACGATAGGCAGGGCTTAGATATAATAATCTTGAATAATCTCTGTTCCCCAAAACAATAGAGCCTGGAATATTAATATCACCATGAACTTTGAAAATGAAAAACTTGTTGTTTCTAAGGCAATCAATCGCTTGGTTTACTCCATCAGATGAAAACACATGAGGCAATAATCCACCTCTTTCAAGCGCGTATGCGCCTTCAATCAATCCATCGTAATTAGATGTTAGGACAGAAACCCAGTCTGTCTCACACAAGAGGCGATGTGCTTCGCTCGGTTTCGCATTGCCACCCCGTAAGATTTCTGACAAACATGGGTTTAATTGATTCCCTAAACTATGTTGAAGTTCTTGAGCAATTACTAACAAGCGTCCTTTATCAAGGATTTCTCTAAACTCTTGAGGCTCCGCACGCAATTGAACACGGTTTTGCACGCACCAATCTATCATCCTCTCTAGTAGCGTTTTCCATGTTGGCAGATTTGAACCATCATCAGATTTCGCTTGGGCTGAAAGCCCTGAACCCGCAAACAATACACAACGATGTTCTCTTATACGCCGAATCAGCATTTCAGGAATCAAGCCTGCAAAACGATGTTTTTGTTCCATGAAGCGAGCCCTTTATTTTTCTGTGCTTATTGCACTCTCAAATACTACATTATTATTGATCGTCCACTTCTCAAACCTGCTTCTATTTTATTCATTGTAGACGCAAGGTTGCCAATACTCTCACTTTTATCTAAAACATAATTCACACCAATATGCAATAATTCTTCCATGATGGCTATTGTCAAAAAGCCGCTCTTAACTACAATAGTAGTTTTAGGACTGTTTATTTGCAAATGCCGAACAACATCCATACCATCAAAATTTGTTTGATCCGTATCCACTAATCTGATATCTATAATTGCCATATCGAAATTATGATCATTAAGGCTTTGAAATGCATCCTCTTTGTCTCCAGTAATATAAGTAACAACCTTTCGCTTAGAAAAGATATATGTGTAGATTTTTTGCCAAGCTTCATCATCTTCGAGTATCAGAACTTCAAGAACTTTTTCTATCATAACAACCTCAAGAAGTCTGTTTTGGAACTGGCAGAGTTACGGTAAATTTTGCGCCTTTCCCCACGTCGCTGTCCAAAGAAATTTCTCCTCCCATTGTTCTAACAAATACCCTTGACCACCACAGACCTAATCCGTGTCCGCTTGATTTTGTTGTGAATCTGTCGTCAAACACTAAATCTTTAAAATCTTTTGGAATCCCATGACCAGTGTCGCTAAATACGATTATTACTTTCTCTCCATTGTTATCAATTTTCGCTGTCAGGCTTAATTTCCCACCACGAGGCATTGCTTCAACTGCATTTGTAATCATATTCCAAAATACTTCCCGTATTATTGGATCAGAATGGACATCTGGCAAATTAGATTGGATTGAAAGCTCCACTTCGATATTTTCTGGTATTTGAGACTTTTCAATTGCTTCCGAAAGCAGACTTGGTATATTTACTAGTGTTCCTGGTTTCGATGTTTGTTTTTTCAACTCATTAACTAATTCGAGTAAGTTCAATGCTTTTGACTCAATATCTTCCATAGCGATTAATAAGGTGTCGTCATTTTCCAATTCGGGTTTCTCGTTTTTTATAATCTCACGCATTATTTCTATCCAACCACGAATGGCTCCTGCCCTTCCAGTTAAGCGATGAACAATTTGGCCTGCCGACAAAATTTTGTCTGCTTCATTTGCACGCTTTTTGAGCTCATTTTGCTCTGAGATCAAAAAAGCCATTGCAATTAACCCGCCAAACGCTGTTAGAATATCTGCTTGGCGCTGACTAAACGCATTCTTCTTGAACGACTCAGCATTTAATACTCCAATTAATCTGTCAGCAATTCTAAGAGGAACAACTAGTTCACTCTGCATTGTTTGTCCCACAACTGGTTTGTAAAGAGATTTTCCAAAATCACTGACAGCGTTGATTCTTACAGATCTATTCTCTTTAACTGCTAGCCCACTAACAGAATGATGTATAGAAACAGACCTTCCAATGTCAGTTTCAGAAGTCGATGCTTTTACAACCAGATTTTCACCTTCCAACAATAGGATCTGTCCAAATTCCGCTTTGCAAACTTTCAGCACCTGCTTCAAAATGCTTCCTGCCGTTTCTTCAATACTTTGTTTTCCAGCGAGAATTGCCGATTGGATTTCCAATATTTCGTCAATAGGGAAATCACCTGTTACCAGATGGGACTTAGCTGAGTTTTCCATACTTATTTATCTCAATACGTCATGATGATTCATTCTAGCATACAAATAATCTTTTTTGACAGTCCCATCACATATAGCCTTGCGAATTTCCAATTCCCAATCTTGGCCTGGGAGGATGGTTCGACGCGGCTCACCACAGGGTTTCTCTTTGTCCAGCCATGCGTCCACGCCGTCTTTGGTGAGACGGGTGTGGTCTCGATACGCCCTTCGACTTCGCTGCGCTTCGCTCAGGGCTACTCGACCATCGAGCGCATGGACGCGGTCACGGTCCGCGCGGGGGTGGCAGAGGAAGACACGGAGAGGGCGCTTGTCGGTGGTGGGCATTTTTCACCGCAAAGGGCTATAAAGATTTCCCAAACTCAGTCAGAATTTTCCTAATCGTCGCCGCAGAAATATCAGATTGTTCGGTCTTTGAGTAGATCGTTACGAGGATGACGGCAGTTGCCGTTTTCAGGTAGTAAATCACGCGATAGCCACCGCTTTTGCCGCGAGAGATGTCACTATTGCGGATACGGAGTTTGAAAATTGTGTAGCCTATCCCCTTCACTTGATCGCCGACAAATTCCCCGCGTTGGATCTGCTCGATAATCGGTTGAACATCCGAACGAATATGAGGGTACTTCTTTGCCAGCGTGCGTAAATTCCGCTTGAACTCTGGCGTGAACGCAACCTCAATCGTCGGCCTATGCGGCATGGATGCTTTCCCAAAGTTCATCTATTGGAAGAAGTTCGTTGTTCATGGCTTCCTTCCAGCCTTGGGCAAAACTTTCATCCGCTGGTTTGAGGGTCACCGCTTCGCGAAACAGGCGCACCATTTCCAGCAAGGCAGGCAGATACTCGTCGGGGGTCTTTTCGATTTCCTCGGATAGTTTTTCAGCGTATAAAATGGGATATGCGGTCATTGTCTTTCTCCTGAACAATGGCAATTATACCGCTTTGAACTCCCAATCCTGCCCTGGGAGGATGGTTCGGCGGGGCTCACCACAAGGTTTTTCTTTGTCCAGCCATGCGTCCACGCCGTCTTTGGTGAGACGGGTGTGGTCTCGATACGCCCTTCGACTTCGCTGCGCTTCGCTCAGGGCTACTCGACCATCGAGCGCGTGGACGCGGTCACGGTCCGCGTGGGCGTGGCAGAGGAAGACTTTGAGGGGGCGCTTGTCAGTGGTGGGCATAGATTTCCCCGCGAGTGTTTTCTACGCTGTTTGCAGATCCACCGCAGGCACGTCATCACGCAGGAAGTTGGGACAGAAATCGTAGCCGTTCGGCCAGGCGATCCCACCGCCGTCTTCCAAAGTCACCTGGCGGAAATAGGCTTCGTCTTTGAGCGCGGCAGAAACACCTTTACCAATGAAAGGCTGAATGTCAATCACTTTGCGAAAGCCGTCAGAAAACTCGATTTCAAGCAAGTAGTTTTCCAATGGTTTGACAGAAATAACCTTGTCCATTTGCTTACTCCAGTGGCTGGATGGGTTCGAGCGTTTCGCCTTTGCGCGCCCGTTCCCAGTCAGCCCGTAGTTCCTCGCGGTGCAAAACGGCCCATTCCAGAACCAGTCCCAGCACGCGGTTGGGTAATTTTCCTTTCAGGACTTCAAGCGTTTCAATGGTGATTTCGATTTTATGCTCGCCATAGTCCGCGTGAAAATGCGGCGGGACATGGTCGTTAAAATACATGCGGATGACGATCCCAAAGAAGCGGCTGATTTCTGGCATGAGATATTCCTGTGCTGAAATTATACGCCTATTTGTTCATAGAGCGCGTGGACGCGGTCGCGGTCCGCGCGGGGGTGGCATAAAAAGACCTTCGATGGACGCTTTGTTTCGGTCATATTCGTCCCGCTTTGAATAGGCAGAAACTACAACTGCCGAACTCTGATTTTTACCGTATCGCCTGTCCGTTCGGCGACGAGGATGAAAGGCGGAGTCACTTCGGGGGCTTTACTGCGAATCGCTTCGAGCGTCTTGATCGTAAAATCTGCTCGGATATGTCCAGGGCGAAGATAGATGATCCCGATAAATTTTGCGCCGAAAACAGCCATTCCACCAAAGTCGCTGTCGTGTGTCAAAACCGCTCGCCCCGCTTCGGTTGCTTGTCGTAACACTTCTGTATCAGGCAAACCAAACTTCCCCTGCTCAGAGACAGACTCTACGTTCAATCCCGTTTTTCGCAAAAACTCAATAACTTCGGGATTGACGTTTTCATCTGCGAGCAGGGGAAAGTCAAGAGCTTTCAAGCCGCAACCTTCACATCCAGCAAGACTTCATTCTTGACAGATTGCGCGGCATAGCGAAGAGCCTCTTCGACCGCCTCCGCTGTTAACTGCGGATACGTCTTGAGCACGTCATCTTTGGTCGCTCCGCTGGCAAAGAGTTCAAGGATAAATTCGATGCTCAGGCGCGTGCCGACAATATGGGGCTTTCCGCTAAGTATTTCATTGTCGTAGGCAATATGGGCAAACATAGGTTATCTCCTGAAATGCCCCGTAATTATAATGCTCAATCTTGCACTGAGAGGAGTTTTTCTTTGTCCAGCCATGCGTCCACGCCATCGTCCCTGACACCGCCCGCCAGGGCAGGTATGGTGAGACGGGTGTGGTCGCGATACGGCGGCGGCGGTTGAGTAGCCCGAAGGGTGTATCGAAACCCGCCGCCTACTCGACCATCGGGCGCGCGGACGCGGTCACGGCGAAGTGCCACGAAGGGATATCCGCGCCCTCTGACGGGTGGTGAATCATCCGCCCGCGAGGGCCTTGAGCAGCGTCTTATACCCGCCCGCCTTGAACAGGTCCACGCGATGCAGGCGGCGCAGGGATTCGGGCATGTCGCACTCTTCCAGCCGAACAGGGATGACGAAGGTCTCATTGTCAGGGAGCCAGTTCACCTTTTCGAGGGCGATCTTCAATTCCTCGTGGCGGTATCCCTTCCGCCTGTTGAAGTGAGGCGAGAGGCAGACGATGACCGCGTCGCTTTTGAGAATCGCCTGACGGATCTCGTATTGCCAGTCCTGCCCGGGGAGCAGTCGTTCCCTGTCCAGCCATACCTCGATCCCATCCCCCGCGAGGCGGGCGTACAGATCGCGAACAGTCTTCTTGTCCCGGTGCGCGTAAATCAAAAATGCGCGTGTCGGTTGCTTCAGTCCTGCCATTTGTAAATCCTCGGAAAAGCCACGTCGACAGACAACATTTCCAAAGTAGCGCAGATGAAATTAAATAGCAATCCCCCGACGTGGGATTTGTCGGGGGATTTTCGGGGTAAGCCGTTGGACGAGCCAGATACAGGGAAGGGGAACAAACCGCCCCTAGCCGTGGGTATCTTCCCACCATTTGACAAAATCCCAACTCTTCAGGGCAAAGCGCAGCTCTTTTCTGCTGTGCAACCTGAACTTGACGAAAACATTCTGCAAATGGGTCTTTGCCGTCTCAGGCGCGATGCTCAGAAGTCCCGCGATCTCGTAATTCCGATGACCGAGGCAGGCCAGCGCGGCAACCTCCTGTTCGCGGTCGGATAGGGAATCCCAGCATTCTTCGAGATCATTTTCCATCCGAAACTGATCCAGGCCAGCCTTTGTGATCTCAGCAATGATTTCCCCTTCCGAGCGGCCCTGTTCTCTCGCAAGTTCTCTGACCATCGTCAGCATTTCCTGTTTCTGTAAAAAACGGCGCGATTCGTCTAATCCTTTGTTTCGCTCGAACAGACGCCGCAGGCAGGGAGGCAGAAGAAACATGGGGTCATTATATTAGAACACATGTTCCAAGTCAAGCCGCGCAGATTCCCGCTATAATCCCCGCACCAAATCCATGCCAAAAGACATCCTGATTCTCGGCGGCGGGCCGGCTGGACTTTCCACTGCCCTGCATCTCGCGCGGGACTTTCCGCATCTCGCGGACCGCGTCCTGGTTCTCGAAAAGGCGCGTTACCCCCGCCCCAAACTTTGCGCGGGCGGACTCGTGCTCGACGCGGAGATCATCCTCGAGCGCCTCGGCCTGGACGTGACCGAAATCCCGTACGTGGACGCGGTCACTGCGCGCTTCGACTTCGAGGGCAAGGGATTGAGCGTCCGCGTTCCAAAGCGGCACGCCATCCGCATCATCCGCCGCGACGAGTTCGATCACTGGCTGGCGCGGAAGGCGCGCAAGGTGGGAATCGAGATTCGGGAATCGGTGTCCGTGAAAAATGTAGTGCCCGATGCCGACGGCGTAACCGTGGAAACAGATCAGGGAGACTTCCGCGCCCAGGTCGTCGTCGGCGCGGACGGCTCGAACGGCGTCACGCGGCGATGCATCCTGCCGAACGCGCCGGTGCATACGGCGCGGTTGTTGGAGGTGTTGACCCCCTCCCTGCCTCCCCCAAATTCTCCGAATTTGGGGGAGGTGTCCGCAGGGCGGTGGGGGTTCGCGTATTTCGATTTCTTTCCTGTGCCAAATGGAATCGCGGGCTACACCTGGGACTTCCCCACGCAGGTCAATGGACAACCGATGCGCTGTTGGGGGATCTACGATACGAACATTCTCGCCGATATGCAACGCCCCGCGTTGAGGGAACCTCTCGCCGAGGAAATGGCGCGGCATGGATTCAACCTCGACGATGTCGAGCTGAAGGGGCATCCCATCCGCTGGTTCAGTCCGCGGGCGGAGATGTCCGCGCCGCGCGTCCTGCTCGCGGGCGACGCGGTCGGCGCGGACCCGATCTTCGGCGAGGGAATCAGCATGGCGCTGGGATACGGCACAGTGGCGGCGCGCGAAATCGGCGAGTCCTTTCAGCGGAACGAATTTTCGTTTAACGGATACAGGCGGCGGGTCTTGCGAAGCGCCCTCGGCCAGACGCTCATCGCGCGCTGGGTCATCGCGCAGATCCTGTATCGCGTCCGCTGGCGTCTTGCGCAGAAATTCTTCTGGCGGCGGATGGGATGGATCACCGTCGCCGCGGCCTGGGTCTTTGTTTTGAATTGGGGGAAACGGCTCAAGTCTTGACGCGTTTGATAAACCCCGGTGTGTTCAATTCGCGTTCGAGCAGATAGGTGAAATAGCCCTGCATCAGCGACTCGGTCTCTTTCTGGACCCCGGGGCTGGGCCGGGCACGCGCCGCCTCGGCGTAACTGCTGCGCTGAA
Organism: Chloroflexota bacterium; assembly: GCA_040754535.1. Taxonomy (GTDB): domain Bacteria; phylum Chloroflexota; class Anaerolineae; order Anaerolineales; family Villigracilaceae; genus JBFMCC01. The sequence goes on from JBFMCC010000048.1 coordinate 11,333, forward strand.
AATGACGCAGGTACTTGAGCGCGTCCACCGAGATGGGATGCGGATTGCGGAGTCCCTGCCCGCAACGCGGACAGATGACGCCGCCCGCACTGAACGAGAAGAACTGGTCCTCGGCCAGAATCTCGCGTCCGCAGTTGGCGCACTCGAACAGTTGCGGACGGAAGCCGAGGAAGTCGAGCAGGCGCATCTCGTAATAACGGATGACCAGCCACGCGTCGGATTTGGAGGCGAGGCGCGCGAGAGTGTCGGCCAGCAGACGGAAGAGGGAGGGTTGTTCCTGCTCTTCCTCGTACGTGAAGCGGTCGAGCAGTTCGATGACGTAGGAGGCGTAGCCCGTGAGAACGAGGTCTTCGCGCAGAGTCTGATACGCATCCACTGTTTCGGCCTGCGTGACGATGAGCAGGTCGCGGCCTTTCGCCAGTTGCAATGTGACGTGGGTGAACGGTTCGAGATGTCCCGCCTTGCGCGAGGTGAGTTTGCGCGCGCCCTTGGCCAGCGCCCGCGTCTTGCCGCGCTGACGCGTGTACAGCGTGAGCAGGCGGTCAGCCTCGCCCCAGTCGCTGTGACGGAGGACGACGGCTTCGACACGGAAGGAACGGAAGGTGGGCATGTAGTCTGATAGTCGGCTAGTCGGCTGGTCGGCGAGGAAGGTGATCAGGCGTGAAGGTTTCGGGGAGGAGTTCTGCCACGGTCATTTCGTGCAGTAATTTTCCCGCGCCGTCTGCGATCAACACGATGGTGTCAAGGCCAAATTCGGCCAGCACCTGGCGGCAGGAGCCGCACGGCGAGCCGCCGTTATCCGTTACGACCGAGATGGCCTCGAATTCCGTTTCACCCTCTGAGACCGCTTTGAATACCGCCACGCGTTCGGCGCAGACCGTGGTTGGATACGCCGCGTTCTCGATGTTGACTCCCGTGTAGATGCGGCCGCTTTTGGTCCGCAGCGCCGCGCCGACGGGATAGTGGGAATATGGCGCGTAGGCGCGTCGCCGCGCTTCGTTGGCGAGGGCGATCAGCGATTGGCGTTCTTCTTTGGTGATGGTCATGGAGAACCTTTTCTCACCACCGAGTGCACGGAGTGCACAGAGACTTTTTCTTCTCCGTGACCTCTGTGTTCTCCGTGGTTACTTTTTCTTTGACTTTCGTTCCAGTTTCTTGATCGCCCGCGCGGGCATGCCCACCACGAGCGTATCCGCGGGGACGTCCTTCGTCACCACCGCGCCCGCGCCGGTGCGCGCCCCGTCGCCGACCTTGAGCGGGGCCACCAGCATCGTGTCCGAGCCGATGAATACGTTCTCGCCGATCTCGGTGGGATGTTTCTTCTCACCGTCGTAATTGCAGGTGATCGTCCCCGCGCCGATGTTCGTACCCGAGCCGATCACGGCGTTGCCGATGTAAGAAAAATGTCCCATCTTCACGCCGTCGTGCAGATACGAATCCTTCACCTCCCCGAAGTTCCCCATGTGGACGCGATTCCCCAGATGCGCGCCTTTCCGCAAGCGCGCGAACGGGCCAATGTCCACCTCGTCTTCGAGCCACGCGCCCTCCATCACCGACGCCAGCACTTTGCACCGATTCCCGATTTTCGAATCCCGAATGATCGAGTTCGGGCCAATGACGTTGCCTTCGCCGATTTCGGTCCTGCCCTGCAAATACGTGTTCGGCAGGATGACCGTATCTTTGCCAATCGTCACGCCGACTTCGATATACGCGGACGCGGGGTCCATCATCGTCACGCCGTTGAGCATGTGCGATTCGTTGATTCGCCGCCGCATCTCCGCCTCGACCTCGGACAGGTGGACGCGCGTATTGATCCCAATCGCCTCCAGCGCGTCTTCCATGACCGCGGCCCGCACCGTCAAACCGGCCCTCGCCGCCAGTTCGACCGTATCCGTTAAGTAATACTCGCCCTTGCGCGGATTCTTTTCGATACGCCCCAGCGCGCCCCACAGCCAGTCCGCGTCGAAGCAGTACGCGCCGACGTTGAGTTCGCGGATGGCGAGTTGTTCGGGCGTGGCAACGTATTCCTCGACGATGGCTTCCACCGTCCCCTGCGCGTTGCGGAGGATGCGCCCAAAGCCGCGCGGGTCTTCGGCGATCACCGTCAACATGGACATCGGCCCCTCGTTGGCTTTCTGCGTTTCGACCAGTCGCTTCAACGTCTCGCCGCGCAACAATGGCATGTCGGCGTAACAGACCAAAACCAGGTCGGTTTTACCTTTCAATGCGGATTCAGCCTGCATCACCGCGTGGCCGGTGCCGAGTTGCGGCTCCTGGATCACGACCAGGGCGGAGTCGCCGAGAAACCCGGTCACTTTCTCCGCGGCGTAGCCGATCACAACGACCGGCTTCTCGGTCGTGGCTTGACGGATGGCCTCCAGCGAATGCCAGATCATCGGCCTGCCCGCGATGGGATGCAGGACCTTCGGCAGGTCCGACTTCATGCGAGTCCCCTGCCCGGCGGCAAGGAGGATGGCGGTTACTTTCATGTGCGGCTCCTACCCCTCACCCCTGCCCCCTCTCCCATTGGGAGAGGGGATAGGGTGAGGGCGAAAATAAATAAAAACAGGCTTTCTCCGCCTCGGCGGGGCAAAGCCTGTTAGAGAGAAAAAGCCCCGCCTGCGCGGGATTCATAAAAAGGCTGGGGCGCCTGGACTCGAACCAAGATCCACAGATCCAAAGTCTGGTGTGCTGCCGTTGCACCACGCCCCAGTGCGGGCGGAATTGTATCACAGGGGGCGAGGCGGGACAATGTTACGGTTTCTTGCGCACAGGCCGTGTGTCGCCCGGGGCGAGTCCCAATTTTTTGGCCTGCTCGTAGGAGATCTCGTCCGGGTTGAGCGGCGGGTTGCCGTGTTTTTCGACCGCCTCGGACCAAAAGGCATCCGCATCCTGGGGCTTGATCTTTTTCTTTTTCGCCTGCGTGAGCAGGTTCTCGATATCCGCGGTGGGGACGTTGACCGCGGCGGAAATCTCGACTGTCTTCTCGACCTCGGAGGGTTCGGCCGCGGCGGTGGGAACGCCCAGGGACCTGAGCGCTCGCTCGATGTCCGCGCGGGCGGCGAGGGCGGCCTCCACCACTTTCAGGAGGTGATCGCGCGTCGTCAATTTCTCCCCGGCCACCAGCAGTCCGTACAGCGAATTGACCGGGATCAACAGCAGATCGTGGTCGCCGCCGCGAAAGACGTGGTAATGGTCGGGGCCATCCTGATGGATGAACTTGGAGACCTTCTGCCCGGCGCTGAAGATGGCCATGACGGCCGAGAGGAGCGAGACCTCCATACTGCTGTCGTAGAGATCACCGGCGCGTTCGAGGACGCGTCCGCGGTCGCTGAGCAGGTAGACGGCCTGCGCCTTGATCGCCTTGCGGAATTTCGCCAGCAGGTCCGAGAGGGTGGCGTGCCGCGTCTCCGAGGCCTCCGGCGGCAGGATGGTGCGTTCCAGTCCCAGGGAACGCTCGACCACGTCCAGGAAATCACCCAGCGGGATGGGTTTGTCGAAGATGGCGGCCGCCCCTGCATTGCGGATATCGTCACGCGTCCGCTTGTCGGTCACGGCCGTGACGAGGACAACCTTCACGTCCTTGTGGCGGGCGCGAATCTTGTGCATCAACTCCACGCCGGTAATGCCGGGCAGTTTGTAATCCGAGACAAGCAGGTCTATCTTATGGCGCGAGGCCTCCAGCAGGGCCTCCTCGCCGGACGGGGCCTCGAAGATCTGGAATTTGTGGCCCAGCGTGTCGAGCGTGGAATGCAGGAGGCGCAGGATGTCGCGCTGATCGTCAACCAGAAGGATGGTGGGAACATTTGCCATAGACGGATGCGCTCCGCAAATCTATTTTGCCAGCCAGCAGGCAACCCAGTGGTTCGGCATGGTCTCCTCGAAGCGGGGTTCCTCCTGCGAGCATTGCTCCACCGCGATGGGACAGCGCGGGTGGAAGCGGCAGCCTTTGGGCGGGTTGAGCGGGCTGGGCACGTCACCTTTAAGGATGGTGCGCTCGCGTTTGAGCCGAGGGTTGGGGACCGGGATCGCCGACATCAACGCGCGAGTGTAGGGATGCATGGGATTGCGGAAGAGGTCTTCGCGCGTGGTCAGTTCGACCATTTTGCCGAGGTACATCACCGCCACGCGGTCCGAAACGTGTTCGACGACCGAGAGGTTGTGCGCGATGAAGAGATAGGTCAGGCCGAACTCGGCCTGCAGGTCTTTCAGGATGTTAAGCACCTGCGACTGGATCGAAACGTCCAGCGCGGAGACCGGTTCGTCGCAGACGATGAACTTGGGCCGCAAGGCCAGGGCGCGGGCAATGCCGATGCGCTGGCGTTGTCCACCCGAAAATTCGTGCGGATAACGGCGGGCGTGGTAATCTTCCAACCCGACTTTTTTGAGCGTATCGAGCATCAGCTCGAAGCGTTCTTTGGGGGAGCCCACCCTGTGGATGTGCAAGCCCTCCATGACCGACTCGCCGATGGGCACGCGCGGATCGAGCGAGGCGTACGGGTCCTGGAAGATGATCTGCATGTCGCGGCGGATCTCTTTGAGGTCGCGCCCGCGTAATTGCAGCACGTCCCGCCCATCGAACGAGATCTCGCCGGAGGTCGGTTCGATGAGGCGCAGCATCGTGCGCCCGACGGTCGTCTTGCCGCATCCCGATTCGCCCACCAGGCCGAGCGTCTCGCCCTTGCGGACGGCAAAACTGACGTCGTCCACGGCCTTGACGTGATTGACCACGCGCTGCAATAACCCGGCGCGCACCGGGAAATACTTCACCAAGTGTTTGACTTCGACCAGAGTCTCGTTCGTATTGCTTGTAACGGCGGTTGCTGTCATTATTCTCGCTCCGGTCTAGTTCGTCTTGGTCAGGGGGGCAGTGTGTCCGTCGGCGCTCTGATACAGCCAGCAACGCACACTGTGGCCGGGACCGGCCTCGATCAGGTCGGGCTTGGTCTCGGTGCAGACGGTCAGGTTGTGCTTCAGACGCGCCTGACAGCGCGGGGCAAAACGACAGCCCGGCGGCAGGTTCACCAAGTTGGGGACCGAACCGGGAATCACGTCCAGCCGTTCCTTGATCTCGCCCAGCACGGGGATCGAACCGATCAGGCCGAGGGTGTAGGGGTGCAGGGGCTGGGCGAAAAGCGTGTCCACGTCCGTCTGCTCGACGATCTCGCCCGCGTACATCACGGCCACGCGCTCGCACATCTCGGCCACCACGCCCAGGTCGTGCGTGATCAAAATGACCGAGGTACCCATCGTGCGGCGCAGGTCGCGCATCAGGTCGAGGATCTGCGCCTGGATAGTCACATCCAGCGCGGTGGTCGGCTCGTCCGCGATCAACAGTTCGGGCACGCAGGCCAGCGCCATGGCGATCATCACGCGCTGGGCCATGCCGCCCGAAAGTTCGTGCGGATAGGCCTCCACGCGGCGCTCGGCGTCGGGAATGCCGACCATCTTCAGCATTTCGATGGCGCGCTTGTGCCCGGCTTCCTTTCCCAGGGACTGATGGATGTTCAACACCTCGGCGATCTGATCGCCGACCTTAAAGACCGGGTTGAGCGCCGACTGCGGCTGTTGGAAGATCATCGAGATGCGGTTGCCGCGCACATCCGTCATTTCCCTCTCGGAAAGGCCGAGCAGGTCGACGCCGTCCAGCAGAATCTCCCCCGAGTCCACTTTGCCGGGCGGCGCGATCAGGCGCATGATGGAAAGCGAGGTCACGCTCTTGCCGCACCCCGATTCGCCCACCAGTCCCACCACTTCGCCGGGATAGACTTCGAAATTCACCCCGTCCACGGCGCGTACCACACCGTCCTCGGTGTAAAAGTACGTCTTGAGGTCCTTGATTTCGAGCAGGGGAGTATTCTTGTCAGCCACGATGCTCTCCTTCAGAGAGATGAACTGATTATAGCAAAGAAATACCCGGCAAGCCTTTACAAGATGCTAAGGCAAATCAGCCGCCAGCCAGGGCGCGCCATAGAGATCAACAATCCCATTCAAGACTCTATCGAAGGGGTAATCCATGCGATATGCCTCATAACGGAACCCCGCATACAACGGGACGAACGGCAGGTCGTCCGCCAAAACGGACTGGACCTCGAACGCGGACTCGCGCGCCACTTCGAGATTGCCCGCCCCGCGCATCGCTTCGCACGCCGACTTGAGCCTGTCTCCGTTATAAGCAAAAGGACTCGGCGCCTCGAACCATTCGCACAGATAGCCCGGGTACGCGCTCAACCGCCAGCCGAGAATAACCATATCATAGTCGCCGTTGCTGTAAACGGCGTAGTTGACCTCCTGAGGTGTCGCCGCCTGCAAATCCACGTCCAGCCCCAGAAGGCGCAACCGCTCGACCAACTCCTCCGCAAATTCTCCCTGCCTGGGATCGGAAGATGAAACGAGAAGACCGATGGGCGGAAAGACTCCCCCGTCCGGCAGCTTAAGGGACGAGCCGCCGGTCACAGCCAATCCCGGACGCGCTGCATCGGTGACGGGCTCCCTATCCCAGCCGTAGCCGCCGGACTTCAAAATCGTTATGATTTGATCGAAACTATCCTGCGGGTCGAGACCCGCGCACGGCTTCACTGCCTGCGCGTTGTTCCAGAACAGGTTATCGGGAAGGACAAACGATTGCAAATCCTCGAACTCCACTCCCAGCAGAAAGAAAGTGTTTTCGACGACACAACCCAGCGCCCTGCGAAATGTCCTGTCGGCAAGATGTGGATTGGATGGATTCAAGACCAGGAAGCGCGCGCTCGAAGTGGGTTGTTTCGATATGGAAAAGCCCGCCTCTGAAAGCCGCGCAATCCAATCGGAGGAAAGCCCGGCAGGGTCAAGGAGGACATCTACTTCGCTCCCGGTCAGCGATTCAGCGGTCAGGGCATCCTCTGGAAATGCAACGTACACAACGCGCTCGAATGCCGGCGCGTTAAACGGATATTGCGGATTGATCACATTCTCCAGAACGCCCGCCTCGCGCGGACCTGCCATGTACGGCCCGAAGGTCGGTTCGCCCTCGGAATCCAGGGCATACAGGGCGGTACGCGCATCAACGAGGATGGCCTCTCTTTCATACCCGAGCCTCTCGATCTCGCTGTTCAGATAGTTGAGTTCGGCTTGTTTTTTGTCCACCTGGGTCTTGAGTTTTTCATAATCCTTGCTGGACTGTTCCACCAGCGACAGCGAAACGGTCAATTCATCGAGGTTGGTTTGAACGGTCTCCGCCTCGGCCTGCAAATCGAGGATGGACTGCTCCAGTTCGGGCGAGGGGAGCAGGCCCGTCAGCGCGGCGACCTTCGACTCCCAGTAGGCTGCGCTGACAATCGGTCCCTGCAACGCGCCGTATTGCCAGTCTGCAACCGTTGGCCGGGACTTGAAATAGAACCTGACGGTCAGATCATCTACAGCCTCGGCGCGGTCAAGAACGGCGGGGTTGTACGCCGCGCGCCAGTCGAGGCCGAGTTCGAAGGCCAGTGCGGTGTTGACCGTGAAGGCCACATCCTCCGCTGTCAAAGGAGTCCCATCGGACCAGAGCAGGCCGGGCTTGAGTGCGACATCCGCTGCGAAGAAACCGCCTTCCTCTTCGAATGCAGGAGGCATCCCATCCGCGAGGTATGACTCGAACTCGCCGCCGGGAATTGACAGCCGATATAGGCTCGGCCAGAAGTTGGCCTGCACGGCGCGGTTATTGTACTCGGCTCCGGCCTCATCGAAGTAGGCCCAGACGTTCGTCAAATGCACTTCGCCGACGAGGGCGAAACGGATCGTGTCTGCGCGCGGCGCGGTGGTCTGCGCCGGGGGGACGGGAGTCTCCTGCGGAATGGAAGTCGCCGCGCCCGGCCCGCACGAGGCGAGCAGGAGCGCGGCGACAAGGACGACGGAGGCGGCGCGAGACGGCATGGGCGGAGAATCGGCCTATTGGCTGCAGGCAGGCCCAACGTCGAAAGATTCGAGGCTCCACAGGTCCGAGGCGGCGGTCGGATCGAGGTCGAATCCGCACAGGTCCGGCCGCGCCGCGCCCACTTCGATGCGCACGTAGAGAGGAATGGCCGGCAGGTCGTCGGCAAAAATGGTCTGCGTCTCGTTGTATGAGTTGACGTACGCGGAATCGCCGGGCAGGGACTGGCGGGCCGTCTCACAAGCGTCGTCGAATTCGAGGTTCTCGTACCCGCCGACGTTTGTGCCAACCCAGTTATTGCCCGCGTCGGGGATCTCGACGGTGGTAAAGCGGGCGCACTGCGGCGCGGCGGACGCGGCAGCCATGGCATATTCGGCGAGGTCGAACTGGCGGCCGAACAGCGGACCGATGGGGCCTTCGGCGTAGAAATCCACCTGGCTGGCGTTGACGACCGTGACGCCTATGCCGCACTGAGACAGCGAGGCGGACAGGATCTCGGCCACCTGGCGGCGCTGGGTGGCCGAGGTGGTGATGTAAGTGACGGAGAGTTGCGTGCCGGTCGGCACGTCCGGGATGCCCTGCGCTACGCGCAGGGTGGCGGGGTTTCTATCGTGGTCGAGCCACCCGGCCTGCTCCAGTAACCGGCTCCCCGCGGCCACATCGTACGAGTACGCGGGCAGGTTATCGAGATACAGCGGATGGTCGGGAGACATGTACGTATTGGGAATGACCGAGAGACCGTACAGAACCGTGTCCACCACCTGCTGGCGGTCGAGGCACAGGGCAAAGGCGCGGCGCACGCGCGCGTCGCCGAAGATGTCGGGGCGGTCGCGGGAGGGGGCGGCGGGCGAGTAGCCGTCGTCGTAGGAGGCGGGTGTGATTCCGAAGGCCAGCCATTCGATGTTGGGGGTCTGTCCGAAGAGGGTGCGGGCCTGGTTGGCGTTCCTCATCTGGAGCAACAGGCCCACGTGCCCTTCGAGGCGGATGCTGGTATCGAGCACGTCGCATTCGCCTTCGATCAGGTCGCTGACGGCGGCATCCGGGTCGCCGACGACGCGGAAGCGCAGGGCGTCGAACTTTGGCAGTCCCTCGGCGGCGCGGAAGTAGAACGGGTTCTTTTTGAGCAGCAACTCGTCGCCATTCCAGGATTCGAGCACGTACGCGCCCCAGCCGGTGGGCGTGCGGGAGGAAATGTCGAGCGTGGGCAGTTCGGCGGCCGAGAAATTGCCCCACAGATGGCGCGGCAGGGGCATCCAGAAATTGGTGAAATAGGCCGGGTCGATGAAGCCGGGTTTGCCCCACCACTGGGTGCTCAGTTCGTCCGTGGCCTCGTAGGTCTGCGTGCGGTCCACCAGGAACTTCGAGCCGGGCGTGGCGGCTTCGGAGGCGACCTCGAAACCATAGACCGAATCGTCCGCGGTGAGCGGCTCGCCGTCGGACCAGGCCAGGCCGGGCAGGAGGGTGAAATTGACGATCATCTGATCCATGGCGACGGGATTGGTCCCGTCGTAGACGACGACGCAGTTATCCGTGCGGCACCCGGCGGGACGAACGGCTGTCCCCGGTTCGAGGACGACGAGATTCCCCGAGGCGTCTATCACCTCGTCCCCCTCCTGCACCGTGACCCGCGCGATCTCGGCGTCGCCCGCGCTCAGGCTGGGAAGCGTCTCGAGGATGACCGGGTAATACTCGTAATTCAACAGGTCCATCGGCCCGTCGTAGATGGCGGCTAGCACGGAACGCGCGGCCGCGTTAGGCAGGCCGAAGGGATAGAGCGTGTCGGGCTGTTCGCCGAGGCAGACGGTCAACTCGCGCGGCGGGAGCGGGGTGGATGTGTAGGCCGGGGTCGGCAGGCCGGGCTCCACGGTCGAGGTGGGCGCGGTGTCCGTCCGCGCGCCGCAGGCGGAAAGCAGGAACGCGGCCAGCAGAAAAAAGAAAAGGGTCCTTTTGACAGTCATTGATAACATGGGAAGCCCCTTGGTCAGGATTTGCCGCGGCGCAGAAGCAGAATCAGCGCGGCTGGGACGAGGACGACCAAAACGATTACAGCCAGCACGGTCGGGTACTGTGTCTCGCGTACGACATCTTCCTGCGTCGAAGCGGGAGTCGCTTGAGCGCCGGGAATTATAACCTGTGCCGCGTTGGTTTCGTTCAGGTCGACGGACGCGTTCCACAATCTGTTCTGGCGGAGCAGGAAGGCGGTCACTTTCCAGGCCTCGTCGTCCGTGAGACTGCCGGGGTCCCAGAACGGCATGGCGGCGCGGATGTAGGCTTTCAGCTGCGCCGCGTCGGCGAACTTTTTCAAGGCCTCGGGGCCGATCACAGCAGGGATGGTTTTGGGGAGTGTAAAGCCGCTCTCATAAGGATTCTCGCCGTGACAGCCGCGCTCCCAGCAATATTGTTCCTCGGGCGGATAGGCGGCGCGGAATTCGTCGGTCAGGCCCTGGCCTTGGTCGCCGTGACAGGGCAGGCAGGAGAGCCAGTACACCTGCGCGCCGTAATCGGCCTGTGAGGGCGGGGCGGGCAGGGTCGGCTCGGCGAGGCGGTCGGGGGTCGGCATGGCGGATTGGAGGAGGACATGCGCGGCCGCGCCGTCATCGAAGAATAGCCCTGCCAGAAGCAGGGCTATTCCAAAGGGCAGGAGAGTGAATTGGAGGCTGAGGGTGTTACGCACAGACTTGTGCTATATCTTGCCGCGCAGGCGCGGGTCGAGCACATCGCGCAGGGCGTCGCCCAGCAGGTTCCAGCCCATGACGAACAGCACGAGGGTCACACCCGGGAAGACGATGATGTACCAGTAGGTGTTGAGGCTGCTGATCCAGTTGCGGGCGAAGGCCAGCACCTGTCCCCAGTCGGCATAGCCCACCTCCACGCCGATGCCGAGGAAGGAGAGCGCGGCAAAGGAGAGCACCACATCGCCGATGGCAAGCGAGGCCAGCACCAGGGTCGGGAAGATGGCGTTGGGGATGATGTGGCGGAAGAGGATGCGGCTGTCTTTCACGCCGAGCACGCGGGCGGCCATGACGTAATCGCGCTCTTTGACCGAGAGAATGTCGCCGCGGATGATGCGCGCGTAGCCCAGCCAGCCGAAGGCGATCAGCGAAATCATAACCGGCAGGACGCTGCGTCCGATCTTGGGTGTAAGCACCGCCGCGAGGATGAGGGTGGCCATCAGGCTGGGCAGGATGAGGAGGATATCCACAATGCGCATGAGGATATTATCCACGATCCCGCCGTAATAGGCGGAGACCGAGCCGACCACAATGCCGATCAGCACGGTAGAGAACACGACGATCAGGCCGGTCTTGAAGGCCGTGCGCGTGCCCCAGATCACGCCGTAGTAGATATCGTACTGTCCCTGCGCAGTGCCGAAAAGGTGCACCCACGTATCGTTGCCGGTCAGCGCCTTGTACCAAAAGGGGATCTCCGGGGCGTTCTTATCCCACGGCTCGCCAATGGGTTTCGGCTCGGCCTTGAAGCCGTCACGCGGGATCTTATACGGGTCGCTCGTGACGGGCGGGGCCAGCACCGGGGCGGCAAGCGCCACGATGGTAAAAAAGACGATCAGCGCGAAGCCGGTGATGGAAGCCGGGGTCTTCATCAATCCCTGCAGGAGGCGATAGTTATCCGGCCCCAGGAATCGTTCCAGGCGGCCGATCTTGCGCATGGCCACCATCTCGCCGAGAAGTTCGTTATTGCCAGAGGGAACTGCTTGAGCCATGAGTGCCTCCTAGGCGAGCCGCACGCGCGGATCCACAACAGCGTAAAGGATATCCACCACGAGATTCGCCACGATGAGAATCAAACCGTTGAAAAGCGCAAAACCAAGCACGGTGATCACATCCAACTGGGCTGAGGCCTGCGCGGCCGCAGAGCCAATGCCCGGATAGTCGAAGACCGTCTCGGTGATGATTACGCCGCCCATCAGGCCGACCACGGTGAAGCCGGCCAGCGTCACCACCGGAAGCATGGCGTTCGGCTGGGCGTGTTTGTAGATCACGTCCTTTTCCGGCAGGCCTTTGGCGCGCGCGGTCGTGACGTATTCCTGGCGCAGGGTTTCGAGCATCGAGCCGCGCGTCACCCGCAGGAAGGTGGCCCAACTGATGTAGGAGAGGGTCAGGATGGGCAGGAACATGTGGCGCAGGGCGTCGAGGAAGATGTCGAAGCGGCCATTGAGCAACGAGTCAAATGTAAGCAGGGAGGTATAGTGATGGAACTCGTTGGAACTCACAATCTGGCTGGCCCAATCCGACAGGCGGCCGGGCGGGAACCACCTCAAATTGGCGTAGAAGAACATCAGCATCAATAGACCAAATACAAAGGTGGGGAAGGAAGTGCCGACAATACTGAACACGCGCGCCGCCTGGTCTATCAAGCCGTTATGGTGGACCGCCGCCTGCACCCCCAGCCAGATGCCCACCAGGATGACGGGCGCGACCGCCCAGATGGTCAGGTCCAATGTGTTGGGAAAACGCACCTGGATCATTTCCGCAACAGGCTGGGATCCGGTCCTCGACCAGCCGAAATCGCCGAACAAGATTCCGCCTTCCCGCTCGCCGGTCACGGAATCAATTTTACCGACCAGCCAGTTGAAGTATTGCACGTGAATCGGACAGTCCAGGCAATACTTTTTGATATAGGAATTTACCTGCTCGTCCGACCTGGGATCGCCTCGGATATACAAGGCCACGCGCTCATCGGGATCCAGGAATTGCATCATTCCAAAGATCAGGATGGTCACACCGAAGAGCAGGAGAGGCACAAGCAACAAACGGCGAATAATATACGTAAGCATGAAGCACCTCGGATCAGGTTTGACGTACTCGTCATCCGCAACGGGTCGGAGGTTTCCTCCGGCGCATTGCGCATGGCGAGACGGTGGATTCCGGGGGCCCGGCCACGGGCCCCCGGAAAACTAGCAATCAACCTCGCGGCGGACTACTCTTCGTACATCGTGTAGAAGTAGAAGCCGGGGAAGATCGGGTTGAGGATCGAGCCTTTGACCCAGCGCTGTTCGAAGCCATGGCTGGTAGCCGTGGCGAGCAGGATGGTCGGAACCTGCTCATAGTACAGGGCGTTGGCCTCCTCGTAGATCGTCTGGCGCTCGGCCGGGTCGGTCGCAGCGACGCCGCGGTCGAGGATGTCGGAGAACTGGGCCTTCAGGTCGGCGGGCAGTTTCTGGCGGCTCGCATAGGTGCCCAGCATGTAGGGCTGGTACCAGTTGTGCGGGTCGTGGATGTCTTCCAGCCAGCCGCTGACGAAGTACGGCGCCTCGGAAGCGCGCAGGGTGCGCAGGAAGGTCGGCCACGGCAGGCCCACGGTCTCGATCACGAACAGTTCGTTGACCGCAGCGATATTGCTGGACAGGATCTCGGACACAACCTGGCGGGAGGTGTTGCCCTGGTTGTAGAGAGCCTGCAGGCGGAAGCCGGTGGTCCAGACATCGCCTTCGGGATCGTCGCCAGCCGCGATGCCGTCCTTATCCAGGTCGGCGGCCTTGAATTCGGCCTCGCATTGGGCGGCGTCGTAGGTGTAGACCGGGGCATCGCCCTCATAGCCGGGCATGCCCTGGCGGGCCAGCACGGGCTGCTGAACGGCTTCACCCTCGAACACGTCGCTGATATAGACATCCCAATCGAAGCAGTAGGCGAAGGCCTTGCGGATGTGGATATCCGAGAAGAAGTCCAGCGGGATGCCGTTGCCATCCAACGTGCCGGAGCCAACGTAGTTGGAGGATTCGGCGATGTTGAAGGTCATGAACAGGTCCTGGCTGACGATGGACGGGCGTCCAATGTACAGGCGGAAGGGGCCGCCGGTGCCGGTCTCGCCCGCGGCGCAGGCGGTGAACTTGGCCTGGCCCTGAGCGGACGCATCGTACGCGCAGACTTCCACATCCTCTGCATAGGAACCCGCGGCCAGATCGAAGACACGCATGGAGCCGACGAGGGCGTCCATCTGCGAGCGGTTCTCGGAAGGAACGTCAGCGTAGTCGGCATCGCCGGCCTGCAGCATGGCGAAGCGGGTGCCCCACTCGTCCACAGACTTGGTGACGACGCGCTCGAGCTTGGCGGGTTCGCGCCAGTAGTTGTCGTTGCGGACGAGGACGAGTTCCTCACCCTGGGTCCAGTGATCGAGCATGAAGGGGCCGGTGCCGTTCATGATGGTGGTGAAGGGATCGCTCTCGGAGGGCTCGGCGTAGAAGTTCTGCCAGGTGGCGCAATCGCCATCCCAGCCGCCGTTAGCCACAACCCAGTCCTTGTCCATGGCGGAGCCCCAGGTCTGGGCGATGGTGGCGAGGAACGGGCCCCAGGCCTGAGCCAGAGTCATGGTCACGGTGCCAGCGGCATCGTCGGCCACGATCGCACCCGTCACCTTCTCGCAGGCGGCCAGCAGGTCCTCGGCGGGCAGGGCGCTCAAGCATTCGCGGTCGTCCGCGCAGGCGCCTTCGCCGTCCACGACGATGGAGATGTCGTCAACGCCGATGCCGAAGAACGGCTCGGCCAGCAGCCACTGCGGGCCGCTGTAACCGCCGAAGAGCAGGCCGCGCTGGAACGAATACGCGACATCCGAGGCGGTCAGGTCGGCGCCGTCGTGGAATTTCACGCCGGAGCGGATGTGGAAGGTGTAGACGGAGCCGTCATCGGAGACTTCCCACGATTCGGCCAGCATCGGGACGAATTTGTCCGTGGCTTCGCCATCGTAGAAGACTAGGGTCTCGTAGACGTTCTGGATGATCTCGCCGCCGGCGGTTTCGTAGGCCAGGGCGGGATCCAGGGTCTCGGGCTCACCGATGACAGCCTGGACGAAGGTTGTCGGATCCGGGGAGGTGGGAGCGCCCATGGGCTCTTCGGGAGCCGCGGTCGCTTCGGGAGCGCCGGGTTCGGGAGCCGCAGGCTCGGTCGCGGTCGGGCCGCAGGCCGAAAGCATCATGCTGGCAACGACCAGCAGGCTCAGTAAAGCAAACAGTTTACGCATGTTCTTCTCCTCACGTATTGTGAAAGGTTTTGGGTAACTCTCTTACAGTTCGAGTGGATGGTTCGTGAGTCAGGCGACGGGAATCACCTCCTTTCGAATTTCAATTTACCAGATGGCAGGCCACGAAGTGACCTGGTCTTACCTCGCGGAAATCGGGGCGCGTCTCGGCGCAGCGGGCTTCGGCGATGGGACAGCGCGTACGGAAGCGGCAGCCCGAGGGCGGGTTGGCCGGCGAGGGGACATCCCCTTCGAGGATGATGCGTTTTCTCTTTGCGTCCGCCACCGGGTCCGGGATGGGAACCGCAGAAAGCAGGGCCTGTGTGTACGGGTGCAGGGGATTGGCGTACAGTTCGTCACGGTCGGTTAATTCCACGATCACGCCCAGGTACATCACCGCCACGCGGTCGCTGATGTGGCGCACCATCGAAAGGTCGTGGGCGATGAACAGGTAGGTCAGGTTGAACTGTTCCTGCAGTTCCTCGAGCAGGTTGACCACCTGCGCCTGGATGGAAACATCGAGGGCCGAGATCGGCTCGTCACAAATGATGAACGATGGATTTAATGCCAGGGCGCGCGCCACACCGATGCGCTGGCGCTGTCCGCCGGAGAATTCGTGCGGATAACGGCTGGCGAAGGCCGGGTTGAGCTTTACCAGTTCCAGCAACTGTTCGACGCGTTTCTGGATCTCCTCGCCGGTGGCCACACTGTGCACTGCCAGCGGCTCACCGACCAACTGGCCGACGGTCATGCGCGGGTTCAGGCTGGCATACGGATCCTGGAAGATCATCTGCATCTTGCGGCGCATCTGCCGCATCTGCTCGCCTTTCAATTGGACCAAATTCACGCCGTCGAATTCCACCTTGCCGTCGGTCGGCTTATAAAGTTGCAGGATGGTGCGCCCGGCGGTGGTTTTACCGCACCCGGATTCTCCCACCAGGCCGAGCGTCTCGCCGCGCTTGACATCGAAACTGACCCCGTCCACCGCGCGCACCGCGCCCACCTGGCGCTGGAACACGCCGCGATAGATTGGAAAATGCATTACCAGATTATCAACATGCAGGAGGACGTTGTTGGTGTTGGCGGTCATGAGCGGGCACTCCCGGTTTTGGTATCCACCCAGCAGGCAACGCGGTGTTCCGGTGAAACAGGTTCCAGCCGGGGATTTTCCTTCCAGCATCGCTCCATGGCCCAGCGGCAGCGCGGGGCAAACGGGCAGGCATTCGGCTTCTGATACAGCACCGGGGGCAGGCCCTCGATGGAATACAACCTGGTACGTTCCTTTTCGTCCACACGGGGCAGACTGCCAAGCAGTCCCAGGGTGTAAGGATGGGTTGGATTGGAGTACAGGGTCTTGACCGGGGCTTCTTCGATGATGTAACCGCCGTACATGACGAGGACACGCTGGGCAAGCCCGGCCACCACGCCCAGGTCGTGCGTGATCCAGATGATGGCCATGCCCAGTTCGTCGCGCAGGCGTTTTACCAGGTCGGTGATCTGGGCCTGGATGGTCACATCCAGCGCCGTGGTGGGCTCGTCCGCGATCAGGATCTGCGGACTGCATGAAAGCGCCATGGCGATCATCACGCGCTGGCGCATCCCGCCGGAGTACTGATGCGGATAGTCCTTCAGGCGTTCTCTAGAGTTGGGGATACCCACCATCGAAAGCAGTTCCGCGGCGCGGTCGCTAGCCTGTTTCTTGGTCATGCCGATGTGCAGCATCAACGGCTCTTCGAGCTGGCGGCCGATGGTCAACACGGGATTCAACGACGTCATCGGATCCTGGAAGATCATGCTCATCTGCGCGCCGCGCACATGCCTGATTTCTTCATTCGACATTTGGAGAAGATCGCGCCCGTTGAAAACCGCTTTCCCCGCTGTTACTTTTCCGGGCGGCGAGGGAATAAGTCCAAGCACGGACAGCATGGTCACACTCTTGCCGCACCCGCTTTCACCGACCACCCCCAGGGTTTCACCTTCCTTCAAATCGAATGAAACTCCGTTGACTGCATGGACAACACCGTCGGGTGTATTGAATGCTGTCTCTAGTCCTTGTACGTCGAGTAAAAGGTCCGGCATCCGCGTATTCCTTTGCTGCAGTGGAATGGTACGAAACAACGCGCGCGAGAAGCGCGTTGATGAAATTATACTCCATTCTATAAGGTCGTCAACAGCAGGAGGCTCGTAGGGCAATTAGTGGGCAGTCGTAGGGAAGAAAACACCCTTACAGAATGGATTTGAAATAGTACTTGAGGATTGGATTATACAACACTTTAGAGGGGGATGTCTAGACGAAATGTTAATGAATAAGCCCGCCCCCGCCTATTCGTTGACAGGCTATCCGGCCAAATGTAGAATAGGTTCACAAACACATCCGGTCAAGGAGGCAGGAAATGTTCAAGCAATTCAGAGAGTTCGTCATGCGCGGCAACGTGCTGGATCTGGCCGTGGCGGTCATCATCGGCGGCGCGTTCGGCAAGATCGTCGGTTCGCTGGTGAACGATATCATCATGCCGCTGATCGGCCTGGTCATGGGAAAGGTCAATTTCTCGGAACTGGCCTGGACCGTGGGGAGCGCGTCTGTTAAATGGGGCGCGTTCGTGCAGACGGTCATTGATTTCCTCGTCATCGCTTTTGTCATCTTTATGATCGTCCGGGCCGCCAACTCGATGAAGAAACCCGCTCCCGCCGCCGCGCCGACGACCAAGGAATGTCCGCACTGCTTCACGACGATCTCGATCAAGGCCACTCGCTGTCCGAACTGCACATCGGAATTGAAATAAGCGCCTCTGCAAGAAGCCCGTTTTCTTGAAGAAAACGGGCTTCTTAGACCAGTCATGGATTTTCTCGAAAGACTCAATCCCCAGCAACGGCGCGCCGTCACCGCCGGGAATGGGCCCGTTTTGGTGCTTGCCGGACCCGGGTCCGGCAAGACGCGGGTGCTCACCCAGCGCATCGCGTATCTCATCGCGGAAGAGGGAGTCCGCCCGTACCAGATCCTGGCGGTGACCTTCACCAACAAGGCCGCGCGCGAAATGGAATCGCGCGTGGCCGCCCTGCTCAGGGACCTGCCCACGCAGGGCATGATGCTCGGCACTTTCCACGCCATTTGCGCGCGGATTTTGCGCCGCGAGGCAGACTGCCTGCCATTCGAGTCCAATTTTGTGATTTTTGATTCGGACGACCAGGAACGCGTCGTCAAGGGTGCCATTCGCGAACTCAACCTTAACGAAAAATTGTATCGGCCAGCCAGCGTACACGCGGCCATCTCGAAGGCCAAGAATGACCTGATCGGCGCGGAGGATTATCCGATCAGTACCTACCGCGACGAAGTAGTCAAGCGTGTGTACGACCTTTATCAAAAACGATTGCTGGCCTCCAACGCTGTGGACTTCGACGATCTGCTCCTGTGGACTGCGCGTCTGCTGGAAGACAATCCCGATGTGCGCGAGAAGTACGCCCAGCGGTTCCATCACGTGCTGGTGGACGAATTCCAGGATACGAACATCGCGCAATACACTTTGTTGAAGCACCTGGCCTCGGCGCACAAGAATATCTTCGTGGTGGGTGACCCGGACCAATCAATCTATCGCTGGCGCGGCGCGGACTATCGCAATGTGCAGCGCTTCGAGCAGGACTATCCCGAGGCGCAGGTGATCCTGCTCGAACAGAACTATCGCTCGCGGCAGAACATCCTCGACGCGGCCATGTCGGTGATTGACCGATCCCAGCATCGCCGTAAGAAACATCTCTTTACCGAGCGCGGCACGGGCGAAAAAGTATTTTTCTACGAAGCGCCCGACGATTACGCCGAAGCCGCCTTCGTCGTTGATACCATCGCCCAACTCGTCGCGGGCAAACAGTTCGAGCCGGGCGAATGCGCCGTGATGTATCGCACCAACGCGCAATCCCGCCTGCTCGAAGAGGCCTTCCTGCAAAACCGCCTGCCCTATCGGCTGGTCGGCGCACAGAGATTCTATGGCCGCCGCGAGGTCAAGGACATGATCGCCTTCCTGCGCCTCGTCCACAACCCCGCCGACGAGGCCAGCCTCGACCGCGTCATCAACGTCCCGCCGCGCGGCATCGGCGACAAAACGCTGACGACCCTGCACCTCGTGGCGCGGCAGGCCGGGGTCAGCCCCGGCGCGGTGCTGGTTGACCTGGCGCGCGGATCGGACTCTCAGTTCTGGGCCTCGTTCAGCGGACGCGCGGCGATTCCCCTCGCGGACTTCGGCGCGAGTCTCGCCAACTGGCGCGCCGCCGCGCCCGCGCTCACCGTCACCGAACTCTTCGACCGCATCGCGGCCGACATCAATTACAAGGCCTACATTGACGACGAATCCGAGGAGGGCGAAGACCGCTGGGAGAACGTGCAGGAACTGCGCCGCCTGACGCTCGAATACGCCACGCGCACGATGGACGAATTTCTCGAAAACGTGGCGCTCGTCTCCGACCAGGACACCATGACTGAATCCGTCAACGCCCCCACCCTGCTCACTCTGCACGCGGCCAAGGGACTCGAGTTTGGCGCGGTCTTCATCGTCGGCCTCGATGACGGCATTCTGCCTCACAGCCGTTCGTTCGACGAGCCCGAGGAAATGGAAGAGGAACGCCGACTCTTCTACGTCGGCATCACACGCGCCAAGGACCGCCTCTACCTCATCCGTTCCGTCCAGCGCGGCGGGCGCGGCTACGCCGAGGAGACCTTCCCCTCGCGCTTCCTCGATGACCTGCCTGCCGACTTGCTGGCCGGTCAATCGCGCACGGGACGCAGATTCAAGGGCCGCGCGCCCGCGGAGACGGCGTGGTCGCTTCCTTCCCCTCACCCCCATCCCCTCTCCCATGGGGAGAGGGGCGCAGGAATGAGGGAGGCCAAATTCCGCGCCGGGACGCGCGTCCAGCATCCCATGTGGGGCGACGGCATCGTGCTCGACAGCAAAATCCAAGATGACGACGAGATCGTGGATGTCGTCTTTGAATCCGTCGGCGTCAAGCGGCTGGCCGCCTCGCTTGCCAACCTCACCATTCTGTAAAATGTTCACGCGGTTGCTCTACCTTGCCTTTCGCCTGTACGTTTTCATCGTCCGTCCCGTGACGGTGGGCGTGCGCGTCATGCTGGTCAGAGATGGACAGGTGCTTCTCGTCCGTCATACCTACGTCGGAGGCTGGTATCTGCCCGGCGGCGGACTCAAGCGCGGCGAAACCGTCGAAGACGCCGCCCGCCGCGAGGTCCGCGAGGAGACCGGCGCCGTCCTGGGCGAGGTCAGCCTGCTGGGGATATATTCCTATTTCGAGGAATTCAAGAACGATCACAACGCGGTCTTTCTTTGCAGGGACTTCCAACTCGGCAGCCATCACGATCACGAGATCGCCGAAGTAAAATTCTTCCCGATGGAATCGCTCCCCGGCGAAACGCATCCCAGCCACCGCCGACGTATCGAAGAATTCGCCTCCGGTCGGGCCGTGTCCGCTTTTGGGCGCTGGTAGCCGCACTTACAAGTTTCAAAGCATCCATCCAACAGGAGCAGCAATGCAATACGTCAATCTTGGAAAATCTGGTTTGAAGGTCTCGCGCCTGTGCCTGGGCATGATGAGTTACGGCGACAGGAAATGGCGCGAGTGGGTGCTGGAGGAAAAGGAGGCGCTGCCCTTCGTCCAGCGCGCGCTGGAGGCGGGCATTAACTTCTTCGACACCGCAGACGTATACTCGCTGGGCGAAAGCGAACGGATCACAGGCAATCTGCTCAAGCACTTTGGAGTGAAACGCGAGAACGTGGTGGTCGCCACCAAGGTCTATCAGCAGATGAGCGACGACCCCAACGACCGCGGCCTTTCGCGAAAACACATCATGGACTCGATTGACAAATCACTGAAACGGCTGCAAATGGATTATGTGGATCTATATCAGATCCACCGCTGGGACTATTCCGCGCCCATCGAAGAGACCCTCGACGCGCTGAACGACGTGGTGCGCGCCGGCAAGGCACGTTACATCGGCGCATCGTCCATGTTCGCGTGGCAGTTGATGAAGGCCCTGGCGGTATCCGATGCGCGCGGCTACGCGCGCTTCGTCTCAATGCAAAACCATTACAACCTCGCCTATCGCGAGGAGGAACGCGAAATGATTCCCCTGTGCCTCGATCAGGGACTCGGCCTCATTCCATGGAGCCCGATGGCGCGCGGCTTCTTCGCCGGGGACCGCAAGCGCGGCGGCGGAGGCGGGACCGTGCGCGCGAAAAACGATCCGTTCGCCGACAGCCTGTACTTCCGCGAGGGCGACTTCGCCGTGGCAGAACGAGTTTCAGAGGCGGCAAAGGCGCGCGGCGTGACAGGTTCGCAGATCGCATTGGCCTGGCTGTTGAACAAGCCGCACATCACCTCCCCCATCATCGGCGCGACGAAGATGGAGCACCTCGACCAGGCCATCGCCGCGCTGGAAATCAAACTAAGCGAAGAGGAATGCAGGCGGCTCGAAGAACCGTACCAGCCGCATCCCGTATTGGGACATTCCTGACGGAGAGCAGACCACAGACGACGGACGACAATTCGCCATCTGTGATACGTTGTCTATCGTCCTTTCATTGGTAAAATAACCCTGCATCCCCTCCCTTCGGAGAATCACCTTGACTGAAACTCTCAAGATCGTCATCCCGATGGCAGGCTGGGCCACGCGCATGCGTCCGCATACGTGGAGCAAGCCCAAGCCGCTGGTCAGTGTGGCGGGCAAGACCTCGCTCGAGCACCTGCTGGACATGTTCAAGTCCCTGCCCGACCCGCAGAATGTGGAATACGTCTTTATCCTCGGACCGTACCTGGGTGAGATGCATATCCCGCCGTTCATCAAAGAGCATTATCCACAGTTCAACACGCATTTCGTGGTACAGCATGAGATGAAGGGACAGTCGCACGCGCTGTGGCTGGCGCGCGAACACCTGCGCGGCCCGATGATCGTGTGTTTTTCGGACACGCTCATGGAGACCGACTTTTCATTTCTCGCCAGCGAGGCCGCCGACGGCGTGGCCTGGGTGATGCCGGTCGAGGACCCGCGCCGCTTCGGCGTGGCCGAGGTGGGCGCGGACGGCTGGGTGACGCACCTCATCGAGAAGCCGCAGTCGCTGGAGAACAACCTTGTGCTGGTCGGGTGTTATTACTTCCAAAGCGCTGAGAAACTCTTAAGCGCAATTGACGAACAAATGCGCCGCGGCCTGACACTCAAGGGCGAGTATTTCCTGGCGGATACGGTCTCGCTGATGATCGAAGGCGGCGCCAAAGTGCGCGTGAAAAAGATCAGCACCTGGCTGGATACCGGTACGATCGAAGCCACATTGGATACGAACAAACTCCTGCTGGAGAAACTGCATAAGAACAACCGCTTGGAGGCCAAAAACTTTAAAGGTGAGAATGTGAAAATCGTCGAACCTGCAGCCATTGATCCCTCCGCCGAAATCAACGATTCGACCATCGGCCCGTACGTTTCCATCGGCGCGGGATGCCGCATCGCCAACAGCCGCATCGTCGAGAGCATCGTCGAGGCGGGCTGCGAGATTCAGGACGCGGCGTTGACGCGCTCTTTAATCGGCAGGCAGGCCAGGGTCCGGGGACGAGGCGCCGGGGAGGCCATGCAGTTGAACGTGGGCGACAATAGTTCTGTCACCCTGGGGTAGTGACATCCTGTCCTACCCTTTTTTCTTCTGAGTTGCTAGAATATGGACACCGTCGAATGCCGCTCGGACAGCGATTTTGCAGACCGTCCCCTGGCGCTGGTCTGGCAGGGACGGCGGCTGGAGATTGCGGAAATCCTGGCGCGGTGGCGCGGCCCGGGCGAAAAGGGCTTTCGCGTGAAGACCGCCGACGGACAGGCTTTCGAACTCACTTACCGGGAAATCCCCGACGAATGGCACATCCAACCCATCTGAATCCAAGGAGGCTTCATGCAGGAAGTGACGGACGTTCAACGACTCTCGAAACGGGTGGCCGGGCTGAAGCCCAGCGGCATCCGCAAATTCTTCGACATCGCCGCAACGATGAAGGATGTGATTTCGCTCGGCATCGGCGAACCCGATTTCACCACGCCGAAGCCGATCCTCGAGGCGGGCATCCGTTCCCTGCAGAACGGCGAGACGCATTACACCTCGAACTGGGGCAAACTGGAACTGCGCCAGGCCGTCTCGGATCACCTGCGCCAGTTATACGGTGTGAAGTATGACCCAACGAATGAGATTATCGCCACGGTCGGCGTCTCCGAAGCGCTGTATCTGACCTTTACCGCCATCCTCGACCCCGGCGACGAGGTCATCATCCCCACGCCGTGCTTCGTCTCGTACCAGGCGGAGGTGATCCTCGCGGGGGGCGTCCCGGTCGAGATCCCGGCGCGGGTCGAGAACCAATTCATGGTGGACCCGGACGACATCCGCAAGGCGCTCACGCCGCGCACCCGGGCGATATTTATCGGCTATCCCTCCAACCCGACCGGCGCGGTCGCCACGCGCGACGTGATCCTCGAGATCGCCCGCATCGCCGAGGAGCACAACCTGCTGGTGGTCTCGGACGAAATCTACGACCGCCTCGTGTACGACTTTCAGCACGTCTGTTTCCCCTCGCTGGGTGAAGGCATCCGGCGGCGCACCATCCTGCTGGGCGGCTTCTCGAAGGATTACGCCATGACGGGCTGGCGCATCGGTTATGCCTGCGGGCCGGCCGACATCATCCAGGGGCTGGTGCGCGTCCACCAGTACACCATCATGTCCGCGCCGACCACGGCGCAGGATGCCGCGCTCGAAGCCCTGAAGAGCGGCGAGCCGTACGTGAAGGAAATGCTGGACGAATACAACCGCCGCCGCAAACTGCTCGTGGCGGGACTCAACCGCCTCGGCCTCTCGACCTTCGAGCCGCGCGGCGCGTTCTACGCGTTCCCCAACATCCGCGCCTCCGGCATGGACGACGAGACTTTCGCCGAGAAGTTACTGCGCGAGGAGGGCGTGGCCGTCGTGCCGGGCAACGCCTTCGGTCCCGGCGGAGACGGCTTCGTCCGCGCCTGTTACGCCACGGAATACAGTAAGATAGAAGAGGCCCTGCATCGCATGGAAAGGTTCATGACCAGGTATGGGTAATGCCGGGTGACAAGGGAACTGGATGTGCACGCAAACCATTCAGGGAACGGAGTCCGAAGCCTCCAGTCTTCGGGCAAAATCTGGAGATTTTGCAGTCCGCGTTGACAACCTTTGCGTGCGCGGAACAAAAAGTGGACCTCCCGCAAGAGGTCCATTTTTTGTTCCGGCGTTATAATCCTTCCAACAAAGGAATGTCCGATGAATAAAGAATTCTACAAAAGCAAGAATATGCTTGTTGCCCTCGTCTGTGTCATCGCGGTGATCCTGCTCTATTCCGTTGATATTTTCAAACTCAACTACCGGCTGGCGGGCTGGAAGCAATTCGGCGAGACGCCGGGGACCATCAATTCCATTCGCTACTTCATGGCGGATACGCCAAACGTCATCGGTTACACGGAACCAGACAGCGGGGAAAGGGTCAGTTGCGCGGAGGCTGTGGTATTTGTAGAAACGGATACGCGCGCCCCGTACCGCTGTTGCGATACCGGGGAAAGGACTTCCTGCCTGGCGGGCGACTTTACAAGCGACATCCCCGCCGCCGATGAAGAATGCACGACCAGCCTGCGGGATATTTTCGGGATCCCCGCTTCGATGGCCGGGACAAGGGATTACAGAATGTTCGGAAGTTGCCCTGATGGGGGCGAGGCGGAGATCACGGTCGTACAACTTCACGACAACGGGCAAATTCTGTGGAAATCCGTCAACGCCACCAGGATCGCCGTAGTGAGTAACGCATTGAGATGTCTCCTGGCGCCCCTGTTTCTGGGCATCGCAATATGGGCCGTCTGGGTAATGATCCAGAGGAAAAAGGCCGAGCCGATTCGCAGATTTTGAAATTCGAGCGGCCGGGTACTGCAGCCGCGAACATGCCAGATCAAAAATCCCCGGGACTTTCATCCCGGGGATTTTTTGTCAGACGGAGGTCAATCAGGCGACAACGATGACGTTGCTGGCCTGCGGGCCCTTGGGACCCTGTTCGACCGAGAACTCGACCTTCTGGCCCTCTTCGAGGTTCTTGAAGCCCTCGCCCTGGATGGCCGAGAAGTGGACGAAGACGTCCGCGCCGCTCTCGCGGGCGAGGAAGCCGTAGCCCTTGCTCCCGTTGAACCACTTGACCGTACCTTGAATACGTTCCGACATTTTATTTGCCTCCTTATGGCAAAAGAATTGGGTGGTACCTGGTTTGTTGCATCGGAACGATCAAGAAAACAAAACGGCCCACGGGTTGTACCCATGAGCCGACCTGGTCTTCTTCCTTCCAAAGCGAACTTACTGGTAACCTTGGCCTGTAGGATAACACGCGAAGGGGAATGAGTCAATGGGCCGCGTTCTGTCAAATAAAATGTTACCGAAGTACCATCGTTCGTTCAAATGATAAAGTTACCGAGGAAACGATGGCCGAAACCGACCCCATGAACGTGGAAGAACGCCGAAAATACCTACACAAGATGAGAAGTCGCTATTGGCAAGCCAAACGGAAAAGCGAACGCGGCCGCCTGTTGGATGAAATGCAAACCGTGACGGGACTGCATCGCAAATCGCTGTTGCGGTTAATCAACGGCGAATTGG
>JBFMCC010000049.1:0-6174 GCA_040754535.1 Chloroflexota bacterium
ACGTACATCCAGGTACAAAAATCGTTGAAGTCGTTTATCATTGGAGTGTCCTCCTGCGTGTTTGGTTTCTTTCAGCAGAAACTCCAATACCACGCTCGAGGACTTTTTGTCAACTAGCATAAGACCCTAGTAGTGAATTTTCTTCAAGATGATTATTTGCTGGGAGAAATTTTTGTCAAACGTCCCGCTTTGGCTTCGGCTTGGCTGTCTGCACGAATTCAAAATACAAGAGACAATAATCGCTTCGCGGGGTACGGGTTGGAAAGAGCATTTGGGACTGCTGCAAATTCATTAACTTTTGAAGAACGCAAATCATTAATAAGAACAATGTCTTCGTTTTCAAATGATTACTTAATAGTAACGCCATTAATTGGGGAAAGTATTGAACTTTATCAAGAACTCCTCGCAAACAAAGATATGAAACATTTGCATTTGGTTCCATTATGTGGAAAACCCACTGATACATGGGTTGCTAAAGTAATAGCGGCGATGAACTCAGGATACACAGCAAAGGAAATTGCACACGCAACAAGATGGGCAGACATGAAAGTTG
The DNA here is from genome assembly GCA_040754535.1 of Chloroflexota bacterium. Classification (GTDB taxonomy): domain Bacteria; phylum Chloroflexota; class Anaerolineae; order Anaerolineales; family Villigracilaceae; genus JBFMCC01. The sequence goes on from JBFMCC010000049.1 coordinate 554, forward strand.
TCTCTTGGTCAGGCAATGAATCTGCTATGTGGGACGAATGGATGAAGAACTTTGAACCTTTTTTGTTCCATGCAGAAGAAAGAATCCGAGAAGTAGCAAGAGTTTGTATAGATAATGCAAAACGTTCACGCGATGGGGCATTGCAGGAGGAGTTCAAAGAAGCAGTTTTTGGAAGAAGATAATAAATATTAAAGACTCAGGACAAACCTTCATTCTTTCAACCTCTGACCGCCTCGATGATCTCCGCTACCAAATCATACCGATGGAACTGCGGCATAATGTACACCCCCTGCGCCCACGGCTTGACCTGCTGAATCAACTCCACCGCCAACTCCACGCCCACCTTTGCCGCGTCCTCGCCCGCGGCCTCCATGCGCGCAATCGCCTCCTCGGGGATCGAAATCCCAGGCACCTCGTGATTCAAAAAGTTGGCGTGCTTGGCGCTCACCAGCGGCAGGATTCCCACCAGCACAGGACGGTTCAACGCGCCGTGCTGTAATTCATACTTTGCCAAAAATCCCTCGCCGTCCTCCGCGCGGTAAATCGGCTGCGTCAGGAAATAATCCGTACCCGCTTTCACCTTGCGCCTCAAATTCTTGAACTCGTTCGCCAAATCGGGCGGACACAAATTCAGCGCCGCGCCTACAAAGAAATTCGTCGGCTGTCCAATGGACGTGCCAGAATGATCCACGCCCGCGTTGAATCCCTGCTTGATCAACTTGATCAAACCCGACGGCACCAAATCGTAATTGTCCATCGCTTCGGGGTAATCGCCGATCGCGGTCGGGTCGCCCATCACCACAAAAATATTTCTGATCCCCAACGCGTGCGCGGCCAGCAGGTCGCCCTGCACGCGCAACAGGTTTCGCCCGCGCGTCGGAAAATGCAAAGTGGTTTCGATTCCCAATCTCTGCACCACATCGCACACCGCCCACGCCGACATCCTCATGCGCGCCATCGGGCTGTCCGCCACGTTGATGACGTCCGCGCCCGCGTCATGTAACAGCGACGCGCCCGCGATCAACTTGTGAGTCGACAGTCCACGCGGCGGATCCATTTCGATGGAGATGACGAATTTCCCCGCCGCGAGTTTTTGCGCCAACTCCGACGGAGGCAACGCACCCTCCATCGCTTCTTCCTCGACAGGGAGCGGGGTCACCGTCAACGGAGCGGGCGCGCCCGCCGAAGCCAATGCCCTCCGCATGGACGCAATGTGCGCGGGCGTCGTCCCACAGCACCCACCGACCACGTTCGCCCCCGCCTCGCGGAACGACAGCGCATACTCGCCAAAATACTCAGGGTCGGCGGGATACATGATTCGCCCGCCCACCTGCTCAGGCCATCCCGCGTTCGGCTTCACCCAGAAGTAAGGCGCGGAGTGCAACGTCTCCGACGTTGCAATTGCGTTCCTCATCGCCTTCAAAATCCGCAACAACTGCGCGGGACCACCCGAACAGTTGACCCCAATCACGTCCGCGCCCGCCTCATCTAAAATCCGCGCGACCTTCGTTGGGTCATCTCCGAGAATCGTTCGGTCATCCCGCGTAAACGTCACCGACGCGACCACAGGCAACGAACAATTTTCCCGTGCGGCTTTGATCGCCTCTTTGATTTCGTACAGGTCAGTCATCGTCTCGATCACGATCAAGTCCGCGCCCGCAGAGCAGAGCGCGTCGATCTGCTCGGCGAACGCGGCCCGCGCGAGGTCAGGTTGGACGCGCCCGTACGGGGCGATGCGAACGCCCAGGGGGCCGACGTCGCCTGCCACGAGGACCTCCTTGAACGACGCCGACACCGCCCGCCGCGCCAACTCCACGCCCGCGCGGTTGATCTCCGCGACGTGCTTTTCCAGTCCATGCTTTTCCAGTTTGAAGCGGTTGCTTCCAAAAGTGTTCGTGATAATAAGTTGAGCACCTGCCTCGATGTATTCGCGGTGAATATCAGCGACCGCCGCAGGGTTGGTGAGGTTGAGCTCGTCGAAACATTTGTCGAAGCCGATGCCGCGTCCGTGCAACATCGTCCCCATCGCGCCGTCGGCGAGGAGGGTTTGGGAGGAAAGTAGTTCTAAGAATTTGTTGGTCATGGATACCTTCTTTGCCGCCCGTCATTGCGAGCCGCCGCTGGTTGAGTAAGCCGAAGGCTGTATCGAAACCAAGGCGGCGAAGCAATCTCCCCGCAATGATTGGGATTGCTTCGCTTCGCTCGCAATGACAGGTTGTTATGGTTCCTTTATCACCGTCAATACCGCGCCATCTCGTGCGATCTCATGGACGATACTTGCATCGGGATACGAAGCGAGATCAAGATTGTATCTGCTGGTCGAAACGATGTAATCGTAACGCTCGGCGCGCTCGGCCTCATACGAGGAATACAACTTCAAATCCTCACGCAGATACATACCGAGTAAATGCGCGGGGCCAGTCACCCAGATGTTTGCCTTCGCGGGCGCGTGCGCGTTCAGCCAGTCCGCGGCCTCGCGGTACGACGTGCCCCAGTAGTCCAACTCGAACCTTCTGAATGCGCCTTGCACACCGCCAACGAAGCGGTTGTAATAAATGTATTCGTAAGGATGCAGGCGGACGCCGTCAACGATTCCAGGCAACGCGCATAAAACAATCAAGACGATTTGCAAAACAGGACGTTTGATCTTCTCGAAGACGACTCCCGCCATCAGGAACACAGGCGGCAGGATGAAGAAGACCTGGCGGAAGTTGTCGTACAGCGGCGAGCGGAGGACGACGAATCCGATCAGCGGGAGGACAAACCAGATGATCGTCAGGACAAGCAAATCCCGCTTCTCGCGCGGACCGAAGATGGCCGCCGCCAAACCAGCGATGAACAAAACCCAGACAGGTTCCGTCAATTGGATTCCCAGCAGGATGGGCAGGTACGAACGCGGGATGTCGGTGGAGGCATATTCGACGCTGTCGAAGAGCACCTGTCCGCCCCAGGGATACTTCGCCATCACGACGATGCTCTCGATAAAATGCCCGATTGGATTCGGCCAGAGATACGGCCAGGTCGCGTACATGGCGGCGAGGGCGAGGAGGAAATAAGTGGCGAGCGTCGGGACGGAAGATTTCCCTCTTGTGCGTAATGCGTAAATCGTAATTAGTAATCCCGCGAGCGGACCGAGCACGCGGATGCAGATGGTGATACCGAGCAGGGTGGCGGATGGCAGGATTCGCAAGACGGGGATGAGCAGTCTGTTTTTGTGATAGTAAATAGCGATGACGAAAGAAGAAAGAAGAAAGAGGGCGGCGCGGGCTTGAATGAACAGGACGAAGAATTTCTTGATGTAGATTTCAGGGTCGGCTGTGTGAATGTCGGAGGCGACGCGGGCGATGAGGTTGTCCTCCCCTGCGGCCGCGGCGCGGACGAGGCCCTCGATCCACGCGTGGAGGAGCGGGGTGACCGCGAACAATCCGATGACGGAGGCAAGCCAGAGCGCGGTCAGAACGAGCAGAGTCCGTTTGGGACGCGGGGCAAGTCCGTTTAGCGGGAGCGATCCGGGCGAGTCGAAAAGCCTCAATCCGAATAAAAGAGAGAGAAGAAAGAAGGAAAGAAACGGGATGTCTTTGGGGCTGATGAAGGCGTGACCCCAGAAGAGGGGTTGTGTTGCAAAGAGGGCGGTCGCGCCGAACGCCGCGGTTTGAGCAAGCCAGCGTTTGGCGAGTTCGTGAAATGCCCAAACGCCCGCGAGAAACGTGACGAAGTAAAGCAGGTGGCGCAGGTCGGAGATGCTCCAGCCGAGCAGGGGCTGGAGGGCGCGCGCACCGAGCGCGACGAGCATCACGTAGGCGGGACCGTAGTTGTCGTAGGTGTTGCCCGTGAGGGGAATCTCGCCCGTGGTCGGCCAGGTGACGTAGGCTTCGAGGGCGCTGTCGGCGTATTTGTAGAATTTGAGTTCGTCCCACGATTCGCCGTAGTGGCGCGTGAGAACCGCGCCGAGGATGGTGAGGAGGAGGTAAAGGAGGAGTTGAGCGCGTTTCATGGCCGAAGAGTAGACAGGTACACAAGTATACAGGTAGATAAATGTGTACGTGGTTACCTGTCTACTTGTGTACTTATCTCATCAGTTGTTCGACTCTTGATTCACCAACGCTGTAATACTTCGCGTCCTTGTGATGAACGATGATCGCCGCGGTGGATTGTTCGGGGATGAGTTGGTACGCGGGCGAAAGCGTCATTCCCAATTCTGCCGTTACCGCAGGAAGCAGTTCGAACACCTTCTTGTGATCCTCCAATTCTGGAATCGCGGGATAGCCCCACGAATAGCGCTTGCCTTGATTCTCTGAGATGCCCATCTCACGGCGGATATGTTCGTGCAAGTAATCTGCCGTGGCTTCCGCGGCCTGGACGGCGAGGCCATGGGTGAAATAGCCTTCAGAGTAATCACCCTTCGCTTGTAATGCGTCGAAACGCTCGGTCGCTTCGTGCCCGACGGTGACGACTTGAAATGCAACCACGTCCAACCTGCCCGAGTCGACAGGCGCAAAGTAATCCGACAAAGCCAGATGATCGTCATACGGCTGGCGAGGAAAGGAGAAGCGCGTCCGCTCATCGGGCGAAGCGGAGTTCACCGTTTCAGGGTCATAGATGATCAGATCATCGCCGTCCGATTGACAGGGAAAGAGTCCATACACGCCTTGCGGCTTGAGCCACTTGTAACGCAACGCGTCCTTAGTCATCTTTTCCAGGCGGGCATCGAACTCTTTCTTCAGTTTGTCCCATTCCGCGCCGTGAGCGTTCTTCGCTCCCCAGGACAGGCGATAGAGTTCGTTGAGACTGAGATGCTTCAACACGATCTCCAGCGGCATGTCCTTGACAACGCGCTGGCCCCATTTGATGGGATGATTGATCGGTTCAGGCTGGACCGAGGAACGGGCCGCCGTTTTACGATGTTCTGGCACCTGTGAGGCGCGCCCCATTTCCATGTCCGCTTCGCGGCGGACTCGGGCGAGCAGTTCCTCGCGCTTCTCAGGAACAATGAGTTGATCCATTGTTTCGAGACCCTCGAAGGCGTCCTTGCAATAGAAGACGCCAGGTTCGTGCGCCGCGCCGTCCTCCGTGAAAAGGATTCGCCTCCCGAAGCGGCGGTTGATGGCCGCGCCTCCCACCAGGACGGGGAACTTGAGTCCGCGGCGGTGCAGTTCGTTGACGATGAGCGGCATTTGCTTGGAGGTGCTGACCAGCAGGGCGGAGAGTCCGATGGCGGTGGCGTTGACTTCGACGGCCTTGGTGATGATCGTCTCGGCAGGGACTTGTTTGCCGAGGTCAATGACGGTGTAGCCGTTGTTGGCGAGGATGGTCTTGACCAAATTTTTGCCGATGTCGTGAACGTCGCCGTAGACGGTGGCGATGACGACCGTGCCCTTGGTCACGCCTTCGACTTTTTCGAGGTAGATCTCGAGATGGGCGACGGCTTTCTTCATCACTTCGGCGGATTGGAGCACGAAGGGCAGGATGAGTTCGCCCGCGCCGAATTTGTCGCCGACTTCTTTCATGGCGGGGAGGAGGACGGTGTTGAGGGTGTGGACGGCAACTTCGTGCTGACTTGCCCTCACCCCAGCCCTCTCCCGCGGGGAGAGGACGTTTTCCCTCATCCCCGACTCTTCCCC
>JBFMCC010000050.1:0-209126 GCA_040754535.1 Chloroflexota bacterium
AATATCGGCTGGTTCGTCTTTTTACGTTTGACCCATCTTTAGGCAAAGGAGGTGCCCGTTTCGGTAACATTTTCTTTTGAGTGAACGATTGATCTCCGGTAACATTATCATTTGGCTTGACACGGTTGACGATTGTCACGAAACGTCAGCGCAAGCAGAATTATGGCGGAAACCGAAAAGGCGAAGTTGCCCTCGCGTCCCCACAGGCCGAGCGCGAGATAGGGCAGGAGATAGGCGATGACAAGTAACAGAGTCTTCGCGGGGGAACGGGAAGAGAAAAACAAAACGCAAAAGACAAAAAGCAAAAGGACGAAATCGTAATTGAGCAGGTACGGATTGACCAGCAAGGCCGCAAGAATTGAAAATGCCATCAGCCAGTGCGGAGCAAACAGGATTGCCCGGCGCGTCCAAACCAGCGCGGCGAGCAGGACGAGGAACAGGCCGAGGCCGATCCACGGCGCGGAGGCGAGGCTGGGTTGTCCGGTCATTAGCCGCACCAGCGCCACCGGCAAACTGGCGCACAGGTTACAGGAGGCGACCCCCGCGTCACTGCGAAAGGCGAGCAGGGATCGAAGATAGTTCACCGGCCAGGCAGGGTCGACAAGAAAACCCGAAACAAAAAGCAACAAGCCCGCTCCGAGGGTGTAGGTCAACGCGCGGCGGCCGAAGGCATCGCGGCGAGACAACAAGTGAACCAGCGCGGCCAACAGCAGGAGTCCGCCGAGATGCGGCTTGAATGTGAGCAATATAGAAGCAAGAGCGACCGCCCATGCGTTCTGCTTGTTCACCGCGTACAACCATAACGAGGCACCTAACAAAACGGGGAGAGTGTATTGCCCGACAAATAGAGTCCCCAGCACCGGAAGGAAAAAGATAGCAAGAAGATATGGAAAGATATTTTCGAACAACTTCGCGGACTTCGCCTCTTCGTGGTGTGATAAGAGCCAAATCGAAGTAAGCAACATGGACAGGTTCAATCCAAACCACAGCCGCGCCGCGGTCTCGATGGGCAGGAGCGCGAGAAAAATGGTGCTGAGCGCATACCAGGGCGGATATGGAAACGGCAAAACGTAGACTTGTTCTGGTTCGACACGCGCCAATTCTGCGATCATGTTCACCTGTCCCGCGTGGTCGTACAGCGGGATGCCGCGCACGAGTCCCATGTCCGCGTGGTAGATCACTTGAAAATCGAGATAGGCAGGCAGGGGGATGTAGTAGACGAAGAGCAGGAGGACGAAGAAAAGAAAGATAAAAGATAAAGGACGCAGGACGAATCCTGAATGTGGAAGACGGGAAGGATTGACCATATTGCTCATTTGCCTATTTGCTCGCTTGCTGACTTGCCTTCTTCGCAATGGCACGAATCAAACCTCGAAACACAAACGCATGGAACGGATAGAGCAAATACCAATACAAAAAACCCGGCAGGCCGCGCGGCGCGAAGTAACCGGTCTGGGTGAGGTGGGTCACATTGTCAACTCGACTGACCTGCCACTCCATCCAGCCGTCGCCGGGGGCTTTGAGTTCGGAATACAACAGCAGGTGGTTGGTCCCGATGGATTCGACGCGATAGAAATCGAGGCGGTCGCCAACGGTTAAATTTGAACCGCGAAGAAATGAAGTCCGCGAAGGGTCTTTTAAATCTTCGCGTTCTTTGGGTCTTCGCGGTGAAAGAAGATTATCAATCCACGCGCGCAGTCTCCACAGCCAATTGGCGAAGAGCCAGCCGTTCGCGCCGCCCAGCGAGGCGACGATGCGAAACACATCTTCGGGCGCGGCGTCGACCTGAAGCGAACGATGATTGATAAAGAAGCCCTCATGCTTGATGTTGACCACCGGCCGCCGACCGTCCGTCCACACGGGCTCAATCTGATTGGGGTGAAGTTTGCCAAGCGAAGTGGTAACCGCCTCCTGAAATGGAATCAACCTGACCGATGGAAATGTATTCAGTGCATTTGGCTCGCGCACAAGACTGTCGCTTTGCAGGCCGTCAATCAGCGCGTGGGCAATCGGCCGCGGCACCGGCGTCGCAAAGCCGACGCCAAAGGCCATGAACCAGAGAGGGATGAACGGCAGAGTGAAAAGGCCGCGCTTCAGTCCGCGCAGGCGCGCGTAGCTGAGCATCAGGTCTTTGTATTGCATCGCGTCCGGGCCGCCAATCTCGAAGACCTGACCATGTCCATTGTTGTTTTCGAGCGCGGCCAGCAGATAGTCAATCACATTTTGCGCCGCGATGGGTTGGGATTTATTGTTCAACCAGGTCGGCCCCGGCACAATGGGACACAACTCGGTCATGAAGCGGATCATCTCGAACGAGATACTGCCCGGGCCGAGGATCACGCCCGCGCGGAATTCGGTCACCGGCACGCGGCCGGCGCGCAGGATTTCCCCCGTTTCGATACGCGAACGCATGTGCGCGGCGATCCTCTGATGCGGATCGGCCAACCCGCCGAGATAAATGATGTGTTCCAGCCCGGCGGACTCGGCCGCATCCGCGAAATGGTGCGCGCCGGTCCGTTCTCTGGCCGTGTAGCCTCGCCCGCTGGACATGTTGTGGATGAGATAGTAAGCCGTCCACACGCCGGTCAGCGCGGCGGGCAGGCTGGATGGATCGGTCACGTCGCCGGGGACGGCTTCCACATGGCGGAACCAGGCGCGGCCCGCGAGTCGACTCGGGTCACGCGCCAGGGCGCGGACGCGGTAGCCGCGCTCCAGCAGGCGTGGAATCAAACGGCTGGCGATGTATCCCGTCGCGCCGGTGACGAGGACCAGTTTTTCATCCATACGCGTGGGCCAGCACGCGCGCCCGCGAGACCAGGCGGCGGGTGAGGCCGTCGAAAATAAATTTATGGAACGGCCACATGGCATACCAGTATAAAAAGCCGAATACTCCTCTCGGTTCGAAATACGCCGAGACGGTCAAACAGGTCCTCCCGTTTTCGAGCGCCTCGGACTCGAACTCCAGCCAGGCTTTGCCGGGCACGCGCATCTCGGCGCGCAGGCGCAGGAGACGATTCTGCTCCACCGCCTCGACGCGCCAAAAGTCCAGCGCCTCGCCCGCGCGGACCTCGTCCGGGTGGCGGCGGCCGCGGCGAAGTCCCACCCCGCCGACCAGTTTGTCCAGCCAGCCGCGCAGGGCCCAGGCCCAGTCCATGTACAGCCAGCCGCGCGTCCCGCCGAGACCGGTGTAGGCGCGGAATACGTCCGCAACCGGCACATCCAGTTCGGCGCGGCGGCGCTCGACGAACAATCCCTCCTCGACTGTGAAGCGATACGGCCTGATGTCGCCGCTGATCGTCACCAGGGCGTCGGCCCACGAGGTGGGCACGTTGTCGCGCGCCACGCGGCCGAGGGCCAGGTGCACCGCTTCCCGAAACGGGAGCGGCTCGATATCCGGGAAGAGGCGCCGCGCGGTCTGGCCGTGGACGACGGCGTTGGCGTTGAGTCCCTCGATCAGCGGCAGGACCACGCGCCAGTGGATCGGCGTCACCATGTGCACCCAGTAAGCCGAGAGGCGCGGCGCGTAGACCGGCGTGCGGATGAGGACGCGCTTCAGCCGGCGTTCTCTGGCGTACTCGAGCAGCATTTCCGCATAGGTGAGGCGGGTCGGGCCGCCGATCTCGATCACGCGGCCGATGCTATCGGGCGTATCCAGGGCAGACGCGAGATACGAGAGCACGTCGCGGATGGCGATGGGCTGGGCTCTCGAAAAGAACCAGGCCGGGCAGACGAGCACCGGCTCTCGCTCGGTGAGATAGCGGATCATTTCGAAGAGGATCGAACCCGAACCGACGATCATCCCGGCGCGAAATTCCGTCACCGGCACGCGTCCGTGGCGGAGTTCGTAACCGGTCTCGTGGCGGGCGCGCAAATACGGCGAAAGGACGGCGGTCGGGTCCACCAGCTCGCCGAGGTAGATGACGCGCTCGATGCCCGCCTGCTCGGCGGCCTGGGCGAAGTTGCGCGCCACTTGCAGGTCTCGCTCGGCGTTGACCCTGCCCCCCTGCTGGCCGTGGATGAGGTAGTACGCGGCCGAGACGCCGCGCATCAGTTCGGCGGCGCGTTCGGGATGGCTCATGTCGCACGAGACGACCTCCACCCGTTTGGCCCACGCGAAACCGGCCAGCCGCGCCGGGTCGCGCACGAGACAGCGGACGGGATATCCCGCCTCGAGCAGTTTCGGCGCCAGACGCCCGCCCACGTATCCCGTCGCGCCGGTAACCAGCACCAGTTTTTTCTCCGTCATCGGTCGGATTATAAATGGGTTCTGTTGTAAAATCGTTCCACATGCTCCCCCTGCTCTGGCTTTCGATTGCCTTCGCTGCTGGAATCCTCCTTGCCAGTCTGCTGCCACTTTCGATCTGGATCTGGCTGGCCGCGGCAGCCGCACAATTGGCGGCTGTGATTCTCTTCGCGATCCAGTCCCGCCGCACCCAGACTGCCACGTTTCATTTTCCTCATCCCCACTTTCTCTCGTTCCTTCTGCTCTTCCTCTGCCTCGGCGCGGCGCGCTATCAGGCCACACAGGTCGAGCCGACCGCCTTCGATCTGGCCTGGTATAACGACCGCGACTACGAAGTGCTCATCACCGGCACGGTGATCGAGCCGCCGGACTATCGCGATGCGTACACCAATCTCCGTCTGCGCGCGGCGAAGATAGACACCGGCGACGGGGAAGACCTGCCCGTCGGCGGACTATTGCTCGCGCGGATCGATCCAAACGAGGAGTTCGCATACGGAGACATCCTCCGCGTGCGCGGCAAACTAAAGACGCCGCCCGAAAACGAAGACTTCTCCTACCGCGATTACCTCGCCCGCGAGGGCATCCACGCGTACATGACCAATGCCGAGGCCACGCGCCTGCCCGGCCGCGGCGGGAATTTGTTCGCGGCCGCGATTTACGCGGTCAAAGCCCGGGCTCTCGAACTGGTCTACCGCCTCTTCCCGGACCCCGAGGCGTCCCTGCTGGCGGGCATCCTGCTCGGCGTGGACAGCGGCCTGCCTGCCGATCTGCAACAGGATTTCAAAGACACCGGCACGGCGCACATCATCGCCATCTCCGGCTTCAACATTGCCATCATCTCGGCATTGTTTATCAACATCTTCAGCCGCGCATTCGGTCCGCGCCGCGGGGCGGTCGCCGCCGTCATCGGGATCGCTTTCTACACCCTGCTCGTCGGCGCGGACGCGGCGGTGGTGCGCGCCGCCCTCATGGGCGGGCTGTCCCTCTTCGCGCGGCAGGTTGGCCGCCGCCAGGTGGCGCTCAATACACTCTTCGCGGTCGCGGCTGTGATGACCTTGTGGAATCCGCTTTATGTTTGGGACGCGGGCTTCCAGCTTTCCTTCGCCGCGACCCTCGGCCTCATCCTCTACGCCGAACCATTATCTGCTTTCGCCACGCGCTTCCTTTCAACTTTGAACCTTCAACCTTCAACCATCGAAAGAGTCTCCCAACCCGTCTCCGATTTTGTCCTGCTCACCCTAGCCGCCCAACTGACCACCCTTCCAATTATGGCCTACCACTTCAACCGCCTCTCGCTCGTTTCGTTCATCGCCAACCCGTTCATCCTGCCGGCGCAACCGGCGTTAATGATTCTCGGCGGGTTGGCCGTCCTGCTCGGGCTGGTGCTCGCCCCTCTCGGCCAACTGGCCGCGTGGATCGCCCTGCCCTTCGTCACCTACACCATCCGCGTGGTGGAATTCTTCGCCGGACTGCCGTTCGCGTCCGTCGTGGTGGACTTCCCCTTCGCGGCCGTTGTCGTTTATTACGCGGCGCTTCTTTCCACGACGCTGGCCGGCGACCGTTTAAAAAGCATCTGGCAAAACCTGAACGCGCGCGTCCCGCGCCTGCCGCTCTGGACCGGGCTGGCGGCGTTGCTGCTCGCGGCCTTGCTCGTCTGGCGCGCGGCCCTCGCCGGGCCGGATGGACGCCTGCACGTCACCTTCCTCGATGTCGGCTCCGGGGACGCAGTGCTGATTCAGACACCAGACGGGGAAAGCATCCTCGTCAATGGCGGGCCAAGTCTCTCGCGCCTCTCGGACCAGTTGGGGAGGCACCTCTCTCCCTTTGATCGCAGTCTCGACTGGCTGGTGGTGGCCTCAACACAGGAGGAGCAGGTCGCGTCCCTGCCGCGGCTGGTGGAACGGTACCGGCCCGAGTCCGTATTGTGGGCTGGAAATGTGGAAGCCTCCTTCTCGGCGCGCAGTTTAAACGAGACCCTCTCCGGGCTGAAAATCCCGGTGGCTTTGGCGGAGCCGGGCCAGCGTCTCGATTTGGGGCGGGGCGCGTTCCTCGAGGTGCTGACGGTCGGTCCGCGCGGCGCGATCCTGCTGGTCGAATGGGACCAGTTCCGCGTCGTCCTGCCCATTGGCGCGGATTTCGACTCATTGGCCGAACTGGAATACGGCCAAGAAATCGGGCAAGTCTCGGCCCTCCTGCTGGCAGACAACGGCTACGCCCCCTCGAACCCTTCGGAGTGGATTACCGAGTTGCGCCCCCAGGCCGTGCTTCTCAGCGTCGATACCGCCGATCTGAATGGCCGCCCGGACGCCGAACTGCTGGAAACGCTGGAGGGATACACGCTCCTGCGGACGGACGTCAACGGCTGGGTGCATCTTTCCAGCGACGGGCGGGAGATGTGGGTGGACGTGGAAAAATAAAAAGGACCCTGCTCTCGCAGAGTCCCTTTTGGCCGCAGGCGGGCTTACACGCCGGAGAGGCTGCTGTTGATGGTCGAGAACACGTTGCCGATGATCGGGCCGAGCAGCATCAGGACCGCGATAACGACAATGGCAACCAGAACGAGGATCAGGGCGTACTCAACCAGGCCTTGGCCTTTTTCCTTCGGGGCGAACAACATGGCGGCGTTCTCCTTTCTTCAAATCTGCTCTGACGAATTTCAGAGTTATCCTTATTATAGTTACATCCGGTTAAAAGACAATATGTGCGTATCGAAAAGTGTTTTCAAATCCTTAAGAAAATTCTTACAGAAATGTTCGGATGCTGCCAGTATGTTTTGTTTTAAACGAACTGGACTCTGCTCTCGCAGAGTCCAGTCTCTTAGCGCCAGGGGCAGGCTTACACGCCGGAGAGGCTGCTGTTGACTGTCGAGAAGACGTTGCCGATGATCGGGCCGAGCAGCATCAGGACCGCGATAACAACGATGGCAACCAAAACGAGAATCAACGCATACTCTACCAGGCCCTGGCCTTTTTCCTTCGGGGCGAACAACATGGTGGTTTTCTCCTTTCTCGAAGATGTTCTCTGACGGATTTCAGAGATAACTGTATTATATTGGTGCTTCAAAAAATGGCAAGACGCGCGATGTAAAATTTGTTTGCAATTCTTTTAGGAAATGTTTGCATATTTGTCCACCTTTAGTACTATTAAGAGCCGAATCAGGGGCCAGTTGGCGGCCAGATCGTAAAGGCCGACCATTACCAGCAGTAACCCGCCGACGATGTTGATTGCACGTGCTCGCGCCGCGAACTGACGCGTGATCCATCGCTGGGCGGCGCCGGATAGAAACGACAGCGCCAGGAGGGGCAGTCCGAAACCCATCCCGAACCAGAAGAAGATGGTCAACTTGCTGAAGGCCTCAGCAGCGGTCAGCGACAGGGCGAAGATGCCCACCACCAACGGCCCGGAACAGGGAAGCGCAATGGGGCCATACAGCAGGCCGTATAGAAACGCGTTGACAAACGGATGCGACAGGACAGGGACCTGAATCTGTGGCAGGGCCTTGAACGGATTGACGTTTAACAATAACAGGATGCCCAACAGAATGATCAGGCTGTCGGCAATGGGGATGATGAATGAAAGCGCCCGCCCAACAGAGACCGAGAGCAGGGCCATCAACCCGCCGAGGGCCAGCATCATCGCCAGGACTCCGAGCAGGACGAAGAAGCCAAGGAAATACCGGCCCGCCTTGTTTTGCAACCCTTCCTGTCCACCGCTGAGATAAGCCAGGAAGCCGGGATACAACGGCAGGACACAGGGGCTGGTCGTTGCCAGCAGGCCGAGCGAGAGGGATGTGAAAATGGCATCCATGGGTTTCGGCTGGAGAGGGTTTTTGCCCTTCTCCAGTTGTCTTGAACCTACATGCTCTCGTCGAGGTACGGCTGGACGGCCTGCATCAATTCCTCGGCGGACTTGATCCCGAACGGAAGCGGATGCGCCGCGCCGTGACGGTCCACGATCAGCACGGGCGCGGAGGGCGGATTCAGGAACTGGTCGCCGTACAATCGGGCAATCTCACGCGAGACCTCGGCCGGGGCAATGGCATACATCCAATCGAACGGGACGGATTGCACATAGGAGATCAGATAAGCGGCGTCCTCGTTCGGGTCTATGTCGAGACTGACGCTGACGAAGTCCTCGCGTTCGCCCAGCAACCCATGCAGGGACAGGATCTGCTCCTGCTGGCGGCGGCAATTGGAGCACCAGACCGCCATGGTCTCGACCAGAATCACTCTGCCTTTGAAGTCGTTGATGCCGAACGCCTGCCCACTGGCCGCGTCCGTGAACTGGGCCGAGAACCACGCCGGGGACTCCATCATTGCGCCCTCGGTCGGTTTTGCCATTGCATCCGCGGTGGGCGTATCGTGCGGCATCATTGCATCCGGCGTGGCCGTGCCTTTATCCATCATCGCGTCTTCGGTCGGTTTGTCCATCATGGCGTCCGGGGTGACTGTCCCGCCGCAGGCGGCGAGTACGAACGAGAGCAGGACGAGAAGGTTCAGGAACACAAATCGCGTTTTCATGGTTTCTCCTTTTGACCGCGGCCATGATAGCCGCAAGGGATTAAGAGACTGCTGTCAAATCCTTACGATTCCCTGAACAACTCCGCGCCGTTGTAAGAAATCCTTAAGCGCCGCGTCCGCACATTGATTTCAGAATCGAGTATCATCGGACTCACATGGGCGAAAAATTGATCCTCATCGTGGAAGACGAACCCAGCATTGCCGAGGTCGTCGGGCTGTATCTCAAGCGCGCCGGTTACCAGACCCTGACCGCGTCCGACGGCCGCGCCGCCCTGACCCTGCTCGAGCGCCACATGCCCGACCTCGTGATCCTCGACCTGATGCTCCCCGAAACGGACGGGCTCGCCGTCACGCGCTGGCTGCGCGACCGAAGCGACGTGCCCATCATCATGGTCACCTCGCGGCGCGAGGAAGCGGACCGCATCGCCGGGCTGGAGATGGGCGCGGACGATTACGTGGTCAAGCCGTTCAGCCCGCAGGAACTCGTCAGCCGGGTGCGCGCCGTTTTGCGCCGCGCCGACAAATCGTCCGCGGGAGGCGAGGGTGACCGCCCGCTATCTTTCGGCGACCTCACCATTGATCCCGTCACCCGCGTCGTGTCCCGCAACGGACAGGAAGTCAACCTGACCGCCAAAGAGTTCGACATGTTGCATTATTTGGCGCGCCACCCGCGCCAGGTCTTCACCCGCGACCAGCTGCTCGAACGCATCTGGGGCGGCGCGGAATTCATTGACCCCGGCACGGTGACCGTGCACGTGCGCCGCTTGCGCGAAAAGATCGAGGCCGATCCGTCCAATCCCGTCCGCCTGCTCACGGTCTGGGGCGTGGGCTACAAATTCGAGCCATGAAACCATCCGCTGATCTCCGCGAATGCACACGAATATTCGCGCAGATTGGCGAGGATTAGCGGATCGAACACATGCGAACCCAACTTTTCTTTCGCTATCTTTTGGGCGTCCTGCTCATTCTCGCAGTGACCCTGGGCGTCTTCGTCCTGCTCATGAGTCCGCCGCTGGAGGAACTGCGCCTGATGGCGCTCTTCCTGCTTATCACCGCGCTGGTCTCCAGCGCGATCGGTTACGCGGCCTATCGCCTCGGCTGGCTGACCAACTCCCCCACCCTGCGCTGGACACTTCTGGTCGGTTATGCCATTTCCAGCGCGCTGACTTTCTTCAACGTCTGGTTCAGCGCGCAGATGATGTTCGCCAGCCAGCACGACCTGTTGCTCGCCGTCGTCCTGCTGGTGTTCGCGGGCGGCATGGCCATGGCGCTCGGCTATTTCCTTTCGAGCACGTTGACGGACCGGATCGGCCAGTTGAAAAACGCGGCCGACTCGCTGGCGCGCGGCGATCTGTCCACGCGGGTTGATATCGGCGGGCGCGATGAAGTCGCCGCGCTGGCCGCGGCTTTCAATCAGATGGCAACGCAGTTGCAGGCCAGCGACGAGAAACAGCGCGAACTCGAACGCCTGCGCACCGACCTGATCGCCTGGGCCAGTCACGACCTGCAAACTCCGCTGGCTTCCATCCGCGCCATCCTCGAAGCCCTCTCGGACGGCGTGGTGGAAGACGCGGAAATGGCCGAGCGATATCACAAAACGGCGCGCCGCGAGATCCAGTCGCTTTCGTTGTTGATTGACGACCTCTTTCAAATGGCGCAACTCGACGCCGGCGGACTGCCCCTCAACCGCGCCGACGCCTCGCTCGCGGACCTGGTCTCGGACACACTCGAAAGTTTCTCCGAACTGGCGGCGCGTCAGGGCGTGACCTTGAGCGGGTCCGTGGACCCGGGCGTGGACCCGGTCCGCATGGACACCCAGCGCATCGGCCGCGTGCTGAACAACCTGATCGGCAATGCCTTGCGGCACACACCGGCCGGGGGCGAGGTGGAGGTGCGGGCGCGGCAGGCAGGCCCAAACGTCGAAGTGACCGTACGCGACAGCGGGGAGGGTATCCGCAATGAGGATCTGCCGCGCGTCTTCGAGCGTTTCTATCGCGGCGAGAAGTCGCGCAGCCGCGCCACCGGCGGGTCGGGACTCGGCCTGGCCATCGCGCAGGGAATCGTGCGCGCGCATGGGGGCGAGATCCGCGTCGAAAGCGCGGCAGGCGAGGGCACGCGATTCATCTTCGTCCTTCCCAAAGATTAACCTTCTTATCACTCTCCTGTAAGATTTCCGTAAGGAAGTTTTTTTACAATCGAACCATCATGAAGCCGGACTTGAAACAATGGTTGATGTTTTTATTATTTGGCCTGGCGGCCTGCGCGCCGGTCGTTTCACCTCCATCCACAGGGTTGAACGCCGAGATGTCCTCTCCCGACCTGCCCGATTACGGGCCTGCCCCTGAATTTACCAACGCTGTCTGGCTCAACACCGACGGGCCGCTGACTCTCACCGATCTGCGCGGCAGGGTCGTGGCAGTGGACATGTGGACGTTCGGCTGCATTAATTGCCAGCATGTGATTCCCTCGTTGAGGGAATGGGATGAGAAATACCGCGAGCAGGGACTCGTCATCGTCGGCAACCATTACCCCGAGTTCGATTACGAGGCCGACCTGGACAATTTGAAGGACGCGGTTGCACGCTTTGAGATCGAATACATTGTGGCGCAGGATAATGACGGCGCGATGTGGCGCGCTTACAACAACCACTATTGGCCGACCCTTTATTTGATTGATAAATGGGGCCGCCTGCGCTATCGTCACATCGGCGAAGGAGCATACAAAGAAACTGAAGCCGCCATCCAGGCGCTGCTGTCGGAACAATATCCTTAAGGTGGTCGAATATAGACCGCACCGAAACCATCAAAATAGAGGTAACTATGGACACCAAATACAAATCCGTCTCCGTGCTTTCTTCAGAGATCACATCCAAGGAACTGTATCTCTCGCGGCGCGACTTCATGAAAGCCGCCGGCTTCGCGGGCATGGGCGCGTTGCTGGCCGCCTGCGCACCCAAAGCGGCCCCAGCACCCGCCGCGGACATCCCGTCAGCAGACGGCCTCACCGACGAACTCGGCGACCCGGCCAACTCGTATGAAGACATCACTAATTACAACAACTACTACGAATTCACCACCGACAAACAGGGCGTGGCCCCGCTCTCGCGAAATTTCAAGTCCACTCCCTGGGCGGTGGAGGTCAGCGGCTTCGTCAACAATCCGAAGACCTATGCCGTCGAGGACCTCATCAAGAAGTTCCCGCAGGAGGAGCGCATCTACCGCCTGCGCTGTGTGGAGGCCTGGAGCATGGTCATCCCGTGGATGGGTTTCCCGCTCGCCAGCCTTTTGAAGGAGGTCGAGCCGACCTCCGATGCGAAATACGTCCGTTTCGAGGCCGTCCTCGACCGCGGACAGATGCCCGGCCAGATCAACGGATTCTTTCCCTGGCCCTATCAGGAAGGCCTGCGCCTCGACGAGGCAATGAACGATCTCGTCATCCTCGCGACCGGCCTATACGGCGAGTCTCTGCCCAACCAGAACGGCGCGCCGATTCGACTGGTCGTGCCGTGGAAGTACGGCTTCAAATCCATCAAGGGCATCGTGCGAATCGAACTGGTTGCCGAACAGCCGTCCACGCTATGGAACACCACCGCTCCGAATGAGTACGGTTTCTATTCGAACGTCAACCCCGAAGTCCCGCACCCGCGCTGGTCGCAGGCTTCGGAGCGCCGCATCGGCGAACTGGGACGGCGTCCCACGCTCATGTTCAACGGCTACGCGGAACAGGTCGCGTACTTGTACAAAGGCATGGACTTGGCGAAATATTATTGAGGTACACAGGTACACACTAAACAGTACACACGGATCACACAGCCCGCCCTCAACCTGCGTCACTCCAACCACGCGACTATCCGACTATGAGACTATCCGACTACAAGACTAAACGCTACACACCCCTGCAAATCATCATGCACCTCGGCGCGCTCTATCCCCTGGCGCGCCTCGTCTTCGACCTGCTCGCCGACAACCTGTCCGCCAACCCGATTCAGGACATGCAACAGCGCACCGGGCGCGCGGCCATCACGTTGCTCCTCCTCTCGCTGACCGCATCGCCGCTCAACACCGTCTTCGGCTGGAAGGAGCCGCTCAAACGCCGCCGCGCTCTCGGCCTGTATTCCTTCCTCTATGCGACGATCCACATGCTCATTTTCGTGGACCTCGATTACGGACTGGCATGGAGCCTCATCGTGCAGACCATCATCGAGAAGCCGTACATGCTGGTCGGCGTGACCGCCTTCCTGTTGCTCATCCCGCTGGCGATCACCTCTTTCGATATATGGAAAGTCCGCCTCGGGCGCAACTGGAAACGCCTGCACACGACCATCTATTTCATCGCGCCGCTGGCTGTCCTGCATTATGCCTGGGCCAAGAAAGGCTCGCTCTTCGGATTGTCGGGTGATATTGGACGACCATTATTGTACGCGCTGGTGCTGGCGATTCTGCTAATCCTACGAATCCCGCCGCTGCGCCGCGCCCTCGCTTCGCTCTGGACCCGGCTGAGGGTCCCGTTTCGACGCGGCATTCCCGCCTCCTGAGTCTGCGCGCCCTAAAACAGTCCGCGCAGGACCAGCAGGAATCCGACGATAGCCAGCGGAATGCCCACGATCGCGCCGATGACGGTCAGGCTGACGAGGACGCCGGCCAGCATGAGCACCAGGCCGAGCACCACCGCCACCAGCCGCCCGGTGAGCGCGACGATGCCGGCGATGAGTTTCCACAACGCCGCGAACGGCCAGGCATACCAGGGGATTGGACGTTTATGTTCAGTTGACATGGTTCCTCCGAGGTAAGTATACGCCCGCCCGTGCAAAAGGGTGCACTTTCGGATTCTTCCTCTGATATAATCCGCCGCATGAAACTATCCGAACCTCCTCAAATACAAGACGAAGATTTCGTTATATTCAGGCGCAGCCACTTTTATTCGGTGCTCGTGGTGCTGGCTTTCGCCGTGGGCGTGCTCGTCGGTTACATGGCCTGGGGACGCGGCAGCGCGATGACCGCCGTCCCGGCGCAGGCCGCGGCGGCCGCGAACAACCCGGTCCAGAATTCGGCTCTCACGCCGACGCCGGAGATCGTCCGCTACGACATCCCCTGGGAGGGCCACCCGGGCATCGGTCCGGATGACGCGGAGATCGTCATCGTCGAGTTCAGCGATTATCAGTGTCCGTACTGCCTGCGCTGGCACCAGCAGGTCTATAACGAGTTGATGGCCGCCTACCCCGGCAAGATCCGTCTCGTCTATCGCAACCTGCCTCTGACCTCGATCCATCCGGAGGCCATGCCTGCCGCCATCGCGGCCGAGTGCGCCGGCGACCAGAATGCCTACTGGCCGTACCACGACGCGCTGTTCAGCGGAAAATACGAATTGGGGCAGGAGGCCTATAAACAATACGCCAGCGAATTGGGGCTGGATGTGGCCGCGTTCGAAACCTGCCTCGCGGAGAATCCCAACGCGGACGTAATCCAGGCGGACATGGACTTTGCCATCAACCTCGGCATTCGCTCCACGCCCACCTTCTTCGTCAACGGCCTGGCAATTGTCGGCGCACAGCCTCTCGAGGTCTTCAAGAGTGTGATCGACCGCGAACTGGCCGGTGAAATCCCATGACGAAAGAGACGACCTTCGGGTCGTCTCTCTCTAACCGACGGGAGCGCGTATGAAAAAGTTCGTGGCGGTGGCAGGCAACATCGGGGTGGGCAAGTCCACGCTGGTGGGAAAGTTGTGCGTCAAACTGGGCTGGGAGCCGTTCTACGAGCCGGTCACTGAAAACCCCTATCTTGCAGACTTCTACCGCGACATGAACGCCTGGTCGTTCCATTCGCAGGTCTTCTTCCTCACGCACCGGCTGAAGGCGCATCACGAACTGGCTCAGCACCCGGCCTCGGTCATTCAGGACCGCAGCGTGTATGAGGACGCCGAGATATTCGCCCAGAATCTTTTCCTGCAGGGACACATCCAGCCGCGCGACTACCAGACCTACCGCGAACTCTACGAGACGACCCTGCGCTTCCTCCCGCCCCCGGACCTGGTCATCTACCTGCGGGCTTCGGTGCCCACCCTGATCAACCGCATCGCCAGCCGCGGCCGCGATTACGAGCGTTCCATTACGGCCGATTATCTGGAAGGACTGAACTCGCTCTACGAGAGTTGGATCGCGGGCTTCACCCTCTGTCCCGTGCTGACCGTGCCCGGCGACGACCTGGATTTCGTCGCCCATCCCGGTCACCTGAAGTTGATCATCGCAAAAATGGAAGAGAAGTTGACCGGCAAGGACGAGGTGGTCTTCGCGCCGGACGAGGTGGCGAGGGCCGCGGAAGATTGAGATGAAACGTCCCGAAGGTCCTCGCTAGACCTTCGGGACGTTCTTCAGTTATAAATCGCCGGGTCTTTTTCGCTTTCAATCGGGACCCACTGTTCTTCCCCCTCGCCGGGGAAGGTGTTCCAGTATTCCGGATTCCAGATGCCCGAGCCGGCCGCCTCACATTCGGCCTCGATGAAATCGTCCGGGGCGGTATCGGGCATCAGGCAGACCGGCTCGCGCGAGCCGTCCGTCCCGGGCGGATAGCGTCCGCTGTAGCCGTTTTCCAGTCCGGGCGTGGGGAAGCAGTTCTCGCGCCAGTAGCCGGGGTTGCTGAACAGGCGGCAGAAGGAACGGTCGGGTTCCTCCGCCGCGGCGTAGGTGTAAGCGTCCACGATCGTGCCTCGGGAGTTCAGCAGGAGCACCGTGTCGCCGCCGTCGCTCAACAGGATGCCCGTCTCCGAGCCGTAGAAGACGGCGCGCTCGCCCGGGTCCAGAACCAGGCTTCGCAGGGTATAAGGCGCGGACCCGCCCTCCTTCTCGTCGTCCAGTTTATAGTTGCTCAAATTGGCCGGCAGGATGCCGACGTTCTTGATCTCGATAAATTCGTCGTAGACGTCCACGTTGCCGTCCCCGTTCCAATCGTGACCGGCGCGCGGCATGACCTCGTTGATGACGATGATCGGAACGGGCGTCGGGAAGGGAGTCGGTGTGCGCGTGCGCGTCGCGGTGGGCGTGCGCGAGGGCGTCTTTGAGGGAGTGGCGGTTACGCTGTAAGCCCAGTTCGCCTGCCCCGGCGATCCACAGACGACCTTGCCATCTCGATTCAATACCGGGACCGTTGGAGTGGTTGCAAAAGTGAACCAGTTCGCCCCGATATCCGGGGTGTCGCCGCGCCGCTCCATGCTGGCGTAATTGGTGTTACTGCTGTTCTTTGTGCATACATTCGTGGATAGACACGTATACCCCGACGGCCCGCATCCGGCCGGCCAGCGTTCCACGCCGCTGACGAGGATTGGCGTTACGGTATCCATTAGAATGCCGGTGTCGTCGAACAGTTGAAGCGACTCTTCCGTGTTTCCGATGCTAAGGCCGGGGTCAGTCTGCCCGTAAGTGAAAGACTGGAATATCTGGTCGCTGGATGCAATGACGAAGTAACCGCTTGCATCTATCGTCCCGGATAGTGTAATGTTCGGACTGCCGTCCCCGCCAACAAGTCTCCAGCCGGTCAGATCCGTTCCCGGCGGTCCGGCAAGTTCCACCCACTCGTGGCTCCCATTGCTGGAACTGGTTCCCATCCAGCCGACCTCATTGATCATGACGGTTCGGACGGGCGTGGATGTCGGCGTCGGCGTGGGAGTGCGCGTGGATGTCGGCGTTCTGGAGGGTGTCAGCGACCTGGTGGGGGTCATGGTGACCGTCGTGGAGAAACTGAAGGAATAATTTGCATCCATGTTATCCGGCGGATCGCCGGTATCTTGATCTGTAACACCAGTATTCGAAATGAATACGTCACAGGATTCGTCAGTTGTAAAATCCGTATCAGGATTGAGTGTAAAGACTGTAGGACCGCCAGTAACCGCCGCAGTGTGCGGCCCACTGCCGTTTATACATAAGATACTAAACCAACCGCTACTTACATCGACAGGCTCGCTAAAGGTGATGACAATGTCTGTGTCGACAGCGACGTTGGTCGCTCCATTCACCGGTAAAGTACTGGCAACCGAGGGGGCTAAATCGAAGGCCTGCCCTGTGTTCGGATTTCCAAATGTGCTGGTTGCAGGGGCACTCCACGTAAAGTCACCATAGGTGGTCCCGAGTCCCGTCAATTGCAACGACTGACCTACCGGCTCATTACCCGTCTCGCTGACACCAATGTCCGTACTGGTAAGCCCATCAGCCGCGCCGCCGACCGCCGTGAACGCACCTTCGTAACTGAGGAATTGCACAACTGTATTGCTGGCATCCACCAGCGCAACGCCGTCTGGTGCTCCATTCTGGATACCGACAGTTGCAAAGGTAAAAGTACCATAACCGCCCTGTTGATTGGGGATGGAACCGCTTAACGCGACAGTAAAATCAACTGCGCCGCCGTTGCCGTTATACAACACGAGACTCCAGCCGGTCAGATCCATTCCTGCCGGTCCGGCAATTTCTATTTCTTCACCGGTATCTCCTCCCGTATTGTCATAATGTATTTCGTTGATAAAAACTGTTGTAGTTGGATTATCGAAGAAGGGAGGACCGGCTACAGGCCGTATCTCCTCATTCGCCCCCGCCCCTCCGGCCGCGCCGAGCAGAAGGGCCAGCACCATCACGCCCGCGGACAGCCAGCGAAAAACCAAAGCCCTGCGTTGCATGACAACCATTCTACCCGAAAAATAAACCCGCCGGGGCGGCCTTTACAGGCCCTGCGGTCTCGGCGGTTTTAGACTTCGGAAGTCTTCGAGACTTCCGAAGTCTCGCTTTACTTTGGATCAACGACCAGTTTGATGGCCGTGCGCACTTTGTCGTCTATCTCCACGTCCACGAACTCGGGCACGCAGACGATATCGATCCCATCCTGTCTGAGATACCCGGTGGCCAGCACCAGCGCCTTGACGGCCTGGTTCACGGCGCCGGCGCCGATGGCCTGCACTTCGGCGTGTTTGTGCTCACGGATCACTCCTGCGATTGCCCCGGCCACAGCGGACGTGCGGGAGTTGGCGGAAACCTTGATCATGTCCATGATGAGCCTCCCAGGGTTGGTTATCAGGGGCCATTTCTGACTAGATTGTACGATTTTTTCCCTCTCAATTCAAGCAGTATATTTGTATCATATTATGAGTCTTTAGTAATCTTAGTAGGGACTGTGGAAAGTGTTGAAAACCCTGAAACGGCCAACCGGTGGATTTTGCTCCGACCCAGTTCGCCAGATATAGCGGACTCGGATACCCCGTGCCTGTGGAAATCCCCCGGATACTTTTTATGGCCGTCTTGGGGTGGGATGACCGCAAATCCATATCTCGGATGAAGAGTGCCTCTCCCCCCAGATATGGGGGCGGCTCCCATCGGACTTTGGGCCGGTTCCGCGGACCCGAAGGGGCGTTTTCCACACCGAACGGGGGTTATCCACAGAAAACCGCGAGTTATCCACAAAGGGGTGAATCGGGCGTACAAGTTCCCCGCCCTAAATATGGCTAGATGCTCGTCGAGGTTTCCAGGCCGTTCGCCGCGGCGACTTCATCCAGCAGGATTTCCACCTCGTCCAGGAACTGGTCCAGCCCGGAGACGCGCTCCTCGAACTTTTGTCCGGACAGCCCCAGAGTTTCGCAGGCCGAGCGCCAGCCTTTGAGGTGGTCAGGGTCCAAAACGACCGCGGCGCCGGTCCACGTGTGGAGCATGGGCCACAGCGCGGCCACGGCGTTCTCGCTCTCGATCATGGCTTGGAATGCCTTCTCGTAGTAGGCCAGCCGCGCCGCATGGATGCGCGGGTCGGCTTTGCCCGATTCCGCCGCGGACAGGAAATCGGATTTCCACGCGGAAAGCCAGGAGGCCAGAGTCCCGGCCTCGAGGCCGGCCCCGCCCAGAAGTCCGAGCAAACCGGCGGCCATGCCGGGACGTTCAGCCTGTTCGGCGCGGGCCGGGAAGTCCAGCAGGAGGCGGCGCTCGGCCAGCGGATTTCCGTTCAGTTCCGCCACCGCGTTTACCGCGTGATACAGCGACTTGAGGTATTTGGCGACTTCCTGCGGACCGGCCTTTTCGCCGACCTCGAGCAGGTCCATCCAAATCTGGCGGCCATGACTGAGCAGGGTGCGGCATCGCTGGAGCGTGAGCGCCGGGCCGTGGAACTCGAAGCCGGCGCGCACGGCAGCCTGCACGAAGTCGAAGAACTTCTCGCGTTCGTACAGGAGCATGGGCGCGTAGATCTCGCATCCCAGCCAGGGATTGACGCGCAGTTCGCGCGGCGGGTTGTATTCGGCGCGGGCGCGGTAGGCGATCTCGATGTGGAAGTCGCCGGTCAGTTTGACGATCTCGCGGCTCTGGTTCGGTTTGGAGGCGGTGACCAGCACCATGTCAATGTCGGTGACGCCGCCGATGAACGGGTCCGCGTCGCCGAGCAGGGAGCCGGTCAGGTAGGCCGCGACGATCTCGCGGTTGTCGTGGGCGCGCGCCTGGGCGGTCTCTTTTGCGATGCGGATGAGGGTTTCGCGTGTAACGCGCATGTCTGCTCCGGAGATTCACCACGGAGTTCACAGAGAAATTAAGTCTCCGTGCACTCTGTGCTCTCTGTGGTTAAGGGCTTAGCGGCAGGCCGGGCTGGAAGGGTGTGATGCCCAGCGTCTCGCGGATGCGGTTCTCGATGAACTTCAAATGCTCCGCGTTCTGGACGATGTTCAACGGGTTCGTGTCAATCGTGAGCACCGGCGTGTGATCGTACGGTTTGGCGAAGAATTCCTCGTAGGCGTGGTTGAGTTCGTCAATGTACGCGCGCTCCATGTTGCGCTCGTACGGACGGTCGCGCAGGGCGATGCGCTGCATCAGCACGTCCGTTTCGGCGCGCAGGTACACCAGCAGGTCGGGCAGGGGAATCTTTTCGGCCAGCGCCTCGTGCACCTTGTGATACATGTCCAGTTCGTCGCCTTTCAGGTTGATTCCCGCGAACAGGGCGTCTTTGGCGAAGGTGTAATCCGAGATCAGGCTTTTGCCCGCCGTCAGGATGTCCGGCACGCCGCGGCGCTGCTGGTGATAGCGCGAGAGCAGAAAGAATATCTGCGTTTGAAAAGCATAACGCGCCCGGTCGGCGTAGAAATCGGAAAGGAAGGGATTCTCTTCGAAGACTTCGAGCAGGATCTCCGCCTCGAAGGCGGGCTGTAACAGGCGGGCCAGGGTGGTCTTGCCGACTCCGATGACCCCTTCGATGGCGACGTACATTGGGCGCTCCGCAAAGTGAGGTTGACTAAGGATACCATAAATAAGGGTCGGGGGTGAGGGGACAAAGGTAAAGGGCTATAATTGAAGCATGCGACGCATCTGCATTTTGCCGCGCGTGGAAGGCGTGGGCGGCGTGGCTTCCTTTCGACTCAAACTCGAGGCGGGACTCGAGTCTCGCGGCGTTGGCGTGACTCACGATCCCGGCGAGGCAGTTGACTCCATTCTCGTTCTCGGTGGGACCCGCGGCCTGCTTCCGTTATGGAGGGCGAAACGCCGCGGCGCGCGCATCGTGCAGCGCTTGGACGGAATCAACTGGATCCACCGCAAGCGCAACACGGGACCGAGGCATTTCGTCCGCGCCGAATACGGCAACTTCATGCTGTCCTTTATTCGCCGTTTTCTGGCGGACCGAATCGTGTATCAGAGCGAGTTCGCTCGCAGATGGTGGGAGTCCCGCTATGGGAAAACGCGCGTGCCTTCGAGTGTGATTCACAACGGCGTGGATTTGGAGGTGTATTCTGCAGGGCGGGATACTGTCCCGCCCCACCCGCCGTACAAACTGCTTGTCGTGGAGGGCATCTTCGGCGGCGGCTTCGACATGGGACTTATTAATGCCGTTCAACTGGCGGAGGCGTTGCAAACGCAACACGGCTTCCCGATGGAATTGATGGTCGTCGGCAAAATAGACGACGCGCCCCGCGCCCGCGTGGAGGCGCAGGCGCGCGTGCCGATCCGCTGGCTGGGACTCGTGCCGCGCGAGCGAATCCCTGAGATCGACCGTTCCGCTCACATACTGTTTTCCGCTGACATCAACGCGGCCTGCCCGAATTCGGTCATCGAGGCGCTGGCCTGCGGACTGCCGGTGGTTGCCTTCGATACCGGTGCGCTGAATGAACTGGTCACTGGCGATGCGGGAAGGCTGGTCCCGTACGGCGGGGACGTGTGGAAACTCGAACGGCCGGACGTCGCCTCTTTGGCGGAGGCCGCGTCCGAGGTACTGAAAGACCCGCAGAGATTCCGTAGGGCGGCGCGGGCGCGGGCCGAGTCTGCGCTGGGGTTGGATAAAATGGTCGAGGCTTATCTCTCGGTGTTGGCGGAATGAAAAGTTACGATTTTCTCTGGTTGAGCCTGGCGCTGTTTCCGTTGCTGATTCTCTCCTTCCTGTTGCCGCTCACGCCGCACGATTACTGGTGGTACCTGCGGCTCGGACGCGATGTGTTGCAAAGCGGCGCGGTGCCGACAACGGATGCTTACAGTTTCACTCATTTTGGAAAAGTACTGGTCAACGAGTCCTGGCTTTCGGGCGCGGTCTTCTGGCTGGTCTATTTGGCCGGCGGACTCGCATTGACCTTCGCCTTGCGCGGATTTGTCATTGCTTTAGCCTACGGCGGGCTCTGGGGATTGACGCGTTCCGCCGGGGCCGGGCCGCGGCTTGCCGCCGTTCTCACCTTGCTGGCCGGGCTGGCCGGTTCCAGCAATTGGTCGTTCCGTCCGCAACTGCTCGTCTACCCACTTTTTGCGTTCGCGTTGTGGATTCTCTGGAAATGGGAACAGCATCCGACGCGAACACTTTGGGTATTACCTCTCCTTGCTTTGTTGTGGGCCAACCTGCACAGTTCGTTCCCTCTTTTGCTCATCGTCATGGGCGCGGCGCTGGTCTTCGGCCGCGGCGACCGAAAGACTCTGGCGCTGGTCTTTGGGCTATCGGTTTTTGCGACCCTGGTCAACCCGGTGGGCTTCGATCTTTGGCGTTCGGTGGCGCTTGCCTTCCTTGCCCCCAACCCTCAGCCCGGCCCGGAATGGCTTCCGCCGGTCAATGCAGGCTGGCAGATGAATCTCTTCTTCGGCTGGGTGCTGGCGACGGCGCCGCTGGCCGCCTTCTCGCCGCGCAAACCTGGCGCGCTCGCCTGGGTCTGGTTTCTCGGCCTGACGTGGCTGGCTTTCTCCGGTCTGCGCTATGTCGTTTGGGATCTGTTCGTGCTGGCGCTGTGTTCCGCCGCGCTCTTAGGCGACTGGTCACGCCGCTGGCTGGATCGTCCGATTCAGGCCGGACGACCGGCTTTGAATTTGACCCTGACCGCCGCGTTTCTGCTTCTCCCGCTGGGACTCCTGCCGGGCGTGCGCGAGAATTGGTGGCGCGCCGCGCCCGCTCCCCTCAGCGACGATACGCCGGTCGCCGCGGCCGAATGGCTGACGCAACACCCCGAACTGCCCGGCGAACTGTGGAGCAACCTCGTCTTCTCCAGTTACCTGATCCACGCTCTGCCCGAACGACGCGTTGCAATTGACACGCGCCTGGAAATGCTCTACACCTCCGAAGACTTCGACCGTTATACTCGAATCGCCCGCGCCGAGGCGGACTGGCAGTCCCGGCTCGAAGCGGACAATATCAATTTGCTGATGGTCTCTGTGCAAAGCGAACCTGCATTGATTACCGCTCTCCAAACTTCAGCCTTGTGGTGCGAGCAATACCGCGACTCGACCGCAGTGATTTTCTCCCGGTGCGCGCCATGAAACCGACCTTCCCCGGCCGCCTCGCCGTCCAACAACGCGTCCTGCCCGCGTACCGTGTCCCGTTCTTCGACCTGCTGGCGGGCTCCTGCGAAAACGGCATGAGCCTGTTGGCCGGCCTGCCTCGCCCCGACGAGGGCGTGACCAATGGCAAATTGAAAATCGCCAGTTACCGCGCCGCGCGGAACATTCATCTGCTTGGCGGCGCGGCGTATCTCTGTTATCAACGCGGACTGACGGAATGGCTGGACGACTGGAATCCCGACGCGCTCATCGTCGAGGCCAATCCGCGTTACCTGGCGACTTCGTCCGCTGTGCGCTGGATGAAGCCGCGTGGACGCCCGGTCGTTGGATGGGGACTGGGTGTTCCCTCACCCCTGCGCCCCTCTCCCTTAGGGAGAGGGGTTGGGGTGAGGGTATGGTCAAAATTCCTCCGCCGGTTCGACGCGTTGATCGCCTACAGTCGCCGCGGCGCGGACGAGTACGCCGCGCTCGGCTTTCCGCGCGAGAAGATCTTTATTGCGACCAATTCAGTTTCCCCTCGCCCCTTATCCCCTATCCCTTCACGGCCTTCAACCTTCGACATCAAGCCTGTCATACTTTTCGTCGGAAGACTCCAGTCCCGCAAGCGCGTGGACTTCCTCCTGCGCGCCTGCGCGGAGATTGAGTCGAGGCCGCGCCTCGTCATCGTCGGGGACGGGCCGGAGCGGGCGGGGCTGGAAGCGCTGGCGAAGCGGGTCTATCCGCCGGCGGAGTTTGTCGGGACCGAACATGGGGCGGAGGCGAAACCCTATTTCGCGGAAGCGGACCTCTTCGTCCTGCCCGGAACCGGCGGCTTGGCCGTGCAGGAGGCAATGAGTTACGGGCTCCCCGTCATCGTCGCACAGGGAGACGGCACGCAGGATGATCTGGTCCGCGAGGGGAATGGATGGCAAATTCCCCCCGATGATTACGGCGCGCTGGTCTCTGTGATGCACGAGGCGTTATCCGATGCGGCGCGCCTGCAAAGGATGGGCGTCGAGTCGTATCGAATCGTCTCGGAAGAGATCAATATCGAGAAGATGGTCGAGACGTTTGTGAACGCGCTGAACGCGCTCAGGTGAATTCCGAGGAGTACCCATGAACGATATTTATTCGACGGGCGGATATCTTGAGAAGAACCCCGGCTGGCATGCCGGGGATTCTCCCTGGAAAGCCGCGCAGATTCTAAAGATGATGAGAAAGCACGATCTGCAACCTGCGACCGTTTGTGAAGTCGGTTGCGGGGCCGGGGAAATCCTGGTTAGCCTGTATGAAAAACTGGACGATGCGCAACTCACCGGTTATGAAATCTCCCCTCAGGCCTTTGAACTTTGCAAGACGAAAGAAAAAGAGCGACTGCGCTTTTTTCTGGGAGACCTGCTCGAGACGCAGAAGCGCTTCGCCCTGCTCTTGTGCATAGACGTGTTCGAGCACATCCCGAATTATCTTGCCTACCTGGAGCAGCTGCGCGAACACGCCGACCATTTTGTTTTCCACATCCCCCTCGATTTATCGTTATTGACCATCCTGCGCCCTGCCCGGTTGCTCCAAACCCGCCGTAGTGTAGGACATTTGCACATGTTCACGGAGGAACTCGCTCTGGCTGCACTCAGGGACACGGGCTACGAAATCATGGATTCATTCTTTACAGCAGGCGGCGTGGAGTTGGAGAAAAACAAACGGCGGGTCAGGACTGTTTTGGCCAACCTGCCCCGCCGTATCGTCGGTTCATTCAGCCAGCGGCTTGCGGCGCGGCTGTTGGGCGGATACTCCCTCCTCGTGCTGGCAAGGTGATTAACTTGCTTCGAGCGAGTCTGTAATTAAAGTTGACGGACAGGCCTTCAGGAACGCGTCCATGTCGGTGGGCGTGAACAGCACCTCTTCGATCTGCGAGGAGAAGCCGCGCGGGTCTTTGGGAACCAGCAGGACCCCTTCGGTGACGTTGCGTGTGGGCGACAAAACGCTCCAGCGCAACGGCCTCTCTTTGATGTCTTTCATGGGGACGATCTTGCGGATCTCGGTGAAGCGGAAAAAGAGACGATAGTCCACGTGGCCGGGCACGTAGCGCGCGCCGATGCCGCGGTCGGTGATGATATATACCGCGCCCGCTCCGAGCAACAGGGCGTCGCGGTAGAGAATCATGATCCCGAAGGTGAGAAGCGCCCACTGCAGCGCGGTGAAGCCCAGCCTGCCGTCGAGCAGGACGCCGAGGAGCGCGCTTCCCGCCGTCAACAAGGCCAGGTTGCGGGCGCGATAGGCGAACGGGGCCTGCGGACGGTCGAGGTAAGGCGGCGTCTCGCTGTGGTGCTGTCCGCGCTGGACGGTCGCGATCCAGGCGCGTTCCTGCCAGTACATCATCAAGAGGCCGAACAACAACAGTGATGTCAGAATGCCCGACATGATCGGCGGCCAGGTGTAAAAGACGATGATGAACGGCCAGAGATAGGGAATCTTTTTCAGGAACAGGTAGGGTGTATCCAGCACGAAACGCTCGAACGGCTTCACATTCGAATTCATGGTCGCTCCATTTTTCAGGCATCTTATCACAAAGTGAGTCGGCACGGATTCCGAGTCTCTCCCGTAACTTTCCGAATTAAACCCGGCAATCCAATCGCGTCGAGCGGAGGCTTTCGTGCTCGTAGAAAGCCGCAGACGAGGCGTGAGTTACCTGGAAACTGCGCTTCGTCTTTGGGACGGGACCCCCACCGTCCCTCCGCTCAACGCGATCAACTTTTGTCGGATTAATTGTAAAACTTCAACAGACTTCGGAATCGCTTTTTCGGATAAAATCAGTCAACTATTTTTCAGGAGAGCCGCCGTCATGCGCAAATCAAATCTCGGAAACCTCGCCATCATCGCCCTCGCCGCCCTGACCATCCTCGTCTGGCTCGTCTTTCCGCCCGTCAACGACGGGCGCGAGCATTTTGCGCGCGCCTACGCGGGCGAGATCATCGGCTCGGTCAACATCGTGCTGATGGCCTGTTCGCTGTTCCTGTCCACGCGGCCGAAGTGGGTCGAGCTGTATTTCGGCGGCCTCGACAAAATGTACATCGCCCACCGCCGCGCTTCCACGACTGCCTTCCTGCTTATCTTCGTCCACGTGCTCACCGTCCCCATCTCGACCTCGTGGCGGCTCGGCAACTACCTCGCGGTCATTGCCTTTACGGGTATTGTCTCCATCGTCCTCGTCAGCCTCGCGCCGCGCATCGCGTTCCTGAACAAATTGACCGGAGGCACGTACGAGGGCTGGAAGAATCTCAAAAAATATATCGGCATCTTCTTCATCATTGCCTTCATCCATTCACTGACCGTCGACGCGCTCAGCGCGCTTGTCGCCATCTCGTGGGTGCAAATCTTCTTCATCGTCGGCACGGCCTCTTATCTCTACACCGAAATCTTTGGCCGCTTCTTCAAGAAGTATGTGCCTTACACGGTCGAGGCGGTGAAGCATCCCAACGGCTCGACCACCGAGGTGACCCTGCGCGCCAAAGGGGGCGGCATCTCGAAACACCGCGCGGGACAGTTCCTCTTCGTGCGATTCCCCGGAGACAGAACGCTGAACGAGTCCCACCCGTTTACCATCGCCAGCGCGCCGCGCGAGGACGTTTTGCGGGTGACCGTTAAAGCCAGCGGGGACTTCACCCGCGCCCTGTTCGCCGGCCTGAAGGCCGGCACCGATGCGGTCGTCGAGGGCGCGTACGGCATGTTCGATTACAAGACCGGCGGCCCGAAGCAGGTTTGGATCGCGGGCGGCATCGGCCTGACGCCTTTCCTCTCCTTCATCCGCGATATGGACGGGGAACTAAATCATGATATTGAGTTCTACTACACTGTCCGCCATAAAGAGGAGTCCCTCTTCGTGGACGAGATCGAGGCCGCCGCGCAGAAGAATCCGCGCTTGAAGGCGCGCGTCCGCTATTCGTCCACGGATGGCTCGCTGACGGTCGAGGAGATCGTCAAGAACGCTGACGGCGACGTGAAGGGACATCACATCTACATGTGCGGCCCCCTGCCAATGGTGCAGGCCTTCGAGAAGAAATTCCTCGCGCTGGGCGTGCCGAGTGCATACATCCATTACGAGGAATTCAATTTCAGATAAACGCGTCCGCTAACCGAATACTGCGATGACCAGCACCCCGGCGAACACGATGGCCGATCCAACCACGCGGACGCCGCCCATCTTTTCGTCGAGCAGTTTCCAGCCCAGGAACGCGCCGATGACCGCGCTCACCTCGCGGATGGCGCCCGAATAACTCAGCGGGGCGAAGGTGTACGCGAACAGCGCCAGCAGGTACGCGACGATCCCCAGCACGCCGCCGAGCAGGAGGTAGGCCCGGTCGGTCTTCCATACATCCGCAAAACGGCTCCAGCCGAATCGCCGAGTGAGATACGGCGTGGTCACAAGCGGCACCATGATGAACATGGACAGTCCATACGGCAGCGACGGGCCGTTCTTCACGGCCGTGCCGTCAATTAACGTGTAGATGGAGATCACCAGGGAGACCGAGAGGGCGGTCAGAATGCCTTTCAGATGCGGCCTTTCGTCGCGGACGTGCAGGAGCGTGGTCGCGCCGATCAGGATGATCCCGCCCGTGATCATGGCAAGACCGAAGTAACCTCCGGGCGTGAGTCGCTCCTGCAAAAAGATCGCGGACCACAGGACCAGCAGGGCGGGCGCCGCGCCGCGCGCGATTGGATACACCAGCGAAAAATCGTGGTCGCGGTACGCGATGGAAAGCAGGATGAAATAGATTGCTTCCAGCGCCATGCTGACGACCGCGAACGGCCACATCGAACGCGGCGGCAGGCCGGTGAAGAAGATCAGCGCCAGCGACATGACCCCGCCGAGGATCACCTGCCAGCCCATGGCAATGTATTTTTCGTCCGAGCGTTTGAGCAGGAAATTCCACAACGCATGGAGGGATGCAGAGAGAAAGAGCAGGAGGATGGCGAGCAGGGGCATTGTTTACCTCGATGAAGAATGGGCAAGCCAGACGACAAAAACGACCGGCGTCCCGTTTTTGGGGTCGTCGGTCATGGCACGGAGGCAGATATTGTTGGTTTGAACGAATTGGCTTTGCACCCGGCTAGTATAACTGAAAGAGAGGGACGAGCGTGCTATAATTTCAATAAACAGCCAGATACGTGTAGAGGTTCTCACCATGGCGGCTCAAGGCTCAAAAATCATTGTACAAGGGTATCCCCGCATTCAAGACGAAACCAGCAAGGATTATGGTCTGCTTGATGATCGTGAATTGGCTCAACATAAAAGCAAAGTCCCGGCCAAAGAATTGCCCGCTTTGATTTTGATAGCTATAGAAAATGCCAATAGAAAGTCCGGCAGGGCAATGCTCAATGTCTCTCCGGATGCCGATGAAATTGAACTTGCGGAAGCCTATGATGCTGTTGGTCGAGAATTGTTTGAATATTTCAGGCAGTACACAAGTGATCCCGCATCTTTCGCTTTTCAATTGAAAGGACGAAATTGTAGAGACGTTGGTGCGGAGCAATTCAGGAATAAGGCGCTTCAGAAGGAAAGAATGAACTCAGGATGGCGTTATCAATATCTTGCAATTGATTGTGCACAAAGAACAGGCAGATTCAAAAGTATTTCCGAACTTGGGTTACGAGAGGCTGATTTTAATGCGGTTCTCGACATCAAGAAATCATCCAAACCACTGAGCATTTATGTCTCCGTGAAAAATCGTAGTAATACAATTGGCGGACCGGATTGGCCGGGCGCAATTCAGGCATTGGAAGCATATGCAATTTCAGACAAGAACAGGCGCGGCCCATATATTTGTATCTTCGCATTTGTTATGGAAAGTGGCGGAAGGAGCGTAAAACGAACAAAGGAAAAATCGTTACGATCCCCAAACACTGAACTTTGGGCGTCCGATTACTTTTGGCCTTTCTTCGCAAACTATACGTATGAAGAAATCATGCAGACGGTTTTGCAAGTATTACTTGCACACCCTGATGCAGAAAAAGTGTCTCTTGAAGTGCCAAATGATGTCCTTCGCGTTTTTGAATACCGTTGCCGAGAATATGACTTGGTTGACGAGTCTGGGAATTTTAATGATCCTGCAAAATTGGTTTCATTTTTCTGCAAGCCAAGACGCGGCACGCGGAAGTTGAAAAATGTCAAGAAAAATTAAAGAAGGCCAGGGAGTTGTCGCAAGGCAACAAACAATCAATAATAACTTCACAACTTGTACCGTTATTTGCGATGACAGTCGTGAGGTATTGAAGGAATTTGTTGGGCGTGTAGACCTTATTGTTACATCCCCGCCTTATGCTGATGCGCGCCATAAGCATTATGATAGTATCCATCCCGAAAAGTTTGCAGATTGGTTCATGACGTTTCACGAACCTTTTTATAACGCCCTTAAACCCAACGGCAGCTTGGTAATTAATATCAAAGATAAAGTGGTTGACGGGGTTCGCCATCGTTATGTTTGGAAAACAATGGAGGCACTCTCAGAACATGGATGGTATGCGATAGATGATTATCTATGGCATAAACCAAACCCTATGCCTGGGCGTTGGCCTACCCGGTTAAGAGACGGTTGGGAATATTGCTTTCACTTGGCAAAGTCAAAGAGACCATATTTCGATCCCGATTCTGTAAGAAAACCGATTGGTGATTGGGCAGAAGGCCGATTAGCAAAACTTGGCAAGAATGACTTGAGCAGACACAACTCAGTAAACCAGAGTGGCTTTGGCCGCGACATCTCAAAGTGGACGGGAAAAAAGACGGTCCTGCCATCGAATGTTTTATCTATCGCCCTTGTAGGAAAGAATAAGGGTCATCCCGCTGTGTTTCCTGTTGAGTTGCCATCCTTCTTTATCAGGCTTCTATCGCCTGTGGGTGGTCTAGTTGTGGATCCGTTCAGCGGTAGCGGTACCACCGGCGTTGCCGCACTTCTGCTTGGCAGAGAAAGTATATTGATTGATAACAATCCGAAATACTTCGACGAGGCCATCAAGAGGTTAAGGCAAGAAGGCAGATTGAATGGAAAGAAAAACTTTCTTCAAAAGTCTTTGCCACTCGATTGAAAATTTTTCTGAGGAACGCCCGGCACCTTCCAGTGTTTTCTTGAAAAGGAAAAAATCCAAAACTCAATTGACTCAAAAAGGAGGCACTGCAATGGACTGGTCCACAATTGCCGATTGGTTTACGATTTTGTTCTTCCTGTGGTTTGGGTTGAAGTATTTCGTCCCCGCCCTCGACAAGGAGATCTTTCAGATCATTGGAGCGCTTCTTGCGCTCGCGACGGCTATTTCTACGATCCTTGACCGTAGCGCATAAAGGAACTTCAAGTCAAAAGCCCGGTATCCAGCAAGGGTACCGGGCTTGTTTTTATTTTTCGACTATTGTTTCGTCTGGCGGCTGTTCCAGAAACTCTGCAGGGCTGAGAAGGAACTGGTCAAATCCAACCCCTTCCATGCCCGCCTGTATTCTTACGTTGATCTCGCCGCCGGCTTGGAAGTAAACCAGCGAACCAGACGGCCCCGCACCTTCCAGGTCACACGGCACCCATACCCACCCTTCCTGCGCCGGGCCCTGGGCGGTCAGATAACTTCCCGTGCCCGGCTTGAGGATCTCCCTGCCCGCCTCATCCACCGCGCCGGAGAATTGCACCCAGACCACGTTGGCCTGAGACCTGCCCTTCGGCATTCCAACTTTCATATGTATCCAGCAACGGTAGGGGACACCGCCATACGCCTGCACCTTGAATGTGACATGCGGGTCGTTTTCGGGGGGAGGGTCCAACTCATCCCCATTGTTCGGGATGCCAATCAGCTTGTTCCCGGGCGAAGCCGCGTCTTCCAGAAAATCCAGTTCGTACAATGCACTCTCCGGAAGGTCTGATGCGTAGACGATGATCTCGGGGGGTGGCCCATCCAGAATGGTCGAGGTCGGTACTGTGGGGGTAATAATCGTGATTGCAGGTGTACCCTCCGGATATTCCACAGGCGATGTTCGGGCGTATGTGTCCGGGCTAACCTCGTAAGCATGCTTCTCCATTTTCAACGCGTCTGCGCGCGCCTCCGCCAATGCCTCCGAGTTAAGTTGTACAATCTCGACCAATTCCAGTGTTTCTTGGGTTTGATCTTCGCCTCTCCAATCAACCCGAATGTTTCCAACATTGGGAGCATAGTATTTGAGTTGAGCCGCGCCCGGCTCCGCCTGGCTGGTCTCGGCGATGACGAGTACATCCTCGTAGCAGTCTGCCGGGACACAGGTCTTCTGTCCCACCTGGTCAACCTGCCCGCGGTCTGTCCAATCAACGGCAGGTCCCCATCCCTGCGAGTAACTGTCTCCCACTTCTGGATCTGCTTTCATGGCGATTCCCGCTCTCGCATCTTCAAGGCCGTGAATCCAGGTTGGAGCCGCGACAAATTCTCCCCCCTCGTACTCCTCCGGGTACTCGCCCATCCGCCAGACGTTTCCATCGTTGTCCTGGGCAAAAAAGGCAAGTTCCGCCTCTACCAGTTCACCATCACTGTAATCCAGATCCCAGGTGACCACCGAGCGCACGCCCTCGATCACCTTGGTCAGATCGGTGACTGTAATGACCACACGATGAGGCAGGCTCTCCCCTTCCTCGACAGTCATTCCTTCATAGACGAACTGCGTGCCCGGCTTCAGAGGAAGCCACAGGTTGTCAACACTGGTTGGATGATCGAAGTTGCTGGGATCGAAGTCCTCAAAGTCCTTCGCTGTGGGCGCGCCATTGCCGCAGGCCGAGAGCACGATCATTGAGAGGATCGTCGCGACAAGGGAGATTACATGAACGAATCGCATTTCAACCTCTTTTCATCAAAGAACATTTACGATGCATTACTTGCGACTCGGCGGGGTTTCCCAAAACGCAAATACAGGGTGGGCACAACGAGCAGGTTTAACAAGGTCGAAGTGACTAGGCCGCCGAGGATCACAATGGCCATCGGATGTTCGATCTCATGCCCGGGGATGTTCCCGGCGATGGCCAGGGGGACGAGGGCCAGGCCTGTGGTCAGGGCTGTCATCATAATCGGCGCAATGCGCTCACGCGCCCCGCGCAGGACCAACCCCGGTCCAAAGGGCTCACCCTCCTCTTCTTCGAGATGCTGAAAGTGGCTGATCATCATGATCCCGTTGCGGGTGGCGATTCCAAGAATCGTGAGCAGGCCAACCAGGGATCCAAGGGAGAGGATACCATTGCTGAAATACGCCGCAAGCAAACCGCCCACAAGCGCCCAGGGCAGGGTGAGGAAGGTCAGGGTTGCGAGGCGCAGGTTCTCGAAGGAGGTGACCAGCAGGAAGAAGATCGCAATCACTGCAATGATCCCGGCCAGGAGCAATTGCTGCTCGGCCACCTGCCGCTCCGCGTACTCGCCGCGCACCTCGGCATGATATCCGAGCGGAAAGTCAACCGTCTGGAGGGCCGCTTCGACATCGCGCGCCACGGAGCCAAGATCGCGTCCCTCCACATTGGCCGAAACGTCGATTTTGCGAGACTGGCCTTCCCGCTCGATCACATTCGGAGACGGCACGATGGTGATGCTGGCTACGTCCGCCAGGCGAACATGGCCGCCATCGGGTGTATCAATCAATAGTTCACGAATATCATTCAGACTGTCGCGCGTCTCGGGTGTGCTCCAGACGTTTACGTCATACGTCTTTCCGACGATGAAAATATCGCCGACCTCCTCGCCTTGCAGGAGGAAGGCCGCCGCGCGGCGGATGTCGCCGGGTTTGAGCCCGTAGCGTTGGGCCGCCGCCAGGTCAACTTCTATGTTCACCTGCGGTACGTCCACATGGGCTTCCTTTTTCAAATCCTTGATCCCTTCGATCCCATCCAGGGCAGTCAGCACCGCGTCTGCCTGGATACGCAATCCCTCCAGTTCCGGACCGTAGATGCGTATGACAATTGTATCGCTCGAACCCGTGAGTACTTCGCGGATTCTCTCCTTCAAGTAGGTCTGCACGTCGCGAATCAGCCCGGGATAGCCATCCACGGTTTCTTGAATACTGGCCAGTGTTGTGTCGTAGTCAACTGCCGGGTCCACGCTGATCCAGTTCTCGGTGAAATAGACACCGTACGGTTCATCCGCATTCACGGCTTGTCCAATGTGGGAACCGCAGTTGCGTACACCGAGAATGGTCAACAGTTCGCGGCAGGCCTGTGCCGTGATCCGCCACATTTCCGGGTGAGAAGTGCCGGGTTTGGTGATCCAGTGCATCAGGAAGTCTCTCTCCTTGAAGGAGGGGAGGAGTTCCTGCCCCAGCCCCGGCGCCACCCCAAGACCTGCCAACACGATGATCGCGATCGTGGCGTAGGCAAAACGCGGAGTGTGGAGGACCCGTCCGAGGATCTTTTCGTAGATACGATGCAACCAGGGAATGATTGGAGATTCGCGATGTTCGATGGGCGCATTAGACAAAAGGATCAGGACCATGGCTGGCGTGACGGTTAGGGCAATCAACGGGGATACGAGGCCCGCCACGACATATGCTGTGGCAAGAGGCTGGAAGAACGCGCCGGACAGGCCTTGCATGAAGAAAACCGGCAGCAGGGCCGAGATCTCGATCAACGATGCGTAAACGATGGCGCCGCGAACTTCGAGCGAGGCCTCCAGGATTATCTTTGCCGTTGACAGGGTGCTTCCCTCCTTGCGCAGCCGTCGCAGCCGTCGCACGATGTTTTCGACATCTACGATCGCGTCGTCCACGACCGCGCCGATGGCGATGGCCAGCCCTGCTAGGGTCATCACGTTGATGGTCACGCCCTGCAGATTGAGCACGAGCAGGGATGCCATGAGAGACAAGGGTATGATGGTGGCGCTGATCAGGGCGACCCGCCACTCGTACAGGAAGAATAGCAGGACGAGCACAACGAGCACGCCGCCGACAAGCAGGGACTCGGTGAGATTATCAATGGACTGCTCGATGAAGGTGGCAGGGCGGAAGATTGTGGTGTCGATGTCTATGCCTCTCAGGCCGGGGCGCATCTCCTCAATGGCCTCCTCGACGCCCTCGGTCACATCCATGGTGTTGGCCCATGGAAGCTTCTCGACGATCATCATCAAGCCATCGCCTTCGTTGATGACGGCATCTCCAAAAAGCGGCCAGGTATCCCAGACCACGTCGCCCACATCGTCCAAGAGCAGTGGCGTGCCGTCGGGCTTCGTACGGTCACTGATTGGCACCATGCCGAGTTGTTCCGGCGTAATGATTGGCAGAACGGACCTGATGCTGAGCCGCTGATTGGGAGTCTCAATAGACCCACCGGTGCCGATGACCGAACCTTCCGAATATTGTAGCAGCCCGACATCCAATGCATCGGCAGTGGCGTCCATAACCTCGTTGAGGGAAACGTCGTAGGCTCGCATCCTTTCGAGATCAATCTGCACCACAGGCATCTTGATCCGTTCTCCCCAAATGGGAGCATTTGCCACGCCGGGCACCTCCAACAGCCGCGCGCGGATTTTCCAGTAGGCAATCATTGACAAATCCATCAAGTCATATTCATCGGAGGAAATTCCGATCTTCATGACCCGGCTGGTTGAGGAAAGAGGTTGAATCATCACGGGCGGAGCGGCCCATGTGGGCAATGTGACCGTCGCGATCCGCTCCGCCACCAGTTGGCGCGCGTGGATGAGATCGGTGCCGCGCTCGAAGATCAGGACAATCTGTGAGAGGTCGGCAACCGATCGGGAGCGCATCACGTCCAGTCCTGGAAGACCGACCAGCGCCTGCTCCAGCGGGACAGTCACCAGCTCTTCGACGGCGGCCGGGGAAAGTCCCATGGACAGCGTTTGAATCTCCACCTTGGGCGGCGCGAACTCCGGAAAGACATCCACCGACGAATTGCCAAGCCGCGTCACTCCAAAGACCAGCAGGATCGCGGCAAGGAAAACGACCAGGTAACGGTAGCGTAAGCTCGTTTGAACAATCCAGCGCATGGGATACCTCCAGCGCGGTTATTTGGATACCCCGGTTTCGGCTCCGAATAACTCGGCCGCTCCGACGGTAACGACGGCAGTTTCGGCTTCCGGTCCATCCAACAAAATCGCGAGGTCGCCTTCGATATAGTCAATTACGATTGGTTGCCGAACGAAGACCAGAGGTTCGGGATTTGTGTACACCCAGGCATTGCCTTCGACGTCGTAGATGACCGCCGCGTAGGGTATCACCTTCTGGGTGGCACCGTTGCCAGATAGGACGATCTCAACCTGCACGTTTTGTCCAAGCGACAGAGCCTGGTCAGTATTGCTCACCCCGTAGTACAGCACTGCAAAATCCACATCGCCAGGCTCGTCATCGTCCTCGAGTTCCTCTCCCTCGACCTCATCCACCGACTCGGCCTCCAGACCATCATCTTCATCGTCGGCGTCAAGTAGCAGGATACGCGCTCCCTGATCATGGTCAACCAGATCAATCGTGCTTTCATGGATGAGCACACGTACCCATACCTGACTGAGGTTGGCGACCTCGAAAAGTGGTTGGCCGGCTTCCACAAACTGACCCGGTTCGGCCAGTAACCGCAACAGGATCGCGTCGGCCGGGGATTCGAGATTCACGTACGACTGCTCCCCAGTGGATGTAGTAAGGAAGGAGAAACGGAATACGGTTTGTCCTGCCGAAAGCGGCATCCCTGCAGAGAGGGTGCGCGCATCGCTGGGGGCCAGGACAGTGCCCGAGGCAGGCGCAGTAACCACGGTCGTCATTTCCGGCGAGGCGACGACCACCCCTTTGACCAACTGCTTCCGGCTCACCGATTCTTCGCGAACCGGCACCGTCTGGATGTCAAGCCGTTCGGCCGCCTTCTCGGTCAATATCACGCGTTTGATGTCTGTGCCCTCGATCTCCTCGAGGCTGGCCGGCTTGATCTTCTCTGAGGATGTTGTTGCGGGTACGCACCCCATGAGTTGAAAACAAACTGTTACAAGGACCAGGACTGTGAATAAACGGATCTTTTTCATTGGGTATATCTCCTCATTGGCGTGGAAGGACGATGATTACGAAGAACCGCCGTGATCAATTTCCCTGCTCCGCCGTCGGTATAGCGCGTAGATGATCAGTAATACAACCAGCGGCGTGCCAATTGCATAAGGAAGCACTCCTTCCGGGTTGAGCCTTGTGTATGGTGCGACGTCAGGTGGATGCCTGGGCTGGCGATGGGCTGGCTGGTGGTCTCCTTGCTCTCCGGGGCGGGAATTATCACCATGTAGACCATGTAATCGCCCTCCAGAATCGTGTTGATGATCCATGCCAGTTCGGCGGACTCGCCGGGGCCCAGGGCCTCGAGATACTGGGTCCGTTGCGGTGACCAGTCCTCCGGGTCCACCACATCTCCCGAGGCATCCAGATTGATGATGTTCATGGCCACGATCAGGGGAGGAGAGGCTGACGAACCGGCGTTCGTCACCACAGTATTGAACTCGACTTTGTCTCCGGTCTTAACCAGCCCGTAAGACATGTCAATGGAGATTTGCAGATTCCCTCCGGGCGGTTCTCCCTGCAGAGCCAACGCTGGAAAGGCGGTCATGGAAAACAGGATGCATAGAATCACTGAAAGGCCAAGTGCGCGGTTGATCTTGGCCCAGAATTTACTCGGCCTGCCTCCTTCGATGCGCAGAGTCGGCCCGGCGAACAGGAACAACAACACACAGGTAATAATGAGAAACGCGACCGGCGAAATAAGCCAGGTCCAGAACTCGGCCAGGGTGCGATAGTTAACCAGGTGCTTCGAAAGGAAGTGGTTGACTGCCGCCAGCGGATTAATCCATTGCAGGAACTGTCCCGCCGCCCCTGCCGATTTTCCGGGCAGTTCCGCCGGAACGAGCAGGAGAACGAAAATGCCCAGGCTCACAAAGTAACTGACCTTGTTCGAATTCGACCAGAAACTTACCAGCATTCCCAGGGCAGTATAGGCCAGTACCAGCACCGTTCCGGTGAGTGCGCCCCAGAGGATCGCTGGCCCCAGTACCTCGTCGCCCTGCGACAGCACATTTAGAAAGGGAAGGACGATGATGAAGGCCGGTGGCCAGGACGAAATACCGGCCAAGAACTTGCCGATGACGATTTGACGACGGCTTGTCGGCGTCAGGAGGAGCGACTCAAGAGTCGCCCGTTCCCGTTCACCGCTTAAAGTGTCAGCCCCGATCACCAACCCGACGAACATGCAAAATGCCATGGCGTTTTTCAGCATCTCGTAGACAGCTTCTTTGGGAGGAATCAGGCTCAGTTCCGTATTGAATGAATAAACGTATACCATGACGCCCAGCAGGATGGCGTAAATCAGAATCATGTTGAACGCTTTTCCTCCGATCCACAAGTCGGAGAGCTCCCTCTTAAAGACGAGCCACCATGCAGGTGGTGCGATGCCGGACAATGTATCCTGATAGTCAAGCGATCGTGATTTCACATTCATTTGACTTCCTCCTCGGTAAGCTGAAGGAATACGTCTTGCAACCGGCCGCCATCTGCCCCGAAGCTCAGAACAGGGATTTTGGCGCGGACCAGGGCGCCCAGGATCTTGTTGTTGATCTGGTGATTTTCAGTCGAGACTTTCCTGTTTTCATCTTCCAATTCCAGCCTCAGCCAGCCCGTCGTTTCGTCCGTTAGAGCAATGTCCAATATGCTCGGTAGTGCCTTCAAAACCCGCCGCGCCTTATCTAAGGATGGAGGAGGAACCTGGACACGAAATGCATTTTGGCGAGTCTGTTTGATGACATCGATGACAGTTCCCGAAGCAATGACACGGCCGGCCATCAAAATAACTACATCGTCGCAGATGGCATCGATCTCCGACAGGGCGTGACTGCACAATACAACGCCGACGTTTCGCTCCTTCACGATGCGCTTAATGAGGGAAAGCAATTCCTGCTGGCCGCGAGGATCCAGCCCGAGGGTTGGCTCGTCGAGAAAGGCCACTACCGGCGCGTTGACGAGCGCGCGCGCAATTCCCAGCCTTTGCTTCATTCCGTGGCTGTAAGTTCCCACCAGCGATCTTGCTCTCTGCTCCAGCCCCACTTCTTCGAGAAGTGCCAGGCCGTATGCTTTTGCATCCTTTGCAGAGCGCCCGTAGAGCTGGCCGAAATAAGTGAGGTATTCGACGGCCGTGATTTGCCTGGGAAAGCCGAGGTTCTCCGGCAATACTCCAATCCTGCGGCGTATCGCCTGCGGATATTTCGAGTCGATGCCG
Organism: Chloroflexota bacterium; assembly: GCA_040754535.1. Taxonomy (GTDB): domain Bacteria; phylum Chloroflexota; class Anaerolineae; order Anaerolineales; family Villigracilaceae; genus JBFMCC01. The sequence goes on from JBFMCC010000050.1 coordinate 37,708, forward strand.
TTCACGACGAATCGGCCGGAATCCGGTTCCAGCAAGGTGGTAAGAATTCGGATGGCGGTCGTTTTACCTGCTCCGTTTGGGCCCAGGAATCCCAGAATCCGCCCGGCCTTCAGGGAGAATGACAGTCCCGCGAGCGCCTGCCTGGGACCGTAGGACTTATGCAGGTTCTCCGCCAGCAAGATTTCCGGTTGATGGCTTTGATTTTCCTGCGGAGTATGTCGCTTCATTGTTGCCTCTTGTCGGTTGAGCCGGGAGGGTGTTACTAATCGCTTGCTGGGACCGGGGCCAGCCCAAGATCGGCTTCCCGGCCTGTCTCGCCAAATCGCAGGTACAGTGACGGCAGGAGGAGCAGATTGAACAAGGTCGAAGTAACCAGCCCGCCCAGAATGACAATCGCGATGGGACGAGCGACTTCGTAACCGGGGATGTTGCCGAAGAGCACAAACGGCAGGAGAGCTAAACCGGTGGCTAATACCGTTGTGACCATCGGTGCCAGCCTCTCACGCGACCCGCGTAAAACCAGGTTGGGGCCGAAGGATTCGCCGGCCTGTTCGAGAGACTGGTAATGTTTGATGAGGAGAATACTGTTTCGCATGCTGATGCCGAACACCGCGATCAACCCGAACAGTGAAGAGAGCGAGAATGTAATCCCGCCAAGGAACGCCGCCAGCAGACCGCCTGCCAGCGCTGCGGGCAGTGTCAGGAAAGTGGCTGTTCCCATTCCCCAGCCTGCACAGGCTGACTGCAGTAACAGGAAAATACCGAAAGCGGCGAGCAATGCAGTAAACAGGATGCGTTGCCGGGTTGCCTGCCGCATTGCATAGTCTTCCTGGATCTCTGCGTGGTATTCCAGCGGAAAGGCAAAATTATGCAGGGCTGTCCCAATATCGCTTATCACAGCATTGACATTCCGGCCGCGTATGTTGAAGCCGATGTCGAGGTAGGGCGAAATGGCCTCCCGTTGGATGACCGTAGGTGCTGGCATAACGCGCACATCCGCCACATCATCCAGGAGCACGTGACCGCCGCTCGGCGTGTCAATTAAAAGTTCGCGGATATCGGTCAGGCTTCGACGCGTTTCGGGTGTGCTCCACACAATTACGTCGAAGACCTTCTGTTCTTCAAAGAGACTGCCAACTTGAAGCCCCGACAGCAGGATGGCCGCGCCGCGGCGCACATCGCCGGGCTTTATGCCATAATGTTGAGCCACTGAGAGATCCACTTCAATTTCCAGTGTGGGCTCCTCCAGGGGCAGGATCACATGTGAATCAACAACTCCGTCAATGCTCGAAACGACCTGTCTCAACTTTTCCGCCTCTTCACGCAACACGGCATAGTCTTCGCCGTAAACGCGCACAGTGAAAGGGTCCGATGCGCCCATCTGCGGCTGACCGAGTGTTTCCTGCAGATAGGTTCTTGTTGAGCGTTGCAGTCCCGGATAGCCGTTAACAACTTCTTGGATGGCGGTGATTGTGCTGTCATAGTCGGCCTCGGGGGCGATGCTGACCCACAATTCCGCGGAATTGATGCCGACCACCTGGTCCCCGAATATAGCACGGCCAACGTGTGCGCCAACATTGCTGACGCCGGGAATGGCGCGCAGTTCACTGCTTACCCGGCCCACGATCCGATCCATCTCCAGACGGGATGTGCCCGGAGGCCCTTCCAAGTGGACCATCATATACGGTTCGCGGAATGCCGGGAGCATTTGATCGCGCCGAAGGAAGGGCAACACTGCCAGGCTGGCAACAATGAAGACCACGATGCTCGCATAGGCCAGCCGCGGTTTCCGAATGACCGCGGTCAGGGCTTTCTCATAACCTTCCCGAAGCCGCATTGTGGACCGGGCCTCTCTCTCATCCACCCGCACGTTGGCTAAGAGAAGCAGGCATAGAACAGGTGTAGTTGTCAATGCTACAACCATGGCGGCAAGCACGGCCAACGCGTAGGAGACAGCCATTGGCTGGAATATGGCGCCGGGGATGCCTTCCAGAGAGAAGACCGGCAGAATCACCAGTAACGTGACGAGTATTACAAAGAAGATGTTTTCCCGCATTCCGGTGGCGGCTACCAGAACAACGCTTTCTGGGGATCTGGGACTGCCATCCCGGCGATTCTGCCTCAGTCGTTGCATGATGTGTTCGACGTCAACAACCGCCTCGTCCACGATGAGACCGAGGGCGATGACCAGTCCTGCGAGCGCCATTGTGTTGAGCGTCATTCCCCTCAGGTGGAGCACGAACAAGGCAGTGACAAGGGACAACAAAACCGCCGCGAGGCTGATCACTGCTGCACGCCACCCGTAGAAGAACACGCCGAGGAACAGGCACGCCAGCAGTGCTCCAATCACCATTGCCCGTGTGAGGTTGGCGATTGCCGTCTCAATGAAAGTGGCCGGGCGGAACAGGGTGGCGTCGAAATCAATGCTGGTAAAGCCAGGACGCAACGAATCGAGTGCATCCTCGACACCTCGAGTGACCTCGAGGGTATTAGCCTCGGGCAGTTTTTCGATGACGAGCATCAGATTGGGATTATCGTTAACAAGGGCATCGCCTATCAAGGGCTGATGATCCTCAACGATCTCAGCCACTTCCCCCAGAGTCAGTATGGTACCTTCAACGGGCACCTGCGCCAGGTCTTCAGGCGAAGAAATGGGCAGGACATGCCAGATTCCAAGTCTCTGGTTAGGCGTATCAATGAACCCACCGGTGCCGGGCGACGAGGCCTCCAGGAAACTCAGAGGCGATACCCACAGGGCGTTGCCGGTGGTCTCGACAACCTGTTCCAGTGAGACTCCCAGGGCCTGCAACCGTTCCGGGTCAACCAGGACCTGAAGTTGTCGTTCCCGGTTGCCCCAGATAGAAACGTTTGCCACACCGGGCACGCCCATCAAGCGCGGACCAATCGTCCAGCGCGCCAGAACAGACATCTCGATTAGCGACAACTCGTCCGACGAAAGCCCGATGATCATGAACCGGCTCGCCGAAGACGTGGGCTGGATCATCGTTGGCGGCTTCGACACGTGCGGCAGGCCGACTGCCGCCTGTGCGAGGCGTTCCGCGACCATCTGCCGCGCCCGGTAGAGGTCGGTGCCAGGCTCGAAGTAGATGAGCACCGAAGACAGCCCAGGGACGGACTCGGAGCGAATCACGTCGAGCCAGGCCACGCCAGCTAGAAGGTCCTGCTCCATCGGAACTGTGATCATTTGCTCGACTTCTTCTGCCGAAAGTCCCAGCGCCTCGGTCTGGATCTCCACGAACGGCGGCGAGAATTCGGGTAGTACATCCACGGGCATTTCGCGGAGTTGGCTGACGCCGGAGAGCATCAGGACTCCTGCGAGCACGATCACCAGATATCTGAACTGCAAACTCGAACCGACAATTCCGCGCATCATGGCAAAGTACCTCCTCGTGCAAAGACCACGTCGCTATTCGACAAGTAAGCAGAAGTGGATTGTTCTTAATCGGGGAATCTGTTTCCGCGCTATACTCCTTGCTCTCAGGATTTCAGATAGTCGCGATGCAGGTGATCCGGTACGGACCTGCAGGAATTTCACAAGTCATCTGGATGGCGGTTGGTTTGAAGAGCGTCATTGGTCTCCTTCAAAACAATCAAAACACGAACATCCAATTAAAATACACAGTCCCATCCATCCCATTGGGATGAGAGGGGACTCCTTTGGTGCTATCCAGGTTGAACCCGGTTGCTGCGATGAATGATCGGTTTCGCTCGCGCTGGATATGTCGCACGAATGGCGGTCATATCCTCACTTTGCAACGGGAGCGTCCCGAATAGGGCTACTTGTACTCCGCTCAACCCCTTCGCCTTTTTGTTCAGAAGACCATTCGGCTTCTGCACTTTGGTCTCGCTTTCAACAGGGTCGCTCGGCTCTTCGATAATTGCTCTAAGGCTTACTTGTCCTGTCAGTGTGGTATTGTTAATTTGGATAAATGTTATCAAAGTTCCTTGCAAGAGTCAAGGAAATTTTAATCTTAATTTAAGGTACGGAGCCTTCCGACATATCTTTGATGACTTGCATCGTTCGGTTGCAACTTCTGATACGTCCGGAAAAACTTACGCCTTACTAATATAAGGCGATTCTCACCCCGGTCACCTTCCCCGCCTCCTCCGAGCACAAATACATCATCGCCGCGACGATCTCGGCGGGAGTCGTTCCCTTGCCCTCGCCTCGTACGTCAATGGATCTGACGTGGATGATATTCGCAGTGATTCCCTGGCCGCGGCCTTCTTCTGCCAGCGCCGTCACCAGCGCCTCCTGTGCGGCCTTGCCCGCCGCGTGCGGGCCCATCTTTGCCTCGGGATGAACGGTCAATGGCAGGGAGACTGTGATGACGCGTCCCCAGCCGTTGCGAACGAGATGCGGAACGAAGGATTGGAACAGATTGAACGTCGTCCACGCGTGCTGATCGAGCATGGAGGCCAGTTCGTCGGGGCGGGATTCGGGGATGGTGCGGCCGCCGGTCCAGCCGCCGACGAGGTGGAGCAGGATGTCGACGCGGCCGAATTTAACGGAAACCGCCCCGGCCGTCGCGTGAAGCGCCGGCGCGTCGAGCAGGTCTACGACCTGAGCGAGGAGTCGCTCCGGGGGAAGATTCAGGACGCGGACGAGGGAGTCCAATTTCTCCTGATCTTTATCCAAAAGGGCGAGCAAAGCGCCGCGTTCGGCGAAGGCTTGCGCGGCGGCCTGCCCCAGTCCGCCGGTTGCGCCGGTGATGACGACGACGCGACCCTGCAGAGTCGAAGGGTTATTCATATGCGGCGCGAATCTGGTCGTCGCTCATGCCCTCGATGATGGGACGGTCGTCCTGCTCCCGAAGATGTTCCTTGCCGTGGAAGTCGATCATATGCCCGGACTTGGCGGCTTTGGTCTTCAGGTAGAACTCGTTATGCGGGTTGGACGGCAGGATGTGCGGAATGCGCCCATTGACCTGGACGCCGTACTGCGTGAGTTGGGCGATCTTCTTGGGGTTATTGGTCATCAATCGGATGGAGCCGATCTTGAGCGAGTGAAGCATGTGTGCGGCCACGGCGTAGTCGCGTTCGTCGTCGCGGAAGCCGAGGGCGAGATTGGCCTCCACGGTATCCAGCCCCTGATCCTGCAAACTGTAGGCGCGGATCTTGTTGATCAGGCCGATGCCGCGGCCCTCCTGGCGCAGGTAGAGCACGATGCCCTTATCCATTTGCCCAATGGCCTTGAGCGCGGCTTCCAGTTGGTCGCGGCAGTCGCAGCGCAGGGAGCCGGCCACGTCGCCGGTGAGGCATTCCGAGTGCAGGCGCACGGGAACGTCCTCCGCGCCCAGCACCTCGCCCTTGACGATGGCGACGTGTTCCTTCTCATCGCGGTTGTTCCAGAAGGCCACAATGTGGAAATCGCCGAAGCGCGTGGGCAGTTCGGCAATCGCCTCGATGCGCACGCAGACTTTATCCCTGCCGACGCCGTCGCATTCGTGACAGCAGTTTTCGTCCAACAGCAGTTCGATCTGTTCGTGTGTAAATGTAGTCATCATTTCTCCCGACGGGGCTGGCCCGTCTATAACTTATAGTGTAACAAGACTCCGCCGTCTTCCCACGCCTCGACGTTGACCAACTTCAACGGGACGGCTTCGCCTCGCGCGAGACCCGCGCCTGCCGCGGCCGTGGGGGCGGATTCTCCTCCGAAGACCATCGGCGCGACGTACGCCGTGAGTTCGTCCACCAGACCGAGGCGCAGGAGTTCGAAGTTGAGCGTGCCTCCGCCTTCGACCATCAGACGGCGGATTCCGAGTCCGTGCAGGGATGCGAGCGCCGCGGCCAGGTCCACCCGTTCACTTTCGTGGACGAAGACCTCGGCGCCGCGGCCGCGCAGGAAATCGAGTTGGGCTTTAGATGTTTTTGTTGTGGTGAATATTACGATGCGCGCCGGGCCGGCATTGAGAAAGGCCGAGTCGGGTTTCAGGTCGGCGCGGGTGGCGACGCCCACTTTGACGGGATTCGGCGCAAGTCCGCGCGCGAGGCGTTCGGCGCGCAGGGACTCGGATTTGACCGTCAGTTTCGGGTCGTCGCCGAGCAGGGTCCGCCCGCCGACCATGACCGCGTCCGCTTCGGCGCGCAGGCGGTCGACGCGTTCCTTGTCGCGCGGCGAGGAGATGGCCGCGCCTTTGCGCTCGAAGGTGTCCATCTTGCCGTCCGCGGTGACGGCAACGTTGATGAAAACGAAGGGTCTCATGAATTTTTGTGCTGCAGGGGCACAGCAGAGGAGTGGATTTTACCTCTCTATCGTCGCTGTGCCTCCACGCTAAGTCAATGTAGGTTGGCAAAATACGCCGAGATCAAATCCGAAACATCCTTGCTGGTGCTCTGGCGCAGGATGGCGAAGAAGTCCGCGGCGGTGGCGCGGCGGTAGGACATCTGCCCCGCGTAGGCTTTGAGGAAGCGGAAGAAATCCTCGTCGCCGATGCGGACGCGGATGTCGTCAATGAATGTCCCGCCGTTGAGATAGACCGCGTTGGTGTAGGCGCGGAAGGTGCCGCCATTGTAAATAGTCGTGTCCACCCAGCCGCTTGGACCGAAGTAATTGACGCGAAACTGCCACCACCAGTCCACCAGGTACGGATAATTGAACTCGTAGAAGATGTGCTCGCTGTAGAGCGCCATGGCCTCGTCCAGCCAGGGTTCGAGGGCCTGGTCCGAGCCGACAAGTCCGAACCACCAGTTGTGGGCGATTTCGTGCACGCCGATGGTGGCGAGGTTGTTCTGCGCGCCGCCGTCGTATTGTGCATAAAAAGAATCGGCCAGGAAGGCCAGCCCGTCGTATTCCTGTCCGTCGTTGTAGTTGAGTTCGACGACGCTCAGGGTTTGGTACGGATACGGCGCGAATTTCGCCTCGTAGATGGCGACAGCCTGCTTGGCGACATACAACACTTTCTCCCCCGCCGCCTCGTGACCGGAGAAGTAATACGAGCGGATGATGACCGGTCCGACCGCCGATTCGCTGTACAAAAACTCGCGGCTCATCGAGAGCACGAATGCCCGCGCGCCGTACAGGCGGAAGCGGGTCCATTCGCCGTTGGCCTCGGCCGGCGCGGGCGCGGCGATGATGGGCGGATTCGACGGGTCTGTAAAGCGGATATTCACGTCGAAATCGGACGAGTCATAGACGAGGTGCTCGCCAAACGCCCAGTAGTCGTGCAGAATCCATCCGCTGGCCGCGTCGTATGGGACGACGAAAGGATACCACTCCGTGAGGCTGGTCTGGTACGACAGCCAGCCGAAGGTGTTGGCCTTTTGCTTGAAGGGGATGTTCAGGTCGTATTGAATGGTCAGCGTGACCTGTGTGCCGGGCGGCAGGGGCTGGGGCAGAGGGACGGTGAGGCGATGCGTATCGAGAACGTAGTTGGTCGTCTCGAAGCCGTTGATGAAGAGGCTGGTCATGTGGAAGGCATCGTTGTACAGCATCGGCTCGACGGCCAGGACCAGTTCGTTGAGGGTCACGCCGGTTTGATTCGGATAAACGATGCCCTCGTCCACGGCGGCGGTGTGACCGTCGTAATCTATGGTCGCGTAAATTGTGTACTGCGGACGCGCGATCGCGAGCGGCGGGTCCGCACTCCCTGTGGGAGAGGGGCCGGAGGTGAGGTCGGGCGGCAGGGTGGCCGTCAGCGTGGCGGTGGGAGGAGCCGTCGGGGTGAGGGTGAGAGTCTCGGTCGCGGTGACAGTTGCAGTCGGAGTCGGAAGCGTGTTTGGGTCGCGCGTCCCCAACACAAACGGAGCCGAAAAGGGCGGCGTGAGGGCCGCGGGAGCGGGAGTCCCGCAGGAAGAAAGAATGAAAGATGAAAGATAAAGGATGAAAACAAATACCGCGAAGCGCGTATTGCGTATCCCTGCGTACCTGTGTATTTGTTTACCTGTGTACATGATTTTATTCAATGAGGATTCTGAAAATACTGTGCGATGAGGTCGGAGAGATCGGCAGTGGTATGCGCGCGCAGGATGCGGAAGAAATCCTCGGACGCGGCGATCTTCCCGCGCATCTGGGCGAGGTAATCCTGAAGAAATGCAAAGAAAGCCTCGTCGCCGATGCGTGTGCGCAGGTCCTGCTGGAAGTGTGCGCCGTTGAGATAGACCTTATTCCAGTAAGGCCGCTGGCCCTCGCCTTCGTAGATGCGCGTGTCCACCAGGTTCTGCGGCTTGTAGGGGTCGAAGCGATACGTCCACCACCAACTGGTGAGCGCCTCGGGCTGGACCGTTTCGTAATAGACGATCTCGCTGTACGTGGCGAGCGACTCGTCCAGCCACGGCTCGAAGGCCTGGTCGTTGGCGACCTGCTCGAACCACCACTGATGCGCGGTCTCGTGCACGGAAACTGCGGTGAGATGATTCGTCAACGTCCCGTCATAGTTGTTGTAGATGCCTTTGCTGTGGAAGTACAGCGCGGAGAACTCCATGCCATCGTCGAAGTTGCCCTGCACCACGCTGAGCGTCTTGTGCGGATACGGCCCGTAGCGCTGGCTGTAAATCTGGAACGACTGTGCGGTGGCGTCCAGGACGGCATGAGCGGGGACGGAATAATTCGGCATGTAGTAATTGTAGATGGTGACATCGCCGACGGTCGCGGACGCGACTTCGTAATCGGTGCTGAACGAGAGGGCGAACGTCCGCCCCGCTTCGAGCCTGAACCTTCGGCTGGTCTCGTTTCCTGAATCAACCTCCTCCCCGCTGGCGGCGATGACGGGACTCGACCCGTCGGTGAACGTGACGCTTACGTCGAAGTCCGCGGCTTCGTAGGTGAGATGCTCGCCGTAGAACCAGGGATTGTGCAAAATCCATCCCTTGCCCGCGACGTACGGCGCGACGAAGGGATACCAGTCCACGAGGTTGACCTGCGCTCCGGCGTAGCCGTAGATTTGCGAGCACAGGTCATTTTCATTCGTGAAGTTGGCGACGGTGGGAAGGATCAGGCCGAAGTCAATCTGAAGTGTGACCTGTCCGCCGGGCGGAAGCGGCTGCGGGAGCAATACTTCCAATTTGTGTCGAATGAATGCCTGCGCGTTCTGCGAGTCGAAGATGTAATTGGCGGGCTGTCCGTCCAGCAGGAGGCGGTTGAGCGTGAAACTGCGTGTGCACGTCGGTTCGACGGCCAGCACGAGACTCGTCAGTGTGTCCGCGCTCTGGTTGGTATAGGTGATGGTCTCATTCACCAGCGCGGTCTTGCTGCTGTAGTTGAATTGCAGGTCGATCAGGTATTGCGGACGCGACGGCGCGGGAATCGGAGTCGGCGTGAAGGTCGGAGTCTCGGCTGGGAGAGGGGGGAGAGTTGCAGTTGGAGAGGCGGGAATCGGCGAGAGCGTTGTGGTTGGGTCGGGTGAATAAGGGGTGCAGGAGGCGAGGAGTAAAAAGAAAAACGTAAAATACAAAATGTGGGAAATGCCGCGGCGAAACATGGCTGGTATTTTACCCGAAGTGACTTGAAAACCTGCTTTTCCGCCGAGGACGGGGCACAGAGCCTGCTGTGCTATGACCTCACCCGCTTCCACAAAAACGCCAGCAAAAAGAATGCGGTCGCGGTCAATACAATGGCCGAGCCAGAGACGATGTTCCAGTAGTAACTGACGTAAAGTCCAATCACCGAGGAAAGTGCACCAATGACTGCCGAGACCAGCATCATCGGCCACAGACGGCGCGTGAGCAGGTAAGCCGTCGCCGCGGGCGTGACCAGCATGGCCGCGGCCAGTCCAACCCCGACGGTTTGCAGCGAGACCACGACGGTCAGCGCGAGCAGGACGAGCATGAGATTCCGCAGGAGTTCGGCCGGCAGGCGCAGGGTCGCGGCGAGCACCGGGTCGAAGGAGATGACCAGGAACTGCTTGTAGAACAGTCCCACGGTCAACAGGATGGCGAGGCTGAGTCCGCCGATCAGCCACAAGTCCGCTGGGCTGACTCCGAGCACGTCCCCGAACAGGATGTGCGAGAGGTCCACCGCGTAGGTCTGCATCGAACTGATCAAAGCCACGCCCAGCGACAGCGCGGCCGCGAACAGGATGCCGATGGCGGTGTCCTCGCGAATCGTCCCCTGTTTGGAAAAGAGACCGATGCTCAATGCCACGATGACCGCGGCGATTCCCGCGCCGACCAGCAGGTCGCCGCGCAGGATATAAGCGATGGCCACGCCCGGCAGGATGGCGTGCGCCAGGGCGTCGCCGAGGAAAGCCATGCCGCGCAGGACGACGTACGTCCCCATCACCGCGCACAGCACGCCGACGATGACCGAGGCAAGCAGGCCGCGGAGCATGAACTCATACGTGAGGGGTTGAAGGAACCAACTCATTTCGTCTCAGTGTGATGGTGTTCTTCTTCCGGTGGACAACATTCATCCACCAGCATCGCGCCGTTTTCCATCACCAACAGCGAACTGCCGAACGCTCGTGAAAGGCTTTCCTGCGCCAGCACTTCGCCGGGTCTTCCAAAAGCAATCAAACGGCGATTCAGCAACAGCACGTGATCGAAGCGCGTCGCGGCCAGATTCAAATCGTGCGTGGAGATCATGGCCGTGACCTCGCGCTCGCGCAGGTAATCCAGCAGGGACAGCGTAGCCTCCTGCGTAGTGATGTCCACGCTGCTGAACGGCTCGTCCATCAACAGGATATGCGGTTCCTGCGCCAGGGCGCGGGCGAGAAAGGTGCGTTGTTGCTGTCCGCCGGATAACTGGCCGATGGAGTAATCCGCCAGGTCCGCGATGCCCATCTGCTCTAGGCTGTTCTGGACGATCTGCATGTCTCTGCGCGAGGCACGTTTCAGCCAACCCAATTGACCGAAGCGGCCCATCATTACCACGTCGCGCACGGTGACCGGGAAACGCCAGTCCACGTCCTCGCGCTGGGGAACGTAAGCCACGCAGTCCAGGTGGTTGCCGAGCGGCAGGCCGTGGATGAGGATCTGTCCGCTTTGCAGGGGCAGGAGTCCCACCAGCGCCTTGAACAGCGTGGACTTGCCCGCGCCGTTCGGTCCGACGACGGCCACGCGCGCTCCGTGCGGCACATGGAAACTCAGGTCGCGCAGGACGATCTTCTCGCCGTAGCCGATGCTGGCGTTTTGGATTTCGAGACGATGGGGAGTGTGAGTCATTTGAATTACGATTAACGACTGACGATTATTTCAAAGCCTCGACGATGCGTGTGACGTTATGCTTCATCATGCCAATGTAGGTCGCGGCGGGCGGGCCGTCGGTGAGCGACTCCAAGTATAAATCATCTATCACCTTCACCCCGGTCTCGGCCGCGATCTGATTGGCAAGATCGGGATTCTCCACCTCGCCGAGGAAAATGGCCGGCGCGCTCGAGGCCTGGATTGCATCCACCGCCGCGGCGATCTCCTGCGCCGACGCGCTCGCCTCGGAACTGAAACTCGGCAGGATCGTATCCACGATCTCGAAGCCGTAACGTTCGGCGAAATATCCCATCGCCTCGTGATTGGTCACCAGCAGGCGGCGTTCACGCGGGACCGTCTCGACCTGCTCCACGATCCACGCGTCCAGTTCTTCGAGTTGGGCAATGTACGCGGAGGCGTTGGCCGCGTACTCGTCCGCGCCTGCGGGATCGGCCTCGCTCAATCCATCGCGAATGTTCTCGACATAGGTGACGACGAGGTTTGGATCCAGCCACATGTGCGGATCCACACCATGCTCACTCTCCGCGTCCGCTCTCGGACTTAGGCCTGCCGCGGCCTCGATGACGGTCCTCTCGCCCCCGGCGTTCTCCAGCAACGACTCGAGGAAGTGCTCATATTCCAAACCGTTGACGATCAGCACCTCGCTTTCGGCGATCTTTGCCACGTCTGCGGGCGCGGCCTGGTACGCGTGCGGGTCCGCGCCGAAGGGAAGCAGGGATTCCACGCGGGCGCGGTCACCGGCGACGTTTTGGGCGATGTCCGCCAGGAAGGTGGTGGATGCCAATACAACGGGACCAGCCGCGGGGGAGTCCGGTGCGGGCTGTCCGCAGGCGAAGAGGACCAACGCGGTCAGCAGGGTCAAGTAAATGGTAATGAATATCTTTTTCATTTTCGCCTCCGAAAAGTAGTTTTGCTGGACCAAGCCTTGCTCAACGATGTTCGATCAGGGAGAGTCGAGTTCGGCCGCGTCTTCCGCGGCGATTTCCCTGCGCATCAGGAAATACGCGCCGCGGATATGATCGGCTTCCTCGGCCAGCGCCCTGCCGCGATATGGCAGGACATGGATCACCTCCCACCCCAGCAGGCCCTCGTCGTCCAGCGCGGGAAGGTCGTACTCGCCGCCCTCGGGCATTTCGTCCATGAACTCGCCGGACGGCAGGTAGACCATCTTGTAGCGAAATACCTTGCGGCCTTTTTGCAGTCGGGCTTTGGCGGTCTTGACGCGCTCTTCGCGCTCGCGTTTTTCATCGGCTTCCATCTCGGCGCGCAGGCGCGCCACCGACGGGCCTTCGAGGATTTCCTTGACAACCTGGCGGACTTCGCGGGAATCGCTGTCCGCCGCGGCCAGCAGGAATTCCAGCCCGCGGCGGTCGCCGAGACGAGCCAGCCCTTCGGCCGCGTCGAGTTGCATCATCCAGTCATCATTCTCTTCCATCAATGCGACGAGCGTTTCGATGTCGCGCATACGGACCAGATCGTCAATTTGTGTTTTCAAGTTGACCTCGTCTATTGACAGTTCGCGCACAGGCCGAAGAGTTGGAGCCAGTGATCCCTGATGGCGAAACCGGTCTTCTCTGCGACGGATTCGAAGAACGCGGTCATTTCGTCGCCGTCGAACAGTACGGCCCTGCCGCAGTTCTGGCATAACAGCAGGTGCTGGTGGCCGCGGGCGGCCGGCAGGTACATGTGACAGTCGTCCGGCTGGTGCACGCGCTGGACCAGCCCGAGTTCCTCCATCTTCTCCAGCGTGCGGTAGACCGTCACCAGTCCCAGCCGCGGCTGGGATTTGCGCCCCAGGTCAAACAGAGCAAGCGGACTGAGGGCGCGCTCGCAGGAGGCCATGATCTCGACGATGACGCGACGCGGCGCGGTCAGGCGGTAGCCGCTTTCCTGCAAAGCGGTCAGCCATTCGTCGCCGAGAGGGGATGGTTTAGGTGGGGGCATGAGACTATCAAAAGATAATGAAAATCTTTTTCAATTATAGGAGAAAAAAAGAGATGAGTCAAGGGTGATGCCTCCCCGCTATGGCAGCCATTGCGGCCAGCCCGCATCCGTCGCCACTACAACCTGCTTACCTGTTTCCAGTGAATAGACCATGATCTCAGGATGATATTTTCCCTTCAACGCCGCCCGCTGGACGACCAGCGCCGTGCCCCACGGGTTCCATTGGTAGAAATCGAAGGTGACGCCTGCGTCGGAATCGATTGTCGGGATCGTCGGACCGCCGAGGGTCGCGGGATTGATCAACCAGACCTCGCGTGAGGGACTGTCTGCTTCGGGGCGCAGGCCGACGGCCACGTAGCGCCTGTCCGGCGACCAGGCCGGGACGCTGTAGGCCGCGTCGTACATCCCACCTTCGAGAAAAGTGGAAAATTCACCGGTGCTGAAATCCGCCAGCATAATGATCGTACGATAACCGTCCTGCGTTTCGATCACGTCCGGGTACAGCATTTGCGTTCCGTCCGGCGACCAGGCACCCACCAAGGCCGAATAAGTGGGCAGGAGCACCTCACTTCCCGTCTCCAAGGTGAGCACGCGGATTCCGCCCTGGATGCCATCGTATGTGGCCAGCCGGCGTCCATCCGGCGACCAGGACGGATCATAGCCGATGACTTGCAGATCTTCATAGATCGGCGCGGTCTGTCCGGCTTGCAAGTCAAACACCCAGGGACGCGGCGCGCCGGGCGGGGCACCGGGCGCGAGTCCCGCAGATTCGCGCGTGTAGGCGATCCGTCTTCCATCCGGTGACCAGTCCGGGGTCAGGCAGCGATCCGGGCCGCAATCCAACGCCATGCGCGTCGCGTTGCCATCGCGGTCGGTCAGCCACAGGTCCACACCGCCTGTATCATTTGGCACAGAGAAGGCAATTTGCTCCCCGTCGCGTGAAACGGCAAAGTCCATTATGTTTCCAATGTCCGTGAGTCGCTTTGGCGAGGTGCCGTCCGCGGCCACGCGCCACAGGTCGCGCGGGGTCAGGGAAAGATAAGCCACCTCCACCGGGCGGACTCGAAAAATAAATGTGAGCGGGCGGTTCAGCCCTTCGCCATTCACGCCGAGCGCGGCCGGTTGAAGCGTCAGGCTGTATTCGATGCCCGGCTGGAGCGGCTGGCCGGGGACAAAACGCAGGCGGCGCGGCGACTCGGCCTGCCATTCGCCGAGCAATCCGGGTTGGAATAACGCGGCCCGCCGGACCTGTGCCGGGTCGGCCGGCGCGGAAAACTCCAACACGAGCGGTCCGTACGTTCCCACCGAGGGCTGGACCAGCGAGACCGTCATGTCGAACGGGTTTCCGAAAAGGATCACGCCCCCAAGCAAAACGACCAGCGCGAGGATGACGCTGATGGCGGTCCGATCGAGCGAGTTTTTCATAAACTATGGGAAAAGATATGGTTGTGCAGGCGGATCAACGAGCGTGACGCTATCGGCGCGGAGGAGCGGAACGCGCTGTCCGTTGAGTTCGCCGGTATCAATGGTTCCTGTCACGTCAACCCAGCCGTCCTCCGGCAGGGAGGCGGTCTCCGGCCAGTCCACAATCAGGCCGATGGCGAAGGCATCCGCCACACAGCAACTGACCGCGAAACGGCTCACCATGAATTGACCGTCCGTCAAACGCGGGTCGCGGTAGATGAATCCGATCACGTTCGCGGGCTCACCAAGGAAAGGCGTCAGGTCGGATTCGTAGTTGAAGATGCGGATCCAGTCCAGAATGTTGCGCTCGTCCGGGGCGGCGGCGAGGGAGCCGGGAGAAACGTCTCCGCTGGCGAGCGGCGCGCTGACGACCCCGCCGCGGCTGGCGGCCGCGTCCACACCCAGCGGCTGCGCGGGGATGAGGAGTCCAAAGATGAGCGGCAGGGTCAACAGAAACAGGTTCCAGCGCATCGCGTCTGGAAAATATGAATGTTCCTCGTGACCCTCGTCAATCTCAAGCCGACGCGTGATGCGCAGGTGCTCGAGCGCGTTGGCGGACATGGCGATTAATCCAACGATGCCAAGCACGGTCAGGACGACGAAGCGGGCGTTGATGTACCAGAGCAGTTTGCCTGTTGCGAAGCGGTCGAGCAGGAAGAAGGCCAGCCCGAGTGCGACGAGGACTTGCAGGTAACGATACAGTCTTGGGTTCATTTCAGCCCCGGGAAATACAGGTTGATGAGCGAACCGGAGAGCAGGCTCATGAGCAGGGGGATGAGTACAAGGTACAAGATGGGCCTGGCGCGGAAGGCACGCGAATACATCAACATGCTTTTGATATCCACCATCGGGCCGAATACCAGGAAAGTGAGAATGGAACCCGCGCTGAATGTGTTGACGAAGCCGAGCGCCACGAAGGCGTCCACGGTGGAACAGATGGAGAGCAGGATGGCCAGCGCGGCCATCACGACCACCGAGAGCAGTGCCCCCTGCCCGACCGAGAGCAGCGCGGCCTGCGGGACGAAGGTTTGCATCAGCGCCGCGAGCATCGCGCCAACGACGAGGTAGCGGCCCATCTCGAAGAATTCATCGATGGCGATGAGCAGGGCCGCGCGCCATTTTTCGGCGCGAGAAGCCGGGGTGTGCGCATGGTCGCGTTCGTGCGTGTGAGTTTCATGTGTCTCGCGGAGCACGGATTGCGGGTCGGCCTCGACCGAGAAGACCAGCCCGGTCACGACTGCGATCAACAGACTGAGCCCAAGTCGAAGCCAGAGCACTTTACCGACGCCGAATGCGGCCGCAGTACTGAGAATGACAATCGGGTTGAGTACGGGGGCGGCGAGCAGAAACGCGACCCCGGCTGAAAGCGGCAATCCTTTTCTAATAAGGCGTCGTGTAAGCGGGATGACGCCGCACTCGCAAACCGGGAAGAACAGGCCGAGCAGGCCGCCGGTCAACGCGGCCAGCCCGCCGCGACGCGGGATGAAGCGCGCGATGGCGTTGGGAGGAAGAAAGACTTCGACGAGACCGGATGCGAGCGTGCCGAGGAAGAGATAGGGCACTGCTTCGATGAAAATCCCCAGGAAGACGGTGGCGAAAGTGGGCAGGCCATCAACGATGCGGAAGGCGAGTCCCAGCGTAAGGCTGGAAGGAATGGCCATAAGCAGGACAACTGCCAGTATCAATAAGACCAGCCAGCGCGGCAGGGCGCGGCGGGCAGAAGCGGGTTCAACAGACATGGGCGAATCTTATCACTTTAAGAAATGGGGCGGACTGGATCGTCCGCCCGGTAAAAGCAAGCGACTGAAGTCGCCATTACAAACAGCCTAGAATGACGCGAGCGCGGCTTCCACGGTGGGAAAGGTCTCGAATAAAAGAGTAAAGCCAACGACATCCAGGACGCTCTGGACTTCGGGCCACATCCCTGCCAGTTTGACCTGGGATTGTTTCTCGCGGTTGAAGTCAATGCCTTTGAAGACCTGCCAGCCTGCGTTCAAGTCGGGCGCGTCTTTTCCCTGGAAAATGAGGCTGATGCTGTGCAGGGCGGCCAGCCCGGCGCTGCTGATGTAGGACATGTTCGTCATGTCCAGCACGAGATGACGCGCTCCGGCGTCGTATACTTTTTGCGCCTCCGCGATCAGCGACTGAAAACTATTGGAGTCCAGTTTCCCGTTGATGTGCAGGACGGTGACCGGGACCTTGCCCTCATGTTTTGACGTGGTAATGTCCATGCGTGTGCTCCTCGAACCGATTATACCTGAACGACCGCGCTACGGCTCGATGGGATAGCCGCGGTCGCGCCACTCGTTCAGGCCGCCGGTCATGCTCGTGACCTGGGTGAAGCCCGCGGCCAGCAGGATATCGCGTCCCTGCTGACTGCGATTCCCCGAACGGCAGACCACGACGATTTGACGGTCGCGCGGCACCTCGTCCACGCGCGAGGCGAGTTGGTCGAGGGGGATGAGGGTCGTGTTCGGCGCGTGGAATTCGTTCCACTCCTCCACGGTTCGGACGTCCAACACGAACGCGCCGTCCTGGTACATCGAGTAGGCCTCGTCCACGCCGATCTCGGCGGGCAGGCCGGTCTTCGCGTTGCCGGTCAGCGCGATGAGATAGACCAGCAGGGCAACGATGACGAGCAGGCCGATCTGTACAATCGGACGGCGGAGCGTGTCGCTCAACGATGAGGAACGATGACGGCGGTGTGTTCTTCTTGGCATGATGACCTCTCAAACCTTGAATGCCCATTCACCCTTGCGCATGATGGGTTCAGCCCCCCCGCTTTCGGTGATTCCGTCTATATTCATTTCGCCGGAGCCAATCATGAAGTCCACGTGGATGAGACTGCCGTTGCCGCCGCGCGCCGCGAACTCCTCGTCGCTCATTTCGGTGCCGCCCTGCAGGGTAAATTTGTAGGCTTTGCCGAGGGCGATGTGACAGGATGCGTTTTCATCGAAGAGCGTGTTGTAGAACATCAATCCCGACTGCGAAATGGGCGAACTGTTCGGCACGAGCGCCACTTCGCCGAGACGCGCCGCGCCCTCGTCGGTCTCGATCATCTTTTTGAGAGTCGCTTCGCCCTTCTTCGCCTTGACTTCCACCGCGCGGCCGTCCTTGAACGTCACGCTGAAGTCTTCGATCAGGACCCCGGCGTGGTTGAGTGGCTTGGTGGCCGCGACCACGCCGTCGGCGCGGCGCAGGTCGGGCAGGGTGAAGACCTCTTCGGTGGGCAGGTTGGCAGTGAACTCCACGCCGTTGTGGGCCAGGGCGCGCGCCGCGAGCCAGAGATGACCCTTCGGCAGGCCGATGGTCAAATCGGTGCCGGGTGCGGTGTATTTCAGGGCGGTGTATTGCCTCCCGTTCAGGTATTTACTGCGCGAGGTCAGGTCGCGGACGTGTTCCTGCCAGGCCGCGACCGGGTCGTCGCGGTCGACGCGGCACATGCGGAAGATGGCGTCCCATAATTTCGCCTCGGCTTTTTCGGGCGTCAGTTTCGGGAAGATCTTGGAAGCCCAGTCGGCGCGGGCGCCGGCGATCACGCACCAGTTGACGTCGTTGCGGCTGGTGGAATCGAGCAGTTCCTTGATGCCCTTGTAGGCGGCGGTGGTGGAGGCGGCAACCAGTTCGGGGTCCTGGCCTGCCAGCAGGTCCGGGTTGGTGGCGGAAATGGTCAGGATGGCGTCGCCGCGTCGGCAGTAATCAGCGGGCCCCGTCCCTTTCCAGAGGGGGAACTCGTCGAACGAATCGCGCGGGGCGTATTTGTAACGAAGCAGTTCGAGTTGATCGTCGCCCCACATCACGTCCACGAAGCGGGCGCCAGCCTTGTAGGCCGCCTCGGCGAGGTAATGCACCAGCGGTTTGAGGCTGTGGGGCACGCCATAGCCCATGGGGCCGCGGATGAGCAGGCGCTGTCCGGCGCGCAGGTTGACGCCCACGCGCACGGTCAGTTCGGCATATTTTTGCAGGGATTTCTCGAATTTGGTGGTCATGTAGTTGTCCTTTCGGTGTTTTGCAGACGATATTGTAATCGCAATTACTTTCCGCGCTTGCCGCGTCCTGTTTTGGTTTTCGAGCGCAGGGATGTGTTTTTGTTCGATGCCATGATGGGGATTATAACGGGGAAACTTCGGGGAAGGTGTCGAATGTCATAATTGAAACCCCTCTCGGATCTTCCTATAATGAATTTGAGAGAGAGGAGACCTCCATGTCTGACGATACGAAAAAATGTCCAGTTTGCGCTGAGGAGATCAAGGCGGAGGCGAAGGTCTGCCGCTTCTGCGGCGCGCAATTCGAGTTGACCCGCCGCGGTTATTGTTCTACCGACCATGGCATGATGGAGGCGGACGAGAACGGTAAATGCAAGAAGTGCGGTAACGAGGTGATGGATATCCGCTTCGAGACCCGCGTGCTTACGGAAGGAGGAAAGGCCGCGGCCGCTTCCGCCCGCGTCCCGACGGGGGACTCGGCGGAGTGGGTGATCGAGCCGATCCGCGGCGAGGGAGTCAACTGGCGGTTCAACGGCGTGTTCGTGGATGCAATAGTCATCTACCTCATCTATGCGGTGATCGGTGCGCTCCTTGCCGTGCCGGCCGCGGTGGCGAATCCAGAGCAGGCCAGCGATGAATTTGTCGCTGTTATCACTGGCGGTCTCCTGGTGTTGATTCTGGCGGTTGCGCCCCTGTATTTCATCCTTTTCGAGACGATCTGGGGCATGACACCCGGCAAGAAAGCCAGTTATCTGCGCGTGATTCGCAAGGATGGTGGACGAATCGCCTGGTGGCAGGCGGTCATCCGCGCTGTCTGTGCCTTCTTCGAATACAACCCCATTGGCGCCATGGTCATCTGGCTCACGCCGCTCAAGCAGCGCATCGGCGACCTGGTCGCGGGGACGCTGGTCGTGAGCACAGCAAAACTTCACAAGGTGGAGTTTCATCCGAACAACACTGCCTTCACATTCCACGACTATCGACGCGTCGAGTTTGAGACGATTACAAGCGGTGTAATTCACAAATTTGGCTTGATCCGTCAACTGGAATTGGATGGCGTTTCGCCGCAGGGCGCTCCCGTCAAAATGAAATGGCTGGGGCAGTTCCAGCGCCACGAATTCGAGCGTATTTGTCACGAATTGGAACGTCGTACTGGAACAACCTTTCCGCAAAAGATCATGATCTGGCGGTTGATCGTGCTTTTGATCACCCTCTCGTGTTTGCTGGGTTTTGTGGCGATCCTGCTTGCCCCGTCGCTGCTTAATTCAATGCGCTGAAACACAGATCTGCCAATATGCGAACGAGAGCGGATTGCTCATTCCGCTCTCGTTTTTTTAGCCTTTGACTTCAGCCGCGCGAGGCGATGATCCAGTTCCTGCTTCCAATGCTTTTTGACGTAGGCGGGCAACTCGGACGATTTCACCAACTCCAGCGCGGACCTGGCCCAGCGCGTTGCCTCGTCCAGATCGCGGACGCGGTGCTCGAAGTGTTTTGCCAACTCGACGTGCGCGTAAATGTGACCCTGCGCGGCGGCCCCCTCCCACAAGCGGACGGCTTCGCCGACGTCGCCGCGTCTCTTTTGCAGATGCGCGAGCCGCTCCACCGCGGACCCGAAATCGGCTTCGGACAACTCGTGCGTCAGTCCATGCTCGAAGAGACGCGCGGCCAAGTCCCATTGACGCATGTCTTCGAAGAGTTTGCCGAGGGAAATAAAATCGAGTCCGTGTTCCACGTTTCCGCTAAATGGATCATGGAGAATGGATGCCATGTGACGGAGCAACGCGGCCATCGAGACCACGTCCATGGCGTTGTGGTAGAAGACGCCTTTCAGCGGTGTCGCGTCGCCCGTGCGGAGATAGTCGAAGTACAGGAAAGGGATTTCGTAGCCAGGCACCTCCTCGCTGGTACGCGGCAGGCCGAGGATGTTCTCTTCGAGATATTTCAGCGCGCGCGAGGGGAGTCTGTCCCGCCAGAGACGGCGCGCCAGCGGAAGCAGGTCGAGATGCGAAAATTCCTTGATCGGCGAAGGGATGCTGTGCAGCGCGTAGCGAGTATTGAGTAACGGCGCGTCGAAGGCCTTGCCGTTGAACGTCACCAGCGCTTTGCAGGGCGCGAGGAACTCGATCATCGCTTCGAGCATGGCGGGTTCCTCGGACGGGTCACGCAGGAAGAATTGCGCCAGGCGGAAGTCGTCGCCCTCGAAGTGTCCCGCGCCGACGAGAAAGGCGTACGTCCCTGTGCCGCCTGAGAGGCCGGAGGTTTCGGTGTCGAGAAAGGCGAAAGAGGAAAGAGGGAGAGAGGAAAGAAGAGGATCGCGCGCCCAAGCCGCAATCGTTTCGAGAGGATGGAGGATGGTTAATGGCTGTGTGCCGTGACGGTAGTCCGCGCTGAAAATTTGCTCGGAGACGAAAGCCTCGCCGCGCGCGGTCCGGCGGAAATCGCCGGGGACGACCTCGTGGATCGGGACGCGGCCAACAGGCCTGGGCGGAGTCAGATCCGCTGTTCCCACTTTGACGCCGAGCGCCTTGAGTTTGTCCGCAAGCGAGGGCATGGGACTATTGTATCTGGAATTTGCTTCTGTACAAATCCTCAACGCAAATGACGCGACTGTGTGAATATCGCGAACGCCTCAGAATAAACTCGCGAAATTCGGCTATTCGCCGCATTCGCGTTAAAAAGGGTAAAGCAAATTAGCAATTTGTCCTACAATCATGCTACACTTGAACAGCCGGAGGAGGGCACGCCTGTGTCTGCCTTGCCATTTCCCCAACACGGACAATCGAGGAACGAAGTCCTTGCCGCCATGCGCGCGGCGCGCGACCGCGACGCGCAATGGCATAACGGCCGCGTCTTCGGGCTGGTCTATCACATTTCGGACGAGATTGACGACTTGTTGAAAGACGCGTCGAATCTCTTTTTCTCCGAGAACGGACTCAACCCGACGGCCTTTCCCAGTCTGCGAAAATTCGAGACCGAGATCGCGGCGATGACCGCCTCCCTGCTGGGCGGCGATTCGCAGACCGCGGGCAACGTCACCTCCGGCGGGACCGAGAGCCTGCTGTGCGCGGTCAAGGCGGCGCGCGATTGGGCGCGCATTCATCGTCCCGAAATTCGCGCGCCCGAAATCGTCATGCCGGTCACCGCGCATCCCGCGCTCGAAAAGGCCGCGCATTACTTCGGCCTGCATGTTGTGCGCGTGCCGGTACGCGCCGATTTCCGCGCGGACGTGGAGGCCATGCGCGCCGCGGTCACGCCGAACACGATTTTGATGGTCGGCTCCGCACCGTCGTATCCGCACGGCGTGGTGGACCCCATCCGCGAACTGGCGGCCATCGCGGCCGAGCGCGGCCTCCTCTTCCACACCGACGCGTGTGTGGGCGGATTCATGCTCCCGTTCGTGAAGCGGCTCGGTTACCCCGTGCCCGATTTTGACCTTTCCGTGCCGGGCGTGACCTCCATTTCGGCCGACCTGCACAAGTACGGTTACGCCGCGAAGGGCGCGTCGGTCGTTCTGTATCGGACCCCAGAATTGCGCCGCCATCAGATGTTCGTCTCCACCGACTGGCCGGGCGGGATCTACCCCTCGCCGACGCTGGCCGGTACGCGTCCCGCGGGACCGATCGCGGCCGCGTGGGCGCTGTTGAATTATCTCGGCGAGGAGGGTTATCTTCGAATCACGGATGTCGTGATGAAGACGGCCAAAGCCATGCAGGAGGGCGTGAACGCCATCCCCGGCTTGAAAGTTTTATCCGATCCAGAAATGAGTGTGTTCGCGATTGCGTCCGATACATTGGATGTGTACGAAATCGCGGACGAACTCTCCCTGCGCGGCTGGCACCTCGACCGCCAACATTTTCCTCCCAGCCTGCACATGACGGTCAACTTCGTCCACGCGCAGGCGGCGGGAGAGTTTCTACGCGACCTGGCCGCGTGCGCGGAGACTGTCCGCGAGCCGTCGCTTCGGAAAACGGCGACCCGCCTCCTCGTCCGCGCCGCGAACGGTTTGACGCGCGTCCTGCCCGAGGCGTGGGTCAGCAGTCTGATGGGCAGATTGTCCGCTTTGCTGGGCGGAGGGAATGGCCTGCCCGGGCGCATGGCGCCCATGTACGGGTTGATCGGCACGCTTCCCAATCGAGGGGATTTGAAGGAGTTGGTGTTAGACCTTTTGGATTCGATGACGCGCTCAAAAGATTAACCACGGAGTACATAGAGCGCACAGAGAAAGACTCTGTGTACTCCGTGAACTCTGAGGTGAGACTACGCCCGAAGAGGAGCAACCATGTCCGACGCCGAGCAAGTACGGTTGAAAAAGAAATATCTTTCGTTCTGGACGAAACTGGCCTACGGCACCGGCGATTGGGGCACGGCCGGATACGGCACCCTGCGCCAGATCTTCTACGCCATTTTCCTGACGGACGTGGTCGGGCTGGAGCCGCGCCTGGCCTCCGTTGCCGCGCTGGTCGGCATCGTCTGGGACGCGATCAACGATCCGCTGGTGGGCATGCTCAGCGACCGCGTGCGCACGCGCTGGGGGAGGAGGCGTCCGTTCCTGTTGTGGTTTTCGATTCCCTACGGCCTGAGTTTTCTCCTGCTCTGGTTCGCGCCGCCCTTCGACGGACAGGTTGCCAAGGCGGTTTTCATCACCATCGCCTTTATGATCTCGGACACGATGGAGACGCTCGTAGCGGTCCCGTTCTCCGCGCTGACCCCCGAACTGACCCCCGATTACGACGAGCGCACCTCACTGACCGGCTTCCGCATGTTCTTCAATCTCGCCATCTCGCTGGTCACCGCCGTGGCCGCGCCCGCCATCGTGGACGGCGTGGTTGCAGGCGGCGGGACCCAGCAACAAGGCTATCTCGTGACGGCCGCGATCTTTGGCGGCATGGCGGCGCTCCCATTCCTGCTCATCTTTGCGGTTGTCCGCGAGCATCAACTGACTCCCGAACAGACTCACCAGGCCTCGTTCGCCGAGACTGTGCGCACTGCCTGGGGCAATGTTCCCTTCCGTTTCGCCACCGCGGTCTACATGCTGAACTGGATCACATTCGACCTCGTGGCGCTGGTCCTGCCGTTCTACCTGCTGTATTGGATTTCGAGCGGGAACCTGCTGGCGCAGGCTTCGGTCTTCGGCGTGAGCCTGCCCATCGAATCGGCGGTGTTCGCGATTCTGCTCATCACTGCGGTGGCCGTCCTGCCGATCTGGGTCTGGATCTCGAACCGGTTCAGCAAGCAGGCGGCGTACATGGTCGGGATGGTCTTCTGGGCGGTTGTGCAACTGGTCATCTTCTCGATTCAGCCGGGGCAGGTGGAACTGGTGCTGTTTATGAGTTTTCTCGCGGGCATCAGCGTTTCGTCCGCGCACCTGCTCCCTGACGCGCTGTTCCCCGACGTGATCGAATGGGACGAACTGCGCACGCGCCGCCGCGCCGAGGGCATCTATTACGGCGTCAAGAATTTCGTCCGCAAACTGACCGGCGCACTGGCGATCTTCATCGGGTTGCAGGTGCTGGGCTGGTTCAACTATCAGACTCCGCCCGAAGGCGCGACCCAGTTCGTTCAACCCGAGTCTGCGTTGATGGCGATCCGCGTCCTCATCGGACCGTTCGGTGCGATCCTGCTTTTCAGCGCGGTGACCATGGCCTGGTTCTATCCGCTGACGAGGGAGAGGCACGCGCGCATAAGAACACTGCTGGAGAGAAGAAAGGCGAATGGCCAATAGCCAAAAGCCAATAGCCAAAAACCAGCGGCTTCCCTTCTGGCAAAAACTACTCTACGGCTCCGGCGATTGGGGGCTATCGTCCTCCGGCATATTACGCTCGGTGTTCTATGCCATCTATCTCACCGACGTGGTCGGCTTGGAGGCGCGCATCGGCTCGTTCGCCGCGTTGGCGGGAATCGTCTGGGATGGAATCAACGACCCCCTCGTTGGAATGATTAGCGACCGGGTCCGCACGAAGTGGGGGCGACGCCTGCCCTTCCTGCTCTGGTTCGGCATCCCGTTCGGCCTGTCGTTCCTCCTGCTGTGGTGGGCGCCGCCGTGGGAGAGTCAATTGGCGCTGGCGGTTCACATCACGCTTGCTTTTATGATTGCCGACACGCTCGGCACGCTCATTGCGATTCCGCTTCTCTCTCTGACCCCCGAACTGGCCCCCGATTACGACGAACGCACTTCGCTCACCAGTTTTCGCACGTTCTTTCAACTGCTCTCCGCACTGACGGTGGTCATCGCCGCGCCGATGATCGTGGACGCGATGCTGGCCGCGGGCTACAGCCAGCAGCAGGGCTTTCTGCTGGTCGGAGCCGTCTTCGGCGCGCTGGCCGTCCCGCCGTACCTGCTGATGCCCTTTATTTTCAAAGAAAGAAAAATAGAAGAGGACGTCCAGCCGATTTCACTTTCCGAAATGCTGAGAACCGCCTGGGCCAACAAACCGTTCCGCTTCGTGGCGGGCATCCACACGATGAACTGGTCCGCGGTGGACATGGTCGCGGTGACGTTCCCTTATTTTGCGTTGTACTGGATCGCGCGCGGTGACCCGCTCGCGACGGTGCGCATCTTCGGCCTGGACCTCGCGCTGGAGTCCGCTTTTCTGGGCGCGTTGATGCTGACGTGTATCCTGTGCATCCCGTTCTGGCTGTGGCTGGCGCGCCGCACGAACAAACGGCACGCCTACATGGCGGGCATGACCTTCTGGATTTTGATTCAGTTCCTCATCTTCACCGTCCAGCCCGGCCAAACGGGACTGATGCTGGCCCTCTCGATTCTGGCGGGCATTGGATTGTCCTCGGCTTATGTTTTACCCGATTCGATCTTCCCCGACATCCTCGAATGGGACGAGTTGCGCACGCGCCGACGCCAGGAGGGAATCTATTACGGGGCGCGCGCCTTCATCCGCAAGATGACCGGCGCGCTGACCATCTTCGTCACGCTGCAACTGCTCGGCTGGGCGGGTTACCAGAATCCGCCCGCGGACGCGGTCCAGTTCACGCAATCGCCCGATACGCTGACCATGATCCGCCTGCTGGTCTCGCCCTTCGGCGCAGTGATGCTCTGCGGTGCGGTGCTGATGGCCTGGCTGTATCCCCTGAGCCGCGAGAAACACGGACGGATTCGGCGGTTGTTGGAGAAGAGAAAGAATGGGCAGTCTGAATAACATGAGACAGCCCGCTTTAGTCGCCTCTCACTTTCAATTCACACAGACATCCAGATGATAAAAGGCGCTACTCCACACAGGAGGCAATTAAAGATCCCCAGCACCAGCCACAGAATCCACTGCGCGGGGGCATTCCGTTCCAGCACCGCATCGGATGGGTTTTGCGGATCGTAATATACCGTCACCTGCGCGCCAGCCGGATAACGGGCAACAACTCCCGGCGCGCCCGAACCGCCGACCTCGGGTCCCGGCGCAAGTTTTGTGCCTGCATACGTCTGTCCGTTCACCTGGTAGGAATACTGTACGACGGGGTAATTCACAAAGCCGCGGTTATTGCTCGAACGCCTCCGCTCCAGATACGATGCGGTCACCGTGCCCGTTGCGGAGGGCCACTGACTCACGATTGCCGTCTTCCTGCGCATGAAAAAGAGGATGCCGAGGAAGACAGCGTTGAACACGAAGAAGAAAAAGCCAACCACAGCAACTGTAATCAGAAGATCGGTATTCATTTCTACTCCTAAAAGACAGGATGACCAGAAACCCGGTTTCTGAGTTATGGGGAAATCGTCACCTGAATGGTGGCGGTTTCCACCCGCTCGTCAGCATACACGACCACCAATTGCACGGCATATAGCCCATTCAGGCCAGTCGTATCCCACTCGGCCAGCACGCCCTCGCCGACCGGCGCGGACACGTCGCCGCCGAGCAGGAGCCATTCCTGCGGATTCAATCCCTTGCCCGCCTGCACGCGATAATATTGGAAGCCGTCGCCTCCCGCGGTGCCGATGATGGTCACCCTGCCGCTCACCTCCGCGAACATGGACGGCGAGGTGATGTGCGCGTTCGGATTCACCGGCGATGGCTGGATCACGTCGTACGTGTCCGGTGGAATCTCCACGCCCGCAGACTCGGCCCAGGCGCGCGCCTCCGGCGGGACCGCGAGAAAGACGCGCTCCTCCACCAGTTCGGGCGGCGTGAAGACCGTGGCCAGGAAGCCGGTCTCGCGGTTGATGGGGATGGCGCGGTACAGGTTATCGGCCTGGGTGGGTTCGCTCCCGTTCAGGAAAACTTCGCTCACGATTTCGGGGCAATCCCGCGTCGGCAACAGACCCGACGGGTTGCACACTTCCATCGTTGTGACGCCGACCGGCGCGGCCCAGCCGTCCGCCGGGAGACCGCGGCTGGCGGCCTGCATCAGCGCGGACCACAGCACGGCCGGCAGGCGCGGCGTGACATCCCCGCCCTGCAGGGATGGAAGAGGGGTACCGCGCGAACCGGTCCATACGGCGACCACGCGCTCCGGCGTATAGCCCACCAGCCAGGCATCCGTGCCATTGGTCCAGCCGGGTTTGGCCGCGGCGGGAATACCGATCTCCAGCACATTCGGGTTGCCCCAGCCCGGCCAGCGGGCGATCTCGTCGCTCAACACGTGATTCATCAAATATGCCAGTTGCGGCGTCACAACCGCCTGCATCTCGGGCGATGACCAGTCCAGCCAGACCGCATGATCGAGAGTCTCCACGCGCAACACGGCCGCGGGTTGAATCCCATCGCCGATGGTCTGCCCATTTTTCAATCCCTGCGCGGCAAACACGCCATACGCCGCGGCCGCGTCCAACAGGGTCAGCGGCGCCTCCTGCTCGAAGAGCCGCGTCGCGGGCGCGTAATCCACGCCGAACGAGGCCGCCGTGCGCCACACGTTTTCCGCGCCCATCTGCTCCAACACGCCCGCGGCGGGCACGAGATAATCGTTCGCCAGCGCCAATCGGATTCTTTGCGGGCCATGATATTGACCATCGGGGTTTTGGATGTCTTCGCCCGGAATGTCCCACACCAACGAGGCGGGACCCAGCCCGCGCGTGAACCCGGTCAAATAGACGAACGGAGCCAGCAGGGAACCGGAGTCGTGCGCCGTTAAAATGACCGTTTCCTGCGCCTGAATCGTCTCCCCGACCAGCGCGAGGATCTGGCCGCTGTTCGGGTCAATGATGATCGCGCTGGCCGACGCGTCCGGGATGGCCGTGCCGGGCGGCAGGGCCGGTAACAGCCGCGCCGATTCGCAACCGGCGGCATCCACCTGCGCGCCGGCCAGCCGCGCGGCGTAGATTTGCAGTGCGCAGGAGGTTTCGTTTTGAAGATCGAAGTCGAGGGTGGTGACGATGCTCAACCCGCCGCGTTCGAGCCGCGCCCGGTCGAAGACCTGGCCGAGTTGAGTCATCACGAGGTTGACGAAGGCAGGGGCGGCCCCACCCCCCTCACCCCTGTCCCCTCTCCCAACGGGAGAGGGGGAATCGCTAAGCGCGGCAGTTGCCTCTTCTTCCGAGATTAAATCCAATGCCCGCATCACGTGAATCACCTCACGTCCGCGCTGGGACGCGGCCGCGGGCGCGTCGAGCGGGTTGAGGCTCGGGCTTTGACTCACCGCGGCTAAAACGGCGGACTGGCTCAGGGTCAGGTTGGAAGCGGAAGTTCCGAAATACAGGCCGGCGGCCGAGTCGGCGCCGAACGCGAAGCGTCCGTAATTGGCGCTGTTGAGAGTCCATTCGAGGATTTGTTCGCGGCCGTAGCGCGCGGTCAACTGCGCGGCCAGAATGCGCTCGCGCGCCGCGCGGCGAAACGAGGGAGGCTCGTTCCAGAGAAGCAATTCGGCGACGAGGCGCTGGGCGAGGGTGGGATGTTGTTCGGGGTTGTCGAGGCCGGTGAGGAGATAGCCGGCGTGATTCCAGAAGCCGGGATCGTTGACGGCGATGGTCGCATTCGCGAGCGATTCGGGCAGGTGCTCTGGA
Source organism: Chloroflexota bacterium (assembly GCA_040754535.1). Lineage (GTDB taxonomy): Bacteria > Chloroflexota > Anaerolineae > Anaerolineales > Villigracilaceae > JBFMCC01. The sequence goes on from JBFMCC010000050.1 coordinate 66,205, forward strand.
TTTTGCGAATCGAGAGGAATGTATCGGCGCGGCGACTCGGACGAGGCGAACGTGTAAAGCAGGATCTGCCCGGTGCGGTCGTAGACGCGCGTGGGCTGGAGCAGGAGGCCGTCCGGCGGGTTAAGCAGGAGGGGGACTTGTTCGACGGAGGGCAGGCCGCGCGTCAGGTCGGCGTAGAAGAGCGCGGCCGCCACGAGGGACAGCGCGAGCAGGATGCTGAAGATGTAACCGAGTCCCAGCCCGGCGGCGCGGACGCGGCTTTGCGCGCGGCGGCGCGAGTCGGCGCGGCGTTCACGGCGGCGATGGACGATGTCGGCCATATCGGGCATGAGGGAATTGTACAACGGAATCCGCGCGAAGCGGTCCGCATCGCGGCGAGGTCAACCCATCATTGGCTCAGCCAGTTTCGCGGTTCGCTGTCCGTCTCGCTTACCGCCTTCCCGTTCTGGCCGTTGATCAGCAGGGAATATTCTTTGTCGTCTCTGCGTGCGCCGCCGATCCAAAGAGGCACGAGCAATAGTTTGAACGAAACGACCGAGAGTTGCGCCGACGAGACGCTCACGTTTTCGACCGACAGGAAGGGGTCGAGTCCCATCTGTTCGCGTACGTCGCGCGGGGCGCGGCGGGCGGCCTCGGCGCGCGCGTCCAGCGAGGCGTCGGACATGGCGATGTCGTACAATTTGGCGGGAAACGACGCCAGGTAACGCGGGTCATAGGCTTGGGCTTCCGAGAGATCGAATGTCGGCAGGAGCGCGTCGAGAAGCGGCGAACGGTCGCGGGCGGCCGGTACGAGCAGGTCGTTGTAGGCGGCCGCGCCCATCCCCTCCACCGTCTCATACTGGTTGCGGCCTTTGACCATGACCGCCTTCCAAGGCACCTGGCCGAAGATGTCGAAAGTCCAGGCCGGGAAATACAGTCCGCGCGGCTTCCCGGTCGTCTCCGCGGAGTGGAATCGCAATTTGCGCGTCCATTCGTCGAATCGGCGCGCCGCCGCTTCCTCGTCCAGCGCAAAGGGAATCACCGCGCCCGGCGGGACGAGTTGCCTGGTCTCTGCCACCTTGACGACGAGATTCGAACCGCAGAAGGCGCAGGTCAGCGAGAGGGTCTGCGGGCCGAGCACATACTCCGCGCCGCAGCCGCTGCAGTGCAACACCTGCATCGCAACCGGCTTCCGGTGCCCTTTGGCCGTTGCCATGGTCAGGATGAAATCCTGCTCGGCGGCGGTCTTCCCATTTTTTAGATTTTGGTGATTCGCACAGAACTCGCAAATGAGAGACTGCCCGTCGGGCGCGAAGACCATCCGCCCGCCGCAGGTGGGACAGGTGAAGCGGTCTGCAGAAGCCTTCCGATGCGCAGTGGCTTGAAGAGGCAAGTTGTTTGGGTCAATGATGTCTTCGGGCTTGAGCCTGCCGTCGAGGATGGCGAGTTCGCGGCGCGCCTCCGGGTGAGTCGGTTCGTAAGCCAGAACGGTTTCCAGCAGTTTGCGTTTTTCGTCCGCGTCGCTGATCAGGCGGCTCATCAGGAACGTGGCTCTCAGGCGCGTTTCGTTGTCATCGGCCAGTTCGAGGGCGCGTTCCGCATAACGCCGCGCCAGGCTGATTTCTCCCGCCTTCCAATTGATGTAGGCCTGCTTGAAGAGTTCGTTGTCGTAATCCATTGCAATGCACCGCTCAGAGAGCGTTTTAATAGTCATGTTGCAAGGATTTTTAGCATACGTCGCGAACTGGCGATATACACCATACTTTCGCTGGACAATGTGGTGTGCTCGTAGTCGCGAGCCAGACGGCGGTAACGACCTAACCATCCGAAGGTTCGTTCGACGACCCAGCGGTGAGGAAGCACTTGAAAACCTTTGACATCATCCGAGCGCTTCACGATTTGCAGGGTCCAACCGAATCGCTGGCGAACTGCATCAATGATCGAAGGATACCCGCCATCCGCCCAGATGAGTTTCAAGCGACACCAGCGATTATGAAGGTTGTGTTTGATATGATCAAACAGTTTTTGCAAGGTCAACAAGCCTCCAGCTCCATCCTGAATGCTGGCACTATGCGCCACAACCAGCAACACCAATCCCAAAACATCTACCACCAGGTGTCGCTTCCTGCCCGGCGTTTGCTTATGCACATCCACGCCGCGTTCTTCACCACCTTCCGAAGTCTTTACACTCTGGCTGTCAATCACCGCCGCACTGGGGCGCTCATTGCGTCCGGCTTTCTTTCGCACTTTCTTCACCAATACCTCATTAATCCGCTGCCACAGACCGTCTCGTTGCCAACTCCAATAGTAGAAATACACCGTTCGCCACGGAGGAAAATTGACGGGTAACATCCGCCATTGGCATCCAGTACGATTGACGTACAGAATCGCATTGATCACCTGCCATTTTTCCCATTTGAGTGGACGACCCTTTTGGAAACTTGGAAAAAACTCCGAAATCTGTTGCCATTCGGTATACTTGAGATCGGTCGGGTAGGTTTGGTTGAATTTGGTCATTCTCCAATCTTACTCGACCACTTTTTAAAACGCTCTCTCAGGGCGCCGGTTGCTTCGAGCGCACCAGCGCGTCGGTCATCCTGACGACGCGGCCGATGGGGAGCACATCATGGACGCGCACGATGTCCGCGCCGCGCGTGATGCCGACCGCGACCGCGGCGGCGGTACCTTCGACGCGCTGGTCGGGAGGCAGGTCGAGGGTGTAGCCGATGAAGGACTTGCGCGACGGGCCGAGCAGGACGGGGAATCCCAGGGCGCGAATCTCGCCGAGGCGATTGATCAGATCGAGATTGTGCTCCCGCGTCTTTCCGAAGCCGATGCCTGGGTCGAGGACGATGTGCGACTCCTCCACCCCGGCCCTGCGCGCGATCTCCACCGATTCCATCAGTTCGCGTTTGACGTCCTCGATCAGATTGTCATATTCCGCGCCGATGTAGGCGTTGCCCAGTTGTTCGCGCACCTGCACGTTGGTGGGGTTACTGCGATTGTGCATGAGAACGACCGGCGCATTGTATTTCGCCGCGACCGATGCAAGGTTTGGGTCGGCGCGCAAGGCCCACACGTCGTTGAGGATGTGCGCGCCGGCCTTGAAGGCTCCTTCGGCGACGGTTGCCTTGTATGTGTCAATCGAGATGAGCGTGTCGGGGAATCGCTTCGAGAGGCCGCGCACGACCGGGAGCACGCGCGCCAGTTCCTCGTCCGCGCTGACCGGGGCGGAGCCGGGCCGCGTCGATTCGCCGCCCACGTCGAGGATGTCCGCGCCGGCTGCGAGAAATTCGCGGGCTTGTTCCAGGGAAACTTGCAGAGCATCCCCCTTCGCAATAATGCCATCGCCCGAAAAACTGTCAGGCGTGACATTGAGGATGCCCATCACGTAGGTGCGGGCGCCCCATTCGAATGTGTGGTTGCCGATTGTGAGGATGGAGGACTTCATGCGATCTGGTCGAGCGGACGAGAGAGCCAGGCTTCGGCCTCGTTCGCGTCGGTGAAGATCTTGATGGCCGCGGCCGTTTCGGGCAGCGCCAGCGCGGCGATGGTGCGGATGGCCTCCGCCACCTTTTCGCTGGCGACGACCACCGCGAGACGGATGTTGCGCGCCGACGGGTCGCTGTTGACCTCAATCGCGGTGCGGACGGCGACCTCGGGCACTTCGCTGACCTGCCTCAGATCGTATAGGTTGCGGGTGAGGCGGTCGGATTCGAGCAGGTGATCGTGGGCGAACTGTTGCCAGTGCATGACGGTCGTCTGTGAGAGGTCGGTAAAGGTGTAATTCATGCCGCCGTCGGCGCGGCGGACGACGGTGTAGCCGACGCCGGGCGCGGGGGTCCAGTTGAGCGGTTTGGGTTGGGTCATGTCGCCTCCAGTTTTTCGATTATATCAACGTCGCGAGGACAATCAATTTAGGGAGTGGAGGAATTCATCTGAGCATCCTCCCGGTGCTGTCATTCCTGCCGGCGCGACCTGGCGGCTACATAGAGGGCGGCCAGCGCGTCATCCGTCTCACCCTGCGGGACCGCTTCGGTGGGCAGGCCCAGACGTTTGTAAAGGGAAACGAGGATGTGCCGGGCCAGGCTGGCGCGGTTGGGAAGGTGATAACGGCGTAACATGAAGTCTTCGAGCATCTGGAAATCCCGGTCCGTCAGCCGCTCGAGGGGAAACCCGGCAGGAACCCCTTCCCTCGGCGAGACTGTGGCCAGCGCGGCGAGTTCGCTGTGCGTGCGCGTTTCTGGCGCGCCCGCGGGGCGCTCGTGCACGACGATGGTACCGGCGGCCAGGTCCCCGAGGCGGCGCGACTTATCGTTCAGGAACATGGTCGTGACGCCGACGGCATACCCCGCCGGCAACAGGTCGATCATGCGCACCAGGTTTCGGATGATCACCTCGGCGGCCGTTACCGGCGTCCCGTCCACGCGAATGACGCGCAGTTTCACCCAGCGCTTGCCGGGCGTTTGACCGTTCCAGATGATCTCGAAGAAGATGTAATAGCCCCAGAAGAAAGCGAAGGCAATGAAACTGAAAACGGCGGTCACCCAGCCGGAGGCGATCCCCTCGAAGATCGAGAACTGTATTTCCAGCAGAATCAGTGTGCCGATCACGATCACCTGGAGCAACACCAGCATGATGGTGTCCACCAGGGCGGCCAGGAAACGGGAGCCGATACCGGCCACGTCATAATCGAAGGTGACGTTTTCGGGAGTGTCAATTCGCAGGAAGTCGCCGGTATTTGTCATGGGTATAATTGGGGTCGAGGCAGAATTTGGTCTTTCATGGAAGGCGCGAATGAACGTTGATAGATTTTACCAGTCCCGCAGGCAGGAATGGGAACTTCTAAGTAATTTGATAGGGCGCGGCCAGCAGGACGTCCACCTCCTCTCGCCGCAGGATATTGAGCGCCTGGCCAGTCTCTATCGAGAGGCCAGTTCGGACCTGGCCCTTGCCAAACGGGATTTTCCCAATCACCAGGTGACGCGCTACCTGAATCAGCTGGTGGCGCGCGCTCACGCCTTGGTATACCAGGGAGAGCCTGTCGCCTTCAATCGCCTGGTCGAATTTGTGACCGGGGGATTTCCACGTTTGTTCCGCGAGACCGCGGTGTTTACGCTGGCGGCTTTCCTGATGTTCGCCCTGCCGGCGCTGGCTTCCGGCATCGGCGTGGCTGTGGATGTCGCCTCCGCCAGGTGGCTCCTGCCGGCCGAGGTCCACGATCTGATCCCAATCGTGGAGGACAAGTCGCTGTGGGTGGATATCCCCATCGAGGAGCGACCATACGCGTCTTCGTTCATCATGCAAAACAACATCCGCGTCTCATTTTTGGCGTTTGCCAGCGGCATCACCGGCGGACTGCTTACCCTGTGGATTCTGGTCCAGAATGGATTGATCCTAGGCGGATTGCTCGGTCTCACGGGACACTATGGCGTCGGCTTTGAACTGGCGACCTTCGTCATCGGGCATGGCGTGATCGAGTTGAGCGTGATCTTCATGGCGGGCGGATCGGGGCTGATGCTGGGCTGGGCGCTCCTGCGTCCCGGCCTCATGCGCCGCCGCGACGCGCTGGCTCAGGCCGCGCGCAAGGCCGTCTGGCTGTTGAGCGGGGCGATCCCATTGTTGTTGATTGCAGGGGCAATCGAGGGATTCATATCCCCCGCGGAGAATATTCCCTGGCCGGTCAAGTGGGCGGTGGGCATCGGCTCGGGGATTTTGTTATACAGTTATTTGTTCCTGGCAGGGCGCGAGAGGAAAAAGAAGTGGTGAGCGATTCGTGAAAAAATCGAACGATCGGCCCACACGACCATCAGACTATAGCCTCGTCCTCCCCTTCAACTCCAAATAACGATTGATCACCGCCAGCGAAAGCTGGTTGGCGGGCACATCCAGCGTGAGCACGCCGCGCTTCTGGAGCGTCTCCAGCACCACGCGCCGCTCGTCGAGGATCTGTGCCGCGGCCGCGCGCTGATAGACGGTCAGCGAATCGCGCGGACGTTGATGCGCCGCGGCGTACACGTCGGGGTCGCTGATCGTCACCACCAGCGGCAGGCTCGAACGCGCCAGCAGGGAGACCTGCGCCACGAGCGTATCCATGCTCAGGCCGCCGGTCAGATCGGTGAAGATGACCACCAGCGCGCGGCGCCGCTGTTTGACCGCCAGGTAGGTCAGCGCCTTGCGGTAATTCGGTTCCACCTGCTGGGCGTCCACCGCGTAGAGCACCTCGAGCGTGCGGTAGAACTGGCCGCGGCCCTGGCGCGGGGCAAGGTAGTGCCCCACGTCATCGGCGAAAGTCATCACACCCACGCGGTCGCCCTTGCCCGTCGCCACATACGAGAGGAACAACACCGCGTTGACGGCGTAATCCAGTTTGGCGATGTTTGCCACAGGCGCCTGCATCATGCGCCCTGTGTCGAGCACGGCGATCACGGTTTGACTGCGCTCCGTTTGATATTGCACAGTCACGGGGCGATGACGGCGGGCGGTGGCCTTCCAGTTGATCCGGCGGAACTCGTCGTCGGGCAGGTACTCGCGCAGGCGCTCGAACTCGGTCCCCTCGCCGAACATGCGCGTCGTCCGCAATCCCAACTCCTGCAAACGATTCTTGCGCAACAGCAGGTCGTACATGCGCACGTCGAGCAGGTTGGGATAGACCTTCACAGGTTCGGTCGCATTCACGCGCCCCTGGCGGCGGACCAGCCCCAGCGGCCCGAACCAGCGCAGGTGCAGATTCCCAAACTGGTAATCCCCGCGCCGCACAGGCTGGACGTGATAGACACCCTGCCACTTTCCCAGCGGCTGGACTTCGCCTTCCAGTATGCGCGTCTCGATCTTGAAAGCCTCGGGCGCCTCATCTCTGACGAAGATGCGGGTCCCGCGTCTCGAACGGTTTCTCACGCTGACGGTGATCGCGTTCTCCGCGCCCAGCGAAAGCTTGGTGTCGTGGCGGCGCGCCGCCTCGAAGCGGTCGACGCGGCCTGCCAGCCGCCAGTCTATAAAGAAAAGGAAAAGCACCAGCAGGGCATAGCCCCAGCCGACCCATTCCAGGCCGCGCCACCACGTCCCGAGCGCGATGATCGGCGCGGCCAGCAGGAGGATCAGGATTCCGCGGGTGGTCGGGAGCATATCAGCGCGGCACTTCCACCTGGCCGAGGATGCGCTGGATGACCGAGTCGGCGTCGAGGCCTTCGATCTCGGCCTCGGGCTTGAGCAGGATGCGGTGACGGAAAACGGGCGGCACGATGAACTTGACATCGTCGGGTGTGACGAAGTCGCGGCCCTGCAGGGCGGCGAAGGTCTTGGCCGCGGCCAGGACGTGGGTGGCGGCGCGGGCCGAGGCGCCCAGCACCAGGTCCGGGGAGCGGCGGCTGGCGGCGTTGATGTCCGCGATGTATTTGAGGATGCCGTCCTCCACAGTCACGCCCTGGATCGTCTTGCGAATCTCCGTCACCTGCCCGGCCGAGACGGCTGTGGATAGTCCCGCGCTGGCGAGGTCGTGGGCGTCGAAACCGTGGTGCGAGCGGCGCAGGATTTCCACCTCCACGTCAACGGGAGAATAAGGAACCAGCACCTTGAACATGAAACGGTCCAGTTGCGCTTCAGGGAGGGGGTATGTGCCCTCGTATTCGATGGGATTCTGTGTGGCGATCACCATGAAGGGCGCGTCCAGCGGGTGGCGCTCTCCTTCGAGGTTGACCTGGCGCTCCTCCATCGCCTCCAGCAATGCAGATTGCGTTTTGGCGGGCGCGCGGTTGATCTCATCGGCCAGCAGAAGCTGGGTGAAAATCGGACCTTTCTTGAGATAAAAACGCGCCGTGCTGATGTCGAACACGCTCGTACCGAGGATGTCGGAGGGCATCAAGTCGGGTGTGAACTGGACGCGGGTGAACTGCGCCTGCACCATGTGTGCGAGGGTCTTGGCCATCAGCGTCTTGGCCGTACCGGGCACGCCTTCGAGCAGGACGTGACCGTTGCTGAAAAGCGCCACGGCCAGCAGTTCGAACGGGCCCTCCAGCCCGACCAGCACCTTTTCGGATTCTGCGCGCAGACGCTCGAACATTTGCCTGAGATCTGTGAGGTTCATAGCGGCTCCTGTGATTGTCGGATCAAGTTGTCGATCGGTTATCTCTCCATCATCCACTTCGAGGCCTCGTCCGCCAGTTTCACCAGTTCTCCTTCACTGACGTTCTCCTGCGAGAGGCGTGTGAGCAGGTCAAGGAGTTCCTTCTGGTCAATGCTGGGATTGTAACCGCCCAGCGCGCGGACGTAGTCCGCGTCGGGCAGGGACGGGTCGAGGCGATAACGCTTTCCCAGGTGGCGTTTCAGCCGCTGATGGTACTGGTGCAGGGTCGCGGCGCGATGGCCCGCCCGTCGGTTCAGATTCGCGACGGCGGTGACATGCTCCAGCGGCCCGCGGCGCCTGAGTTCGTACGGCAGGGGTACCGGGCGGCCGAAGCCGCGTCCCTGCATGATAAGCGCCAGGAAGACCGCCAGGGCGACGAACACCAGGGCATGTCCGGCGGAGGTGCGCCTCAACCACTGCTCAGGGCCGAGGATGTTGTTCTGGATTCCGTGGTGCCATTCGTCGAACCAGACCGCGCCGCGGCGGACCGCCAGGCTCACCAGGTTCAAAACCAGTTCGGCGTTTCCAGCCTCTTTGAGTCCCAGGTTCGAGAATGGGTGGGCAACGGTGGATAGAATCACGCGCCCTTTTCCACGTTCGAACGAGACGATGACCGGGCGCTCTGCGAGGGCCAGGTGAGCGACGAAATCCGTCCGGTCGGTGCGCAGGTAGAATTCAGCGTCGACGATTGCCGGGTCGGTGAGGGGCGGGGAGGTCAGGATGGGGGTTTGTGCCAGGAGTTCCCGGGCCGGCCGGTCCAGGTAGCGCATCGAAAAACCGAAGTGTTCGAAGGCGGGGAGAAGCGGGATCGTGGCGCCGGCCAAAATCAGCGTCCCGCCGTCCTCCACCCAGCCATCCAGCGATTTGAGTTCGCTTTCGGTGATCTCGAGCAGGGGGGAAAGGATCAGTATGAGGTCGGCCTCCCGGGGCGGCTCGAAGAAGCCCGGTTGCTCGTCCAGCACCTGGTAGCCCAGGTCGCCCAGCCAGCGCCTGAAGGCCAGCGAACCGCTCCGGCCGGCAGAAGTGCTCAGGTTGGGAATCGCATCGGCGTCCTGTTGCAGGGCGGCTGCAACGGTGATGCCTACCAGAAGCACCAGCAGGCCGATCCCCAGGCGGGCATCGCGCGAGAGCTTCATGATCCCTTTTTCTCCTTAAGTTCCTCTACACGCTTACTGTAATGCTTGAACGAGTCTTCATCCACCGTATGGTAACCATACCAGGCATTGTCGAAGACCTCGATCACGTCGTTGAGGGGCTCCGCCAGTTCCGGCGAATGTGAGACACTGCGCAGGTATTCGCGATTGGTCTTGGATCGGTCGTAGTGCAGCAGGCCGCGCTCGTTGAGCAGGAGCAGGGCCGAGAGATACAGAAAGCGCACCGCCGAGCGATAATCTCCGCCGCGCGAGAGCGTCTGCGCCCTGGAAAAGGCCGCCTCGGCGGTCAGGACTTCGTCCGTCCCGTCGCCGTCGCCCTTGACGCGCGCCTCGGCGACCAGGTCGAAGAACAGACTGCGGAAGATGTACAGGATGACCAGGGTCAGCGCGACGGTCATCAACGTTGGGATGAGCGGAAACCGCGGCACTTCGACCGTGACAACGGTCTCTTCCCCGTTCCCGGACTGTTCGTCCAGCCAGCGGGCAATCTTTTCGAGCAATTCATTGATCCATTCTATGATTGGATTAGGCCGTTCCTCTTTCCATTGGAATTCCGGGCCGGCCAGGATGGTGTTCAGCGATTCCAGGTCCGCGGCCGTGAACAGCCCGGCGGGATATTTCCGATGCGCCTCCAGCAGGGTCTCGGCCAGGGCCTTGATCCGCGAAAGATCCGCGTCCCTCAGGACTTGCAGGAGATACCCATTGTCAATGGAAATAACCTGCCCGTCTTCCAATTCCACCTGCTGAACCGCCTCCCATTGGGCGATGAGCACGTCCAGTTTGGCTTCTATGTTTTCCGGTGCAGTGGCTTGAAGCCCCGCCGCGATCTGGCGGGTGTGTTCGACGAGATCCCAGTACTCGTCCAGTGGAATTGGCTCCGGCTCTAAGGGCGTCGCTGCGGCAGAGGCGCGGGCGCCTGCGCCGCTCAGCGCCAGAATAAGAACGATAAGAAAGGCCGGTCGCCAGGGGTGTCGTTGCATGAGAGCGCGCCAGCCTCACAGTCCCGACATTAACAACATTCCAATTCCTCCAAGGAGGCTGACGACCAGCACATATAAAGCCCCGCCGCCCAGGGTGAGCAATACGAAATAGCCAACATCCGTCCCGTTGATGAAACTACCCTGCGGCGCAGGCGAGGTCTCGGCCAGCGAGACGATGTTCACCTCCGGGTCGGTTTCAGCGGCGGCCTGCAGGGCCAGGTCCAGGCCTTCGGAGCGGACGCGCAAGTCGAAATATACGACAGTGCGGGCGACCAGGTTCAGCGGCAGGAATAACAGGTTGGTCAACAGCGCGACCACTGTCGTGATGACGTTGTTGAGGATCATTTGTTGTTGCAGGTCGGTCACGTCGCGGAATATGAACTCCGCGCCAAAGATCAACAGCCAGTTTGGGACGGCGATCAGTAATTGCTCAAACAGCCATAAAACGAGCGCGAAACCAATCAGCCACCAGAAACGACCGCGGCCCAGGTCCCAGGCGCGGCGAAAGGCGCCAAACCCTCGCTGTTTTTCCAACACCACCACGGGGGCAACGAAAGGCGAGACCACAAGCGCGATGAAAAAGAGCATGCCGGGCCCCGTGAACCAGCCGACGCAGGGAATGATCGTCCAGATGAAGAATCCTATCACGATCAAAGCGACCAGCAGGATTGCTCCCAACAGGCGGCTCCAGGAAGAACCGAGATTGCGGTACGCGCTCAAAACGCCGATTTTCTGGCCGGTGTAGTTATCTGCGACGGCGCGCGTCAGGGCCGCAGTCGCGACGCCGTATACGAGGATCAACTGCAAAATGGTTATTACAATACTTCCCAGCACTCCCAGGAAGTAGCGGGCGTCCGGCAGGCCGGTGGGCGTGTTCCCTTCCAGAAACGATATCGAGGAGGCAGTTGTAAGAAACGACAGACCGGCTTGCAGTATCCCCAGCGGAATGTAGGTCAGTGCAATGATCCCGATGAATACGACGAAATTGCGGCGATACAGGCTGATGGACTGATCCAGTAGTTCAGCCAGGCTGAGCGGGCGGATGAACGGGACGGATGTCGTGGTCATGTAACCTCCTGGTTCCTGAGCGAGCGGGCCGTGTAATCGAATTCATCTCCAACCCTGTGCATGGTTTTGAGACGGTCAGGCGGAAAATATCCGCACTCCGCTTGCGTCCACCGCGGACAGCATCTCGCGGACGGTCGAGCCGTTGACCGGGTGGATCAGGTCGGGCGCGATGTCGTTCAACGGGACCAGCACGAAGGCGCGCTCGTGGACGCCCGGGTGGGGGATGCTGATCTCGAAATCCCGCAGGACGACGTCATCGTAGAAGAGGATGTCGAGGTCTATCAGGCGCGGTCCTTTCGGGAAGGTGGGCTGGCGTCCCATCGCGACTTCGAGACGCTTCAGATGTTTGAGCAGGGGCAGGGGCTGGAGGTGCGTCTCCACCTTGACAACCTGGTTGAGAAAGTCGGGCTGGTCGGTGTGACCCCAGGGCGGCGTCTCGTAGACCGGCGATTTGGCGAGCACGGTCATCTGCGGGGCCAGCAGGCCGAGGGCGGTCTTCAGGTTGGCGGCGCGGTCGCCGAGATTGGAGCCGAGGGCCAGATAGACGGTGTGATTGTCCATAGTATGCTCACAAGCAGGCGGTTGTTGCGAACTATACCACTTTTTTACGCTGCCTCACCTTGCGTGCTCGTAAAGGTGCTCGATCACATCCCATTTGAGCCAGGACTGGATGTCTTTGTGATTCAGGATTTCTTCGGGGAGGTTTGTGACCAGGTCCACCAACTGCTGGCGGGTGGATTCGAAGCGCGCCATCACTTCAGCCTCGTCCAGTTTGCCAAACCTTTCGACGGCCTCGGCATTGTAGGAATCGGTGTCTTTATCGGGGTGGATGTAAGCGCGGTCTTTTTGCAGGGAACGAATGGCTTCCAGTCCGTCGTCCCACCAGGCGATGATGTGCGCGATCAGGTCGCGGAAGCGCGGGAAGCCCTGCTTCCCGAGGAACTCGGTCTGTTTTTCGGGGGGCAGGCTCTGGAAGTCCGCGAGGTATTCCGCCCAATCGTTTTGCAAAACATCCAGGACCACAAAGCGGCTCGCGCCGATGCCGTGATCGCAACTCATGTGATGGATCACCACCGCGTACATCCAGTTCCGCACGCGGCGGTGCTCGTCAATGGCCGAGGGATGAGACTTCGCAAAGTCAACGAGTTCCTGGTGCATCTCCTCGAAGCGCGTCAGCATCTGCGCGTTGGTCAGACCTTTGTAGCGCGCCAGCGACTCGGCGTTGAAGGCATCGAAGTCGTACTTCCTCGGCGGGCGGTCTGTTCCGTCCACGGTCGCGGTGACGATCTCGTACACCTCGTCCCACCAGCCGACGACGTGCGCGAGCAGGTCGTGCAGGGAGGCGAAGCCCTGCTCTTTCAGGAATTGCGCCTGCGCCTCCGCGGAAAGGCTTTCGAAGCGCGGGACGTAGGCGCGCCATTCTTCGAGAAAATCGAGTACGCGTTTTTGAGTGATGGGCATGGGGCATTCCTTGTTTCGGTTTTGGAATCTGGGCGCCTGTTCCTGATTCGACGGCAAGCCGTCTGATTCCAAAATTAAATGGGCGGATAGGGAAAGGCGCGGCGGCCGGACGGCGGATGGGGGAAGACACGGCTCCTCAACAGCGCCTCGGCGCGGGACCGGAGGCGGGTCACCTCGCCCGGGCTGAGATACGGCTCGAGGAGGGCGCGCCAACCGCCGGTCGAGGCAAGAGGCGAGAGCAGGTCGTCGGGAATCGGCTGACCGGCGAAGTCCCAAATCACCGTCCGCAGTTTGTCCTCTTCGTGGAAGCAGATGCCGTGGTCAATGGCCCACAGTTTGTGTTCGGAGTCGAAGAAGACATGACTGCCTTTGCGGTCGGCGTTGTTGACGAGAATATCGAAGAGGACGACGGGTTTGAGGAGTTGTTTGTCCTCGTCGCTGAAGGTGAAGTAGTGATATTCGGGGTCGTACTCGACGTATTGCTGGAGCGAGCCGGGGCCGTAGGGAGCATCATCACGGAGTGTGGTGTATGGGACGAAGTGAAAGCCGAGCGCCTCGCTGACGAGGTACGCGGCCACTTCGCGCTGGGCGAGGGTATTATCGGGAAAATCCCAGAGGGGTTGCTCGCCGCGCGAGGGCTTGTACACGGCGGGATATGTCTCTTCCTTATATGTCACATCGACAAGGAAAGTGTAATTCGAGCCAAGCATAAACTGGCCTTTGAGGGCGAGCTTGCCGAACCGAAGGGCAGTTTCCAGATTATCGAGAGACTGGTTACTAAACACTAATGCTTATGCCCGTTCTTCTTCGGACAGAAATGTCCCTCGGGCTCCATCGGCTGGCCGCACTGCGGACAGATCGGCCGCCCGCGCGAGGCCACTTCCGCGCCCCAGCGCGCCATCGCCCGCAGTTGCGAGCGCGTGCACCAGTAGCGCACGACCGCGCCCGTTTCGGGATCGGCGTCCTCGGTCAGCAGTTCGCGCACGATCAGCACCACCAGGTCGCGGGGCTGGTCGTAACCGAGTCCGATCTCGCCCACGCGAAACTGCGGGTCCACGGGCGGGTGGATGCGCATCTGCGCCTCGTTGTAATTCGCGGAAGGCTCGTCGAGTTGCGGCTGTTGGCGCGCCAGTTCCGCCAGGAACTGCTCCACACCCACCGCCAGCGACTGCAACTGCGCCTTCTCGATCAGCACCGTGACCGGCGGCTGGTTCGACTGCCAGGCCTGAATGTAAAAGACGCGCTGGCCGGGTTTGCCGATGGCGTCGGCGGTGATGTGTTCGCACGGATCCACGTCTATTTCGAAGCGGGGCATGAGGCGAGTATACCAAATTACAAAGTATAATTTCCGCATCTCGCCGAAGGAGATGCCCATGTACGACAGGAAAAAACTTGCCGAACTAAAAGAGTCGCTGGAAAAGTGGGAAGAGACCAGCCTGCAGAAGACGCTCGCGTCCATGCCCGAACGGCAGGACAGATTCATCACCACCTCCTCCGAACCCATCAACCGACTCTACACCCCGCTCGACGTGGCCGACCAGGACTACGCCTCCGATCTGGGACTGCCGGGCGAGTACCCGTTTACGCGCGGCGTCCACCCGACCCTGCATCGCGGCAAACTGTGGACGATGAGAATGTTCGCGGGCTTCGGCACCGCCGAAGAGACGAACGCGCGCTTCAAGTATTTACTGGACCAGGGCCAAACAGGTTTATCCATCGCCTTCGACCTCGCGACCCTGATGGGCTACGACACCGACCAGCCAGAGGCGCTGGGCGAGTTCGGCAAGTGCGGCGTGGCGGTTTCATCTTTGAAAGACATGGAAATCCTGCTCGAGGGCATTCCGCTGGATAAAGTGTCCACCAGCATGACCATCAACTCGCCCGCGGCCATCATCTGGGCCATGTACATCGCCGCCGCGGAAAAGCAGGGCGTCCGCGCCGACCAGTTGCGCGGCACCATTCAGAACGACATCCTCAAAGAGTTCATCGCGCAAAAGGAATTCATTTTCCCGCCCGAACCGTCCATGCGGCTGGTGGTGGACACGATGGAGTTCGGCGCGCAGAAGGTCCCACAGTGGAACACGATTTCCATCAGCGGTTATCACATCCGCGAGGCGGGCTCCACCGCCGCGCAGGAACTGGCTTTCACATTATCGGACGGGCTCGAATACGTGCGCTGGGGCATCGCCCGCGGCATGGACGTGGATGAGTTCGCCCCGCGCCTGTCGTTCTTCTTCAACGCCCACAACGACTTCTTCGAGGAGATCGCCAAGTACCGCGCCGCTCGTCGCATTTGGGCGCGCGAAATGAAAGAAACGTTCAAGGCGAAGAACCCGCGCTCGTGGCTCCTGCGCTTCCACACGCAGACCGCTGGAGTCAGTCTCACCGCGCAGCAGCCGGAGAACAACGTGGTGCGCGTGGCGGTCCAGGCGCTGGCCGCGGTGCTCGGCGGGACACAAAGCCTGCACACCAATTCGCTGGATGAGGCTTTGGCTCTGCCGTCCGAACACGCGGTTACGATTGCGTTGCGCACCCAGCAGATCATCGCCGAAGAGTCTGGGGTGGCGAATACGATCGATCCGCTCGGCGGCAGTTTCTTCGTCGAGTCCCAGACCGACCGCATCGAGAAGCAGGCATACGATTACTTCCGCCGCATCGAGGAACTGGGTGGCGTCCTTCCCGCAATCGAGAAGGGATTCTTCCAAAGCGAAATTTCGGACGCGGCCTATCGTTATCAGCGCGAGATCGACGAGGGGGTGCGCCGCATCGTCGGCGTGAACGCCTATGCCGAGGACAAGCCGTTGGCCATTCCGCTTTTGGAAATGGAGCCGGGCGGCTATCAGCGTCAGACGGCGCGGCTGGCCGAAGTCCGCGCGACGCGGGATGCTGGCCGCGTCGGTCAGGCGCTGGATAAATTGCGAATCGCCGCGCAAGGCACGGAGAACACGATGCCGCATCTGATGGAATGTGTCCACGCGTACGCGACGCTGGGGGAAATTATCGGTGTGATGAAGGAGGTGTTTGGAACGTACGAGGAACCGAATTGGATATGAGTTTCAAGTTTCAAGTGTCAGGTGTCACGGGCACATGACACGATGTGTTCGACTCACAATGGAGGAAATATGCCTCTGATTTCTCGATTTGAGGACATTCATGCATGGCAGGAGGCGCGCAAATCGGTTAAGATGATTTACAACTTGACCGATTCAGGAGCCTTTTCCAGTATCGGCTATATAGACGAGAGGCAGTTCCAAGAGATATACTCAAATGCAAAGGACGAAGGCTCTTGCAGGCGGATTCAAACACCATCTTACAAAACGTGCGTGACACTTGAAACTTGGCACTTGACGCGCACGCTTCATCGCGCCAGCACTCTCGCCATTTCGTAGTATTCCATATTGACCGTCCGTCTGTTCGCGATCACGTCCGCGATGGGGACGAAGTCAATGCCGCGGCCTTTCAGCCCGGTCATTACGCCGCTCTGGCCTTCGAGCAGCGCCTCCACTGCTTTGACTCCCATCCGTGAGGCCACCAGGCGGTCGTACGCCGTCGGGGTGCCGCCGCGCTGGATGTGACCCAGGATGGTCACGCGCGTGGTGAAGCCCACGTCCATGTCGTCCAGTGCTTTTGCCAGTTCGACGGTGCGATGTCCGGACCCTTCGGCGTTGATGATGATGGAGTGGGTCTTGCCGCGCTTGTAGGCCTCTTCCACCATGTTGGCTACGTCTTCAATCTTGACCTTCACTTCCGGGATGAGCACCACTTCCGCGCCGCAGACGATGCCCGCCATCACGGCCAGGTAGCCGCTGTTGCGCCCCATCGTCTCGACGAGAAAGGCGCGGCTGTGCGAGGAGGCCGTGTCGCGCAGTTTGTCCACCGCGTCCATGATGGTGTTCATGGCCGTGTCCACTCCGATGGCGATGTTCGTGCCCCAGATGTCGTTGTCTATGCTGGCCGGGACGCCCACCACCTTGACGCCCTGTTCGTGTAAAACCTGCGCGCCGTGCAGGGACCCGTCGCCGCCGATGACGATGAGGGCGTCCATGCCCGCCTCGTTCATCTTGCGGATGGCGTCGCGCTGGCCTTTCTTTTCCAGGAAGCGCTTGCTGCGGCGCGTCTGCAGGATCGTCCCGCCGCGCTGGAGGATGCCGCCCACGTCGCGCACGCCGAGGGGACGGTACTCGCCGTCTATCAGGCCTTCGAAGCCGTTGAAGACGCCCAGCACCTGGGCGTTGCGAGTCTGGGCGGTGCGCACCACGGCGCGGATGCAGGCATTCATGCCGGGCGCGTCGCCTCCCGATGTCAAAATGCCGATAGTCATGCTTGGTTGAGGTTCCATTTTTCTCGCTCGTCTTTCCGGGATAAACCGCCCTGCATTGTACTCCATCTTTGCCCTGTGGAATCTTTGGGTGTAGAATAGTGCGAGTACATCGGCGAGAAGGAGAGCACTATGGCAGGCAACAAACCGGGCGTAATTGGAATCCTGACCGGCGGCGGGGACGTCCCCGGGCTCAACCCGGCCATCCGCGCCGTCACCATCCGCGCCTTGCGGGAGGGCTGGCAGGTCATCGGCATCCGCCGCGGGTGGGCCGGACTGATCGACGTCGTCCGCGACAAGAAGGCGGACAATGGCAACAACTTCCAGGTGCTGACCGAGGAAGTGGTCAACAAGGCGGGGCGCACGGGAGGCACGTTCCTGCACACGTCGCGGACGAATCCCGCCAGGGTCAAGCGCGACCGGCTGCCTCCGTTTTTGCAGGAAAAGTATAAGGACGAGGTCAACGACCTGACATCCGAAGTGTTGCAAAACATCGATTTTCTGGGCATTGATTATCTCGTCCCCATCGGCGGCGACGATACGCTCAGTTACGGCGTCCGCATGTACCAGGAGGGGATGAAGGTGGTCGCCATCCCCAAGACGATGGATAACGACGTGCCCGGCACCGACTACTGTATCGGGTTCAGCACCTGCGTCACGCGCACCATCGAACTGGCCAACAGCCTGCGGACGGTGGCCGGCTCGCACGAACGCCTGATGGTGCTGGAGGTCTTCGGGCGCTACGCGGGGTTCACCGCCATGCTTCCCACCATGGCCGGCGCGGCCAACCGTTGCGTCATCCCGGAATATAAATTCGATATCGAACGCCTTGCCGAACTGCTCATGCTTGACCGCAAGCATAACCCGAGCAGATACTCGGTGGTGCTGGTCTCGGAAGGCGCCATGTTCAGGGGCGGGGAGATGGTGTTCGAGGACCGCACGACCGACGCGTTTGGCCATGCCAAACTGGGCGGCATCGGGGACCTCGTGTCGGCGCGCCTCAAGGAACTGACCGCGCAGCACAATAACGGGCGCAGTGTGGATACGATCAATCAGAAACTGGCATACCTCGTGCGCTGCGGCGACCCGGACGCGATCGACTCCATCGTCCCGATGGCGTACGGCAACCTGGCGCTGGACCTGATCCTCAAGCGCGTGCATGGACGAATGGTCGTGCTCAAGAACGGCCGCTACGACAACATCCCGATAGACATCGTCACCAGCACGAAGAAGAGCGTCAACGTGGAGCGCTTCTACAACACCGACCGCCTGCGCCCCAATTTCGAAAGTTTCGAAATGACCCCGCTGTTCATCATGACGAGCGAGAGTATCTAGGGACGACAGATGCTCCGGTAAACAACGAAACCTCCTGAACCATCGGGAGGTTTCGTTATCGTTTGTGCTTGTCTACGTGTCTGCATGTTTTCCGACTTTGAACACATCGAAATCGCGCGCCACCGCTGAATTCGGAAAGACGGACTGCGCCTCGGCCAGCACGTCCTTTTCACGATACCGGCGCGAGAGGTGGGTGAGGATCAACTTTTTGACGCCCGCCTGCACGGCCAGTTCCGCGGCCATGCGCGCCGTCAGGTGTGAGAATTGCTTCGCCATGTCGGCTTCTTCGTCGAGATAAGTGGACTCGATCACCAGCGCGTCCGCCTCGCGGCAGGCCTCGACGAGGTCGTCCGTCCGCCCCGCGTCGCCCACGACGGCGAGCCTGACTCCTTTTTCGAGCGGACCCAGCACTTCGTCCGGCGTGACGCGGCGGCCATCGGGCAGGGTGACTGTTTTACCGGCCACCAGGTCGCCTCGTTCAGGGCCGAACGGGACGCCGAGTTCGTCCGCTTTTTGCGCGAGGAACGGCCGGCGCGATTTTCCCTGAAAGACGTAGCCGAGGCAGTCCGGTCCGCGGTGCGTGACCGGGAAAGCCGAGATGGTGAAGTCCTCCGCCTCGAAGAACACGCCCGGTTTGATCTCGCGCAGGTTAAGCGGCATGGGCGGCCGGTTGCCGCGCAACACCACGCCATACAGCAGGTCGTGGACGCGGTCGAGCGTGGAACGCCCGCCGAAGATCTCGAGCTCTTCGATGACCTCCCAGCGCAGGAAGGTGCTGAGCAGGCCGCCCAGCCCGAGGATGTGATCGAGGTGGCCGTGCGTGAGCAGGATGCGCGTCAGGCGCTTGAAGCCCGCGCCCGATTGCAGGATCTGGCGCTGGGTGCCCTCGCCGCAGTCCACGAGGAAGCGGTATTCGTCGTGGCGGACGATTTGCGCGGAAAGCCCGCGCTTGGCGGAAGGGGCGGAAGCGGACGTGCCGAGGAAAAGGATTTCGAACAAGGGAGAGTCCTGTTATGCCGTCGAATGCGGAGTCCGAAGTCTCCTGCTTTGGACTCCATCGTTCCAGTCGCTAAGAGACAGGGTGGAAGAAAAATGATTCCGCGACTTTATGACTGCGCGGCCGAAGGATGCTGAAAGCGCCGTAATTGTACCTTAAAGAAAACCAGACCATTTGTGCTATAATCTTTTCGACATCACACATGCCCATTGCCAAAGGCAAGCCCTCCCGCAGTAAACCGAAGACCGTCCCGCCGCGTGGAAAGCCGGCGGTGCGCAAGGCCGCGCCCGAACCGCCCGTGCCCGCCTCCTGGTGGGGCAGTCTTTCCGCCGAGCGCAAACTGGACGTGGTCGGCTATATTCTTGCCGCGCTCGGCCTGCTCATTTTCCTCAGCCTGATCTCGGCCACGCGCAGCGCGCTCACTGGCGGCTTCATCCAGATCCTCGGTCAGATTTTCGGCTGGGGCATTTACGTCCTGCCGCTGGCCCTGCTGGTCTATGGCCTGTGGCTGGTCTTCCGCAAACTCGAGCGCATCCCGCCTCTTTCGCTGGAGCGTGCCGTCGGGAGCATTCTCCTTTTCCTCTGGCTCCTCACCGCCCTGCACGCCGCCATCGCCGCGCCCGAGCGCGCCGTGGAGGCCGCCCTGAACAGCGACGGCGGCGGCTACATCGGCAGTCTGTTCATGCGCACGCTGTGGCTGGGACTCGGTCCGGCCGGAGGAGTGGTGGCCCTCGCCGCCTGGCTGTTGATCGGTTTGACAATGACGCTGGACATTTCGATCCGCGACCTGGCCGCGTTGTTCGGCCCGTTGATCGCCCGCGCGCGGACGTTGTTCACGCGTCGCGCGGGACCCGCGCCCGGCGCGCCCGCCCCGGCCGAACCTGAAGCAAACGGCTTCACCCCGTTACAACGCCCGGCGAAGGCGGCTGCGGCCGCGCCCGCCCCCATGCCCATCGTGACCACCTCCAGGCCCGGCGAGCACCCGGTCATCCACTGGCAACTGCCTGCCGTCAAGGATATCCTCGACGAGGGCGCGGCGCCTGCCATCAACGAGGATTTCATCCAGAAACGCGCCCGCCTCATCGAAGAGACCCTGGCCTCGTTCGGCGCGCCCGCGCAGGTGGTGCAGATCAGCCGCGGGCCGACGATCACACAGTTCGGTGTGGAGCCGCTCTTCGTCGAGACGCGCGGCGGGCGCACGCGCGTGCGCGTCAGCAAAATCGCCTCCCTCGCGGACGATCTCGCGCTGGCGCTGGCCGCGCCGCGCATCCGCATCCAAGCCCCGGTGCCGGGTCACAGTTACGTCGGCATCGAAGTCCCCAACGAAGAAATGACGTTGGTCGCGTTGCGCGACATTCTGGAAAGCGAAATGTTCCAGCGCAACCGCCCGCCCCTGCGCTTCGCCCTCGGCCGCGATGTGGCCGGGCATCCCATGGTCGCGGATCTGACGTCCATGCCGCATTTGTTGATCGCCGGTACGACCGGCTCCGGTAAATCGGTGTGTGTCAATTCAATCCTGACCTGCTTCCTCCTGCACAACACACCCGACGACCTGCGCCTGATTCTCGTGGATCCGAAACGCGTCGAGTTGACCGGCTACAACGGTGTGCCGCACCTGCTCGCGCCCGTGGTGGTGGAGATGGAGCGCGTGGTCGGCGCGTTGCAATGGATGACGCGTGAAATGGACAAGCGCTATCACGAGTTCGCGCGCATCGGGGCGCGCAACATCGTGGATTACAACCAGCGCATGACCTCGCAGGGTGGCAAGCGGCTGCCCTTCCTTGTCGTTGTGATTGATGAATTGGCCGACCTGATGTTAATTGCTCCTGACGAGACCGAACGCACGATCACGCGCCTTGCGCAACTGGCGCGTGCCACCGGCATTCATCTGATATTGGCAACCCAGCGTCCTTCGGTGGATGTAGTGACCGGGCTCATCAAAGCCAACTTCCCGGCGCGCATTGCCTTCGCCGTCGCCTCCGGCGTGGACAGCCGCGTTATCCTCGACCAGCCCGGCGCGGAGCGCCTGCTCGGCCGCGGCGACATGCTCTATCAGGCGCCCGAATCGCCCTCGCCGGTGCGTTTGCAGGGTGTGTTCGTCTCCGATCACGAGATTCACGGCCTGGTCGAATACTGGAGGATGCAAAGCGGACAGACCAGCGCGTATGCCGTGCCCGGCGGCCCGGTGGACGCGCCGGCCGCGGCGGGTGTGCCTCTCAAACAGGCTCCGCTGTGGGAGGATATGGCCCCGGCCTCGAACGAGGATCCGCTTCTCAAGGATGCCACGGACATCGTCCGCCGCGAGGGCAAATGCTCGGTCTCGATGCTTCAACGTAAACTCCGCATCGGCTACACGCGCGCCGCGCGTCTCGTGGATGTGCTGGAGGAGAAGGGCGTCGTCGGCCCGCCGGAGGGGATGTCGCAGGTGCGCCGCGTGCTGGAGTCCGAAACGGTCGTCCCGCCGAAGGAGTCGAATCCCGGCTGAGACGATCCGCGAAGGACGAAAGTCCGTGCTATAATTTTCCCCGCGCCCCGGTAGTTCAATGGACAGAACAGGGCACTCCTAAGGCTCTGATGTGGGTTCGATTCCCGCCTGGGGCATTTCGCTGATCGGCTCTCGCGAGGGAGCCCTTTGGTTTATTGACCCCGGCGATGCTTGATGATATCGTAAATGAGACGGGCCAGCACAAGCGAGGCGACGACGATCACGAAAATGAGGAACAGCGATCTCGCGATGAGGGCGACGCTCGCGTTACAGAAAAAGGGAATGAGACGACAAATCCACGAAAACATGTTTTCCGTTGCCGGTATTGTATATCAGAAAATCCTTGCAAAAACTTTAACTTTAAACCCTTGTATTTTGGAGAAAGGTGTAGTAATATAACAGCGGCAAACGCTTGGGTGCCCCCCTCACCCAGGCGTTTGCCATTTTAACTGAGAGGATGCACATCCCATATATTGGGTTTGAAGTATCGAGCAGGCCCATACATATGGTTTTTGCGCAGAAGCGTGTAACATCAGATTTTATTTTCCGGGCTGTGGGGATTATTTTGGCAAAATGCCCCGAAGATTTATGGAAACAAACCTTCGAGGCAATAGACAATCAGTTCACAGCGATTCCCTTCAGCGTTTCGGCAAAACGACCCACTTCGTTCAACGTGTTGTAGTGCACCGCGCCGACGCGCACCATGCCGCCCGACGCCTCGATGCCGAGTCGCTCCGTCACGGCCAGCGCGTAGTAATTCCCATCCCAAACGTAGATACCGGCGTTCCCCAGCGTTTCGGCCACGGCTTTCGGATGTTTCCCTTCCAGCGTGAACGAGACGGTGGGCACGCGCTCGTCGAGGCGCTTGCCGTCCGTGATGCCGTAGATGCGTGCGCCCGGCACAGACTCGACCGCCTCGATCAGGGCGCGGCTGAGTTCGAACTCGTACGCGCGGACCGTGTTCATCGCCTGCTTCAACGTCAGGCGGCGGCCCGCGAACCCGTTCTCGCGCAGACCGTCGGTCTGTGTCCCGGTATATTGGCCTCCCAGCCATTCGAAGTATTCCATCGCGCCCAGCACCCCGGCGAGTCCCTCGTGATTCTGCGTGCCGGTCTCGAACTTGCCGGGCGGTTCATTGCTGGCCGGGCGGACTTTATAGGCTTTCAATTCATCCAGCAATTCGTAACGTCCGTATAACGCGCCCGCATGCGGACCGAAGAACTTGTAGGCCGAGCAGACGAGGAAGTCACAGCCGATGGCCTGCACGTCAATCGGGCCGTGCGGCGCGTACTGCACCGCGTCGATGTACACCAGCGCGCCCGCGGCCTTTGCCATCTGTGTGATCTTTCGGACCGGGTTGATCGTCCCGGTGGCGTTCGAGGCATAACCGAAGGCTACAATTTTTGGCTTGCGTTCCAGCGCTTTTTCGAACTCGTCTAACTTGAGGGTGCAGTCCTCCACATCGAAGTCAATCCACGTGACCTTGCATCCCTTGTCCTCGGCGGCTAACAGCCAGGGCGAGATGTTGGCGTCGTGGTCGAGGCGCGTGACCACGATTTCGTCGCCGGGGCCAAGCGTCCGCGCCAGCGAGCGGCTGAGGTGCAGGGTGAGAGTCGTCATGTTGTTGCCGAACACGATCTCGTCCGGGGAGGAGGCGTTCAAAAAGTCCGCCATGGCCGCGTGCGCCTCGTGCAGGATCGCGTCCGACTGGCGGCTGGTCTCGAACGCGCCTTCGTGGTTGGCATTGCACTCCAGCAGGTACCTGTTGATTCGGTCCAGGCTGTGACGGGCGATCTGCGTCCCGCCGGGATTGTCGAAGAAAATGGCCGGGCGGTCGAGCGAGGGGAACTGCCGGCGAACGGCTTCAGGGTCGAGGGACATACAGGGCTCCTTAATGTAAATCAAACATTCGGATTGTATACTTGGATTGTACCCCGCGAAAGGAGGTTCGATGTTCAACAAGATCCTGCTTGCAGTGGATGGTTCGGAACACGCCCTGCATGCCGCCCGCATGGCCGGCGACCTTGCGCGCGCCATGAAATCCGACATCCTGCGCATCGTGGTCGTTTTCGACCGCATCCCTCCCTACCTGGGCGAGCCGAACTTACAGCACGTCATCGACGCGCGCATGAGAGAGGCGCAGGCCATTTTGCAGGCCGCGCAGGAGGCTGTCGGCGAAATTCCCGGCGAGATCCATACCGAACTGATCGAGGGCTCGCCGGCCGAGGCCATCATTGACGTGGCTACGACGCGCGCCAGCCACGTGATTGTCATAGGCTCGCGCGGGCTGGGGCGCATTGCCGGGGCTGTGCTGGGCAGTACCAGCCACAAGGTGCTTGCGCACGCGCCGTGCCCGGTGTTGATCGTCAGATAGTCGGCGGTCTGATGGTCGGATGGTCATTGGCCGGATAGCCGGGCGAGCCGCTCGGCCTCGGCAAATTCTTCGGGCGTGTTCACGTTCCAGAAGGCCAGGCCGGACGGATCGAGACGCGCGATTTCTTCCGTCGTCAATTCCCGCACTTTGACCTGCGGGAACCAGGCGATGACCTTCCACTGGTCCGCTTCGATGGCTGATTCGATCGCGGGCAGGCAGACGGCGCGGCGATAGACGGCGTGCAGAGGCTCGAAGCCCCCGCTCGACTTTTTGCCTTGCTCTGCCTGGGACGTTGTGCGAGGGATGACGACATCCGCTTCTTCCTCGACGAGAAGTCTGGCCGCTGTTTCGAGGAGCGGCGCGGAGGCGAAGGGCATGTCGCAGGCCGCGACCGCCACCACCGGCGCGCTGGCGGAGGCGATGGCAGTGTAGAGTCCGCCCAGGGCGCCGCGCCCCGGCTTGAGGTCCGATACGAGGCGTGGAATCCAAAGTCTGGAGACTTTGGATTCCGTAAGAAAGGCGTAGTCCTGCGGACGATTGGTCGTCACGATCAGTTCGTCGGCGATGAGCGCGAGGCGATCCACGACGCGCTGGATGAGCGGGCGTCCGAGAAAGGGTTTGAGTGCCTTGTCCTCGCCCATGCGCGTGGACCCTCCCCCGGCCTGGATGACGACGGTCAACATGGTGGTATTATACGAGAGATGGACACGATTGGAGACGTGCTCGACCAATTGACTGCGAGAGGGGAACTCTACGAAAAACTGGCGGACGGCTCGGTGCGCTGTTTTGCCTGTGGGCATCGTTGCCTGATTCGCGAGGGGAAACGCGGCATCTGTCAGGTGCGTTTCAATGCAAACGGTGAACTAAAGGTGCCGTGGGGTTACGTGGCCGCGTTGCAGTCCGACCCGATTGAGAAGAAACCGTTCTTCCACGTCCTGCCCGGCTCGAACGCACTGACGTTCGGGATGCTGGGTTGCGATTTCCACTGCGGGTATTGCCAGAACTGGTTCACCTCGCAGGCCATGCGCGACCCGAATTCCAACGCGGCAATCGAACTGGTGCGGCGCGTCTCGCCGCGACAGATGGCGGACCTGGCTCGCCGCGCGGACGCGTCGGTGGTGGTCTCGTCATACAACGAACCGCTCATCACCAGCGAATGGGCGGTGGCGATCTTCAAAGAGGCGAAGGCCGCAGGGTTCAAGTGCGCCTACGTCTCGAACGGCAATAATACGCCGGAGGTGATGGAATATCTTCGTCCATACCTGGATGCCTATAAAATAGATTTGAAATGTATGACCGATAAGAACTATCGCAAACTGGGAGGGGTGCTCCAAAACACGCTGGATGGAATCAAACGGGCGCGCGACCTCGGTCTTTGGGTGGAAGTGGTGACGCTGGTGATCCCCGATTTCAACGACAGCAACGAGGAACTGTGGGATGCGGCGCGCTTCCTGGCGGGTGTCTCGCCGGATATCCCCTGGCACGTGACCGCCTTCCACAAGGATTACAAGATGACCGACCATGACAATACCGATACGCGCACCTTGTTGCGCGCCGCGGATATTGGACGGGAGGCGGGACTGCGTTACGTCTATGCGGGCAACCTGCCCGGCCGCGTGAATGAATACGAGGATACGGCCTGCCCGAATTGCAATCACCGCCTGATCCGCCGCACGGGATATGTCATCGCCGAATATCGTCTCACCAGCGAGGGGGCCTGTCCGAACTGCGGGACAAAGGTGCCCGGCGTGTGGCCTGCCGACCCATCCGAGGTCCGTTTGAACGGGTTTGGCATTCCACTGCCGGTGCGTTAATTTTGCTGTATAATTTGTCGGCATGTTAACGTCGTCACCGCTGAAGGAGGTGCCCCGTCCAGATGATTTTTCCATTTCCCCATTCGATCCTCACCAATTTTCCAAACTCTAGGAGAAGAGAACGTGAAAAATAAACTGTTTGCCCTGCTTTCGGTGTTGGTACTGGCCAGCCTGATGCTCGCCGCCTGCGGCCCTGCCGAGACCACCGAAGCGCCCATGACCGAGGCGCCGGCCACCGAAGCCCCGGCTACCGAGGCCCCGGCCACCGAAGCGCCCGAACCGACTCCCATCCCGGATGTGCCGATTGCAACCTTCGACGGCACTTCGCTCTCTGTTCCGGCTGATGAGTGCAACGGCGATTACATCGGCGCGATCCAGTCTGTTGTTGCGACTGACGCCAACACAGTTACCTTTACTCTGTGCCGCCCGGACCCTGCCTTCCTCTCGAAGATTGCCTTCAGTCCCTTCGCGATCTATCCCTCCGAGTGGCTTGAATCGGCCTCCACGACCGATCTTCTCGAGAAACCGATCGGCACCGGCGCTTACGTGGTCAGTGAGTGGAAGCGCGGCGAGAGCATTACCTTCACCGCCAACCCCAACTACTGGGGCGACGCGCCTGAGGCTGAGACCCTCGTCTTCCGCTGGTCTTCCGAGTCGGCCGCTCGGTTGCTGGAACTTCAGTCCGGCACAATTGACGGCTTCGACAACGTTGGCCCCGAGGACTTCGATACCATCCGCAACGATTCGAACCTGGCGCTGGTAGAACGCCCTGCCTTGAATGTGTTCTATATCGCCATGACCAACACCTTCGCTCCGTTCGATAACCAGTTGGTCCGCCAGGCCATTGCCATGGGCATTGACCGCCAGAGAATTGTAGATAACTTCTACCCCGCTGGTTCCGAGGTCGCTTCTCACTTCACCCCCTGCGCCATTCCGAACGGTTGTGTGGGTGATCCCTGGTACGATTTCGATGTTGATGCCGCCAAGGCCAAACTCACCGAGGCTGGATTCCCGGACGGCTTCTCGACCAAGTTGTACTATCGCGATGTCGTGCGCGGTTACCTCCCGAATGTCGGTAACGTCGCCCAGGATATTCAGGCCCAGTTGAAGGCGAACCTGAACATTGACGCCGAGATCGTTGTCATGGAATCCGGCGCCTTCATTGACGCTTCCGGTCGCGGTGAACTCGATGGTCTGTACCTGCTCGGCTGGGGCGCGGACTATCCCCACATCACCAACTTCCTGGATTATCACTTTGGCGCGGCCAATCCGCAGTTCGGTGTCCAGTCCCCGACCTACACCGACTTGTTGGTCCAGGGCGCTCAGATCGGTATTCCCGCCGACGCGGAATCCATCTACGTCCAGGCCAACAATGCCATTCGTGAGTACGTTCCGATGGTCCCGGTGGCGCACGGCGGTTCTGCCACAGCCTACCGCGCTGACGTGACCAATCCGCAGGCCAGCCCGCTCACCAACGAGTATTTCCCGGTCTCCGATCCCGGTGGCCGCGATGTCTTCGTTTGGATGCAGAACGCGGAACCCATCAGCATTTTCTGCGCGGATGAGTCCGACGGCGAATCCCTGCGCGCCTGCGAGCAGGTGACCGAGGCCCTTTACTCCTATGTAGTAAACGGCACCGATGTTAAACCTGCACTGGCCGAGTCCTGCACGCCGAATGATGATCTAACGGTCTGGACCTGCGTTCTGCGCCAGGGCGTCACCTTCTCGGACGGTTCCACCTTCGATGCCGCCGATGTCGTCGCAACGTTCAATATGGGCTTGAACATCGCCTCCCCGACGCACGTTGGAAACACAGGTACTTTCTTCTACTACGATTACCTGTGGGGCCTGATGAAGAAACCCGGCGGTTAGTTCGTCCACTTCCGCCCTGTAAGTCAATACGGGATGGCGGGACTCCGCCATCCCGTATTCGCAAGAGAGAAGCTGCCTATGATGATTCAATACATCACCCGCCGCGTACTGGCCGCTATCCCGGTATTGTTTGGTATATTATTCGTCACGTTCGCTTTGGCGCGCCTGATCCCCGGAGATCCGTGCCGCGCCATTCTGGGAGAAAAAGCCACAGAGGCAATATGCGACCGTTTCATTCGAGAAAAGGGATTGGACAAGCCCATCCTCACGCAATTTGGCATTTATGTTAGCGATATAGCCCGCGGTAATTTTGGCGATTCCATCCGCTACAGCCTGCCGGTCACGCGCCTGCTGGCGGAGCGACTCCCAACTACGGTTGAATTGAGTTTCGCCGCCCTGTTCGTAAGCATGCTCATTGGAATTCCTCTTGGAGTTGTTTCGGCCGTCAGGCACAATTCATGGGCGGATGTGGTTACCATGGTGTGGGCCAACATTGGCGTCTCCATGCCTGTCTTCTGGCTGGGTTTGATGCTTGCATACGTTTTTTCATTGTTGCTCAAAGATACGCCTTTCTGGCTCCCGCCTTCCGGCCGCGTCAGCCCGGGCGTGCCCGATGATCCGTTCTTTGAGGTGTGGAAACTGACACTGCCGGAGAGCGGATTCATCTTTTCCGTGTGCCAGTTTATCAGCCGCCTCAACATTTTGAATGCGCTTCTTACTGCGAATTGGGAACTTCTCAAGGATTCCATCAAGCACCTTATCCTCCCCGCCATTGCACTTGGCACCATTCCCATGGCGCTAATCGCCCGCATGGCGCGCTCGGCCATGCTCGAAGTGCTTGGACAGGATTACATTCGCACGGCCCGCGCCAAAGGGCTTACCCGCTATGTTGTCATCACAAAACACGCCTTTCGGAATTCGCTCCTGCCGCTGGTTACAGTCATCGGCCTATCCCTCGGTGGATTGCTCGGCGGGGCGGTTCTTACCGAGACCATCTTTGGTCTCTCCGGCGTGGGGCGGACTCTCTACGATGCCATCACCGCCCGCGATTACGGGATCGTGCAGGCCTTCACTGTTGTTATTGCGGTCTTCTTTGTTCTGCTCAATTTAATTGTGGATATTTCGTATGCCTATCTCGATCCGCGCATCCGCCTCACCTAGGATATCGACATGACACACGCAAACACAAAAGTTGCCGCTCTGGATGCCGAGGGACTTTCCTTAAAATCAGTCAGTCTTTGGCAGATCACCTGGCGGAGGCTTTTTCGTCGCCGTTCTGCTGTGGTCGGCCTGTTTATTTTGCTCCTGCTGGTCATAATTGCCATCACAGCACAATGGATCGCTCCATACGACCCAACCCTCTCCATGCTTGATGCAGTCCCGCCGCAACATATCAAGCCTCGCGCTATGCCCTGTGTCCATATATTTGGTTGCCCTGAAGATCAACCTCAGCATATTCTCGGCGTTGACGCCAATGTCCGCGACGAATTCAGCCGCCTGCTGTATGGATCGCGCATCAGCCTGTGGATTGGTTTCGCTACCGTTACCTTTGCCATCGTGATCGGTACCGTACTCGGCGCTGTGGGCGGCTACTTCGGAGGCTGGCTGGACAACACCATCATGCGCGTCATGGACGTCCTGTTGGCCTTCCCGTCACTCCTGCTGGCAATTGCCATTGTCACTGTGCTCGGGCCCGGACTGACGAATGCCCTCCTGGCAATTGGCATCGTCTCAATTCCTGCGTACGCACGCGTCGTGCGCGCCTCCGTCCTTTCGGTTCGAGAAATGGACTATGTATCTGCCACGCGCGCCCTGGGCGGATCCAACCTCCAGATTTTATTCCGCCGTATCCTTCCCAACGCGTTGACTCCCCTCATCGTGCAGGGCACGCTTGGCATCGCCACCGCCATCCTGGACGCGGCCGCGTTGTCCTTTCTTGGATTGGGCGCACAGCCGCCCATGCCCGAATGGGGCAAAATGCTGGCCGACGAGCGCAACCAGGTTTTTACCGCGCCGCATCTTGTCTTTTTGCCCGGCCTGGCCATTATGTTGACTGTGCTGGCCTTCAATTTGATCGGCGACGGCCTGCGCGACGCGCTCGACCCGCGGTTGGCGCACGTGAGTTGATCCAACAAAAGACGGGCCGCAGGGCCCGTCTTTGATTCTGCCGGGTCCTGCTAATGGAGGATCGGTGCAATCAATCCTATTACGGCCAATCCCCCGAAGAGCAATAGCACCATTCCCGCGCCCAGCAACAGGTCGGCGTTGCCGCGCCGGTCCACGAGGCGGAGCAAAGGATAGATACCCTCCACCTCCCAGAGCGGACCGCCGAACCAGGTGAAGATCAATCCGCCCAGCAGGCCGCCGATGTGCCCCCAGTTGTCAATGTATCCGCCGCTGGAAAAGCCGATGAACAGGTTGATGGCCGCCACCGAGACCACGTTGCCAATCGCCTGCCGCGCCTCCTCGCCAAACAACTTGCGGTTCTGGTAGAGGAAGACTCCCTCCGCCGCGATCAGGCCGAAGATCGAGGTCGAAGCGCCGATGGAATTGGCGTCCGTGACGAGGAAGGAAAGGACGTTTCCGGCGAATCCCGCCAGAAGGTAAAGCGACAGGAAGCGCACGTGCCCGAAGCGCCGTTCCAGGCCGGAGCCGAGTGCGAACAGCGCGTACATGTTGAAACCGATGTGCCAGATCGGCCCATGCAACAGGACCGGTGTGATCAACCGCCAGAGTTGACCGGCGCGGATCAGGCTGTTGTTTTTCTCTCCCAGGTCAATGATCTGCGGGAAGATGAATTGAAGGACGTACGTGGCGATGGTCAGCCCGAGGATCGCATACATGACGCGCGGGAGCGAAGACGGAAGCCGAAGGGAGATGCGGGCCGGGACCGGCGCGGCCGGCTCGGGGGTCAGGGGAGAAGCGGGAGTTTCGTTCACAGGTCCACCTTGCGTTGTTTGACGCGGTGATGTTCGGCTTCGATGACGGCGCGGATCGTGTCCACCGTTTCGTCCAGCGCATCGTCGCGGTTGACGATCACGTAATCGAACTCTTCGATGCGCGTCAGTTCGCGGCGCGCCGTGGCGATGCGCAGTTTGAGTTCCTCGGGCGTTTCGGTCTTGCGCGTCTGCAGGCGGCTCACCAGTTCCTCCTCGTTCTCGACCGTGATGAAGATCAACAGCGCCTCGGGCGCCAGTTTGCGGACGCTCTCCGCGCCCTGCACGTCAATGCGCATGATCACGTCCTTGCCGCTGGCCAGGGCCTCACGCACTTGTTTTTTGGGAATGCCCTTGTAATCGCCGTATACGATGGCGTATTCGAAGAGTTCGTGCTCCTCGATCATGCGGGCGAATTCCTCCTTCGAGACGAACCAGTAATCCCTGCCGTGCACTTCATTCTCGCGGCGCGGGCGCGTGGTGGCCGTGACGACGAAGTGGAACGGCATTTCGCGTTTCTTCATGTGCTGGATCACGCTGTCCTTGCCCGCGCCCGACGGGCCGGAGATGACGATCAGCAGGGGGCTGGTGTGTTGTGGGTGGAAGTGTGGGTCGGGGGTCATATCCCAATTGTACCTAGAAAGGAGGCGGGAGTCTGGATTAAAATAAGGCCATGCCCGCTTATCCTTACACTTGTCTCGACTGTCAGAACCGTTTCGAGGTCTTTATGACCTTCAGCGAATACGGCACGCGGCCCGTGGCCTGCTCCCGTTGTGGAAGCGGCAACGTCCGCCGAAGGCTGACGCGCGTGCGCATTGCCAGATCCCAGGAGAGCCGCCTGGAGGATATGGACGATCCCTCCGCCCTGGAGGGGCTGGAGGACGACCCGCGCGCCCTCGGGAAGATGATGCGCAAAATGGGAAAGGAGATGGGCGAGGACCTGCCGCCCGAATTCGACGACGTGGTGGACCGGCTGGAGGCGGGCCAAAGTCCGGACGAGATCGAGTCCGCCTTGCCCGACCTGGGCGGCGGCGAGTCATAATACAACTCCCCGGTCTGGCATGGACCGGGGAGTTACTTTTGGCGTCTGTGAGGCTAATAGTTGCGGCGCGAGCCTCGGTTGAACGAACGGCCGCCGCCTTCTTCGCGCGGGCGGGCAATGCTCACGCGCAGGTCGCGTCCGCCCATGGGCTGTCCGTTGAGCATGTTAATGGCTTTCTGGGCCTCTTCGCCATTGCTCATCTCAATGAAGGCAAAACCCTTCGAGCGGCCTGTTTCGCGATCCTTGATGATCGCCACCGAGGTCACGGTGCCGGCCTGCCCAAACATGGAACTCAGCTCCTCTTCGGTGGCCGAGTAGGGCAGGTTTCCAACGTACAACTTCGATTCCATACTTCATTCTCCTAAGCGTGCCCGCGCTGCGGGCGGTTGAAAATTGCAGGCGTTCGATGACCTCGGAAGAGAATCAGCCAAACCCCTGTTGACGATACACACAGTATAACACGCGATATTCGGAATAGCTTCTACCTTTTGGCCTTCGATTTCTTTGACAGGGCCTGCTCGATCACCTCCCGATGTTCGGCAAAGTGCTCACTGCTGTCTCCAAGAATCCAATTCACGAGCGGACGTTTCTCGGGGTCGTCGGGCCAGCGGGGCTTCAACAAGTCCTCGAATGGCATCGCTTCGAGCCTGGCGGTCAACTCGGCATATTTGCTTTTGAGTCCCGCCAGGACTTCTTCCACAGGCCGCTCCTTGTTCCGTTCGAACAGGCGGGCGTTTATGATGTCCATATCCCAGTCCTCGGTATCGGCGGGATCCAGGTTCATCACCTCGTGGGAGGGGCGTCCGTCCATGTGGTAGCCCATCAGGGTCGTCATCCATTCGGTCAAATGGGCGAGATTGTCCTTCGGCGACCACCCGCCCGCGTCGGGCGTGACCATTTGTTGTGGCGTGAGTTGATTCACCATATCCATCAGCGCCTTCCACTCGCGTTCGATCTCGGACAGTAATTCGGTTTTGTCTTTCATCGCTCCTCCGGGAAAACAGGCTTCTCACGATCCACCAGATTGACGACGATTGCGTTGCTGGCTTTGACCAAATCCTGCGGCGCGATCAGGATTTCGTGCCCCCATTGACCGGTCCCGACTCCCAGCACCGGCTCGGACATCAACGACGCATCCAGGAAGGTGCGGAAGCCGGGCGGCTGCCACGAAAACGGGGGGATCGAGCCGATGACGTACCCGGTCGTTTCCTTGACGGCTTCCGGGCGCGCCATCTGGATGTTGCGCGACCCCGCGGCCTTTTTCAAGTTACCTGAGACGATATTCTGGTCCCCGCCCACCATGACCAGCAGGCGCTCGCCGGTGTCCATCTCGAAGATGAGCGTCTTAATCATCTGCCGCTCGCGGTAACCCAACGCGCGCGCCACCGACGCCGCGCCCTTCTCGATGTCCGGCGGGAATTCGGCCTTCTCGTAAGGGATGCCGAGCTTGTCGAGGTGTTCGTGAGAGGAGAGGTGGATGGACATGCCTGAATTATACAACGCGGAGGGTATCAACCCCGGAAACAAAAATCTCTCCACTTTGCATGGAGAGATTTCAAGATTGTGTTAAGGCGATCTAATAACGCTTGCCGCCGCCGCGCTGCGGCCCGTGCTTGCGGCCACTGCCGCGATTATCGAATGCGCGGCCGCGTTCTTCACGCGGACGGGCCATGTTGACCTTCAACTCACGGTCGCCCGCCATAAAACCATTGAACATGCTGATGGCTTTCTGCGCTTCGGCCTGCGTGCTCATCTCGATGAAGGCAAAACCCTTGGATTGCCCCGTGTCGCGATCCTTGATCAGCGCCACCGAGGTCACCGTGCCCGCCTGTGTGAACAGGGTCCGCAGGCTGTCTTCCGTGGTGGAATACGCCAGGTTTCCAACGTACAACTTTACTTCCATTTTTCTCCTATGACATCACTCGTTTTACGGGTGACAAAAAGCAGGCTTTAGACGACCTCGAAAGAGAATCACCCAACCCTGTTGACAATGAAGTCAGTATAACACAGAGGCGAGGTAATTAACCTCGCTAAAAACATTTTCGCAGGGGTGTGTTGTCTTGCCTTCTATCGAGGTGTTCATGGAAAGGGAGATGGATCATGGGAAAAATTATACAACGCTGATTCGGGGCGATTTGCGCACTGTGTGGAAGAGCACAGGGAATATGTTCAAGACTCAAGCAGTTTCCTCGCAATCGCTATCGATTTAGAAGACATAGCCACCACTTGTTGGGTATAGCCAATAAATCGCTCTATTTGAATAGCAACCTCATTTATTGCCTTGTTTAAATTCCTTTCCATTTTCGGGAGCCCGCGCATCGTCTTTGCAAGAATAGTAAATGTATTTAATGATGTTTGCGAGTTGTTCTCTAGATCGGTAAGATGAGAAAGCATAGCTGTTAATGCGGCACGTTCTTCATCCGTTGCCGGAGCCTTAAATGAAATTACAAATTCAAGGCTTGTAAACGTTTGATCTAAGTTGCTTTCCATTTGGTCATTTGATTCTTTTAGAAATGCCGCATACTCTTGTTGAGTAATTGCAAGCTCACCAAGTAAAGCCTGAATTTTTCGCGGCTTCTCCGTTTCTTTGGAAGCTGCAAGCCTATTCATCTCCTCGGTTACTTTTTCTGTCATCGTGCTTACTTTATTCATCCTCTCGCCAATATGATTAATGACATCAGACATGGCAGCAAAGCCGTCTTGCATTCGAATGAGATGATCTAGAAAACCTAAATCGTCCGTTCTTCTTATCTCTGCTTCTGTGGATTGTGTTTCGACACCTTTGATTGAGCCGAAATCAATTACTGGATTTCCATAAACAAGTTTTCCGTCCCTCGCGACACTAGCTAGCTCCTTTAGTTTATTCCGGGCATGCTCTATAGCAGAAAAATGTGTATTGTACTGAAGAACTCGATACGACCGTAAATCGAAAGGCAAATCAGAAACGGATTGGGTCAGAAGAATAACAGGTCTTCCGAACGCATGTGCAATTCCTAACTCATAATAAACATTTGGGTTAGAGCCTGTCAAATCTGCGACAATCAGATCACTATGATTGATGGACGCAATAATATCTTCAAGAATGTTGCGTTGGCTGACAATGTCATCAGCCCTATAAACTTGATAACCGACTTCACTCAATGCAGATGCAATAAAAAAGTTGTAGATCTCGTTGAAGTCGGAACTGAAAGGCATTAGAACAAAGGCCCTTGGTGACATTATTTCCTCCTAATGATCCAATCCTATTTTATGCAATAACTTCTTCCTCAACTCCTCCTGCACGGACTTCCACTCCCTCCCCGCGTCGATTACCACCCACCTCTTCGGCTCCTGCCTGACCATCTCCAAATAGCCAGCGCGGACTCTCTGATGGAATTCCAGTGTGTACGCGTCGAGGCGATTCCACTCATTGTCCTTCTTTTTCCGTCTCAGGCCTTCTTCTACGTCAACATCCAATAAAACCGTCAAATCAGGGATCAACCCTCCTGTTGCGTACTTCACCAGCGCGCGCACCTGCTCCAAATCCTGCTGGTGACCGTAGCCTTGATAGGCGATGGTCGAATCGGCATAGCGGTCAGAGAGCACAATCTCGCCTGCCTTCAACCGCGGACGAATGACCTGCTCCACGATCTGCGCTCGCGCCGCCTGGTAGAGCAGGGTCTCCGTGCGCGGGTGCATCTCCACGTTCTTCAAATCGTGGATGACTTCTCGGATTTGCTCGCCGATGGACGTCCCGCCCGGCTCGCGCGTGGGGAAAACGGTGTGTCCCTTCTCGCGTAAATATTCCACGAGGTAGGGGATGTGCGAGGTCTTGCCGGAGCCTTCGGGGCCTTCGAGAGTGATGAACATGGATTCAGACTATTCCCATTTGTAATGAATTTCCGTGCGCGCATGGATTCGCCAGCACGACAAACCCGCCTGTGAGACACGAACGACGCATCCCATCCGTTTGGCCTGCGTGTTGAACTCTTTGTGTTTCAGCAGACGACGGATAAATATGGCCGTTTCGTATTTCTCCACATCCAAATACACCAGCCCGTAACGCAAATGACAGAACTGGGGTTTGAAAAAATCTTCGTCTCGTGTAAAGAAGGTGGGACGGCGCGTTTGTTGGAGAAAAGAAATGATTTCTTTATCCTTCATGCCGCTGCGTCCTTCATTCACTCCAATCTGTCTGATAGAAATACGCCAACTTTCGAGAAGTTGGCGTTGATTTTTGGGAATGTTCTCGTCGAGGATATTCATGCGGCCAGCGGTTCCAGCAGGAACTCGTCCGCGTGCTTAATGAAAGCCTGGCTTGCTAACTGCACTGCTTCCTGGATGGCCTCCTTGGTGACGCTGTTGTTCCATTCCTCGATGATCGTTTCCCAGGCCATGCCGCTTGCCACCTGTTCGAGCACGTCCGAGACCAAAACGCGCGTGCCGCGAAAAGTGGGCTTCCCATGACAGATCTCGGGATCGGTGACAATATAACGTCCCATCAACTGGGGAGGAACTGATCTATTCATGCTCTCTCCATATCTCTTAAGGCGATTATATCATTTACTACTCTCTGAATATCCTCACATGCCTGCGCGGCTCTTTTCCATATGAATGACTCACCAGTTCCGCCTGGCGCGCCATCTCGTGCTGAAGGCGGCGGACGAGCGACGGGCCGGGCGGCAGGTCCACCCAGCGCTCGCCGTTGAGCACCGCCTGAATGGCCTGCTGGGTCTCACTGCGCACGCCCTCCATTTCGCCGCTGGTGAACTGGTCCGAAGGCAGGTTGAACAGGTCGCTCATGAACTGCTCCACCTGTCCCACCGTGTTGGCGCGCAGGACGTAGATGGGCAGGCCGCGTCCCTCCGCGTCCACGATGGCCTGTTGGCGGTCGCGGTAGTACGAGCGCAGGGTCACCAGCGCGTCGGCCTCGGACGGTTCGCGCACGATGATGGCCGGGACGCCCAGCCGTTTGGCGGCCTGCATCAGGCGGTTGCGCGCCACACCGAACGGATAGACGCGGACGGTCTGCAGCGCCGCGCCGGTCACGGGCTGGGACGGCTTGAGCGGCTGAGACGGAGTCTCGACTGGCATGACAGGCTGACGTCCACGCCGAGGCGGTTTGACCTCCTTCGCCTCCACCCTGGACTTTGGCGCGGGCGCGGCCTTCTCGATGCGGATCTGCCCGTCGGCGTCGCGCGTGCGGATCTCCGGCGGAAGCGGGAAGCCGCGCAGGAGCGCGTCCACCGAGGCCATGATGTCGGCGTGAACGGCGAAGCGTTCGCGCGTCTGGATTTCGATGAGCACATCGAAGGTGGGCGGGGCGCGTCGTTCGAGCACCGTCTTCTGGGTCCCGCG
This sequence comes from Chloroflexota bacterium, assembly GCA_040754535.1. Lineage (GTDB taxonomy): Bacteria > Chloroflexota > Anaerolineae > Anaerolineales > Villigracilaceae > JBFMCC01. The sequence goes on from JBFMCC010000050.1 coordinate 103,479, forward strand.
CCGACGCGCCTCCTCATCCGAAAGCGTGACGGCTTCGATGCCGCCGACCAGGTCGGAGAGAGTCGGATTCAACAAGAGGTTGTCAAGCGTGATGCCGTGCGCCGTGCCGATGAGTTGCACGCCGCGCTCGGCGATGGTGCGCGCCGCCTGGGCTTCGAGTTCGCGGCCGATCTCGTCAATGACGATGACTTCGGGGTTGTGATTCTCCACCGCCTCGATCATCACCTCGTGCTGGAGGGTGGGCACTTTGACCTGCATACGCCGCGCCTTGCCCACTGCGGGATGCGGCACGTCGCCGTCGCCGCCGATCTCGTTGGACGTGTCCACGATGACCACGCGGCGCGACTCGGCCAGGATGCGCGCCGCCTCGCGCAGGAGGGTGGTCTTGCCCACGCCGGGACGGCCGAGGATGAGCAGGCTCTTGCCCGACATGATGATGTCTTCGATGATGTCAATCGTGCCGTACACGGCGCGGCCGACGCGGCAGGTGAGTCCCACGATGGCGCCGCGGCGGTTGCGGATGCCCGAAATGCGGTGCAGGGTGCGTTCCATCCCGGCTCGGTTGTCCGCGTCGAAGTCGCCGATGCGCTCGACGACGTAATCAATCTCGGCGCGTGCGACTTCCTTTTCGCTGAGCGGAATCTCCTGCTCGACGAAGCGGGCCGTGGGGACGCGTCCCAGGTCGAGGATGATTTCCAGCAGGTTTTCGCTGTTGTTGGCGATCTCCACCGCGTGACGCACCGGAGGGGGAAGTACGTCCAGCAGGGCGTCGAGGTCGTCTGTGATTCGTTTTTGTTGAGTCATAATTGGTTCGAGGTTGGTAGTTTGTGGTTGACGGTCTTACCGTGTGGAAGGCAGGCTGTTGATGAGGGCGTAGATTTTCTTGCGCAATTCAAGGATTTGCTGATTGACAAGCCTTGTATCTTCACCTGTCAGATAGCCAAACTCTTGCGCAAGAACGAGTTGGGTATCCATTTCTGCAAGGGAGCCAAGGGCAATATGCAGAAAGCGGCTGAAATCACCCGGGGTCTTGCGCGCCTGGCCTTCGGCAATGTTGGATGGGACGGAGACAGCCGCGCGGCGAATCTGGTCAGACAGGGCATAGGTTTCAGTCCGGGGGAATTTCTCTGCCAATTTGTAAATCACTTTCGCAAGTTTAATACCCTCTTGCCAAACAATCAACTCCCGGTAATTTCGGGCAGATACTTTCTTTTCATCCATGATCCACCATCAACTGTTAACCGTCAACCTGACTATATCACGATTTGCTTTTCTCGATACGGCTTACCCTTGACGGTTGAACACTCACACCCGCGGGCCGGGTGGCGCGCACCAATTGTTCCTCTTTAATCAGCCGCGTCAGGTGCTTGACCATCACCGCCTGGCGCGGACCGGCCAGCGCGCCCAGGTCTGCCAGCACAGGCTCGAGCCAGACCTGATACGAGCGCACGCAGAGATACACCGGCCGGTTGCCGCGGTCGGGCAGGGACTGGATCAACGCGGCCAGCTTCCCGCTCACCTCGGTCGCCTCGGGGTGGATGAGCGGCGTCAGCACGATGCCGTGCAGTCCGTGCGCCACACTGATGTAACACTTCGCTCCCTCGTTGCAGATGAATCCATTCACGCGTGACGGCGCAGGCTCGATGGGATGCAACAGCGGCGGGACGATCTGATAATGCAGACTCTGCACTGCGGGCAGGCTCACGGACTTCATCCGCGTCCAGCGCGGACCCGCGCCTGATCCCGTTATTTTCGAGACGTTCCACATCCTCTGCCACGCGTAGACCGAGAAGCCCGAATTTCGCAGGGCCGTGAATCCCTCGGAAATTTCGTCCACCTCGGCGAGTACGTGATACGCGCCCCACGTACCGGCTTCGGCGGAGAGATTCTCCACCAGCGCGGGCAATTCGGCGTGGTCGAGCCGCGAGACGGGCGCAAGATACAGAAGTTTGGCAAAGGTCTCGCCGCGCGTGTGAGTCACGCCGCCCAGCAGCGATGCGCCGTTTCCATCCGCGATGGCGGAATAGAGGTGGCGCGTGGGATTGAAATAGGCCAGGAAACTGCCCGCGCCGAGCGGGTTGCCGCGCGTCAGGGCGCGCGTGGAGTCGAGCGGAAGGACGTCGTTGTGGAGGCGCGCCAGCGAGGGCAGGTCGAGCAGTTCGAGCGGGCGGACGGTCATGAAAAATCAATCAGCCAGTGAGAGGAAGTATTCGTGGAAACGCGTGTCGTTGGTCAGTTCGGGGTGGAAAGACGTCGCCAGCAGGTGGCCCTGTTGCGCGGCGACGATCCTCCCGTCCGCGACCGAGGCGAGGACTTTCGCGTCGCCCGAAACGGATTCGATGATCGGCGCGCGGATGAAGACCGCGTGATACGGTTCCTTCGTCCCGGTGGCCTGTTTGAGTTCGGGTACGTCGAGGTCGGCCTCGAAAGAGTCGACCTGGCGGCCAAAGGCATTGCGTTCCACCTTGATGTCCATCAGGCCGAGCAGGGGCTGGTCGCGGCGGGCGTCTTTTGAAAGAAAAATCGCTCCCGCGCAAGTGCCCCAGATGGCATGTCGCTGGCCGAAAACCGTTAGCGGATCCATCAGCTTGTAGGCGACGGCCAGTTTGCCAATGGTGGTGGATTCGCCGCCGGGGATGATGAGGCCGTCGAGTCCTTTAAGATGCTCTGGCAGGCGCACCTCGGAGGTCTCCACTTTGAGGCGCTTGAGCACGGCAATGTGTTCTGCGAAATCGCCTTGCAGGGCGAGGACACCAATTTTCATGTGGTCTCAGTGGTCCTGATAGTCTGATTGGTCTCAGCAGTCTGAATAGCCAACTTCTCACATAGACAGCCTGGACTATTTAGACTATTTAGACCATCAGACAAATCTACCAACCGCGCCCGGCGATCTTCTCTGCTTCCGGCATCTGCGAGACGTTGCGCCCGACCATCGGCTCGCCGAGGTTCTTGCTGACCTCCGCGAGGATGGACGCGTCCTGATAATGCGTCACAGCCTTGACGATGGCCGCGGCGCGGCGGGCTGGGTCGCCGCTCTTGAAGATGCCCGAACCGACGAAGACGCCGTCCACGCCGAGTTGCATCATCAATGCCGCATCGGCGGGAGTCGCCACGCCGCCTGCGGCGAAGTTCACCACCGGCATGCGGCCGAGTTCTTTGGCCTCTTTCACGAGTTCGTACGGCGCGCCGATCTCTTTGGCGTACGCCATGAGTTCCTCGTCGGCCATCGTGGTCAATCGGCGGATGTCGCCCAGTACCGCGCGTGCGTGACGAACGGCCTCTATCACATCCCCTGTGCCCGCCTCGCCCTTGGTGCGGATCATCGCCGCGCCTTCGCCGACGCGTCGCAGGGCCTCGCCCAGGTTGCGGCATCCGCACACGAACGGGACTTTGAAGAGGTGTTTGTTGATGTGATGCGCCTCGTCCGCCGGGGTGAGCACCTCAGACTCGTCAATGTAGTCCACGCCGATGGCCTCAAGAATCTGCGCCTCGACGAAATGCCCGATGCGGCATTTGGCCATGACAGGGATGGTGACCGAATCCATGATTTTCAGGATCAGGTCGGGATCGCTCATGCGGGCCACGCCGCCGGTCGCGCGGATGTCCGCGGGGACGCGCTCGAGCGCCATGACGGCGCACGCGCCTGCATCCTCCGCGATTCTGGCGTGTTCCGGGGTCACGACGTCCATGATGACTCCGCCTTTGAGCATCTGGGCCAAACCCTTCTTCACAGCAAAGGTACCGGTCTGTTGTTCCATGACTATCTCCTTCCGCGGACTTGCGCGGGAATCGTATTGTTTGCGGCCGGGATTCTACCATATTGGCTCATTCATCCTTTTGCGAATGAACTTTGCGCCAGGCCTTGACAAAGCGGGAGATTGGTATACAATTGGTACAATCATACAATGATACAATATTGACCATGAACGCAAACGGACTCGCCACCTTCAGCAAGCGCTTCCAACTGGACCTTCGGTCTGATTCGCCCATTTACGTTCAGATCGTGGACCAGGTCAAGGGACAGATCGCCAGCGGCGCGCTCAAACCCGGCGACCAATTGCCGACCGTCCGCGCGCTGGCGACGGAATTGCGCATCAACTTCAACACTGTGGCGCGGGCGTATCGCATCCTGGACGAGGAACGCATCATCTCCACGCAGCAGGGACGCGGCACCTACATCACGGAGGTCCCGCCGCCGAAGGTGACCGAACGAATGCGGCGCGAGTCGCTGGAAGCACTGGCCCGCAGATTTGTAAGCGAGACAGCGAGGCTGGGATTCTCCCAAGCGGAGATCCGTCAGATGGTCAGCGAGCAACTCAAATCGTGGAAAGAATCGCAGGAAGTCAAAGAGTAAAGGAGAATTGCAATGGCTGTAAAAATCACCAAGGAAACCGCACAAATCCGTGCAGATCAGCACATCTCCGGCGTGGCTGGGATGCTGTTTGGTATCTTCCTGATCGCGGCTGTCATCGGCGCGCCGTTGATGAACGGCAAGGTTGCCGACTGGCTGATCGGCCTGTATGTCGTTGGCATGACCATCGTTGCCACTTACATCCTGTACGCGCTGAAGGTGGCATCGCAATGGGAGAAGGCCATCGTCCTGCGGCTGGGCAAGTTCCATAAACTGGCCGGCCCCGGCTTGTTCTGGATCGTCCCGATTGTGGATACCATCCCGTCGTGGATTGACCATCGCGTGATGGTCACTCCCTTCGCGGCCGAGAAGACTTTGACCAAGGATACCGTCCCCGTGGACGTGGACGCGGTTTTGTTCTGGGTCGTCTGGGACGCGGAGAAGGCCGCGCTCGAAGTGAAGGACTACCAGTCCGCGATTGCCTGGGCCGCGCAGACCGCCTTGCGCGAGATCATCGGTCAGATGTCGCTCGCCGATATTCTCGTTGGCCGTTCCAAAATGGATGCGGACTTACAGAGGATCATCGACGAGCGTACCACGCCCTGGGGTGTGACCGTGCAGTCGGTGGAGATCCGCGACGTGATCATCCCCCAGGATCTGGAAGACGCCATGTCGCGTCAGGCGCAGGCCGAGCGCGAGCGCCAGGCGCGCGTCATCCTGGGTGAATCCGAGAAGCAGATCGCGGCTTCCTTTGCTGAAGCATCCAAGGCTTATGCCGATAACCCGACCGCTCTCCACCTGCGCGCCATGAACATGCTCTTCGAGGGCTTGAAGGAGAAAGGCGCCCTGGTGATCGTCCCCTCGTCCGCGGTGGACACGATGAACCTAGGCGGCCTGAGCGGGATCGTCTCGATGGCGGAGAAACATGCGCCGCAGGAAAAATCCAATAAGGAGTGAAGATGTCTACTCGAACTACCAGTGTCCTTGTCCTGGTTCTGATTGTTGCGGCCGCGCTGGCAGGCCTCCTGCTCTGGGATCGCCTGCCGGACCAGATGGCCTCGCACTGGAATGTGAATGATCAGGTGGATGATTACATGCCCAAGTTCTGGGGCGTCTTCCTGATGCCGCTCGTCACGCTGGGGATGTTCCTGCTGTTTCTGGGTGTTCCGTCCATTGACCCGTTGAAGGCCAACATCGCCAAATTCCGCGGGACGTTCAATGCGTTCATCGCTCTGATCATCGCCTTTATGATCTACATGCACGGCTTGACGCTGGCCTGGAGCCTTGGCTATCAGAACTTCAGGATGAGCATGGCGATGCTGCCGTTCATGGGCGTGCTGTTTATCTTCATCGGCTACCTGCTGAAGCGGGCAAAGCGCAACTGGTTCATCGGAATCCGCACACCGTGGACCCTCAGCAGTGATTCTGTGTGGGATGAAACGCATCGCCTCGGCTCGATCCTGTTTGTGGCCTCGGGGGTGCTGGCGATCATCGGATCGCTGCTCGGCGGGATGACCGCCTTCTGGTTGATGTTCGCCCCGTTGATGGGCTCAACGCTCTTCCTCGTTGTGTATTCCTATGTGCTCTACCGGCGGGAAACGAAGGCGTAGCCGGCGTTATGATGACCATTCCCGCCCGCGTTTCACGTGAAACCGGGCAAAAAAACTGACCGTGTAGCGGCCGCTGTTGGAAACAACTTGTGGTTTTTCGCGGCGGCCGAGAGGAGAAAAAATGGCTGAATCCATCCAACAATGGGAATATCGCGTCCAGACTGTGGGCGGATTTTTCAAGGGCGTCCCTGCCGACGAACTGGAAGAACTCCTCAACGAATGGGGCGCGGACGGCTGGGAGGTCGTTTCCACGCATATTCTCGAGAATTCGAACAAGATCAACGTCATTGCCAGACGTCCGCTGACCCGGACAGCCCGCCGCGAACGCTCCATGCCGGCATAGGAGGACTCATGTTAGACCGTAAAGCCCTGACATGGTTTCTAATCATCACCCTGCTCATTTCCTGGCCGTTGTTCCTGGCGCCGCTTCTCTTCGCGGACATCGAGCCGCTCACCGCGCAATTGATTACAGCCGGTCTATGGGCGCTTGCCATGTGGGGACCGGGTCTTGCCGCCATTGTGGCTACTTTGGCGATCCAGAAAAAGCCTTTCCGCAGCCTGAATCTGAAGCGACTCGGACCAAAACGATATTATCTCTGGGCCTGGTTTCTGCCGCCGGTCCTGAGTGTTGCAGGTGGCTTGTTTGCCCTTATGTTTGGTGTTGCCAAACTGGACACGGAATTTACCGTGATCCGCGAGTCCATGGCGCAGGCTGCGGGCGGCGAGGTTGTTCCGGCGGGATTGGTCGTCGCGGCCCAGATCGCGTTCGCCATTCTTCTTGCCCCATTCATTAATGTGCTGTTTGCGCTGGGAGAGGAATTGGGGTGGCGCGGTTTCCTGCTTCCTCACCTTATGCCGCTCGGCCAATGGAAGGCTATTCTGATCAGTGGCGTGATCTGGGGATTATGGCATGCCCCGGCTATCGTTCAAGGACATAACTACCCGGGTTATCCTGTGGCAGGTATTTTCATGATGATCGTGTTTTGCGTCCTGTTGGCTGTCATTTTCTCATGGCTGTATCTGAATACTCGAAGCCCGTGGGCGGCCGCGCTGGCGCATGGGGCGGTTAATGCCTCCGCCGGGCTGCCGGTATTATTCTTTCTGCCGGGCTTTAACATGGCTTTCGGGGGAACTCTGGCCGCCCCAACCGCGTGGATCGGCATGACGCTTTTCATCGGCTGGCTGGTGCTGACGAAACGGTTGCCGGTTCGGGTCGAGAAGGAGGCGGAGGAGTCTGCCTCCTGGACAGGCGGATATTGACGATCCTGGATGTAGAACATATTTTCTATTAATTTAGACCGAGGGTGGGACTATGATTTCTCTCCCGTTTCTGCTAAACTATATCCATGACTTCTGATGCGGATGCCCGCAGGCCCGGCCATACCAAGCGGACCCTGGACCAACTCAGCCGCCTCGTGGACTTGAGCGTGCGGCTCAACTCCACCCTTGACCTGGACAGCCTGCTCCAGATCATCATCCACACTGCGGCCGACCTGTTGGGATGTGAGACGGCCTCCATCCTGCTTTACGATGAAAAGAAGCCGCACCTCTTTTTCGCCGCCACCAGCGGGCCACAGGCGGACCAGTTGAAGCAACTGGAAGTGCCGATGGAAGGCAGCCTGGCCGGGACCGTGTTCCGGACCAACCGGGCGATCATCATCAACGACGCGCAAAAAGACCCGCGCCATTATGGCTTTGTTGCCAAGAAGACCGGTATGCTGGTGCATTCGTTGATGGGCGTGCCCATGCGCATCCGCGACCGGTTGACCGGCGTGCTCGAGGCGATCAATAAGCGTGGCGGCGAGTTCGATTCCGGCGATGAGCTGATTCTCAGCGTCATTGCCTCCCACGCCGCGGTGGCGGTCAATAATGCGCGGTTGGTGAACGCGCTCCAGAAGGCGCTCGACCGCGTCAAGGAGGCGGATCGCCTGAAGGAAGATTTTCTGGCGCTGGCCTCTCACGAATTGCGGACGCCGCTCGGAATCATCATCGGTTATGCCACGTTCCTACGCGAGGACGCCCAGGGCGAACTCTCGGAACATGCCGAACACGTATTGAACGCCTCCCTGCAACTGCGTTCGCTGATAGACGACATGACCAACCTGCGCCTGCTGGAAACGGACGGGTTGAACTTCAGGCCGCAACAACTGGCGGTGCAGGTCCTGCTGGACAGGGCCTGTAAGAGCATACGCCTCATGGCCGACAGCAAGGCCCAGAAATTGATGCCGCAATACACGATGCAGCCGCTCATGGTCAACGTGGACCCGGAGAAGATGAACGCCGCGCTAAGCAGTGTGCTCAACAATGCGGTTCGGTTTTCACCGGTGGGAGGGGAGATCCGCGTCGGGGCGAGGGCGGACGCGAACGGCGTGCTCGTCTGGGTGGAGGACGACGGCGAAGGCATTCCCGAGGATCAACTGGATACCATCTTCCAGGAGTTCCGCCAGGGCGAGCCGCCCAACACGCGGCGATATGGCGGACTGGGAATTGGCCTGACTATCGCGCGCGGACTGATCGAGGCGCAGGGAGGCAGGATCTGGGCCGAGAGTGACGGGGCCGGGAAAGGGGCGCGGTTCAACATCCTTTTGCCGGGACCCGTTCAAGTGTCCCGCGCGCCAGCGAAGAAGTAGTCCTCATTTTGCGAATCAAAAAGTCCCCGTCGTTCTGAAACGGGGACTTTCGCTTTTTCTAGCCCAGGTGCATCGGCATGATGACGTGCAGGAAACTATCGTCGCCCACCGGGCGGACGACGCCGGGCGCGTTGGCGGCCGAAGTCTCCAGGGCCACGTTGGGCGTCCTGACCACTTCGAGCACTTCGCGCAGGAACTTGACGTTGAAGGCGATCAACACACTGCCGCCGTCCACCGTCGCCTCGACGATGGTCTCGTTGCGGCCGGTCTCCTCGGAGACGGCCGAGATTTCCACCTCGCCGGGCGTCATATTGCCGTTGGCGGCTTTGATGTCCAGGCGCGCCACGTTCGAGCCTTCGCGGGCGAAGATCTCGGCCTGCTTGCAGGCTTTCAGCAGTGACGCAGTGGATACCAGCGTGCGCGACTTGTATTGGCGCGGGATGATCTGCTGATAGTCCGGGAACGCGCCGTCAATCAATTGCGAGACCAATTCCACGTCCTTGACGCGGAAGATGACCTGGCCGCGTCCCTTGGGCACAACCATCGAGATCATTTCGTCACCGTCACCGGCCACGCGCGCCAGTTCGCTCAATGCGCGCGCCGGGATAATGGCATTGACCGGCTTGGGTGCCGGGGAGGACAGCACGGCTTTGCGCACGGAGAGGCGGAAACCGTCCGCGGCTGCCATGGTGACCTGATCCTTGTCCACCGTCATCAGCACGCCCATCAGCACCGGGCGGGCCTCGTCCGTGGAGGCGGCAAAGGCCACCTGATGAATCATTTCCTTGAAGTCCACCACGTTCAACTGAAGCGCGCCTTCCATTTCCGCCACCGGCAGGGGCGGGAACTCCTGCGCGTCGATGCATTTGATATCGTTATTCGATGAGCCGGAGTGGACGTTCAGATTTTGGGTTTGCGAATCGAGAGTCAATTGCACCTGGTCGCCGGGCAGGGTATTGACCAGGTCCGCGAAAGTACGGGATGGCACGGTCGTGGACCCGTCTTCTTCGATGCGCGCCGGAATCCAACACGTAACCCCCATTTCGAGATTCGTCGCCGAAAGCCGCAGACGGCCCTCGTCGGTCGCGATCAAAACGTTTGCCAGCACCGGCAGCGTACTGCGCGGCGATACCGCCCGGGAGACGATTCCCAGACCGCGTGCGAGATTCTCTTGAAGGACGATGACTTTCATGGCCGGACCCTCACGACAAATCGGATTTGCGAAAGTATATCATTAATCGAATTGACCATTCTTTGCGACGCCCGTCATTCGGCACTTAATCAACAAAGGCTGAAATGCCCAGCATCAGCAGGACGAACAACAGTTGCAGGGCGAACAGCGCTGCGAACACGTAGGCGACGATTGTCCAACCCGAACCTCCTCCATCCACGCGCACCGCCTGCCCTTCCGCCATTTGCCGCACGGCCAGCACGGCGCGCGTTACCGACCGACGCGGCGTGTTGCCGATCCACAACCAGTCTTTCACCTCGGTTGGAACAACGATCTTCGATCCGCCGAATTCGCCCAGCCACTTGCGCGTCGCATCCGGCAGTGCGACCATCAACCCGAGGGGCAAGAGGACCGCTTTGACGGCCGCGGCCTCCTCCGGGATTTCCCCGCCCGACGCGATCACGGTCACCGGCAGACCCGGGACCTGTTTCTGTGCCTCCGCGCGAACCGCCTCCCCGAATCCGCTCCCGGCAGTTTCGAAGACCGCGACCGGGAATTGGGCGTACCGGTCGCTTAATGTGCGTGCGGCTCCCGAACCGTCCGCGCGCAGACAGGACAGATGATAGACGAGCACGAGGATGAACCATGCAAGAACCTGGGCCATGTTGAGCAGACTCACCAGGCTCAATGTCTCCGAACCGAGCGCCGCTTGCAGGAGTTGGAACACCAGCCCCACGGCCGAGACCATTCCCCCGATGACCGAAGCAAACAAGACCAGATACAGGTATATCTTCCGCGTCACGGACCGGCGGGCATGGTCCCCCGCCGCGCCTTCCGCGAGCGCTTCCTTCTGGATCGGACGCCATGTGCTCAACCAGAGCGGCAGTCCAACTGCCAGGGTCGCCAGCACGCCTGAAATGCGCGCACGCATCTCATCGCCCCAGATCTGTTTTCCTGCCGCAACGTCAATCACGAACGCGACCAGCGACGCAAGACCGATGAACGAAGTCGCCAGCCCGATGAAGGACAGGATATACAGGTAAATCCTGTTGAGCGCGGCGCGGCGCTGTTCGTCGGCCGCGGCGTTGATGCTCTGGCGCAGCCAGTACCCGTAGTATGCCCAGACCGCGCCCAGCGGCAGGCCGATGGACACGGACCCGGTGATGCGTCGAAGGATTTCCGCGAAGGCCAGGTCCTCCCCCAGCGCCCGGCGCAGGATCACGTTCAGGGTCACGCCGGCCGCGGACAGGACGATGGTCACGCCCGACAGAGCGAGGAAGTACAGGATGCCCAGGCGAAGATTCGAATCCCGCTCGCCCGGTTGATGAAAGAAAGCCTCCTGGCAGGCGCGCCAGGCGAAGAACCAGATCGGCGTTCCGATTAACAACAGGGCGGTCCCATTGATGAACAATTCACGACCGACCTCTCCCAGTCCCTTGCCGGGAACGAACATCAGGAAGCGGATGATCTGTTGCGCCCCGATGATAATCATCAGCAGGCTGTACAACACCCAGATGTACCGGTACAACCTGCGGATGTCGGCAAAGTTTTCCGTGTCGGAGAGCGTCTGCCAATCGGGCCGCAGGACGGTGAGGAAATACCACGCGGCGACCGCGTTCATCACGATGGCAATCAGATTGTCCGTCCAGGTCTGGTTCCCGCCCGCGAGCGCGCGGTAAGGGGCGAAGCCCGCGCTTTCGATGAACGTGCGGTTGACCAGGGCCAGCCCGTTTTGCACGACCGGGATCAAGGTCGCGAGCAGAACGCCATAGAGGAAAACCGCCCGCAGACTGGCCGAATGCTCCTCCACATCTGTTGCCGAAGCGCGTTGCGCCCAGATCCAGTGCAGGGCAAAGATCGGCACGCCCACCAGGATCAACGCCAGCGCCTGCGCCAGCGTATCTCCCGTGGACAACACATCCCGTTGGACGATACTGCGGAGCAGGTTGATCAACCCCCACAGCACCACCTCCAGCGTAATGAAAGCGACGGCGTAAAAGTAAAGACGACGAACAGTGCGCATGGGTGCCTCCACGGGTGGTCTAGTAAACTGGTTCAGTTGTCGGCTGATACCAGTTATAGGACCAGAAATTGTATGGCATCTGCTCGAGTCTCCATTTGCCATCCTGCTGGATGAGGGTGGCGCGGTCTTCATTGCTGTAACCCGAGGAGAACGGGTCGCTGTTGCTATAACTCAAGGTCAGTAAAACGACCGCCCGCGCTCCTCTGATCTCGGTCTCGCCGACTTGCAGTCCCACGTTCGATGGATCCACGTACCGGTAAAGGAAATCCTGCTCGAACTGCTGGAAGGTCGGCTTGTTCTTCTTATCGGCCAGATAAGAATAAGCCTTCTCGTAATCGCCTTTGAACACAGCCACGGCATAATTGTGGACGACGCCTTCCGGCGTGCTGTCATCCACGTAAGTCAGGGTGTCCTGGCGGGTAAAGAACAGAACCAATGCCAGGACGATCAGCACCCCGATTCCGATCAGAATGCCGAACAGAAAACGATCTCGTTTCATTGGATAAACTCCTTGGGGGTCAAACAGGGACGCGCCTTCTCCGCCTCGCGCCGCGACGGGAAGTTGGACCGCCTCTCCCCGGTCTTGCCGCGATCACCAGAAAGGGGCCCAGCGCCGGGACCATGATGGCCAGCAGTCCCCACAGTGCGTACGAAGCGGACGACAGCCGCCGCGTCCGCAGGAAAAGCAGCGCCAGGATCGCCATTGCCGCGAGAAATATTTCGAGGGACAACTTTAAGATGGGCGCGGTCATGTCAATTAGATTGTATAGGCTTTCGTAGAAAAAAACAAGCCAGGCGCGTAAGCCGCGCGTGATATACTACCGGCATCCCTCTTTCGGAGAATGTCATGACTACTACGCCTCCACGTTGGGATCTGACCAACATCTACCCTTCCCTTGGATCCAAAGAATTCAAAGCCGCCTTCGATGAGTTGAAAAAGAAGATCGCCGACCTCGGCGACTACTTCGACGAAGTCGTCGTCAAAGCCACTGCGAAGACCCCGCCGAAGGAACTGGGACAGATCCTCGGCGAGGTCGTGGATCGCTTCAACGACACGTACGTGTTGTCCACCACGCTCGGCCCATACGTCTCCTTTCACGTGGACACCAACTCGCACGATAAGGTCGCCAAGCGCCTCGAGTCGGAATATGAGCAGGCCGCGGTTCCATTGCGCAAACTGGGGGTCCGCTTTCAGGCATGGCTGGGCAAGATCGCGCCCGCGCTCGAGCAGGCGCTCCCAAATCATCCGTCCGCGCAGGCGCACGCCTTCAACTTGAAGGAGGCCGCCGAACTGAGCAAGTACCTGATGAGCGAAGACCTGGAAGGACTCGCCGCCGAATTGACCCTGAGCGGGGGCAACGCCTGGGGCAAACTCATGGGGACGGTCACCTCGCAACTCACCGTGGACTTTGAACTGGACGGAAAGACCGAGACGTTACCCATGCCCGCGCTGATCAACCTGCGCTCGCATCCCGACGGCGAAGTGCGCCGCCGCGCTTACGAGGCCGAGAACGCGGCCTGGGATTCCGTCCGCGAGACGCTGGCCGCCTGCCTGAATGGGGTCAAAGGCGAGGTCAACACACTGAACAAACGCCGCGGCCGCGAGGACGCACTCCACTCCGCGCTGGATCAGGCGCGCATTGATCGTCCCACGCTGGAAGCGATGATGGAAGCCATGAAGGATTCCTTCCCGCTCTTCCGCAAATATTTCAAACACAAGGCCAAACTGCTTGGCAAGGAAAAACTGGCCTGGTACGACCTGTACGCGCCGGTTGGCAAAACGGGCGGCAACATCTCCTACGAGGAAGCGCGTGACTTCATCCTGGAACACTTTACCAACTTCTCCCCCGAATTGACTGCCTTTGCCAAGCGCGCCTTCGATCATAACTGGCTGGATGCCGAACAACGCGAGGGCAAACGCGCCGGCGGCTATTGCTCCGGCGTGGAGGCGGTGAAAGAGAGCCGCATCTTCGTCAACTTCGACGGGTCAGCCGACCAGATCTCCACCATCGCGCACGAACTCGGTCACGCCTTCCACAACGAATGCGCCTATCAGGCAAACAAAACCGTCATCCAGCAGGATACGCCCATGACGCTGGCCGAGACCGCCTCCACGTTCTGCGAGACCATTGTCACCGAGGCGCGCCTCGCCAGGACCAAGGACCCGCAGGAGGAACTCGCCATTCTCGAAGGTCACCTCAACGGCGCATCGCAGGTCATCGTGGACATCTATTCCCGCTTCCTGTTCGAGAAGGAGATCTTCGAGCGCCGCGACCAGGCCGAACTTTCTGCGGACGAATTCTGCGAGATCATGGAACGCGCCCAGAAGGCCACTTACGGCGACGGCCTCGACGAACGGTACCTGCAAAAGTACATGTGGACGTGGAAGCCGCACTACTACTCGACCGGCATCTCGTTCTATAACTTCCCGTATGCCTTTGGCCTCTTGTTTGGCACCGGCCTCTACGCCATCTTCAAACAGCGCGGCGCGGCCTTCGTGCAGGATTACAAGAACCTGCTGGCCTCCACCGGCGAAGCCACCGCCGCCGACCTGGCCGACCGCTTCGGCATCGACATCCGCAAGAAAAAATTCTGGGCCGATAGCATCGCCATCATCGCCAAGCATGTGGAGCGTTACTGCGAGTTGTAGTTTGATACTCCTGGAAAGTGGAGCATTCCTAGAATGTCAATCCTCGCCATTGACCATGTGCAACTCTCCATCCCGCACGGCGAAGAGGACAAGGCCCGCGCCTTTTATGTCGGTGTGCTCGGCTTTGCCGAAGTGCCAAAGCCCGCCTCGTTGGCCGGGCGCGGCGGCGCATGGTTCGTGCAGGGACACGTCAACCTGCACCTCGGCGTCGAGGCGGATTTCCGTCCGCTCAAGAAGGCGCATCCTGCTTTACTGGTGGACGACATAGAAGCGCTGGCCGTCCGCGTTCGGAACGCAGGCCATGAAGTGGACACGACCCAGCCGCCGCTTGACGGGTACAGGCGTGTGCATGTGTTCGATCCGTTTGGCAACCGGCTGGAATTGATGGAGAAACTTTAGCGTGCGAAGAAATCTCGTCCTGCTGGCGGTTTTAACGTTAGCCATTCTCTCCTGCTCCCTGTTTGTTCCCACCGCGTCCGCCCCGGTGAGCGAGCCGCAGGTCTCGGAAGATGAAGCGCCGCGCATAAGCCTCGATGAAGCCAGGGCTGCCTTCGACAGCGGCGCGGCCGTGTTCGTGGACGTGCGCAGTGAGGCCGCCTATGCCGAAGGACACATTCCCGGCGCGCTCTCCATTCCGCTGGCCGAACTCGAGTCACACCTCGATGAACTCGACCCGGCTCAATGGATCATCACCTACTGCACCTGACCCGCCGAAGAGTCGAGCGCCCGTGCGGCGCAGATTTTGTTACAACATGGATATTCCCGCGTGAATCCCATCCTCGGTGGTTTTCACGGCTGGGAGGGCGCGGGTTATCCGGTGGAAAAAAGTCCCTAATTCATGGAACTCCGCCTCATACCGTGGACCGAGACGACGCCTCCAACCGAAGCGCGCTTGCGCGCCCTGCTCTCGCAACACGGCCTGGACTTTTATGCCTGGTCCAACGGCCCGTACGATGTCTACGCCCCACACGTCCACGATTACGATAAGGTGCTGTACTGTGTGCGCGGCTCGATTACGTTTCAATTGATCGAATTGGGAACGCGGTACAGACTCAACCCGGGCGACCGTCTCGACCTGCCTGCGGGCACCGTCCATGCGGCGGAAGTCGGCGCGGAGGGTGTCGTCTGCTTCGAGGCGCACGCGGGTTAAACGGAAGCAGGTCAGGGGTCGGGAAAGAGGCGATGAATCAAAAAAGACGCGCCGGTCTGACGCGTCTTTTTGATTCACATGTTTGCCGATCTACCAGGTCGCGTGTAACCAGCCGCGCAGTTCCATGGCCTTGACCACGCGCGTGATCGCCACCATGTACGCCGCGTCGCGCATGTAGACGTTCTTTTCCTTGGCCATGTCGAGTACGCCGTGGAAAGCGGCCGTCATCTTCTGGTCGAGGCGCTCGAACACCTCATCTTTGGACCAGTAGAAGTTCATGTCGTTTTGCACCTGTTCGAAGTACGAGCAGGTGACGCCGCCCGCGTTGCACAGGAAGTCGGGGATGTCGAAGATGTTGTTCTTTTTGAAGAATTCATCCGCTTCCGGCGTGCAGGGACCGTTGGCGCCTTCGGCCACGATCTTCACGTTCTTGGACATCTTCTTGACGGTCTCGGCGTTGACGTGGCCCTCGATGGCCGCGGGGATGAGCACGTTGCAGTCCTTCTCGATCCACTTGTCGCCGTCTTCGACGCTATAACCCGCATCCTGGGCCTTCTTCTTGTCAATCGTGCCGTATTCGTCCACGATGGTGAGCAGGAAGCGGGGATCCACGCCGTCCTTGTGGCTGTAGGTGAAAGACTTTTTCTCGTGGCGGTCCCAGCAGGAGACGCAGGCCACTTTGCCGCCCAGCATCTCGACGAAGCCGATGGCGGCGTACTGCGCCACGTTGCCGAAGCCTTCGATGGCCGCCACGGATTTCTTCGGGTCTATGCCGAGGTGTTTCATGGCCTCGCGCACGTGATAGATCACGCCGAAGCCGGTGGCCTCTGTGCGTCCGAGAGAGCCGCCGCTTCCGAGGGGCTTGCCGGTGAACACGCCGGGCGTAAATTGTCCGACGAGACGCGAATACTCGTCCATCATCCATCCCATCATCTGCGGGGTGGTGCCGACGTCCGGGGCGGGCACGTCGTTGCGCGGGCCGATGTTCTTCCACATGGCGCCCACCCAGCCGCGGCAGATTTGTTCCTTTTCATTTGAGGACAGGGTGGAAGGATCGCAGATGACGCCGCCCTTGCCGCCGCCCAGCGGAATGTCGGCCACGGCGCACTTCCACGTCATCCAGGTGGCCAGGGCGCGCACGGTATCCAGCGTCTCGGCCGGATGGAAGCGGATGCCGCCCTTGTTGGGGCCGCGCGCGTCGTTGTGCTGGACGCGGAAGCCCTGGAAGACCTTGAGCGAACCGTCGTCCATACGCACCGGGATGCGGAAAGAATACTCGCGCATTGGCCAGCGCAGGACCTCGGCCACGCCGGGGTCGAGGTTCAACTGCTTGGCGACGCCGTCGAACTGTTTTTGTGCCATTTCAAAGGCGTTGATCTGTCCAGACATGTTGTTGCTCCTTGATGGATTGGAAATAGATTTTTAGAAAAAAATACGCGGGCATCCCGGTCTGGGGGCCCGCGTCTAAACCAGATGTATGGCGCACTGTAAGGCCATGCTACATTTCAGTCCTTTCATGTTAAGGGACTTAACCTTATCATGGGATGCAATTTTCCGTCAATGTGACAATATGCGTCTAATTGCTATGACCAGTGTCGTAAGTCGGGTGCTTCCTGAAAAACTTTGCGAACGGCATCCGCCGGGAGCGAATCAGCACGGTGATATACAGGGCAATTCCAAAATTGAAATGACTCGCGCCGCGAATGTCCGGGACCGAGCCGATGGCCAGGTTCCTGGGCCAGACCTGCGCGATCCACTCCGCAAGTTGGGGAACGAGCACCTTGTCGTACAGGATGATCGCCGTCGCGCCGAGCAGGATGCCGGGCACGCTTCCCGCCCCGCCCAGGATGACCATGGTCAGCGTGAGCGAGGACACGTAAAAGGAATACAGCTCCGGGTCGGCGTAGGAGAACGTGGCGGCGTACAGCGCGCCGGCGATACCGGCGAACGCGGAACTGATGACCAACGCCGTCGTGCGCGCCCGCGCCACGTCCACACCCAGGGCCAGCGCGGCGGTTTCGTCCTCGCTGGAGGCGAGCCACGCCCTCCCGGTGGCGGAGAATGCAAAGCGTATGCTGGCGAAGGCCGCCAGCAGGAGGAAGCCGAAAACCAGGTAATAACTGACCACAGGCGCGAACGCGTGAGCGGCCGGGAAACGGAACGCAAAAAACCCATGGATGCCGTTCGGGCCGCCGGTGAAATCGAAGTTCACGATCAATTGACGAACGAGCAATCCAAGCGCAAGCGTGGCAACCGCCAGAAAGTCGTCGCGGAGGCGGCGGGCGAACAGTCCCTTCACAATGCCCAGGGACGACGAGGCAAGGAGCGCCGCGCATAACGCGGACAGGAAATTCCCGCCGCGGGACAACGTGATCGCGGCGGCGTACGCGCCCAGCCCGAACCCGGCGGCAAACCCAAAGTCCAGCAGGCCCGCGAAGCCGAGCGCGATGTTCAGTCCCAGCGCCAGCAGGATGAATATCGCCGCGGTCCGTAAAATGATCTGCCCTCCGAGCCCGAAGCCGTAAAGCAGGATGGGAACCAGCGCAAGCGCCGACAGATAAACGACGACGGCCCGGCTCACGCGGGACCTCGAGCCTGTCTCCGGCAAAATGATCGAGTCGCGCGTTTGAGCCGATCCCGCGTCCGTGCCGCCTCGTTCCAGCAACCCCAACGGCCGCCAGGCGATCAACGCCAGCAGGATGGACAACGTCAGCGCATTCGTCCATTGCGCGGAGAGATAAAAGTCGCTCAACGAGGAAACGATGCCGATGCCCAGACTACTGATCAACGCTCCCAGCGGATTGCCGATGCCGCCCAGGAGCGCGGCCGTGAACGCCAGCAGTCCGCTTTGCGCGCCGTGCGTTCCGAACGGACGCCCGTAATACAACGCGAAGATGAACGCCGCCGCCCCGGCCAGCGCGCCGCCCACAGCGAAGGCGCGGTTGATGGTCGAATCGACGTTCACTCCCACCATCTGCGCCAGGGTTTGATCCTGGGTGAGCGCGCGCAGGGCGCGTCCCGTGGACGACCGATATACAAAATGCGCCGCCAGCGCGACGAATAGGAAGGCCATCCCCAGTACGAACAAATCGTTGGCGCGGAACACCACCTGGAAAGGAAGTCCGAGCGCCTGCACCAGATTCGTTTCGGGGAGCAGGGCGGGAATGCCGTCGGTGGGAACCTCGGGCAGGCCGGGCACGCTCCGATGTTCGCCGGGAATCCACGAGGCCTGGAACGTGCGCCAGACCAGCGCGGCCTGAAACAGGATGAACGACAGGGCCAGCGTGGAGATCAAAGGCGCGAGGCGTGAACGTCCGCGAAACGGTTTAAAGGCGAGTTGATTCACTCCCACGCTCAGCCCCGCCCCAAAAAGGGACGCGGCGATTCCGACCAGCACGAGCGAGACGGCCAGTTTCTCGGCAGGCCAGTCGCTTTGAATGGCAAAACCGTTGACCAGGGATGTCACTGCGACGGAGGAAAGCGCGAAAATATCGCCGTGCGCGAGGTTCAGGGAACGCACCGCGCCATAGATCAGGCTGACGCCGATGGCGTTCAACGCCAATACCGCGCCGTTGGACAGGCCGAAGACCAGGATTTGGACGAATACCTCCAGCGGCGTTTTCCTGGTTACGGGTTTGGGTCCGGTTGCCTGCGCCTGCTCCGTCTGTTTCTGCGCCGTCCAGTCCAACTCGAAAAAGCCGTTGCACGTCTCGTAACGATAATACACATCGGCGATCAAATGACCCTCGGCCGAATCGCGTGAAACGAACTTCGCGGACATGGACATGTCCGCGCCGAGCTGCGCTGTGAACGCATCGTCCCGGACCTGCGGCCTCTCCGCCTCCGGGATGGGGAAGTAGCGCATGTTGACACACGGGGACCCCTGCGGTCCCTCGTATCGGTAGTTGATGCCGGTTACGATCCCCTGGCGCACCTGGAATGAGATGACAAAATGGTTGCCGTCCGAGGTGGCGCCGGTCCCCTGCCAGTCCCCGTCATAAGGAGACGCCTCCTGTTCCTGCGGGGCCGCTTCCTGTTCGATGGGCGCGGGACCGCAGGAGGATAATGCCCATAAGAACAGGAGCAATGGATAAAGTCTTCGCATGAGGGCGAGGGTGTCGTCTTTACTTTGGAGTACAGGAGTCTGCTCCTGGCATGCTGGACGGCAAGCCGTCCGACTCCATACGGTAAACCAGTGGTTTGCTGTAATTGCTTCGCGATACTAAAAACTTCGTGGCTTTCCTGACTTTGCGGTGTTTCTCGAAAACTCCGGCGCGCGCTTTTCCAAAAACGCGGATACACCCTCTTTATGTTCGGCGGATTTTCCCGCCTCCTCCTGTGCGTCCGCTTCCGCGGCAAGCACTTCTTCCAGATGTGGATACATCGCTTGGTTGAAGGCGCGTTTGCTCAAGCCGAATGCGCCGACCGGGCCCGCGGCGATCTTTTCGGCGGCGGCCTGCACTTCATCTTCAAAGTTGAAGGGGATGACGCGGTTGACCAGTCCCCATTTGAGGGCCTGCTCGACGGCGATGGGCTGGTTGCTGAAATAGAATTCCGTGGCGCGGCCGGGACCGATGAGCGCAGGCAGGAAGAGCGACACACCGCTGTCGGGGGCGAGGCCGATGCCGCTAAAGCCCACGACGAAGGAGGCTTCGTCCGCGGCCAGGCGCAAGTCACAGGCCAGCGCCACGCCGAGACTGGCGCCCGCGCACATGCCGTTGACCGCGGCGATGACCGGCTTCTCGATTTGGCGGATTTTCAAGATGAGGGGGTTGTACGTTTTCTGCAAATGCTCGCGGTACGAGACCCTGCCCGCCGCGGCCAGCATCTCGGTCACGTCGTGGCCCGCGCCGAAGGTCTTGCCTGCGCCGGTCAGCACCACGAGGCGCGTCCCCGGGTCGCGGGCGGACTCGTCCAGGGCGCGCTGCAACGCGGCGATCAACTCGAAGTCGAAGGCGTTGGCGCGCTCGGGGCGGTTGAAGGTCAGGGTGCGGACACCGGCTCGAAGGTCGGAGAGAAGCGTGCTCATTTCCTGCTGCTTCGATAAAAGTGGATTTCGGCTTTTTCCAGGGTGGCTAACCCGGCGTGGATGTTCGGTTCGATCACCTTGAGAAAGTGTTCCAGTTTCTCGCGTATATCCACCAGTTCGACGACGATCGGGAGGTCTTCGGAGAGGCGTTCGATTTTGAAGGTGTGGATGATGCTGTCCGCCCCGAAGCCCATCATGCCGCGCAGGACGGTGGCCCCGGCCAGGCCGTGTTCGCGCGCCTTGAGCACGATCCATT
Organism: Chloroflexota bacterium; assembly: GCA_040754535.1. GTDB lineage: Bacteria > Chloroflexota > Anaerolineae > Anaerolineales > Villigracilaceae > JBFMCC01. Next base: position 124,349 of record JBFMCC010000050.1, read on the forward strand.
CGTAGAGCGGCCTGCCCTCGCATTTGTCGCTTTCGCCGATGAAGATGCGCAGCAGGGAACCGTCTTGTGCAAGTGTCATATCATCTCCAGATCAGAAATGCCAGGGTGCGCCCAAGCCAGACCGCGCCGACCCCGAAGACGAGGTGGAGGGCAATGTTAACGAGTGCGGACAGGGTCTGGCCGTCCTGCAGGAGGCCGAAGGTCTCGTTGCCGAAGGTCGAGAAGGTGGTAAAGCCGCCCAGCACGCCAATGAAGGCGAAAGCGCGGGCTTCGGGAGTGAAGACGCCGCGCTGTTCGGCCAGGCCGGATAGAAACCCAATGACCAGGCATCCGAAGATGTTGACTGTCAAAGTACCGAACGGATAGAGGCTGGATTTGAGCGCCTGCTGGACCCATCCGCTCAGCCAGTAGCGCAGGATGGAACCGATGAATCCACCCATACCGATAAGCAGTATTTTGTTCATACGACTCCATGCCAATTGTAGAATTGGTAGGAGTCATCAGCCGGAGCGGTTGACGGTGGACTCCATCACCGGATGATTTACAGGTCGTCCTCGGCCGAGTCGTCCTCGCCCGAGTCGAATTCAAGTTCCACTTTATCGCCCTCCAGATATACCCACAATAAAAGCATGTGGCCTTCGAGGGTGTTGACGTTGCGGGCGGCGAGGATGGGGGCGGTCTGTTCGAGTCCCATCTCGTTGCGATAGTGCAGGTGGATGGGATGTTTGGCATTCCAGGCACGGTAACAACGCTCGACCAGCGCCGGACCGTTAAAGGTGCGTAGACGCGTGAGGGCCGGGATGGAGAGCGCCGGTCCCTCGTTCAAACCCAGCGCCCAGCCGTCGTTGACGGATTCGAACACGGGCGGCGGGCCTTCGATGATTGTGATTTTGTCATCCATGGAGATTACCTGTGATGGCGAAAATATACCATAGTTTCGAGTTGACGCCCCTCCCCCGATGGCATTGTATAATGATTGCAATGGGCAACAAACTCGTTCCGAAGATCATCCTCGAAGGCACGCGCCTGACGTTCAAGACGGACATCGCCTTTGCACTCAACGAGCATCCGCGTATCGTGGGTCCGCGCAAGTATCGGTATCACTCGCCGCTGATTTCGGCCGAGTGGTGCGCCTTCACGAACTTTCCATGGGGGCGCGGAATGATCAACTTCGAGCCGCACGAAGAATCTCTCGCGATGGAAACGTACGCCGCGTGGATCAAACTCTTCGAACTGCAACGCTACTACTCGTGGATCGTGGATCGCTTTCACCTCTCCACGCGCGCGTATCAACTGAAAACGTACAACAAGGATTACGATTTCCGCTGGCTGGAGGAACGCATCGCCCCGCTGGGCTTTCGTCTCGTCCTGCTCACGCGTACGCCCGAATCGTTCGAGTCGGCGCGCGCCGAACGGCTCAAGGTTTCGGGAAAGCCCTCACAATATGATGATCTGCAAATCTTTATTGAAGAGCAGGACCTTCTCAAACGGCTGGCGGGCGAGTCCATTTTGCCGCGGCTCGAACTGGACATCTCCGATAACGACATCCCGCGCGCCGTCGAACGCATCGCCGACTGGATGGAATCCACGGGCGGGTTGTATATGCCGTAGGACAAATTGCCAATTTGTCCTACAATGCCCGCACGATCTCTTTCACCAGCCCCGGCCCGCGATACACCAGCCCCGTGTACACCTGAATCAACGCCGCGCCCATGTCGAGTCGTCGTTTGGCGTCTTCGGGACTCATGATTCCGCCCACGCTGACGACCGGGATTCTTCCGCTTAACCTTTTGACGATCTTCCCCAGCATCGCTTCGCTCTGGACCCTGAGCGGGCTTCCGCTCAACCCGCCTGTTTCATTCCTCAGCACGGACCTCACCCCCTCGCGTCCCAGCGTGGTGTTCGTGGCGATGACGCCGTCCATGTTCGCGCGCAGGATGACCTCCAGCGCGTCGTCGAGTTCTTCATCCGTTAAGTCGGGCGAGAGTTTGACGAGCAGGGGCAGGGACTTCTCCAACTTCTTTTCCTCCAACTTGCGTTGAAGGTCGAGTTGCGTCAACAGACCGTTCAGGGCCTCGCGTCCCTGCAGGCGGCGCAGTCCCTCCGTATTGGGTGAACTGACGTTGATGGTCAAATAGTCTGCCGCCGCGGCAAAATTCTGGAGCAGGCTTAAGTAATCGAAAACGGCTTCTTCGTTGGGTGTGGCTTTATTCTTCCCAAGGTTGACCCCCAGGATGAAGTCGCGTTTTGGTCCCTGGGACCTGCCCTGCGCCGACGCGCCGCGAATGACTAGGCCGGTCACGCGCTCGAACAGGCTCTCGATGGATTTCGGGTTCAGGCGTCTCTGCACGAACTCTGTTCCGCGGCTGGGAAAGCCCATGCGGTTGATGACGGCCTCGTCCTCCACGAGGCGGAACACGCGCGGACGCGGGTTGCCCGCCTGCGGCAGGGGCGTGACTGTGCCGATCTCGATGTGACCGAACCCCAGCGCGGCCAGTCCGCGCAGGGCCAGGCCGTCCTTGTCGTAGCCCGCCGCGAGGCCGACGGGATTCTTGAAGGTCAATCCGAACGCGGTGACGGGTTTTGCGGGCGACTCGAAGGACCGGGTGAGGATGCGGTTGAGAGGGGACAACCATCCCGTAAATCGCAAGGCGTAAAGCGTCAGCGCGTGCGCGGTCTCGGCGTCGAGGCGGAAGAGCAGGGGACGCAGGAGCGAATACACGGGTCAGCAGGCTTCGCCGACGATTTTGATTTCGTCAGGTTTATTTGGCACAACACACAAAAACTCGAACGGCTCCCCGCCGATATTTTCGTAATAATGGATCACTCCTTCGGGGATGAAGACCACATCGCCCGCGTGGACTTCGTAATCTTCCTCGCCGATCCCAATCCGGGCATGTCCGCGCAGGACGTATTGCTCGTGCTCCACCGTGTTGGTGTGACGCGGCATCCCGCCGCCCGCCTGCATGGAAAATTTCCGCAGGGCAAAGTTCGGTCCTTCCTGCGCGGAGATCAAGACTTGAATGGTGGTGTCTTTTCCCGCGGCGACGTTTTTCTTTTCAACATCTTCAGTGTGTTTGATAGACATGAGTTTCTCCTTGTAGGACAAATTGCCAATTTGTCCTACCTGTCAATTCCAAATGCTTCATCGAAGAACGCGATCATCTTCGCCGCATATTCCTCGGGGATCGTAGTCGGTCCGCCGCAGTGACCCGCCTCGGGGATGATCCACATTTGGGCGTTGTCTCCCGCGTATTTCAAAAGGCGGCTTTGCATAATTTCCTCGCTCCCGATAATCGGGCGTTCCAGTCCGCCCCCCACCAGCATGATCGGACGCGGGGCGATATTCCCGATGACGTCAATCAGCGGCGACGGGGCCTCCTCTCCCAGTTTCAGCGAGAACATCCAATCCATCGGGTAGTTTGCCATCGTGATTATAAAGAGGAGGGGATTGTTCGAAAGAGGGAGGTCCTGTGCGCGCATGCCGCCTCCTCCTTCTGACCAGACCGCGCCAATTTCTGGATAAAACGCCGCGCTTTGCAGGGATATTTGTCCGCCGATGGAACAACCCGCCATCCCGATTCTTCCCTGACCGCTGTCGGGCCGCGCCTCGAGAAAGCGGATCGCCCCCCAGACGTCGCGCGAATCCTCCCAACCGTACGAGCGATGCGTCCCCTCGCTTTCGCCCGAAGCGCGCTCGTCGTACATCAACACGCCATACCCCGCAGGGACGAGTTGCCGCGCGTGCCAGAGCATCCCCGTGCGGTTGCCGCCGTAGCCATGCAAGAGGATGACCGTCACGCCATTCTGCGGCGGGACATACCAACCCGCCATGGTCAGTCCATCCTCGCTTTCGAAGGTGACTTCTTCCACCTCGAATTCCAGGTCGGGCGGGATGTTGACTTCACTCGGCGCGGGCATGGAGTCGACATTGACGGAGTACAGACTCCGTTCGAGTGTGATGACCACAACGAGCGCCATAAAAAGCCCCAACGCAAACCCAATCAGGCGGAGAAAATAGGCCGCACTGCTACGAAACCGTCCCCAAAATGTGGTCGGGCGCGGCGGTGGATTCTTGGCGCGGGCTTTCATCTGCTTCCAAATCCAAACAATAGCCGCGCCGAACACAGCCAGAATGACAACGGCTTCGATGAACGGCCAAAGTTGCAGAAGTGTCATTTTTCCTCCAGTTGGATTGCCCCCGCCTTTACGCGCCAGGCTTTCGCATCCTCCACAAACTCGGGCGTGAACATGTGCAGGTCGGTGGCCGTCAGCAGGGATTGTTCGGCCTGCGTGAGATATTTCAGCAAGTCAGCGCGGCGTTGCAGGTCGAGTTCGGCCATCACCTCGTCGAGCAGGATGACAGGCCATTGGGTCGTGCGCTCTTTGATCCAGGACACTTCCGCGAGTTTGAGCGAGAGCAACGCGGTGCGGATCTGTCCACGCGAGCCGTAGTCGCCGAGGTCAATCTGGTTGGCGAGGAAACGCAACTCGTCGCGGTGTGGACCGATCGTCGTCACCCCGCGCGAAATCTCCTCGGGGCGGAGTCCGCGCAGACGGTCCAGAAAGCCGCGTTCGATGTCCTTCAATGGGATGTTCGAGCGGTCAGTCGGCGCGTCCAATTTGAGGGCGATTCTTGGCAGGGGGTCATACGCGGGTTCGTACGCGAGACGCAACACTTCCGCGCCGTGCGTCAATTCGAGATGGACGCGCGCGGCCTGTTTCTCCAACTCCTGCACAGCCGCGATGCGCCACTGGATGATCTGCGCGCCGAGCCGCGCCAGCGCTTCATCCCAGACTTCGAGCTGGTCGCTGTTTCCCCCGCGTTCGTCCAACGCTTTGAGCAACGCGTTGCGCTGTTCGATGGCCTTGCCATAATCGGAGAGGACGCCCGCATAAGCAGGGACGGCCTGCGCCAGCGCGAGGTTGAGATAGCGGCGACGCTCGTCGGGACCGCCTTCGATGATCTGCGACATTTGCGGCACGAAGACCACCGCGCTAAATTTGCCCACCGCGTCGCTGGCCTGCTTCTTCACGCCGTCGAGCAGAATCTCCTTGCGGAGACGCTGTCCATTGCCGACCCCGACCGCGTCCAGGATGAGGCGGACTTCGAGCTTGTGACTGCGCGTCCCGCGCACGTATTCGCCGACGATGCGCGCCACCGCAGGCGATTTGCGCGCTTCGAGAAAGTTGACCATCTGCCGATCGGCGTTGGTTTGGAAGGATGTGAGCGCGGCGAGAAAATAAATTGCTTCGAGGATGCTGGTCTTGCCTTGCGCGTTGTCGCCCACCAATAAAACAGACCGCCGTGGAATATCAATATCCAGGCGGGTGAAATTGCGGAAGTTGGTGAGGGAGAGGCGCTTCAGATACATTCGTGATTTACGATTTTGGATTTACGATTGGAAATGGTACACACGTACAGAGGTAGACAGGTATACAAGTTCGAGCAAAACCTGTGTACGTGTCTACGCCAACACCATCTCCAACTCGATCTCATCGCGCAACGGGATCCCGTTCTCGCCGATCAATGGGATTTCGGGTTTGATGTTGCGCGTCTTTTCCAGCGCGTTGACGCGCAATTCGCAGAATTGAAAACCGCGCTTTTGATAAAAACCCAACGCTCGCAAATTATCGTTGGTGGTGGTCACGTGGACGCGGCGGCACTGGCTGGCTTTTGCTTCCTCGATCACTTTTTCGATCAAGGCCGTACCAATGCCTTCGTTCTCGCGCAGGCTGTCAATGGAGACAATCTCGCAATCGGTATCGAGGAACGTGTACGTGATGAGGCCGATCCAATCGTTATCGTCCAGCGCGAGGAAGCCGCTTACATTTTCGGGATTGAAAACCGTCCCGTGCGCAACGACGAACTCATCATCCCAACGTTCCTTCCAGAACTGACGCAAACGCGGCAGGTCGGCGGCGGTGAGGCGGTGAATGGATGCCACTAGACGCGGTCTTCCTTTTCTTCCTCGGTCTGCGGAATCCAGACGCGTGCCGCGCGGTCCGTGAAGACGACTCCGTTCACGTGGTCAATCTCGTGCTGGAAGATGCGCGCCAGCCAGCCTTTTGCCTTGACGCGCGTCGGCTGACCATGTCGGTTCAATCCCTTCACGGTAAGCGACTCGTGGCGTTCCACTTCGCCTACCAGTCCCGGGATGGAGAGACAGCCCTCCACGCCCGTCACCGTTTCTGCGGATGCCTTGACGATCTCCGGGTTGACCAGCGCCCAGACCTTCTTGGGCGCGTTCTCTTTCTCCTCATCCTCCTCGCGTTCGTAGTATTCGACGACGATCACGCGTTCCGAAATACCGACTTGCGGCGCGGCGAGCCCGACCCCCGGCGCCTCGCGCATGGTCTCGATCATATCTTCGATGAGAGTCTGGAGAGTCTTGTCGAATTTGGTCACGGCCCGGGCTTTACGGCGCAGGACCGGGTCCGGGAGTGTGACGATGGTGCGTGAAGCCATGCAACCTCTATTGCGGGAAAATATCGCGCCCGATTTTACTCTGAAAAGTCGCCGTCGTCCCCGCCGCCTGCAAAACCGGCGTCGTCCGAATCAATTGCCAGCGATCCGAGCCAGCGTTCCTCATCCTCTTGCGTGGATGCGGTTTGTTCTCCGCCATCTCCGGCTGGTTGGGACTCCCCATCCTGGGTCCTTTGCTCCGCCTCGAACTCCCCGGCGCTGGTGTGATAGGTGGCCAGCCATTCGGCCATACGGTCGCGTTCGGCGGCCTTTTCGGCGGCACGCCTGCCGGCCACGCGCGCCGCGCGGCGCGTGTCAATATCCTGCTGGACCGCAGCGGGGTCGTATACGTCCTGGAATTCCAGTTTGGAGCCGCCGACGGTGATGTAGACCGTCCCAAAGTTAAACAAATAGCCGAGCAGGCCGAGCCGCTGGTATTCGGTGCTGAGGATATTGTCGAGCGGCGCGGCGCGGCGCTGTGTGGCGCCGAAAGGCGTGCGATCCAAATCTATGATCTGGTCGGCTGTGACCTGGAAGACGTCATTGGCCCAGTCCACCCACTGATAGGCAAGCCATCCGAAGAACGGCAGGGCGATGAGCGGCAGGGCGAGGAGATATGAATCGATGTACAGGCCATCGGGTGCGAGCGCAATGACGGGCGCATCGGGGGTCCGCACCAGCCGGACGAAGTGGGTAATCCACAGGGCGAGGATGGCGATCAGGAAGAAGGACGGCTGCCATATCTGGCTGAAGAGCACGAATCCATGTTTGCGATAGGTGATCGTCCCGGCGTCTTCGATTCGGAACTTGAAAATGTTTCCGCCGATGACGGAAAAGATCGTGGGCCGATAGAGTTTTGGCAGGGTCAACCTGTCCTGTTTTTTGGGTTTCTCTTTTTCGACCGGGGCTGGCGTGGTCAGGCCCAGTTTCTCGCGCAGGGCCGCCTTCATGGCCTCCTTCTCTTCGCCGGAAGCCATTTCCTTGGTGCGCTGCCAGTGCTCTTCGATCATCCGGGCGGCGTGGTAGGGATGCCCGACATGGCTGAAATCAATCCGTCCGACGAAAGTGCGTACCACCACGTTGCCATAATCGAGGATGCGCCCCAGCGGATCGGTCTCCACGCCGACCGAAAGGATGGTGGCTAGCGGGGCCTCCTGGCGGCTGTCGTAGATGCCGATGATTTTTTCGATCCAGACCGCGCGCTGGTTGGTGACAACGTAGTAATCATTGCTCCAGTCCAGCACTATCCAACCCGCCCAGCCGAAGACAGCGATCATGCCCAGTACCCCGAGCGTGACGGCAAATGCCGAACCTGCTACAATGCCCCACAGGAACAAAGTGACGCCTATAAACAGGAAGAATATCGGGCCGAACAGGGCGCGCCACAGCAGAATGAGGTGTTTGCGCGCCAGGAAATAGACCACTTCGCCCGGGCGGATCCATTTGAAGCGCAGTCTGCGCCAGAGCCTGTGGCTGGAAACCGTTACGTCGAAGTTGGGCTTCAACTGGGGCGCGCGCTTGATGAGTTCGGCGAAATCTTCGCGGGTGAGGATGAAGACGCGCGTCGGGGAAATGGCGGTGATGGAGGCCGTGCGCGGACGGTTCGAAAGAATCTCCTCCTCCCCGAAATAGTCGTTTCGCACGAGGACGGCCAGTTCGACCTCGCCTTTGTCCGTGCGGCGCGTCACCTTCACCCTGCCGCTGTGAATCAGGTAGAAACTTTCGCCGCGAGAGCCTTGTTCGATGATAACTTCACCCGCCTCGTAGGTCTTCTCGTCCACGATCTCGGCCATGCGCGTCAGATCATCCTCTGTCAGGTCGTGAAAGAGGTGAATCTTCTGGAAGAACGCGGCGCGATTGGGAATCGGGATCACACGATTATTCTAGCACGATTCAACCCAGGCGCACGATGGCGCAACCGTAGGGCGGGACCTCCGTCAGCGGGGGGAGGCGCCCCTCGAACAGGGCCTCCAGCGCCTCGTCCAGGAAGAAGCGGGACGGCTGTCTGCGGCGAAAAGTGACGTCATCCACCGCGCCGCGGTAGCGCAGGATTCCGTCACGGTCCATCACGAAGACGTGAGGCGTGGTCTGCGCCTCGTACAGGTCGGCGACGACGTGCCCCGCGTCTTTCAGGACGATGGGCAGGCGGCGCGTTGAAGCGGCTTCCTTCAACGCCTCAGGCGACTCGTTGTCATTCGGCGCAATGGACAGCAAAGTCACATCCCCGCGCATTTGCGCGTGAACGGCCAGCATGGCGCGGTCGGTGCGTTCCACGTGCGGGCACTCGCACGACCAGAAGTTGACGACGACGATCCTGCCGCGGTAGCGGCTGAGGCGGTGGGGACGCCCGTCGAGGCCGGGCAGTTCGAAGTCCGGGGCGAGGCGGTCGAGTTCGGGCATGTGCCAATTATAAAACCTGACAGGCCCTGAAATCCCTCGCATCCGTGCGCATGATACAATCCCTTCCATGAAAAAGTGGCAGTTCTGGCTCGGGGTGTCGATCAGCATCGTCTTCGTCTGGCTGGCCTTAAGGGGCCTTCGGCTCGATGAATTCTGGCGGGCGGTGCAAAGCGCAAACTACTGGTGGCTGTTGCCCGGCATCGCGGTCTATTTTGCAGGGGTGTGGGTGCGCGCCTGGCGCTGGCATTTTTTGCTTGGACCGATCAAGAAGATTCCGACGAAGACCATGTTCCCTGTGACGGCCATCGGTTACATGGGCAACAACGTATACCCGGCGCGGGCCGGCGAAGTTCTGCGTGCGGTCATCTTGAAACGTAAGGAAGGTGTGCCGGTATCTGCCTCATTGGCGACCATCATTGTCGAGCGCATCTTCGACGGCGTGGTGATGCTGGCCTTCGTGTTCGTCAACCTGCCCGAACTGGCGAAGTTGACCGGCAGTTCAGGCTTCGTGGGCAATATTCAACAAGCAGCATTGATCGGTACGGGGGTGTTCCTCGGCGCGCTGGTCATTTTCCTGCTGGCGGCCATGTTCCCGCAGGTGACCGCGAAGGCCGGGCTGTGGTTCATCGAGCACCTCACGCCGAAACGCCTGCACGCAAAAATCATCAGTGTGATGAACAAGTTTCTCGATGGATTGGCATCCTTGCGTTCTCCGTTCAACGTGCTGATGGTGTTCTTTACATCGGTTATCATCTGGCTGTTGGAGACGGGCAAGTACTGGTTCGTGATGCATGCCTTCCCGTTCCAGGTCAGTTTCTTCGCGCTGATGCTAATGAACGGCATCGTCAACCTGGCCACGACCATCCCGTCCGCGCCGGGCTACATCGGCACGTTCGACGCGCCGGGCATCGCGGTGCTGGCGGCCTATGGCGTGGAGCAGTCGGTCGCGGTGGGATACACGCTCGTGTTGCACGTGGCGTTGTGGCTTCCGATCACCCTGTTGGGCGCGTATTACCTGGCGCGCGAGGGGATCCAGTGGAGCGACGCGCTGAGGGTCGAAGCACAAAATTAAAATTTGTAGGGGCACAGCGAAGCCTCACAAGGCTGAATCATGAGTCGTCCCGCTGTGTCCCTGCCGAGGAAAATGATCGAAATGAAAATTGCCATCATCGGCGCGGGATTTGGCGGCATGGCCGCCGCCTACGACCTGCGCAAGGCTGGACATGAAGTTGTCGTCTATGAATCTGCCGATTACGTCGGCGGGCTGGCTTCGGGTTTCAAGGAGCCGCACTGGGACTGGTCGGTGGAGAAGTTCTATCATCACTGGTTCCAGACCGACCGCGAAATGCTCGGTCTCATCCGTGAACTGGGCTGGGGAGACAAGGTCATATTTCCGCGGCCGTTCACGGTGATGCATCACGATGGAAGATTCTATCCGTTCGACTCGATTCTCAAGGCGCTTCTCTTTCCCGGACTTGGGTTTGGTCTCGATAAAATCAGGTTCGGGTTTGTCGGGTTGTTTTTACGTTTAACAAATAATTGGAAGAGCCTCGAAAAAGTGACCGCCGACTCGTGGATGCTGAAATGGGCGGGGAAGACTGTCTACGAGAAGATGTGGAAACCATTGCTGGTCGGGAAATTTGGGCCGTACTTTCGTGACGTCAACATGGCGTGGATGTGGGCGCGCATCAAGGCGCGGACGACGCGCCTCGGCACGTTCGAGGGCGGCTTTCAGCGGTTCGCGGACATGTTCGCGGATCGGCTTCAAGAGATGGGAGTCGAGATTCGGCTGGGGGCGCAGGTCAGGTTCATTAAGCGGGACCAGGACAAGGGTCTCAGCATTGCGGCGGGGACGGTGGAATCGTTCGACCGGGTGCTGGTCACTACGTCGCCGAATCTGATGGCGAAATTGTGTCCCGACCTGCCGCAGGATTATCTGCGCGGCCTGCTGGAGTTGAAGTCCATGGGCGCGGTGGTGATGGTGCTCTCGCTCGAGCATCAATTATCGAATGAGGGATATTACTGGTTCAACCTGCCGAAGGAGGCGGGCTATCCGTTCCTGGCGCTGGTGGAGCACACGAATTTTGTGGGAACTGAAAATTTCGGCGGCGACCACATCGTGTACGCGGGCGATTATCTCGAAACGGGTCATGAGTATTTCTCGTTGAGCGACGATGAACTGCTGGAGAGATTCCTGCCCGCGTTAAAGAAATTCAATCCCGCCTTCGAACGGGACTGGGTAAAGAAAGTCTGGGTGTTCAAGACGAATTACGCCCAGCCGGTGCCGCTGGTGAATCATTCGAGGAACATCCCCGCCATCCAGACGCCGATTGCAGGGTTGTATTTCGCTTCGATGAGCCAGGTCTATCCTTGGGACCGCGGCACGAACTTTGCGGTGGAAATTGGAAGGCGCGCGGCGAGGATGATGCTTTGATCTCCCAAACCAGGCGGCGCGCTTGCCGAAGTGGAGTAAAATAGAAAAAATCCCTGCAACGCCGCGCCTGCGGCGTTCACTTATAGCCTGAAGGAGAATCCCCATGTATCACACACTCATCATCGTCGGCAATGTCGGCAAGGACCCTGAAATGCGTTACACGCCCTCGGGCCAGGCCGTGACCTCGTTCTCGGTGGCCACCAACCGTCAGTACAACAACAATGCCGGCGAACAAGTCAAGGAAACCATCTGGTTCCGAGTCTCCACTTGGGGCAAACTTGCCGAGACCTGCAATCAGTACGTACGGAAAGGCTCGAAAGTGTTGATCGAAGGACGCCTGACGCCCGACAAGAGCACCGGCGGACCGCGCATCTGGACGAAACAGGACGGCACCGCAGGCGCCTCGTTCGAGGTCACCGCGAACACCGTGCGCTTCCTCTCCTCACGCGGCGACGGCGACGGCGGCGCGGGCGCTCCCGCCCCGATGGACGCCGGCGATATGGCACCCGCCGACGACATCCCGTTCTAAACCCCGGAGGACGACATGACAACTCCTCCTGCGCGGCCCGCGCCGCTGAACCTGGTCGCACCCGAAGGCCTGGAGTCAGTCTACGCCAACCTGGCGCGCATCTCGCACTCGCCCGCCGACATCGTGCTCGATTTCGCCCATTCCCTGCCGGGCGAGACGCAGGCCGGGATCAAGGCGCGCATCGTCATGACGCCGCTCAGTGCCAAACTGCTCCTGCGCGCCCTCAGTGAGAACCTCTCGCGCTACGAAGCCGCCTTTGGCGAGATCGTCGTGCCGGGCAACTCCTCGCTGGCCGAGAGTCTCTTCCGCCCACCGCATCCGCCTGAACCGCCCAAGGGCGACAAGTCCTGAAACCATGCATAAACTCGAACAGATCTCCGAGCACATCCGCCAGACGTTCGATGAACGCAACGCGGCGCGCGACCAGGCCCTGGCGCGCGCCCGACAATTGACGCGCGCCTGCGCGCTCTCGATCCGCGCCGTGCACCGCGGCGATACGGACGAGATGGCCGCTCGCCTCGCCGAAGCGCGGACTTTGGCCGACGAGTTGCGCGCCGACCTGAAGGATTATCCCGACCTGTATTTTGCGGGCTACACCCAGGACGCGTTGAAGGAATTTGTGGAAGCCAACACCGTCTGCGCGCTCATTCAAAATCAGCCTTTGCCCACGCCCGAGGAATTGGACGTCAGCGGCGCGACCTATCTCAACGGGCTGGCCGAGGTGGTCGGCGAACTGCGCCGGCGCATCCTCGACATCCTGCGCGGAGGCTACTCTCCGGAGGCCGAACGCCTGCTGGGCATCATGGACGAGATCTACGCGGTGCTGGTCACCATGGATTATCCCGACGCCATCACCAACGGCCTGCGCCGCCAGACCGACGTGGCGCGTTCCATCATCGAGAAGACGCGCGGCGACATCACCTTCAGTCTGCGCGGCGAACATCTCGAGCAGGCTATCGCGCGGTTGAGCGGCCAGTTAAACGGCGGGCAGGCCGAGGCCGCGTCGCGAAGCGGATTCGGGGTCCCGGAGGAATCGAGAGAGTAGGTCATGGCGCGCGCTGGTCGTCGTTATCCGTTGATTGTCTATCAGCAGATGATGAATCGCTGGTGGCCCGTCACGCTGACTCTGGCACTGGGATTATTCCTCCTGGCCTTTGCCGTTTCGCGCAACCCGTTTGGAATCATCCAGGCCTGGCGCTGGCAGGGACTGGTGGTCCTGGGCGGTGCGGCGATGCTGTTCACGATGGGGTTGCTGATCATGCGCGGCGTGGCTTACGTCCAGCCGATGGCGGGCTACCTGCGGCTGGTCACGCCGTTCCTGCGCCTGAATATTTCGTACCGGCGTTTCATGCGCACCTCCACGGCCGAGATGCAGTCGTTGTTCCCGCCCGCCAAAGTGCGCGGCTGGAAGCGCGAACTGCTTTCCGCCTACGCCAGCCGCACGGCGGTGGTGATCGAACTGAACGGCTGGCCCGCCCCGCCCGCGCTCATCCGCTTTTTTCTTTCGCAATTTTTCTTCAAGGACCAGACGCCGCACTTTGTCCTCCTGGTCCAGGACTGGATGCGGCTCAGCCACGAGATGGAAAGCCTGCGCAGCGGGGCCGGGACCCCGGGCGGGCCGCGCAAGAAAGTGGATCAATCCATCCTCTCGCGGCTCCCGCGAGACGGCTCGTAAAATCAACGGAGCGGACTTCACGAGTCCGCTCCGTTTTGCTTGAAGCGCAGACCTTCCAGCCGGCGGTTCGCCGTCTCGAACGCGGACGATGGGCGCGGTTTCGACGCCGCTTTCCACATCATCCACAGCAGGATCAGCGCGGCGGCCAGCCGCGCAAACGACCAGGGGAAATAATCGAAGGCTGGCAGAAGAAATCCAATGAAGTAGATGAACCCGAAAGTCAGCCATTCGGTGGGGGAATCCAGCCGTTTGACGAGGAGCAGGAAGGACAGGGTCAGGAAGACGCCGTAATGTTCCCACACCAGCGGCGAGAGCAGGGTCATCAATAGCAGGAGCGCGGGCGCGGCATTGTGAATCAGCGCGCCTTTTTCGTTGGCTTCGTAGTAAGTGCCAGACTTGACGTTGGCGCGCATGACCAGCAGGCCCGCGCCGAGCAGAATCACTTTCACCGCGTAGACGCCATAACGCGTGACCGCGAAGTCCACATTCATGAGAGAACCGAGCACGGTGAACAGCGTGTCAATCGAAGTCTCGCGGAAGTTGGTCATCCGTTCGGCGGTGAAGAGCAGGCTGTTGTTCAGGAAATCCAGATACGGGGACAGGCCATCGGTCCAATAGGGGAGCGCGCCGACCGCGGCCAGACTCAATCCGAACCAGATCAGCCAGCGCCAGTCGCGATTCAACAGAAAGGCAAGCGCCAGAACGACGGGTGCGATCTTCAAATGGACGGCCAGCCCAAGCGCCAGCGCCGAAAGCGGCCGCGCCTGCGGATACAGCAACAGGCTGAGAAAAACGAGGTTGACCACATGCAGGTTGACCTGCCCGTAAAATAATGTCCGCAACAACGGCATGTTGACCAGCATGAACGCGGTCGCGGTCAACGCTGCGAGACGGGATGTGAATCCGTACGTTTGAAGGATGCGTTGCAGGAGAAAGTAAAAGAGAAAGACCGCCAGCACGTTCAATGTCCACATCACCAGCAGGAGGCCCTTTTCGCCGGAGGCGGCGAAGAATTTCAGGAACCAGGCCCAGAACGGCGGATAGAGATATTCGGGCGGGAGCGGCTTGCCGCGATAAAGCCGCAGGGCCGCATCAATGTAATATTCGATATCCCCGTATTCCGTCCGTTCGCGCAGGATGTTCAGATAGAGCAGGGCGACCAAGAAGAATCCCGCCAGCGTGAAGATATTTTTCTCGTTGACTCTGCCGAAGTGAATCAACCCCAGCAATCCCCCGGCCAGCATCCACGCAAAGATGACCGAGGTCATCGTGACGCTGAGGATGGAGTGCGGCCCGGTCTTGATGAAGGAATTCTCCGCGCCCTGCCATAGTGTCTGGATGGCGATGAGGAGGGTCAATGCGACCCAGACGATCAGGGCGGAACGGGCGGCGGCGCGCAACGTCAATTCAGTTCTCCTGAAAGAGAGAAATCTCCCACAAAACCATCGCGTCGAGCGGAACGCAGTGGAGACGAAGCGCGGTGCGCTCGGAAATTTTGCGTCTCGTCTGCGGCTTTAGACGGACCCGAAAGCCTCCGCTCGACGCGATGGTATCTCAAGTGTAATGGTCAATCGTCCAAAAGAGGCCAGTTACTTCGCCTGCACGTAATCGGCCTTCACATAACCGCGCGCGCCGGTGGTGGACTTCACGTTGAGCCACTGGCCTGCCTTGCCAATCTTGGGCGTGGCGGCGCTGGCGGCCTCGACTACGGTGAGTTTCGCGCCCACTTTTTCGGTGGCGACGACCGCGCTCGAAGCGGAGGCCGATTGATAGACTTTCAGTCCGCCCGCGCCGGCCTTGGACGAGACGACCACGGTCAGTTTGGGAGGTTTGGGAATGGTGTTCGGCGCTGAGGACGGCATTGTGGAAGGAGTGGACGCGGGTGTGGATGCAGGCGCCGGTGCAGGCGTGGACTCCTCGGTCTCAATCGGGGCGGGCGTGGACTCGGGGCTGGTCGCCGGTGCGGGAGCCGGCGCGGCCGCCTCGACTTTCTCGAGGTACCACGCCGCGGCGACTCCCTCCTTGCCGTTGGGGGCGCGCACGCGAATCCACTGGTTGACCGCGCCGATCTTGGCCGCGCCGCCGGGCTCGACGATGGACAGTTGTGTTCCAGCCGGAACGGTGGCAACCACGTTGGCCATGCTGGAGGTATCCTCGCTGGTGCGGATGTTGAGTCCCCAGGTCACGTCAGCCTTGACGCGGGCCTGAGGCAACCCCGTCGAAACGGGAGCAGACACCGGCGGAGTCTGCGGCGTTGTCTCTGCCGGGGCAGGCGCGCTGGTCGTTGTCGTCTCCCCGGAGGGCAATGTAACGCTACCATCCGCAGTCCCGCTTTCGTACAGGATGACGTGCATGATCGAGCGTTGAAGAGGATTGCCCTGGCTGTAGCGCGGCATGAGCAGGGTCTCTTTGGTCACGTCGGTCTGGTAGGGCCAGGGGTCGAGCATGAGGTAGTCGTCGCCTTTGCGCGCGTAGAGCACCACCCAGTGGGTGAGCAGGCCGGGCGCGGGGGTGCTGTCCACCATGACGATGGCGGGCTGGCCGGCCGCGATGGCCGCGTCGATCTGGGCCAGGGGCGCGGGGGTATCGGCGCAGGCGATGATGGATTTCACCGTGACCTGCGGGTACAACTGGCTGACGGAGCCCCAGCGGATGCCCGCGCCGGCGAAGCCGTTGATGTTCTTGAGTTTCTGGTTGAGGCTTTTGGGAGTTTCGGTGAAGCCGTGCCCGCTGAGGAGCATGGCCACGCTGGTCAGCGCGCAACCGACGTAGCCGAGCGTGTCGCCCGGGTCGCCGAAGCCGAGGATGTCGTTCTTCCATTGCGGGTCCTGCTGGGAGTAGTAGACGAGTTGGAACGGCATGGGTCACCTCCATTGGCGGATACGGATAAGGTGCTTTGATTATACAGCAAGGATGGCCGATGGAAGACCGCGCGGAGCGAGTTCTTGTTGGAAAGTTCATTTCCCGCTATACTCGCCCGCATGTCTTCCGAACGCCAGTCCAGCCCAAACGAAAGCCCGGTGCAGGTCAAATACCAGGATAAAAGCGCAATCGCGCGCTTTGCCAATCGGAAATTCTTCCAGACGATTCTATCCCTGACCCGCGGCCTCGCTTTCGACTCGGTTCTGGACGCCGGTTGCGGGGAGGGGATCCCCCTGGCTCTGCTTGCCGGTCAAAGGTCAATGGACAGAGCCGTGGGCTTCGACCTCGACATCGAGCGCGTCCGCCTCGCCCGGCGGGACGCGTCCGCGGCGGATTTTCTGGTCTCCAATGTGCAGTCCCTGCCGTTCGAGTCCGATTCGTTCGACCTGATCCTGTCGCTGGAAACGCTGGAGCATGTCGGCTATCCCGAACGGGCGTTGCAGGAATACGCGCGCGTGGCGCGCCGTTATGTTCTACTGAGTGTGCCGCACGAGCCGTGGTGGCGGCTGGGAAATATGGCGAGGCTGAAATATCTCCGTCAATGGGGCAATACGCCGGGTCACATCAACCACTGGTCGCGCGGCGGGTTTCAAAGACAGGTGGGAAAATACTTCAAAGTGTTGAGAGTCGCCAATCCGTTTTTGTGGACGTTCGTGCTGGCGGAAAAGACAAGGTGATCTTTTAAAGTTATGCTATCTGCGGGGATAGATATCGTACATACCCGAATTGCTCCGTTGCGCGCGGTATCCCTGCTGGATGAACCAGCGTCCCGGGTTATCGCTCTTGGTCTGGAAAGAGTGATCGAACGACGAATACTGTAACCAGGCGTGCCACTTCAGGAATTTCCCATTGCAGTATTCGAAATAGCCCAGTTTCTTCATCTCCCGCTGGCAATATGGACATTGCATGGCGTCCTCCTTTCCCTTCACCAGTGCATCAGGCGTGCGTTTCTTGCGCCGCTTTCCAGGCCGACATTACCCAGCCCGTCGTGCAATTGACCAGTTCTCCATGAGAGCCGATGAAAGTTGCCTGAACCAGCGGTTCATGCATCACGAGCGCATCGTCCATGAAGCGCGACGAGACGGGAAGCAGTCCTTTTTCGGTGGACTTGCTCAGGGCATCCTTCACGGCTGAAATGGCGGCGTGATCCGGCGCGTTGACCGCGATGCAATACTGATTGGCGCGTCCCATCAACGTGGCGTTGGTGTCGCCGTCGCTGAGCACGCACCCTGCAAGCAGGCGCGTGTCAATGGCGGCGAAGAAAATCCTGTAGGCGGCGTGACCATACAAGCCGCTGTCCAGTTCGTCAATGTCGAAGAGAATCCCTATCGCAGGCATGTTGACTCCTTGTCATGGATTTGCCAGCTTGTCACCTTCACTATACAGCGCGGAAATCTGCAAAATCAAGTGCCATTCAATACAAATGGACTTGGGCAAAACAACCCAACTCGGAATTTAAACAAACAGGCCGCGCTCATCACGCGGCCTGACTTCTCTACACCTCGTCCATGATCTCGGCTTTTTTCCTCTCGTACTCCGCTTCCGAAATCAGGTTGGCGTCACGCATCTTTTTCAATTCAGCCATTCGTTCCAGCGGACTGCCTCCTTTTTTCTTCCTGCCGCTGGACTTGTTGGCCGTTTGTGGCTTGAGGTCCGTGGCGAGTTCGCCAAAGTTCTCCGGCAGAACAAGGCTCTTGCGCATGCGAAAGGCGAAGAAGACGAACAGAATGGCCGAGGCGATGAGGCCCGTCATGCCGATGGCGGGGAAGGTGATCTCCCTCTCCTCGCCGGTCTGTTCGTTGACACAATAGATGTGATGTTCCCATCCCACCTGACCGGGCTTGTAGGAATATCGAATCGACTCGACCTTCACTTCCCCGCGGCAGATGAGCGGCGCGGATAGTCTATGCATGGAGGGGAATATGGCTCCCAACCCGACTGCAATGATGACGAAGCCGACGAACAGGCTGACACCTGCCAGCATGCCGAGCATACCCTTGTCAATTTTCATACGGCTGAATCTCCCTTGGCTGGATGGAATAAAGAACGCGCCAATTATACGGAAATCCCTGTAAAAGAGAAGCGCGAGTCGGCGTCACGGCTTGAAGATCAAATCCAGGTACTTCTTGAGCATGTCACTGACCAGCCCGCGCATCGGGATGGTGGACGCCATGCCGTAGACCGGGGCCATCGTCCCTTTTTCTTCGGGGTGCGCCTTGACGTGTTCCACCGCCTCGCGCAGGTCGGCGACGAATCGCTCCGCGACCCCGGGCTGGGTATGCCGCAACGTGACGCACAGGTGGACACAGGTCGGTTTGTGCAGTCCGTTCAGGCTCCACTTTTTGTGGGACATGTAATCGAGGACTTTGTAGATGTCGAGCGAATCGGACGCGAACGCGACCACGAAGAGCGGATCGCCCAACACGCGCAGTTCGGGGATCTGGCGGATCCCTTCTTTGACCTGCGCGGCGGTCTCCAAAATCCGCTTCGTCGCGTCGAGATAGCCCTGCTCGCCGATGGAGGTCAACGCGGCCCAGCACGCGGCAGACAACGCGCCGGGACGACTCCCCGCGAAGGTGGGCGAGAAGTACAGCCCGCCCGGCCAATCGCTGGCGGTGTAATACTGGTAATGTAGCAAATCCAGCCCGCGATACAGGACGACCGACGTGCCCTTCGCCGCGTAGCCGTACTTGTGTGTGTCTGCGGACATGGATGTGACTCCCGGTAAACGGAAATCGAACTTCGGGACGGGGTAGCCGAGCCGCTCCGCCCACGGCAGGACGAATCCACCGAGGCAGGCATCCACGTGGAAACCGATTCCGTGCTGGCGCGCCAACTCGGAGAGTTCCTCGATGGGGTCAATCGCGCCGTGCGGAAAGGAAGGCGCGGAGCCGACGATGACAATCGTGTTTTTGTTGATGGCTTTCTTCGCGGCGTTCACGTCCGCACGGAAATTTTCGTCAATGGGAATGTGGACGGTCTTGATGTTGAAATACTGACTGGCCTTGTCAAACGCGGCGTGCGCGGTGATGGGGACGATCATCTCAGGTTTGGTAATGCCCTTCGTCTCACGCGCCCAATCGCGATAGGTTTTCATGGCGAGCATGATGGACTCCGTCCCACCCGATGTGACCGTGCCGTGGACATCCTGTGTGCTGAGCGGAGGGTCGAGTAGGATCGAGTGCTTTTCTCGATCCGTATCGAGACCCGTAGCCGAAGCCCCGCCGAGCATGGAGGCGGTCATCGCCACGATCTCGGCTTCGAATTTCGTCGCGCTCGGCCACACGTCCGCGTGGAGGGGATTGGCTTGCGAGTTCAGTGCGTAGACTTGATTCAAAAACTCGATGTGCTCCTGGTCGCCGTGATAGACCGCGCCCGAGATGAAACCGCCCTTCCAGGTTTCCTCTTCGAGGTCGCGCATGGCTTGCATGTCGCGCAAAATATCCGCGCGGGCGCGTCCCGTTTCAGGGATGCGCGTGAACGCGGCGAATTTTCCCTTGTACGGCTTGACTGAACTTTCCAGCCCGTCCATCATGCCGTCATATTCTTTTTCGATTTTTTGGCTGACGCCAGGGACGGCTTTGAGGACTTTTTCGGCTTGTTTGAAGAAGAGGTCTTTGAGACTCATGGGATGCTCCGAACGGTGGTCGAGTAGGCCGAGTGCAAGTCGAGGCCGTATCGAGACCACCAGATTTCGAGAAACAATTGTTTGTATGGAACTTGTTGGTTTCGATATGGTCAGGACAAACACCTGCCCTACTCAACCAACTAAGCGACGCGGTTCAGCCGCGCAAAAATCTTTTTGTTGCTTTCGTAAATCGCCACGAACTCTTTGAACAATTCATCGTAGAGTTTGCGGTTTTCGGGATTCGGCTGATACGTCTTTGCCACAGGGACGTGCGCGCCGATCTCCTCGTATTGGATGGATCCCAGCGCCGCGGACGCCAGCAACGCCGCCCCGCGCACGTTGACCTCGATGGGGTCCTTCATCTGGCGGATGGGACGGTCGAACACGTCCGCGAAGATCTGGCACCAAATGTCCGATTTGGCGCCGCCACCGACCATGTTCACCGCTTCGGCACGGCGGCCGTTGAAGATCTCCACGTATTTCAACAGCCAGCGCGAGTTGAACGCTACGCCCTCGAAGACGGCGCGTACCATCTCCCCGCGCGTGGACGACAACGACAGGTTGAAGAACCCGCCGCGCGCGTAGCGGTCGTCAATGGGGGCGCGCTCGCCGTAGAGCCAGGGCAGAAACAGGACGCGTCCACTGCCTGCGGGGATGTTGGCGACGATCTCGTCGAAGAGGCGGTAGGCGTTCTTCGGTTTTTCGCCGCCGCCGAGCGCGTCCTTGTGAAAGAGTACGTTGTCGCGCAGGAACGTCAGGCAGACGCCCGCACATTCCTGCGCGTTGGTCTGCAAATATCGCCCGGGGATGGCGGACGGGAGCGAGGCCAGTCCGTGGAAGATGTCAGTCTTCTTGAACGGGACGTGACAGGTCAGCCACGAGGATGTCCCGATGTAAACGTGTGACTCGAAATCGCGCACGGCTCCCGACCCGATGGAGGCGGAATGAATGTCAGGCGAGCCGACCACCACGTTCACGTCCGCGCGCAAGCCCCAGGCGCGCGCCACGTCCGCGTGGAGGGGGCCGAGGATCGAGTTGGCCGCTTGAAGGTCGGGAAGTTTCGAGCGGTCGAGTCCCGTGAGGCGGATGAGGCCGTCGTCGTATTTCACGTTCGAGATGTCGCGGTTGTCGGTCAGCCAGTGGAGCGTGATCGAGTCGAACGAGGCGGCCATCCGTCCCGTCAGGCGGAATCCGATGTAGTCAATCGGCTCGAGGAATTTGTGCGTGCGCTGGTAGATTTCGGGGCGGACGTGTTTCAGGAAAAGGATGTGGGCGATCGGGTCTTTGCCCGAGATGGCGGGCGCGCCGGCGGTGCGTTGAATCCACTTGAGGAGTTTGTCCGGCGCGTAGCCCGAGAGCGGACCACCCGCGATCTGGTGGATGTACGGCGCGCCGCGCGAGTCCATCCAGATGACCGCGTTGCCGAGCGCGTTCCCGTCCGCGTCCAACGCCACCGTTCCCGACCATTGGCCGGTGGAGGAGACCGCGACGATGTCCTCGGCTGGAGCGAGGCCGCGGGCGAGGAGTCGCTGCGCGGCTTTGTCTATCGCTTCCCACCACTCATCTGGCGATTGTTCCGCGCCGCCATCGTTGAAAAGTTGGAGACGAACCTCCTCGAATTCACTGCCGAGCATTTCCCCCTGTGCGGAAAATAATGCGACTTTCGGACCTGACGTGCCGAGGTCAATGGCGAGGATGTATTTGTCGTTGGATGACATGCTTCCCTCCGGCGCCGATTGTACTCCAAAGCAACAGGCCGCGCTCCTCACGCGGCCTGTCAATTACCATTTACCAATTACCAACTACTCGATCTTCCCCGTAATCGTCGCCATCTTTAACTCGCCGATGGCCTTTGTGATCTGAATCTCGCGCGGACAGGCCATGGTGCAGTTGAATACCGTGTGACAGCGCGCCACGCCAGAGGTCTCGCTGATGATATGCAGGCGTTCGCTTGCGGCCTCATCGCGGCTGTCGAAGATGAAGCGGTGCGCGGTCACCAGCGCGGCGGGACCGAGGTAATCGTCGCTGGCCCAGAACGAGGGGCAGGAGGTGGTACATGCCGCGCACAAAATGCATTTCGTGGTCTCGTCGAAGCGGGCGCGCTGCTCGGGGGATTGCAGGCGCTCCTTCCCGTCCGCGGGAAGCGGGGAGTCGTTGATGAACCAGGGCAGGACCTTCTTGTAATTGTCGAAGAACGGTTCCATGTCCACGATCAAATCTTTGACGACTTTCAAGCCGAGCAACGGCTCGACCGTGATCCTGTCGCCCACGTCGCGCACCAAAAGTTTGCAGGCCAGGCGATTCTGGCCGTTGATGCGCATGGCGTCCGAGCCGCACACGCCGTGCGCGCACGAACGGCGGAAGGAAAGCGTGCCGTCGTTGTAACCCTTCACATGCTCCAGCAAATCCAGCACGCGGTCGGTCTCCTGCGCCTCGAGCGTGTAGGTCTCGTAGTGGAAGGTCTTGTCCACTTCGGGGTTGTAGCGGAAGATTTTCAGTGTTACCTGCATTGCTGCCTCACTAATAAACGCGCGCTTTGGGTTGGTATTTCGTGATCGCAACAGGCTTGTAGTCGATCACCGTACGACCATCCTTCTTCCGCACGAGCGTGTGCTTGAGCCAGTTTACATCGTCGCGGTTCGGGAAGTCCTCGCGCGAATGTCCGCCGCGCGATTCGGTTCGGTTCAACGCGCATTCGGTGACCGCTTCCGCGATGTCGAGCATGTTGCCGAGTTCCCAGGCGTTCAACATTTCGGTGTTGAAGATCCTGCCCGTGTCCGTCACTTTGACTTGCCTGTAACGTTCCTTCAACTCGCGGACCTTTTCGAGCGCGGCCCGCATCCCTTTTTCATTGCGGTAGATTCCGACGTCGTCGAACATGACCTTCTTCATCTCGGTGGAAATGTCGAACGCGTTCTCCCTGCCCGATCCGTTCCTGAGCGCTTCGAACTGGGACCGTGAGTCTGCCTCCGCGTCGGCGGGCAGGTTCGGCCATTCGGTGTTTTTCACGTATTCGGCGGCTTTGAGACCGGCGTGTTTTCCGAAGACGACCAGGTCGAGCAGGGAATTCGTGCCGAGACGATTCGCGCCGTGCACCGAAACGCACGCGCACTCGCCCGCGGCGTACAGTCCGGGGAAGACCGTATTCCTGTCGTCAATGACCACTTCGCCGTATTTGTTCGTCGGGATGCCGCCCATCGTGTAATGCGCGGTCGGCTGGATGGGCATCATCTGCGTCATCGGGTCGATGCCGAGGTAGACGCGGTTGAAGTCCACGATGTCGGGCAGTTTCGCCAGCAATTGCTCCGCGGTGACGAGGTACGGCGAGCCGTCGGGATTCGTGCGCCCGTCCAGCGCGGCGTATTTGATGACCGATTCAGGCCGCACGTCCAGCCAGACGTAGTTCTGTCCGTTCACGCCGCGGCCCTCGCGGATTTCTGTGTAGATCGCACGCGAGATCACGTCGCGCGAGGCCAGGTCCTTGACGGTCGGCGCGTATTTCGGCATGAAGCGTTCGCCCGCGCCGTTGATGAGGATTCCGCCCTCGCCGCGCACGCCTTCGGTGATGAGGATGCCGAGTTTGTAGATGCCCGTCGGATGGAACTGGAAGAATTCCATGTCTTCGAGGGGCAGGCCGCGGCGCAGGAAGATCGCCGCCCCGTCGCCCGTGTAGGCGTACGCGTTGGAGGTCACTTCGAAGATGCGGCCATGTCCGCCCGTGGCGAAGATGACGGCCTTCGCGTGGAAAGTATGCAGTTCACCTGTGGCGAGTTCCACCGCCACAGCGCCCGCGGCTTTTCCATCCACGAGCAATAAGTCCAATACCTGATATTCATCGAAGAACGTGACGTTATTCTTCAAGCACTGCTGATACAGCGTTTGCAGGATCATGTGACCGGTGCGGTCCGCGGCGTGACAGGCGCGCCGGACGGGCTTGCCGGTCTCGTTGTTGGTGTGACCGCCGAACGGCCGCTGGGAGATGCGGCCGTCGGGCGTGCGGTCGAAGGGCAGTCCCATGTGTTCGAGTTCGAGGATGGCCTGCGGGGCCTCCTCGCACATGAACTGGATGGCGTCCTGGTCGCCGAGATAATCCGAGCCTTTGACCGAGTCGTAGGTGTGCCATTCGACGCGGTCTTCCTCGAGGTTGCCGAGCGCCGCGCTGATTCCGCCCTGCGCCGCGCCCGTGTGCGAACGCGTGGGATACAGTTTGCTGATGACCGCCGTCTTCGCGGTGCGCGAGGCGTACAGTCCAGCCATGAGTCCCGCGCCGCCCGCGCCGACGACTAATACTTCAAATTGATGAACATTTGGCATGAAAGGGATAACTCCTCAATCCAATTTTTCTATGGTTGAATCTTGTTTGGCGGAATATTAATGTTGATCGCATCCAGGGCCCAATGATCGCCTTCTCTTTCCAGCACTGCGTTGAAACTGCCAGTAAAACCGCCGCTGTATGTAACTATTCCATCAACCTTTGCCACCAGACCCTGCGGCACATCGGGATTTGTATTGACTCCTGTAGTGATGTTGATATTCTGAATCGTTACGCTTTGGTAGCCCTCAAAAAGGGCGTAGTTATTACCTGCTAGCATTTCTTCCAAGGAATCTATTTTTATCTGGCGTCTGGCGCGGGTTGAGAATAATGCAAATGCCCTTTCGGTATCTCTCTCAACCATTGCGCGCATAAACGAGTCAATCACTTCAGTAACAGGTTCTCTCTCCTGCCAGACTTTCAGTAAACTCGTTCCACCCAGTGCCAGGCAAAGAACAACGCAAAGGCAAACGACAAGCAATCCGCCGCCTATGCCCAACCACAAAACCTTGTTCGATTTCTTTACTGAGGGAGGAGCCGCGATTGATTCGATGGGCTGGATTAGGGGTGCTGGTGAGGAATCTTGTTGTAAGATGCCTGTCATTTTAAATCTCTTTTGTCATCTACAAGGTCCAGAGGATGTAGAGCCCGATGCCCATCATCGTGAGCATGAACGCGATGCTGATGAGACGGACGATATTCCGCCCGCGCGGTGTGACGATGTAATCGTCCGCGATGACCACCAGTCCATGCACGCCGTGCGCCACCGCCACCAGTAACAGCGCGCTGGCGGTCAATCTCCAAAACGGCATGGACCACGGCTCGAGGTCTGGCACGTCCGTGCTTTGGACGTGGGTCGAGTTGGGCATGAAGCCCCAGCGCATCACGTCCGCGAAATTCATCTGCTCGCGCGCGCCCATCACCAGCGCGCCGATGATGGCAAACAGGATCAACGCATACATTGCCAGCGCGGTGAGACGCGTGAAGATCCACATCAGCATTTCGAAATTGAGTCCGCGCTTCGAGAGGGGAAGACTTCTAGATTTCGTCGCCATGCTAACCTCCCAGCGCCGTCTGGAGGATGACGACGACCGCGATGCCGTACAGGGGCAGGAAGACCGCCCATTCCACCCAGATGGCCTCGCGTTGATGTTCGAGCAGTTTCGGCCACAGGTCCAGGATGGTGATGCGCAGTCCGTTGACGGCGTGGAACAGCACACAGAAGAATATGAAGATCTGGAAGAGCCAATGCTCGTAAATGTCGTTCAAAAACCCGCCGATGTCCCCGCCCAGGAACGATGCCAGGATGTGAACAGTGATGAAGATCGCCATGCCCAGCCCGCCGATGCGGTGCAGGACGAAGGTCAGCATGGGTCCCTGTCCCTTGTAGCGCAGGGCCGTGGGCAGGCTGACGTTTCTCTTCAAGCCCATCGAAGCCTCCTTGAAGGATTCACCTTGGGAAGATGTTCCATTATCTCATTCAGGTTTTTTATGGTAAAAGTGACAATACTCATGGTTTTTTCGTTCCACACTTCCTCTAAAAAAGAGGGGCTTGACCCGTATAATCCAGAATGTAAAATTGCACGTGGCCTATTCTAATCGAATTGGCCTCTCGTTGCGAGGAGACTCACATACCTGGTAAGGGAGTTGCCATGTCCGACTCTGTAAGCCGACGGGATTTCATCAAGGCCGCGGCCGCCGCGATCGGGGGCGCGATCGGCCTGGTCCTGGGGATTCCCGCCATCGGTTATTTGATCGACCCCGCCCTGCGCGAGAACAAGGCAGGGAAGCCCGTCGCCGTGGGCAAACTGGAAGACATCCCGGTCGGCACGCCCTATCCGTTTTCGTTCACGTTGACGAGCGTCAACGGCTGGGAGCGCACCGCCAGCAGTTTTGGCGGATTCGTTTTGCGGCGGTCGGAGGACCCGAAGGATATCCTCATCCTTTCGAGCCGCTGTACCCACCTTTCCTGCCGCGTGAACTGGAGCGCCGAGGCGGACGCGTACCTGTGTCCCTGCCACGATGCGAAGTTCTCCAAAGAGGGGAAAGTGCTCGACGGTCCCCCGCCCGAACCGCTGGGACGCTTCGAGTTCGAAGTCGCCGAAGACGGCACGGTCACCATCGTCCCGGTCGAAGTGAGAGAGGGTTGACATGGCGAACCTGTGGAAAAAAACCTTCGGCTGGCTGGATGAACGCCTCAACCTGAGCGGCATGTACACGAACCTGCTCGACCGCCCCGAGCCGCGAGGCAACTGGTGGAATACGCTCGGCTCGGCCAGCCTGTTCCTCTTCATCTTGCAGGGATTAACGGGTATCTTTCTCACCGTTTATTACACCCCCTCCCCCGATCACGCCTACGACTCGGTGCAATACATTATGAACGGCGTGGCCTTCGGCTGGTTGATTCGCGGCATCCATCACTGGGGCTCGTCTCTGATGGTGCTGGTCGTATTCATCCACATGCTGCGCGTCTTTGTGACCGCCTCGTTTAAATATCCGCGCGAACTGACCTGGCTGATCGGCGTCGGTCTCCTGCTCGTCACGCTCGGCATGGGCTTCACCGGCTACCTCCTGCCGTGGCATCAGATGGCTTACTGGGCCACCACGGTCGGGACGCAGATCGCGGGGACGGTCCCCTTCCTGGGCGAGTTCATCCTCAAGTCCCTGCGCGGCGGCCCGGACCTGAGCGCGCTCACGCTCCAGCGTTTCTTCGCGGCCCACATCTGGATGCTTCCCGCCGTCCTCGCCGGACTCATCGGCGTGCACCTGTATCTCATCATCAAGCACGGCGAGTCGCATTACCCAACGAAAGAGGATTAATCTTCTTTCGTCTTTCATCTTTCTTCGGCGTGAAAGAAGAAAGATGAAAGAAACCTCGCGCTTTCCCTCCCCGAAGGAATGCAAAGCATGAACGACGAAACAAAAAAACAGATCAACGAAAAATACGAGCGCGAACTCCAGCGCGGCGAGCGCTTCTGGCCCGACAGCATTTTCAAGGATCTCATCGTCTCGCTGGGCATCTTCGTCCTGCTCATCCTGCTCGCCACCTTTGTCGGTGTGGAGAACTCACCCAAGGCCGATCCCAGCGACACCTCCTACGTCCCGCGCCCGGAGTGGTACTTCCTTTTCCTCTTCAAGTTTCTCGCGCTCTACGGGCAGATTCCGGTGCTCGGCAAGATCGAATGGATCGCCACCGTGGTCGTGCCCGGTCTCGCCATTCTTCTGCTTACCCTGCTCCCGTTCATTGACAAATCCCCGCATCGTTACTATACCCGCCGCATGTTGCCGCTTACGGTCATGGGCATCCTGGTGGTGAACATCGTCCTGCTCACCTTGATCGCGGATATCCCCACCGTCTCGGAAGACGGCTCGACCCTGATCGGCACACTCCAGGCTGTCGCGGGACTGCTCATCCCCGGCGTGACCATGGCCGCGCTGATTGCCATGGGATATTTTCTCAAACAGAATGCCGTCCGCATCATGGCCTGGACCTCGGGCCTGGCCGCCGTTTCGATGATCGGATTCACCGCCGCGGTGCTCGCGCTCGCCCCCGCGCCCGCCGAAGAAGAGACCGAAGTCGCCGTCACTCTCGTGGACCAGATCACCGCGGGCCAGGACCTGTACTCGGTCCATTGCGTCGAATGCCACGGCGACGACGGTAAGGTCACCGTCATCGAAGGCGTGGAGGGACTCGAAGGCGAGGAGATCAGTCCCATCAACAGCCGCGACGTACTGTACACGGTCAACGACGCCTCGATGGCCGAGATCATCGCCTACGGCCGCCCGGACGCGGGCATGAATCCCTTCGGCAAGGCCTACAATCCCGAGGGACTGTCCAAGAGCGAGATAGATTACATCGTCATCTTCATGCGCTACATGTGGGACGACCGATTCGAAGCGCCGAAACTCGAACCGTTATTTCCTCCGCTTGCCGACGGCGAAGTGCCCTCCTATGACGTGCACATCGCGCCCATCGTCAAGCGCTACTGCGTCTCCTGTCACCGCGCAGGGAAAGACAACAACGATTACCTGATGACGACCTACGAGGAGATTCTTACAACGGGCGAGAACAAAGATAACAACATCATCGCCGGTGACGAGAACTCCTACCTGTTGCAGGTCATCCAGGAACACCCCATCCTCGACGAGAACGGCGAGGAGATCATCGGCGTCATGCCGCCCAAGAGCACCCTCAAACCGAATGTGATTGAGGTGTGGATTCGCTGGATCATGAACGGCATGCCGCAAACGGCGGAGGAAGCCGCCGCGCTCTTCGTCCCGCCGACGCCAATCCCAACCGCGACGCCGTAGCAATCGTTTGCTGTTGGTGGTAAAATGCAAATCACTATGACGATTCGAATCCGCGAACGACATGTGGAAAGGTCTCCACGCTTTGCCCACCTCATTCGCGGCACATCCCCTTGTAAGTAAAAATAGTTAATCGCACACAGGCCATGAATCCGCGATAGGGTCGCGGATTCATGTTTTTTGCCAGGAACGCGAGGCAGTGCACGGAGATCGGCATGACCTCGCGTTTTCGTTTTGCCCCTGAACTGAAAAGAGGTGAAACATGGCAAAAAAGCCGCATAATCGTATTCCCCTTGCGCAAAACTTTCTCAGAAGTTCAAAACTCGTGCGCGAACTGCTCGATGCAAGTTCCATTGGGCCGTCTGACACTGTCTACGAAATCGGCCCGGGGTGCGGAATCATCACTGCGGAACTAGCCCGTGCCGCACGCCAGGTAATTGCCATCGAAAAAGACCCGCGGCTTGTGCAAGGATTGCGCCAGCGATTTAGGAAGGTTGAAAATGTTCAGATCGTACAAGGTGATTTCCTGTATTATCGCATCACAGATAGAGAATACAAAATATTCGCCAATATTCCGTACAACATAACCGCTGACATCGTCCGCAAGATTCTCTATCTACCTCCAAATCCATGCGAGGCGTATTTGATCATGCAGAGAGAGGCGGCAGGGAAATTTTCGGGCGTTCCAAATGAGACCCTTTTCTCGGTCTTGACGAAACCCTGGTTCGACTTTCGAATCGTCCGTCACCTGCGAAGAACAGACTTCGACCCCATGCCCAGCGTGGACTCCGCACTCTTGCAAATTCAAAAACGTTCCCCGCCTTTGGTTAGCGAAGAAAATGCTGTCATTTATCGTCGCTTTGTTCGCTTTGGATTTGGGAGATGGAAGAAAAGCCTGAAACTGGCTTTCAAGCCGATTTTCACTTATGAACAGTGGAAACGCCTATCACACCATTTTGGATTCCCGCTGAATGCCGCGCCGACTCAACTGACGTTTGACCAATGGCTGGGTTTGTTTGACTGTTTCAAGCATCGCGTCCCTGCTGAGAAACAGGTTTATCTAGAAGGCGGAAGGGTTTGAGCAACTCAACAATTGTTTCATGCAGAGATTCGGGCGTAACCCCCTTTGACATTTCTATCCCTATTCTTGTCGCAAGACCAGGAAGATATATTTTAGTTGTTATGACTGACCTATGTGTCGAGTCTAAATGAGTAAATTCAAGCTGGGGAACAGCAAATAAAGATCTGTTTTTTATTAACTCGACACTTTTTATGTCCGAAAGTTGAATTATCCCTGTGAAGGTGTTAATCCAAAACGGGATCTTTCTGAAGATGAGCCGCTTTGATGTAACAATAAGCCAACCAAATGGCCTGTAAGGGTATTCAATGATAGTTTTCTCTTGCTCTTGATGCATCTGTTGATTCATAAAGTAATTATAAACAGCAAGTCGGGATGTAGAAGTCCCGACCTGCTGTGTTTGATCTATTTCTTGGATAGCGATCTCTTCACTACGGGTTTCTTCATTGCGACCTTCGTCTTTTTGCCTTTAACTCTCGCCGCAGGCGGCGTCTTATCCATCCAGTGGATGATCGCGTCTCCGAACTCGGAACATTTCACTTCCTGTGCGCCTTCCATCAAACGTGCAAAGTCATAAGTCACAGTCTTCGCCGCGACCGCGCCTTCCATGCCCTTGACGATCAAGTCCGCGGCCTCGGTCCAGCCCATGTAACGGAGCATCATCTCGCCCGAAAGAATGACCGAGCCGGGGTTCACTTTATCGAGGTCAGCGTACTTTGGCGCGGTGCCATGTGTCGCCTCGAAGATGGCGTGACCGGTCACGTAGTTGATGTTCGCGCCCGGCGCGATGCCGATGCCGCCCACCTGCGCGGCCAGCGCATCGGACAGGTAATCGCCGTTCAGATTCATGGTGGCGATCACATCGTAATCGCGCGGGCGGATGAGCACGAACTGCAGGGTCACGTCGGCGATGGAGTCTTTGATGAGCAACTTGCTCTTCCACTTGCCGTCGCCGTGAGTCGGCCACAACTTCAGCGCCTCTTCCACTTCCTGCTTGATGTCGTTCTGCTGGGCGGGTGACATCATATCGAAGCCCGGGTCAACCATTCTGGCATTCTCTTCCACGCTCAGATTCGGGTTGGCTTCCTTGTTGCCGAGAATCCAGGTCTCGCGCTCGGTGACGATCTGGTCGCGGAACTCGCGCTTGGCGAGGGTGTAACCCCAGTCCTTGAACGCGCCTTCCGTGAACTTCATGATGTTGCCCTTGTGAACCAGGTTCAAACTCTTGCGCTTGTTTTTCAACGCCCATGTGATGGCGGCGCGCACGAGGCGCTCGGTCCCTTCGACGGACACGGGTTTGAAGCCGATGCCCGCCGTATCGGGGAAGCGCATCTTCGTATATTCCTTCGGGAAGGATTCCTTGAACAGGTCCTTGAACTTCTGGTTCTCTTCCGTCCCGAACTGGAACTCGATGCCCGTGTATATATCCTCCGTATTCTCGCGGAAGATAACCATGTCCACATATTCTGGGTGCTTAACGGGAGAAGGCACCCCGTTGTAATAACGCACCGGGCGCTGGCACACGTACAGGTCGAGAATTTTGCGAAGCGCCACGTTCAACGAACGAATTCCGCCGCCGATGGGTGTCGTCAGCGGGCCTTTGATCCCCACCAGGAATTCCTTGAAGGCCTCGGTGGTTTCGTCTGGAAGCCAGGTCTGGAACATCTTGAACGACTTCTCGCCCGCGTATACTTCCATCCAGTGGATTCTTCGTTTGCCGCCGTACGCCTTCGCGACCGCCGCGTCGAACACGCGCACCGAGGCGCGCCAGATGTCGCGGCCGGTACCGTCGCCTTCCACGAACGGGATGATGGGGTTGTCTGGAACCTGTAACTTCCCATTCTGAATTGAAATCTTCGCCCCGCCCGCGGGGACTTTGACATGCTGATATGCCATCTTGCTATCTCCTTGCGAAAATGATGCGCGGGATTATATCATCCGCATCCCCTCGACTTGAGTGACGATTGTCATCCCTTTTTGGGACGCCCCGCGTCGCGCGCGGGCCGGGGTTTGTCCCCGTTTCGCGGCGTCATCCCGCCCTTGACATCTCCGCGAATCGGCGTAAAATTCGCCGCAATGTCTGGACATGCTTTACCCAAACGACGGATCTGCCCGCACTTTGTTGGAGTGCCTGTCTCCTATTTTCAAAGCCCTGAGAGTCGCTTTTAGCGGCTCTCTTTTTTTGCACATTGAAATCTATCTTTCGACCAGACCTCCACTGGCATATTTGTGCAATACGCTGGCAATCAGTGTTTGATAGGGAACGCCCTCACGAATGGCGCGCTTCTGTAAACTCATCAGGTCCTTCGACGAAATGCGGATGTTAACCCGCCTGTCCTTTTTGAAAGTGGCGCGCGCATAGGCTCGGTATTTTTCTTTTTGTTCTTTTACATTTCTGGCAGACTTCCACTCGTCCTGCTCATAAGCAACCAGCAATTCGAGTTCGTCTTGTTCGAGTTTTAGTTTGGTCATTCTTCACTTCCTTTCAAATGCCGTTTGGTCGCTTTCCTGCTTGGAATGATTGTCTTCAAAAAGATCTCATGCTCACTTTCGACGAAAGGAACCAGGTAAACATACTCTTCGATCTGCACTACAAATATCTTTTGGCCCTGATACTCTTCCTGATTGGGATGCTCCAGAACATCCAACAGGAAACCCATGTCAATATAAAAGACAACTTCCTCAAAGGAAAGGCCGCGTTCGGTTTTCAGTAACTCATTCTTTTCTTCATTCCATGAAAAGTACTTCATTGCCCAATTGTAACCTTTTGTGTGCCTTTTGGCAACAGATTTGAAAAGAGACTATGCTCAAACTCCCCGGCCTCATTGACCCTCACGTCCACGTCCGCGAACCCGGACAGACCCACAAGGAAGATTGGGATACCGCCACCCAAGCTGCGCTGGCTGGCGGCGTGACCATGATCCTGGCCATGCCCAACACCAGGCCTCCCATCTTCGACGCCGCGACCCTTGATCTCGCCCTTGGTGCCGCGAAACAAAAAGCCCGCTGCGACTATGCCCAATTTATCGGCGCGGGACCGGACAACGCGCATTGGGATAGACACGCAGGTCTGCCCCTACGCGCTGCCGGATTGAAAATGTACCTTGACTCCACCTTCGGCGAACTCCGCCTCGACGACATGACTCTCTGGATGCCGCATTTCGAGAAATACCCAAAAGAATATCCCATCGTCCTGCACTCCGAATCCCGAACCATGGCGGCGGGGATTTTATTCGCCGCCATCTATGACCGTCCCGTTCACATTGCGCACATTTCATTGAAAGAAGAAGTCCTGCTCATCAAAGCCGCGAAGGAAAAGGGAATCAAAGTGACGTGCGAGGTGTGCCCGCATCATTTGTTTCTTACTTCCCCCTCACCCCCATCCCCTCTCCCAACGGGAGAGGGGCGCAGGGGTGAGGGCAGACTCGAAGTCCGCCCGCGCCTTGCCACTCAAGGTGATGTGGACGCGCTCTGGGCGAATCTCGATGTCATTGACTGCTTCGCCACCGACCACGCTCCGCACACGCTCGCGGAAAAGGATTCAGAAACTCCTCCGCCAGGCTTCCCCGGTCTCGAAACGATTTTGCCCCTCTTGCTCACCGCCGTTTCCGAATCCCGATTAACGATTCCTGACATCATCCAAAAAATGTACACCAACCCGCGCCGCATCTTCCACCTCCCCGAACAATCCGAAACGTGGATCGAAGTGGACGAAAACGCGACATACGACATCAAAGCCGCGAACCAATTCACCCGCTGCGGCTGGACTCCTTTCGAGGGCTGGAAGGTGAAGGGACGCGTGCATAAGATCGTGTTGCGCGGACGCGAAGCTTACCGCGATGGGAAGATCCTCGTCGAGGCAGGGTATGGGAAGAATGTGAGAGCGTAAATGAAAAAGATTATTGTTGTAGTTGCATTTCTCTCGTTGTTCTTGTCCTCATGTTCACTCAGTTATAGGAGAATAATATCTTTTTTTACTGCAAAAGACCCGCAAGAATTATTTGTGAGGATGCCTGTAGAAATAGTCTCGGGTTATGAACTTGCGCAGGAGAGAAATAGATTTGGCTTTGTAGTTTTCGCTCCATCTAAACGTGTTCCTGATGGAATGTATGAGACAGAGACGCTTGCTTCACAAATAGTATGGATTGGATGGAATGATGACTTTATTGTTGTTATGGAACAGGAAGAAACTCAAAAAGTTTGGCGGATTATTGATGTGGTTTCGCAACACGTTTATGATTGTATAGAGGCGACTCAAATTGACATGTGCAATTCATATGATGAGTTCCTGTCTCTTAGAACTCAATTGGGAGTTCCCGAGAGTGTTGTGATGAGAGACGTACAGGAAGTGTATGAGGAGTTGAGCCAAAGTAAATAAGAACATGCCTCTCGAAACAGCGACCAGCCTCACCGTTACGCGAGCCCGAGCGGAGAAAAGATGAATTGTAGAAAATGTGATTAAACGGGATTCGCCCCCAGCCTGCAACCCGAGTCCCGATCACCCAAAAGACCACGACGACCAACGACCATCAGACTACAAGACTATCCGACCATCAGACTATCAGACCAGGAGACTAACACATGCCCACCCAACCCAATAACCCCCACCTGCCCTTCGGCGACCAGCGCACCGCGCCCTGGTACGGCAAGGACATCATCTCGGTCAAGCAGTTCAACCGCGAAGACCTGGAATACGTTTTCGCCGTGGCGCACGAGATGCGCACCATGGTCGAGCGCGTCGGCACGTTCGACCTGCTCAAGGGAAAGATCCTTGCCAATCTTTTTTACGAGCCTTCCACGCGCACCTCGTCGTCGTTCACCGCCGCCATGGAACGGCTGGGCGGCTCGGTCATCCCGATCAACGAGGTGAAGTACTCGTCGGTGACCAAGGGCGAGAGTCTTTCGGACACGGTGCGTACGCTCGAATGTTACGCGGACGTGATCGTGCTTCGCCATCCCGAAACGGGTTCGGCCGCCATCGCGGCCAAAGCCGCGCGCAAGCCCGTCATCAACGCGGGCGACGGCGTCGGCGAGCATCCCACGCAGGCCCTGCTGGACGCCCTCACCATCCGCGAGGAACTCGGCCACCTCGACGGCCTGACCGTCACCATGCTTGGCGATTTGAAATACGGACGCACGGTGCATTCGCTCTCGCGTCTGCTCTCGTTGTATAAAGTGAAACTCCACTACGTCTCGCCCGACATCCTGCGCATGCCCGCCGAGGTCATTCAGGAACTCAAAGCCAAGAAGGTCGAGCAGACCGAACACGCGAACCTCGCGGAGGTCCTGCCCGAAACCGACGTGCTGTACGTCACCCGCGTCCAGAAGGAGCGCTTCGAGGATCCCGCCGATTACGAGAAGGTCAAGGGCGCGTACGTGATCGATCCCGCCATCATGAAGTCCGCCAAACAGGATATGATCGTCATGCACCCGCTCCCGCGCGTCGGCGAGATCAGCCCCGACTTCGACGACGATCCCCGCGCCGCGTACTTCCGCCAGATGGAGTACGGGTTATACGTTAGAATGGCGTTGCTGGCGATGGTGTTGGGCAAAGCCTGAGTTTCACGTTTCAAGTTCCACATTCCAGGTTTTATGGTAACGTGGAACTTGAAACATGGAACATGAAACTCTGAAAACATGGAAACCTTCTTCTCCTTCCTCGAAAAACGCGTCGACGACTGTTCCTCGCTTCTGTGCGTCGGACTCGACCCGCACGTCTCCGACCTCCCCGGCCCCTCTGCCGCGTCCGCGCGGGACTTCTGCCTGAATCTCGTCAAACAGACCGCGTCCTACGCTGCGGCGTTCAAACCCAACGCGGCTTTCTTCGAGGTCTTCGGCGCGGACGGCTGGACCGCGCTCAGGCAGGTCATCCAGGGCATTCAGGAACAGTCGAACCGCCTCGGCTCGATGATTCCCGTCATCCTCGACGCCAAGCGCGGCGACATCGCCTCCACGGCGGAGGCATATGCCAAATCCGCGTTCGAGAACCTCGGCGCGCACGCCATCACGTTGTCACCCTATCTTGGAAGGGACTCGATAGAACCGTTCATCCAAAATCAGGAGAAGGGCGTTTTTCTGTTGTGCAAGACATCGAATCCCGGCGCGGGTGATTTGCAGGACTTATTGGTGACCGCGGACGACGGACTACAGACCGCGGTCGGTCGTCTGTCGTCTGTGGTAGTCCCGTTATATCTGTATGTCGCCCACTTCGCCCAAACCTGGAACACCAAAAACAACATCGGCCTCGTCGTCGGCGCGACCTACCCTGAGACCCTCGCCCGCGTGCGCGAGACCGCGCCCGGCCTGTGGTTCCTCGTACCCGGCGTCGGCGCGCAGGGCGGGGATCTGGAGTCCGCTTTGAGGGCGGGCCTGCGGGAAGACGGCAAGGGGGCGCTGATCAACGTCTCACGCGGCATCGCGCGGGCGGCCAATCCAGGTCTCGCCGCGGCGGAGATACGCGATCAAATTCTGCAAATCAGAATGCAAATGGGACGCGGAGAACGCGGATAGACGCGGATGAACACAGAATTCTCCGCGTTTTCCGTGCTCGTCCGCGTCCAATTATAAGGTTTCGCCATGACTCAACTTGATCCCCGCCTCATTTCCCTCGCTGATGGACTCCTCTCCGCAGGCTGTATCAAATTCGGCGAGTTCACCCTCAAGTCGGGACTCAAATCTCCCATCTACATTGACCTGCGCCAGATCATCACCTATCCCAAATTGCTTCAACAAATTGCCGAAGCCTATCTCCTCATCTTGCAACGCCTCATCTTCGACCGTTTGGCTGGCCTGCCCTACGCGGCCATTCCCATTGCCACGGCCATCAGCCTGGCAGGGAACTATCCCATGATCTACCCGCGCAAGGAGGCCAAGTCCTACGGCACGAAGGCCGAGATCGAAGGCGAATATCACGCGGGCGAGACGGTCGTGGTCATTGACGATCTCGCCACCACCGGCGGGAGCAAGTTCGAGGCCATCGAAAAGTTGACCGGCGCGGGACTGGTCGTGAAGGATGTGGTTGTGCTTGTGGATCGCCAATCGGGCGCGAAGGAGTCGCTGGCGCAGGCGGGTTATTCCATGCACGCGGTGTTGACCATCAACGAGATGCTCGATTATTGGGAGTCCACGGGGAAGGTGGAGAAGGACAAGATCGAAGCGACTCGGAAGTTCCTTTCCAGCGCGGGTTGAATCGCACGAAAATGGAGCGGGGAATGTGGTTTAATGGGGCAATCATTCCGCCCGCCCGTTTCATTCCCCGCCGTTCCACATCTTAGTGAGGCATTCGCCATGGCAGACCAAAATCAATTCACCCCTCCATACCGTCCCTTTTTTCTCCACGCCTTCATTGACTGGCTGTATCGCCTCCCGATTCCCGCGTGGCTGATCTATGTTCTGACCATCGGGATTCTCGGTTTGGGTCAGCATCTGTATGCCTGGAATATCGGCGCCCTGCCCCGGGGCGCGGTCAACATGGATCTCGGATTCTCGAGTCTTTGGGTGATCATCACGCTTGTCCTGTGGCGGCACATGTCGAGCAGGGCGGGCATGGCGCTGGATCAATATCGCCCTTATCTGGGTCTCGATGAGCGCGCCTTTGCCGAATTGCGCTATCGTTTTGTCACCCTCCCGCTGGGAATCGGCCTGCCTGCCGTTGTTTTCGGAATCTTTGGGGGATGGAGTTCCGCCCAGGCGGATATGCTGGTCGCGCCGCCCGTGCAATATGTCGTCGCGCCGATTCGAATCACGATCTGGATTCTGACCAACGTGCTTATAGTTCCCGCCGCCGTTCAACTATTCCGCCAGGTACAGTTAATGCATTCGGTCTTTCTGCAGGCGGAGCGGATTGACCTCTTCGATCTCCACCCGTTGTACGCGTTTTCGAACTATACGGCGATTGTGGGCGTGTTGGGTTTCTTTTCGAGCGCCGTCCTTCCGCTTATCGTTAATCCCACCGCATACGAAGTATCGGGCCTGCTTGCGACCGGCGTAACGGTCGCGCTCGTTGTGCTTTTGGTCTACTTTTACTCCCTGTTTGGCGTCAACCGCCAATTGGTCTCAAGAAAGAGACAGGTTCTACGGGAAGCCGATGAGCGCATGGAAGCCATGTACCAGCGGATTCACGCCGCCTTCGCGGCAGAGAATTATTCCCAGGCGTCCGGCCTGCGCGACATGCTCAGCGCCTTGCAGGATGAGAGGGCGGCCCTCCGGGGTACGCGCACCTGGCCGTGGGAACCGGGCACGCTTTCCTGGTTCGGCTCCGCCCTGGTCATCCCCATACTGCTCACCGTGCTGCGCGATTACATCGCCCAGTTGATTGGACTGTAAGAGCAGGCGCTCACTCCCCGGCTTATGAAAGGATATGCCGTGTCCAAAAAACACACCTTCACAGCGACCATCCTCGACGCGGGCGGAGGCGGCGCGTTTGTGGAAGTCCCTTTCGATGTGGAAGCGGCCTTCGGCGCGAAGAAGCCCAGGGTCAAGGCCATGATCGAAGGCGTCCCCTATCGCGGCACATTGACTCGCATGGGCGGACCGAGTCATATCCTGATCATCCTCAAGGGAATTCGCGAGCAGATCGGTAAGACCTTCGGCGATGAAGTGCAAATAACAGTTGAGTTGGATACCGAGCCGCGCGTGGTCGAAATCCCGCCCGAACTGGCGAAGGCGTTCAAGAAGGAGAAAGCCGCGCAGGCGTATTTCACTTCCCTGGCTTACTCGCACAGGAGAGAATACGTCGGGTTCATCACCGAAGCCAAAAAGGAAGAGACTCGCCTGCGCCGCGTCGCGCAGACAATCGAGATGCTGAAGAAAGGCAAACGCGGGGTTTGAAGGTTTAAACATTCGAACCTTCCAACCTTCAAACCTTCCAGCTTTCAGACAAAGGAATTCCTCATGGACCTAAGGGCCTACATCGAACATCTTTACGATTACAACTACTGGGCAAACAGGCGTTATCTCGCGGTTGCCGCGTCGCTAGATGATGAACGCATCTTCCGCAAACAGGGACATTCCTGGGACAGCATCCACGGCGTGCTCCTGCACATGATGAGTTCGGAGACGGTCTGGCTGAAACGCTGGGGCGGTGAATCCCCGAAGGCGCACCTCGACCCGAAGGATTTTCCGACCCTCGCAACTGTGCGGGAGAATTGGGTGAGCGTCGAAAGGCAGATGCGCGCCTTCCTCGCGGCGCAGACCGAGCAAAGCCTCCAGCAGGAGACTGCCTACGTCAACTTTCAGGGCGAGACGTTCCGCCTGCCGCTTTGGCAATTCATGGCGCACGTCCCCAACCACAACACGCACCACCGCGGCGAACTGGCGGCGATGTTCGCGTTGATGAACGTGCCTCACCCCGAAGAGGAAGCGGTGCAATACTTCCTGTTCAAGAGCGGCCAGCGGAAAGAATAATTGCCTCTTGCACGGACCCCGCGCCGCCGAGGCGGCGGGAGCGTTTCAGTTACAGGGGATTTTTGAACGGCACGCCCGCCTTGCGCGGATAGGACGGCGGCGTGGCCGCGGCCTTGTCCACCAGCACGAGATAGCGTTCCTCCGCGACCCCGGGCAGGGTCACCGGCACGAGTTGGCGGATTCTGCCCCCCAGGATCTTCAGCGCCTTCTCCGCGGAATGCGCCTCGGCCGGGCCGCTTTCGCCCTTCTGGGCCAGCATTGTCCCACCCACCTTCAACAGCGGCAGGAGGTATTCGCTCAGCACGCGCAAATTGGCGACGGCGCGCGCCGCGGCCCAATCGTATTTCTCGCGATGACCCTTGTCGCGGCCCACGTCCTCGGCGCGGCCGTGGATCACTTCCACGCCCTCCAGGCTCAGGGTCTCAACCATGTGGCGGCAGAATTTGGCCTTCTTCCCCACCGACTCGATCAGCGTCAGGCGCATGGCGGGATAGACGATTTTCAGCACCAGGCCCGGGAACCCCGCGCCCGTCCCCACGTCCGCGAGACGCGAGGGGGGATTCGCCTTCCAGGCCAGCACGCACGAGAGCGAGTCCAGGAAATGCTTGGTGCGGATTCCGTCCGCGTCGCGGATCGCGGTCAGGTTGAAGCGCTTGTTCCAGTCCAGCAGTTCGCGCTCGTAGGTCATCAGCGAAATCACCTGCCGCCCGGTCAGGTGGACGTTGAAGAGCGCCTGCGCCTGCTGGATGAATTTTTCCATGTGAGAAAATTATACCCCTCCCTTTTCGAGGGAGGGGCATGACGGCGGGATTATCCTTTTGCCTCTTCGGCTTCCCGTTTGGCCTTGCGCCTGCGGGCCGCGTTGCGGAAGGCGCGGACGGTCAGCCAGATGGGCGCGCCGAAGACCAGCGCGATCATCAGCAGTTTGGGCAGGAAGTTGAGCACGAACCAGATCAGGAAGTCCACGAAATCCTGGAAGAAGTAGATCAGGTTCTGGACGGCGTCGCGCGCGGTGCCCTGCGGTTCCCATCCGAGGACTTCGAGCGGCTGGATGGTCTCTTCGGCCACGACGGTGACGCTGACGGCCGAGAGCGCGGCGGCCTCTTCGTAATACTTCATCTGGCCCTTGATCAACTCGATCTGCTCGCGATAATACATCATCTGGTTGAAGATGTTCACCACCTCTTCGGAGGTGGACTGCTCCTCGAGGATCTTGCGCAATTGCGCCTCGGCGTCCTCGTAGGTCTGCAGGCGGGACTGCAGGTCCACGTACGCGGCGGTGACGTCCTCGCCGGAGCGGCTCTCGGACTGCACCTCGACCGCGTCGGCCTTGATCTCGTCCAGCGCGTCGTTCAACTTTTCGGCCGGGACGCGGACGGTGATCTGCGCCTCGGGGACGATCACACCGCCCTGCGTGGACGTCTGGTACACGTTGGTCGAGACGACGTATCCGCCCATCTCTTCGGCCATGGCTTCGATGGCCTTGACCTTGGCCTCGGGATCGGCCACCACCACGGACAGGCTGGCGTTCTGAATGACCAGCCGCTCGACCGAGGCGGCCGCGGCGTTCCCGCCGCCGAGCGCATCGGCCTGGCGGGCGTAATCGGGCGCGGCGGTACCGGCGGGCATGGCAGGCGCTTCCATCGGATAGGCCGGCGCGCCCCCGCCATAGCCGGGCGCGTAATATTCCTCGACAAGCGGGGCCTCGGTCGCGGCGGGCATCAAGGCACTGCCGCACGCGGCCAGCAAGACAGAGGCAACGGCGATCACGAAGATGGTCTTTTTCATGTCTCTCTCCTTTCAAGAGGAAGGCGATTTCTCGCACTCAAGACGAATACTTCCCGTCAAAAGTTCCGTACCCAAAAACTCCTCAACTCCTGAACCATCCGGCTATAAGACTATTAGACCATCAGACTATTCAACTACCACACTACCTACCAGCCCTCCGCGATCCTCGCCGCGTGTTTTTCGGGGAGATTCATCTGGCGGATGCGCTTCTGCACCGCGGCCACGTCGTATGAGACGCGGCGCGGCTCCCAGGTCTGCGCTTCGCTGTCGTAGATGGCGTAGGCGGCGCGGGGGTCGCGGTCGCGCGGCTGGCCCACCGAGCCCGGGTTCAGGATGGCGCGCGGCATCATCTTGAGTGCGACGCCCGCTTTGGGCACGTCCAACGAAATGCGGTCGTTCGACACGTCCTTCCTGAACACGCACTGGATGTGCGAGTGGCCGAGGAAGCACCAGGGCGTATCGAAGTAATCGAAATTGATGCGCGCCGTGAGCGTGTTCAGCACGTACTCCCAGACCGGGTCGCGCGGACTGCCGTGCGCCAGCGTCACGTCGCCGCGCACCCTGGCCGCATCGGGCAGGCTTCGCAGGAAATCCAGGTTGTCGGCGTTGAGCACGCGGTCCTGGTATTCCAGCGAGCGGCGGGCGTCGCCGTTGAAGGCCGAGAACGGGATGCGCCCGA
This sequence comes from Chloroflexota bacterium, assembly GCA_040754535.1. Lineage (GTDB taxonomy): Bacteria > Chloroflexota > Anaerolineae > Anaerolineales > Villigracilaceae > JBFMCC01. The sequence goes on from JBFMCC010000050.1 coordinate 165,973, forward strand.
CCACGGCCGCGTCGTGGTTGCCCATCAGGCAGGTCAACTGCGGCTGTTCGCGCACCACCTCCACGCACAGGTTGGGGTCGGGGCCGTAGCCCACGATGTCGCCCAAACACCAGGTCTCGTCCGCCGCGCCGGCGTCGGCCAGCACGGCTTCGAGGGCTTCGTAGTTCGCATGGATGTCCGAAATGACCAGAACGCGCATGATTACTCCAGGAGCGCCGCGATGCGAGCGATGACGGCTTCGGCCACTTCGGCCTTGCTCATCAGCGGCAGGGATTCTTTCTTTCCATCTGCGAATAATAACGTGACTCGATTGGTCTCCGCGCCGAACCCGGCGTCGGAGGCGGAGATGTCGTTGGCGGCGATGAAATCCAGTTTTTTTGACTTCAACTTCTCGGACGCGTTCCTAAGCAGGTCGCGCGACTCGGCCGCGAATCCGACCACCACGCGCGGCCGCTTCTTTCCTGACTTCGCGCGGGCCACCGCTTCGAGGATGTCGTCCGTGGCTTCGAGCGGGATCTGCGGAATCCCGTCCCGTTTTTTCATCTTGTTTCCCGCCGCTCTCTTCGGGCGGAAGTCGGCCACGGCTGCGGCCATGATGAGCGCGTCGGCTTTGGCGGACGCGGCCAGCACGGCCTCCAGCATCTGCTTCGCGGTCTCTGCGTGGACCACGCGCGCGCCGACGGGCGGAGTCAGCGCGGCCGGCGCGGTGACCAGCGTCACGTCCGCGCCGGCATCCAGCGCGGCCTGGGCGAGGGCATAACCCTGTTTGCCCGACGACCGATTGGTCAAAACACGCACGGGGTCGAGCGGTTCCTGAGTCCCGCCGGCGGAGACGACCACCTTTTTACCGGCGAGCCGGCCGCGGCGTCCGAGAATGAGGCGGATGTGTCCGAGCAGTTCGGCGGTTTCGAGCATGCGTCCCACGCCGCTCAGCCCGGAGGCGAGGTGTCCCTGCGCCGGGCCGACGATCACCGCGCCGCGTTCGGTCAGTGTGGCGAGGTTGGCCTGCGTTGCAGGCGCGTCGTACATGCCGCCGTCCATCGCGGGGGCGAGGAGTAGGGGGCACCTGGCCGCCAGCGCGGTGATCGAAAGCAGGTTATCGGCCAGGCCATGCGCCAGTTTGGCGAGGGTGTTGGCCGTGCAGGGCGCGATGACGAGGGCGTCGGGTCCTGGGCCTGTCGAAGGATGGGCAAGCCCGACGTGCAGGACGTGCGCCTCGCCGCCCCATAGGTCGGAATCGGTGAAGGCGCGGTGTCCGGTGACGGATTGGAAGGTGAGAGGCGTGACGAACTTCTCGGCCGCGGCGGTCAGGATCACGTCGACGCGCGCCCCGGCCTGGGTCAGTTTGGAGGCCAGGTCGGCGGCCTTGTAGGCGGCGATGGAGCCTGTGACGCCGAGCAGGATGTGTTTCCCGCTGAAGATGGACATGCCTTGATTATACTTCCGACCCCCCTCAGTCCCCCCATTTTCGCCTGTGAAATTTTGGCAGCGAAGAGGAGGCTGTGGCGAAAATGGGGGGAGGCCCGAAGGGAGGGGGGCTAATGAAACACCGCCTCATACCCCTTCATCTCATCCCCCTCATACACAAACTTCGCCGAGAAGAACCTGCCCTCGCGAATCCACGGCAGGAAGACGTGATCGGACTCCCACAGGTTCAGCGACTCGACCTGCGCGTCGGGAATCCATTTGAGATGGCCCTCGCTCGACTCGATCAACTCACCCTCGAATTCACTTGCGGTGAAGACGAACACATACCAGTCATCGCCCTTGAAATTGGGGAACATCAGCAGGCCGACGAGTTTCGGCTCGCGGATCGTCAGCCCCGATTCCTCGCGCACCTCGCGGATGACGCATTCCTCGGGCGTTTCTCCCGCCTCGAACTTGCCGCCGAGGCCGTTCCACTTCCCCGCGTGGATGTCGTTCTCCTTTTTGACGCGGTGGAGCATGAGGGTGTGGCCGTCGCGGTGGAGGTAGCAGAGGGTGGCGAGGAGCATGGGAAAAGATGAGAGATGAAAGATGAGAGATGAAGGATGAAAAATGTGCGGTGACGAATTGTTTCATCTTTCATCTTTCCGTATTCATCTTTGTCTCAGCCTCCCCAACATTCCCCGCACCGCGGAGGCGAGTTCATCGGGCAGGGATGAGAGGTCGGGGTTCTTTTCGCCCAGCACGATCAAGCCCAGCGCCTTGCCCAGCGCGCTCGTGGACGGATCCTCCGCCCGCGACATTTGCTGGAAGGCGGTGAATAACTGCCCGCCCAATGCTTTGTCGCCGCCCGCGGCGCGCTCGACGAGTTCGAGGAGTTGAGGCAGGGTAATACCCCCACCCCGTCCCTCCCCCAAATCCGACTGGGGTTCGTCGGATTTGGGGGAGGGTGCCGAAGGCGGGAGGGGGTTTGCATTCTCCCCACTCAACGCCTGCAAAACGCGGCGAATCACCAGCGCATCCTCTCTATCAAGCCCATCATAAATTTCATCACCACGTTCACCGTTAAGAACTTGTTGCATTGCATTCGCGAGATTATGCCAGTCTTTGTCATTGATGTAATTTTCGACGATTTGTTTTGCAACTTCGATGGCTTCTTCATTCCCTTGACATGCCGCAACAATAACGGCAATTTCCTGTTGCCATTGTTGTATCCGATGATCACTCCCCGCAAACGCCGCAAAGGACTCCTGCTCCTTGCGCCGCCACGCGCGGACTTCATCCATCCGTCCGCGCTTCTCGGCGAGTTGAGCTTGAAGGGCATAATCTTTCCAAATCTCAATTGCGCCATGATCAAGCGTTTCATCAATGGCAAGCGCGCGGCGGGCGTAGGTCTCGGCTTCGTCAAGGCGGTGTTGGGAAAGGTAGAGGTTGGCGAGGTTGCTCAACATGGCCGCAAGTTCTTGTTGCCTACCCATTTTTTCGTGAATCTCAATCGCCCGCAAATACCAGCGCTCGGCCTCCGCCGGCCGCCCCGCGTTCTCCGCGACGAGGGCGAGTTGGTTGCAGGTTGCCGCGGCTTGCGAGAAATTTCCCAAGCCTTCGTTGATGGTGATACTCTGCTTGTAACACCGCTCGGCCTCGTCCCAGTAGGGCGCAGCGCCCTGCGCCCCTACACGCTCTGCTTGTTCCTGCGCGACCATCCCCAGCTGGTGCCAGGCGACAGCTTCCATCTGGTCTTCGCCCATGCGCTGAAAGAGGCTCAACGCTTCCAGGTGGCGTTTGCGGGCTTCGTTCAGGTCGCCCTGCGTCATTGCCAGCGTGCCGAGTTGGCCGAGATTTACGCCAACTGCCCTATCATCATCGGCTTGCTTACAAAACTCAATGGATGTTTCATATTCTTTCTTTGCGTCAGCATACATTCCACCAGAAGCATAAACATCCGCCAAGTCTGTATGTATCTTGCCGATGTGGTTCAAAATTTCTTTTGTCTGCTCCAACCCCTCCGCCAAGGCAATCGCGCGGCGATAGAAGTCCGCCGCCTGCGAGGGGCGTCCCTGCGCGCCCAGGCAGCGGCCAAGTCTTGCCAGAGTTGTGGTTTGGTCAAAGAGCGATTCTTGCTTATCGTATGCCGTGCCAACTTCCAGCCGTGACAGCAAGGCGCGGAAGACCTTCTCCGCCTCGCCCGCGCGCCCCTGCTGCAACAGCCTCTCCCCGCGCCCGCTTTCCAGCAGGTACTCGCGCTTGGTCAACTTTCCATCCCTGTTTACCTGTGTACCTGTGTACCTGTCTACCTCCGCCGCCACCTCATCCCTCTCCCTCCACCTGCCAAAGTTATTCAAAAACTTGTTGATGGAGTCGGCAAACGTCACGGCCTCATCCAGCGCGCCCGCTTCGAGCGCGAGGTGGAGGGCGCGTTTCAGGTTGGGCAGTTCGCGCAGGACGATGGAGCGGGCCTGGATGGGGTGTTGACGGTCGTCGCGGTAGAGTTGGGAGGCGTATTCATAATACCCGCGCCAATAGCGATAAGTTGTGTTGTGAATATCTGGCTCTGTGCCCTCACCCCCTGCCCCCTCTCCCAATTCTGGGAGAGGGGAAAGCGCCCGCAAATAGGGGATGAGGGTTGGATGGAAATGAATGAAGGGAATGGTTACGCCTTCGAGTTCTTCAACACGAATCAAGGCTGTTGAAACGAGTTGTGGTTTGATGGCATTCCATTCGTCTTCTGGAATCTCAGTGATGGCAAGCATGATGTCTTCCATCGCGCCGCCTTCGAAGACGGAGAGGCGCGAGAGCAGGGTTTTGGCCTCCCCGCCCAAACGGTCGAGGGAGAAGCGCAGGGAGACTTCGAGGGAGTCGTTGCGTTCCCTGGCTTCGCCTTTTTTCATCTGCGGCAAAATGGTCTGGTATTCGGCCACCAGTTGTTCGGCGCTGTAGTCGCGCAGTTGCGGCAATGCCAGTTGCAGGGAGAGCGGGTGGCCTTTGAGGAAGTCCAGCAGGGCTTCCAGCGGCAGGCGCGGCGGGCGCGGCAGGCTGTAGGCTTCCAGGATCGAGGCGGCCAGTTCCAGCGCGTCGCTGGGGGCGAGGCCTTCCAGTTCTTTGTGCAAACAGTTCTTGCTGGGTGAAAATGCTGGATTGGGAATATTAGGATTTCGAGTGGTAATCAGCATGCAGGAACGCCGCTGGTCGAGTAGGCGGCGGGGTCTCGATACGGACTTCGTCCACTCGACCTCCGCCGCCGTATCGAGACCAGCAGGAAACCACCTGGCGGCGGCGTCGAGGAGTTTTTGGAGTTCGTCGGCGGGGAGGGGCGCGTTGCCATTGGGGAGGACGCTTTCGAAGTTGTCGAAGATCACCAGCGCGGGGGTCTCTCGCAGGGATTGGGCGATGGCTTCGATTTTGTCGCCCTGATAAATTTGGAAATTATCCTCCACCAGCGCGTTGCCCAACTCGTTCAGGACGCGCTCGAGGCTGGCTCCGTGTTCGAAGGAGAGGAACGCCGCCCGCTCGAAGAGCCGCGTCCGCGTGAACCATTCGGCGGCTTGCGCGGCCAGCGAGGTCTTGCCCTGCCCGCCGAATCCGTGCAGGACGAGGATGCTGCGGGTCGCGAAGGCGCGTTCGAGGTCAAGCAGTTCGCGAGCGCGTCCGTGGAAGCCGTGGAGGGGAGGTGGGGGAAATCCGCCGCGTTGGCTTTTTTCTTGAAGAGGAAGTTTTGCTTTCCTGGTTACTGAAATGGTTTTGCCATTTGGTTTGAAAGGAATTAATTCGTCCGCCTGCTGGTAAAGGGCTGGGACAAACCAATCGTGAAGTTCAATTTCAACTTCCTTTTGTTCTTCGTGGTTAAAATAATGATGGCGGCCCGTATCCGCGAGCAACTCCAAACGTGCTGTTCCAAGGGCTGTGCTGACGCTTTCACCTTTTGCAAGGGCTTTATAGAATTGTCCAATCAATCGGCGGGAGGTCTCAACCAATACACTATAGTTCATGGCGACAACTCCGCCCACACCCGATTCGATCAATTTTGCCGCGACGCTACCGAAGGGATTTCGGTCGTCAGGTTCCGCACTCTGGCAGGCATCCAAAACCATGAGGGGGATTCCACTTTCATTAAGCAGGCTTCCCAAACGGCTTGAATCCGCCAGGTCATTGCTGTAATCATCTTTCTCAAACAGAAGGAAGCCCAATCCAATCCCAGGATCGTAAACTCCATGCCCATCAAAATGGACAACGTGAACAGACGGCTGTTCTCTATCGCGTATGCGGCGCATCAAGGCGGCTACAGTGGGAGGGCGCAAGAACTCAACTTCGACAGCATCTCCAAGTTCATCTAAAGCATCCAGCAGCGGCTCGGCTGAACTGCGCGGGTCGATGAACTCGGCCTTGGTGGGCCTGCTTATCACCATCAACACGCGGACAGGGAGCGAGAAATCGCGCATGTCCGTATCCCTTGTCTTTTGCATGCGACGACGAATATTGACGGGCGGATTTCGACTAAAAAGATATCCGCCTTCATCTGCTAGCAGTTCCCACGGTAGACGTAAAATGCGTGGTTCTTTTGTATCAATCACGATGGAACAAGACTGTCCTTCTTTTCGCCGTTCCATCAACCGCTCATACATTCCCATCGCTCGCGCCGACTTTTCGAACACCGCATTGAACAAATCCTTTCCGATTTGCTCCAGGCTGGTTTCGACTTTCTCGATTCGTCCCTCCTCTGCCTTGTGGCGATACTGCCATGAACGTTCGATATACCAGCGCAATTCCTTCAATTCATCAGCGGCGATGGGATTGACAAATTCAAATTCGTCCGTTTGTGCATCGCTAAAAAACACCCTCGACTTCACAGGCGCTTCAAAATCTGCTTTCCTATCCGCCAATTCATCAAAACTGATTACAAGTTGGGTGTCGTTTGCTGTCATGGCTATCCTCCTCGTTCTCCGACTACAAATCGCAATCGATCTGTATCGTGTCTGGGCGGCTCAAGAAAGATTTTTCCAAAACGGTCTGAAGCGGTGACAGTCAACTCAAAGGTGGCAAGCGCGGTCTTCATCCCCGCGGGCAGGGACACAATCGCGACCATGCGGCGGCTGCCCTTCAACGGATACTTGGCGTGTTCCGAGTAACGCCAGCATAGGCGCGGCTCCTGCAAGCCTTCCACGTGAATGACAGGAATAGCGCGGCCGAAATCCACCGTCGTTTCGGCTTTGGCAAGCGAGGCTTCCGTTGTCCCAAATTTGAAGTCGGGGCCAATCCCCAGCGTGACAGGCAGGCTCTGTTCCACCGTCTGCTCGCGCGGGAAGGCATCGAAGACCACAGCGCGGTTGCCCCCCTGCGGGCTGAGCGTCAGGCAGAAATCGGCTGAGGTCACCTTCATGTTCCTCTGCGGGCTGAGTGTAAATGCGAGTTGCACCAAATAAAAGCGGTGACCGCCGACGGGCGGCTTCCACTTCTCCCCCAACATTTCCCCATCCGCCCACTGGAATGGCTCGCCAATGCTGGCGGAGATGCCGTCCGCTTCGCGATAAGATTTCGCACTTGCGGGCGTTTCCAACATCCCATCCCAGAGATTGGGTGTGTCCCGAAACTGGATTTTCACCATGGTGGCCTGCCTTTCCCGTCATCCCGCAAAAGCGATGCCCGAATTATAGACGCGTTTGGTTATTTTGGATTATCCAAACATTCGCTCCAGCCCAATGTGGATCTGATCCCGCCAACTCGTGTAATTGTGCGCGCCGCCGTACTCGTGGTAGGTCAGGTCGAAGCCGCGCTCGCGCAGGAGGGGTAACATGCGGCGGTTGTCTTCGAGCAGGAAGTCGAGCGCGCCAACATCCATGTAGATTTTGGGACGGGCGGGCGCGTGGCGGATCAGGTCCACGGCCGCGAAGTCGCGGCCCTCGGTCTCGAAGACGGGCGACTGGCTGAGGACGCGTCCGAAGATCTCGGGCATCCGCAAACCTGTGTAAACGGACATCAATCCGCCAAACGACGCGCCCAGCACGCCGAACGCGCCAGGCTGTTTCTGGATGTCGAGCAATTTCAGTTCGCGGTTCGCCAATGGCAGGACATCATGCTCGATCCACGCAAGGGTCGCGTCGGAGCAGGTGTATTCCAGTCCGCGGCGCGGACCGCCGCTGGGCAGGAAGGCCATCGCAATGGGACGGATGCGTTTGGCCGCGATGAGATTGTCAACAATAATGGGCAACTTTCCGCGGCGCAGGTAGTCAGGTCCGTCATAGACAATCAACAGCGGGACGTGCACTTTCGTCGGCGGGTGATACAGATGCACGCGGCGCTTGCCGGGGAATTTCATCATCCAGGTATCAACGATGTGAGATGAAATTGTTCCATGGGGAATATCGCGCTGGCGCGTTGTCCATGGGGAGGGATGGGCCTCAGGCATGTAGAAGAAATGGTTGTAATCCTTAAATCCATTCCACACACGGCGTGGATTGAGCGGGTCGCGGACGCGTTTTTTCGTGATGGGGTCGAGGAAGGCGTATTCGAGGTACGCGTCCCGCGCCAGGTCGAAGGACGCGGCGAAAAGTCCAGGAGCGACGCGGCACATTTTTTGGGGATGATCGTCCCAGCCGTGCAAATCGTCAATCAGGTACGGAGCCGTCCTGCCCTGCCAGAGAAACGTCACATGCCCGCCTTCGATGAGGGGATGTCCCTCGCGGCGGGCTTGTTCGAGGAGGGGATGGGTTTTCATCAATGGGTGAACGTGCCCATCAACTCGGCCTGCGCCAGGATGTGTCCCTGCATGGCGGCGAGGACGGCTTTTTTGTCCGCGCTCGAGGACAGATCGAGGGCGCTGTCGAGGGCGTAGAGTTTGAAGAAGTAGCGATGCGTGCCGGAGGGCGGACACGGCCCGCCGTACGCGCTTTTTCCCCACGAATTTTTACCGGTCACGATGGGCGCGGCGGGCTGGAAGTCTTCGGCGAAGGCGCGGGTTTCGGGCGGGATGTTGAACAACACCCAGTGATCCCACGTACCCATGGGTGCGTCGGGATCGTCCATGATGAGCGCGAAGGACTGCGTGCCCGCGGGCGGTTCGCCCCAGTTCAGCGCCGGGGAGACGTCCGCGCCCTTGCAGGAGAATTTGGCCGGGATGGGCTGGCCTTGCGCGAAGGCGGGACTGGTCAATTCGAAGGACATGGCGGCCTCCTGTGTGGCAGATTCCACTGTCGGGGTTATTGCCTGAGTCGGCGCGGCGGTTGCTGGCGGAGCGGGCGCATCGGTCGGCGCGGCGCAGGCGGTAAGCAATATGACGAGACAGGTCGAAAGCGTGAATAGTTTCATCTCGAATGCACTTCCTCACCGATGTTCTGATTCGGATTCAACGCTCGTCGCCGAAGACGAACAGGTCGCTGATGGACTCGCGGTGGAAGTTGCGCTGGATGGACGCGGCGAAGATGGGCGCAACGGACAACACCGTGAGTTTGGGATGCCGCTTTTCGGGCGGAATCTGCACCGTGTCGGTGGTGACGATCTCGCTGATCTGCGGCACCGCGGCCAGTCGTTCCAGCCCGCCGCGGGTGAAGACTCCGTGCGTGCACACCACGAGGATCTCCTCCACGCCCTGTCCGACCAGCACGCGGCTGAGTTCCAGGATGGAGCCGCCCGTGGCGATCTCGTCGTCGTAGACCAGGGCGCGTCGGTGTCCCCTGACCTGGTTGCCCACCACGCCGCTGATTCTGACCTCGGTATCGGAAACGCGCTCCTTGTTTCCCGCGGCGACGGGCAGGTTCATGCTCCTGGCGAAGCGCGCCGCGGACTTGGCCTGTCCCATATCCGGCGCGACCACGATCATCCCGTTCAGGTCGCGTTTCGAGAGGTACTGCCCGAAGACCGGGCGGCTGGACAGGGGGTCGGTGGGGATGCCGAAGAAGCCGTGCACCTGCGGCGAGTGGAACATCATGCTCATCACGTGGGTCGCACCGGCGGTCTGGAGCAGGTCCGCCACGAGGCGCGCGGTGATGGAGATGCGCGGGGCGTCCTTCTTATCCGAACGGCCGAAGGAATAATACGGGATGATGGCGTGGATCTCGGAGGCGGCCGCGCCGCGCGCGATGTCGAGCATCATCAGCAGTTCCACCAGGTGGTCGTTGACCGGCTGGGACAGCGACTGCACGATGTACACGCGGCGGTAGCGCACGCTCGCGCCGAGCTGGATGTACAGATTGTCGTTGCTGAAGCGGGTGATGTGCGTCTCGTCCAGCGGGACGCCGAGTTCGGCGGCGATGCTTTCGGCCAAGGGACGGTTGGAACTTCCGCTGAAAAAGCGGACCTCGCCGGCGGGGATGAGCGTCTTTTTCATCGAGTCTCCTGAAAACGGAAGCGCGGAATCCAGCGCGGGACCTTTTGCAGATATGCTTCATACGCCGCGCCGAATTTCTTTTTCAAAGTCGGCTCTTCGTAAGTCGTTACGAACAGGTGCGTCGCGGCGAAAAACAGGAACGGCGCGACGATCAGCGCCGGCGAGGGCGACCAGACCAGCCAGCCGAGCAGGAACAGAATCCCGCTCGCGTACATCGGGTTGCGGACGTACCGATACGGGCCGCTGATGACCAATTCTTTTGGCGGGTCAATCGGAGCGGGAGTGCCGCGGCCTCGAAAGGTGAAATCCCGAAAACACCAGAGCATGGCCGCCGCGCCGAGAGGCCAGAGCAGGAAGGCAAAGTAGCGAAGAGGGCCGGGGTCGAAGAGCGGTGTGTCGGTCAGGCTGATCGAGAATGGGATGTATCCCAGCAGGAAGCCGGGGACGAAGATGAGGAATAGGAGGGACTTGAGCACGGTCATTCGCCCGGCTTGAAAAAGTCAACGATCTGCCGATGGTGAGTCTGCACGTCTTTGATATCGGCCTCCAGCAGGCGGCGGATGGTCACCTTCACGTTGCGAAAGCGGACGCCGAAATCCTCGTTGAACGCCTCGGGCGGGACGGTCTTCAGGAACTCGATCAACTGCCGCTGTGAGTCTCTGGCCTGCGCGAGCATTTCATCGAAGGAATCCAGTTTGTACTTTGCGACCAGCATGGCGTTGTACGTCTTCCAATCGCGGTCGTAATGATTGTAAAACGGCGGCAGTTGACTCGCCGTGACGTATCGCACCGCCTCCAGGTTGGCGTGATCCCAGCCTGTGATATGCGCCAGCAAGTCCTTGACAGACCAGACGCCCAGAAACACGCGGTCGCGGTCCGCTTCGGGAAGCTTGGACATTTCTTCGAGGATTGTCCGGCGCGTCTCGACCAGGGCGGCCAGAATTTCATCTTTTTTACGTATTTGGACTTTGGTAGCCATTTTGAATTCTCATTTTACTTTGGAGTCGGACGGCTTGCCGTCCGATACATCAGGAGCAAGCACATGCGCTCCAAAATCTTGATTGTTATTCGAGACCGTCCGTGCGAGTCAGTTGGTAGACAAGCACGCCGAATCCGGAGAGGAACCAAACCCCGCCGATGACGCCGATCACCCAGCGCGGGATGTCCCAATTGGAAATATCAACGGGGAGCAGGCCGAAGTAGAGCAGTAACGTGACGCCGCCCAGAATCGTGTCAACCAGGCCGACGATGAGAAACACCGTGCGTTTGTTTTGTTGGGGGTTCATCCCGACACACCGTCGAAAGAGTTCGACATATTCTTCTCGCTTTCCGTTGGTTCCTCGTTGGTTGAGTAGGGCGAAGCCCGTATCGAAACCAACATGTAATCGAGAGCAGTTTACTTACACGGTGGTCTCGATATGGTCTGGGAAGAGCGCCCGGCCCTGCTCGACCACCGCATTATCCTCGTTTCTTCAACCACTTCAACAACTTCTCCGTCGGCCAGCAGTTGATGACGTCCTCCTTCGTCAGCCAGGCGCGGCGGGCGGTGGCGACGCCGTAGAACAGCATATCGAAGTCCGCTTCGGAGTGCGCGTCGGTGTTGATGCTGATGGGGATGTCCAGTTCCTTTGCGCGGCGTGCATACACATCGTCCAGATCGAGGCGGGAGGGATGGGCGTTGATCTCCAGCGCCACGCCCGTCTCGGCCGCGGCGTTGAGCAGCGCGTCCATGTCGAGGTCCGCGCCCTCGCGGTCCGGGATGAGGCGTCCTGTCGGATGCCCGATGATGTCCACGTGCGGGTTGCGGATGGCGTTGAGCACGCGTTGCGTGACCTTCTCGCGCGGCTGTCGCAGGGATGTGTGTAAAGAAGCCAGTACCAAATCGAGACTTGCCAAAAACTCGTCGGGATAATCCAGCGTACCGTCCGCCTTGATCTCCACTTCGGACGCGTGCAAGACCAAAATGCTGTCGCCAAGTTCTTTCTGAATCTTCTTGATCTCCGCGGCCTGCTTCGTGTGTTTTTCGATGCTCAGTCCGCCCGTGACGCCGAGACTGACCGAATGATCGGTGAACGCAATGACCTTGATGCCGCGCCGGGCCGCGGCGCGCGCCATCTCCAGCATGGACAACTTGCCGTCGCTGTAGGTGGAGTGGACCTGCAAGTCCGCTTGGATGTCTTTGACTTCGATCAACCTGGGAAGTTTGTTCGCCTTCGCGGCCTGCACCTCGCCGCGGTCTTCGCGCAGTTCGGGCGGAATCCACGGCAGGCCGAGCGTCTTGTAAACTTCCTCTTCGGTGGCGCAGAAGATCTCTTTGCCGCCCTTCATCTTCGTAAATGAATGTTCCGATAACGATAAACCCTTTTCGAGCGCGAGTTGCCGCAACTGCACGTTGTGGTCCTTCGAGCCGGTCGCATATTGCAGCGCAGTGCCGAACTTTTCGGGTGGATGCACCCACACCTGCGCGCGCACCCCGTCGCTGAATTCGATGCTGGACTTGGTCTCGCCCTTGCCGAGCACGCGGCTGACTCCGGGCAGTTTGACGAAGGCCTCCATGACCGGCGCTGACTCCTCCGCCGCGACCAGGATGTCGAGGTCGCCGACGGTGGAGCGCATCCTTCTCAGACTTCCAGCCGGTTGCGCCTCGACGACGTCCTTCACCCTTTTGAGTTGTCCGATGATCTCCTGAGCCAGCGGATACGCGCGTCCGAGAGGAATCCGCCCCGAACGCCGCGCCAGCGAGGCGATTCCCTCGAGGATGGCCGCCTCGGACTTCTCGCCCATGCTGGGCAGGCCGCGCAACTTCCCTTTCTTCGCGGCAGTTTCGAGCTGCGCGAGAGTCGTGATGTTCAGCGTCTTCCAGATGAGGGCGATCTTCTTGGGGCCGAGACTGGGCACGGCGAGCCAGTCGGCCAGCGCGGGCGGAACTTCCTTCTTGAGGTTTTCGAGGAATCCCAGTTTGCCGGTCTTGAGCAGTTCGTCCATCTTTTCGGCGATGGCCTTGCCCACGCCGGGGATCTCGCGCAGTTTTCCCTCCTTCCAGTATTCCCCGGCCTCGCGCGGCAGGCTGGTAAGGCTCTCGGCGGCCTTGCGATAGGCCAGCACCACGTAAATGACCTCGCCCTTGATCTCGCACAGGTTGGCGATCAGGGTGAAGGTATCGGCCAGTTGGCGGTTGTTCATCATGGGACACCTCTAAAGGGATTATACGACCATCTTTTTGCCGCGACGGTGCGAAGGTCGGGAGTGGCTAACGTTGCGGGCTTTTCACCACAGAGCACACGGAGATTCTCCTCTGTGCTCTCCGTGGTGAAGAGCTTTTAGCCACTTCCCGAAGGTCTTGCTGTGGGGTGGGATACCCTTCGGGTACGATGTGGAATCCCGCCGTTTCACTTCACGGTCAGCCAGACGCCGACGGACAGGACGACGAGTCCGAGCAGGCGCGCGGGGTCGAGGGAACGCTGTGCCGCGCCCAGCAGGCCGAAGTGGTCGATCAACGTCCCTGCCAGAAGTTGGCCCGCGACGATGGTGGTGATGGCCGCGGCCACCCCCAGGCGCGGAATCGTGTAACTGATGGCGGCGATGACCACCAGCCCGAACACCCCCGCGCCCAGCGCGTACCAGGGAACAACCGTCCGCCACTGGCTCAACTTCCCGCCGCCAAGGAATAACAGCGGAACCAGCGAGGCGAGCGCTCCGCCCACATGGACGATGAATACGCTTTCGAAGACTCCCAGCCGCTGTGTGAGCAGGCTCGCCAGCGGACTCTGCAGTCCCACCGCGATGCCGCCGATCAAGCCGATAAGAACGAGGAGGGGGAGGGATTCCATGGGTTGTTCCTTTTCGGTTGATGATACTTGATATCCCCTCATGGACGCGTCTATCCTTGGCTGGTGTTGCCACAATTGGGACAGAATACTGAGCGATTGACCCAGCGTTCTGTCATCACGCGGATTCGCTGGCTGCCACTTGAGTAGCCTTCTGCAATGTCGATGGGTAATTTCATTTTAACTTTCTCGAACTACAACATAACCAAACTTTGTGCCAATCCGCGTCCCAATGCCCTAAAATCCCAACGCCTTCCAGAACGCCTCGTCGCGGCGGCGCGAGTCCCTTCGGCGGGGCATCGGCAAAAGCCCTTATTTTTTCTCCGCCACTTGGTGAGAACTTGACCTCTGCGGGCCATATTTTCGTGCGGGCACTTTTTCCATCAACCGAATGAGAGAACGCAAGGCCTCGTTGACGGCTTCCGAATCCGAGAAATATTCGCGTACGTCGGGCGCGAGTAGAACTGTCCCTTCCGCCAGGGTGTAGTGGTTGACAACAACCGTACCGTTGCTTTGGCGCACGCGCACCCTGTATCCCTTGTCCAAAGGACGATAAAACCGGCCGCGTTCGGCTTTGCTGAAATCGTATTCGGCGCGCATGTCGCTATTCTTTTTCTTTTTAGTTGTTTTCATAGGTTTTTCTTTCAGCAGTTGTCGCTTTTCTACAACTGATCAAACGAATACGTTCTTCGCGAAAGGTGTGAACGACTACCAGCAAACGGCCTTGTACGGATATGCCAATCGACACAAACCGCTCTTCATCTTCCGAATGGTCAGGATCGAATATCGTCGCAATCAAAGGGTCATTGAAGATCGTCGTCCCCTCTTCAAAACCCACATCGTGCTTCGCGAGATTGCTCCTTGCTTTATCATCGTCCCATTCGAATTCGAGGTCTTCCATGGGCACATCCTTGCCAAATTATACCGCCTGGCGACTACTCAAAACCCTAACTCCGTCAGAGTTCTGTTCCCTGCTCCTCTTCCCTCCGGGCAACGCCTTCCAGAACGCCTCGTCGCGGCGGCGCGAGTCCCTTCGGCAGGGCAACCGCATTGGGATACCCCAGCCGAGCAGGAGCGCCTCCTTCGGCTGGAACCGCGCCGTTCAAATACCTTTCACCCAGCCCAACTTAAAAGGCTTCAATGTGCCCACCAGGCGCGCGTCCGCTGTCCACAAATCGATGTCCATACGTTCGGCCAGGGCAAGATAGTGTGCGTCGTAAGTAGCAGGCAATTTATACTGTGCGGCGATCTCGCACGCGCGCTGGTGCAGGCCGACCTCGCCGACCAGTTGGATTGGCATGGATACCGCGATCTCCAGCGAGTCGCGTATCGTTTCAGGCGAAAGCAATCCAAGTTTTTGGTGCTGGTACAGACCGTTGGTTACCTCATAGAATAACAGGGCGGGGGCAACCAGCCGATATTGCTGAGAAGTCCACACGCCCCATGGTTTTTTTACAGACTCGTCATCGGGTTGTAGAATTCTCCTGAGAACAATGCTTGCATCAACGCAGACTGCCAAGGAGTTGTTCATCGCGTTCTTCCCTTCCCAGTCGAATCAGTTCGGCAGGATCGGGCAGAGTGCGTCCCGCCAGTTCGGCCTTGATGCGTTTGTGCAAATCTTCCAGTTTCTTCTGCCAGTCGGTCTGTTGATTGCCCGCGACCAAACGGTCGTATGCCTTCTTGGAAAGGACAACGACCTCCGCCTTCCCGCCGCGTTCCACGATGACAGGCGCGACCTTTGCCTGCTTCATGATTTCACCAAAGTGGATCCTTGCTTTTGTAGCGCTAATCGTCTTTTGCATGGCTGTCTCCTGATTGATTAACTGATTAATCAATTGGAAATATACACGGGAAGGGGTGTTTTGTCAAATCTGAATCCAAGTTCCTTTAAACTCCGCGCCTCGCTCTTCCTCCGCCCAAGCAACTGCCTGCCGAGCCAGCCCGAGACGCGCCTCCCGAATGGACGATGAAGGCGCTTTCGAAGACCCACAGCGGATTCTGCCGTCCCTCCTGAAAGGACGCGGCGGATTGATATCGTCCCCTCCCGGGGCGCGTCGCAGACCTTATGAAGGTGGTCGTATCGCCCTCGCGTTTATTTTTATGGGACAACCCGATTGAGAATGGGGATTTTCTGCATCACATAAACCGCGCAAAAGGATGTAACGAACGCAATCACACTGACGAGTGGGATGCTCCAGACGGGGTCCCTCATTTCGACGTTGAAATGGATCAGGGGAATGTGTCCGCCGACAATGTCCAAAACGAGCACATGGATCAGATAAATGCCAAAACTTCCCCTCGCGGCCGCGCGCACCAGCCTGGATACGACAGGGCGCCCCATGATTTCCCGGGTCGACAGCGATTTGAGCAGGAGGAAGGAACTGGCCGAGGCCAGTATCACGTTGAGGCTCAGGTAGTCGTAGAAAAATTCGGCGAATTCCCCGGCGGTCAACGACATATAATACGTGCCTGCAGCGGTCGCGACAGTGCTCAGGAGCCAAACGACGAACGCGAGCGCGGCTTGTCGGGACGACGGGTTGATTTCGCCCAGCAGGTGTCCCAGCACGAAGAATCCGACGAAGCCCGTTGCCATGGGCGCGCTGATTCCGATTTGAAGGTCCCACACTTTATCGAGGGCGGCCGCCACCGGCTGGAAGAACACCCATAACGCCATCAAATACCACAGGATAGATTTTGCATTGGATGCCGCTATCAGCCGCAAAAGCGGCGTAACGAGGTACAGTCCGATCAGGGCGTATAAGAACCACAAATGATAATAAGTGCCGTCGAGCAGGAAAAGGCGCAGGACGACCCGCGGCGTACAGACCCCGTCGTTGACCTGACAGCGCCAGAACAAATAGACCAGCGACCAAAAGATGAAGGGAATCAACAACTTCCCGGCCCGTTTGAGAAGGAAATCTTTCAACGGTTCGTCCTTTGCCAGAAGCAGGGAGCCGCTGATCATGAAAAGCAATGGAACGGAAATGCGGGCCGCTGAATCATAGATGTTGCCGGTCATCCAGTTTGAAAGGGGGACTTTCCCCCAGCCATATAACAGGCCGGCCGTAACGTGAATGACGACCACCAGGAAAATTGCGACGACGCGGATGAAATCCGCCCAATAGAGGTAGCGGGTGTCGGCGGTTTTCTGAGCCATGATTCTTATTTTACTTGAAAAGGACGGACGCCCGTCTCGCATTCCGATTCCGTCGGTCTGCCGGCCATATCTTTGCCGGGCTGTGCCCGGCCTTTGCCGCGTCGGTTGCGCCTCCGAGGCTGCGATCAGGCCCCGATTATTCGGCATGGCGGGCGCACGCCTTGAGAACCGGGCCATCCTTGCGGGAAAGTCATTGTTCCATTAACATTGACCCGCAGTACCGGCGCGCCATAATGTTTTGTAGAGAATAGATTAGACATGTCCGGCCTGGAGCGGAGTGTGCAAAAGAAACCCGGCTCGATACCCTTCCTCTTGATGCTTGCCTCGTCTGGCATTGTCCTGATTTTCCATGGTTACCTCGGCAGTTATACCCGTCTGTTGGCGGATGATTTCTGCTCCGTTTATTTTGCGCAACGGCTCGGAATGTTGCGGTACGTCTGGTATTGGTATTTGACCTGGGGTGGGCGTTATTCGGCGATTGCATTCGACTGGTTCATCTATCCCATCGGCGCCGCCGGCGTTCGTTTCATACCGGGCCTAGTCCTGTTGGTTTGGCTCGCGACGACGGTGATGGTCGTTTGGCTGTTCTTGAAGCGGGAGTATTCGGAACGGGTCGGCCTTCCCATTGCGCTTTCAGCCGGCAGTTTGACTCTTTTCGTCGTCCTGCTGATGGGGCCCAGTGTGCCTCAGATCCTGTATTGGTGGAATGGAATGCGCACGTATACCCTGCCTTTGATATTGCTGGTCGTGTACGTTTCTGTTCTTATGCTTTTCCAAAAATTAACAGCGGGACGCCATTTGCGCACGATGTACGTGGTTGGTTTTCTTTTCATGGTCGGGCTGGGAGGGTTCAACGAAACCTTTACGGCAATATTGCTTGCACTTTTTCTTTTGATTCTGGCGGCTTATGTGCTTGCCAGGCAGAGACATTTTTTCGATCCCACCTTCCGTTTCTTGCTGGCAGGTTTATTGGGCATCATAATTTCGCTGATCATCATGCTGTCATCCCCTGGCATCGAGCATCGGCAGGCGTCCTTCCCGCCCCCGCCCGGTCTTCCCGACATGCTCAAGATAGCCTTCACCGGGTACGTGAGATACCTGCGGGACCTTCTATCGGCCCCGCAAAAAATTGCCGGTCTGTCAGGCGGCGTGCTTGTTGCCGGTTGGCTGGGCGCGCGAAGCGAGCGCGGCGCAATCCCTGGAAAATGGCTGGCCCCTCTCCTGCTTGCGGTGGGGATTCTCCTGTCTTATGCCGTCATACTGCCCGCCGTGTATGCGATGTCCGAGCCGCCGGCGCCGCGTACAATGATCATCTCGTCTTTCATATTGGTATTTTCCCTGTTCCTTGCAGGCTTTTTGACGGGAAAGCGCCTACAAACCGGCTTCGACCGGTACCCGCGGACAGGGCACACCCTGTTTGTTTTCGCAACCGTCCTGATTCTGTTTTCCGCGGCGTGGACTGTCGCCGAATTGTTTAACAGTCGCTCAGTGTACGTTGATTATGCCCGGCAGTGGGACCAGGCCGATGTGCAGATTGTACAGGCAAGGTCGCGAGGGGATGCATCGGTCACAATCCCGGCGGTCCCAAATTGGGCGGGCCTGGAATTGCCAAATGACAACCCCAAACATTGGGTGAACGCCTGTTACACCTTGTATTATGAGATACAGGTCTTTGGGGAGACTGGCGAAGGCCAATGAAACATAACCGAATCATTCTGTCCTGCTTGTGTTCCCCAGAGGAGGCGGGGCTGGAACCATGAAACTTTTCGCGCTTGTGCCCATGCGCCACCATAGCCAGCGCGTGCCTGGCAAGAATTACCGTCCACTGGCGGGCAAGCCGTTATTTCATCACACCCTCGGGACCCTGATGGCTGTCCCTGAGATCGGCGAAGTGGTCGTGGATACCGATTCGGAGCCCGTGATGGACGGCCTGCGCCGCCACTTTCCGCAGGTGAAGATCATCGAGCGTCCCGAACGCCTGCGCGCCGACGACGTCCCCATGAACGAAATCCTCCTGCACGACACCGCGCAGTTCCCCGCCGATTTTTATTTGCAGACGCACAGCACGAATCCGCTCCTCAAAGCGGAGACGATCTCACGCGGGATTCGAACATTCCTGGCGCAATACCCGAAGTACGACTCGCTTTTCTCCGTCACGCGCCTGCAGACCCGCTTGTATTTCGAGGATGGCCGCCCGGTCAATCACAACCCGGCGGAACTCATCCAGACCCAGGACCTGCCTCCCGTTTACGAGGAGAACTCCTGCCTGTACCTTTTCACGCGCGAGAACCTGGTGAAGAGACGTCACCGCATCGGCGAACGGCCGCTGATGTTCGAGATCGCCGCGGACGAAGCCTGGGACATCGACGAGGAACTCGATTTCGCCCTCTGCGATTTTCTGCTGAGCCGAAGATAAGATACGATGAAACGCATCAGACCGGTGGATGTTTCCTCCCTCGCAAAGAAAAGCGGATTCTGGATATTCCTGGGGATCCTTCTTCTCTATTTTCTGCCCTGGCAGGGATGGTTCGAGGCCGGCGACGGTCCGATTCAGGCCCGCCTGGCGCTGGACCTGCTTCGCGCCGGTATTGGGCTGGCATTATTCCTGGCGCCCGGCGGGTTTCTGTACCTGTTGCTGATGCCCAGGGCCAGAATCTATTCCTGGGTAGCGATCGGATTCAATCTTTCATACCTTCTCGTCGCTGTGCTCGGCCTGATTGGGCGGGCGGCGCACCTCCCGTTTGCTTTTGTGAAATATGGGTTCGTCGTCATTGGCGGCGTCAGCGGACTGGCATTTTTCCTGTCCCGCGGTGAAGGCCGGGGAAAAGTGAACGAAAGACAGGAGTATCTCTGGTCCGCATTGCTGATTATTCCAGTGGTATGTTGCGCCCTGATCGGCCTCCGTCCGACGTTCACTTTCGACAACGGGGACGATTTGACCTATCTGGCCTATCTCACACGCTGGCAGCACTCGGACATGCTGGGCTTCCAGGAGATCCTCTATGGAACGCATAACCTGGACCCCGTGCGTTTCTGGGTTTCCCTCATGCCCATGGGCTGGGCGTTACTGGCCGAATTGACCAAACTGCACGGTCTCCTGTTGCTTGGCGGGTATCTTCAGTTTCTTCTGCCGGCCATTTCCCTGGCCGGGATGTACGAACTGGCGCGCGCGTTGAAACTCCCGGTCAGGGCGGCCCTGCTGGCTGTTTTCATTCAGGTCGTTTTTTACATGGTCCTGTTCGATCCCAATCTGCAGGTTGGCGTTATCTTCTTCACTAACCTGGATCAGGATAAGGCGGTGGCGGCCTTCATGCTCGCTCCGGCCTTCTTTCTCGCTGTGGTCAATTATCTGGAGCAGCGAACAACGACGGGACTAGCCTTGTTTTTTCTTGCGGGCATGAGCCTGAGCCTGGCCCACCCGATCATCCTGACATACTCATTGGTGATTGTCGGTATCTATTGTGTGTTCGATCTGTTGCCCGGGAGGAGATACCGTGAGCTGGGCATTCTGTTCCTTCTTTCTATTGTGTTGTTGTCCCCTCACGTCTACTTGAGATTTTCCGAGCATGAATCGGAAGCCGCGCGTACATACACCCTCGAAGAGTCTAGCGATGCCGAGGGTTTTTATGATACGGTCACGGTTATTACAGGCACCCCGTTTTACGGATTCGATCCGGGCGTATTGCAGATAAGGAGAATTTTGGATTGGGGTAATGCTGGAAACGGCCTGCTCCAGGGCTCGCTGCTCTTTGCCCTGGCCGTGGCCATGTTTGCGGCAGGGCTTTTTCGATTCCGTGAGAGTCCGGCGGCCCGCTTCATTCTAGCGGGCCTCCTGTTCGTGAGTTTGGCCGGAATACCTTTTACAGGCTGGCTGCTTGGTTACTTTGTAACCCCTCGAATGTTATGGCGCGCGCCGTGGCTTTTCCCGTTCGGGATAGGCAGCGTGCTCCTCGTCGAATCCGTGCTGGGATTCTTCGAGGGCAGGCTGCTGCGCCGCCCGGCCGGGAACGCACTTGCTATGACCGGGATTTCGGCTTTGCTGGGCATATTTGCCCTGGCGGTCGTTTTCATCACCGTCCCCGGCCGGGCGGAAACGCTCGGACGATACACCGCCGAACTGACCAGGGTTGTTCATCTGGCGCAAGCGGGCCAGGCGATGGACCGGTCCGTTTCGGGCTCGGCTGTTGGGGCCGCGCCGGAGCCTTATAATTCCACCCTGCCTGGATTGACCTCGCGCCTGAACATTGTTCTATTCCGGGGAAACTCGGGCGTGACCATGAATTATTTCCTGGGCGAGAAGGAGAAGTTGACCCGCAAAAGGGCGCTCAGAGACATCTTTTCCGTGGACGCCACTGCTTCCAGGAAGGTCGAAATCCTCCTTGCCTACGACATTGAATATTTGTTTTATCCGGCCGAGTATGAGGACGATTTTACGCTTCGCACACAATATCCGGCGTGCTTCGACGCGGTCGTACAGGTCTCTGAGTTTATGGTGTATCGCGTGCGGGAAGACTGCCTGGAGACAGTCCGCTGAACCGCGGCGCCCTTTCAGGTTGATTCAGAGTGACTCATGAAATCCATCCCAAATATCGCACGACAGCCGTGGTATCCATTGTTGTTATGTGCCTATCCCGCGCTGGCGCTGCTGTCCTTCAACATCGGGGAGGCGCGCCCGGCGGTGGGCGTCCGCCCCATGCTGGTCTCGCTGGCGGGCGGACTGGCGCTCTGGCTTTTGTTCCGCCTGCTCATGCGCGACGCGCATCGCGCCGCGTTCGCGTCCCTGCTGTGGCTGGTGTTGTTCTTTTCCTACGGGCACGTGTTCACATATCTACAGGACAAGCCCGTCTTCGGCCTGGACCTGGCGCGCACCGAGACGCTTGCGCCGTTGTGGATCGTGATGGCCGCGCTAGCCCTTTTCGCGGCGACCCGGCCGCGGGTCCGATTCGAGGCGTGGGCTTCGCCGCTGAATCTGATCACGGCCGCGTTGGTCGTCTACCCGCTGGCGCAGGTCGTCTTGTATCAGGTCGAAATCCAGAACATGCAAGACGGCGCGGTCGAGGCGCCCGTCGTGGTGACGGGTGAGCGCCCCGATATTTATTACATCATCCTGGATTCTTACACGCGCGCGGATACGCTGAAAGCGGCGTACGGCTACGACAATTCGGACTTTCTCAGCGGGCTGGAGACGATGGGCTTCGAGGTGGCCGAGTGCGGCATGAGCAATTACCTGCGCACGGAACTCTCGCTGGCTTCATCGCTGAATATGACGTATTTGACGAGCGACCTGGACCCGCGCATCAACCCTGAAAGTCAGGCGCGCTCGCCGCTGTGGAGGCTGATTCGGGACAGCGCCGTGCGCGAGTATCTGGAGGCGCGCGGCTACAAGACGATGGCCTTCGAGACGGGCTACCCCTGGTCGGAATTGGATGACGCCGACGTTTACCTGCAACCCGACCCGTTGCGCGGCGGTCTGACCGAGTTCGAGACGCTCTTCCTGCAAACGACTGCCGTTCGCATCCTGCAGGACGAGGGGCTGGTCAACTTTCGAGAGGCCGAGTTCAACCGATATCGCGAACGGACCTCCTTCGCGCTGGAGACCCTCGAATCCCTCCCGCACATGGACGGGCCAAAGTTCGTCTTTGTGCATCTCATCGTCCCGCACCCGCCCTTTGTGTTTGCGGAGGACGGTGCGCGCACGGATGCGCTCTCGTTTCTCAACGACAAGAATCAATATCCCGCCGATAAGTACGCCGACGGATATACCATGCAGTTGACCTTCATCAATCGCGAAATCACGCGCATCGTGCAGGCGATCATCGAGGGATCGGACGTGCCGCCGGTCATCGTCATCCAGGGCGACCACGGGCCGTGGATCCAAACCAGGGAGCGCCGCCTGACCATCCTGAACGCGTATTACCTGCCCGGCCACGGCGACGAAATCTATGAGACAATTACGCCGGTCAATACCTTCCGCGTCATCCTCAACGCGTATTTCGGCGAGGACTTCGATCTACTGGAAGACCACAGTTATTTCTCGCCCGTGCCGGAGCAGTACGACTTTACGGAAATCCCCAACCGCTGTGGTCTGCGCTGAGGCTTTCTGGAACAGGAACAATTCGGCGATAAGGAAACCGACTCCATGCCCACCGTCCTGCTGACCGCCCCGTACATGCTGCCCTTCCTCGACCGCTTCAAGCCGGTCTTCGAGAGATACGGCCTAGACCTGATCGCTCCCGAGGTTCGGGAACGCATGGAGGAGGACGACCTGCTCCAGCTCGCCGGTCGATTCGACGGCGCCATCTGCGGAGACGACCGCTACACGGCGCGCGTGCTGGAGGCCTGCGCGCCGCGCCTGAAAGTCATCTCCAAATGGGGGACGGGCGTCGATTCCATAGACGCCGAGGCCTGCTCCCGTTTGAACATCCGCCTGTGCCGGACGCCGAACGCGTTCACCGACGCGGTCGCCGACACGGTGCTCGGCTACCTGCTGGCCTTTGCCCGCCGCGGTCCGTGGATGGACCGGGAGATGAAGAACGGCAAATGGGAGAAACTGCCGGGCCGGGCATTGCACGAATGCACGCTGGGAATCGTCGGCGTGGGCAACATCGGCAAGGCGGTGACGCGCCGCGCCCGCGCCTTCGGCATGAAGGTGCTCGGCAACGACATCATCGAGATCGATCCCGCCTTCATCCGTGAATCGGGAATCGAAATGACGAATCTCGAACATCTCTTATCGAACTCCGATTTCGTCTCCCTCAACTGCGACCTCAATCCTACTTCGTATCATCTGATGAACGCGGACACTTTCGCGTTGATGAATCCCTCGGCCGTGCTGGTCAACACGGCGCGCGGACCCGTCATCGAGGAGCAGGCGCTGGTCGCGGCCCTGCAAACGAAGCGCATCGCGGGCGCGGCGCTGGACGTGTTCGAGTTCGAGCCCTTATCGGCCGATCATCCCTTGCTGAAAATGGACAACGTCCTGCTCGCGCCGCACAACGCCAACTCCAGCCCCGCCGCGTGGGAGCGGGTGCATTGGAATACCATCCGTAATCTTCTGGATGGGCTGGGAATCCCTCACGACGATTTGCATGTCGGCTAGGCGCGACGCGTTATTCCTGCTCTTGCTCTTCCTGGCGGCGACTGCACTCTACTCCACGGTTGCGCCATACACATTTCCCTTTCCCGACCGCGATCAGGGGGTGTACACCTATATCGCGGAGCATTTGTTGCAGGGCCAAATTCCTTACCGCAACCTGTGGGATCACAAGGGTCCGCTCATCTATTTTATTTACGCGCTGGGGTTGTTGATTCATCCTGTGTACGGAGTGTGGCTGTTGGGACTGGCCGCGCTGTGGCTGGCGGTTTTCCTCAGTGATCGTCTGGTGAAGGAAGTCTTCGACTCGAATACGGCATTGCTGGTCGCCGCGTTGTGGCTGGCGAGTCTGCCGGCGGTCGTTGACGGCGGCGGGACGGTGGAGTTCTTCAACCTGCCGTTCCAGTTCGCGGCGTTGTTTGCATTCCAGCGGCTTTTTCAGACGGGTGGAACCAGGTATGCAATCCTGATCGGCGCGAGCATGGGACTCTCTTTCCTCCTGCGTCCCAATGGGATTGCGATTGGGATTGCCATCTTTCTCTTCCTGGCTTACCGTGTTTGTGCGAAACGCGACCCGCTCTCGCGCTTGGCGCGGCCCGCCTTGTGGATGCTCGCAGGCGGATTGCTGGTCATCCTGCCTTTTGCAATCTGGCTCTCGGTCCACGGCGCGCTGGACGAGTTCTTCGATATCGTCTTTCGTTACAACGCGCTCTATTCGCAGATGGCGCGCCTCAAATGGCTGGCGATTCCCATCGGCGCGGGATATGTTCCCACGTTGGTCGCCCTTGCCTTCGCAGGCGCGATGGCGATGCGCGGTAAATCAATCTCTAACGCACAAAAAATGTGGAGCAGTTTTCTCCTGCTGGCCGCGCTGATCGAAATCCTGCTGTCCACACTTTCTGGAAGAGTGTATCGCCATTATTTCGTTTCCTGGCTTCCCGTGCTGGGATTGCTGGCCGCGCCTGCGATTTCCCTCCTCGAGCGGGGGTGGCGCGGCCGCGGCGCGCGCCTCGTGCAGGCCGTCAGCCTGGTGACGCTGGTCTGGGTCGCGATCCAGGCGCGGGTCCCGCGCGAGCCGCTTTCGGTCCCGCCGCGAAGCGACGATCCGGTCGTCCGCTACGTGCTGGAGCACACGTCCGAATCGGATTTCGTCTGGTTCTGGGGCAACGAAGTCAAATATAATGTGTGGACGGGGCGGGAGGCGCCGACGCGCCTGCTGTACGCGTATCCGCTCGGCACGCCGGGCTATGCGACGGAGGCACTGGTCGCATCCATCCTCGACGAGTTGCGGGCGCGCCGCCCGATGATCGTGGACGCCACCCCGAGCGATCCCCTGCTCCCCGCGCTCACCGACGCGGCCTGGGAAGCGGACGCGGTCGTCTGGCCGCTGGTGCGCTTCATTCGCGAAAACTACGAGTTGACCGAAACCATCGGGCCGAACGAGTGGCCTGTGTGGATCTATAAAGGGCAATGACATGACCGATACAAAAACTGTGCTCATCACCGGCGCGGGAGGCGGCATTGGCCGCGCCTGCATCCATCACTTTGCCGAAAAAGGCTGGCGCGTGATCGGCGTGGACCGCGCCGACTTCGGCGGCGATTTTCCGAAGAGCGGACGCTTCATCAAAGCCGACATTTCGCATCCCGAGTCGGCCGAGCAAATCTTCCAGCAAGCGCGCGGCCTTCATCCCACGCTGGATGTGCTGGTCAATAACGCCGCGGTGCAGGTCGCCAAGCCGCTGGTTGAGACCACCGTCGAGGAATGGGACGCGGTCATGGCCTCGAATTTGCGCTCGGTATTCCTGTTCGTGAAACTGGCGCATCCGTTGATGAAGGCCGCGGGCGGCGGCGCAATCGTCAACGTCTCGTCCGTGCACGCCATCCAGACCTCGGCCAACATCGCCGCGTACGCCGCCTCCAAGGGCGGACTACTGGCCCTGACGCGCGCCATGGCCATCGAGTTCGCGCCGGATAACATCCGCGTCAACGCCATCCTGCCCGGCGCGGTGGACACGCCCATGCTGCGCGCCGGTCTCGGCCGCGGGCACGTCGGTCATGGTGACATGCAGGAGCGGCTCGATAATCTTGCGCGCAAGACGGTCAGCGGGAAGGTGGGGCGTCCTGAAGAGATCGCCCATGCCATCTACTTCCTCGCCGATGACGCGCAATCGTCCTTTATGACGGGCCAGGCGCTGGTGGTGGACGGCGGCGCGACGGCGAGGCTGAGCACGGAGTAAGTTTTTTATCAAGAAGGCGCTCATATGGAATATAAGTATTTCTTACCTCCATTACGCAGACTGCCCAGTGCATTTTTTATGATAATCTGCGTTTTCGTCTTATGCATTACAGTATTCAGAATTTCTGATGTGGCTAATTCAACTACTTTTCAGAGACACTTTGTATTCCCACTTACTATCTTTGTCTTTCTCATCGAAGCAATTCGATTTGCGTTTGAGTTTTTCCAAGTAATAGTGATTAATCCAATCGAGATAACCTATCGAGCATCTGGTTATACGGTATCTGTTCATTGGAAGGATGTAACACGAATCGGGCAACGCAGCATATTGAAGTATGACTGTCTGTTTGTTGACAAGTCTACGGAAGGAGTGAAAATCTGGCTTCCAGGTACATTGTGGGGTGAAGCGGAAGCTTTTATCCCGCTTTCACATTTTGAGAAAAATTGGCGCGACTCCGAACTTGGACAACAGATCAAACAATACGCACCACATCTTTTCCAAGGGGCTGAAGATGTGCCTTCTCGCTGAACCAATTGTGCAGCGACTAGACTGAATACAGAATGAATAAGAGAAAAGCCAAATCGTTTAGCGCGAGAATCATGACAGCCCAAGCCCTCTTCTTCGTCAGCACCCTCATCTGGCTTGGACTTGCCGTCTACGTGCTCTATGATATGGCTGTCATCAATACCAATCGCCTCTCTGCCGTCCTCGTCGGTATCTTCATGCTCGGAAACGCGGCCATGATGCTCGTCAGCGGCATCATGTTTGGCAAGAGACGAAGCTGGGCGTATTACTTTGCCATCTTTGTCCTGGTCGTGAATATCATTTTGACTGTCACGGACCAGTTCGGCACTTTTGACCTAATCACATTGCTCATTGACCTAGTTCTGCTGGTCATTCTGCTTTCCATCCGCAAGCCCTATCTTTCCAAATCATGAAACAGACCCTCAAATCCGCCGTCCCTACCCCTGCGTGGAACCTCCTGCGCGAGACCTATCAGAGCCTGCGCCGCGTCCCCGAACTGCCCGCCGCGTACCTGCATCCGTGGCGGCGCGAGAGCATCCGTCGGCTCGCGGCGTTGAAGGACGTCCACAAAGGCAAGCGCGCCTTCGTCATCGCCAATGGACCGAGTCTCAAACAGACCGATCTCTCGAAACTGCGAAACGAGTCCACCTTCGGGATGAACCGCATCTACCTGATGTTCCCCGAGTTGGGCTTCTCCACCACCTACCTGACCGTGGTCAACGACCTCGTCATCGAGCAGACCGTCAACGACCTCATCGCCCTCGAAATTCCGAAGTTCCTCTCCTGGCGCTCGCGCCGTCACTTTTTCGACCTTAAACCCTTCGACGTTGCTCAGGGCAAGCCTTCAACTTTCAACCCTTCGACTTCGCTCAGGGCAAGCCTTCCAACTTTTTTATACACCACCTACCAAAGCCCCAAATTCTCCACCGATGTCCGTGGCCGCGTGTGGGAGGGCGCGACTGTCACCAACGTGACCCTGCAACTGGCGTTTCACATGGGCTTCCAACAGGTAATCCTCATCGGCGTGGACCACAACTACATCGCCGCAGGCAGGCCGAACACGACGGTCACTTCGCAGGGCGACGACCCGAATCATTTCTCGCCCGCCTACTTCGGCAAAGGTTTTCGCTGGCAATTGCCCGACCTCGAGACTTCCGAAATGGGATACCGCATGGCGCGCAAAGCCTACGAAGACGCGGGCCGAGAAGTTCTCGACGCCACCATCGGTGGCAAACTGACGGTCTTCCCCAAAGTGGACTACAATTCCCTCTTCTGACCTCGTTGGTTGAGTAGCCCTGAGCGGAGCGTAGCGAAGTCGAAGGGCGTATCGAAACCAACAATAGACCTTTAACCTAAGACCTTCGACTTGAAACAACCCCTCGTCTCAATTGTCACTCCCTCCTTCAACCAGGCGCGTTACCTCGAGGCGACCATCCAATCCGTGCTCGGGCAGGATTACCCGCGCCTCGAATATATCGTCATTGACGGCGCGTCCACGGACGGCAGTGTTGACCTTATCAAGAAGTATGCGGACCGCATCGCGTACCGGGTCTCCGAGAAGGACTCGGGTCAGGCCGAGGCTATCAACAAAGGCATGGCGCGCGCACAGGGCGACATTGTCGCCTGGCTCAACTCGGACGATACCTACCTGCCCGGCGCGGTCAGCGCGGCGGTGCGGACCTTCGAGCAGAACCCCGACGCGGACCTGGTCTACGCCGACATGCTCGCCGTGGATGAACACGGCCAGACCATCAACGAACTCAAATATCGCCAGCTGACCCTCGAAGACCTGCTGTGTTTTCAGATCATCGGCCAGCCCGCCGTCTTCATGCGCCGCGCCGCCTTCGAAAAAGCGGGCGGACTCGACCCCTCGTTCCATTTTTTACTCGACCATCACTTGTGGATTCGCATCGCCGCGCAGGGACGCATCCTGCACGTTCCGCAGACCTGGGCCGCGGCGCGTTATCATGCCGAGGCCAAGAACCGTGCCAAAGCCCGCGAGTTCGGACGCGAAGCCTTTCGTATTCTTGATTGGGCAAAGGCCCAGCCCAGCCTCGCCCATCATCTATCTCCTATCTCGCATCGCGCCCTTGCCTCCGCCCACCGCGTGGACGCGCGCTACCTGCTCGACGGAGGTCGGTCCGCGGCCAGTCTTGCCGCGTGGACGCGCGCCCTGCTCATCCACCCGCCGACTGCCTTGGCGCGGCTAAATCTCTTCGGCTCGGCTCTGCTGAATCTGATAGGCCTTGGCAAATTGCGTGAAGTGGTTCTAAAAAAACGGCAGAAATACTATGCAGGACGCGGATGAACGCAGAATTTAATCCGCGTACATCCGCGCTTGTCCGCGTCCGATTAGGTTAAAATAGGCGGGCGATTCTCATGAAGGACTCTCCCCGTTCGTTCTTTGGCCGCCTCCACACGCTGACCCTCGTCTTGCTGTTCCTCGCGGCCCTCGCCATCCGCCTCTACGACCTCACCGATCTGCCGCTCGACTTCCATCCCACGCGGCAACTCTTTTCGGCGCTCAAGGCGCGCGGCATGTACTATCTGTCCCTGACGGGCCTCCCGCACTGGATGCGCGCCGAGGCCAACCAGCAGATGAACCTCAGGGTGACTGTCGAGCCGGAGATCATCGAGCGGCTGGTGGCCTTCACCTGGCGCTTCACCGGCGACGAATTATGGGTGGCGCGCGTCTATTCGATTGCCTTTTGGCTAATCGGCGGGATCTTTCTATATCTCCTCGCCCGCGATTTGTTTTCCCCGGACGGCGCGCTCTTTGCGGCGGCCTTTTATCTCTTCCTGCCGTATGGCATTTATGCCAGCCGCAGTTTCCAGCCCGATCCGTTGATGGTGACGCTCATCCTCGGTTTCTGGTGGGCGATTGTGCGTTGGGCTGAAGAAATCTCACCGCGAAGAAGGGAAGGCCGCGAAGATGCTCTCGCTCTTCGCGAAGTTGATTCTCCTTCGCGCTCTTCGCGTCTTCGCGGTTCAAATTGGCTTTGGGTGATTCTCGCTTCCCTCTTTGGCGGCCTGGCCATCTTCATCAAACTTAGCGCGGCATTCTTCGTCATCGGTGGGGCGCTGGGCGCGGCGCTGGGACGATTCAACCTGCGCGAGATATTTCGCAATCCGCAGGTCTATGCCATGGCAATCCTCGGCGCACTGCCCGGCGCGGCCTGGGTGATTTACGGAATATCGAGCGGTTTTCTGGGCCAACAGTTTGGCGGACGTTTCATCCCATCGCTGTTGGTGTCGCCTTCGTATTATCTCGGCTGGCTTCAAATGATCGGCAACGTCCTCGGTCCGCTGACCATTGCCCTCGCCTTGCTCGGTCTCTTTTTTGTCCGAGAGAAAAAAACACGCGCGTTGTCGTTCGGTCTATGGGGCGCGTATTTTGCTTTCGGGTTTTTCTTCAACTATCACATTTCCACGCACGATTACTACAGCCTGCCGCTGATTCCCATCGCGGCGCTATCGCTGACTCCGCTGGCAGAGTTGGGCCTCGCGCATTTGACGGAATCCACCAGCGGCTCCCGCGTGAAGCGGACGCTTGCCGCGTCGGTCCTGACCCTGGGCTTGTTCGCCGTCGTCTGGAACGCGCGCGGCGTCCTCAAATCCGTTGACTATCGCCCCGAAGCGGACATGTGGGCCGAGATCGGCGAGACGCTGGGACATCCCGCGCCCGTCGCCGCGTTGACGCAGGATTACGGCGCGCGGCTGGCCTATTGGGGCTGGGAGACGGCGGTCAATTGGCCGCGTTCGTCCGATTTCGAGTATAGCGAACTGCGCGGCGGCGGGAGCGATTACGAGAAGCGTCTGGGTCAATTGGCGGGCAAATTTTTTCTCGTCACCGATTTCGACGACCTGAAACGCCAGCCACAATTGGAGGAATACTTGCTCCAGTTTCCCGTGTTTGCCGAAGGCGAGGGTTACATCATTTACGATTTGCGGAAAGGACTGCCATGAAGCGCCCCATTCTCGTGACCGGCGCGCACCGCAGCGGCACCACCTGGGTGGGCAGGATGCTGGCCGCGGAAGACGACGTGGCCTACATCAGTGAACCGCTGAATGTGTTGCATCGCCCGGGCGTGTTGCGCGCCGCGGTGAAGCATTGGTACACCTACATTACCGCTGAGAACGAATCTGAATATCTGCCTGCCTTCCGCGAACTGCTTGATTACGATTATCACTTGTGGAGTGAGATTCGTTCCATTCGCTCGCGCAAGGATTTCCTGCGCATGATTCGCGATTTTCACACTTTCTTCGTCGGCAGCCTGCACGGCGAACGGCCGTTGCTCAAAGACCCGTTCGCGGTGTTTTCGACGCCCTGGTTCGCGGAACGATTGGATTGTCAGGTGGTCGTCACCGTGCGCCACCCGGCGGGCTTTGCCAGCAGTCTCAAGCGGCTTGGCTGGTCGTTCGACTTCCGCGACCTGCTCGACCAGCCCCTGCTGATGCGCGACCATTTGGAACAGGACCGCGCCGATATGGAAGCCATGCCCGCGGACGACATCATCGGCCAGGCCGCGTTATTGTGGCGGATGATCTACCGCGTCGTGCACGGGACCCGCAGCCTGCATCCCGATTTCAAGGTGATCCGCCACGAGGACCTTTCCCTCGATCCCGTGCGCGGCTTCCGCGCCTTGTACGAATCCCTCGGCTTGGACTTTACTTCCCGCGCCGAGAAGACCATCCTCACATCCAGCAGTTCCGAAAACCCGACCGAACCCTCGAGGAAGAAGGTCCATTCGGTGAAACTGGACAGCCGCGCCAATGTGGGCAGTTGGAAGAAACGGTTGGACCCTGCCGAGATTGCGCGCATCCGAACGATAACCGAGCCTGTCGCTTCATTGTTTTACTCCGATGAGGAATGGAAATAACCATGAAGCCCGTCGCCCTGCCGCTGGTTTCCATCGTCACGCCATCTTTCAATCAGGCACGTTATCTCGAGGCGACGATTCGGTCTGTGCTGTCGCAGGATTATCCGCGCATCGAATACCTCATCGTGGACGGCGGCTCGACGGATGGCAGTGTGGACATCATCAAAAAATATTCCCATGCTCAAGCCGCCGTCCTCGGCGGCGGGAGCATAGTGAGTTGGTGGGTCAGCGAAAAAGACAAAGGCCAGACCGACGCCATCAACAAGGGCTTTGCGCGCGCCACAGGTCAGATTTTCGCATGGCTGAACTCGGACGACACCTACGAATCTTTTGCAGTCGGCAGGGCGGTGAAATACCTGCTTGAGCATCCCGAAGCGGGTATGGTCTATGCGGACTGCAATTACATCAACGAGGACGGGCGTGTCATCGGCAAATTCCCCGCCGCGCAGACCGACCTGAAGCGCTTGCGCGCGGGCTACGTCCACATCCCCCAGCAGACCATGTTCTTCCGCGCCGACCTGTGGAAACAGGCCGGTCCGCTCGACCCGTCGTTTTACTTCGCCATGGACTACGACCTGTGGACGCGCATCGCCGCGCGCACACAAATCAAATATCTCGCAGGCCAGACCTGGGCCAACTTCCGCATCCACACTTCGGGCAAGACCATCGCCGCCGCCGACCGCTGCTGGCCGGAGATGCTGCGCGTCCATTATCGGGACGGAGGTTCATTTTTCGCGCCGATTGTGGGAAAATACTACCTCCGAAAACTCATCGCCCCGCTGTGGAACTGGCGCAGGAGAAAGAGGCTCGGAATCAGGTGAACGCGGCAGTGTAGACAGGTACGCAGGTATACACGTACACACGTACACACGTAAACATGTATCACGTAACATCAATCGTCAATCGTATGAATTTCTTCTTCCCTCCCTCTCTCGACGACCTCATCCGCCTCCTGCGCGCCTGGCGGTTCTGGCTGGCCGCGGCCGTCCTCGGCGCGTTGATCGGCGCGGCCGTCTATTACGTCGTCCCGCCGCCATATCGGGCGCGCGCCACCGTCAACGTGGACTTCAACCTTGAGCAGGCTTGGTCGCAGGAAACCGACCGTCAGCAGTTCTACTATCTCGAACGCGAGACGCGCAAACTCGAAGAGATCGCCTGGTCGGACGAAGTGATGCAGGCCGTTGCCAGCGCGGACGGAAGCGCGACCATCACCGAACTGCGCGATACGAAGTTGATCCTCAGTCAACCCGCCGAGGCGGGCTGGCACTTCTACGCCGAGGATGACAACGCGCAGCGCGCGCAGTCCCTGGCCTCTGCGTGGGCGCAGGCTTTTGCAGAGGCGGCGCAGGCGAATGTCGGCGCGCAGGACGGCCTGAACGCGTTCATCCGCGTCGAAGTGACGCAAGCGGCGAGCCTCCCCGCCACGCGCAGGGAGCCGCTCGGTTCGTACCTGCTGGCAGGCGCGCTCGGCGCGTGGTTCCTCGGTGCGTTGGCTGTTTTGTTTTTTGAACCGCGAAGACGCGAAGTGCGCGAAGAAAAACCACAATGAAAGCCTCTGTGAACTCTGTGGTGAGGTTCCTCTGGGCGGCGGCGCTCGTTTCTCTGCCCGTCACCAGTTTCCGCTGGTTCCCGTTTCTCGGCGAGAGCACCTTCGTCCGCCCGCTGGCTCTCTTCCCGCTGGCGCTGCTCCTGCCGATCCTGCTCGTCCAATGGATTCGCCGTGAGCGCGCCTTTCCCTGGGCGGGGAGCGCGATCCTGCTCCTCGTGTTCGCGGCCGCGGTTTTGACGGTCACCAGTTTCGGGGTCCTGATTGACCCGCCGCCGTTGCGCGGGCAGACCTATTTCGGACGCGCCGTCCGCGCGCTGGTCACGCTCGTCATCGGCCTTGTCTTCTTCGTCTCCGCCGCGTGGATGAACCGCGACGAGAAAGATGTCCGCTTCACGCTCAAATGGCTGTTGGTCGGCCTCGGCCTCGACCTGGCGTGGAGCGGCCTGCAGGCGGTCACGTTCTACACGGGCCTGCTCGAAAAAGAGACGGTCACACACTGGCAGTTGGCGTTTTCAATGCGCGAACTCGTGCGCACCAACCGCATTTCGGGCATGGCCTACGAACCCGCCTGGCTCGCGGGACAGATCGCCACGACCTGGATGCCCGTTTTGTTCGCGGCGGTGATGACGAACTTCCGCCTCACGCGGGCGAAGTGGCTGGAACCCGTTTTACTGGCGCTCGCCACGCTGACGCTTCTCGCCACCTACTCGCGCGGCGGACTGCTGATCGCCCTCGGCGCGGCGGGACTGACCTTTCTGCTCCTCGGGCGCGGCCTGCTGCGCGCCGCGTGGACGTGGTTCTTCGGCGGCTTTCGCAGGGGCGTGCGCGCGTGGCTTGTGCGCGCCGCACTGGTGGTCGCATTGTTTGGCGTGATCGCGGGCGCAGTGACTTTCCTCGGACAGAAGAATTACTTCCGCCGCCTGTGGGAAATTGACGCTTCCAGCCTGAGCGAATATTTGGTGGACATCAACGCGGGCGGGCGAAGCGCCTACGCCGCGGGCGCGATGGCCGCTTACGAGGAATATCCCGTCACGGGCGCGGGTCTCGGCGCGAGCGGATTTTGGATCTACGACAACCTGCCCGACTGGACGCTGACGACCGTCCCCGAAATCGCGAAGCAGTTGAACCCGCAGAGCCATTTGTACCCGAACCCGAAGAATCTCTACGTCCGTTTGTTATCCGAGACGGGATTGATCGGCTTCTCTCTTTTTGTTGTCTTTCTTCTTTCCTCTTTGGCGGACTCGCTCGCCCTGCTCCAGCGCGGCAATTTCTTTCGCTTCCTCGGCGCGGCGGGACTCTTTGCATGGCTGGCGATTGCCTTTTATAATGCCACGCAGGATTCATTCGCCACCCCAAACATCTGGTTGATTCCGGGAATGCTGGCGGGAATATCCATGCAATCGTCGAGTGAGCACCCATGATCATTCTTTCCGTGGGAATGCCGCGCGCAGGGTCGGGCTGGCATTACAACCTGATCCACGACCTGATGCAGACCACAGGCTGTACCGACGCGCGCGAGATTCGCGAGAAGTACCGCCTGCAAAAGATCCTGACCGAGGTCAACTGCAATATCGGTGTTCTGTCCGCGCGCAGGCTGGCGATGGTGACCGTCCCCGCGCTGATGGGCAAGACCTTCGTCATCAAGGCGCACGCGGGACCGACGCGCGCCTCGCGTCTGCTCCAGACCCTCGGACTGCTCCGCATCACGTACATCTACCGCGACCCGCGCGACGCCATGCTCTCGGCTTACGATTATGGCCGGCGCGCCCTCGAAAAGGGACGTCCCAACGCCTTCTCGCATTTGACTGATTTCCAGAAGAGCCTCGACTTTATGATGGACTACGTCCGCATCTGGGAGAAATGGAAGAAGGAGTCGAATGTGCTCATCGTCCGCTACGAGGACCTGTTGATGACCTACGAAGCCGAGGCGGCGCGGCTGGCAGGCTTCCTCGAGTTGGACGGCGGGCGGCCCGAGGTCCGTGAAGTGATCAAAAAGTACCGCCCGGGCGCGGCGGAAGGCCAGCAGGGTCTGCATTTCTACAAGGGCAAGATTGGCCGCTTCCGCGAGTCGTATTCGCAGGAAGAGCAAAGCATCCTGGCTGACCGCTTTGGACAAGTCGTTGAGGAAATGGGATACAAAATCTAGTCCGAATCGCAATTTTCCTGTAACGCGACCGGGGAATGCCCGGAGAAAATTTCGAGTATCATTCAACCATGCGCAAGTTCGATTCACCCTACATCGCCGACTGGTTCGCCATTTCATTGCGCTGGATCATGCTGGTAGGACTGCTGGTCTCCGTTTCGTTGGATGGCGGCCTGGTCGTTGAGACTGCCCTGCCCATTCTCCTGCTCTTGTTATGGAACGTTGGCATGACTGCGCTGGCGGTCGCCAACACGCGCCTGGCCTATCACCGGCAGATCAACCTGCTCGTGGATCTGGCGCTGATGGCCGCCTTCTTCCAACTGCAGGGCGGCGTGGCGGGACGTTCATCCTGGGCGTTCCTCCTGCCGATCTTTACCGGCTCCGTCTACTTCGAATTCTGGGGGGCACTGGGCGCGGCGGTCGTCTTCGCGGCGGTCGAGGTGGCAGCCGTCTGGCTGCAGGAATCCTCCCGGGCTGGGTTGATGCCGGCCGCTGCGCTGGCGGTGGTCACGCTCGGCCTGGGCCTGCTGTTCGGCTTTCTCGGACGCAGTCTGATGAACTATTTGCGCGGGGCGCGGGTGCGGCAACTCCAGGACGAGGAGAAAAGATGGCGAGTGCAGAGCGAGCGTCTGCGCGCCATCTATGAACTGACCTCCACCCTGAATGCCACGCTCAGTTACAAGCGCGTACTCGATTCCGCGCTGGACATGGGATACGCGGCGCTCAACCCGGACCCCGAAACGGATTCGGACCAGCGCCTGGTGAGCGCGGTGCTTTTATTCAAAGGGGACAAACTGCGCGTCGGCTCGGCGCGCCGCTTCACCAACGCCGACCAGAAGATCCATCTGCAGGGCAGTGAGGGCCTGCTCAAGCGGATTTTCGACGAAGGCGAACCCATCCTCTCGAACGACATCGGTTACGATCCCGAACTGGGGCGGATCATCGCCCTGCGTACCTGCACCACTGCCTATTGTTTTCCCCTGCGCAGCGGCTTCAACGTTTACGGCGCGATGCTGTTTGCCCACCCGGACCCGTATTATTTCACGCCCGACCGCGTCAGCCTGCTGGACATCATCGGGCGTCAGGCGGTGATCGCCATTCAGAACGCGCGCCTGTACCAGGACCTGCTCGAGGAGAAGAACCGCATGGTCGAGGTGCACGAGGAGGCGCGCAAGAAACTGGCGCGCGACCTGCACGACGGCCCGACCCAGTCCGTGGCGGCCATGGCCATGCGCATCAACCTTGCGCGGCGCATGATGGAACGCAACACGCAATCGGCGAAGGACGAAATGATCAAGATCGAAGAACTGGCGCACCGCACCACCAAGGAGATCCGCCACATGCTCTTCACCCTGCGGCCGCTCATCCTCGAGTCGCAGGGGCTGACCGCCGCATTGCAGTCCATGGCCGAGAAGGTGCGCGAGACGTTCAGCCAGAACGTGGTCGTCAACATCGACGAGAAGCTCGTCAAGCAGTTGGAGATGGGCAAGCAGGGCGTCATCTTCTACATCATCGAGGAGGCGGTCAACAACGCGCGCAAACACGCCAACGCCGCCAACATCTGGGTCAACCTCAAGCCCTTCGAGACAGGCATTGCCGTCCTGGAGATTCTCGACGACGGCATCGGCTTCGACGTGAAAGCCGTCAACCAGGCCTACGATAAACGCGGCAGTCTCGGCATGATCAACCTGCGCGAACGCGCCGAACTGGTCAACGGCCTGCTCAATATCGATTCCGCGCCCGGCAAGGGAACGCGCGTCCAGGTCTACATTCCGCTTTCCGAAGAGGCCGCCGACCGCCTGCACCACAAGAAGTAAGTCATGCCTGTCGCCGCCGGGTTGTATTATTTTTCCCACGAAGAAGACAACTATTCCCGTCCGCCCGTCATCCTGATCCATGGCGCGGGCGGCACACACCTGCACTGGCCGCCGCAAACACGCCGCATGACCGGCCAGCGCGTCTTTGCGCCCGATCTGCCGGGACACGGCAAGTCGGAAGGTGTGGGACATCAAAGCGTCGGCGATTACGCCGAGGCGGTCGTCCAATTCATGGATGCCGCCCGGTTGAACGCGGCAGTGATGGTCGGCCACTCGATGGGAAGCGCCATTGCTCTTACCCTCGCACTGGATTTCCCAGACTGCGTCCTCGGCCTGGGACTGGTGGGCAGCGGCGCCCGCCTGCGCGTCCTGCCCGCCATTTTGGACGGCACAGCCGATCCGTCCGCGTTCGATGCGACCGTCAAAACGATCAACGACCTCTCCTACGGCCCCCGCGTCAAACCGCGGACGAAGGAACTGGCCGCGCTCCGAATGGCCGAGACCCGTCCCTCGGTCCTGCACGGCGATTTCGTCGCCTGCAATGAATTCGATGTGATGGACCGCCTCGGCGAACTATCCATTCCCGCCCTCGTCCTGTGCGGCGCGGAGGACAACATGGCGCCCCCGCGCTATTCGGAATATCTGCGCGACCACATCCGCGCGGCGCGCCTGCGAACTTTCGACGGCGTCGGTCACATGCTCATGCTCGAACAGCCGGACGCCTTTACGGAGGCCCTGACCGGTTTTCTGAATGAGATCCCGTATCGAATGGGGCAGTGAAGGAGGCCTGATCTCTTCGGGAAACCCGGTTGCTGACGAATCGTTTACGCACCCAACAGCCTTATCAAGATCGGCCTTGCCGCCTGGACTGCCCGCGCTCGATGGCTCAGGCGGTTTTTTTCGTCCATACTGAGTTCGGCCATGGTCAATCCCATTTCCTGCAAGAGAAAGATCGGATCGTAGCCGAATCCACCCGTGCCGCGCTCCTCGGGGACGATCTCGCCGGGACAAATGCCCTCGGCCAGTTCCACATCGCCCCGCGGCGTTGCGATGGCTACTGTGGCGCGGAAGCGGGCCGTCCACGGGCGAGGCTTGCCGCGCAGGTTGTGCAGGAGATAAGCGCGGCGGTCCGTGTCGGAGGCGCGCTGCATGAGCGAATAGCGCGCGGAATGCAGGCCGGGCGCGCCGTTCAGCGCGTCCACTTCGAGGCCCGAGTCGTCGGCGAGTGAAACCAGTCCGCTGGCGCGGGCGAAGGCAACGGCTTTCTTCGTCGCATTTTCGGCGTAGGTTCCGCCGTCCTCTTCCACATCGAGGTTCAGGTTGATCTGTGAAGGCGTCACGAGTTCGCAGTCCATGTCCGCGAGCAGCGCCTGAATCTCGATGACTTTGCCTCTATTGTTGGTCGCGATCAATAACTGCTTTTTCACTCTACCTCTTGCTCATTTGCTGATTTGCTCTTTTGCTCTTTTGCTAATCTGTTCTTTCGCCCACCTCGCGTGCTCACGGACGAGAGGCTCGGAGTCATCCAGGGCTTTTTCGAGAGCGGGCAGGGCGGAAGCATCGCCGGTGTTTCCCAGCGCGACCGCTGCATTCCTCAACAGCCAGCGTCGTTTGGCGCGCTGGATCGGGGAATCCCTGAATTGCCGGTTGAAGGCAGACGGCGTCAGCTCGAGGAGTTGAATCAGGTCCGGGCGCGGGGAGCCGGCGCGGGGTCGGAAGGATGCGTCGCCTTCGGGCGCGGCGAATCGATTCCACGGGCAGGCCTGCTGGCAAACGTCGCATCCGAAGATCCAGTCCTGCATCAGCGGTCGCAGGTCTTCGGGGATGTCGTCTTTGAGTTCGATGGTGAGATAGGAAATGCACCGGCGCGCGTCTAGCGTGCGGTCGGGCAGGATGCACTGTGTGGGGCAGGCGTCGAGGCAGCGGGTGCAGGTTCCGCAATGGTCGGTCTCGAAAGGGGGATCGGGTTCGAGTTCGAGGCCGAGCAGGATTTCGGCCAGCAGAAAATAGGAGCCCGCGCGCGGGTGGATGAGACAGGTATTCTTGCCGATCCAACCGAGGCCGGCGCGCTGGGCGAGGTCGCGCTCGAGAATGGGACCGGTGTCCGTGTACCAGCGGTTCGGCACCGGACCCCCGGCCTGTTCCTCGATGAACGCGACCAGCGCCTTGAGCCTGTGCGGCAGGACGAGGTGGTAGTCGCCGCCCCACGCGTAGGAGGCGATGCGGCCATGATTCCCTCTTTCCCTCACCCCTTTCCCCTCTCCCATGGGGAAAGGGGCATTGTATGAAACAGCCAGTACAAGGATGGATTTGCATTCAGGCAGGATGAGGCGCGGGTCGGCGCGGCGCTGGCGGGAACGTTCAGCCGCGAGCCAGTTCATCGAGCCGTGCCGTCCCTCGGACAGCCAGCGCTCGAAGGTCGGGAAATGAGGCGGCGGGTCCGGAGTCGTCACACCGGCCAGGGTAAACCCGAGCCGGTGTGCTTTGTCCTTGATGCGTCGCGTGAGAGATTCGGTCACATCAACGAACAATGATGAAAACGTAGATGTTCTTGCCGAAGGCGCTGCCGTTCGCATTCGCCATGCGCCAGTAACTTCTGTATTCCCCGGCCTGCGCGGGAGCCTTGAACTGGACCGATACTTCGGCTTCCTCGCCGGGAAAGACATCGGCAGTAAGCGGTTGGGCGACGCCGCTCATTTTCTCGCCGTAGGCGAAAACCAGGCTGTAACCCGCTCTCCAGATGCAAGTGCCGCTGTTCTTGATCTTCCAGGTCTTGACGAAGTCCTGGCCGGGCTGCATCTGGGTCCCGTCCGGCACGCTCACATCCACCGTGAACGGATCGAACGTGGAATCGTCGCAGAGGGGCTGCGTAGCCGCGGGGTCAACGGTGGGGGTGAAGGTGGCGGTCGGCTCGGGGACAGGGGTCTCGGTCGGCTCTGTCGTGGGGGTGAAGGAGAGCGCGATCTGCGTGTATTCGGCTACGACGGTCTCGGCGGCGGCAGTGAAGATGGCGCCTACATCCATCGTTGGCGTGGCCGCGGTGGATTGTCCGCACGCGGCCAGAACGAGGGCGGTACATGCAAGGATGGTAAGTAGTTTTGCGTTCATGAGGCCTCCACTTTTGGGGAACGGAAACGGCCTACCGGGGCGGGTTCCTATTTTTGCACCTTGATGATGACGCAAATGGCGTACGGGCCAAAGACTGCGCCGCGGTCGTTCACCAT
This sequence comes from Chloroflexota bacterium, assembly GCA_040754535.1. Classification (GTDB taxonomy): domain Bacteria; phylum Chloroflexota; class Anaerolineae; order Anaerolineales; family Villigracilaceae; genus JBFMCC01. The sequence goes on from JBFMCC010000050.1 coordinate 206,167, forward strand.
CTGCCAGCAGGAGGTATAGTTGCCTACTTTTAGCGGCGCGGTCATGAGCATGCCCACGTCGGCGGTCTCGCCGGGGTCGACGAAATCGTTTTTCTGCTTTATTTCGTAACCCGGGCCGTCCAATCGGTCGTCGCCATAGGCATAGGCAAGTTTGTAACCCTCATCCCATGTGCAGGTGCCGGTGTTTTTGATGCGCCAGATTTTCTGGAAGTCCGCGCCGGGTTTTAAGGTGGTGCCGTCCGGGATGGTGATGTCGGCAATGAACGTGAAGTTGTCGCACAACGCGGTGCTCTGAGTCGCGAGAGGCGGAAGGGGAGTCGTGCCCGGCGTCCCCAGCGCGGCCGTGGGGAACGTCAGCGGGGTTCCGAGCGCGGGGGCGGTGGGGAACAGGGCCAGGGACGGGGTGGGAGACGGTGTGTCGGTTGGAAGAGGTGTGGGGGTATAGGCGGCCACGGTCTGTGTAAAGGAGGCGGCCACGGTCTCGGCGGCGGCGGTGAAGATGGCAAACGTGTCCACCTCGGTGGGAGTGGGTTCCTGCGACTGGCCGGGCATGCTGCAGGCAGACAAGGCGAGAAGGAAGATGAGGAAGATCGTCTGCCGGAAAGTCCTGCGGGTTTGCATGAGAATCTCCTCCATGGATCGGTCACACGAATTGTTAATGTCATTATAACGCACTTGCCTCCCCTTTAATCAGGAGAGGCAAGTGCGTAGAAAGTACCACAGCCTACGGTGTGGGGGTCGGCGTGGGCGTTTCGGTGGGAGTGGAAGTCGGCGTGGCGGTCGGCGAAGGCGTGAAGGTGGCGGTGGGCGTGGGTGTGTTCGTAGCGGGCGCCGAGCCCTGGCGGAGGATGCGCGGCCAGACCCAGATGGCGAAATCCTTTTTCGGCGCGCCGTTGGCCAGCACGGTCAGGATGAATTTGACGTCCTGTCCGGCCAGGCTGTTCAGGTTGATGTCCACCGTGTAGTACTTGCCTTCGAAGACCTCGTGCCACTGTCCGAGGGTCTTGATGTTTCCGCTTCCGATCTGGTAATCGAGGCGGAAGATGACATTGCAGTCCGGCGCGTTGGCGCGGCAGTTGACCAGCGCCTGGAAGCGGTCGCCGGTCTGGACGGCGAAGGCCGGGTACGTCCCCATGATGTAGCCGTTGTTCACATCTTTGGGATAGGTCATCAGGCCGGGGTGGTCATAGTGGGAACCATTCTCGATGTGCGGCGAGTCCAGTTTGATCACGTAGCCGTCGTTGTTGCCTTCATTGCCCGGGCAGGGCAGGCTTTTGTTGCCGTTGGTCCAATCGGCCGAGCAGTAGTGGACGCTGAAGTCATAGGCCACGAAGGTGGGGCCGCTGACGTTGATGTCCACCCAGAAGGCGGTATCGGCCGCGTTGCCGACGCCGAATACACTGCCTGCGGCGTTGCGCAGTTTCCAGTAGCCGCGGTAGTGACCGTCGGTGGAGGGCGCGGTCAGGTTGACCGACAGGTCAATGGTCTGGCCGGGAGCGACGGCGGCGGGCAGGGAGACGGCCGCCGGGCTGTTCATCGAATCGCCGCTCACGAACACCAGCGCGTACGAGGTCGTCCAGGTGCACGTGCCTATGTTTTTCAGCCGCCAGGTCTTCGTGAAGGACGCGCCGCGCCCGACCGAGGAACCGTCTGTGTACGATACGTCGGTAATGAAATCGGCCCAGTCACAGCGGGTGAGCGGGGCGGGCGTGTTGGATGCAAACGTCGCCAGCGGCGTGGGACTGTTCACGCCGGGGATAACGGTGGCGGTCGGCGTGGCCTGGCCCGGCGTGGAGGCGGCCTGGGTAGCCATCGCCTCCAGCGTCTGGGCGGACTGGGTGTAGAGCGCATTGAGCGTTGCGGCCGGGTCGGGCTGTTCACTGCCCGGCAGGTTGCAGGCCGCCTGCACGGCAAGGATCACAATGAACGCCGCGGCGAGAAATACACGGTTCTTCTTCATGGCAATTCTCCTGAATAAAATCAATCCTCCATACCAGACGACGCCGTCATTGCAAAGGTTCCTGTTTCAAAACAGCCGGGAGCGGCTCCCGGCTGTCCTGGCTCGAAATCATTGGCAATCGTAGAGGAAGGTCGCCCGCCCGAAGTCCAGCCCGGCCGGTTCGACGATCACGAAGGCGATCCAGCGCGGATTGGTGGCCGAACCCAGGTGGATCGTCCAGGTGCGTATGAACGTCTGCGAACCGGCCTCTTCGAACTCGACCGTCTTGACGCCGGATTCGTTCCCGTCGCTTTGATCCCAGCGGTATTTCACCTCGATCGGCCCGTTCACGGTCAGGACGGCGGACACGGTGTAGGTCACATTGGTCGGGCAACCCACCGCCGGGTCCCGCACGACATCGTAAGTCACCGAGGTGACGCCATAATCGGGATTCTCACTGTCTGACACCACTACATCCACCCACACCGATTCGTCGTATTGGCCCACACCGAAATCCACACCGTTGGGTGATTGAATGCGCCAGTAGCCGCGATACGAGCCGGGCTCCGTGGGCGCGACCAGCAGGATGGGGATGGAAATGGTCTGGTCGGGAGCAACTGTCTGCGGAAGGTTGTAATAATACGCGCCGCCCATCAAGTCGCCGCTCCAGAAGATGAACTTATAAGTCGCGTCCCAGGTGCAGGTGCCGCTGTTCTTGATCGTCCAGGTTTTCGTGAAGGTCTCTTCCGGCTGAAGGATGGTGCCGTCCGGGATCGTCTCGCCGACCAGGTTCGCGCTCAGGCAACCGGCGTTCGGGCCGGTGTTCGCGGCGGGCTTGGACGTGGGGCTGGGCGCCGCGGTCGGGGCCTGGGGCGAGGCCGACACCGCTTCCGTTGCCTCCGGCGTGGACGTGGGCGCGGCGGCCTGTGTGTTCTGCGCCGCCACGGTCAGCGCCACCGACGTGGCAACGGCCGATTCGCCTGCGTTGCCGGAGCCGCACGCCGATAGAACCAGCGAGAGG
>JBFMCC010000051.1:0-92750 GCA_040754535.1 Chloroflexota bacterium
CTTCGGGGAATAAATTTTCAAAACTCTCGCGCTGAGCGGACACTGAGCGAAGGCGAAGTGGGAGACGAAGCGCAACGATTCTGGAAATTTAGCGTCTCGTCTACGGCTTTCAACGAGCACGAAAGCCTCCGCTTGACGCGGTTTCAGCGCATTGCCCTGAACGTCAACGTGAACGTGCTCCCCCTGCCGGGCGTGCTGTCCACGACAATCGTGCCGTTGTGCTGTTCGATGACCTGCTTCGCAATCGAGAGACCCAGGCCGAGCCCCCCGAACACGTCGTCCCCGGCGCGGTCAATGTGATAGAAACGGTCGAAGATGCGCGGCTTCGTATCGGACGAGATGCCGATGCCATGATCCTGCACCGAAACGGCCACCCGCTCCCCGTCCGTTTTGAAGCGGATCTCCACGTCGCCGCCGCGCGGACTGAACTTGATGGCGTTGTCCACCACCGCCATGAGCGCGCGCTCCAGCGATTTGGTATCGCCGTAAATCTTCGGCAGGTTGCGGTCGTTGCGCAGGGTCAGGTCTATGTTCTTGCTCTTGGCCCGCGCCTTGTACCGGTCGAAGATGCCGCGCGCGATCTCGCCCAGGTCCACGGGCTGGAACTCGGGCAGGACCAGGTTGATCTCCTGCAGGAAGAGGATATCGTTCACGAGCGTGACGATCTGCTGGACGTTGCGCTCGACGGTGTTGACCGCCTCCTGCAATTCGATGCCCGACATGGCGCCCTTCTGGAGCAGTTGCAGGTATCCGCTGGCGGCCATGAGGGGCGTGCGCAGTTCGTGGGCCACGTTGGTGAGGAACTCGCGGCGGGTGAGTTCCTGCTCGGCCAGTTTCTGGTAGGCCTCGGCCAGTTCACCGGCGCGCATGCGCAGGTCTTCGATGGCGAGCGCGTCGTTCTGGCGCAGGCGGTTGCTGATCTCGCGCACCATGGCCATGGCCACGCTGCTGGAGCGTTCCAGCACGCGGTCGAACGCGCTCTTGTCGAGTTCCAGCACCACGGCCGGCGTCCGGGCTTTGACGGTGGCGGCGCGCGGCGCGTTGTGGATGAGCGCCATCTCGCCGAAGAAGTCGCCGGGGGCGAGCGTCTTGAGCAGGCGGTTCTCGGCGTTGTTGATGAGTTTGGTGACCTCGAACTCGCCCTCCAGGATCATGTAAAACGTGTGCTCGATGGCGTTCTCGCGGCACAGGATTGCGCCCGCTTCGTAGGACTGGACGCGGCTGTTGGCGATGAGTTCCTCCACTTCCCCGGGCTTGATGCCGGGGAAGGCGCGCGGGATGACTTTGCTGGGGGCGCGGCGTGTCGTCATGGGACCTCGACTTGTTTCGGCAATTCTAGCATCAGCGTCCGTTCCTGTTGTTCACCCGTTTGACCTATTGCAAGCAGCTTTGCAGGAAACCCAGCAGGTATTCGCCGAAACGCGGTTCGGCCTTGCGCGGGATGAAAAAATCCATGCCGTGTTTTTTTCCGCCGTAGGCGTGGATCTGGTAGCCTTCCTGTTCGCGGACGCTCCTGCAGGTTTCCGGCGATGGGCTGTCCAGTTCGGCCAGTACACAACGGACCTCCACGCCCCGCTCCAGCAGGATGCGGACTGTATCGCCGAAATCCATGCCCAGCCAGCTGCCCGGCGACACACTGAACGCACCGACACAGCCCTCCGCGCAGGCGTCCACCGCCGCGTCCGCGCCGATGCTGGCGCCGATCAGGATCACGCGGTTGGGGTCCACGCCCGGCATGGCGCGTGCGGCCGCGAAGGCCGCTTTGGCGTCCATGAGATATTCGTTCCGGTGTGCGGGAAGATCGTCCGCATTCTCCACCGGCGCGCTTTGGCCGTGCCCGCGGAAATCGAAGGTGAAAACTGCAAAGGATAAGTCGGCGGGCATCTCGGGCAGGGAATCTGGCCCGATATACGGAAAGGGGGTCCCTGAGGCGGCGCGCCAGTTTCCCAGCCAGGGAATGAGTCCGGTCCCGGCCCAGGCGCGTTGCTCGGAGCCGAACTGGTGCATCAAAACGATGACCGGCGCGGACGGCTTCCACGAGGCGTAAAAATAGCCCGTCAATTGGTGGCCGTCCTCTGCCTGGAACAGGATTGGTTCGCCGAGAGCGCTCGGTGTAAAGGTGGGTTCTGGCGTTTCGGATGGGAGAGGGCTGGGGATGGCCGTCGGCGTATGAATAACGGGCGGCGTTTCGGTGGGCTGGATGGATGTTGGCGGCGGCAAGGGAGTAAGGGTTGCAGCCGCGGGAAATTCCAGGCCGCCGTTGCAGGCCTGCATGAGCAAAAGAGACGCCGCGCCGACAACGGCCAGCCTTTGTCCCATTCCTTTTTAGCCCAGTTTGTACCCGATCTTGCGCAGGAAGTCCTTGCGCCAGGCCTGGTCTTCGGGGCCTTCCACGCCTTTGGGCGCGGACCCGTCCACCACGCCGAGGATGCCGCGGCCCTGTTCGGTCTGCGCCACCAGAACCTCGGTTGGATTGGCCGTGGCGCAGAAAATGCGCGCCACCTCGGGCACGGCCTGCACCGTCTTCAAGACGTTGATGGGGAAGAATCCCTCGCCGAGGAACAGGATGAACGAATGTCCCGCGCCGACGGCCTGCGCGTTCTTCCTCGCCAGTTCGATCATCGCCTCGTCGGTCCCCGTCCAGCGGACGAGACATTTGCCCGACGCCTCGCAGAACGCCAGCCCGAACTTGATTCCCGGCACGGCGGCCACCAGCGCTTCGTGCATGTCCTCGACCGTCTTGATGAAGTGCGATTGCCCCAGGATGAAATTGATTGCCTCGGGCTTTTCGATTTTAACGACCTGAATGTCCATGCGGCCTCCTTGACTCGAATGCAGCTTTGTACCGCAAAATTTATTTTGCGTCTGTATGCCGCAAGATGAATCCTTCGATATGAGATTTGTGCGTCATTGACGCCCTCCATTCAACTGATGATACAACAAACTGAAATTCCATGGATGATAAAACCATGACAACGGTCATTCGGAGAAATCCCGTATGTGAATCATCTCCTCTCGTAAAAGAGAAGGAGCGTGCTTCCATATTTCCGTTTGTCGAACTGTCTGAGGTTCTTCAGTTCTGCTTCCTGAAACTCTTTGGGCGCGATCTGTACGATTACTTCGCTGTCTCCTTCGAGCCAATCGGGATTCGCGTCCAGCGCGGTCAATGCCTGCGACCACATCTGCTTGAATTGCGGCGGCGCAATGTAGATGTAGTGAAATCTTCTGTCGGGCGGCGCGGCCAGCATGGCGAACGCGTCCCCGCGGCGGACCTCGGCGCGCGCCGCCAGTTTGCAATGCTCCAAATTCGCGCGGATGGTCTCGATGGGCGCGCGGTTCAGGTCCGTGAAGCGGACGAAGGCCGCGCCGCGGCTGAGCGCTTCGATGCCCACCGCGCCCGTGCCGCCGAACAAATCCCACCAGTGCGAGTCGATCACGTCGCCCGCCAGGATGTTGAACAGCGCCTCCTTCACGCGGTCGGTGATCGGCCGCGTCGTGTCGCCCGGTACCGATTTCAGCGTGCGACCTTTCGCCGCCCCGGAAATGACGCGCAGACTCATGTTAATCTCGTAGTAACGACTTAAGTCGTTACTACACCCTTCGTTGCCGCGAGGATATTTCCATGCGGCGCGATGACGGGCACGACACAGCCCGTGCTCAAGATGAACCTCCGTCCGCCCGTTTGCTGGACGGCGTCCGCCGCTTCTTTCCGGACTTCGGCTTGATCCCCGTAAACAAGGGTGTCCTGCCTCAGGCCGCCGCAGAGAACAGGTGGGACCTCCGAGGTCTTAAAGACTTCGGAAGTCCGCGCCTTGGCCAGACTCGGCGCGGTCTCGCGGTCGTGCCAGTTGACAATCTGAACGGGCAGGCGCGCGGCGAGATCGAAATAGACGTTATGTCCGTGCAGGTGAAGCGTGTTGCACCAGAGTTCGCGTGCCGGTTCGAGTATTCTTTGATCGAAGGGCAGGCCAAAAGATTCGTATTCCTCGCGGCTCAGCAGGTGCGCCTGCGCGTGCTGGACGGCATAGAAGATGCCGTCCACGCCGGTCTCCAGCGCGGACTCTACAAAGCGGCGCGTGGACTCGGCGATGGCCGTCAGTCCCTTCATCACCTCATCTGGATATTGGCGAAGGTGTGCAAGCAGAACGTCGTAGCCTGCCAGGTTCTTCGCTTGCGCCAATGGACTGAAGACGGTCTGGAGCAGGGGGACCTCCGGGCCGAGTCCCGCGCGGATTAAGCGGAGACAGGCCAGTTGTCCCGCGAGGTGCGGCGCGGTCGGATCAAGCGCCGGCAGGGATTCCCAGTCCCGAGGCGAAAGAATCCTGCGCTTCGTGTAGTCACGAGTTCCTTCTGTATTTCCAGTCCACTTGTCTTCGACGCCCCAGTCTTTCAGGCAAAACGAGGAGGCGGGCGTGACCTTCACGAGGTCGAAGTCATAGGTGCGTTGCCAATGCAGGGTGGCCGCGGCGAGGCTTTCGGGGCGCTGGTCGTCCACGGGGAAGTGCCGCCAGAGGGCGGCGGGCGGGTGATCGAGGATTTCGCCTGTGAGGCAGGCCTGGAGGCGTTCGCGATGGGTGGTCATGGGATTTGTTTGATGAGGCAGAAGGTCGCGCCGCCGCGGCCGACCTCGAGGGTGACGGGCGCGTCTTTGAAAGTCTGGCGGTCTTCGTTGGAGCGCGTGTTCACGAGGACAAAATCTCCTGATCGGATCTGTCCGAACTCGGCGCGGTAATCGCGGACGGAGATGTGGCTGGCGGCGTAGGTTTCGGCGATGTACGGCTCGCGCCGGACGTACAGACTGACAGGTTTATCGGCCTGTTCGTTGAATCGCTCGACGGCCTCTTTGTAGCAGGTCAGCCAGTAATCGGTTTCGTACACGCGGAATGCGCCGCCCATCCCGCCGACAATTTGATTGTAATAGATGTATTCGTATGGGTGCAACCGAATCATTCCCACGAGCCCGGGCAGGAGCGCGGCGGTGAGGAGCAGTGTCCTGAACGCGGGTTGGCGCAGGCGCTCGTACAGGAAATCGAAGGCTAGGCCCGCAGTGACGAAAACGGGCGGCAGGATGAATAGAAAATGACGAAAGCCGTCGTACATCGGTGGGCGGCGCAGGAGCACGTAGGCGAATGGAATGGCGAACCATAGCAAGATCAACGAAAGGGATTTCCACTCCAGTTGTTTTTTGAGCATTTTCCACGTGGCTGTAAACAGGCCAATCGCAAACAACGGCCAGACAGGCTCGGTCAATGTGATGGCGAGCAGGATCGGCAGGTAGCGGCGCGGCAGTTCGTAGGCGCGATAGAGTTCCCCGTTGAACAGAACCTGCAAGCCCGTCGGGTTGGCGGACATAAAGTGAAAAACATCAATGAAATTGATAATGGGGGCTTCCCACAAATATGGCCATGTGATGAACATAACGAGAACACCAATGGCCGCGTAAAGAGAAAGCCAGAGAAGTTTGTAGCGCAAATTGCTAATTTGCGTTACAGCGTAGACGATAGTCAAAATCCCCGCCAGCGGACCCAGCACGCGGATTGAAGTCGCGATGCCCAGAAAGACTGCTGCCAGCAAAATGCGGCCAACGAGACTTCCCCTTTCCTGTGCATCCGCCCCTTCGCGGTGAAAAGAATCGACCATCTCGAAGCCGAAGACCAAAGCGCCGCTGAAAAAGACCAGGAAGGGCATGTCCTTTGGATTGATGAAGGCGTGTCCCCACAGCAACGGTTGGAATGAAAACAATGCCGCCGCGCCGAAGGCCGCCCATCGGCTCATCCAGCGCGCGGCTAGTTTATATAAAAAGAAGACACCGAGTTGAAAGCAGAGGAAGTTGACCAGATGCCAGGCGGAGGCTTGGTCGAGGCCGAATGCTTCGAGCAGTTTCTCCGGACCGAGGGCCAGCAGGAGATAGGCGGGACCGCGCGTCTTGTGATCATCGCCGCTCGGACCGTACGCCCGCGACAGGTCGAAATCCGAATCGAGCCAGTTTGCAGGCGTGTACGCGTAGGGCAGCGCGTCCGCGTACGCGTAGAACAGCGGCTCGTCCCACGAGAGTCCGTAATCGCGGAAGGTAAAAAGGCCGATGACTAGATTGACGATGAGCAGGAGGATAATGGGAAATTGACTGGCCTGCGTTGCGCGTCGAAAGAGACTCATTTTTTCTTCTTGGCTCTGGGCCTTCCAAGGCCTGCCAGCAGGCCGTTCATTTCCTCTTCCTCCCCCTTCTGCCCGTCGAAATATTCGTTCATGAAATTCGAGCGGCGCAGGCGCAGGCACATCGGCGCGACCGTCCTCAGGTCGGCGGGCGACACCTCGTCGCGGTTGTCCGCGGCGGCGTGGGCGCGCGCCGCTTCGAACCAGGTGATCTCGGCGCGCAGGGAATCGATGCCCATCTTTTGAATCAGTCGAATGGCTGGCTGCGCCACTTCGTCGGAAAGGACGACCTGCTTGAGCCGCTGGCGCGCGGCCTGAATCTCCGCGCTGACCGCGGCCATCTCCTCCGCGTATTGACCGATGAAGGCGCGCGGGTTGGTGAGGTACGCCTGCACGCGTCGGTACGCTTCGAGACGTTCGGCCTGTTCCTCCAGCCCGCGGACGATGAGTCTCAGCCCGAAGCGGTCCAGGATCTGCGGACGCAGGCGGCCCTCTTCGGGATTCATCGAGCCGATGAGAACGAAGCGGGCGCGGTAGGTGGCCGAGACGGGTCCGCGCCGGACGGTATAACTGCCCTGTGCAGCCGCGTCGAGGATGGCGTCCACGATGTCGTTGCCGAGCAGGTTGATCTCGTCAATGTAGAGCAGGTTGCGGTCGGCCTGGGCGAGGATGCCGCGGCGGATGCGCAGCCGCTCGTGGACCGCGGCGTGCGCGCCTCCCCCTGCGGCGTGGGGGTCTATGCCGCCGACCACGTCCTCCAGCCGCGCGTTGAGTGGTAATTCCACCAGCCGCACGCGGTCGGGGGCGGTGAGGGGAATCCCCTCGGCGTATTTTTTCGCGCAGTCGGGGCAGACCGCGGTGATGCCGCCGCTTTCCACGTCCTCGGGCAGGCAGCCGTAGCGACAGGTGCTTCGTTCGACGGAAGGCAGGAGGTCCAGCAAAGACCGAACCGCGGTTGTCTTGGCGGTGCCGCGCGGGCCGATCAGCAAAATCCCGCCCACGTTCGGGTTGATCAACGCCAGCAGGAGCGCCAGTTTCATCTCCTGTTGCCCGACGATGGCGAGGAAGGGGAAAGGCAATGCCTCGGCCATGCCGCGGTCTTCGGCGGGGGGCGGCGCGAGCGATTTGCCCGAGACGTAGTCCACCAGTTCGCGCAGGGAACGGAACTGGTGCGCGACGCGCTCTTTCGGTTCGGGCGTCTCTTCGGGGAGAGGAGGAAGTTGGGGTTCGGTCATTTGAGTCTTCGGACTCCAAAGTCGGAGACTTTGGAGTCCGTTCGCTATTTCTTCTGTTCCAGCCGTCTTGCCTGGCGCGCGCCGGCCTCTTTCATCCTTTGTTCTTCTTCCACCGTTTCCGCAAAGACGGGCGGGACCGGCGCGGGTTTGCCCTCGTCGTCGAGGCCGACGTAAACGAGGTAGGCGGTGTTGGTGTGCCAGCGTTGGCCGGTGATCGGGTTTTCGGCAATGACCTGAACCTCCGCCTCCATCGAAGTGCGGCCCGCGTAGGTCACCTCGGCGTTGAGGATGACCAGGTCGCTGGTCTTGATGGGATGGCGGAAGACGAACGAGTCCACGGCTACGGTCACCACGCGGCGCTGGGCGTGACGCATACAGGCCAGCGCGCCGGCCTCGTCCACCAGTTTCATGATCCAGCCGCCGTGCACGTTGCCGAGGTTGTTGGCGTGCTCGGGCTGCATCAACTGGGCGATGCTGATCTGCGAAGCGCGCATGGGTTTGGGGGGCAGGGATTCCGACATAGGTCTAAAATATTATCAGAAAAATCACGGTTTCTAGTCCATGTCCTCACGCAGTTCGCCCAGATCGACAGGGTGAAGCCGTTCCGGTTCGTCCAGCAGGACGTCCACCACGCTGTGGGTCAGCTCTCTCATCATCGGCGCCAGCGGAACGGTGGCCGGGGGATAGATACGCGGCGGGCGGGTCGCGGGCGGATTCAGGCGGGGCTTGAGCGTGCTGGTGGCGCGCTTGCGCAGGATGCGCGGCTCGTCGGTCAGGTAACCGACGTAGTAACCGAGCACGGAGTAGACCTCTTTCTTGCCGGTCACCCAGCCGATCCACTCGCCCACGCGGTTATAAAGATAAGGAAATCGAAGAAACGCCTCCGCGTCGCCTTTTGTGTTGTAGATGGGTATGACGGGACTTTCCATAGACAACTCCCTCGATAGTCAATCAACGTCGTCGGGTTCGTCTATATCATTATACGTCCAATGTCGGTTCGCGAAGAAGTTCCAAAGCATGACAATTCCGATGGCGACCGCCAGCGCGCCGTTGTGGCCGAGCGAGTCGGCGGTCTTTGCCCGGACCCCCAGCCCGGCGAACAACAACCCGAGCGGGTGTTCCAGCCCGGCGAAGATGGGCGTGCGGATCAGCAATCCTACGAAGTTGACCAGCGCGAATTGCACCATCTGATGATGGATGGCCTTCGAGCGCGAATCGGGGTACGTCCAATAACGGTTCCCCAGGAAGTTGCTGACGACCGCGGTGCTGAACGATAGAACACTCGCGACGACCGGGTGAACGTGGAGCGCCAGATTCAAAAGGTTGAAAACGCCGAAATCCACCAACGTACCCGCCGCGCCGACCAGGGCGAATTTCAGGAAGCGGGTACGTTCTACCGGGTTGGTGAGGATCCGGGTCATGCCAGTTCGAGTTTTTGCTTGAAATATTGCATGGTCGGGAGCAGCCCCTCCTCGACGCCGACCTTTGGCTCCCAGCCCAGGAGGGTGCGCGCCCGCGTGATGTCCGGCTGGCGGCGCTGGGGGTCGCGCTCACTGCGGTCGTTGGGCAGGTATGTCACCCCGGCGCGGTTGCCGGCGACGCGGTTGATCGTCTCCGCGAATTGCAGGACGGTCATCTCGACCGGGTTGCCGAGGTTGACCGGCAGGTGCTCGTCGGAATAGAGCAGTTTGACGATGCCGTCAATCAAATCGTCCACGTAGCAGAAGGAACGCGTTTGCGAGCCGTCGCCGAACACGGTCAGCGGCTGGCCGAGCAGGGCCTGCTTGAGGAAGTTGGGCAGGGCGCGGCCGTCCTCCAGATCCATGCGCGGACCGTAGGTGTTGAAGATGCGCGCGATGCACGTGTCCACGCCGTGCTGGCGGTGATAGGCCATCGTCAGGGCTTCTGCGAAGCGCTTGGCTTCATCGTAGACGGCGCGCGCGCCGACCGGGTCCACGTTGCCGGGATAATCCTCCGTTTGCGGGTGGACGAGCGGGTCGCCGTAGATCTCGCTGGTAGAGGCCAGCAGGAAGCGGGCATTGTTGGTCTTTGCGACGCCCAGCGTGTGGTGTGTGCCGAGCGCGCCGGCCTTCATGGTCTGAATAGGCAGGTTGAAATACCCGGCCGGAGACTTCGGGTTCGGGCTGGCCGGGGAAGCGAAATGCAGCACCGCGTCGATCTTACCGGGGACGAATATGTAATTCGAGACGTCGTGCTTGTAGAACGCGAATCTCTCGTTGCCCATCAGGTGGGCGATGTTCTCGCGGCTGCCGGTTACGAAGTTATCCAGCCCGATGACCTCGTGACCCTCAGCCAGCAGGCGGTCGCACAAATGGGAACCGAGGAAGCCCGCGGCTCCCGTAATTAAAATCCTCATTTTTCCTCTTTCGTGCTGGTTGAATTTGGAAACGTTTCGGGAATCCAATCAAACCAGCGCAAGTTATTTCCAGTCCACGCGGCTGATGAGGCCGTCGCCAGTGACTTGATAGGCCTGCCCGCTGCCGGTGTCCACCAGCCAGAGGTTACCCTGATAGGCCACTGCAAGAAAATCCCCCGTCTGGCCCGCGACCGGCTCCGGCGCCCAGGCCGGGGTCTGCGGCTCCAGGCCGGGCGCATCGGCGGAGGGGAAGACGGCGCGGCGGTTGGACCCGTCGCGGTCCATGACCACGACGCGGTAGCGGCTGGTCTCGCTCTGGGACGGGAAGATGGCTTGCAGGTAGGCGACCTGATAGACGTTCTCCCTGCCGTTCGAGCGGACCGGCGAGGCCGAGGGATAGGCGAACATCCCGGTCTGCTGGACCAGCCTCACGGTCGCGTTGTTGACCATGGAGGCGGCGGTCAAGTCGAAGAACGGCGATTCCTCCGCAGTGACCGGGGCCGGGGCGGGCGCGTGAGTCACGATGAAGAGCGTGTCGCTGTCCGCGCCCCAGGCCAGGCCGGGAATCCAGGCCCAGTCGCTGTGGGTTTGCAGGGGCGTGATCTCCAGCAAAGGTTTCAGATAGCCGCTGTCCTGATCCACCAGCCCGATTTCGTCCGGGCGGGCATAGGCGAGGCGGTTATCGGGCGAGAAGGCGAAGGACATGCCCCACCAGCCGTATACGCCGCCGCTGTTCGGTTCCAGGATTTTGCGCGGCTGGTTCGGCCCGGCCACGGTCATCGTGACGCGGAACAGGTCGTTGTTGGCCTGCCAGCCGGGCGCGGTGGCGCGCGGCTCGACGGTGGAATAAAAAACGGTGGGCGTGGTGGTCGGCGCCCACGCGGCGAAGTGGACCACGTTGGCCGCGTTCAGGCTGAACGGGCGCGGATTGTCGTTGATGCGTACAACCCACAGGGCGTTGATCTGTTCCGCCGGCGGCTTCGAGGATTTGCGCGTGTACAACAGCCAGTTGCCGTCGGGCGAGAGCGTGAAGATGCGGCCGTCCAGGTCGGCGGTGGTGACCAGCGGACGGCGGTTGGCTGTCGAATCTTCCATCAGCCAGGCGTTTCCGCCCGCGAGATAGACCAGCCGCCCGGGGATGGGCAGGGGCGCAAACGCCGATTGCGCGCCGACCATGACGATCTCGGCCAATGGCTCCTGCAGGATGACGGTCTTGACCACCGAGCGGCTGACTTCCACGCCGTCCTCGGTCAGGATGCGATAGGTCAACTCCTGCAGGCCGTTCACGCCGGGTTGCAACAGCCGCGTCTCGCCGCTGGGCACGGATTCGCTGCGGACGGTCTGGCGCTCGAAGGGCAGGATCACTTCCTCGGTCTGGAACGATTCGACCACGCGCGTGACGCGGATCTCGTCGCCGTCGCTCAAGACGGTGTAGAGCGGCGGCTCGGTTCGGTCGAGCGGACCGAGGGCCACGCCGGCCTGCGCCAGTGCCTGCGCCGCCGTGCTTCCCGCCTCGACCTCGACCTGCCGCGCCGTCCCGTCCACCTGCACGCTGACGGTCATCACGCCGCCAAAGCCCGGCGATTTACAGCCGCCCAGAAGGAGGGCGACGATCAGAAGGAACAGAGTTGTTTTGCGCACGTTTGGTATAATCGCACCGCTATTTGATCCGCCCGCTGATGGTCATCACGCCGTCGGCGATGAGGATGCTTTCGAGGCGGAAGCCCGTGAGCACCGGGCCGAGAGAGCCGGTATAAGCCTCGGCGACGAGCGTGGATATGGCGTTGTTGATGCCCTCGGGCACCGGCATGGGGCCGAAGTTCGCCTCCACCAATTCCACATTGGGCTGGCCGAGTTCGTCCACGGTGACGGCCATCGTCAGGCTGATGTTGTAGAGAAAGACGCCGCGCTGTCCCTTGCCGTAGACTTTCATCTGGCCTTCGCGCAGGTGGACCTGCGGCTCGTTGAACAGCGGGTCGCTCTGCTCGGCCAGTTTCTCGGCCAGCAGGGAAGTGAGTTGCGCCTCGGTGATTTGAAGCGATAGCACACCGCTGGTTGCACCGGCTTCCAGGGCAACTCGAATCTGTTCGCGAAGCGCCTCGGCGTCTTCCGCCGTGATGGGAATGGTCTGCTCGGGGTAGTCCGGCCCGCCGACGAAGATCGTACACGCCAGGCTTGCCAGCAGGGCGATCAGTGTGATCCAAACGACTTGTTTTCGTTGCATGGGAATTCTCACTCGTAAGATTGGACGGGAGCAATTATAGCATGAGCGACTCGCAAAACTCTTCGGAAACGTCCCTGCCCGTGCGGCTGGAGGCCCTGCTGTTCGTGGCGGCCGAACCCGTCGCACCGGCGCAACTGGCCGCGGCGCTGGAGGTGACCACCACCGAGGTCGAGCAGGGACTCAAAGCCCTCGACGAATCCCTGCGGACCCGCGGCCTGCGCCTGCAACGCGACCGCGGCCGCGTCCAATTGACCACCGCGCCCGAACACGCCGCGGCCATCGAGAAGTTCCTCGGTCTGGAGGCCACCACCCGCCTGAGCCGCGCCGCGCTGGAGGCTTTGGCGATCATCGCCTACCAGCAGCCTGTCACGCGTCCGCAAGTGGACGCGGTGCGCGGCGTCAACTCGGACGGGGTGATGAAGTCGCTGTTGAGCAAGGGACTCATCCAGGAGTCGGGCCGCGCCGAGGGCCCCGGGCGGCCGATTCTGTACAGCACCACTCCCGAGTTCCTGCAACACTTTGGTATCAATTCGTTGATGGAACTGCCCCCGCTGGAACTGCCGGACGAGGAGGAGAAAGACGTATCCCTCTTGAAGGGATAGTCAATGAACGCGGCCGAAACGGGCCGCGTTTTTGTTTTTGGCGGAACCTGTTATTTTCAGCGAGTCAGCAGGACTTCAAGCAATTCGCCGAATCTGATTTGATGCGCGGACTTCCGGGTCCCGCCCGATGGTATCGCGGCCCAGGCGCGGGTTTACTTTACAAAAATCACGTGCGCGTTGAGCCTGGCCCGGTTGACCCCTCCGCAGAAGGGACAGGTCACCAGGTTCTCTTTATTGGGCACCAGCGCGTCCTTCCATTGCTTGCCGCACCCGCCGCATTCGATGGGCATGACCACAGTCTCCTGCTGGCCCATGGCGATGTTCTTGAGGTCGAAGGACGAGGGGAGGCCGATGACGCCTGCCGCATCGAAGGTCTTGCCCGCGTTCACCTTCGCAGGTTCTTTGCGACGCCCGAAGATGGAAAAGGGAGGCACGGTCTTATCCCTTCTCCTTGTACATTCCCTCGATGTCCTTGCCCCAGTTGCCCTCCGGCGTCTCAACGACGATGTATGACAGCTTCTCAGCCACCGTCTTGCCTTCGAGGAATTCCCGCGCCTCCTGCGCGGTTTTTGCGCGGTAGATCTCGTATTTGAAGGACGCAATTCCGTAGGGCGTGCTCTTGGTCTGTGTGTAGCGGCGCACGAACTTGACGCCGTCCCCGCCCCCGCCGAATAGTTTCTTCAGGAAGCCCATGCCTCTCTCCTTTCATTTGTCATGCAACTGCGCGCGTGGCAAATCGCATCTCGGATTTGTCCATCACTTCGCGCATCTTTACTATACAACGGGGACTCTGCGTATTCAAGTGATATTCATCACATCGAATTGACGGCGCTGTGTGGTTGGCGCGATGCGGCTGAATCAATAAACGGGCGGTTTTGCCGCCCGTTTATTTCAAAGTGAGTCTTGGGTCAACGCCACGCGCCCAGGATCGCGCCGAAGAGCACGAAGTTGACGAGATGATTGCCCGCTTCGATGGCCCAGACTTTCAGTCCGTGGCCTGCGAATAGTTTGTTGACCAGGTTTGTGGGTGCGACGAAGCCGAGCCAGAGCATGAATCCGGCCAGCGCGCCGGAAGCGAGCGTCGCGCCCCCGGTCAGACTTCCCATGGCGGTAACCATGAGGGACATGGCTGTGGCCTGCACGAACGAGGAGAGCACGGTGAGCGCCCAGGTCATTCCCATGTTGCTTGAACCGGGTTGTTCACCTTCTCCTTTGCCGATGCCTCTCCACCAGGCGGGAAAGAACGTCTTCGGGTTGTACCAGAGCGATCCGCTGATCATGCTGACGACGACGCAGGCGATGACGGCCAACCAATTGATACTGCTAAAGTCCATTCGAGCCTCCTTTGGCGATGTGGATTGGCACGCGCCAATCTCGCGGTTATTATATCAGAATATATGTTCTATATATAGGCCGAAAAATAGCGCTGTTAAGGGTGTGGGTATCTCGGTGGGAGTGTCCAACACCCAAGACATAATCTGTCATTGCGAGCCCGTTAGGGCGAAGCAATCTCCGAATCGGCGAGGAGATTGCTTCGTCGGGAGGAGCACCCGCCTCGCAATGACAGTTAGTACATTTCCTTTGCATCCTTTGGCAGGGACCTCACATGTTCGAGATGCGCGCTGACTCTCTGGTCGTCGCTGTGAGGATAATCAAATCCAAAATGCTCTGCAACCGGGAGGGCGACCCTCCTGAAAAGACTGCACATTGTGAACATCGCCTCCCAGGTGTTGTCGTAACTGGCATCGGCGTATGTTTTCTGGAGCAACTCCCACAACTCTGGCTCAAGGTATTGTTTGAAATATTTGCCCAGTTTGCCGGGGTTTCGCGTGAACTGGGTCTTCACGCCGATGTGCCATCTCAACATTTTCATGAGTTGTTCCCGTACCACCTCATCGAGCATGGACTTGGCGTAGAGGATCTCTTCCCTCCACAATCCTTTTGCCACATAAGGACAACACCACCAGAATTCGTTACAGCAGTCAAAGAATGCTTTCGCGGTGGGAGGTTTTGTCAGATAGCCGCTCTCGCTGGGCGGATCGAACGGTTTGACGATTCCGTCTTTGTCCAGAAGCAGCAGGCTGAGACTGTCCTGGGTGCGCTCATCGAGTTTTTCGAGCGGATAGATTCCCAGGTCGAGTCGGTTGCCGTCGGTGAATTGCATGAGGTACGAAAAGCCGCCGTCGTTGCTCGGAGGTGGGTCCCGCATATCCTCGGGCAGTTGCAGGATCATGATCTCGCCGAAGCGTCGAATCCATTCGAGGTTATGCCAGAACGGCGCGACATCGGTGACCAAGTAAACGATGTCGAAATCCTGGAAGAAATCGCGCCGCGCGTTGGGATTGGCGCGCGAGCCGTTCATGATCACGGCGCGGATTCGGTCGTCCCGTTTGGCAGTATTTACGATCAAGTCGAGCATTTCCTGTTCGCTGCGCATGATCCTCCCACGAGAAGGCTTTTCACCACGGAGACCACAGAGAAAATGAAAAATACTCTCTGTGTGCTCTGTGGTGATTATTAACTCTTATCATTTTGGCATCGGCACGAGCGCCTTTGTAGCCTCTCCAAAATCCCAGCCGTCAATGTCTGGCGGAGTGACACCTAGCGACGTGAGCATGCTCTTGATCTGCTCGCGGTGTTCGGTGGCGTGATTGATCGCCTGCACCATGACCACCCACGGCTCGACGTAGAATCCATCCGTGGTTTGGAGTTGGGTATCCAGGGATTTCTCGCCTCTCGCCAGTGACAGTAACCCTTCTCCGCTGGTCCTCGCGGACTCCTCCCACTCGGCGGCTGTCGGCGTGACGCGCACTCTTGCTTCGACGGGCAGGGTCAGGAGTGACAGGTAGTTGTGTTGCGAACTCACCAGATGAGTCAAAGTTTGGCGAATGCTCCCTTTTGTGACAGACTGTGGCTCGGCATCCAGTTGCTTGTCGCTCAACGCGGAGCAGGCTTGGATGATCTTGAGGTTTGCCCAGTTGTTGTGCTCGAATAGATTTATAAGAATGGTATTGTTCACCGGAGAACTCCTTGGTTGCTGAAGCCAATAAGCAATTGACTTCAAGTCAGTAGCCGTGCGTTGTGTTAGGAGGCGATTTCTTGTTGTTGAGTCTCTGGATAAATTATCAATTGCTCCGCGAAAAGTCCGCTCACCAAACCGAAAATGAAGCTGAATATTATGGTAAGTAGTATAAAGCTAGCCTCACTGAAGAGAGACCCAAATGTACCAGCGAAAATCGCACCAATTACAAATCCCAGTCCAGTTACAAGTGACCACTTCAGTGAGCCAGCCGTTTTTTTCTTTAGAGAAATCCACTGGCATGTGCCTATGAACATACCAGCCCCCATGATGGTTGCGATACCATGGATAATATTGAAAATACCGTAAAAATACCAATGCTCGCCAGGTTTTGACGAACTCATCATCTCAATAGCAGAAACAAGAGAAGAAAAGAGACTCATCACAACAGAAAAAACAATAAAGGAGAGGAAACTTCCCACAATGAAGCCAACTAATGTGGCTAAGATCCAGGTGTGCGCTTTTTTATTTTGGTGTTTATGACAATCCACTGTCCAAAGCCCATAAACAGGCCGACTAAGAGCAGAAACGACCAAATCGATTCAACAGAACCATCATTGCCGGCCGAAACTGACAAGCCATTATGTTCATAGAGATATTGTCCTATTGGCAAACTCAATATAATGCCAAGAAAAATAAAAGTTGTAACTATAGTAAACCACAGCCAAAAGAAACGTGTTTTTATTGTCTTGAACATAATTGTCCTGAAGCTGCTACCTAACTGATCTTATATGAACAATGGCTTTCTAAGCACCCATTTTGGGATATTATACAGCCAATGGCTGTATAGCTCCTTATGTGCAGATTATACGTTTCTGCTCCCCAAAAGGCAACACAATGGACTCAAACCCCTTCTCCCTCCTCTTCCAACCCATCCAAATCGGGCCCGTCACCGCGCCGAACCGCTTCTATCAGGTGCCGCATTGCAACGGCTTCGGCTGGCGTATGCCGCGCGCGCACGCCGCCATGCGCGGCGTCAAGGCCGAGGGCGGCTGGGGAGTGGTATGCACCGAGGAAGTGGAAATCCACCACACCACCGACCTCACGCCCTACATCGAAGGCCGCCTGTGGAGCGACGACGACATCCCCGCGCTGGCCCTGCTCGCGGACGCGGTCCACGCGCACGGGTCGCTGGCGGGCATCGAATTGACCTACAACAGCCACGACGCCGCCAACCTGTACTCGCGCGCCGCAGCCTTCGGTCCGCGCTCGATGGGGATTACAGGCGGATCGGGCTACGAACCCGGTCAGACCCGCGCCGCCTCGAAAGAGGACCTGGGACAGGTCCGCAAATGGCACCGCGCCGCGGCCCTGCGCGCCCAACGCGCGGGCTTCGACATCATCTACGTCTACGCCGCGCATGGCATGTCGCTGGCGATGCATCTTTTGTCCAAGCATAATGACCGCGCCGGCGAATACGGCGGGACCCTGGAGAACCGCGTCCGATTCTTGCGCGAGTTGATCGAAGACACAAAAGACGCAGTCGGCGATACCTGCGCGGTCGCTGTCAGACTGGCGGTGGATGAATTAATCGGCGACGCAGGCATGAGGTCCGACGGCGAAGCGCAGGAAGTCCTCTCGATGCTGGCCGATCTGCCTGACCTGTGGGACGTCAACGTCAGCGGTTGGAGCAACGATTCGGCCACGTCCCGTTTCGAGAAAGAGGGCTACCAGGAAAAATACATTTCGTTCGTCAAGCGGCTCACCACCAAACCCGTCGTGGGCGTGGGACGATATACCTCGCCCGATGCGATGCTCTCGGCGATTCAACGCGGCGTGATGGACCTGATCGGCGCGGCGCGGCCTTCGATTGCCGATCCGTTCCTTCCGAACAAAATCAAAGAGGGCCGCATCGAGGATATCCGCGAGTGCATCGGCTGTAACATCTGCGTCACGGGCGACACGCGCTTCACGCCTCTGCGCTGCACGCAGAACCCGACCATGGGCGAGGAGTGGCGGCGCGGCTGGCATCCCGAAATCATCGCGCCGAAGAAAAGCGAGAAGGAAATTCTTGTCGTCGGCGGCGGGCCTGCAGGACTAGAGGCCGCCCGCGCCCTTGGCCAGCGCGGCTACCGCGTCATGCTTACCGAAGCGCGCCGCGAACTCGGCGGGCGCGTCCATCTCGAATCGCAACTGCCTGGACTGAGCGAGTGGCGCCGCGTGATCGACTGGCGTTTGACGCAAATAAGCAAATCAGCAAATGTCGCAGTGTTTCCCTCAAGTCCAATGACCGTGCAGGACGTGCTCGACTCGGGCATTCGGAATGTGATCGTTGCAACGGGCGCAACCTATCGGCGTGATGGGGTGGGCCGATTCCGCGAAGTGCCTGTTCCTGGCGCGTACTCGGCCATTCTCACCCCCGATGATGTGATGGACGGAAAATTGCCTCGGGGCCGCGTGGTGATCTACGATGACGACCATTACTACATGGGCGGTGTGCTCGCGGAGTTGTTGGCTGAAAACGGTTGCGGGGTGACCCTGGTCACGCCCGCGCCGACCATTTCTTATTGGACTCAATTCACCCTCGAGCAGGAACGCATCTACGCGCGCCTCCTGCACCTCGGCGTGACTCTCCTCCCGCATCATCTCATCGCTTCGTTCTCAGCCGGGGCTGTTACCGTTGAACACGCGCTCGCGCTGAGCGGAGGGTTGAGTAGCCCGAGCACTCTCCGAGGGCGTATCGAAACCCGCAGCCGAAGCGCCGCTGAATCCGCTCTCCCCGCCGACGCGGTCGTGCTGGTCACTGACCGAATCCCCAATGACGAACTCTATCGCGAACTGCTCCCCGCGCTCAAAAACGGCAGGCTGGATTCCCTGCGCCTCATCGGTGATGCCGACGCGCCCAACATCATCGCGCAGGCCGTGTTCGCGGGTCACCTCGCGGCGCGCGAGTTCGATGAGCAAGTTAATCCTGATGAAACACCGTTTTTACGCGAAAGCGTGTTATAAGTCTGAAACTATCTCCACCCTTTATTCGTTTGGAACGAAAGGAGAGATTCGTGAAAACAAAAATCCTGCTCATCGCCAGCCTGCTGGCAACACTCCTGTCCGCCTGCCGGCCCGCCGCGCCCGATTTCACGGGCCGATGGACGGGCAATGTGGCGATCATTACCCTGACGCAAGAGGGAAATCGCGTGACCGGCTCTGTCGAAGGTTATGGCGGGCAATGGACCTTTCCTGTCTCTGGCACGGTCAGCGGCACGATCCTGACCTTCGATGGCGAGACCCCGCTCGGTCCGCTGGCGATTGTGCTATCCGAGGACGGCGGGACATTTCATAGCGCCGGTCCCGAAGTGGCGTTTTGCGGAACGCGCGACGAAACCCTGCCTGACGGCTGCGGCTATAGTGGATCGTGGAAACTGAAGGCCGATTTTCTGGCGGCAGGCAGTGTCGCCACAATAACCCAGAGCGGAGCGAACCTGACTGGCGCGGTGTACAGCCCCGACGGCGCGGTCCTGGCCCGGATCAATGCGGTTTTATCCTGGAGCAAGGGGAAGTACGCGTCGGGAACCAACGAGTGGGGCGAGTTCACCATCAGACTTGCCACTGATGAACAGAGCATCGAACTAATTGTGCCGGGTCAGCCCGGCTGGTCGGACGCGGGTAGCCCGCAATGGTGCGGCATCCGCGAGGGATTGACCTCGGTCTTCACTGGCGCGTTCGAGTGCACCATCCCGTAACCTGCATCGGTCGCGACGAAATACTTCGTTATAATCATCCATCATGCAGGAACGCCTCCAAAAGATCCTCTCCCACGCGGGCTACGGCTCGCGCCGCGCCTGCGAGGAATTCATCGTCGCGGGACGCGTGCGCGTCAACGGGCAGGTGGCGATTCTCGGCCAGAAAGCCGATCCATCTGTGGACAAGATCACCCTGGATGGCAAGCCTCTCCTCGCCCCCGAGCCGCTGGTGTACATCGCGCTTCACAAGCCGCGCTTTGTCCTGTCCACGGTGGAGCGCGAGGCGGGCGACGAACGCGAAACCGTGCGCGACCTGGTGGACCTGCCCGGTCACCTCTACCCGGTCGGCCGCCTCGACTTTGAAAGCGAAGGCCTCGTACTACTGACCAACGACGGCGAACTGGCGAATCGACTCACGCATCCGCGTTACGGTCATCAGAAGGAATATCGCGTCCTTGTTGCTCGCCGTCCTGACAACGAGCAATTGGAAGCCTGGCGGCGCGGCGTCGTGCTGGAGGACGGTCATCGCACCGCGCCAGCCGACGTGCGCGTGGATGAAACGTTCGGAAAAGGGGCGTGGCTGAGCGTGATCATGGGCGAGGGGCGCAAACGTCAGATCCGCGAGATTTGCGCCAAGATTGGGCTGCCTGTTGTACGAATCGTGCGCGTCCGAATCGGGACCTTGCGATTGGGGAATCTCAAGCCGCGCGCCTGGCGTCATCTCACGCCGCAGGAGGTCGCTGCTTTGGGCGGGCAGTCACCGCCGCCCGCCTCGCGGCGCTTATCCCCAAAATTAAAAACAAAACCGACCCGCTGAGGGTCGGCTTTGTCTTGTGCATCGTTTTTACTCGCGGATATCCCACACTTCCTTGGCAATATCCCAGATGGCTTTCTTTACCTGCTCTTTCTTCAGCCCGGCGACTTTGAAGGTCAGTAACTTCGTCCCGGCAACGTTGCCGGTAAACTGGCCGAAGGCGATGAAATCGCCGCCCGCCTCCGCGATGGCTTTGGTGATTTTGGCGAGTGTGCCGGGTTTGTCCTCGATCAGGGCGGTCACGCGCACGCCTCTTTCGCGGGCGCCCATCAGTTCGAGGAACATCTTGAACAGGTTGGTCTCGGTGATGATGCCGACGACGCGCGCCCCTTTCATGACCGGCAGGCCGCCGATCTTGCTGTCGGCCATAACGCGCGCGGCCTCTTCGATGGGCGTATCCTCCGTGACCGTTACCACCTCTCTCGTCATCACTTCGGCGACGGTCAGTTTGCTGAGCAGGTAATTCATCTCCCACACGCTCAGGGTGGTGGCGGGAGAGGGCGAAGCGTTCAACAGGTCTTTTTCGGAAACGATCCCGACCAGTTTGCCGCTTTTGATGACCGGCGCGCGGCGGATGCGTTCCTTTTTGAACAGGGCCAGCGCATCGTGGATGCTCATTTCGGGCGGGATGGTAATGGGTGGGTGCGACATTCGTTCACCGACTAACATGGGTACCTCCTTGGTATAAAAGCGCGGGACCGCGCCACATGATCTGAGCGGATTATATGCCCGCGGCGGGTTTCAAACCAGAGGAGTTTTGTCACCATTCCAAAAGGTGGATGTAACCAGATAGCCATCCTCTGGGCAGGGAGCGGGTCATAATCCAAGATACGCGGCGCGGATGTGCTCATTCTTGATCAGTTGCCTGGCGGGGCCTTCCACCTCCACTTTGCCCTCGGCGAGCACGTATCCGTAATCGCTGATGGCCAGCGCCATTTGCACGTTTTGTTCCACCAGCAGGACGGTGATGCCCGCCTCGCGTAACTGGCGCATGCTCTGGAACAGGGACAGGGTCAGCACCGGGGCGAGGCCGAGGGATAGTTCGTCCACCATCAGCACGACCGGGTCGGACATGA
The DNA here is from genome assembly GCA_040754535.1 of Chloroflexota bacterium. Taxonomy (GTDB): domain Bacteria; phylum Chloroflexota; class Anaerolineae; order Anaerolineales; family Villigracilaceae; genus JBFMCC01. Next base: position 21,241 of record JBFMCC010000051.1, read on the forward strand.
TACCGCGTCCCACCGCCAGCATCTGCTGTTCGCCGCCGCTCAATGTGCCGGCCTTCTGGGCGCGGCGCTCCTTCAGCCGCGGAAACATGACATAGACCTTTTCGAGGTTTTGTTTCATCTTCGGACGGGCGCGGCGGTTGGTGGCGCCCATTTCGAGATTCTCCTCCACCGTCATATCGGTGAACAACTGCCGTCCCTCGGGGACGAGCGTGAGGCCCATCTCGGCTTTGACGTACGCCGGCAGGCGGCTGACGTCCCTGCCCTCGAACCAGACCGATCCGCTCCACGGGCGGAGCAGGCCCATCACGGTCCGCAACATGCTGGTCTTGCCCACGCCGTTGCCGCCGACGAGGCAGGTCAGTTTCTTTTCCTCGAGCGCGAGCGTGGCGCCCCACAGAATCTGGACTTCGCCATAACCCGAAGCGAGATCGCGGATTTCAAGCACGGCCATGTTACGCCTCCTCCATCAGACTTTCGGCGAGTTTCGGGTCGCCGAGGTAGGCTTCGATCACGCGCGGGTCGTTGGCCACCTCCTGCGGAGTCCCTTCCGCGATCTGCTCGCCGTAGTCCAGCACGATGATTCGGTCGGAGACATTCATCACCGCCTTCATCACGTGTTCGATCATCAGGATCGTCACGCCCTGTTCGCGGATCTTCAACACGGTCTGCACCATGCCGTCAATTTCGGCGGGGTTGAGGCCTGCCAGCACCTCGTCCAGCAGGAGCAGATATGGACGCGCCGCCAGCGCCCGCGCCATTTCTAGGCGCTTCTTTTGCGCGACGTTGAGACTGCCCGCCGGTTGATCGGCGCGCGGCGCCAACCCGACGAACTCCAGCACTTCGGCGGCGATCTCCGCGGCGCGGCCGAGGGGATGATTCTCGTGCCCGAAGCACGCGCCGGCCATGACGTTCTCGCGAACCGTGAGTTCGTTCAAGGGCTGGACGATCTGGTGCGTGCGCGCCATTCCCATGCGGGCATGGTGGTAGGGCTTGGCGTGTGTCACGTCTTTGTCGCGGAAAATGACGCGCCCTTCCTCGGGAGGATAGACTCCGTTGATGGCGTTGAAGAGAGTCGTCTTGCCTGCGCCGTTGGGGCCGATCAGTCCGAGTATTTGTCCCTCCGGCAGGTCGAAGGTGACGCGGGTCAGGGCCTGCAGTCCGCCGAATCGTTTGGACACGCCTTGCAGGGAAAGCAGGATGGTCATGCGAGTACCCTCCTCAGCGGTGGGATACGATGGCGGAGCCAGCCGACCGCGCCCGCAGGGATGAAGAGCACGATCATCAGCAACAGCGCGCCGGAGACCGAGAGCTGGATGTCCTTGAAGATGGGACTTGTCACCAGATAGCCGCGCATGCCCTGGTAGGCGAACGCGCCCAGGATCGGGCCGAATACTGTGCCCTGTCCTCCCAACATCACCATCACCAGTAGTTCGATGGAGGAGTGGAGTGGGAAGGCGTCGTGCGGCTCGACGTTTCCGTTCTTGAAGAAGAACAATACCCCGATCATGCCGGGGATGATGGCGGAAAGCACGTACGCCCAGGTTTTCGACCATGGCGCGACGATGCCCATCACTTCCGCGGCGTCTTCGTTCTCGCGGATGGCGAGCAGGCCAAGACCGAATTTGGAGACGCGCACAAAGTAACTCAGGACAAGCGCCAGCAGGGCCAGTCCCGCGCCGACGTAAAAGGAGGTCTGCAGGGCCTGTGCCGCGCCGCCATAGGCTTTGTATGCACTGAAGTTGAGTGTGATGCCCGTCGGTCCGCCGAACAGTTCGAAATTGTTGATGAAGGCCCGCATCGCTTCGTTGATGCCGATCGTCGCCAGGGCAAAGTACGCGCCGCGCAGCCGCAGGATGGCCGAACCGAGCAGGAATGCCAGCAGGCCGGACGCGATCCCGCCCGCGAGCAGAGATTCCCACAAGGACCAGCCGTGTTCGGTCAGGAGAAATATGCCCACATAACCGCCGAACCCGTAAAAGACGATGTGTCCAAAACTGACGTAGCCCGTGTATCCGAGCAGGATGTTCAAACTGGACGCCAGGGCAATGGCTTTCAGAATGGTGAATGCGCTTTCACGGTTGGCGGGCTTTCCCGTGATGACCGGCCAAAGGGCCAGCGCGGCAACCGCAAGCACAGGCAGGATCAACCCGCGGAATCTATGCCATGGTTTCATTTTTTCGCTCCAAACAAACCGCTTGGGCGCACCAAAAGGATCAGGACGAACAGGCCGAACTCGATCACCGGCACCCAGGATGATTCCAGGAAGGCCGGGATGGCCCCTTCCAGGATTCCCAGAATCAGGCCGCCGAATAGCGCGCCGATGGGGTTGCCAAGTCCGCCCAGCACGCCGATGACGAAGCTCTTGATTTCGTACCCGCCGCCGGAGAGGATGCTGAACGGGAAGAAGGTCGCGATTAACGCGCCGGAGACAGCCGCCAGCATCGTCCCCAGGCCGAAACTGAGCGCCAGGATGCGCGTGGACGGGATGCCCATCAATTCCGCCGCGGCGCGATTGTTCGCCACCGCGCGGATGAACTTGCCCGGAGAGGTCCGGTACAGGAATAGATACAACCCTCCCGTGAAGGACATCGTGACCAGCGCGGCGATCAGGCGCGAACCCAGCAGGGTCGTTGAGCCAAGCGTGATGCTTCCCGCCGAAAAATCCACGTTGTATGGGGAGGTGGTCAGCGCGGCGGTGCCGAGCCCGATGATGATCATATTCACGGAGAAGGTTGCCAGGAGCGAAGAAAGATGCGGGGCGTTGATCACGCGATGGACCGCCACCGCGTAGATCAGGATTCCGGCCAGCAATCCCAGCACCGCGATGGGAATCACGCCAGCGTAGGGATTCATTCCCAGCCGCGTGTAAACGAAGAAGGTGCTGAACATACCCAGCGCGATGATCGGCCCGTGGGCCAGGTTGATCACGTTCATCACGCCCCAGATCAACGTCAGCCCCATGGCCGCGAGACCGTAGACAAATCCCAACAAGATTCCGTCTGGGAGTGAAGTCAATAACAGGTTGATTTGTTCCATGCTAACTCCCGGAATGTGCAAAGCAGGGGCAGGAACATCCTGGGCGAAGTCGAAGGAGCCTGCCCCTGCACGTGAACGGACTGGCTTTAGGGCGCTGGAACAGGATAGAGCGGATCGGAGACCGCCACATCCGCGGGCCAGATCACCTGACGGACCAGTTCGCCTGCATCGTTCCTCTGCCATTGGGCGACGACCATCGTGTGGCCGACCTGCAGTCCGTGCGCTTCGGGAGAGGTGTCGAACTTGACGCCGCCCCAGAAGGTGAAGATGTCCATGGCTTCCAGGGCCGCTTTCACCTTTTCCGGATCAACCGAGTCGGCATCTTCGATGGCTTTCTGCAGGACGAGTCCGGCCGCGTAGCCGCCCGCAACGTGGTAGGTGGGTTTCTCACCCGTTGCGGCGTTGTAGGCGTCGGCGAATTCCTCGCCGGTCGGCCCGAACCATTCCTTGCCGAGCGCCGCGGCTTCCTCAGGAGTATGCGTGGCGCTCAGTTCCCATTGGCTGGACGTTGACACGCCCAGGGCGGCATCGCCCAATTCGGGGAACTTCGAGTCGGCCGGGGCAACCAGCAGGGAGATGAACTTTAGTCCCGCTTTGCGTTCGTAGAGTTGGCGGGCGAAGGTGCTTCCATCGGGATAGTGTCCGCCGCCAAGCAGGACCGTGGCCCCGGACTCGACCAGTTTGTTGATCACCGGGCCGAAGTCGGTCGTGTCGGACGCGTAACCTTCCTCCAGGACGACCTCGAAGCCCTGCGCTTCCAGGTAGGGTCCGAGCCCGTCCACCACCGCAGTCGAGAACTTGTCGTTCTCGTGCACGATGGCGACCTTCGCCTCCGGGTCGAGAATCTTGAGCATATCCACGGTGCTGAGGAGATACTGACTGCCGGGCGTGTAGAGCTGGAACAGGCTGGTGTTGCCCGTCTTATAGGCGTCATCCTCGGCGGCGCCGATGGTGATCATGATCTTGCCGTTCTGCTCCGCAATGATGGACGCGGCCGCGGCCAGGCCGGAGGAATACGGGCTGAACAGGAAATCGGCGTTGTCCTCGGTGACCAGGCGGGTGTAGAGTTCCTGCACGCGCTCCTTGTTGGATTCATCGTCGTAGGTCACGGCGGTGAATTTGACGACCGTGCCGTCGCTCAGTTGAATGCCCCCGGCGTCGTTCACCTGCTGCATCCACAGGTTGAACCCCGCCACCTGCCGCTTGGACGACACTTCCTGTGAACCGGTCAGCGAAGACGTAAAGCCGATCACGATTGTCTTCTCCACGACCGGCGGCTCGGTCGCGACGGGCGCTTCGGTCGCCTGCGGCGCCTCCGTCTGGACCGGCTCCGGCGTTGGCGTGGGTCCGCAGGCCGCCAGTACGATACTGGCAAGCGCCAACAGGGACAATAGAACGAACAGTTTGCGTTTCATACTTGCTCCTCCTTGGAAAGGTATGGAATCGACAGGGCAGTTCGCGAGACACTGCAACCGATTCCATTCTACAAGGCGAACGCAAAAAACGACTAAAAAGCAGCGCGCGCTGCATAAAAAATCCGTAAAATTCTATCGGCTTGAAACGGCGTACGGGACATCCCGAAACGGGAGGCCCGCCTATTCCCCGAACCGGTATCCGATCCCCCGTTCGGTCAAAATATATCTCGGCTTGAGCGGATCGGCCTCCACTTTTTGGCGCAGATGCCCCATATAGACGCGCAGGTATTCCACCTCATTGCCGTATTCGGGTCCCCAGACGGTTTTCAAAATATCGTGGTGCGACAGTACCTTGCCCGCGTGCCGCATCAGGTAGACGAGCAGGTTGAATTCGATGGGCGTCAGGTTCACCAATTGGCCGCGCACCGATACCTCGTGGCGCGACAGGTCCACGCTGATCTCCCCGCGCGCGACGCGTTCCCCGTTGGGCGCGGGCTCCGACCACTGGGCGCGCCGCATGACGGCTTTGATTCGTCCCATCAGTTCGCCTACGCCGAACGGCTTGGTCAGGTAATCGTCCGCGCCGAGATCGAAGGCGCGCACCTTGTCGGCTTCTTCGCCCATCGCCGTCAGGATGATGATCGGCACGGTGGAATTCTGGCGGATGCGCCGCGTGGCTTCGAGGCCGTCCATGTGCGGCATCATGATGTCGAGGATGATCAGATCCACTTGCTCGTTCCCGAAGACGGCCAGCGCCTCCAGCCCGTTTGCCGCGCAGACCACGCGGTACCCGCGCGCTTCGAGATTGCGCCGCACGAATTCGCGCAGGGGTTTCTCGTCGTCCACAACCAGGACGTTGATGTTCACGACGTTCCCTTTTTTGTCGGAATCGAGAACGCGATGCACGCGCCTTTTTCCTGCGGTTCCACCCAGATCCTGCCGCCGTGCGCGTGCACCAGCCCCTGGCAGATCGCCAGTCCCAGGCCCGCGCCGCCGGCCGAGCGCGACAGCCTGTCATCCACGCGATAGAACATCTCGAAGATGCGCGCGCTCTCCTCGGGCGGGATGCCCGGCCCATCGTCGGCCACGCGGAACAAAATGTTTCCGTCCTGCCTGCCGACCTCCACGCGGATCGCGACGTTCTCGCCGCCGTACTTGACCGCGTTCTCGAACAGGTTTCGCAGGACGGCTTCCAGCCGAAGCGGGTCGGCGTACAGCACGGGCAGGTCCGCCTCCACCTTGACCTCGAAGTGGTTTCCGTTCAAACGGACTCGTTTCGCGGCTTTGAAGATCGTCTCCTCGATATCGCACTCCGCGCGCTCCAGTTGAAGCGCGCCCGCGTCGAGGCGGGAGAGATCGAGGATGTTGTTGACCAGTTCGCTCAGGCGGTCCGATTCGTCCGAGATGATCTTCAGGAACTCGTTCTGCGACTCGCGGTCCCATTGCACGTCGTCGGCGAGCAGGGTGGTGGCGTAACCCTTGATCGAGGCCAGCGGGGTGCGCAGTTCGTGCGAGACGGTGGAGACCAGGCTGGCGCGCATGCGGTCGAGTTCCCTGTCGGCGGTGATGTCGTGCAGGAGCAGGCCGCGCCCGATCAGGTCGCCGCGTGAATCGGACACGTCGAAGGCTTCGAGGCGCAGGTAGATCGTCCGGCCGCCGTCCAGGATAGAGATTTCAGCCGTCTGCTCCCCGCCGCGCTCGTAGATTCTCTGCGCAGCCTGGCGCGCCTTCTTGCTTTCATTGGAGCGCGAAAGGATACGCTCCAGAATCTGGCCGACCGGCATCCCCGCCAATTCGTGCGCCTGGAGGTTTGCCATCGCACCCACGCGGCGATTGGCGTAAACGGCCTTTCCCATCAGGTTGCTGAGGATCAAACCGTCGTGCAGCGACTGAACGAGCGATTCCAGGCGGCGGGTTTGCTCCTGTAGTTGGGCGTCGCTGCGCTCGAACAGGATGGCGTTTTCTATGGCCATGGTGGCGTGGTTGGCGAAGTTCGCCAGCAGTTGGATCTCGTTTTGCGTGAAGACGTGCGGCGTGGGATGGAAGACGAGCAGGGCGGTGGGGGGCGCGTGCTGGGTCTTGAGCGGCACGGCCAGCAGGGCGCGGTAGCCCTCGGCGCGGGCGCGCACCCTGCGAATAGTGTAGGAGGGATCGGTTTCCGTATCGCTCACCTGCACGGGTTCGCCGCTGTGCAGGGCGCGCATGGTGACCGAGTCTGGCTCGCTGGGCTGGATCGCCAGTTGGTCGGTGAACTGCCGCGAAAGCCCGCGGCTGGCGCGGATGCGGAACGAGCCTTCCTTCTCGTCCAGTTGAATGATGGCGTACATCTGGATCGCCAGCAGGCGTCCCATTTGTTCGAGGATGCGGTCGAGCACCGTCTCGACATCCAGCGTGGAGATGACGGCGGCGCTGGTTTCGAGGAGCGTGGCCTGTTCCTTCATGCGCTCCGTGATCGAATCCTCCATCTTCATGATGCTGCGAATCAGGTGCCCGATCTGGTCCCTGCGCGCGGACAGTTTGACCAGCCGCTCGCGCTCTTTCGCGAGGATGGGCTGGTTCAACCCGATCGCTTCGCTGATCGGCGCGAGTTTTTCGATGGGCCGGATAACGCGGTTGGTGAGCGCCGCCCAGAAGAACAGGCCGATCAGGAGGAACGTGGCCGCGGCCACCAGCACGATCCGTTGCAGGACGATCTGTGTGGAGAAGGCCTCCGCCGTCGGGCGGCTGACGATCACTTCCCAGTTGATGCTTGCGATGTGTGCGTGGGTGTAAAGCCTCTCTTCGTCGTCCGGCGAGCGAAGAATCTGAGAATGGATTTCCCCTGTGAAACCGGCAAGGTAGTCCTGCGGCAATAAGTCCTCGGCGGGATGGAGCAACAGGTCGGGATTGGGGTAGGCAATGATCTTTCCGGCCGAGTCGAGGATCACCACCTGGAATCCCGTCTCCGACTGGTGCTCGGAGACGATGGCCGAAAGCGTTTCGCTCAGGCTCTCCAGTTTGACGTTTGCGCCGACGAGGCCGAGGAAATCCCCCTCCGGCGACCAAAGCGACTGGACCGCGGTCGCAACCGCCTGATTCGTCGTGGGCGAGATGCGTCCCTGCGAGACGAGAGGCTCGCGGGTCCCCAGGGCGCGCTGAAAATAATCGCGGAAGGAAAAGTCCGTGCCGACGGTGGAGGTGGGACCTTCGGGATAGTGGTACGCCATGATCCCGTCGGCGTCGAGGCGATAGACCAGGTTGATGTTGGGGTGCGTGGTCAGGATGGCGTCGAACAGTCCCGCCATTTCTTGTTCATCGGCTGCGATCACTCCCGGATAGCGAGCCAGTCCTGCCACCACATCGAGCGCGTTGCCGATCGAGAGATCGGTTTCCTGTGCGATGGCCTGGGCCAGCGCCAGGTCGCTGGTTTGAACATCCGCGCGGATTCGCTGTCCCACCAGCCCGTCGAAGATCCAAAGAGTCAACAGGAACGGGATGATCAGCAGGAGATAGAGGGCCAGCAGTTGCAGGCCGAGGTCGCGGCGGAAGCGGAACCAGCGGGACATTTCTTTACTTGCCTGATAATCATAGCGTCGAGCGGAGGGGACACATTCGTCGTGTCCCTGCAGACGAGACGCAGTTCTGGCTGCGCTCCGTTCAGCGCGATGGATACATGTCAGGTTAACACGGTGCGTGTCATCGGTTACTTCCCAAACTCCGCCATCACCCTCGCCATGTGACGCGCGTGTTTGAGATACAAGTCAATACGAATGTTTTCGTTCGGCGCGTGGATGCGATTGTCGGGATACCCCAGCCCCGCGGTCGCGACCGGCAGGCCCAGGTCGTGCACGAATGGGTGGCTGGGGCCCGATCCGCCGCTGAGCGGGACGATCTGCTGGGGCACGCCGTACACCTCGCGCGCCGCCTCGACCACCATTTGAATAAACGGATCATCGGGGTCGGTGCGCGCCGGCGCGTCTCCGCCGAGGTCGGTGATCTTCACATCGCTGAAACCTTCCGCGTCCAGGTGAGCGCGCAGTTTCTTCAGGATGTCCTTTGGCTCCTGGTCGGGAATGAGACGAAAGTCCACTTTGGCCGAGGAGCGGGCCGGCAGGACGGTCTTGGGCCCGGGGCCTTGATAACCAGCCGTCAAACCGCAGACGGTGCAGGTGGGGGAGAAGACTTCCTCGATTTTGAGATCCACGCCGCCTTTCAGGCCTTTGATGAAATACGGGACGCCGTAACGTGACTTGTATTCTTCGGTCACGTCGGGCAACGCGGCCATCAGTTCGCGGTCACGCGCGGACGGAGGCCTGACTCCGTCATAGAAGCCGGGGATGCGGATGCGCTCATCCGGGCCTTTGAGGGTGTTGAGCGCCCAGATCAATCTCCACGCCGCGTTGGGGAAGATGCTCCCGCCAAGCCCTGAATGGACATCGGTGCTCAACAAGTCCACTGTGAGTTCCACGTAGCAAATGCCGCGCAAACCGAGATATTGAATCGGGATGTCGCGATGGTCCACGCCGCCGAATTCCCACACACAAGCGTCTGCCTTGAGAATCTCCTTGTGTTCGAGGATGAATTGCTTGAGGTGAACGCTGGCGGTCTCCTCTTCGCCCTCGATGATGAATTTGACATTGCAGGGCAGTTCGCCCAGTTCTGCAAGCAGAGCGTCCAGCGCGAACAGGCGGGCGGTGATGTGACTCTTGTCGTCGCTCACGCCGCGGCCGTAGAGTTTTCCATCGCGCAGGGTCGGCTCGAAGGGCGGCGTCTCCCACAGTTCGAGAGGCTCAGGCGGCTGCACGTCGTAGTGGTTGTAGAAGAGCAGCGTCTTGTCGCTTTTGCCCCTGCGTTCCGCGGTGACAACGGGCGAACCCTCGGTTGAATGAATCTGCGCGGTGAAGCCGCGGGCGCGGAGCATGTCCGCCACCAGCGCGGCGCACTCCGTCAGCCCGAGGTTTTGGGCGGAGATGCTCGGCTGGGCAACCAGCCTCTTGAGTTCGTCCAGGCTTCGGTCCAGGTGCGATTCGAGATAAGCGTCAATTTTTTGGTAGTCGGTCATGTTGTCCTCTATCCAAATAACCAGTCGGTGGACGCGGCGCCTGCGTAGGCGAAGAGAGTCATTTTAATGACCTGTCCGACCCAGCAAAAGGTCATGAATTTCCACAGCGGCATTTTCAACGCGCCGGCCGCGACCCCCACCAGATCGAAGACTGGATTGGGGAGGGATGCCAGAATCAGGACAGCCCAGCCGCCCCATTTCCGGACCCAGGGCTGGACGCGGCGGTAGGCGTCGCTTCTTTCGACCGCGCCCTGCCCGCTAAAGCCGGCCAGGTAGCCGCTCAATTCGCCCAGCGCGCCGCCCGTGCCCGCGGCCAAACCAACTCCCAGCGGATGGAACACCCCGCCCATCGTGACCACCACCGCCAGTCCCGGCGCGGGCAACAGGACGGTGGCGTTCGCCAGCAGGGCGATCAGGAAAATGCCGGGGTAGCCGTACGCGGCAAATTCCTGCGCCCGCTCGCGGAGGCTGAACACGAATACGCTGATGCCGATGACGACCGCCAGTGCCAGCAGGCGCAGTAGATTGATGCGCGTGTTGTTGGTTTTCACTGCCTGCACAATCATGCTTTCAGGCTTCTTCGACCACAACGCTGTGAATCTTCACGCCGGGATATTCGGGATTCATCGGGTTGCGCGGCTTGATGGACATGAGCACGTCCATGCCGCCGGTCACCTGGCCGAAGACGCTGTGCTTGTTGTCCAGATGCGGCGTGGGGACGTGCGTGATGAAGAATTGCGAGCCGTTGGTATTCGGCCCGGCGTTGGCCATCGAGAGCACACCGGGCTTATCGTGTTTGAGCGACGGGTGGAACTCGTCCGCGAATTTGTAGCCCGGGCCGCCGCTGCCGATTCCGGTTGGGTCGCCGCCCTGCGCCATGAAGTTGGCGATGACGCGGTGGAAGATCACGCCCTCGTAGAATCCCTGGCGGGCGAGGAAGACGAAGTTGTTGACGGTCTTCGGCGCCTTGTCTGCGTGCAGGGCGATGACGATGTCGCCATTGTCAGTCTTGATCGTGGCGGTGTATTTCTTCTTCGAGTCGATTTCCATTTCGGGCGGTTTGTTCCATTGCTTGGGGGGCATTTGTCTCTCCTTCTAAAAAGATTGATTTTTGGAATTAGCGCAGAAGGGCTTCGATTCGAGCAACGACCATGTCCAGCGCGGCGGTGTTGAATCCGCCTTCGGGGATGATCACGTCGGCGTAGCGCTTGGACGGCTCGACGAACTCCATGTGCATCGGGCGGACGGTGGCCATGTATTGCTTGACGACGGACTCGGTGGTGCGGCCGCGCTCGCTCAGGTCGCGTTGCAGGCGGCGGATGAAGCGGATATCCGAATCGGTGTCTACGAAGAGCTTTACGTCGAACATGCGGCGCAGGGAGGCCTCGGCGAAGATCAGGATACCCTCCACGAGGATAACCCCGCGCGGCTGGACTGTGAAGGTCTGCGCGGTGCGGCTGTGGGTGGCGAAATCGTAGATCGGCACCTCCACAGGCTGGCCTTGCTTCAATTGTTCGATGTGCTGGGTGAGGAGTTCGGTTTCGAGCGAGTTGGGATGGTCGAAGTTGACCTCGGCGCGCTGGACGGGGGGCAGTCCGCTCAGGTCTTTGTAGTACGCGTCGTGTTGCAGGAAGGCGATTCGGTCCGGGCCGACCCGTTGCAGGATTTCCTGTGCGACGGTGGTCTTGCCGGAGCCTGAGCCGCCGGCGATCCCGATGACGAGGGGCGAGGTCATGCCTCGATTATAACCGTAGAAAAAGGAGTCCAAAATCTCCAGACTTTGGACTCCCGGCTGTATATCCTCCAACGTTTGCAGACGTTGGAGTCTGTATTACTCTACATCCCGGCCATATACGCCAGGCCGACCGTGCCCGGCCCGGCGTGCGTTCCCACCACCGGGCTGACCGAGGTGAGGATACTTTCGACTGCCTTGAGTTCGTGGTTGGCGCGTTCCAGTAGTTGACGCGCGTCCGCCTCTGCATTGGCGTGCAGGGTGGCAAGATGGATATCCGATTTGCCTTTGACCTGCTCGGCGGCCAGTTCAAAGACACGGTCAAGGGCTTTGCTCTTGGTGCGGATGCGCTCCACGGCCTCCACGCGGCCGTCCCTGAGAGCCAGGACCGGCTTCATGTTGAGTGCCGTCCCGATGAAGCGCTGTGCGCCGCCGATTCGTCCGCCGCGGTGCAGGAATTCGAGCGTATCCACCGCGAAGTAAACGCCGGTGTGGTCGCGCGCTTTTTCGGCCAGGGCGACGACCTCGTCCGGCTTGGCGCCGTCGGCCGCGGCGCGGGCGGCGGCCAGGGCGATGAAGCCCATGGCCATGGCAGTGGAGTTACTGTCCACGAGGCGCACCTTGTCCCGGCCTTTTTCGAGAGCGTCGCGTCCCTGGAAGGCGGATTGCATGGTGCCCGACAACTTGGCGGAGATAAATACGCCCACGATTTCGAAGTCTTTCTCCAGCAGGTCTGCGAAGATTTTCTGCATGGTGACCACCGACACCTGCGAGGTGGTCGGCATGACCCTGGCGGTTTTCAGGCGGCTGTAGAATTCGTCGGGCTGGATGTCTACGCCGTCCTGAAAGGTCTGTTCGCCCCAGATGAGCACCTGCGGCGCGACGGTGATGTTGTATTTCTCCGTCAGGTCTTTGGGAATGTAAGAAGTGCTGTCTGTGACAATGGCAATGTTCGACATAATTCCTCCGGTTGAAAATGGAATCGCATTATATAAACCCCCATGCAGGCGGACAGGTTGCGTAAACCCGCACAAAGGCCTCATGGTATAATCGTAACGAAGTTTGCGTGTAGACTTGCATCGAGGAGCCCAACTTGGCCTTCAACCCCTTGAACTGGCTGCTAGGCCTGTTTTCATTGGATATTGCGATCGACCTGGGGACCGCCAACACGCTGGTGAACGTGCGCGGGAAGGGCATCGTTATTAATGAGCCGTCCTGGGTCACCATAGACAAGAAATTGCGCCAGCCGCTGGCTATCGGTTTGGAAGCCAAGGAGATGGTCGGACGCACGCCGGGGAACGTGATGGTCGTCCGCCCGCTGCGGGACGGCGTCATTTCCGAATTCGATATCACCCAGATCATGCTGGAGTATTTCATCGGCAAGGTCCACGAACAGAGCGTGGTGCCGTTGCCGCGTCCACGCGTGGTGGTGGGAATCCCAACCGGCGTGACGGAGGTCGAGAAGCGCGCCGTGTACGACGCGGTCATGGCCGCGGGGGCGCGCCAGGCTTTTATGATCGAAGAGCCGATTGCCGCGGCGCTGGGCGCGGGACTTCCCATTGGGGAAGTGCGCGGCAGTATGGTGGTGGACATCGGCGGCGGGACGACCGAGGTGGCGGTCATGTCCATCGGAGGCGTAGTCGCTTCCAGGTCCCTGCGCGTGGCGGGCGACGAGATGGACCAGGACATCGTCCAGTATTTGCGGAACAAGTACAACCTGTTGATCGGCGAGGGCGTCGCCGAACAGGTGAAATGGAATATCGGCTCGGCCTACTCGCTTCCAATCGAAAAAACGGTGGACGTGCGCGGCCGCAACCTGGTCACCGGCCTGCCGGAGACGATCCAGGTCTCATCGGTGGAGATTCGCGAGGCGCTCTCCGGGTCGGTGCAGGTGATCGTGGATACGGTGCGCGATGCGCTGGACGAAATCCCGCCGGAGATCGTCTCGGACCTGATGGATATCGGCATCTGTCTTGCGGGCGGCGGCGCGTTGTTGCAGGGACTGGCGGAACGCCTCTCTGACGATTTGCGGCTGCGCGTGTGGGTGGCGGAGGATCCGCTGACCTGTGTGGCGCGCGGCGCGGGGCTGGTCTTCGAGGATTTCGATAATTTGAGCCGCTACCTGGTCGGTCTGGAACGCGGCAGTACGCGGCACAGTGCATAGCGCGCCCTGCCGCGCCTTAGCGGGTTGTCCCTGGACATGAAAGATTCCCTGTCTCGTTTATTGCAAACGACCATTGTTTTTCTGGTGGTGGGGGGGATTCTGGCGCTCGCCCTCGGCGGGTATTTCAGTTCGGCCTCCGATTGGTTGATCTCGATCCAGTCCTGGTTTTCGACGCGCTATCTCGCCGTTCAGGACTTCCTGAACGCGCCGCGCGATATCGCCACGCTCCGCCAGCGCAACGCGGAACTCGAAGCGGAGGTGGCGCGCCTGCAGGCGCAGGTCATCGAGTTACAGCAGAAGGTGACCGACACGGAAATCCTCGCCGCGCTGGTGGATTTTTCGCGCGCCAACCCCGAGAGCAGTTACATGGCCGCCTCGGTCATCGGCCGGGACCCCAGTCCGTTCCTGCATTACGTGATCATCGACCGCGGCTCGGACGACGGCGTGCGCCGCGGCATGCCCGTGGTCACCAGCCAGGGACTGGTCGGCCGCGTGGACGCGGTCATCGCGGACGCGGCGCGCGTCCAGTTGATCACCGATCCAGGCTCCGCGATCAACGTCCGCCTGCAAAACTCGGAGACGGAGGCTGTGCTCAACGGCTCGGTGACGGGCGACCTGTCCCTGGATCTGATCCCGCAGGATGTCGCCATCGAGGAGGCGGATATCGTCCTCACCTCCGGCCTGGGCGGCGGCTACCCCGCGGACTTGATCATCGGGCAGGTGGTCAACATCCAAAAGCGCGAGGCGGACCTTTTCCAACACGCGTCCGTGCAGCCGGTGGTGGATTTCACACGCCTGGAAATCGTGTTGATCATTACCAACTTCCGCCCGGTCGAGATCGAGCCTCTTATCCCCACGCCCGCTCCCTGAAATGCGCAGCCTGGTCGCTTTTCCCATTTTGATCCTGACTGTCGTTCTCCAGTCGGCCATCGTCAGCCGCATTTCGTTGCTGGCCGGTTTCGGCGATCTCGTGCTCGTCATGCTGATCGCCTGGGCATTGCAGGAAGGCGTGGTCACCGGCTGGCACTGGGCCGGGCTGGCCGCGTTGTTGATGGCCTTTGTTTCCGGCCTGCCGTGGTTTGTGACGCTCGTCAGTTATTTTGTATCTGTTTTCATGGCTCAATTGCTCCAGAGGCGGATCTGGCAGGCGCCGATGCTTGCGATGTTTCTGGTCACTTTTCTGGGCACGTTGTTCTACCACTTATTGTCGTATACCGTGTTGCGAATCTCCGGACTGCCCATCCCATTCGGCGAAGCAATGGGCACGGTCACACTTCCCAGCCTGCTGTTGAATTTGCTGCTTGCGCTCCCGCTTTACTGGGTGATGCGCGACCTGGCGCGCTGGGTTTATCCCGTCGAGGAAGTCGAATGAGTTCCACTCCTGCGCCGCACGTAAAATACGAGCCCTGGCGAATGACCGCGGTGTATCTTGCCGTCTCCGCGGCCATCCTGGTGGTTTTGTATCGGTTGATCTCCTTGCAAGTCTTTGGGGGACAGACCTGGGACGAGCAGGCCGTGGAAAATTACACCCGCAACGTCAGCGACCCGGCGCCGCGCGGCATCATCTACGACCGCAACGGCTACATCCTTGCGCGCAATATTGCCTCTTATAACGTGGTCGTTACGCCGGCGGACCTGCCGGACGACGAGGCCGACATCCAGAACATTTATCGAGAACTTTCGAAACTGGTCGGCGTGCCGGTGAACTCCGGCACCGTGGAGGAGGCCAAGCTATTCGCCGCCTGCGTGGAGGGTCCGGGTATTGCCCAGTTGGTGGAGTTGGGCGACTCGCTCGCGCCTTACAGCCCCGTCAAGGTCAAGTGCAACGTTGACGAGGTCACCGCCCGCATTGTGCGCGAGCGCGCCGTGGACTGGCCCGGCGTGACCATCGAAGTAGAGCCGACCCGCGACTACCCAACCGGCTCCCTGACCGCCAACCTGATCGGCTTCCTCGGGCCGATTCCCGCCAACCTGGCAGAAGACTATGCGGCGCGCGGCTATGTCGCGGGAAGAGACAAGGTCGGTTATGCGGGCGTCGAACTTTCGCTGGACGATGTGCTCTCGGGAACGAACGGCACGCGCGTCATCCAGGTGGATGTTGCCGGAAAGGAACTTCGCAACCTCGAACCGCCCATTGACCCGGTGCCCGGTCATAACGTGACCCTGACAATTGATACGCGCCTGCAGGCCGCCGCCGAGGCGATCCTGCTGGACGAGATCAGGTCCTGGAACGAGTATTTTGGGCGCATCCGTATTTCGAGCGGCGTGGCTATCGCCATGAATCCAAAGACCGGCGAAGTCCTGGCAATGGTCACTTACCCGACGTATGAGAACAATCGCTTTGCCCGTATCATTCCCTTCTATTATTACGATCAACTCAGCCAGGACCCGCGCCATCCCCTGCTGAACAACGCCATTTCCAGCGAATATCCGCCCGGTTCCGCGTTCAAACTCTCGACGGCGACCGGCGCTTTGAATGAAAATGTGGTTTCACTCAGTCAGATTATCGAGACGCCCGGCCAGTTGGTGTTAACCGAGAAATTCTCCCCGAACGATCCGGGCCGCGAACGCCCGTTCGTGGACTGGATCTATAACGTCAACGGCGTGATCAATGAGGAGGGATTCGGGCGGCTGGATTTCCTGCATTGCATCGCCTATTCCAGCAACGTCTGCTTCTATAAACTCGGCGGCGGATACGAGGATGAAATCGAAGAAGGTTTGGGCATCGAACGCCTGCGCGAGTACGCTCGCGCGCTGGGCTACGACCAGCCTTCCGGCATCGAACTGCCCGGCGAGGCCGGCGGTCTGATCCCCTCGCCGCAATGGAAGCGCATCAACAAGGGCGAGAACTGGTCGACCGGCGACACGTACATCGCGAGCGTCGGTCAGGGCTACGTGCTTGCGACTCCGCTTCAGGTCCTCATGTCCGGTTCGACGATTGCAAACGACGGCGTCTTGATGCAGCCCACGGTCGTACGCGAGATTCAGGATAGCGATGGGAATATCGTCGAAAAATGGTACAACCCGGACGAAGGCACCGTGACCGATTCTCCGACCGGCGCTGCCAGTTATCAGATCTCGCCTTTCGCTGCAAACCCGAAATGGGATATTACGACCGACCCGATGATCACGATCTTCGACTGCGAAGCCGGTTACTGCAACGATACCGGCCAGAAAAAGGTCGTGGACCCATTCGTCGTTCAGAAAATACAGGAGGGAATGCGCCTGGCAGTGACCGATTCGCGCGGCACGCTCAACGATGTGTTCGGTGACTTTCCGATAGCCGTGGCGGGCAAGACTGGCACCGCCGAATACTGCGACGATGTTGCCCTCAAGGACAATCGCTGTGCCTTCGGTCTGTGGCCGACCCATTCGTGGACGGTGGCCTACGCGCCCTACGATGATCCCGAAGTTGTCATCATCGCCTTCATGTACAATGGCGGCGAGGGCGCCAGTGTGGCCGGCCCGGTGGTGGGCCGCCTGATGCAGGCGTATTTCGAGATTAAATCCATCGACCTGGCCCAGTCCACCGGCGGCGTAACTCCCTGAGAAGGCCCCTGTATGGTTCATGCTATAATTCGGCAACCGTTTTCCGCGGCCGGGCTATGAGCGATTCCAATCCCCTCATCCAAATCAAAGGATTGCGCGACGGCCTGCTCGTTTCGCTGGCCGACGCGCCGTGGGACGAACTTCGACCGGCCCTGATGGAGCAGATCGAATCGCAACAGTCCTTTTTTCAGGGCGCGCGGGTCGCGCTGGATGTCGGCAATCATGTCTTCGACGTGAACCAGCTGTCCGACCTGCGCGACGAACTTTCCGAACGCGGTGTGCTCCTGTGGGCTGTGATCAGCCAGTCGCCGCGCACGGAAAAGACCTCTCAGCTTCTTGGATTGGCCACACGCATCGCCAAACCGCGTCTGCAGGAAGCCGCCCCGCGCGAGCCCGCGCCCGCCTCCGCCCTGTGGCTGGACCGCACGCTTCGTTCCGGGACGCGCATCGAATATCCGGGAAACGTCGTCGTGTTGGGCGACGTAAACCCCGGGGCCGAGATCGTGGCCGATGGAAGCGTGATCGTCTGGGGTCGGGTGCGAGGCGTGATCCACGCCGGGGCGAACGGCGACCAGTCGGCGGTCGTCTGCGCCCTCGATCTGTCGCCGACCCAATTGCGGATCTGCGGTGAGATCGCCGCGCCCGGCAGGCGCAAGGAAAAACCCGGGGCCGAGATCGTATCTTTAAAGGATGGCAGACTGCAAGCCGAACGCTGGCAGTCCGGTGACAAGGTGATTTCATGACGGCACAAGTTCTAACTGTAACTTCCGGGAAAGGCGGCGTCGGCAAGACCACCGCTGTCGCCAACATCGCCGTGGCGCTGGCCGCCGACGGGCAGAAGGTGGTGTGCGTTGACGGCGACATCGGCCTGCGCAACCTGGATGTGGTGATGGGGCTCGAGAACCGAATCGTTTACGATCTCGTGGACGTGATCGAGGGACGCTGCCGCCTGCGCCAGGCCATGATCCGCGACAAACGCCTGCCCGAACTGCATCTCATCCCGGCGGCTCAAACGCGGGACAAGTCGGCGGTGTCGCCGTCCGATATGGTGCGCCTGTGCGACGAGCTGCGCCCCGAAGTGGACTGGGTCATCATCGATTCACCGGCGGGTATTGAGCGCGGTTTCCGCAACGCCATTGCCTCCGCGGACAAGGTCGTCGTGGTCACCAATCCCGAGGTCTCGGCCGTGCGCGACGCCGACCGCGTGGTGGGCATCCTCGAGGCCGAGGAGAAGGGCACGCCGACCCTCATCATCAATCGCCTGAACCCGTCGCTTGTCAAACACCACGACATGCTCTCGGCCGAGGACGTGCTCGACCTGCTGGCGATCAAATTGATCGGCATCGTGCCCGAGGACGAGAACGTCATCATCGGCACTAACCGCGGCAATCCCGTCGCCATGGAGCCGAAGAGCCGCGCCGGACAGGCGTTCCGCAACATTGCCCGCCGTTTGAAGGGAGAGGACGTCCCCTTCATGGACCTGGACAATCAGGGCAGTCTGTGGGATCGCATTTCGCGCCTGGGGAGGAAATAAGATGATGAACTGGTTTGGCCGGAAGTCCAGCGCGCAGAGCGCGAAAGAACGCCTCCAACTGGTGCTCATCCACGACCGCACAGACCTGACCCCCGCCGAGTTGGAGTCTTTGAAAGACGATTTGATCGCGGCCATTTCGCGGCACGTTGACATTGACCCGAAAGCCGTCAGCATAGACGTTGCCCGTGACGGCCGCGAGCAGAGATTGGTGGCCGACATTCCCTTGAGGAGCGTCGCCCGCCGCCGCGCCGGTTAGTACGAGAAAGAATGTTTCGCGGTCTCTCCTGGAGGCATTTCGATTTTCTATTACTGGGCGCGATCGTCCTGGCAATCGCCTTCGGCGCCGCCATGATCCGCTCGGCGATCGCGGGGAACGAAGAGATCGCCAATTCCGTCAGCCGCCAGATCACGTTTGCAGGCGTAGGCCTGACCGTTATCGTTCTCGTGGCGGGAATTGATTACCGTTATTGGACCGCGTTGTATCGCCCGATGTACGCGGTGATGATGGTGTTGCTCTTCTTCCTGTTCCTGAGCGCACAGCCGCAGTTCGGCGCGGCGCGCTGGTTCCAGGTGGCGGGACTTTTCATCCAGCCGACCGAACTTGCAAAAGTCGTCCTCATCCTGATCCTGGCGCGTTACTTCGAGAAGACTCAGAACGACCCGCGCAATCTGCGCTGGGTAGCGGGGAGTCTGGGATGGGTGTGGGGATTGGCGATCTGGATCTTTCTTCAGCCGAACCTGAGCAACGTCATCGTGATGATGGTGCTGTGGGCGGCGATGGTCTGGATCAACGGACTGCCGCTGAAGTACCTGCTCTGGTTCGGCCTGGCGGGGATATTGCTCGTCGTTATTGGCTTTCCATTCCTCGAGGATTATCAGCAGGCGCGCGTCATTACATTCCTTTTCCCCGACCCGAACGCCAGTTACGGCGCGACCTATAACGTCCAGCAGGCGCTGATTGCCATCGGCTCGGGCGGATTGCTCGGCCAGGGTTACGGCCACGGGACGCAGACCCAGTTGCGCTTTCTGAAAGTGCGTCACACCGACTTTATCTTCTCCGCCATCTCCGAGGAGTTCGGTCTCATCGGCGGACTGCTGGTCATCGCCATCCTGGTCTTCATCATCTGGCGCTGCCTGCGCACCGCGAGGCTCGCCAAGGATGTGACCGGCGCGATGATCGCATACGGAATGGCTGTGCTCATCTTTTTCCAGGGCACGGTCAACATCGGTGTGAACCTGAATATCATCCCCGTGTCGGGCCTGCCCCTGCCGTTCATCAGTTACGGCGGATCGGGACTCGTCTCGCTCATGCTGGGAATCGGATTGGTGGAAAGCGTCATCCTGCGGCATCGGCAACTCGATTTTTGATTCTCTGGAGGCTCCATTGACAACCACCCCCGCGCGGGTGCGCCTCGCGCCCTCGCCCACCGGGCACATGCACCTTGCCACGGCGCGCAACGCCCTCTACAACTTTCTGCTCGCCCGCCAGACCGGCGGACAGTTCATCCTGCGTCTCGAAGACACGGACATCAAACGCACTCTCCCCGGCGCGGAGCAGGAGATCACGGATGGCCTGCGCTGGCTGGGACTGGAATACGATGAGGGTCCCGATATAGGCGGACCATACGGCCCCTATCGCCAGACCGAACGCCGCGAGATCTATCAACATCATGCCGGGGCGCTCGTTGAAAAAGGCGCGGCGTACCCGTGTTTCTGCACGCCCGAACGCCTGGACAAAGTGCGCCAGGAACAGCAGAAGCGCAAAGAGACGCCGCATTACGACGGCACCTGCCGCGTCCTGGACCCCGGCGACGCCGCCCGGCGCGTGGCCGCGGGCGAGAAGCACGTCATCCGTTTGAAGATGCCTCAGGACGGCGTGACCGTCGCGCACGATCACCTGCGCGGCGATATCACCGTGGAAAATAAAAACTTCGACGATTCCATCCTGCTCAAAACCGACGGCCTGCCCACCTATCACTTCGGCGCGATGGTGGACGATTACGAAATGAAGATCACCCACGTCCTGCGCGGCGCGGAGTGGCTCAGCACCTTCCCGCTCCACGTCAACATCGTGCGCGCCTTCGGCTGGGACGAGCCGGTCTGGATTCACTTCTCATTGTTCCTCAAGCCAAGCGGGAAAGGCAAATTGTCCAAGCGCGATGCCGCCGAGGCGATGAAAGAGGGCCATTCGACTTTCGTCAAAGACATGCAGGAACTGGGCTTCATCCCCGAAGGCGTCCTCAATTGGTGCGCGTTGATGGGCTGGGGCGTTCCAGAAAACGACGTGATGACTCTCCCGCAAATGGTCGAGCGCTTCGACATCGATCATCTGACCGCCTCGCCCGCCGCGGTCAACTTCCAGAAACTGGACCACTTCAACGGGACGCACATCCGCCTCCTCTCGACCGAGGACCTGGCTGCGCGTCTCAAGCCGTATTTCACCCGTGAGGGACTCGCCGTTAACGATGCCGCCCTCCTGAAGATCGTCCCGCTCATCCGCGAGCGCCTCGTCACGCTGGACGATTGCATCCCCTTTGCGGCATTCTTCTTCCGCGAGATTGTTTCACCGAATCCAGAGGATCTGGTCGCGAAAGGACTGGACGCAAAGCAATCGGCTGAGGTGGCCCGCAGGGCGTACCAAATCCTTTCCGCGCAACCAACCATCCGCCACGAAGATGCCGAACCGCCGATGCGCGCCTACGTCGAAGAATCGGGACTCAACGTCAACCAGGTCTTCGGCATCGTCCGCGTCGCAGTGACGGGACAGAAGGTCAGCCCGCCGTTGTTCGAAAGCATGGAGATTATCGGGAAAGAGAAAGTGCTGGAGAGGCTCAAGCGCGCCATCGAGATTTTGGAGAAGATGTAAAAGAAGCGGCGGCCATGAGGCCGCCGCTCTCGTTAACCTGGTTTCTTTTCTATCTTTGCCCAACTGTCTTTCAACGTCACCGTTCGATTGAAGACCGGTTTGCCGGGGCGGGAGTCGGGATCGAGGCAGAAGTAGCCGGTGCGCTCGAATTGGAACTTGTCGCCCGCTTCGGCTTCGCCCAGCGAGGGCTCCGCGTAACAGTCCAGCACTTCCAGCGAATGGGGGTTGATGATGTTTTCCAGGTAGCCTTCGTCCGGGCGCTCGACGGTGAACAACTGCTCGTAGAGTCTCACCTCGGCTTTCACCGCGTGCGCGGCCGAGACCCAGTGAATCGTGCCCTTAACTTTGCGCCCGTCGGGTGCGTCGCCGCCTTTGGTTGCGGGATCGTACGTGCAGTGGACCTCGGTCACGTTACCCGCATCATCCTTGACGACGTGTGTGCATTTCACCAGATATGCGTAGCGCAAGCGCACTTCGTTACCGGGGAAGAGACGGAAATACTTGGGCGGCGGCGTCTCGCGGAAATCGTCCTGCTCGATGTAGACGACTTTCGAAAACGGGACCTTGCGCGTCCCTGCCGACGGGTCTTCGGGGTTGTTGACCGCGACCATCTCCTCGGTCTGGCCTTCGGGATAGTTGTCAATGACCAGTTTGAGCGGATGGAGAACAGCCATGCGTCGAAGAGCGTGTTTATTGAGGTCGTCGCGGATGACGGCCTCGAACTGCGCCATTTCGACCCAGCTGTCGTTCTTCGTTTCGCCGAGACCGGTCACAAAGTCAATGATCGCTTTGGGCGTGACGCCGCGGCGGCGGAGTCCGCGCAGGGTGGTGAGACGCGGATCGTCCCAGCCGCGCACGACTCCGTCTTCGACGAGTTTGCGCAACTTGCGCTTGCTCATCATGGCATAGGTCAGGTTGAGGCGCGAGAATTCGATCTGGCGCGAGGGGAAGGCCTCCAGTTTTTGCAGGAACCATTCGTACAACGGACGATGGATGATGTATTCGTTGGAGCATAGCGAGTGGGTGACGCCCTCCATCGAATCGTTCTGTCCGTGCGACCAGTCGTACATCGGATAGATATGCCACTTGTCGCCCGTGCGATGGTGGTGGGCGTTCATGATGCGATACATGACGGGGTCGCGCAGGAGGATGTTCGGATGCGCCATGTCTATTTTGGCTCGCAAGACTCTGCCCCCCTCGGGGAATTCGCCGTTCTTCATGCGTTCGAGCAGGTCCAGATTTTCCTCGACAGACCGATTTCGATAAGGCGAATCCACCCCGGGCTTGAGCGCGGACTCGGTCTCGCTCCACTTCGTCCCCTTGGGCAGGGTGCCGCGGCTTTCGCTCATCTCCTCCTGGGTCTGGTCGTCCACGTAGGCGAGGCCCATTTTAACGAGACGCACCGCCCAGTCATAGAGCAGATCGAAGTAGTCGGAGGCGTAAGTCTCCCTGGCCCATTTGATTCCGAGCCAGGCGGCGTCCTCTTTGATGGCGTCCACGAACTCGGTCTCTTCCTTGGACGGGTTGGTGTCGTCGAAGCGCAGATACAATTCGCCGCCGAATTCCTGCGCGGTGAAGTAGTCAATCAAAAAGGCCTTGACGTGCCCGATGTGCAAATAGCCGTTCGGCTCGGGCGGCAGGCGCGTTCGGACGTAGTTGAAGCGTCCGTTCTTCAGATCTTCGGCCACGGCTTCGCGGATGAATGCGGGGATTCGACTGGTTTTCTCTTCGGTCATTCTAATTCCTTGATTGGTACCGCGGCCCTTCGGCGAACTCAAGGCAAGCATTGCATGCCGCTTTCCCTGCAGGGGGCGGGACATGTCTCGCGGTACTGGTGATACGGCAATTATAACAAAGCCCGAAGTGTTTTATAATCCGCACCGGAGGCCGATATGAGCGAATCGAAAGACGAAAAGTTCATGGGTACGTATTTCGACCGCGACGCGGTGATGACCGTCTCGCGCTGGGCGGAGATCCTCTCGTGGGTGGTGGTGGTCGTGTATGCCGTTGACCTGGTTGCCGCGCTGGGGGTCTTTGCCCTCCAGTACATGCGCGGTTTCTGGATGGGCATGGGGTTTTCAGACGTATTTATGAACGTGCTCTATATCGTCGAACGTCCCTTCCGCGGGGTGGCGTATTTCATTGCCCTGCAGGCGATTGGCAAAGCCTTGTTGATCCTGATGGACATGGAGGATAACACCCGCCGCGCGGCGCGTAAGTAGGGCGAGGCGTACGGCCTTCTCGAGCGGAGAATTCTCAACGCGAATTACGCCAATGTTCGAATGGCGCGAATTAACGGAAAATTCGCGGAATTCGCAACTTCGCGACATTCGCATTCCAAAACTGCCAATTTGTCGGGCCGCTTCGAGAAATCCCTGGGCGCGAGGCGCGCCCTTGCCCGAATAGTTTCGCTGTGCTAAAATCTGCCCGCTGGAACAGTGGGGGCTCGTCTAATGGCAGGACGACTGACTCTGGATCAGTTAGTAGAGGTTCGAATCCTTTGCCCCCAGCAAAAGAAGACTCCCTCCCCTGAGGGAGTCTTTTCGTTTAGCGGTTCTAAACCTCGTTTAGGGGGCGGTGTCCTTTGCTCCCAGCCTTGACTCCCTTGCACGAGGGTGTCTTGTATTACCTTGACAGGCCAGCCAATATGGTAAGTGCGAACCCCATGATGATGATTCCCGACAAACGATTTACCCACCGCATCCACGCGGGTGTGAATCTCTCTCGCAAGAGTCCCACCAGCCCGCTGAGGGCCAGCCACCACGCCGCCGAGCCGAGGAACACGCCCAATACCAGGTTAGCGGAGTCCGCCGCGCGCACCGTCCCGCCGGCAGGGAGGATGGCGGAGAACATTCCCAGGAACGAGAGGATGGTCATCGGGTTGGTGAGCGTGAGAAACAAGGTGGAAAGATAGGCCGACATCCGCGCGCCCGCCCCGGCCTTTTCGTTGAGCAGGGCAGGGGACTCGGCGGGCCTTGCAAAGAACGTGCGGATGCCGAGATAGAGCAGGAAGAGTCCCCCGATGGCGCGCAGGTAAGCCTGCTGTTCGATCAAAAGATTCGTGACCGCGGTCAGACCGAACGCCGCGGCCGCGCCATAGAACATGTCCGCGGTGGCCGCGCCCAGCCCGGACAGGAAGCCGGTCAGGCGCCCCTCGGCCAGTGTGCGGCGGATGCACAGCACGCCGATCGGTCCGACCGGCGCGGCGATGGAAAAGCCGAGCAGGAAACCGCGCAGGAGCAGGGATTCAGTCATTCGTCGTCAGTCGTTGGTCGTCAGTCGTCGGTTAGCGGCATGCGCTTCGATACGCGTCCAGGTCGTAGGTCTTGTGAATGGCGTTGAAATTCATTTCGTTCGCCTGCGGACAGAATTCGCCGGGCGGGAGTTCGTATTCGATGAGAAACACGGGTTTGCCCGCTTCGATGAACGGCAGGAGCAAATCGCACTCTTCGTAAGTGAAACACTCTTCGTCGAGCGCCCAATCGAAATAGGGGAGCAGGTCGGGGATCTGGTCGAGGTCGTTCTTCAAGCCGACGGCGAGACCGCGCTGGTGCGCGGCGTTGGCGAGGAAAATGTTGTAGGCCAGTTGGTCGGCCGCGGCGAGCGGAAAGCCCGTGTCGTTGGTGTATCCGTCCACGTTGTCGGGGTCCACGCCGTCACAGCCTTTTTCGCGGGCCAGGTCCATGCGGGCGAGCATGATCGGACCGAGCGTGTCGAGGGCGCGGATGTCGAGCCACTTTTCACCGGGCCAGTCCTCCAGGTCGTTGCCGAGGATGGAGGTGGGGAACTGGTCAATGTCGGGACGCCAGTCTTCGTAGGTGCCCGCGCTGAAATAGCACATGACGCGGATGCCGCGCGCGTGCAGGCCGGCGATGGTCTCGGCGGGCGTGTCGAACAGGTCGAGGTTGTAGAGGTCCACGTCGAGGGACGTGTCTATTTCCCCGGTGTATTGGATTTGCCAGGAGGAAACGAGGGACGGTTTCCAGATCGCCGCGGTCGGGGTTGGTGGAATGGGCGTGGAGGTGGGCGGAATCGGCGTGGGCGGCGCGAGCGTCTCGGTTGCGGGAACAGGTGTGCCCTGAGCGAAGTCGAAGGGTGGAGGTTGAGTCGGCGCGCAGGCGGCCAGGGCGGCCGATAGGAACAGAATGGTCAGGGTCAAAGTTGGGGGGCGGTGCATGTCTCGATTCCTCCAAAAATAAAAGAGGCGCACGCGGCGGTGCGCCTCGGTGTTGCTCAAACGGCGGCTTCTTCCTTTCGCTTGAACCAGTCACGCCACTCGCGATTCTCCCACACCACGAGCACGGGCGCGGCGATGAAGATGGACGAGTAGGTCCCGCTGAAGAGACCGACCAGCAGGATGACGGCGAACTCGCGCAGGGTCACGCCGCCGAAGAGCGCCAGTGCCAACAGCATGAACTCCACGGTCATCAACTGGGTGTTGATCGAACGCTGGAGGGTCTGCACGATGGAATGGTTGGCGAGCGTCTCGAACGGCAGGCGGCGATAGACGTTGGAGTTCTCGCGGATGCGGTCGAAGACCACGATCTTGTCCTGCACCGAGAAACCGATGACGGTGAGCAGGGCGGTCAGGAAGAGCGAATCCACCTGCCAGCCCCAGAACTGCGCGCCGATGGCGGTGACGGACATGACCACGGCCACGTCGTGGATCATGGCCAGGATGGCGATGATGCCGTAGCGGAAGGCGTGCTCCAGTCCGCGGAAGGTGTATGTGATGTAGACGACGACCGCCAGCGCGGCGATGCCGACCGCCAGCGCGGCGCGTTGCGTCACCTGTTCGCCGATGGTCGGGCCGACGCTGTCGAAGCGTTCGACGGTGATCTCGCCGAAGGCGGCGGTGATGGCGTCCTGCACTTCGACGCGCGCCGCCTCGTCCAGGAAGGCCGAGCGGATCAGGATCGTGCCCTGGTCTGTGGTCTGCACCTGGGCGTCTTCGACGCCGAGATCGTTATAGATAGCCACGATGTCGGCCGGCGCGGGCGCTTCTTCGGCGAACGAGATTTCGAGCAGGCTCCCGCCGGTGAAGTCAATGGAAAGCGGCAGGCCGTTGATGGCGATGAGGATCATGCCCGGCAGGATGACCAGCAGGGAGAGGGCGAAGTACCAGTAGCGTTTTCCGAGGATGTTCATGGTTGTCTTCCTAGATGCCGAACCACTTCGGGTTTTCGGTGCCGGGTTTGATGGCGTTGATCACCACCTGGAGCAGGGAGCGGGTGACGAACAGGGCGGTGAAGAGCGAGATGATGACGCCCAGGGCGAGGGTCAGGGCGAAGCCTTTGACGATGGTCGCGCCGAACGTGCTCCCGAACCAGAACAGGATGAGGGAGGTGATGATGGTCGCCAGGTTCGAGTCGCGGATGGAGGACCAGGCGCGGTTGAAGCCCAAATCAACGGCGGTGCGCAGGTTGCGCCCGGCGCGCAGTTCCTCTTTCATGCGCTCGAAGATGAGGATGTTCGCGTCCAGGGCCGCGCCGGTGGAGAGCAGGAAGCCCGCCACGCCGGCCAGCGTCAATGTGAAGTGGAAGTTCTTGAAGATGGCGAAGGTCACCAGCGCGTAGACGATGATGGAGAGATCGGCCAGCACGCCGGGCAGGCGGTAGAAGATGCCCATGAACAGGAAGACCACGATGATGCCGACCAGGCCCGCTACGAGCGATTTCTGGAGCGAGTCCTGGCCGAGGGTGGGGCCGACCACGCGGCTTTCCACGAGTTTGAAGGGAATGGGCAGGGAGCCGTAACGCAACTGGATGACGAGGCTGTTGGCCGATTCGAGCGTGAAGTTGCCGCTGATCGTGCCGCTGCCCTCGGTGATGGGTTCGTTGACCGAAGGGGCGGAAATCACCACCTTGTCCAGCACGATGCCGAGGTACTGGCCAACGTGGGTGGTCGTGTATTCGGCGAAAATGTCCTTGCCTTCGTTGGACAGGACGAAATTGACCACGGCCTCGTTCAGGTTGCCCGTGCCGACGGCCACATCGGTCAGTTCGGTGCCGGTCATGACGGTGTGATAGACGACGGGAGCGTCCTCGGCGGGAGTCTCGGTGGCGGCGGGCTCGGGGGTGGAGGTCGGCTGGGAAACGGGATCCAGGCCGAAGTCGGTCTGGACGCGGGTGCCCTCGGGCATGGGTTCGTAACCGAAGTCCACGAACTCCAGTAGGCCGGTCTGTCCGAGGGTGGCCATCACGTCGTCTGGATTGGTCACGCCGGGGAATTCGCCCACGATGCGGCGGAGTCCCGCGACCTGCATCACGCTTTCACTCACGCCGAGGGCGTTGGTGCGGTTCTCCAGGATCAGGCGGGCGGTTTCCATCTGGTCCGAGGTGATTTCGGTCTCCGCGGGCAGGTCCGCTTCGAGCAGGACCTGGAGGCCGCCGCGCAGGTCGAGGCCGAGCCTCGGGCTGACGTCGCGGCGGAAGAGCACGGTGTCGTCGAACGGGTTGTAGACGATCAGTTCCTGGCTGAAGTCAATCCAGGCCGCCAGCGCGATGACGATGGCAATGACGATCAGTCTGGTATTGAGATTTCTCATGCAGGTTCTCCACTCACAAAAATGCCCTTTTTCAGGGCGACGGGGGATTATACCCCTATTGCACAGACTTCGGAAGTCTTGTTGCGGTTTAGAGTCTCTGAGAGAGTGTTTCTTAAGTCCGAATAACGAGCAGGAAAAGTTCGTTAACCACGGAGTCCACAGAGATTTTTAAAAGTTTTTCTCCGTGATCTCTGTGCGCTCTGTGGTGAAACCTTCAACATGCCCGCGGCGCCAGGCTTTTACGGGTACACCCATTCGTCGAATAAATCATCCAGGTCGCAGGCGCAATGCTCCTCGGCCAGCGACTGGAGGCCCTCGGATGTGGCAATGCCCCACGAATAGGTTTCGGTGTAATCCCTGATGAACGCGTCGAAGGCTTCGCTTCCAATCTCATCCTGCAGAGTTTCGAAGAAGAACGGGCCGCGGCCGTAGACGATGGCGGAATATTCCGTACCGCTGTACTCCGCAACCGGCAGGCCGATTGGGATCGGCTCGAAGTTCACGCGGCCCCAGCGTCCGTTCAGGGAGGCTTCGAATCCCGCCGCGCCGCTTTCGCCGTACGTTTCGAGATAATACTGCCAGGTGATGTACTGGACCAGCGATTCGTCCAGCCAGGGATCGTCCAACTGGTCATTGCCGACCAGGTTGTAGAACCACTGGTGGCCCACCTCGTGGACGACGGTCGATTCCAGGTAAATCGAAACCGGCGTATCGTTCCTTGTCCCGCCGAGTTCGTAAATATCGCGGGTGATGGCGGTAGCCCCGGGGTATTCGACGCCCAGCGCGTAGGTGGGTGTGGCAGCGATGTCGAATTCCGTGTACGGATATGGGGCGTACCCTTTGCTGAAGATTTCGATGGCGCGGACGGCGGCTTCCATGGCAAAGCGCGCTCCCTCTTCCAGTTCCGCGGGCGCGTAGGAATTGACCGTCACCTCGCCCACGGTCCGGCTGACGACCTCGTAGTCCGCGCTGGCGGCGAGGAAGAAATCGCGTACCGGGCCCGCCGCAAACGTGATCCGCTGCCGGTCGCCGTTAAATTCGGGCTGCGACTCTATCCCCGCGCCGACGACCGTCAAGTCCTTCGGCGCGTCCACCGTGACTATGAAGAAGGCCATGTCGCCGTGGGTCAGGTCGCCGTTGGAAGAGGGGATCTCCGCGTTCCAGCCTTCGTCATCGTAGACCTCGATCATCGGATAGGCGTGGGCGAGGGTGAGTACGCCGTCGTAAGAGGCCAGTACGCCGTAATTGGATTCGAGTTCGGTCGGGACGGCGAGGTCGAAGTCCATCTCGATGTGGACGCTCTGCCCGACGGCCAATGGCTGCGGCAGGGGAATTGCCAGCAGGCTGTCGTCCAGCCGGTACGCGGGGACGAGCGCCTGCCCGTCCACGCGGACTTCGTCCACGTGCATTTCTCCGCCGAGGATGTTCGGGTACAGGCGGAATTGG
Source organism: Chloroflexota bacterium (assembly GCA_040754535.1). Lineage (GTDB taxonomy): Bacteria > Chloroflexota > Anaerolineae > Anaerolineales > Villigracilaceae > JBFMCC01. The sequence continues at coordinate 50,571 of JBFMCC010000051.1, forward strand.
ATTTCATCCAGCGGGACGGTCTCGCGATTGGTGAAGCGGACTTTTTCGGAACCCGCAATGTGAACAAGGTCATCGTCAATGACGAACTCGATCTCGTAGAGGGTCGCGCCATCCATGTTGTCCAGGATGGGTTTGGCGGAGGCGACCAGCCCGTCCGCGAAGAGGGAGAAGTCATCGGGCGGGATCACGATGGGGGTGGCGGTTGGCGGGACCGGTGTAGGCGTGGAGAAAAGCTTGCAAGCGGCGAGCAGGCAGAAAGTCAAGAAAGATGCGATGATTTTTCTCATATCGAGGCTTCTTTCAAAAAGTCGAGCACGCGGGCGAGGATTTCGTCGGGCGTCAGGTCGTCGGTCTCGATTGTTATGCTTGCGTGCTGACGGGCGTGGGCGAGTCGTCGTTGTTGCTCTTCGTAATCGGCTTCCGTCCAGTTGAGTCTACGGCGTTGTGTGCAGACGGGATAGGAGGCTTGCAGGAAGATGAGCACGTCGGGATTGGCGATGCGCTGCCACATGGACGGCACGTAGGAATGTTCCTGCGCGATGTGGCGGCAGGGAAAGCCGAGCGGTTCGAGTTGTGCAATGAGGGTGGATTTGCCCGACCCGCACGGGCCGACGACGCCGACGAGCGGTCTAGTGGCTGGCATGCACGAGCGTATTCAACCGGTCAGGGCGGCCCAGCACGGCCAGGATGTTGCCCGCGTGAAGCGGCGTGCTGTCGGTGGGGTGGAAGTTGGTGGCGTGGTCCTGCCGGATCAGGATGATGCTCACGACGTAACCGTCCTCCACCTGGCCGACGGTTTTGCCTTCCAGATCGGATTCCGGCTGGACGGTCAGGCGCGCCAGGCTGAGCGATTCGCCCTCGACCTGGATCGGGTTGGTGATGTCGGCGCCTGCGGCGGCCGCGGCAAAAGCCGGCGCGGCGATACCCGTGCCGCTGAGGGCGTTGAACTTGAACTGGTGCTGCAATTCGTCGGCGAAGTCGTCGTCGAAGATGCGGATGACGACCTGGATGTTGGGGTTGAGACTGCGCGCCTTGAGCGCGGTCTTCAGATTCAACGTGTCGTCCTGCGTGCACAGGATGATGGATTTGGCTTTTCCGACGTTGGCATCCTCCAGCACGACCTCGCGGCTGGCGTCGCCGTTAATGACCGGGACGTGAATCTTTCGCACCGCGGCGGAAAGGTCCGCCTTGGGGTTGAGTTCGATCACGGCCACGCGCTCGCCCATCTCGTGCAGTTGCTGGACGACGCGGTATCCCAGGTGTCCAAGCCCGACCAGGATGTGGTGTTTATTCAAGGTGGATGCCACGGCTGTCTCCCATTCGCGCGTGCGGGCGCGGCGGTTGAAGAGCAGGATGCCGAAATCGGTCAGTCCCTGCGCCAGCGCGCCCAACCCGACCAGCGGCATGATGAAATAGAATATTTGAAGCAGTGGATGACGCGGAAAATCCCCAACCGGCTGAAGGAAGGCCATCGTCAGGACGGTATAAAAGGATTCCGCCAAACTCCCGACCGGTTCCCCCACAGATTTGGCGGTCAAATCGTACAGCGATCCGCCACCCAGCAGGGCGACTGCAAAGATGATTACTGGACCGCGAAATTCCCGGAGCAGGAGCGCGGCCTCGATCAGCGAGGCGCGCCAGTGCTGGATTCGGTGTTTCTTCTTCGATCTCATGGAATCGGCAGGCGGACGGTCATGCGGCGCGCCTCGTCGCCGACCCGGGGCGTCACTTTCAGGACGACCACGCTGATGTCGTCGGCGGGACGGTCCTCGTCGAGGCGGACGGCGTGCGCCAGCAGGGAATCGGCAATGGCCTGCGGGCTGGGGTCCTGCTCGTCGAGCATGGCCTGGACGACGGTGCAGGCGTCCATCGGTTCGCCGCGGCGCTCGCCCGCGTAGGCGATCCCGTCGGTGTAGATGATGATGGTCAGGCCGGGCTGGATGGCAAACTCGGTGATGACCGGCCGCACGTCCCGCGAATTGCCGAGCGGGACGCTCTCCGTGGTGATCTCTTCCAGTTGTTCGCCGCGGCAGACGATCATCGGCGCGGGGTTGTTGCGGGTCAGGACGATGGTGTCGGTGTGCAGGTCAATGGAGGCGATGTTGAGCGTACACGAGACCTTGCCCTTTTTCTCCGTGAAGAGCGCGTCGGAGGCGGCGCGCGCCGCGGCCCCGTCGCGCACGCCGTCGGCCAGCAGGCCGATCACCTTGCGGACGACCATCTGCGAGACGGCCTTGGCGCCGCGCCCGGAGGTCTGCCCGTCCGCCAGCACCACCGACAACCCGCCGTTCGGGCGCTCGATGACCTCCAGCGTATCGCCGCTTTCGGACGAGGCGTATTTGTTGACCTTGGCGACTGCGATCTGGACTTCCATACTTTTATTCTAACATCGTTTCAGGCTTGACGCAGCCATGTGCTCCCGCTATAATCAGCCCACTTGTCTGGAAACCCGTAGTAACGACACAAGTCGTTACTACATTTGTGTATAGAGAAGGAGTACGAAATGCCCCCACAACCCAAGCGCAAACACTCGAAGGGCCGCCGCGACCGCCGCCGCGCCCACGACGCGTTGCAGGCCCGCAACCTGGTGGCCTGCTCGAATTGCGGTTCCATGCGCCTGCCGCATACTGTATGCCCCAACTGCGGTCACTATGATGGCCGCGAAGTGGTCGAGGTCAAGAAAGAGAAAAAGAAGAAGGCCGAGTAGCCGCGAGCGAGCCGTGACCCTCACGGCTCGTTTGTGTTTAACAAGGAGAATGATTCACCGCGAAGAACGGAGGAACGCGAAGGATACGATCCTCGAAGAATCGCTTCGCGATTTTTATCTCCTTCGCGGCCTTCGTTTCTTCGCGGTAAAAACAAAAGGTGACCGTATGACCATTGATTTCAAAACCACCGCGTTCGTCTTTCCCGGCCAGGGATCGCAGGCTGTGGGCATGGGCAGGGATTTGGCCGCCGCGTTCCCGATGGCACAGCAAATGTTCGATGAAGCCGACGCCTTATTTGGATTTTCGCTCTCCAAATTGATGTGGGAGGGGCCCGCCGAGGAACTGAACGACACGGTCAATACCCAACCGGCGTTGTTCGTCCATTCGCTGGCCGCGTTCCGCGTCTTCTCGCATCTCCACCCGGACCGTCTGCCTGCCGCGCTGGCGGGACATTCCCTCGGCGAGTTGTCGGCTCTGGCTGCCTCCGGCGCGTTGACCTTCGCTGACGGACTGCGCCTCGTTCGAACGCGCGGCGAGTTGATGAAGCGGGCGGGCGAGTCCGCGCCGGGCGGCATGGCGGCCATTCTTGGCCTGGACATCCCCGCGCTGGAGAAGGTCTGCGCGGAGGCGGGCCGCGAGGGCGAAAGTGTGCATGTGGCGAACGACAACTGCCCGGGGCAGGTGGTCGTTTCGGGGGCGAAAGCCGCGGTGGAGCGCGTTATCGAATTGGCGAAGGCCGCGGGCGCGAAGCGCGCCATGCCGCTGGCGGTGTCCATCGCGGCGCATTCGTCGTTGATGGCGTCCATTCAGGAGGAATGGAACGCGGCCGTGCAGGCGGTGGAGATGAAGGACGCGGAGATACCCATCGTCGGGAATGTCCATGCAAAGCCGATGACCGCCGCGGCCGACCTGCGCGCCGACATCATGGCGCAGATGCAATCGCGCGTGCGCTGGACCGAGTCGGTGCAGTGGATGTCTGCGAACGGGATCCGTTCCTTCGTCGAGGTGGGAAGCGGGAGCGTGCTGATCGGGTTGATCAAGCGCATTGCCCCCTCGGCTGTGGGGCAGGCGCTCGGCGGCCCCGCTGATTTTGAGGCTCTCGGTCGGTAGGTACAGAGGGAGAGATGGAAATCATTTCGCGCCAGTGACAGAAATCCGCTTTCCGGGCGAGAGCGGATTTTCGTTTGTGTCCTTTGGTATAATCGCCGTGTGAATGGGATGTCCAACATCATCGGTGACATTCTAGCGTCCCTCGGTGGACGTTTGTTCGTGTAAATGCCTGGTCAAGTTGGGTTGACCAGGCTGCTTTTTCTGGAGCGACCATGAAACTGAGCAAACTTGCACTTGAAATCGCAGAATCTCCCACGCTGGCCCTGAACGAGGAGGCGCGGATTCTGCGGGAACGCGGCGAGCCCGTGATTCATCTCGGCATCGGCGAGCCGAAGAACAAGACGCCCATCAATGCCATCCTGGCCTCGGCCGCGAAGTTGACCAGCGGGGAGGTGAAGTACACACCCGCCGACGGCACGCCCGCGATGAAGAAGGCCATCATCCGTTACACGGAAGAGAATTACAACCGCCTGGTTACGCCCGAAAACGTGATCGTCACCAACGGCGCGAAGCAGTCGCTGTTCAACATTTTCTACAGCATCCTGAATCCGCAGGATGAGGTGATCGTACTCGCACCGTACTGGGTCTCGTATCCCGAGATCATCAAGATGTGTTACGGCGTTCCCGTCATCGTGACACCCGAAGATGGGACCTTCACGCCGCGCTTCGAGGACATCGAGAGGGCGGTGACATCCTACACGCGGGCGATCATCGTCAACAGCCCGAACAACCCGTCGGGCGTTATTTATCCACCTGCGCTGATCGAAAAACTGGTGGACTTCTGCGAGCGAAAGGGAATCTTCCTGGTTTGCGACGACATCTATCACAAGCTGACTTTCGACCGCAACGTGGCGGTCCCCGCCTGGAGTTACACAAAAAACGACATCGAGACCACGAATGTCATCGTCATCAACGGTGTGGCGAAGTTGTACGGCATGACGGGGTTCCGCGTCGGCTGGGTGGTGGCGCCGCGCGAACTGGTGCGGGTGATGACCAACGTCACCGCGCAGACGACCTCGGGCGTATCACCCGTCTCGCAGGCCGCGGCCGAGGGCGCGATCAACGGCTTGCAGTCCGTGGTGGAATCGCTGCGTCTGCAAATCGAAAATAATCGCAACGTGCTGTTGCAAGAGATGAAAACGTTCAACGGCGCGCGCCTGATCGAGCCGCAGGGGACGTTCTATGCCCTGCCCGATTTGCGCGCGTTCAGCAACAGCTCGGTGGAGTTGTCGAAGTTCCTGCTGAAGAAGGCGCTGGTCGTCACTGTCCCCGGCAAAGAATTTGGGATGGAAGGCCATTTGCGCCTGTCGTTTTCGGGAACGGTGAAGGACGTGACCGAAGGGGTCGCGCGCATCAAGTGGGCGCTGGATCCGACCAGCCCGAATGAGATTTACATCGGCGATAAGAAGATGGTGAGGGATTGGTTGTAAGGCAACGCGTTGGGGCACAGCGGGACGAAAGATTACTGATGCCGCTCGAGGTTTTGCTGTGCCCCTACCGTGCCCCTACGGAGAAAACCACAATATGAATAATTTGCTGAACATCAAAACCCCTGCTGAATCCACAGCCCAGGCGCGCAAAGCGGATTTCAACCTGTCCAATCAGGGTGTGGGCAACTTGCGACTCGCGTATTGGAATCTGGCCTCGGAGGCGCTGTACGAGGAAGCCGTCTTCCGCGGCGAGGGGACCACCGTCCGCGGCGGGCCGTTTGTGGCGTTTACGGGCAAGCATACCGCGAGGTCCGCGAATGACAAGTTCATTGTCCGCGAGGCGAGCACCGAGGGAAACGTCTGGTGGGGCGTGTACAACCGCCCCTGCGCGGCGGACAAGTTCGAAGAAGTCTACGCGCGCATGTTGGGTTACCTGCAGGGACGGGACGTCTTCGTGCAGGATGTCTACGCGGGGGCGGACGAGAAGTACCGCCTGCCCGTTCGCATCGTCGCCGAACTGGCGTGGCACAGCCTGTTCGTGCGCAACATGTTCATCCTGCCGGGCTCGCTGGAGGAATACAAACGCTTCGTCCCCGAATTTACGATTGTGGTCCTGCCGGGTTTCAAGTCCGCGCCCAGCGTGGACGGGACGAACACCGAGACCTTCATCATGCTTTCGTTCGAGAAAAGACTCGCCATCGTCGGCAACACGGCTTACGCGGGCGAGATCAAGAAATCGGTCTTCACCATCCTGAATTATCTCCTGCCGTTGGAAGGCGTGCTCTCGATGCACTGCTCGGCGAATGTGAATCCAAACGACGCCAACGATGTGGCGCTGTTCTTCGGCCTCAGCGGGACGGGCAAGACGACTCTTTCAGCGGACCCCACGCGGCGGCTCATCGGGGACGACGAGCATGGCTGGAGCGACGAGGGTGTGTTCAACTTCGAGGGCGGATGCTACGCCAAAGTCATCGGGCTTTCGGCCAGCGCGGAACCCGAGATCCATGCCACCACGCGGCGCTTCGGGACGATCCTCGAAAATGTCCCCTTCGACCCCGTGTCCCGCCTCATTGACCTCGACGATGATTCGGTGACCGAGAACACGCGCGCTTCCTACCCGTTGGAATTCATCGAGAACGCGGTCCCGGAGAAGAAGGCAGGCCATCCAAAAAACATCGTCCTGCTGACCTGCGACGCGAGCGGGGTCATGCCGCCCATCGCGCGCCTGACTCCGAACCAGGCGTTGTACCAGTTCATTTCGGGTTACACGTCCAAGATCGCGGGCACGGAAGTCGGGTTGGGCAAGGAGCCTGAGATCACCTTCAGCGCGTGTTTCGGCGGGCCGTTCATGGTGCATCATCCGTATAAATACGCCGAGTTGCTCAAACGCAAGATCGAGCGGTACGGCGTCACGTGCTGGTTGTTGAACACGGGCTGGGTGGGTGGACGTTACGGCGTGGGCAAACGCATCAGCATTCGGCACACGCGCGCCCTGCTCTCCGCCGCGTTGACGGGGAAACTGGCGAAGGTGAAGTATTACAAAGACCCCGTTTTCGGCTTCGAGGTGCCGAAGACCTGCCCCGACGTGCCCGAGTCCGTGCTGGAGCCGTGGTCGTCCTGGCCGGGCCGCGAGGAATATGACAAGAAGTACCGCGACCTGGCGCAGAGGTTCATCGAGAATTTCGCCAAGTTCGCCGACGGCACGCCGCGCGAGGTGCTCGAGGCGGGGCCGAAGGTGTAAGCTGCTCGGGAACTGGCAAATGCTCGGCGAAGTTTCACACAATCGAACCACATCATAGATTCCTTTTGAACACGCGGATAGGCAATGGAATACTTGTACTTTGTGTTGCCATTGGGCTTTCTAATTTTCGCCCTAATTGATTCGGGTCGTTTTGTCGAATATGACCGAGAGATGTGCCGCGGAATTAAGGTCGGCTCTGAGGTACTATCACCAGACTTGGAATTCTATCTGCGCAATCTTTCGTCTGATGTCCTTACTAACCAAACGACTGCGTTTATCAAGAAGCGTGATCAAATTGCACTAATCCAGCCAATCACTGGCCTACTTCATAGAAACCTTGGCTTATGGTACATTGGCCTGGTTGATTTGTCGGCGAAAGAAATCCGAATAGATTATCGCGCACCGATTTCCGGTGTGCTAGGTCTTGCAATCATCGTGTGCATGTTTGTGTTCGAGGCTTTCACTGGATCCCCCAATGAAGTGTTACGCGCCATCTTTGTGTTGATGGCTATGATTCCCATACTCGCCCTGGGGCATGTTCATTCAAAACGAGTTGTTCGTAGGTACATTGAGAAAAATGCGACTGGCGATGAGTAACAATGTCGGGAATGGGGCGGTTTCGAATTACTTCAAAACCGAATCGAAAAACTCAATCGTCCTTCCCATCGCGAGCGAAAAGTATTTCGAGATGTTGTGGTTATCCCCCTCGTACTCGAACAGGTCCGCTCGCAAGCCCACGGCGCGGACTTCCTCCGCGAGGCGGATGGAGAAAGCCAGTGGGACATCCTCGTCGTTCGTTCCGTGATGCAGTTGCAGGGGGCCTGAGAGATCGGCTACGTACGTGTTAGCAGAGACCGAGGCCCAGAAATCGGGATTGTCCTCCGGCGTGCCGTAGAGTTCGATCCACGAACCGCGCCAGCCGCGGCCGGTGGAACTGGGCGAAGGCGTCACTGCGGAGGGTCTCCGCCAGTTGTAGAGCAAATCTGGATACGACGCGACCACGCCTGCCCAGATCACACCTGCTTTGACATCCTTTGAAATGACCATGGCGCGCAGGGTCAGGTAGCCGCCCATGGAATGTCCCCACATGCCGATCTTTTCGGGATCGACCTGTGGAAATCTCTTGATGGACGCGACCGCGTTCATCACGTCAATGAGATAGCCCGGGTTGCTGTAGGCGCCGGTCGGCTCGCCTTCGGAGGCGTCATGCCCGCGGTAGTCAATGCGGAAGACGACATAACCGGCGCGGGCGAGTTCGTCCACGTAGGCGATATAGCGTTCGGTGGTGCGATACACATCGGGTGGGATGTAGCCGTGATTGAACACAATCGCAGGCCAGCCGCCCGCGGGCATCTCCCCCATGGGGACGGTCAGCAACGCGTAGATTTTCAAACCTTCGGATAAGTAATAGGCGTAATAGCGGCGATAGTTCGCGCCGCGCTCGAGTTCCTCCACGATGATGATGTCGCTGCCGGGGTAGGAGCCTGCGCGCAACGCCTCGATTGACATCGGATGCGGGATTGGCGTTGCGGTGAAGGTTGGGGTGGGGAGGGCGGTCTCGGTAGCGGGGACGGGCGTAAGGGTCGCGGTGGGAAGCGGAGGAAGGATGGTTGCAGTCGGCTCGGGTAGAGGTATTGTCTGGGTGCAGGCGCACAGAAAGACCGTCAATACCAATAAAGTAAAATGGCGCATGGATTCTCTTGGGCATTCTGACGTTTCGGGCTGATGGAATTTTACACGGCGGAAACAAAAAAAAACGGACGCTGGCGAGGCATCCGTTTTATAAGGATTCGTTTTACAGCGCCCAGGCCAGCATCAATCCGAGGATGGCGATGATCAGCCCAAGGTGCAGGAACAGATTTGTCACCGTCACCCAGTTGGGGTAGAGGGCAATTTGCAAAACGAAGTTGAGCACGATGAGGGCAAGGCCGATCAGCGGCAACAATCCTTTGCGATGGGCAAAAAATTCAGAGGCGCGGTCAATCAGTTTCGAAAGCCAGGCGGTCATAGGGATTCCTCTTCTTCGGGTTCGGGACGTTCCTCCAGCGTCGAGACCTGCCAGGGCATGTACTGGGCGACCAGCCGCCCGGGGATGCGTCCCTGCATGAGCACACTGCCGCGACCGTGCTCGACTCGCTCCACCTGTCCCGATTCGTGGAAGAGCGAGATCAGCGCGCCCTGCTGGTAGGGCAGGCGTACGAGCAGGGGCGAGTAGCGCTCGTAGAGTTCCTCGCCGACGAGCGCCAGCAGGTCTTCGATGGCGATGTTCTTCGCGGCGGAAATGGCGATGGCTTTTGGATATTGTCTCACGATCTCGCGCGCCGATTGCGGATCGCGCAGGCGGTCAATTTTGTTGAGCGCGGTCACCACGGGGATGTGCCCCGCGTCGATCTCGCCCAGCGTTTGCTGAACCGCCTCGAATTGGTTGAGCGCGTTGGGGTGTGAAATATCCACAACGTGCAGAAGGAGATCCGCCTCGGCGATTTCCTCCAGGGTGGCGTGAAAAGCCTCGACAAGCGTGGTCGGCAGTTTCTGGATGAAGCCGACCGTGTCCGTGAAGAGCGACGCGCGTCCGCCGGGCAGTTCGACGCGGCGTGTGGTCGGGTCGAGCGTGGCGAACAGTTGGTCCGCCACGAAGACGTCCGCGCGCGCCAGGCGATTCAAGAGCGTGGACTTGCCCGCGTTGGTGTAACCGACCAGCGCGACCGTGGGCAGGCGCGACCGCCTGCGCTGGGCGCGGTATCTCATGCGGTGCGCGCGCACCTTTTCCAGTTCCCGTTTAAGGTGCGCGATCCTGCTCCGAATCTGGCGGCGGTCCACTTCCAGCTGAGTCTCGCCGGGGCCGCGCAAGCCGACTCCGCCGGCCGAGCCGGTGCGTCCTCCTCCGCCGCCTGCCTGACGGGCGAGGTGAGTCCACTGGCGGGTGAGGCGCGGCAGGTAATATTCGTACTGCGCCAGTTCCACCTGCAACATGCCTTCACTGCTGTGGGCATGTTGCGCGAAGATGTCGAGAATCAGCCCGGTGCGGTCCATCACGCGGACTTTATCGCCCAGGATGCGTTCCAGTTCGCGCTGGTGGCGCGGCAGGAGTTCGTCGTCGAATACGACCACCTGCGCCAGCGTCTCTTCGACCAGCGCCTTGAGTTCCTCCACCTTGCCCGCGCCGATGAAGGTTTCGGGATTTGGGCGCGACATATTTTGCGTCAACTCGCCGACCACGTCCAGCCCGGCCGTATCGGCCAGCAGGGCCAGTTCAGTCAGTGAATCGGACAGCGTCAGGATGCCCGCCTGCCCGTGGATTTCCACCCCGACGAGGAAGGCGCGTTCACGCGGCGGGCGCGTCGGTTGAGGGGTCTTCTTTGCCATTGGTTTCCCGTGTGTTGCGCGTCTCTTGCGTGGCGCGGCTCAAATCGCCGAAAAGTTTTGCAATGCGCGGATCGGCGGCCTCAGTGCGGATCGGGAGCAGGATGTGGAACGTGGAGCCCGGCAGTTTCTTCTCGTCGTAGCCATCCGATTCGACCCAGATCGTTCCTCCATGCGCCTCGATCACGCCGCGCGTGATGGATAGTCCCAGCCCCGGGCCGCCTCCCTTGAACTTGGTCTTGCCGCTGGAGTGCAGGTCGGCGCGGCCGAGGGTGCCGAACTTCTCGAAAATACGCGCCTGGTCTTCCGGCGTGATGCCGATGCCGGTGTCCGTGACCGTGATTTCGACGAAACCCGGCAGAAGCCTGCCGTCCACGGTGATCCTGCCGCCGTCCGGCGTGAACTTGACGGCGTTGGCCAGGACGTTGCGCAGGGCCTGGTAGAGTCGTTCGGGGTCAGCGTAGATCCATTCCTCGCTTCCCGTGAACGCCCGGATCTCGAGCGTCTGTCTGCGGTCGCCTACTGAATCGGCTAGTTCCCTGCGGAGCAGATTGAGGATGTGGCTGACCCAGATCGGTTGAAAATTGAGCGAGAGCAGGTTGTTGTCAATGAGCGAGACGTCTATCATATCGTCTATGATCTGGCGCAGGCGCTGGATGCCGGTGTTGACGCCTTTCAGAAGCGGGTCTATTTCGCCGTTCTGATCGAACTGCGTGACGATGTCCCGCATCATCGAGGCGTATCCTTCGATCAGCGTGAGCGGGGTCTTGAGTTCGTGCGCCGCGACAGAAATGAAGTTGGACTTGCTTCGGTCGAGCCGTTCCAGTTTCTGCCGCATTTCCACCAGTTGATTCGAGATGAAACCGACGCGGTTGTCCATTTCGCGGCGGGCGATCCGCTCCAGCCCGTAGATGTAAAGCGGGACGACCGCCGTGAGCAGGTCGAGCGCCTCACGCTCGTTCAGGGATTCGCGGGCGACCTCGTGGGTCAGCGCGATCATCCGATTGAGCAGGCTGGAGATATTGTCTTCTCCCTGCTCGAGGTCGGTCAGCGTCTGGGAGTCGGCCCATTCGTTGAGGATCGGGTCCAGCCAGGACGGGTTGCCGGTGGCGGCGGCCTGCGCGAGCATTTCGTAGAACCGTTCGATCTGTTGTTGGAAGTTCTCGCGCACGTCCGATCCGCGCGCCAGGTTGCGGGTGACGCGCTGGGTCCAGGCGGGACGGATGCGGTCGAGCAGTTGCGGGACGTTCATGCGACAAGTTTACGCCGTGTCGGGGATTTTGACAATTTTCCCGGCCTAACGGTTTTGACGGGCGAGCCATTCCAGCAAAACCTCGCCGACGATCTGGAGGCTTTGTTGCGTGACCTTGTCCGGCGTGTCGGCAGTCGTGTGCCAGTACTTGTAATCCATGTCTATGATGTCCACGGCGGGGATGCCGGCCTCGAGGAACGGCACGTGGTCGTCAATGATGGTGTATTTCGTCTGCGAGACGAAATAACGCTCGTAGCCGAGTTCCTCGGCCACCGCCCAGATCTCGCGCTTGAGCGGGGGAGTGGATTGTTTTTCCATGTACATTTCCAGGTCCGGGTCGCCGACCATGTCCACGATGACGACTGCCTGCGGTTTGAGGTTGAACTCCTCCACGAATAGCCGCGCGCCGATGCTCCAATCCTCCCAGGGGGGAATGTGTCCCTGGTCTTCGGCGTCGAAGAAGACGAACCAGACCGGCGCCGAGTCGTGCGGCAGGACGCGCGCCAGTTCGAGCAGGACGGCCACGCCGGATGCGCCGTCATTGGCCCCGGGCACGGGCTGGCTTTGCTTGGCGGGATCGGGATCACGGTCCGCGAAGAGGCGGGTGTCGTAATGCGCGCCGAGGACGACCTGTGGCGGCACATCCGACCGGCGGGCGATCACGTTGCGGACGGGAATCCCGTTGAATTCTGCCGTCTGGATTTCCACGATCCAGTTGGCCTTCTGCAATTCCGCCCGCAGGTATTCGATGAGTTTTCGCTGGCCCTCGCTGTCGGGCGTGCGCGGGCCGAAGGACACTTGCGCCAGGACGTCCTCGTACGCGCGCTGGCCGTCGAATTCGCGCGAGGCCGCAGGCGTGAGGTCGCGAAGAAAATACGCGGCCGCGCCTCCCAGGGCGAGCAGGGCCGCAATGATAAGAAGAATGCGTTTATTCATGGACTCTTTCGGAAATGTTTGCGAGGATGGTTTCGAGGTCGCGCGCGGCGCGTTCGGCGAACGCCGCGGCGCGCTCGCGCTTCCCCAGCCGCGCGGTCTCTCCGAGCGGCGGGAGAATTCCGAAATTGGCTTTCATGGGCTGGAAACTGTGCGGGTCGGCGTGAGTGATGTAGTGACACAACGCGCCGAGCATGGTTGTGGCTGGCAGTTGAATAGCCTCCTGTCCCCGGAGCAGGCGGGCCGCGTTCCAGCCTGCCAGCAGGCCGGTGGCGATGTTGCCCATGTAGCCCTCCACGCCGGTGATTTGCCCGGCGAAGAACAGGTCGTCGCGCTGTTTGTGCTGGAGTGTGGGCCCCAACAGAACCGGCGAGGCGATGAAGGTATTTCGATGCATCTGTCCGTAGCGGACGAACTCCGCATTTTCCAGGCCGGGAATCATGCGGAATATCCGCTTCTGTTCCGGGAACTTGAGGTTGGTCTGGAAGCCGACGAGGTTGTACAAATCCCCGGCCAGGTTGTCCTGGCGCAACTGGACGACCGCATAGGGTCTGCGCCCGGTGCGCGGGTCGGTCAGCCCGACCGGGCGCATGGGACCGAAAGCCAGCGACTGGCTGCCGCGTTCGGCGATGATCTCGACCGGAAGGCAGCCCTCGAAGAAGTGCTGCGCCCCGGCCTTCACGCCCCCGCGGATTGCCTCTTCAAACGAGCGCAATTCGATGCGTTCCGCATTTCGCAGGGCTGCCACAAAAGTCTCATATTGTATCTTGTCGAACGGGCAGTTGATGTAATCGCCTTCGTCCTGCGCTTCTCGGCCTGCACCGTAGCGTGAGGCGCGGAAGGCGATGTCCATGTTGATGCTCTCGGCCGTTACGATGGGCGCGATGGCGTCGAAGAAATACAGGTGATCCTGTCCGCTCAGCGCGGCGATGGAGCGCGACAGCCGCTCCGAGGTCAGCGGCCCGGAGGCGACGATCACCGGCGAAGACAGAATCTCGGTCACCTCTTCGCGGACGACCTCGATGTTCGGGTGATCGAGTACGCGTTCGGTCACCAGCCGCGAGAAAAGGAGACGATCCACAGCCAGCGCCGCGCCCGCCGGCAACGCGGCCTGTTCGGCGCATTCGAGCAACATGGAATCGAGTCTGCGCAGTTCCGATTTCAAGACTCCCGAGGCGCGGTCAGGCAGGTTGGAGCCGAGCGAGTTCGAGCACACGAGTTCGGCGAGGTCCTCGGTCTCGTGCGCGCCGGTGGAAACGGCGGGGCGCATTTCGTACAGCCTCACACGCAGACCGCGCTGGGCCGCCTGCCACGCGGCTTCACTTCCGGCCAAGCCTCCGCCGATGACAATCAAGTCGTTCATGGGAGGCAATTGTACCATCCCGCTGCGGGCGTTATAATTAACCGAAAATGACGCAGTTCAAGCCTCATATCATGCACGTCAAGGAAGCCTGCCAGATCACCGGCGCAAGGTGGGCCGCGCTTGCCCGCCGCAAAAACGGGCGCTGGGAGACGGATTCCGCCCTCAGGATGCGCAAGTCGTCCGCCGCGGCGTTGTCCGCCTGGCTGGCCCAGCCTTCGGTGGACGCGTGGCTGATGAACGCGCTGGATGATGGACGCCCCAATTCGCGTCCCCTGCCGCCCGCTTTGGACGGCGGCCGGGCGTTTGCGTTTCCTGTGGAGGACGCCTCTGCGGTGATCCTCGTCGGCGCGGACCGGCTGACTGTCCCGATGCAGAAGGTCTGGCGGCTGGTATCCGCCTCGGTCCGGACCGAAGCGGGCGGCGCGCGCATCGTCGCCCCGATCCAACCCGAAGTCCTGCTCCCCGACCTGCAAGCGCGCACGCCTTACGACATGGCGCGCGCGCTCAGCCGCGTGCTGGATATGTTCACGCAGACTTCGTTTTTCGAGGGCGGCTGGCTGGCGGTCCGCCGCGGCGACAGCCTGGAGGTGCAGGCTCAGTGGAATTGTCCCGCGCTGGCGGGGACGTCCGTTTCGATGGACGAAGGCAGGTTGTGGCGGCGGCTGGCAAAAAGGCTGGAGCCGGTCCAGGTGCGCCGCGGCCAGCCGGGCTGGGAATTGATCCCCAACCCCAAAGCGCGCAGCGGCATAAAGCAATGGGCTTTCTTCCCGCTGGTGATCGGTCAGCGTATGATCGGCGTGGTGGCGCTGGCGCGCAAGAAGGACCTCGAGAAGCCCGAACTGCTGGTGATGAAATCGCTGGCCGAACAGGCCGCGCCGGCGGTCGAGATGATCATCACGTTTTCCGAGATGGCCGACCACCTGCGCCGCCTGGCTGTGCTCAACGATTTTGCCCTGACCGTGTCCTCGGCGCAAAACCTGGAGCAGATCGCGCGCCGCGTGCTGGCCCTTCTAGCGCGCGCCTTCGGCACGGACCTGCTCTCGCTTTACCTGGTTTCCAACGAGCCGCGCCGCCTGCGTGAATATCACAACCGCGCTGGAAAGTTCGTCTCTGCCTACGCCGAACTCGGAGGCCATCCACAGGCGGACGCGCTGGTGGGAGGTAAAATCCTGCGCATTCCCGATACGCGCCTGGCCGCTTATCAGCCGGTCCACGAAGGCGCAGCCTCGGCCCTGCTCCTGCCGCTTAAGTATCGCGGCCAGGCCATCGGATTGCTGGCGCTGGAAAGTATGCGCCCGGCGGCGTTCACGGTCTACGACGAACACCTGCTTGTAGTGATCACCAGTCACCTGGCGGGATTGGTGGAATACAGCCGTCTGCGCGAGGAGGCCGAAGGCCGCGCCCGCAACCTGGGATTGATCCACGAGGTGGTGCAGGAGGTCATCGGCCTGACGGACAAAAAAGAGGTGGCGCGTATCACGGCCAACCTGCTGGCCCAGTATTTTGCCTTCGAACTGGCGGCGGTCCTGCTGGCAGATGAAAACCATACGCTTTCCATCGGCGGATTCGGCGGGACCAGCGCCGCGGTCGTGGAGCGTTCCGTTGTGTCGGGGGGCTTCCCCTTGCGCGGCGGCATCACGGCGCGCGTCTTCCTGACCGGCGAGAGTATGCTGGTCAATGATGTGAGCCGCAACGATATTTTCGTGCCGATCCGAGGCTGGCAGGCGGGTTCGGAGATGTGTGTGGCCCTGCGCGACGGCGATCAGATTCTTGGCATCATCGACGTCGAGAGCAGTCAGAAGAACGCCTTCACGCACAATGACCTGCTGGCGCTCGAATCGCTGGCGGGTATCCTTGCCAGCGTGGTCTCCAGCGCCGATCAGTACCAGAACCTGCAGGCCACCGTCCGGCAGTTGCGCAATACACAGGCCGAACTCAAGACGCGCATCGAAGCCCAGCGTTCGGCCGAGAGCCGCCTCTTGCAGGCCGCGAAACTTGCGGCCGTCGGCGAAATGGCGGCCGGGGTGGCGCACGAATTGAACAATCCGCTTACCACCGTTACGGGATTTGCCGAATTGGTCCTGGAGGAACTGCCGCGCAATTCCATCCAGCGTCCCGACCTGGAACTGATCTTGCGCGAAGCCAACCGCGCCCGCGACGTGGTCCGCCGCCTGCTCGACTTCGCCCGCCAGACGGAAAGCACGCGGGCGCGCGCGGACCTGAACGAGGTCGTGGACGATGTTGTGGCGCTCACGCGCCATCTGCTCCACACCAGCGGAATTCGATTGACGACGACCTTGAATCGAGACCTGCCGTGGGTGTCAATGGACCGCAACCAGATGAAACAAGTCCTGCTCAATCTCTTTCACAACGCCATCCAGGCCATGCCGCAGGGAGGCTTCCTGGACGTCAATACGGCGCTCCGGCTTCGCGAGAACCGGCAGTGGGCGACTGTCTCCATCCGCGATAGCGGGCAGGGGATCGCGCCCAACGTCAAGGAACGGATCTTCGAGCCGTTCTTCACCACTAAGGCGGACCAGGGTGGAACGGGCCTGGGTCTGTCGGTCACGTATGGAATTGTCACCGATCACGGCGGGTTCATGGATGTGGAAAGCGAACCGGGCCGCGGCGCGTGTTTCAATGTCTGGTTGCCGCTCTAAACCATGAATAGTCCCATTGTCCTTGTCCTCGACGACGAGCCCGGCATCACCATGCTGTGCAAGCGGATTCTCTCGCGGGCCGGCTTCGAAACGGCCGCCCTCACGGATCCGCGCCAGGCGATGAACCTGATCGCCACCCAGAAGATCGACCTGCTTGTGGTGGACATCCGCATGCCCGAGGTGGACGGATTCGACGTTATATCGTTTGCTCAACAGCACCAGCCCGACATCGCGGTGCTGGTCATGACGGGTTTCGGCACGGTCGAGACCGCCATCCGCGCCTTGCGTCAGGGCGTGGACGGCTTGCTGCTCAAACCCTTCCAGCAGGGGGACGAGTTGATCCAGGCTGTGAAACTGGCGCTGGACGACAACCAGAAAAAACGGGACGCGGCTCGCATCCAGGCTCTGCGGCCTCTCTTTGCCGTGACCGAATCGCTCTTCTCCGAGACCCGCCCGGAGCCTCTCCTGGACCTGATCCTGACCGCCGTTTGCGGGCATTTGCGTTGCAGTCACGCCGCCTTCTACCAATTCTCCGCGGACGGGGATCTGCGCCTGTTGGCGAGCCGCGGTAAATCCCTTCCCGATTCGAAGAGTAAGAAACCCATCGTGGATCAGATCGCCGCCCTGGACGCCTCCTTGATCGTCCACGCGAGCGGGCCGGGCGACGCGGGTCTACAGGCCGAATTGTCCCGTCTGGATTTGAGCGGGGCGCTCTTTGCCCCGATTGCGCGGCTGGACGTCCGCAGTATGTTGTTTGCGGGCCGCTCCGCCGGGGATTTGCCCTTCAGCGACTCGGACCTCGAAATGTTCCTGGTTCTGGGCCGGCAGGCTGTGATCGCCCTGGAGAACGCGCGGTTGTACGCGGAATTGCGCGATTATGTCCGCCGGGTGGAGGAATCCCAGCAGGCCCTTCTACAGGCCGAGAAGATGGCGGCCGCCGGCCGCCTGACCGCATCCATCGCCCACGAGATCAACAACCCGTTGCAGGCGGTGCAGAACTGCATCCACCTGGCCGGCCGCGGAGACCTGCCGGTCGAAAAACGCCAGGAATATTTCGGCCTCGCGCAGGCTGAACTCGATCGGTTGCAGACCACCGTCCAGCGCATGCTCGATTTCTACCGCCCGAATGCGGTCAACCCGACGCGCGTGGACGTGGCCGAACTGCTTCGTCACGTTCTCGGGTTAATGTCGCGCCAGCTGGAGGAACGCGGCATTCGCGTCAAACTGGACGTTCCATCCAGCCTGCCCGAGATTCTGGTCGTCAGCAGTCAGTTGCAGCAGGTTTTTATCAACCTCGTCTTGAATGCGTTCGACGCCATGGAAAAGGGCGGCGATTTGAAGATCAACGCGCGCCCGGCGCGGGGGGGCGTCGAAATTCTATTTCAGGATAGCGGGCCCGGGGTCCCGGCCGAGAGGCGCACGAGCATCTTCGATCCGTTTTACAGCACGAAGACCGGCGGGACCGGCCTGGGGCTGACGGTCAGTTACAATATCGTCACGGCCCACGGAGGCTCGCTGGACCTGTTGGGCGAGCGCGGGCCGGGCGCCTGTTTCCGAGTCTTTCTGCCGTCTGGAGGTGGCGTATGAAACCAGCGATTCTAGTGGTGGACGATGAGCCTGTGGCGCGCCAGTCGCTCTCGGATATTCTGCGGCTGGAAGGATACAGCGTATCCGCAGTCGCCAACGGGCAAGCCGCGGTCGAGTATGTCCGCACGCATCCAGTAGATTTGATGATCGTTGATCTGCGCATGCCGGGAATGGACGGGCTTGAGGTCGTGCAGGTGGTCAATCAGGTATCGCCCGATACCGAGGTGATTCTGCTTACGGCTTTTGGCTCCACCGAGACCGCCATTCAGGCCCTGCGCTTGCGCATTCACGATTATTTGCTCAAGCCCGCCATGCCGCCGCAGATCCTGAGCAGCGTGAAGAAGGGCCTGGCGAGGCGGACGGCCCGCCAGCAGGCACGCGGCGGTGAGACGGTTGATCTCGAACAGAACATCACGGAAATGAAATTGAAGGACGGGACGGTCGTGGATCTCTCGAGGCGGTTGATCCGCCACAAGGAGCGAGTGGCGCACCTGACCCCGGCGGAAGGGCGCCTGTTGCGCGTGCTGATCGAGAATCCGGGCAGGGTATTTTCGCATCGCGACCTGGTTCTGCTTGTGCAGGGTTACGATACGTCCCAGCAGGAAGCGCCCGAAGTCCTGCGCCCTCTGGTGAGCCGCCTGCGTCATAAGTTGGAAGGGTTTCCCTCGCTCTCGCGCCGCATTACGAGTGTGCGCGGCACCGGCTATGTGTACGAGAACGAAGGTTAATCCTGCGGCCCAAAGGGTATTTCGGGAGGCAGGTCCGGGGGGCGAATCCAACTCAACCAGCCCTCGCGGCCGCCTTTGTGAGGCGGGGCGTGTTTATCTGTGCGCGCCAGCATCAAGCTGACGAACAGCGCGGCGACGCCGAGCCATTGGATAGTGGTCAATTCTTCGCGTAGCCATATATGGCTGATGCTTATCGTTACAAGCAGCTCCCCCAAACCCAGCAGGGCTGTCTGGATTCCGCCCAAGTGTTTAACCCCGAAAAAGAGCATCAGGCGGGAAGTGAAGGTAACAAAGGTCAATCCCAACACCGGCCATAGGCCGCTGGTGGTCGCGGGCCATTGGCGGTCGAACATCAGGTACGCCGGTACGACCACGGCGCTCATGGCGATTAACGTATACAGCGTTACGGTCGGCGCGGGGACTTCATAGAGGACGCGTTGGTTGATGGGGAGGTGCAGGGCGTACAGGATCGAAGCGCCCAGCATCAATAAGACGCCGAGCGGGTCAACTTGCGCGTTTGGCTCGCGGGTCAGGAGCAGGACGGCTATGGTTGCCAGGCCGATTCGGATGAGAGTCAGGCGGGTGGGGTAATGACGATCCAATAGAAGCCAGAAGACGACAAAGAGGGGGTACAGGGAATATAGCAGTTGGCCGACGCTGGCGCTCAAACGCGCCAGGGCCATATAGTAAAGGATCGACCCCAGCCCGTTGATCGCGCCGGCCAAAAAACAACCGATCAGTCCAATCGGGAAAATATATAGAAATGGGCGCTTGAAGATAATAACGATGAGGAGCAGGAAGAACGCGGCGAGAAAGGTCCGAAGCGCCACAACGGCCAGCGGTGAAAACCCCAGGAGGATGGCCTGTCTTCCGAGTACGGGGGTCAGACCGAGCAGGGCGGCGGACGTCAGCGCGGCCTGAATGCCTGCCGCTTGATTTCTTTGCATCGGTTTGGCCTCTCGCTGCCTCGTTCCGCGTTCAGCGGATCAACGCCCGCACTTCCTCCAGAAACTCGTCGTTCAGAAAATCACCCTTTTGCATGAGCGACTGGATCGTACCCTGTAACCGTTCTTTTTCCTCCGACGTCAGTTCCTTGGCTGTGGCGACGATAATGGGAATATTTGCCGTTTCGGGATTGCTCTTTAGGGCATCCATGACCGCGAATCCGTCCATCTCCGGCATCATCAAGTCGAGGACGATCAGGTCGGGAAGTTCCCTCTGGATTAGGTTGAGTCCCTCCCGTCCGTGGGCCGCTTCGAAGATTTCGAATTCGCCCTGCGATTGAAGGATGCGGCGAATCAGGCGGCGGACCTCGAGGCTGTCGTCCACAATCGCGATGCGCGGGAAGCGGTCCGGCGCGACGTTGTTCAGCGCGGCCAGCAGGCCTTCCTGCGGCGTCTTTTCCGCGACGCGGGCGGCAGTCAGGTCCACATCGCGGGACCAGTTCTCGCCGAGAATGGACGCGTCCGCCGGCACGGTATGCCCGGTGCAGTTCACTACGACCACGTCGGTCGGCTTGATGATCCCGGAGCGAATCAGTTTGAAGAGGCCTGCGAAGGCCACGGCGGCGGCGGGTTCGGCCGAGATACCCTCCATCTTGGCGAGGACGTGCATGGCGCGGAATGCGTCCTGGTCGCTGACGCTTTCGAAGACGCCGTGCGTGTCGTTCACGCGGTGGCGCAGCAGGGCATAGGTTCGTCCGGGGTCGCCAGTCGCCAGCGTTTCGATATGGGTGCGCGGCGATGTGACCGGCACGGCGGTTTCCAGTCCCTGCTTCCAACTGTTGACCATCGGCGCACACCCCTCGGCCTGGATCGGCGCGAGCGCGGGCAGGCGGTCCACAAACCCCATGCGTCTCAATTCACGAAAGCCCTTGTCAACGCCCAGCGGGCCCATACCTCCACTGATGGCCTGGACGTACCAGTCGGGTGTGCGCCACATTGTCTTATGATTCCCGGCCGACTTGACCGGGCCGAGAAGGGCGGTCAATTGTTCCGCAATCTCGAACGCCACGGTCTTCATTGCCTCGACCGACGTGATGGTGCGCGCGCCCATGTCGTGGTACAAGCCGCGCTGTTTCGCAAATTCGGCGGCCATCTGTTTGGCCTGATCGTACGAGCCGGTAACCTTGACCACCTGGCTTCCGTAGAGTGCGATCTCGCGCATCTTGACAGCGGGCACGAGGCTGGTGACGAACGCCCACAGTTTGATGCCCGCCCGCGCGGCATAGGCGGAATAGGAAATTGCGACATTTCCTGTGGACGCCGCGACCAGTTCGGTGATCCCCGCCTCCTTGAGCGCCGCAATCGTGACCGCGGCCTGGCGGTCCTTGAAGGAGCTGGTCGGCCCCTGACGCTCATCCTTGATGAACAGGTTCGGCGCGCCCAGCATCATGCCCAGGTTCACGGCCTGGATGAGCGGAGTTCCGCCTTCGCCAAGCGTCAGCGTGGGGTTGGGGTTGCGGACCGGCAGGAGTTCGCGGTAGCGCCACAAATCGAATGGCCGTCCCGGCAATTGCAACGGCAGTGTTTTCGCAAGCGTTTCGTAGTCGTACTCGACCTCCCGCCACTGGCTGTTACAGCGCGGGCAGGCGGTTGTGGTGGGAAGATAGGGCGCGGAATGACCACAATCCATGCACTTGACGGCAAAAGACATTTTTCCTCTGTTCGATGCTCAAGCGCCGACGCGCTTTAGTGTTCGCTCCAACGTGCCAAGCAGATCCTGCTCGTTCAGCGCGCTCTTTTGAATGAGGCGCTGGCCGAATTTTTTGAGTTGCTCCTGCTGTTCCGGGCTTAATTCGCCGCTGGTCATGACGATGACGGGAATCTCGCGCAGTTTGATCCTGGACCGCATCTTCTCGAGGATGGAAAACCCGTCCATCTCGGGCATGAAGAGGTCGAGGATGACGGCGTGAGGCGTCCGGGAGGTGATCGCCTCCCAGCCGACGCGGCCGCCTTCGGCCAGGCGCGGTTTGTAACGGCCCGCCTGCTTCAAAATCTTTTCGATCAACCGCAGGTCGTTGGGGTCGTCGTCGATGATCAGGACCTCGCGGATGCTTCCGTCCGCGTTTAGGCGGTCGAGCGCGTTGAGCAGGTCGTCCTCGAGGATCGGTTTGATCAGGTAATCCGCCGCGCCGAGGCTGAAACCCTTTTCGCGTTCCTCCACGATGCTGCAGATAACGACCGGGATGTCGCGTGTTTCGCTGTCCGATTTCAGGTCCTGGAGCACTTGCCAGCCGTCGTAGCCGGGCATCATGATGTCGAGGGTGATGGCGAACGGTCTCAGTTGGGCGGCGCGTTCGCGCGCCTTGGCCGGGTCGCTCAGGGCAATGACCTGGTATCCCTGGGGCTGGAGATAGCGTTCATAAAGACCGATCACCTGCGGATCGTCGTCAATTGCAAGGATCACCCTGCTGGCCTGAAGGGTGGACGCATCGTCCCTGCCTCGATAGAGCGGAAGGGTGAAATAGAATGTGCTCCCCTGGCCCGGCGCGCTCTGCACACCAATGCGGCCGCCGTGCATCTGGATGAGTTGGTGTGAGATGGAAAGCCCCAATCCCGACCCGCCGGTCTTGCGGGTCGAGGAGGCGTCCACCTGGGAGAAGGGCTGGAACAACTTGCCCTGGTCTTCTGGGGCAATACCGGAACCGGTGTCAATGACGCTGACCAGAAGTTCGGGATGGCCGGCCGGGCCCTGCTGTACCTCGGCTTTAACGGTAACAGTTCCCTCGTCCGTGAACTTGGCGGCGTTGGAGAGCAGGTTGATGAGCACCTGGCGGACCCGCATCGTGTCGGCGCGGACGGTCGGCAGGTCGTCGGGTACGGATCGTTCCAGCTTGATCGGCTTGTCCTTGACCAGTCCCGTGATGGTGGACATCACGCTGTTGATCAAATCCCGCATGTTGACTTCATCGAAGGACAACTCCATCTTGCCAGCCTCGATGCGCGAGAGGTCGAGGATGTCGTTGATCAGGCCGAGCAGGTGCTGGCCGGAGTTGTGAATGGCAAGCAGGTCCTGCTGTTGCAGGTCTGTGATGGGGCCGTCAATGCCTTTCAGGATGACGCGCGAGAAACCGATGATGGAGTTCAGCGGCGTCCGCAATTCGTGGCTCATGTTTGCCAGGAACTGACTCTTGATACGGTCTATCTCACGCATCTCCTTGACCGCCTGGAGGGAAAGTTCGTAGGAGCGGGCGTTGTCGATCGCGATGGCGATCTGGTCGGCCAGTGTTTGCAGGACCGCGATGTCGTCCTCTTTGAAGGCGTTCGTGTCCTTGGACTGAATGTCCAGTGCTCCGATGATGCGGTTGCCGATTCGCAGGGGGATGCCTGCCTCGGCGCGGGTATCTGGCAGTAGCGGATTCATTTTGTGCACCGGGCTGGCCGCCGTATCGTTGACGATAAGCGCTTTACCCGACTGGGTAACTTCGCCTATGACGGATTTCGAACCGACGGTCAGGCCGTGCTTCTGCGCTTTCATCTGTGCGCCAGCCTCGCCGGTGGCTTCCTGCAAAACTGCATTGAAGCCGGTCTCTTCAACGATGAAGATCGCCGCGTGATAAAAGCCGAATCGTTCGCGGACCAGGTTGACGGTCCGCGAGAAGAGCGTGTTTAGATCCAGGGTGGAGGTGACCAGGCGGCCGATCTCCGCAGACGCGGCGAGGTATTCATTGCGGCGGTGCAGGGACTCTTCGGCCTTCTTCCTTTCGGTAATATCGCGCGCCACCCAGAAGACATGGTCGTTGTCCAGTCTGGTGAGGTTTGCCAGGAACCAGAATCTCTGGCCCTCGATTGGAAGTTCATATTCGATCTGGGTCGTTTGGCCTGTTGCGAGTGTTTTGCGGATCGCGTCCTTGAAATACGCGGCCATTTCGGCGGGAAGGACCTGATCCACCAATTTGCCGAGCAGTTCCGACGGAGGGCGGATCAGGCGCGCAGGATTGGTCGGCGCGATGCGGACGTAACGCCCGTCCTTGTCGTACACCAGCACCACGTCCTCCATCGAGGCGAACAGGGAACGGAGGTCGGCCTCGGACTTGCGCAGTGCCTCGGCGGTCTGTTTTCGGTTGAGCGCGGTAACGAACAGGCCGCCGACCAGGCCAAGGAGATTCAGTTCATCTTCAGACCAGACGCGTTCGTTCCGAACGGCGTCGAGACCGATAAAGCCGATCAGGTTGTCCCGCGACCCCAGGGGTACACAGGCAATGGATTTGATCGACTCTCGCTCGAACTCCTGTTTTTCCGCGCTGGCATCCTTTGGCAGTTCCGCTACTCGCGGTACGTGAAAATTTTCGAACTTCCTGAGGCTTTTCAGCAGGTACGGGAAAGTGTCCAGGGCCACATTCTTGAGGTCGTTGATGTGCGAGGCGATGCCGGCGTTGCACCATTCGTGGGTGTTGTCCATCGTCCTGCCGTCCGCGTTGAACAGGAACAGGTATGCGCGGTCGATCCCGATGAATTCACCCAGGCGCTGGAGAGCCTGCTGGATTCCCGCGTCGACTTTGAGCGGGTCGATCCCGACGAATGAGGCGGAGATGTCGCCCGTGAGCTTTTCGACCTCCGCGCGGCGCTGGGTCTCCTGGAATAGCCGCGCGTTCTGGATGGCGATGGCCGCCTGGCCGGCAAATGCCATCATCAGGTCGCGGTCGTGTTCGTCGTACCGATTCGATTCTGTGTAGGATTGGACCCCCATCACGCCCAGGACCTGGTCTCCCTGCATCAGAGGCACCCCCAGCCAGGATTCCGCCATATCTCCCACCGGCTCGACGCCAATCTTGAGGAGTTCTGCTGCCAGGTTCTCCTTTACAAGGAACGGCGCCCGGGTGCGAATGATGTGCCCGGTAATGCCTTCGTCGGCGCGGATGACGCTTATCTCCTGGTCAATGACGGATTCCGAGGCGTTGAGAGGGAAGACGACCTCGTTCTTGTCGGGATTATAGAGACCAATATAGAAATTTCTTACATCCATCAGGCGGCCAAGACCGCGATAGATTTCCTGCATCACCTGGTCCACGTCCAGGCGGGAGGCGAGGCGCTGCGCCAGTTCATTGAGAACCGCCAGTTCTTCCGCGCGGGAGCGCGTTTCCTGGAAGAGATGCGCATTCTCCAACGCCAGCGACAATTGATCTGCAACCTGCCTGACGAGCAGTTGTTCGTTCGTCCCCCAGTCCCTTCGAGCCGTCTCGTCAACGACCTGCAGGGTGGCCCAGTTCTTGTCGCCGGTTTGAAAGGCAAGCGACATGCTGGCCGGTGCCTGGGCCGAACCGGGCTGCAGGACGGTAACCGGTGTGAGGGAGGGCAAAACCGCTGTGCGGGCCAGGGTCCGCGGTTTCGGCGCCGGGGCGGGCGTGACTTCGACCGGCTGCGTCGACCTGGCCGGTCCGGGTCTTACCTCTTTCAGTGCGCCGGTTACTTTCTTTTTCGAGGACTTTCGGGGAGGCAGGGCGGCCTCTTCCTTGATGTCCTCGAAAAGCCGGTCAAGCCGTTTGTTGGAGGGTTTCTTGGGCATACTCGATCAGCTCCTGGGCCAGTACGCGATACTGTAAAGCGCCGCGGCTGTTTGGTTTGTATATGGTAATAGGCTGGCCGGATATTGGGCTTTCGCGAAGTTTGGTGTCTATTTCTATGACCGATGTAAATACGCCGTCGCCGAACGTCGCGATGAGTTGCTCGTAGATGTTCCGGTGCGTCCGATTCCGCCGGTCCAGCATCGTGACCAGGATGCGGTAGACCAGTTCGGGGTTGCCGTCCTGGCGGACGCGGCGGATCGTCGTCATCATATTGCGCAGCGCGTACGCGGAGAAAAATTCGGCCTGGCTTGGGATGATCAACAGATTGGACGCCGACAAGGCGTTGAGTGTGATCGCCCCCAGCGCGGGCGGACAGTCCATCACGACGACATCGTATGGGATTGGCGATGCGGATTCCAGCGCGGTCCGAAGCGTGTCGAGATAGTTGATTCGAATGGGGAGGTACTTCTCCGCGTTTTCGATTTGCGCATTGCTGGGAATCAGGTCCAATCCCTGGATGGGGGTTTTTTGGCGTGAACCCAGCAAGGGTTCGGATTCGATCAATACGTTTGCGGAGGTCTTCGTCACCTCGCCCGGCTCGAAACCAAGCGCCAGTGTGAGGTTGGCCTGCGGGTCCAGGTCAATGAGGAGCACGGACCGCCCGAGTTCGGCAAGCGCGGCGCCCAGCGAAAGCGCAGTGGTGGTCTTCGCCACGCCTCCCTTTTCGTTGGAAACGGCTATCGTGTACGTCATGTTTTACCCTCCCGTTTGGCGGTTCTCCGGCCGTCGCGGCCGCCCTCGGTCGTTTCGCCGGATACGACCTGCGGAACGATGTGTACCCGGCTGCCGCCGAGGGCTTTTTGCAATTCTTCCATGGCCGTTTGAATCATCGCCTGCGGATCGGTGGCGCCGCGCACCTTCGTCGTTATTTCGGAGACGAGCCGCTCGCGCTCCGCACGGTGCTGAGCATCTTCGAGCAGCCTGGCGTTTTCGAGGGCGAGGGCCAGGCGTTCGGCAATGGATTCGACGATGTCGAGCTCGTCCTCCCTCCATTGCCGGTCGGGTTCCATGGACTGCACGTCGAGCACGCCGATGACCTGGTCGTGGAGGCGGATCGGGACCGCCAGGGCGGACGTCTGGCCTTTTTTCCTGCCCCTGCCGTTCGGTTGGACAACGGACGGTTTGCCGGTCTGAATGGCCTGCCTGATCTCCGGCCGGTCGACGGCCTCGGTCAAAAGCGCGCCTCCGCTAATGCCGTGGTGATAACCGATTGGTCCTTCAGGGGCGCCCTCCGTCCAGGACCGAACAAGGTATTGGCGATAAAGGGATTGGACATCGGCGAGCGCCTGCTGGGTTTCCTTTAGAAGGCGGGCGTTTTCGATTGCGATTGCCACCTGGTCGGCGAGAATTCCCAGCGTGCTGGCGTCCGAACGAGTAAACGCGTTGGGCTGGGTGCTTTGCACGTCGAGAACGCCGATGATGCTGCCGTGCACCCGCAAAGGCAGGGCCATTTCCGAGCGCGTCTCCGGGAGATCGGGATTGTTGAAGAAGACGGCGTCCGCGCCCACGTCCAGCGCGATGCGGGGAGCGCCGGAAGCGGCGACGTTTCCGACGATGCCAACCTGTCCGACCTCGAGGCGGTGACCGCGCTCCAGCATTCTTTGTCCGCCCGGGCTGTTGGAGGCGCGCAATACGGCAAACTTCGCGGCGCTGTCGAGCAGGAAGATGCCGACGTGATAAAAGTTGAAGCGCTCGCTGACGGTACGCACGATCATTTCGAGCAGTTTCTCGAGATCCTGTTCGGACGAGATGGCGCGGGACGCCTCGCTGATGATCTGCAATTCCTGGGCGCGCCTCTCGCTTTGACGGGAGGCCTGCTCGAGTTCGGCGGTACGCTGTGCGACCCGTTGTTCGAGCAACGAGATCATTTCACGCAGCCGCCCCGCCATGGCGTTGAATGTTTTTGCCAGGAGACCGATTTCGTCCTCCGAGTCGACCCGGGTTTCTGCGGTCAGGTCTCCCTCCGCGAAACGCTTCGCAGCCTCTGTCAGGCGCGCGACCGGCGAGGCCAGGGTTTCGCCAAAGGCGCGGGAAGCCAATGTCGCCAGCGCCAGGATTGCAAGCATGGCGGCGCCGATGGCGATGATCGTGTTGCGGGATTCCTGCTCGAATTGCTGACGGGTCGCGTTGAGTTCGGTCTGCATTTCACTGACAGGTACAACGACCGCCAGAATGTATCCGACCGAGGGCACGGGTTGGTACGCGATGTAATTTTCACTACCTTGTAATGTGAGAATTTCCAGGCCGGTTTGGTTTACGATCATGCGGGTCAGTGTCGGCAGGGCATCGGGAGAAACTTTGGGAAAAATTTGCTGAAGCCCTTCCTCGTTTTGAACGTCTTCGGGTGTCAGGTCGAAATCTGTGTAACCCGCATCCGGCATCGCGATCACCCGTCCTTCCCTGTCGATGAGGAAGGCGTAGCCGGTCTCGCCGATGTGGATGGACGAAACCAGGGCCGAGATCTTCGTGAGTTGCAGGTCAATGGCCACCACGCCGCGGAACCGATCCGCCGAATCGTATATCGGCGTACTGCTGGTGATCACCAGTCCGTGCAGGGCGGCGTCCTGATAGGGTACCGACCACGCGATCTTCCGGTCGGGATTCTCTGTCGGCGCGGCGGCGGCGAACCACGGGCGTTGTGTCACGTCGAAGTCCGGGGGAAGAATGGCGGCAAGGTCAATGTTGGGATAGTAGAGCGTCTCTCCCTGCTGGCCTCCGAAATAGACTGCCAGCATGTCTGGATTTTTCTCCAGGAGCAGGGGGGCGATAAAATCAACCTGTTTGATGGCGGTCAATTCAGAGTAGATCGAATCCGGGATTTCGGCGCGGGCGGGGACGAATATCGAGCCGGGTTCGTTGTTTGGGTTGTCCCAGCTTCCCTGCGGCAGAGTGACCAGGGACTCCCTGGCGTCCCAGTAGGCATTCGCATTCAGCAGGGCTTCCTCCGCCAGCATGGACTGCACGGAACTGCTCAGGGTAGTCATGTCGCTCGTCACCAGCAGGAAGAATCTGTCGAGTTCGCTTGCATACTGCGCGGCGGCGTCGTTCAATTCTTTTTCGGTCTTCTGGATCAGGCTGAGGCTCAGGCGGTCTGACAGGGCCGTGGTTGAGCGCCCGGTGCGATAGAGCACAAACAGCGTCATCACGGTCAGCGCCAGCGCGACCACCAGTACGGTGCCCCAGATTAATCTAACCCGAAAGGATAACGCGGAAAGACGACGCGTCGTTCCCGCGGGTACCGGTGTCCGGTTTGCGTTGCTCATACGCCTGCTTCCTTCTCGACCGCGTCTGCGTGCGACATCACGCCGATTCTCCGATCTCCTTGCCGGTTTGCAGTTGAATCAGAACTTCAGAGCCGTTCAATGCATTGCTCAATTCCTGTGCGGTCGTGCGCAGGATATTTTCCATGCGAGCCGAGCCGCTGATCTTGGCCGCAATACTCGATATGACGCGCTCCCGTTCGGCGCGTTCGGTCGTGGCCTGGAACAGGCGGGCGTTTTCGATGGACAACGCGAGCCGTTCTGCGACGGCCTCCGCGATATCCACGTCGTCTTCGGACCAATCGCGCTGGCCGGGCAGACGGATGTTGATCACGCCCACGACCTCTCCGCGCAGTTTGATCGGGACCGCGATTTGCGGCAATGCGCCCTTCTGGTCCGTCTCCTGAAGGATGGTCTCGCCCGTTTCGGCCGCCTTGCGAGTGCCGTCCGTCTCGATGGCTGTGTCCAGCGGCGTGATCCCCTCCGCGCTGTAGCGAAAACCAATCAGCGTTTCGTCGCGAACCGCCCGCCGCCATTCGTCTTTGCTGTACTGCTGGTACAGGGTTCGCGCCTCGGCCAGAGAGCGCTGGGTGGTTTCGAGCAGGCGGGCGTTTTCGATGGCCAGGCTTACCTGGTCGGCAAGTATGGATAGGCTTTCTGCGTCCTCCTCCGTGAACGCCGCCGCTTCGGTGCTTTGAACGTCCAGCGCGCCGATGATGCGCGTGCCGACCTGGAGGGGCAGCGCCATTTCGGAGCGCGTGTCCGGGAGGTCGGGGTTGTTGAAGAAAACGGGATCCGCCCCGGTGTCCAGGGCGATGCGGGGCGTCCCGTAACCGGCCACATAGCCGACGATGCCGGTCTCGCCGATCCTCAGCATGTGACCGCGCGCCAACATCCGCTTTCCGCCTTCACTGTTCGCGGCGCTGAGAACGGCGTATTCCTGGTTGTTGTCGACCAGGAATATGCCCACGTGATAGAAGCCAAACTGCTGATGGATCAATTCGGTGACCCGTGAGAGCAGCGTGCCGAGATTTTGCAGGGTGCTGACGGCGCGTCCCACCTCGGCGATGGATCGGAATTGAGCCGCGCGGCGCTCCGCAGTCTGACGGGCCGTTTCGAGGTCCTGCTGGTTTTGTATCAGTCGCTGACTCTGTTCTGTTAAGCGGGATTGCGACTCGGTCAGTTCGAGGTTTTTACCTTGCAGCGCCTTTGCGTTTTCACGCGCCCGCCTGGCGGCCTCGTCCTTGCTCGTGATGAGCAGATAGGTTGTTACGGCGCTGATGATGAAGACGGGTGTCAGGTCCAGCGCGATATACATTGTCGGGTACGGGGAGGGCGTGATGAGGCCTGTATTTTCGGCATAGGCCAGCCCCAGTCCGGCCAAGGCACTGAATGCGGCAACCGCGATTCCCGCCTGCCAGCCCAGAATCAGCCCGGCTATGGTAATCGTGACGAAGTTGGCAATGAAGGCCGCATCCCTGACCCCAAAGCCCAGGTAGGCCAGTCCGTTCGTGCTCGCCCAGATCACGACCAGCAGGATGACGCTGGCCGGCCTTGCAAAACCCGCTTTCAACAGTTGCCGGGTCGCAAGGAGCAGGATCACGAGGCCCCATAAAAGCTGTTCGCCGAGGCCGAATCCTTCGATGTTCCTGATGTATGCAAATTGATAGCCGGTGATGATGAGAATGAACGCCCATGCGATGGCGTTCGTATAGCGCGCCGAGCGCGTCTTATCCTCGTCATCCGGGAAGACGGGCGGGGAGAAAAACGAAAGGACGGTTTTCCACATATTCAACAGCCTCGAAGACGATAAGACAAAACGTTATTCTTCTTTCCTGAGTTGGAGGGCAACTTCCGAGCCCGGCAGGACGCGGCCGAGTTCCTCCACGGCCACCTGGAGCACGTTGTGCAGGTTGATGGATGTGCCCAATTTGGCCGAGACGGCGCTGATGGTCCGCTCTTTGGCGGCGCGGCGCTGGGCCTCGTTGAGCAGGCGGATGTTTTCCATGGCGATCGCCGCGCGTTCAGCCGCCGCCTGTGTAAGAACGACCTCGTCCTGGCTCCACTGGTGATTCTTGTCGGCGGCCTGGACATGGATGACGCCGATCACCTGTCCGCGGGATTTGACCGGGACCGCCAGCGCAGCAGGGACATTTTCCGAGGGGGAGGTGATGATGATCTCTCCCTTCTCCAGGGCGGAGTTGATATCCTCTCTTTCCACCTTTGCGGTCAAGGCCACCGTCTTGGCCCCGTCGTATCGGTATCCGCTCTTGTCGAATCGACGCGTAAAACGCGCCCATTCCTGCCGGACGTAGCGCTGATAGATTGCCTGGGATTCGTTCAAGGCCCGGCGGGTCTCGCCGAACAGGCGCGTGTTTTCGATGGCAATTGCGATCTGGTCGGCAAGAGTGCGCAATACTTCTATATCTTCGTTTCCGAAGGCGTTTGTTTCCCTGCTATGAACATCCAGTACGCCGATAACTCTTTCGGCGACTCGAAGCGGGACGGCCATCTCGGAGCGCGTCTCCGGCAGGTCGGGGTTGTTGAGATAAAACGCTTCGGTCCCGACATCCCGGGCGATGCGCGCTTCCCCGCGGCTGGCCGCGTATCCCACGATGCTGGTGGCTTCGACCGGCAGGCGGTGGCCGCGGGCCAACATCTTTTGGCCGCCAATGCTGTTGGTTGCGCGAAGAACGACATACTGATTGTCCTCGCTCATCAGGAAGATGCCTGTGTGGTAGTGCCCGAATCGTTCGCCGACCAGGCGGGCGACCACCGGGAGTAGTGCATCCATGTCTTGAATGGCGGACAGGGAACGCGCAACAGCGGAAATCGCCTCCAGTTGCGAGGCGCGTTTTTCCAACTGCGCCGTGCGCGTCTCCACGCGTTTCTCCAGTTCGGTGCGGAGGTTATTCAGTTCCAGATTGCTGGCTTGCAGGTCTTTGGTGGCCGCACGGGCCTGTTCCAGTGACGACCTCAGGCTGTTGACGAGGAGATAATTCAAATATGCGGCTAACAGGAGGATGGCGGTTGCGTCGCGGGCGGTATTGACCGGCGTGAAAGTTTGTGTGATCTCGCCCGTGGATGTTCCCCATACCGCCATGGCCCAGACCGCGGCTATGCTGAGTCCTGTGATTGCCAGCGAGGCGCGCCATCCGATGAGCAGGCTGGCGATGATAGCCAGAGGAAAGTAAGCCAGGACAGCCTCGTCTCGAACCCCATCGTTGACGAAAGCCTGGTAGGTCATCGCGGCCCAGCCCATCAGCGTAATGGTCAGGCCTGCGAGATGGACATAGCCGGCCCGCAGGATCACTTGTACGACTATCATCACCAGGGTCAGCCCGGCCAGGACCATGTTGGTTCTGCTGAACGCGTTGCCCATGGCGGCGATCCTGGCGATCAACAGCAGGGTAATCAGGACGATCAGGCTCAGCGAAATTGCATTCGCGAATTGCGCGGATCGCCGCTTGTCTTCCTCGAAGGGCGGCAGGGTGAGGAAGGCGAAGATCGAGCGTTGCGCCGTCTGGTTCTCGAGTTGGGTGCGATCGCTCATTTCTCATTCTCCTGCTTCAATCCGTCCTCGCGTATCTGGATGAGCACCTCGGAATCCCGCAGGGCCTTTCCGAGTTCCTGGACGGTGATCCGCAAGGCCGAATCCAGGTCGGTTGCCGAGCCGATACGGGTGGCGATCTCGGTGAGAGCTTGTTCGCGCTGGGCGCGCTGTTGGGCGTCCTGCAACAGGCGGGCGTTATCCAGCGCCAGCGCTACCTGGCGGGAGATCTCTTCGACAATACCCTGCTCCTCTTTCGTCCAGAATGCATCGTCCCCTTTCCGCTTCAGGCTGACCATGCCGATCTGTTGACCGCGCAGCTCGAGCGGAACGCGGATGACGCCAGGCTCCTCTCCCGATGGTTTTCGGCCGTTTGCCGCGGACTGGATTCCGAGCGGCGTATAAGTGTAGCCGGGGATCTTCTTTTTGACCGCTTCCCTCCAGGCCTCGCGTGTGCGCATGACGGATATGTTCTCGAACTGCGCGAGCGCGGTTTCGGCCTCGTCGCTCAGGCGGGCGTTTTGAATCGCCAGCGCAAGTTGATCGGCGAGGGTCTGCAGGATGTCCACGTCGTCTTCCGAGAAGGCCCGGGGCTGATCGGACTGGATGTCCAGAACGCCGATTGTTTGATTGCGAATGGAGAGCGGCAGGGCCAGTTCCGAGCGCGTCATCGGGAGGTCGGGATTGTCGAAGAACGCCGCGTCCGTCCCGACGTCCAGCGCGACGCGTGGTTTTCGTTCCGAGGCGACAAGCCCGACGATTCCCTGCGCTCCGACCTCCAGGCGGTGGCCGCGCTGGAGCATCCGCTTTCCGCCCTCGGAGGACGCCGCCTGCAGGACGGCGTGCGCGCGGTTATCGCTGAGGAGGAAGATGGCGGCGTGATAATAGCCAAAGCGGTCGGAAATAAGGCGGACGGCGCTTTCGAGCAAATGACCCAGGTCGCGGATTTCTGCGGCCCGGCGCGCCACGTCGGCGGCGGCGCGTAATTCGCCGGCCTTTTTCTGCAGGGCGTCGGTGCGCTCCTCGACGCGTTTTTCAAGATTGGCTTGTTCTGTGCGCAGGGCGGCGAAGGTTTGCGCGGCGCTTTTGCGCGCTCTGGCAAAACCTTCCTGCAGCAATCTCAGGCCGCTGATGATCGTGACCATGAGTAATAGGACCGCCGTGCCGCCGCTGATCCAATCGGCGGCGGTTCCCTGTGTCACGTTGCTGGACGCGAGATGATATTGTCCCGTGACCACGAACCAGCCCACCATCGCGATAGAGACCATGCTAAGCCCCGTTGCAATCCAGCCCGCGCGGGCGGAGAACATGAGCGCCGCCATGACCGCGAAGGATACGAGGAAGGCGCGCGAATCGCCCCAGATGCCCGTCTCCACCAGGCCCGAGAGACCGAGGGCGTAGAGCAGGAACAACAGCACTCCCGCTTTGAGATTGTACGGAACGCGCAGAACCAGTGCGGCCAGCAGAATCAAGTAGGCGGCTATATAAATGGTTCGAAAGACCGGGTCGGGGGTGCTTGTGTAAGCGGGAATCAGGGCCAGGAGGCCGAACACGCTTGCGCCGATCAATGTGAAGCGCACGAAGCCTTCGCGCCAAGCGTCGTAGGAAAATTCAAAGTCGTCGTTGGGGCGGGGATTGGGATTGTTCATGGCCTCTCGCCATCCTCGTCGATTCCCAATTCGATGCGGGCTTCGCTTGCGTTGAGCGCCCTGCCAAGTTCACGGACGGCGGTGCGAAGAATTGCGTCAATGGACGACGCAGACCAGACCTTGCCCGTGATCTCCGAAACGATGCGCTCGTAAGCGGCGCTCTTCTGACTTTGCTCGACCAGGCGCGCGTTTTCGAGCGCGATGGCCGCCTGGGTCGCGACCGCATCTACCCAGGCGCGTTCTTCCTGCGTCCACTCGTCCTCCCCTTCTATTGTTATTTGGCCGATGATCTGGTCCCGGAGCGTCAGGGGTACATCCAGTTCGGCCCCGCCCGCATCCGCGTACTTTTCGCCGACCTCGTATCCCAGTTTGTCGGTGGAGGCCGTCAAGGATTCCCAGCCTTCACGGACGTATTGCCTCTGGATGGCGCTCAATTCCTGAAGGCTCTGCCGCGTATCCTGGAACAGGCGGGCGTTCTCCAGTGTCACGGCCACCTGGTTGGCCATACCCTGCATGGTTTCGATATCCTGCTCGCTGAAGGCCGCCTCGGCCGTGGATTGTACATCCAGCGCGCCCAGGACCCTGTCGCCGACGAGGAGCGGGAGCGCGATTTCGGATCGCGTGTACGGGAGCAGGGGATTCTCGAAGCGGACCGATTCCGCGCCGACGTCCAGGGCGACGCGGGCGCGCCGGGTGCGGATGGCGGTCCCCACCATGTTCCTGCCCTCGACCTGCAGGCGGTGTTTGCTTTCTCTCAAGACGCGCCCGGCCTCGCCAGTGGCGTCCTTGAGTTCGGCCCACTGACCGCTGGCGTCAACGAGGAAGATGGCCGCGTAATAGTATCCGAGGCGCTCGGTGATCAGGTTGACGGCCTGGTGGATGACTTCTTCCGGGTCGAGGACGGAGGAGATGGCATGGCCCAGCTGATTGACTGTGGAGAGCAACGCGGTGCGCTCGGCGACGCTTTGTTCCAGTCCGCTGATCAGTGCGCTGGTCTTACCGGCCATTACGTTGAACGCTTCAGCCAGGACTTCGATCTCGTCGCCGGTCTTTACGTTTACCCGCCGGTCGAGGTCGCCCATGGTGATCGCCTCGGTACCCTCGATCAATTTCGAAATGGGGCGGGTCAGGCTGTTGCCCAGCAACCAGCCCAGCGCGGCAATCGGAGGCGTGGAAACCAGGAAGATGACCAGCGCGAGCCACATCGCCCGCCGTTCCCATTCGATGACCTTCGTGGACGAGATGTCCATGCCGAGGATGCCCTCGCGCCTGCCGTCGGACGTATAGAATGGGGCGTATCCCGTCAGCCACGTCCCCCATTTGTCCGTGTAGAAATCCTCCTCGACCATCGGCTGTTGCATCGTGGCGAAGTTTTCGACCAGCATCGGGCCGGCGTCTACATAGATATCGCCCAGATGGGAAATGTCCTCCTCGCTTTCCTCGGCGTCCACGACGAAGAGGATACTGCCGTCGGGGTTCTGGCGCATGGTGTAGACGAAGCGATACTCGGCGCCCGCATCGCGTATATTCTGCAGGACCCGCTTCAGTTGCATGTAC
The DNA here is from genome assembly GCA_040754535.1 of Chloroflexota bacterium. Classification (GTDB taxonomy): domain Bacteria; phylum Chloroflexota; class Anaerolineae; order Anaerolineales; family Villigracilaceae; genus JBFMCC01. The sequence continues at coordinate 86,030 of JBFMCC010000051.1, forward strand.
AGTTCGCCGCCCTCCTGGCTTGGGTCAGTGAGCAACGCGTGCTGGTCGCCATCCACCTGCAGGGCCGCAATGGCGACGGCGTCCCTCAGGCGGTCGCGGACATCCTGGCGCAGTTGGGCGCGCATGTTTTGATAGAAGGTAAAAATAACCACGCCGACAAACAAGGTTGCCAGGAACGCAAAACCGAGCGCCAGTTTTGTGCGCAATCGCAATTTGATGCGGGCTTTTGGATTCGGGTTGCTGTGTTCCATGCCGGTTTCCTGGTAACGATTACCGCTTATTGTTGATATTCGGGCGTTTCGGCGGGATCACCGGGCTTTGCCGTGTCAGCCTGTGCGTCCGGCTCGATTTTGATCCTGGTCCGTCGAGCGCCCACCGCGCGCGTCAATTCGCTCGCCGTCGTAGCCAGGATGGTCTGCATGTCGGTGGAGCGGCGGATTCTGCTGGTGACCTCGTAGAGCAGGCGCTCGCGGTCGGCCTGCCTGCGGATCTGCTCCAGCAGGCGCGCGTTGGCAATCACTGCGGCGAGACTGCCTCCCAGTGTGCCGAGCATCTCCTCGTCGTTTTCGGTGTAGGCGGATAGTTGTTCGCTTTCCACATTGAGAACACCCAGCAGTTCGTTGCGATAGAGCAAAGGCACGGCCAGTTCCGAGCGGGTGTTGGGACTCAATTGGATGTAACGCGGGTCGGCGGCTACGTCGTCCAGGCGGAGCAGCCGCCGGTGCGCGGCGACCCAGCCCGTGATGCCCGTCCCGACCGGGACGCGCAGGCTGATCGCTTCCTGCGAATAGCCGACCGCCGCTTTGACCTCCAGGTATTTGCGCTCCGGGTCCACCAGCAGGATGGTGACGCGGTCGCCGCCCAGAGTCACTTGCAGGCCTTTGACCGCGGTCTCGAGCGCCTCTTCCAGGGTTGCGCCGGAAGCGGCGGAGGTGGTGATGTGGTGGAGCAGGCGATGCTGTGAGAGGTGTTCCTGCGTATCGGCAAACAGTTCGGTGTTGACGACCGCCACGCCCAACTGGTCGGCCAGGATTTGCAGTGTGCGCAGTTTCTCTCCGCTGAAGGCGTATGGGAAGTTGCTTTGCACATCGAGCACGCCCAGGATGCGTTCGCCGACCTTGAGGGGGATGGCGGCCTCGGCGCGGGTCTCCGGAAGGAGTGGGTTGGCGAAATACGTCGCGTCTTTGGACGTGTCGTTCACGATGAGTTGTTCGCCGCGCCCGGCCACGTATCCCACGATGGATTTCGAACCGACGCCCAGTTTATGGCCCATCCGTTTCATTTGCGCGCCCGCCTCGCCGGTCGCTTCGCGGACGACCGCGAATTCGCCGGGCAGGTCGAGCAGGAAGATGGCGGCGTGATAGTAATCGAAACGGTCGCGAATCAGGTTGACGGCGCGCGCCAGCAGTTCGTCCAGATTGAGCGACCCGCTGATGTCGCGGGCGATCTCCGCCGCAGTCTGGAGTTGCAGGGCGCTGTGGCGGCTTTGCTCGAGGGCGCGTACGGCCTGGATCACGCCCGAGACCTGTCCCGCCAGCGCGGTCAGGAATTCCAGGTCCGATTCGGTGAACTGATTTTTTCTATCCAGGTCTTGGACGATGAGCGCGCCGACAGCCTCGGCGCCGATCATCAACGGTGTGCCAACCCATGATTTGGCCGGCTTTCCAATGACCTTGGCGCCCAATTCGATGGACTGACGCTCCATGTCGGTGAGTAACAGTGGCTGCCGGGTGCGAATCAGGACGGACGTGAGGCCCTCGCCCAGGGGGAACGGTTCGACCGAACCGACCTTTCCTTCTTCGACTCGATAGGGAATCTGGATGGTGTCTGTATCCTGGTCGTAAGTGGCCAGGGCGAAGTCGTAGTCTCCGATCACGCGTTGGACCTGTTCGTGAAGCGAAGCGTAGAATCTGTCGATGTCAACGCTGGTGGAGAGCGCCTGGCTGACGGTCGTCAGCGCTTCGAGTCTGGCGACGCGGTTATGGGTCTCCCGCGCCGCGGCAAGGCGGGAGATGACGGCCGCCATCACCTCCGTGGCAATGGCATAGGGACGAAGCGTCTGACCGGAAAGGGGTTGTTGCGGACGACCGCCCAGTACGAGCAGGCCGTGCAGTGTGCTGCCTTCCGCAATCGGCAGGAGGGCGGCGGTCTCACAAGATGATTGGACCAGCACGTGGACCAGGGCGGGGGGAAGCGGGCCGGGCTTCTGCAGGTCGGAAACGATGGTGCCGTTGCCGATTGCCTGCAAGATCGCGGCCGGGTCTCCTTCGATACCGGCAGGCAGGCTGGCGTATAGCGATTCGTCGGCCGGGTCGTTGATGGCGATCACTTGCAGACCGGCCTCCTGCACGTCCACCACGGCGGAGAAGAGCGGCGCGTGTTTGAGCGCCCTGGCCGCCATTTGCATCACTTCCTCTTTCGTCTCGGCGGCAATGAACTGTCGGCTGAATCGGTAAAGGCGTTCCGATTCCTGTACGTTGATGTGAGCCACGTCGATCAGGCCGGAGTTCTGGATGGCGGCCGCGATCTGATTCGCCAGCGTCTGCAGGACGACGACCGCCTCCGAATCGAACGCATCCGGGACGGTGCTTTGCACGTCCAGCACGCCCATGACGAGACTGCCCGATGCAATCGGGACGGCCGCCTCGGCGCGTGTTTCAGGAAGCAGTTCGTTCTTAAGGTGAACGGGATCATCCTCCACGTCCGAGGCGACGCGGGGCTGATTCTTTGCCGCCACCCAGCCGATGATCGAGGCCGATCCGACCTCGAGGCGGTGTCCGCGACCGAGGAGCTGGCCTGCCGTCGGGCCGTGCGCGGCTCGTATCGTCGCGTACTTCCCATCCGAATCGATCATGAAGACGCCCGCGTGATAATAACCGAAGCGCTCCACGATCAACCCCACGGTCTTGCGGAGCAGTTCGTCCAGGTCCACCGCGGTTGTAATGCTCTGCGCCACTTCCGCCGCGGCGCGGATCTGGCGCGTGCGTTGGTCGACCTGCTCCTGCAGGGACTGGTACATACGGCCGAGGTCGTCGGCCATGCGGTTGAAGGAATCGGACAATAAGCCGATTTCATCGCTACTTCTGATCGGGGCGCGTTCCTGAAGGTCGCCCTCGGCGAATCGGCGTGTGGTCTCCGACAGGGCGAGGATCGGCTTGATCACGCGTTTCGTCCCGGCGTTCAGGACCAGCGCCATGGCGATGAATGCGGCCAGAAATACCAGGGCTGTAAATGGGACCAGGCTATTGAGCTGGCCCAGTATGACCGCCTGCGGAATCTCCAACGCAAGCCCCATTTGCATTTCGGGCATCCAGACCACCTGTGTCAGGACCGCCTCGCCGGAGGGATTCTCGTAAGTCAGCGTGGCGGGGGCCCGCTCCGTGTTTCCCAGTTGCAGGGCCAGGGCGGCGTCCACACGGGTTTTCTGTTCCACCGCGGGCGTGAAGCGCGACAGCAGGTTTGTGTAGGGATCGATCCCGATGTATTCGCTTTCGGCTGAAACGAGGTAGGACTTTGAAGAAGGAGCCAGGCTCGCCAGCGTCCCCAGGATTTCAGCGACACTGCGCGGTTCCGTAATGCCGACCACCAGCGCGCGCGAGACGCCGTCCGACGTGCGATAATGGTCCACGGTCATCAGAATGAACTGGTCTGGATAGAATTCTTCGAGACCATAAAAACCGAAGGTCTGGTTGTCGCTCTCGCTGAGCAGGAAAAATACATCGGTGTCTGCGAGGGAAAGCCCCTCCCACTCGCGGTTGCTGGACACCAGAATGGTCCCGTCCGGATCCAGCACCAGGAATTGATTGAAGATCGGGCTGGATGCCTGCTGGTTGGTCTCCGTGAAGATGTCGTTCAGGCGGGCGCGGCTTTCCAGCAAAAAGGCGCTGTCCCCGGATTCGTGCAGGAGCGCCTGCATGGCGCTTCCAAAATCCACACGGCGGATGATTCGGTCGAGACGGATCTGCTTGATCTGGATGATGTTGCGCGTTTCGGCGGCCTGCGCAATGACGAGACTCTGGGTCTGATCGGCGACTTGCTCCTGGAGCAGAGTACGGGCGCGCAGATAGGCCGCGGATGCCATCAGAATGAGCGGGATGAATGTAAATACAAGAAGCGTTCGAAGAATCGAACGTCCCAGGCTGCCGCGAAATTTCTTATTCAGGGGATTGGTGGTCGAACGCGCGGTGGCTTTCATTGACTAAGTATATTCCCAAACGGGTTCACCATTAAGAATTCGGCGGATCTGGTCGGGGAAGCGGTCCGGGTCCAGCGGTTTGCCGAGGAACCCGTCGAAGCCCGCCTCTTTGGCCTTGCGCATCTGGTCCTCGCTGGCCTCGGCCGTCACGGCCACGATTGGGATGGCGCGCAGATGGCCGGCGCTGCGAATCTTCTTCAGCGCGCCATATCCGTCTTCATATGGCAGTCGAATGTCCATAAGAATCAGGTCCAGGCGCGGCAGGGTGTCCGCGTATTCGACCACCTCGTATCCCGAAGTCTTCCACTCGCAATGGATGCCCAGGTATCCCAGCATACGGGCGATCAAGACGAAATTGGATACGTTGTCCTCCACGACCAGGACAGTGGCATCCTTCGGAATGGCCGATTTTCGGCTGGATTGCGTATCCCCGGCGTTAGCCATGGCTGCTCCTTATGAAGCGCTCGATCTGCTGGGCGAGCGTATCTATGTCAATCGGTTTCTGGATATACCCGTCGCAACCCGCCTCCAGCGATTTTTCGCGGTCGCCGCGCATCACATTGGCGGTGACCGCGATGATCGGGATGGCGCCGAATCCGGGCGTCGCCTTGATCTGTGCGGTCAACGCGTATCCGTCCATATCGGGCATGTTGATGTCCATCAGGATCAGCGCCGGGCGCGTGGTCCGGATCATTTCCAGCGCGCGGGACGCGCTCTCGGCCTCTTGCACGGCATAGCCTTCCATGGCCAGCACGCGCCGAATTAACATGCGATTCTCGGGATTATCTTCCACGTAGAGTATAGTGCCTTTTGCAGACATAGGGGTGTCCTTCTTTGTAATTCTAACGTGGGGGATATGCGGCGTGCATAACAGCAACCTTGCAATCCACCTAACAAAAAAGTCAAGGCGCACGCCTCGACTTTTTGAGCGGGTGACGGGACTCGAACCCGTGATATCTTGCTTGGGAAGCAAGCGTTCTACCACTGAACTACACCCGCAATGCGAACGGGATTATAGCCAGCCGCCGGGGGGATGTCAAGCCTCGCCTCGCACGGACCCGGTCACTGGTCCCGTTTAAGGAGCCGCTCCGCCAGTTCGGTCAGCGCCGCGCCCGCCTCGTCGTGCGGATCGGCCTCGCGCAGGCTGGTCAGCGCCAGGTCGGTCATCTGCCGGGCGGCGTCGTGGGCGTAGGTGTAGGCGGATTCGCTGGCGAGCAGTTTGGCGACCTCCTCGACCTCGTCCGGCTGAATCGGGCCCGCGGTCCAGCGCGCCGCGAATTTCCCGTTTTTGCCGAGCCCGTAAAGCACCGGCAGGGACTTCTTGCCCTCCACCAGGTCGCTGGCCGCGGACTTCCCGGTGACCGTCTCGTCACCCCAGATTCCGAGGATATCATCCTGAACCTGAAAGGCGAGGCCGAGATAATGTCCGAACGACCGATACGCCTCCCGGGTGGCTTCGTCCGCGCCGCCCAGCAACGCGCCGAGGTGACAACAGCAGGCCAGCAGGGCGGCGGTCTTGCCGGTGACCATCGGCCAGTAATCTTCCACGCCCAGGTCGGTTCGGTCCTCATAGGAAATGTCGAGGAACTGCCCGCGCGTCAGGTCGAGGCAGGTGGAATGCAGGATTTGCGCGGCCTGCACCACGGTCCCGGCCGGATGCGAGGTGGACAGGTCGGTGATGGCCAGGTTGGAAAGCACAAACAATCCATCGCCCGCGTTGATTCCCTGCGGCATACCCCACTTTTTCCAGACGGTCGCGCGTCCGCGGCGTTTCCCGCTGTTGTCCTGAATATCGTCGTGGACGAGGCTGAAGTTGTGGACGAGTTCCACCGCGGCCGCGGCGGGCAGGGCGGGATTCCATTCCGCCCCACACGATGCGGTTGTCAACAACAGGAGCAAGGGACGGATGCGTTTGCCCTGCGCTTCCGGCCCCGCGCCCTCGCCGCTCCAGCCCATGTGGTAGGTGAGCATCTCGTGGAAGGGACGCGTGCGCGGTTCGTCCAGCCGCGCGGTCTGGCGCTGAAGTTCGGCTTCGATGGCGGGCAATATGGCCGCGCTGTATTCTTTCAGGCTCATGAGTCGCCTCCCGTTGTCAGCAATTTCAGTCCCATCAGATCGGCTTCCAATTGTTCCGGTGACTTGAACAGGATGGTTGCAAATCCCATCCTGCCTGCCTGCTCGATGTTTGCTTCGGCGTCGTCAATGAAGAGACATTCCCGCGCTGGTCGTCCGATTTTGTCGAGCAGGAGCGTAAAGATGGCAGGCTCGGGCTTGACCAGGCCCACTTCGCCCGAAATGACAATGTCATCGAACAGATCGAAGAAATCGTATCGTCTGCGCGCGATGGGGAAGGTCTCCGCGGACCAATTGCTCAACGCGTAAAGCGGATAGCCCGCCCGTTTCAGTTGGCGCAGAATGTCAACCGTGCCCCGAATTGATTCTCCGAGGGTCTCTTCCCAGCGCTCCCCGATGGCGTAAATATGGTCTGCATAATGGGGGAATTGTGACGAGAGTTCCGCGATTCCC
>JBFMCC010000052.1:0-33912 GCA_040754535.1 Chloroflexota bacterium
GACAGTTTCCTTTGAAATCAAACCAACCGCTCCCCCGGCAACTACTCCTATGAGCGCAAACCTGAAACCGACGCGTCCATTGTAAGGGTTCTCAATATTGGCATCCAGCCTCCAATCCATATCAATTACCCTGCCTCCATTCCTCTCGGAAATATCGTGAGCTGTTAGTCACGGATTGATAATGAAATCTTACCGCGCCGCGGCCTGCGTGATGGCCGCGAACTCATCCACCTTCAGGCTCGCGCCGCCGACCAGCGCGCCGTCAATTTCGGGCTGGGAGAAGAACTCGGCCGCGTTGGCCGCGGTCACCGAACCGCCGTACAGGACGCGGATGGCCTGTGCAATCTCCTCGCCGAAGGACTCGGCCAGCGCGGAACGAATCACATCGCGGACGACCGCATTCGCGGCCTCGCCTGTGGAGGCTTTCCCCGTGCCGATGGCCCAGACCGGTTCGTAGGCGACGACGAGGCGGGCGGCATTGGCGGGATCCACGGCCCGCAGGCCGGCGCGGGTTTGACGCGCCACCACCTCCTCGGTCCGGCCCGATTCGTATTCGTCCAGCGTCTCGCCGACGCAGACGATGGGAATCAGTCCCGCTTCGAGCGCGGCGCGCACCTTCTTGTTCACGGTCTCGTCGGTCTCGCCGAAATACGTCCGCCGTTCGGAGTGACCGAGGATCACGTAGTTGCAGAACTCGGCCACCATGTTGGGCGCGACCTCGCCGGTGAAAGCGCCCTTCTCCTCCCAGTGCATGTTCTGCGCGCCGAGGCCGATGTCCGTGCCCTCTAGCAGCGCCGAGACGGCCACCAGCGCGGGGAACGGCGGGCAAAGGACCTTCTCCACGCCCGCGATGTCGCGCAGTTTGATGCTCATCGAGAAGACCAGGGCGCGCGCCTCCTCGACGGTCTTGTTCATCTTCCAGTTGCCCGCAACAAAGGGTGTTCGCATGGTTTTCAGGGGAGTTGATTGAGATAATCCTGGGCGACCACCCGCAGCCAGGGCGGCGTATCGAGATTCGCCAGCAGGTCGTTGAGTTGAAGCCTGGCCTTTGGATTGTTGCCCTGCCGCATGTTGTACTCGGCGTCGAGCAGTTGGGCCAGCGCGTATTCCGGTTGGAGGCGCTTGAGCTGGTTCAGGAACGCCAGCCCCTCCTCCTGGTTGATATTGTAGAATGCGTGGCGCGACTGCGCCGCCAGCGAAAGCGGCTCGTCCACGCGCGTGATGGATTCGAACGGCAGGTAAGCCGGCATATCCGGCTGGATGGAAGCCTTGTAGACGGATTCGTTCAGGTGGTCTTTCAGTTCGGGCGGGTACGGTTCGTTGATGGGATGAGTCCGTACGGCACGCAGGTACATGCCGGCCGCCCCCACCCAGGCCTCGCGCTCCTCGAATACCCTGGCCGCGTCGAGAAAGAAGGCCTCATTCTCCCCGGCAAGGACGGTCGCCTGGGTCAGGGCCTCATAGGCGAGACGCGGCTGGTCGGCGTCCCAGTATGCCACCGCCAGGTCGAGGTGCGCGTACGGATCCTCGGGATTCTTCTTGACGCGCTCGAGAGCAGCCTGGATGACCGGCGAGACGACCGGCGTCGGCTCATCCTTCGGCGGGAGGGACGTGGAAGGCCTGGTCGCCGCTTCCGTCGCGGGACTTTTGGCTGTCGCGGTCGTCCCCGGGCCGTCCGGCGGCTGACGGTTATTCCGAATGACGATGAACGCCGCAAACAGGCACAGCACGACCAAGGCCGCGGTCAGGCACCCGGCCCACCAGCGGCCCTTTTTGGGCCTGGCTTCTTTCGCGGCGACCGCTTGCGGGACGGGACGCGCCTCGGTCTTTACGGAGGGTCCGGGCGCCGCCTTCTTCGACGCGAGCGTGACGCTCGTGCCCTGCATCGGAATGCCCGCCGCCTGCCAGGCCTGCTCGAAGGCCGCGACCATCGAGGTCACGTCTGCGAAACGGTCGGCGCGTTCCTTGGCGAGGGCCTTGAGCAACACGCGCTCCACCGATTCGGGCACGTTCGGGTTGATCACGCGCGGCATCGGCAGGGGCGAGTAGATGTGGTCGTGAATGATCGAGAAGGGCGTGTCCGCGCTGAACGGCACCTGCCCGACGACCATCTCGTACAGCATTACACCGAATGAATAGATGTCCGTGCCTTCGTCCAGGTCCTTCTTGCCCATGGCCTGTTCGGGGGAAATGTATTGCGGCGTGCCCATGATCTGGTCGGAGGACAGGGTGGATTCCCCCGCCTGGGCAATGCGCGCCAGGCCGAAGTCCGCAAGATAGATCGAACCGTCGGGCGCGAGCAGGACGTTGGAGGGTTTGATGTCGCGATGGAGGATGCCCGTCTTGTGCGCGTACGCGAGTCCCGCGCCGACGGCTTCGATGATCCTGGATAATTCGCCCGATTCGAGCGGGCCGCGCGCCATGCGCGCCTTGAGCGTCTCCCCCTCGATGAATTTCATGACCAGGTAAGGCCGCCCCTCGTGGCTGGAAAAGTCGTAGACCGGGACGATGTGGGGATGGTCGAGTTTGGCCACCAGCCGCGCCTCGCGCTGGAAACGCGCGATGAAGGTTTGATCCTCGGTAAAGGCGGGATGCAGGACTTTCAAAGCTACATAACGGTCGAGCGAGGCGTGGTACGCCTTGTAGACCGTGGCCATGCCGCCCTGTCCCAACTGCTCGATGATGCGATATGGCCCGACGTTTTCGCCAGCGTTGAAAGGCATAGGGTTTTTCCTTCTCTACAATTGTCCCGAATTATAGCCGAGGCTTGTAAAATCAGGTTGCCCCCGCGTAAATTGTGAGTAAATTGAAACACAAAAGCAGGCCGCGCTGGGCGCGGCCTGCCTGGATGCCTGATCGTCATTTATCGAGCAAAGCCGCCACGCCGGGCAGTTCCCTGCCTTCCAGGAATTCCAGCGAAGCGCCGCCGCCGGTCGAGACGTGCGTCATCTGTTTGGCGACGCCCGCCTTCTTGACCGCGCTGGCGGAATCGCCGCCGCCGATGACGGTGGTCGCGCCGGACCCGGCCAGCAGTTTCGCGAGGGCGAACGTCCCCTCCGCGAACTTCGGCATCTCGAAGACGCCCACGGGGCCATTCCAGACGACGAGGCGGGCTCCGTCCAAGGCGCGTTTGTAACTCTCCAGCGTCTTCGGGCCTACGTCCATGATGCGCCAGCCCGCAGGGACCTTATCCGCATCCACAACCTGACTCTGCGCCTCGGCCTCGAACTTATCCGCGATGACCGCGTCCACGGGCAGGATGAGTTTATCGCCCGCCTTTGCCAGGATGGCTTTGGCCGTGTCAATCGAGGCGGCCTCGACGAGGCTGTCCTGCACGTTGAAGCCTTTGGCCGCGAGGAACGTGTTGGCCATGCCGCCGCCGATGATGAGTTTGTCGCATTTGGCGAGCAGTGTCTCGACGACGAGAATCTTGTCGCTGATCTTGGCGCCGCCGAGGATAGCAATGTAGGGATGTTCGGGATTCGATACGGCGCGGCCGAGATATTCCAGTTCCTGTTCCATCAGAAAGCCCGAAACGGCGGGCAGGAAGCGCGCCACACCCTCGGTGGAGGAATGAGCGCGGTGCGCGGACCCGAACGCGTCGTTGACGTACACTTCGCCGAGCGCGGCCATCTGCCTAGCGAGGTCGAGGTCGTTCTTCTCCTCGCCCGCGTGGAAGCGCGTGTTTTCGAGCATGAGCACTTCGCCGGGCCTGAGCGCTTTCGCCATTTCCTCCACTTCGGAACCAACGCAATCGGGCGCCATTTTAACGGGACGACCCAGCAGGTTCGCCAGAACTTCCGAAGCGGCCTTCAGGCTGAACTCCAGGTCCGGCCCGCCTTTCGGTCGTCCCAAATGACTCATCAGAATTACCGACGCACCCTGTTCGAGGACATACTGAATGGTCGGCAATGAGGCTTTTATACGCTTGTCGTCCGTCACCTTGCCGTCCGCCATCGGCACGTTGAAGTCCACGCGCATGAGCACGCGCTTGCCATTGAGGTCAATGTCTTTGACTGTCTTTTTGTTCATGGGTTTTCTCCGTGGAAGGTAGACACGTACACAAGTAAACAGGTACACAAGTCAACCACGCTTTCGTATCTACTTGTGTACCTGTGTACGCGTTTGCCCGTGTACCTCTTACAGACTCTTTGCCATGAGAGCGGCCAAATCCGCGGTGCGGACGGAGTAGCCCCATTCGTTGTCGTACCAGGCAACGATCTTGGCGAAAGTGCTCTTTTCCTTGCCGAGCACCTGCGTGAAGGGAAGGTCAACAGATGAGGAATGGGAGTCGCCTTTGTAGTCAATGCTGACCAGAGGCTCGTCCACGGCCTGCAGGATACCCTTGAGGCGCGGGGTTTGGGCGGCCTCGCGGTAGGCCTGGCGCAGTTCCTCGGTGGTGGCGGCGATTTCGAACTCGGCGGTCAGGTCAATGATAGAGACTGTCGAAGTCGGGACGCGCAGGGCATACCCATCCAGTTTGCCGGACATATCGGGGATGACCAGTTTCAGGGCTTTGGCCGCGCCGGTCGAGGTCGGGATGATGCTCATGGCGGCGGCGCGGGCGCGGCGCAGGTCGGAATGCGGCAGGTCGAGGATCTTCTGGTCGTTGGTGTACGAGTGGATGGTGGTCATGAAGCCGCGCACGATCTTGAACTTGTCGTGAGCGACCTTCACCGCCGGGGCCAGGCCGTTGGTCGTGCAGGATGCGTTCGAGACGACGTGATGCGTCTTCGGGTCATACTTGTCCTCGTTCACACCCAGCACGATGGTCAGGTCCTCGCCTTCGGCCGGGGCCGAGATAATGACCTTTTTGGCTTTGCCGTGCGTGATGTGATTGACCGCGCCCTTCACGGTCTTGCCCTTCTTGTTGACGCCGTCTTCCTTGATGGTGAACAGGCCGGTGGACTCGATGACGATATCCACGCCCAGGTCGCCCCACGGGATGGCGGCGGGGTCGGTCTCTTTGAAGGCCTTGACTTTTCTACCGTCAATGACGAGGGCGTCCTCTTCGACCTCGACCTTGCCGTCGAAACGGCCATAGTTCGAGTCGTACTTCAGAAGATGCGCCATCGTCTTCATATCTCCGATGTCGTTGAAGGCAACGACCTCGAGTTCCTTCGGGTAATAATCGCGGATCGCCTTGAGCACCTGGCGTCCGATACGACCAAACCCATTGATGCCAACTTTGACTGCCATGGGAAACCTCCGTATGTTGTTTGTGAATAAATTCACGATACATTTTACCCCAAAACGAGGGGACAAATGTAATCATCTTATTATAACGAACTCGCAAGGAATTACTGCCGGCCCCTGGGACCTGGAGAGTAATCGTTAACTCAAAGGCCCTGTCCGTTCGAAATATAGATCCATCAGCACCTGTGCAAGCTTAACCGAATCGTGCCGCCAGGGATGACTGACGTCAACGAGGTCGGCGCAGTACATTCGCTCGTCGCGGAGGGAACGCGCGTCGGCGCGCACCCAGGCCGAGGCGTCCGGGAGCGGGGCGGAATAGTCTTCGTTGCAGACCACCACGTCGAACAAGTCCTCGCCGACGTGTTCTTCGAGCGCGCGAACATGGTCGTAGCAGGAATAGGATTCGGTCTCGCCCGCCTGTGTGGCGATATTGCAGACGTAAACCTTGATGGCGCGGCTGGAACGGACGGCGGCCATCAAGTCATGCACCAGAAGGTTGGGCAGAATACTCGTGTACAGGCTGCCCGGCCCGACGACGATCATCTCGGCGTTCAGAATGGCCTTGATGACCGGGGGAAAGGCGGGAGCATTGTTCGGTTCGAGCCAGACGCGGCGCACCTGTCCCGAAACGACGGGGATGCGGCTCTCCCCTTCCACGCGCACTTGATAGACCACATCGGGCAATTGCACGTCGGCCACCAGCCTGACGTCGTGCAGTGTGGAGGGGAGTACGCGTCCGCTCACCGAAAGCACGCGCCCCGATTCGGCCACGGCTTCCTCGAAACTGCCGGTAATGTCGCTCAGGGCCGTGATGAAGAGGTTGCCGAAGGAATGACCGTCGAGGCCGGGCTCGCCGCTGAAGCGATATTGGAACAGGCGGGTGAGCATATCCTCGTCGTTGGAGAGGGCCGCGAGGCAGTTACGGATGTCGCCGGGCGGCAGGATGCCGAGGCTCTCGCGCAGGCGGCCGGACGAACCGCCGTCGTCGGCCACTGTGACAATGGCCGTCAGGTTGCGGGTATGATCCTTGAGGCCGCGCAACAGGGTAGCCAGCCCGTGTCCGCCGCCGATGACGACCACGCGTGGTCCGCGCGAGCGGCGGTTGAATTCCGCGAGTTGATCCACCACGTTGCGCCCGGGTTGCACGAAGGGCCGCAGGAAGGCGCGGTTCAAGCCCCAGATGCCGTAAACGAGAAATCCCATTCCGATCCCCCCAAAGACCAACACGCGAACGATACGCGGCAGAAAACGCAAAGAGGCATAGGAGAGAATCGTCAGCAGGGTCTCATTGGTGGATTCGGTTCGGTAAAAATCCAGCAACAAAATCGCAAGCCCGACGCCGAGAAATGTCAACCCCGCCAGCACCATCAGCATCCACCGTTTGATGCCCAGCCCCGGCGAAAGCAGGCGGACGAGGGTTTGCCAGGCGCCGAGGGCGCGTCCCGCTGTGTTTTTCGGGCTGTTCATAAAAGGGAATATAGCAGGGTTCGGAAAGGGAGTCAACGGGCTGGGTTATAATAACCGCATGGGATACGTTATCGCCATAGATATCGGCGGCACGCAAATACGCGCCGCCGTGTACGCGCACGAAAGTCATTCGCCCATTCAATTACAACGGATTCAAAGCCATGCGCCCGGTGAAAAGGTCTTCGACCGACTGGTGGGGCTGGTAGACTCTGTCCGGCCAAGGGACGGGAAGGTGAAGGCCATCGGCGTCTCCGCGCCGGGTCCGCTTGACCCGCATAGCGGTGTGGTGATGACGACGCCGAATATCAAGGAATGGCGTGAGTTTCCTCTCACGGCCAAACTGGCCGAACAATTCGGCGTGCCCACCTTTCTGGATAACGACGCCAACCTGGCGGGGCTGGCCGAATGGAAGTTCGGCGCGGGACGCGGCCATCACAACGTGCTCTACCTGACGATCAGCACCGGCGTGGGCGGAGGCGTGATCATCGGCGACCGCCTCCTGCAGGGACATCACGGGCTGGCCGCCGAGCTGGGACACGTCACCGTGGATGCGAGCCGTTCCGCGCCGGTGTGCGGATGCGGGTTCCGCGGTCATCTCGAGGCTTTTTCCTCCGGGACGGGCATCGAGCGCTTCGTGGCAGATGAACTTGCCGCAGGGAAAAAATCCGTTCTGACGGGAAAGCCCTCGGCCAAAAAAATCGCCGAGGCCGCCATGCAGGGCGACAGGCTGGCGCGCAAGGCTTACGCCCGCGCCGGCAGGTACCTGGGAATCGGTGTTGCCAACTACCTGCACATCTTCGATCCTTCGATTGTGATCCTCGGCGGCGGCGTTTCAATGAGCGGCCCCCTGCTCTTCGAGCCGTTCGAGGCCAGCCTGCGGGAACATGTCTTTCACCCGCGCTACCTGGAGGGGCTGGTCATCGCCAGGGCGGAACTCGGCGACGACGCCGGTCTGCTGGGCGCGCTGGCGCTGGCCAGGTTGAAGGCCGAAGGTTGAGCGTCGAACGTTTAGCGGAGACAGGCTCGAGGTCCCGAAAGAGGCGGAGCATGTCATCCAGTTTACGATCCCGGACGAAACGTCCGCACATTCAAGGAGTGTCTATGGAACCGATGAAGTTGCCGGGGCCGAAGGCCCGCGCGTTGATCAAACGCGATTCTGCCGTTGTCTCGCCCTCTTATCCACGCGGGTACCCGTTTGTAATGAGCCACGGGAAGGGAAGCTTTGTGTGGGATGTGGATGGGAATCGCTTTTTGGATTTCATGGCCGGCATCGCAGTCGCCGCCACCGGGCACGCGCATCCGAAGGTGGTGAAGGCGATTCAGCAACAGGCCGAGAAGTTCATTCACATCTCGTCCGATTTTTATCACGAAACATGGATTCAACTGGCCGAGAAACTGGCGGACATTGCGCCCTTCGACGATTACGGCGTTTCGTTCGTGACCAACTCCGGGACCGAGGCGGTGGAAACGGCCATCAAGCTGGCGCGCTATCACACCGGGCGGAGCAATTTCATCGGATTCACCGGCGCGTTCCACGGGCGGACGATGGGCGCGGTGACTTTCACAGCCAGCAAGCCCAAATATCACAAGGGGTTTTACCCCTTGATGAATGGCGTGCTTCACGCGCCGTTCCCCAATCCGTACCGCCCGGTGCTCGAGCGCCGCAAGGGCGAGGACGATGGGGAGACCGTGGTACGGTACATCAAGGAACAGATCCTCGAGCACGTTCTACCGCCGGAGGAGGTGGCGGGAATCCTGGTGGAGACGATCCAGGGCGAGGGCGGTTACATCGTGCCGCCGCCGGGCTTCTACCCCGCACTGCGCGAACTGTGCGACGAACACGATATCCTGCTGATCGTGGACGAAGTGCAATGCGGCATGGGGCGCACCGGCAAGTGGTGGGCCATCGAGCATTTCGGCGTGGAGCCGGACATCGTCACCGCGGCGAAGGGAATCGCCTCGGGCATGCCGCTCGGCGCGTGCATCGCCCGCCGCGACATCATGGATTGGGAGAAGGGATCGCACGGCAACACCTTCGGCGGGAATCCGGTCTCGTGCGCCGCGGCGCTGGCGACGATGGACCTGATCGAAAAGGATTATATGGATAACGCCGCCGAGGTGGGGCAATATACGCTGGACGCGCTGGCCGAGATCCAGGCGCGGCATCCGTCCATGGGCGACGTGCGCGGCATCGGCCTGATGATCGGCGTGGAGTTCGTGATGAACAAGGAAACCAAGGCGCCCGCCGACAAACTCCAGGATCGCGTGGTGGACCTGGCCTTCGAGCGCGGCCTGTTACTGCTGGGATGCGGCCAGAGCGTCATCCGCATCGCGCCGCCGCTGTCCATCTCCAAATCCGAGGTCAATGACGGGCTGGCAATCCTCGAGGATGCGGTCACATTGGCGGAGAAGGAATTCAAGGTAAAGTAACCGCCCGGCGGGTTAAAGTCAACGGCGCATCCTGCGATGCGCCGTTTTGATTCATCAGCGGCTGTAAAGGTGTGTATCTTCCTCCACCTGCAGCATCACCGCCTTGACCACGAAGCGGCTGGCGTATGAGTTAGTGACTTCGTCGTAGCCGAGACAGGTCAGGAGGGTCACCCAGGGCCGGTCCTCGTGGCGCAGGACGGAGGTGTCGTCGGGCTTCACCTTCGCATTCTGCCGCACCTCGTACGTGTAGCGATAACCGAAGGCGTGCACGATGACCTTGTCGCCCCAGCGGAGTTGGGACAGGTTAACGAACGGGCCGGGCTTTCCGTTCGGCAGGTACACGTGGCTGGTGATCACGCTGTTGCCCGACCAGGAGGGGAAGGCCGTGCCCTGCAACCAGCCCACCTGATTGTTGAGCCAGGTCACATCCCAGGCGCCCTTCACCTTCGGCACACCCACGATCTCGGCGTCGATGCCCAGCCGCGGAATCTCCAGCCAGACGCCGCTCAAGGCAGAGTAGGATTTCTCCTCCGGCTGGCGGGGCAGGACAGTGGTCACACCGGGGGCGAAGCCAGTGGCGGGCAGTGCGGCGTTGGGGTCGCCGATGGTCAACGTAACAGCATCCACGTCGTTTGGCAGGAGGTCGGTAACCGAAGTGGTCGTCAGAACGGCCTCGTTCACGATGGGCGGATTGCCCAATCCGTTGACAATGGTCTCGATGGTGATGACGATCACCTCGTCAACGTCCACGTCGCCGAGGTCCACCTGGACCGTGCGCGGCGGGATGACGACGAACGTGCCCGCGGCCGGAGGATTGATCGTCACATTGACGATGTCGAGGTTGTCCGGCAGGGGATCCGTCACAATGACATTCGTGGCGGTCTGCGTGCCGTTGTTGGTCACGGTGATCGTGAAGATGACCGTGTCGCCGACGCCGGCCTGGGAGGGAGTGGCGGCTTTGGTCAGCGCGGGATCGGCGAATACCGGCCCGGTGGCGGAGCCGTCGTCCTGAACGGTGCCGCCGGTCGGGTCCTCGCCCGTGCCGACAGCGGTGTTGGTGTAATCGTCCGCGTCGCCGCCGGTGTTCACACGAACCACGAGAGTAATCGTGCCGGTCGCGCCGACCGCAAGCGTATCCGTGCCGGCCAGCAGGTTGACATTCGTCCTGCCGTTGTAAGCCGGGTTGACGGTGAAGTCGGCGCTGAGCACGGACTGCACGGTAAACGTGGCGGGCGCCGGGAAGGCCGTAGTCAGGTTATCCGTCACCTGGACGTTGGTCAAGTCCACATCGCCGGTATTCGTGACGACGATGGAATAGGTGATGTCCATGAGGGACGGATTGATGAAATTGACATTGGTCAGCGTCTTATCCACCTGGATGGCCGGGTTGACGACGTCCACACTGCTGGGATCGCTGTCGGTCACATCCGGACCCGAGGGCGGGGTGCCGCTTACGTCGGCCGTGTTCGTGAAGTCCACCGTGATGTTGTTGATGGTACAGGTGTAGGTCCACGTTTCGTCAACCCCAAGGACGGAGTCCGCGCCGACATCGCCGCTGACGTACGTCGGGCCGACATCGCACAACGGGTCGGTCACGACGACGTTGGTCAAATCCACGTTCCCGATGTTGTCCACCACCAGCGTGAACGTCACGTTGGAACCGCTCAACACGGGCTGGCTGTCCGGGCCTTCGGTGTTCTTGCGGATGTCAATGGCGGGAGCGGGGATTCCGCCAACGATGACGGTCACGGTGTCGTCGTCGTCTTCGTCCGGTGTCTGCTGTCCGTTCCCCGGAGTCGAGTCGACGTCGGTCTGGTCGTGCGCGGTGACCTCGGCGTAGTTGTCATATGTGGTGGCAGGGTAGACCACCGTGGCCTGGTAGGTCAGGCTCACGGCGTTGCCCGCGCCGGGCGGCAGGCTGGCAATCGTCCACACCAGGCCGGTGCCGGCCGGGTCGGTATCGTCCTGTGTGTCGCCGCCCGCGATGGAGGCAGGCACATAGGTGTAACCGTCGGGCACGACATCCGTCACTTCGACATTCGTGGCCGTACCCGGCCCATCGTTGGTGACGACCAGCGTAAACGTGACCGTGTCACCCACGTTCGGAGTGTCGTCCGAGATCCGCTTGTCCAGCCAAACGTCGACCGGGATATCCAGTACGTCCGTTACCGTATCCTGAATCGGGTCCGGCTGTTCGTTGGAAGTGACAGTCACGGTATTCACAACTTCCGTTTGGCCGGGCGGCACCGGATTATTCACCACAACCTGGAATGTAATCGTCATCAAGGAGCCGGGAGGCAGGTCAATATTATCCGCGGCTGTGACGAGATTCGGCGGCGCGCCTCCGGCGTTGGTGGCGGTGGTATAACAATCAATCTGAACATTATCGAAGTAGACAATGTCCGTGGCATCCGCCGTGGCGGAAGTGAGCAATTGAATGCGGGTCTGCGCGCTGATCCAGGCGGTGATGTCGACCAGGTAACTCTTGTAGGTCGCATCGTTGCCCGGACCGGCAAAATCGGCAAGGTCGGTCGTCAATGTGCCGTTGGGACCGATGCTCAAGCGGGCATAATCGGTGGCAAGGTCCAATCCCACGCGGCGATAGTCGAAGCTCAAAGTCGCATAGGTACAGGCGGAAAGGTCAACGTCGCGGAGAACGCCGTTAGCGGCATTCTGCAATCGCAGTTGGTAGTTGCTGACATCCGTGACGACTGCAACATCGCCGGCCGCGGCGCCATCGGCCTCACCGACTTCTATCCAGTCCCCCGACCAATTTGGGACCGCCGCGCCATTGCTGTCCTGATTGCCGGTGAAAGCAATCGCGTCGAACGCGTCTCCCACTGTACCGGCCAATACAGGTGCCGTCACCTGGGTACTGCCGGGGACATAGGTCGTTCCGGCGGGCAGCGGGTCGGTAACGACCACATCTGTCTGAGACGTACTACCGGTGTTTGTGACCGTGATGGTGTACGTGATCGTATCGCCGGGGCTGGCAGTGCCTCCTGCGCTGGATGTTTTCTCCAAATCGAGGTCCGAAAGGTAGATGACGGCGGAATCGGTGCTGTTGAACGTCTCCGCGCCTCTCGTACCCGTGACCGAAGCCTCATTGATGCTGTAACCAAGCGGCGGCGTCGCGGTCGTGATGGCGGAATACTCGATTGTCAGAGTTTCATTCGGGTTCATGTCCAGCGGATCGACCGGGAAGGCGTCCCAGGTCAGGTCCTGACCGGCGATATCGGGGTCCGCGGCCGCACCGGTAATGGTGCTATTGTCGGGCAAGGTGATCGTCGTACTTCCCGGAACGTACGCCCACACCGCAGGCAGGGTATCCACGACAAACACATCGTCCAAGGAATATGCATCCGTATTGATCACCAGCGTAAACACAGAGACTTGGCCGGGGCCGGTCGCGATGATCTCCGGGTCGGCCGTCTTTTCGATCGTGACCACAGCATCGATCCACTCTACGTTCAGGGGGAGAATGGTGTACCCCGCATCGATGTATGGATTGCCGATAGCCGAGGTCTCATCATCCTCACCCCAGACGAGGACAATGGGCGCGGTCGCCCACACGTGCATGCCCGTATTGTCGTTGTCCGGATCGAACAGACGCTGCATCTGAATGCGGTCCAGCGTGTAACTGGCGTCCACCGTGCCGTCCACGGGGCTGTAGTCCACGAAGACAGTGGTACCATCGGCCGTCGGTGTGACATACACCGGCGAGCCGTTTGCGGAAAGGTCGGTCGTGCCGGGCGCCCAGCCGATGAAATATTCATCCGTCAGAGTGTCGACCGGGAGCAGGCTGAAACCGTAATTGTAGTTGGCGCTTTCGGTATCATAGGAGCCAATCGCCCAGAAAGCGGAGGCAGCCTCTAGGTAAACAGCAGAGGCGGACGGCACATAATGTAATGTCATTTCCTGGAAACTGCGCGTCGAGTTGGCCGGAACGACGAAGGAGCCGGTGGCAGAACCGTCCTCGTAATTGATCGTCAAAGGAGAGCCGGAGGGGTTGTAGATATACAGGTCGGTATCGGTGCCGCCGGCGGTGTAGCTGGGGACCGGTCCGTAATAGGAAGTACCCCAAAGACCGCTTGGCACAGCCGTATAACTGCGCGTGTCGGATGCGGTACCCGCCTGGGGCCGCCCAAGGATAAACTGCACCTGAATCGGAAACGTTCCCGTCACCGTCGTGCCGTTGTTGATGTGAAAGAGCTGGGTGACCTCGCCGCGATTCAGGTTTGCAGTCACTTCCACGCCCGCGACCGCGGGATCGTTGATCTGGATCGTGGTGCCGTCCTGCGTGGCTTGCGCGATCACATAGACATTGGTCATATCATCGTAGCCGCGCGCGGCTTGCAGATCCTCCCCGGCCGGGATCGTGTAGCTCGTCTGGTAGGGCTTGACGGGATAAATCTCCCACGCATTGGCATAGACCGTGCCCACATTCGACGGCCAGAAAACCTGGGCAACGGACACGGCGCCTCCCACAATGTACAAGCGATCGCGCCCGTCATAACAACTCGTGGAAGCGCCGCCGGGATTGGTACTGCCTGCGCAGGCATCGCCTGGCGAGCGAGGATTCGACGGGATGGCGGGTGATTCGAACGTCAAAATATCGCCCATGTTGCCCACATAGGTTTCATCCGCGCCGGTACTGCCGGTCCCGTAACCGTTTTCCCAATGGTCGTAATAAACGGTCACGCCGTCCACCGCGATCGTGACCGTAATGACGTTATAGAGGTTAGCCGCGATCACCGGATCGTTATCATTATCCACCAGAATGGCTCGAAGCTGTTCCGAGCCGCCGGGAATGTAATACTCGGAATACCCAGCTGACACCGCCGCTCGAGCAGTCTGAGGTAGAGCCATGACCACCAACAACAAGGATAATAACACCAGCGGCGTCAACCATGAATAAATCTGCCGAAGGACATAGGAAGTTTTCATATCGGTTTGACATCCTTTCGAAGGAACGTAGATTCTCTTCGGGACTGACAACTGCCAATTTAAAAAAACAGATAGCAAAACAGACCAATACGGTCGGTTTCGCTATTTGCTCGCCCGGACTCTCTCAAAATAAACGAATGAAAAGCGACCAAATCCAAGTCCGGGGTCTCTGCGTCCGTATCCATCGGTACTACAGACTCAATTGTTAGGTCATTTTAATGTACGGGGGGTTCGCAGTCAATGATTTTTGAAATTGCATTTTCTTTGCATTTTTAAGCGCTTGTCTATACGATGCCTCCCGGCCCAACATATACGAAACTCTTACGCGAACCAACCTCGCCCCGGTGATACAATCCGCATCGTGCTCCCCGATTTCCGCGTCCGCCAACGAGACTACCTGCTCGAAATCACGCGCCTGATCACCCAGGAACTCGACCTGGAGAAACTGCTGGCGCGCATCCTGCGCGTCTCCATCGAAATCCTGGCGGGACAGGCCGGCCTGATCGCGTTGAAGGAAACCGATGGCTGGCGCGTGGCGGCCGCGCACGGCATCCCGCCCGCCTTTCTCAGTTACCTCACCCCCCTTCTGGCCGAGGAAAAGGTCTCCGACCTCAACGTGGCGGAACTCAACCGCATGTTGAAGGACCTGACCTACACCGCCAGCATGGGATTGCTCAACGGCGTCGGCCTGCCCCTCGCCGCGCACGGACAGGTCATTGGCGTGATCTTCATCTTCCGCAACTATCCCGACCTGTTCTCCGCCAACGACAAAATCCTGCTCGGCTCTTTCGCCAACCAGGCCGCCATCGCGGTTTATAACGCCCGTTTATATGGACAGGTCAACTACGAGAAACAGCGCCTCGACGCCTTGCTCGATTCCGCCGCGGACGGCATCCTCATCCTTAACGCCGACCTGACCATCGAGCGCGCCAACGACGCCTTCGAAAAACTCTACGGTCAGACTCACGATGAGTTGATCGGCCGCCCCCACGCGGAGGTCATCCGCTGGGCGCGCGAGCCGCAGGGCGAGACCCTCGAAGAGGCCGAAGCCAACGGCTGGCCGCTCACACCCAACGCAACACTTTACGTGGAAGGCGACCTCGAACGCCCCGAGCCTCCGCCCGTGCCGGTCGGCGTGACCTACGCGCCGCTCCTCTCGCCCGAAGGCAGGCTGCGCAACGTCATCGTCAGCGTGCGCGACATCACCCACTTCCGCACCGCCGAGGAGATCAAAAGCACCTTCATTTCTGTGGTCAGTCACGAACTGCGCACCCCAGTCGCGCTCATCAAAGGGTACGCGTCCACCCTGCGCCGCGACGACGCCAAATGGGACAAGCACACCATCAGCGATTCGCTGGCGGTCATCGAAGAGGAGGCGGACCGCCTCTCGAAGATGATTGACGACCTGCTCGACGCCTCGCGTTTGCAGGCGGGCGGTCTCAGCCTGAACCGCGCCGATGTGTCCCTCCCCAGCCTCGCGTCCCGCGTGACCGAACGCTTCGCGGCGCAAGCCCCGAAGCATCGCCTCGTCACCGACTTCCCCGAAAAGTTTCCCGTCATCCTCGCGGACGAGACGCGCATCGAACAGGTGCTCGCCAACCTCGTGTCCAACTCGTTGAAATACGCGCCCGAAGGCGAGATCCGCGTCAGCGGCTCGGCGCGGCCTGAACAGGTGATCGTGTGCGTCAGTGACGAGGGCCCGGGCATCGAGGCCAAGGACCTGCCGCACATCTTCGACCGCTTCTATCGCTCGACCAATGCCGTCAAACAGACCAAAGGCGCTGGGCTGGGACTCTACCTTGCCCGCGCCATCGTCGAGGCCCACGGCGGAAGAATCTGGGCAGACTCGTCCACGCGCACGGGCGCGAAGATTTGTTTCTCGTTGCCGCGTTGAAATGCAGGACGCGGATTACGCGGAGGAAAATTCTAATGTTCCCCGTGAAAATCAAATCTGGTCTCGAAGTTTTTCTTCGATGGAATTGACAAACTGAACGGCAAATTCCACGATTCGCTCTGCCATCGCACGTGAAATTTCCAGTTTGTCTTCGTAATCCCCCGTTTGACGCGCGTCAAAGGCAGTGTGCAGGAATTTTCCCATTTCTTTCGGCAGAATGCCTGTCTTGATGAAATTCCTGTCGAACAACGCCAGAACGCCGCTGTGTTTCGATGTTTCTTCGCCAATGGTCGCAAGGATGGCAAGCGCGGCGTAGAACATGGCATAGTACGCGCGGTTGACAATGCTGGCCGCATCCGCATTTTGATCGCGCAATAGTTTCGCCGTGCTCAATGTCTCGCGGGCGCGTTCCATGCGATATTGAATCAACTCTTTCGAGTAGGGCGGCTTTTTTGTCATGCGGGAATCCCCTCTTTTTTCACATTCCGATACAACGGCATGAAGCCATAGCGTTTCATTTTTTCCTGGGTGGCCGGTATTGCCGAGATGACTTTGCCCGCCTCGAAACCCACTTCCCAAGTGACATCAGAGACAAGAAAACGCGTCTGGTCATCCAATTCGGGAAGGATCACGAATAGATCGATATCCGAATCACGGGTTGCGTCGCCGCGCGCCTGCGAGCCAAAGAGGATCACCTTGACAGGCTGTCCCAACGCCTGTGTCAATCGCCGGCGGACTTCGGCGGCTAATTTCAATGCGCGGACTCGTGGACGGGATGTCACGATTGGATTATACCGCAGGAACTTCCAGTGATTGTCGTATAATTCAACCAACGGAAACTGTGCCGCGCTTCATCAAACGAACCATCTACGAATTCCAACCACGAATAATCAAACGCAGGCGCGCGACATTCGTTTATTCGTGACCCGTTCGTGGATGATTTCCTCAACCCAACACCGGCGCGAAGATTTGCTTCTCATTGCCGCGGTGATTTGGAACGCAGATTACGCGGATGACTTGAACATAAACAGAGGAAAAATTAACATGAGTTTTGATTTTGAAAAAATGTTCGATTACACAAAGAACATAGTTACGTCAGCGCCAAATGTAAGGAGCGGCATGTTTCAACTGTTAGATTATTGCGAAACAAATTCGCCAAATCCTGTTTGGGCAAATATCCGCCAATTGGATTTTGAAGGCGATGTTGAAAGACTTCGCGCCTGGCTGGAAAAAGTATTGTCTAGCGAACCACCAACGGAAAAAATCAATGCCTTCTGGTTTGGGTTATTCAATCCTGTTCTTGAAAATGGTGAAGTCAGTGCTGGCTTGTACCTCTCTGGCTCAACCAAGTTTGATCCTGACGATGAAACGGGAGATTGGGCGGTAGAAGACGACGACTCATATTTACCCGAAGCACGATACGCCAACTCTCAAGTCCTCAAAGAAATCTATCGTCTAATTTCCAAAACTGAGGTTGCCAATATAGGTGAATATGTTCTTTGTTTGGGTTTTGCTGGTTTAGCAACAAAGGTGATGTGTCAATTGGTAAATCGAAAATTTTTATTGGGTGAGCGAAAAAAGCGAGATATTGCGGTGGGTTTTGATTCTGGTGATTTCATAATCCTTGACGGCATCGAAAAATAATATAGAAAGAAAAAGAGTCTCCAAACATTGTGCATCCTTCGTGACCTTCGTGTTTAGAAAGAAATATCCGCGTCCCTACGCGCTCGACCGCGTCCAAAGACTTCTCCCGATGGTACAATAGCCCACAATCGTCAATCGCAAATCCAAAATCGTAAATCGGAAACCTCATCATGCCTCAAACCCAAGTCTCCTGCCCGCGCTGTAAACAGCCCGTCCCCGCCAACGTGGAACAACTCTTCGACGTGACCTCCGACCCGGGCGCGAAACAGCGCCTGCTGGGCGGCGTCTCCAATTACGTCCGCTGTCCGTATTGCGGACACGAAGGCCGCCTCGCCACGCCCATCGTCTATCACGACAACGAAAAAGAACTCCTGCTCACCTACTTCCCTCCCGAACTGGCCCTGCCGGTCAACGAGCAGGAGAGGTTGATTGGCCCGCTCATCAAGCAGGTCACTGACCGCCTGCCTGCGGAGAAGCGCAAAGGCTACCTGCTCAAACCGCAGGCCAACCTGACCTATGAATCAATGGTCGAGACCATCCTCGGCAAGGACGGCATCACGCCCGAAATGCTCAAGGCGCAGCAGGAGCGAGTCGGCCTGATCGACCGGCTGTTACAGGCCTCCAGCGCGGACGTCCGCTCCGAGATTCTCAAGCAAAACGAGAAACTGCTCGACGAACAGTTCTTCGCCCTGTTCAGCCGCCTGGCCCAATCCGCCGCGGCCAGCCGCCAGGAAAAACTGGCCGAGGCCATGGTCGCCCTGCAGGAGCAATTGCTGAAAGAGACCGAGTTCGGCCGCGGGCTGAAAGAATCCGTCCAGGAAATGGAAGCGGCCGCCAGGTCCCTGCAGGAGGCGGGACAGGGTCTCACCCGCGAGAAACTGCTCGAGTTGATGATCGCCTCTCCCAACGACTCGCGCCTGCGCGCCTACGTCAGCCTGGCGCGCGGCGGGATGGATTACGTCTTCTTCCAGGCGCTCACCGAACGCATTGACAAGTCCAACGGCGACGAGAAAAAGAAACTCGAAGACCTGCGCGAGAAACTTCTGGATTACACCAACGAGATTGACCGCCAAATGGAGGCGCGCCTCAAACAGGCGCAGGATTTTGTCGAGTCCATTTTGGCGCAACAGGACATTGCCAGAGCCGCCCGCGACAACCTGCAAAACTTCACACAGGACGCGGTCGAAGTGGTCAATCAGATGTTAAAACAGGCCTCGGACAAGAACGATTACGAGCGCATGGGCAAATTACAAAAGATCGTGGAAGTCCTGCGCGAGGCCAGCGCGCCGCCGCCCGAGGTGGCCCTGATCGAACAGATGCTCGAACTGCCCGATGCCGCCGCGGTCGAAAAGTTTCTCACCGAGCACGAAAAGGAAATCACGCCTCAGTTCATGGACATGCTCGGCGGCCTCGTCGCGCAGACCGACGCCCAGTTCGCCCAGGCAAAGGACCTGTCTTCGGAAGACAAGGCCATGCAGGAAAAGTTGGGAATGGTCTACAAGACCGCGCTGAAGATGGCGATGAAAAAGCAGATGGGATAACGAGGTAGGTCGGGATTAATCCCGACCTACTGATCTCTCAACCCCTCGAACAGATCCGTTTCGACCATCCTCCCCCCGTTCACCAGACTGAAAATCCGAATAAACGTGCCGATACTCCATAACTTCATTAATTTTTCGCGCGGCAAATCGATCAGCGGGCCGTAGCCGGGCAATTGCGACTGATGGCAAAGGATCGCCCTCCACGCCGCGTCGAAGTAATCGTGCGCGTCGATGCGCGCGGTGATAGCCCACTCCTCCCAGCCGACGTGGTTGCGTTCCACGCCGTCCACTTCCATGCTGATGCCGCCAATCGCCTCCTTCACCTCCGCGACCATCCTCTTTGAATCCACCATGTGATAATACTTGCTGACGCGGTGTACATCGGCCGCCTCGAGAATCGCCGCGCACGCGAACTGCGCCAGCGCGATGTGGTCGGGATGGCCGTAATGGCCGTCCAGCGAAAACGTCACCGCCACCTGCGGCTGGATGCGGCGGATGTGCGCGGCGATCTTGGCGATGATCTCGCGCGGATTCGCCTGATCCACATCGCCGTCAATGAGATCGAGAAAACTGACTTCCTTCAAACCGAGTTTTTCCGCCGCGCAGCGCAATTCCTTCTCGCGCAGTTGGCCGAGGACGCGCAGGCCGGGATTCTGCTCCTCGGGGCCGAACCAGCCGCGTTCCCCGCGCGTGCCGCAGAGCAAATACGTCTCCACCCCCTGCGCGGCATACTTCGCCAGCGTCGGCCCCATGCCGAGCGATTCGTCGTCGGGATGCGGAAAGACAGCCAGCAGTCTCAGGGTCATCGCGGCCTCCTTCAATTTTGACAATTCTACTCCTATTCAGGCGCGGGTACAATTGGCGCATGCCCCTCTTCCTCGAAGCCGAACGACTGCGAATCATCCACGACGATATTCTGACGACCGAACTGGTCGCGCCCGAAAGCGTGGACTTGATCGTGACCTCGCCGCCGTACAACGTGGATATCCAGTACAACGCGCACCGCGACGACCTCGATTACGCCTCCTATCTGGACTTCAGCCGGGCCTGGCTTTCCCGCGCGTTGACCTTTGCCCGCCGCGGCGGACGCCTGTGCCTGAACGTGCCGCTCGACAAGAACAAGGGCGGACAGCAATCCGTGGCCGCCGACCTGACCGTGCTGGCGAAGGAGGTCGGCTGGAAATATCACTCGACGATCATCTGGAACGAGCAGAACATCTCGCGCCGCACGGCCTGGGGCTCGTGGATGAAGGCCTCCGCGCCGTTCGTCATCGCGCCGGTAGAGGTTGTGATCGTTCTATACAAAGAGTCCTGGAAGCGCGAGAGCAAAGGCCGCGTTTCGGACGTCACCCGAGACGAGTTCATCGAATGGACCAACGGCTTCTGGACCTTCGGCGGCGAATCCAAAAAACGCATCGGGCATCCCGCGCCGTTTCCCGTCGAACTGCCGCGCAGGTGCATCAAGTTATTTTCCTTCGTGGACGATGTGGTGCTCGATCCCTTCCTCGGCTCGGGCACGACCGTCATCGCCGCGTTGCAGAACAACCGCCGCGCCGTCGGTGTGGAATTCGATGAGAAGTATTGTCAGTTGGCGGCGGGGAGGTTGAAGAAGGAGAATCTGATTTAATTCTCCATGCCCACTCACCATGACTCCCTCGCCCTCGGCCGCCGCGCCGAGGAACTGTTCGCCACCGCCGCCCAACGCGAAGGCTGGGACGTGGTCCACGCGCCAAAAGAAGCCGACATCCACGACCACTGGGACTTCGAGATCGTCAAAGACGGTTACAACCGCAAAGTGGAAGTTAAAGCAATGAAGCGCGAGAAGCGTACCGACGAAACGATGAGTGGGGAATGGGTCTGGATCGAGTTCCGCAACGTGCGCGGCGAGGCGGGCTGGTTGTTCGGCAAGGCCAATTGGATCGCCTTCGAGACTGAAGACTCCTTCGTCATTGTAGATCGTCACGACCTGTATCAACTGGTGAGGCGCGTCGTGGACCGGGATACAAAAGTCGGGTCGGCGCGCGATGCGAAATATAAAACATACACGCGCACAGGCCGCCCCGACCAGATCGCGCAGGTACGGCTGGGGGACCTGGAGAAAATCCAGATTGCCCGCTGGCGGAAATAGGGCATTATCCTTATAATCGGCGTAGAGAAGGGTTTCCAACACATCGCCTGCGGGAGGGAAGCATGAAATCCATGTCACTGCCGGTTCTTATTGCGACTCTTGTCCTAGCCCTGGCCTGCCAGTCAGCCGCGCAAGTCACCGAGACGCCCGTCCCAACATCCACTGCCAGCCCCACTCCGACTCGTACGCCGACAAACACGCCTGTCCCGACTGCGACGCCCACACCCCTGCCCGACATCTCCGCCATGGTGCTCACCGAGGCGGACCTTCCAAAAGGCTTCAAGGTCTACAAGCCGCGCACGTCGAATCCCAACGAGGGCGAGGACGACCCGACGGTAAATAGATTTGCCCTCGAGTACGACAAATCGTTCTATCAATTCGTCATCGGATTCACAACACTCCTCTCCGACGAAATCAGGATCACCGTCTATAGCGCCGCGCTCGAGGAGCCTGAGACGGCGCTGGATTTGTTCGTCGGCATGTTGGGCGAAGGCACCAGAATCGTGGAAAAGACAGCCCTGCCCGGCTATGAATACAAGGATGTAGGGGAAGATCGTATGCAGGTTCGGATGCTGATCCAGGCGCCGCGCTCGAACAGCCTCGAGAAATTGGACGGCATTATCTTTCGACGGGGAAACATCGGGGCTATTCTGCTGACCACCTACCCCGAGGACTATAAGCCGATCATCAACATTCACGACCTGGCGGTTCTGCTGGATCAAAAGATCATCGAGAATGCCCCCTGAAGTCTCTCACGCAGGCGGATTATCCAACCGTACGCCGTGACCGCGCACCGTGTCAATGTATTGATGCGTCGGGTCGAGCGCGGCGAGGCGGTCGCGCAGGCGGCGGATGAGCGCGTCCAGCGCCTGGTCCGAGACGCCCGCGGACTGCTCCTCGCCCCACACCGCGGCCACCAGGTCGGCGCGCTGGATCACCTGTCCCTGGCTTTCGTACAATAGCCAAAGCAATCTGAATTGTTGCGCAGAAAGAGGCGGGACCAGTTGCTGTTGGTTGACCCACACGCGGCGCGACTTCTGTTCGATCATTAAACGGCCGGGGCGTCCCGCTCCCTCTCCCAACGGCATTGTTGAATCTGACGTCAAGAACATGAAGCCCTGGATGATGGAAACCTGAATCGTATCCCCATCCTGCAAAACGACCGGAGACTTGAGCACGTTGCCGTTGTGGTGAGTCCCGTTTTTGCTGCCCAGGTCTTCGAGAATGATTCCCTCCGCGGTCGGCGTGAGACGTGCGTGAAAGCGGGAGACCTGCCGGTCGGCGATCACCACATCGCAGGTCGGTTCGCGTCCCATCACCAGGGCCCGCGAAAGCGGCCAGCGCTGTCCCTTCAGCGGTCCCTCCTGCGCGAGCAAAATCGGAAACTCTGCGTTGGAATTATCCATCAATGGTTAATGCCTCAAAAGACGCTTATAATATAGCAGAAAAGCGCGTTTCTGTGCAGACACGCCGACATTCTCCTGCACAGTCCTGCTACGAAAAATAAAACCATGACTCCCCCGCTCCCGAATGGGGAGGTCCTGCGCGGCCGATACCGAATCCGTGAACGCATCGGTCAGGGCGGCATGGGCAGCATCTATCTGGCCGACGACATGCGGCTGGAGGGACGCCTGTGCGCCCTCAAGGAGGTCGAGTACGACCGCGCCCTTCCCGAAAGCATCCTCGAAGAGGCCCGCGAGCAATTCCTGCGCGAGGCCACCGTGTTGGCGCGCCTCGACCATCCCAACCTGCCCAAAGTGTCCGACTATTTTTCGGTCGAAACGCGCGACTACCTCGTGATGGACTATGTCCCCGGCGAGGACCTGCGCGCCCTCATGCTCAACGCCCGCCGCCGAAAAACGTTTCTAAAAGAAGACGACGTGCTGAACTGGGCCAGCCAGTTGGCCGACGCGCTGATCTACCTCCACAGCCAGGAGCCGCCCATCGTGCACCGCGACATCAAACCCAGCAACTTGAAAGTGATGCCGCGCGGCCTGCTCAAACTGGTGGACTTCGGACTCGTCAAAGTACTTGCCCCCAACGAGGTCACCATCACGGTCATTCAGGGACAGGGCACCGCGCTCTACACTCCCCTCGAGCAATACGGCGGCGATAGCGCGCATACCGACGTCCGTTCCGACATCTACGCTTTCGGCGCGACCCTCTACCACCTGCTGACCAACGAGTCTCCCGCCGAGGCGCGCAGTCGTTTTCTGAATCCAGAGTTATTGACCCCGCCGCGCCAGATCAACCCGGAGATTGGCATCCGCACCGAGCGCGCCATCCTACGCGCCATGTCCCTGCATCCCGACGACCGCCCGCAGTCAATGGATGAATTCCGCGCCTACCTGTTCGGGACGCGCGAACTGCCGACCGGGCCGCCCGGCAGTCTGCGGCGGACTCCCGCTCCCCTGCTCGACCTTCAATTTGCCTCGACCGAATCGATTCTCGCGTGGACCGCGGCCGGGTTGCTGGTGCTCAGCCTGATCGCGACACTGGCGCGTTGACCCGCCTCATCCAGACCCACGCGCAAACCATCCCCAGCAATTCCCCCGCAAGCGCAAAACCGATCAACGCCGCGCCGCCGCCGTTTGTCAACGCGGACTCGCTGCCGGGCAGTCCGAAGGCCAGGTAGTTGTAGGCCAGCAATCCGCCCAGCAACGCGCACAGCGCCCAGCGGATTCCCCAGCGCGGCGACTGCAAACGCGCCCCGGTCCAGTACGCCAGCCAGCCCCCCGCCGCCAGCACAAGCAGAAAAAGGAACCAGCCGCCGAACGTGGGAGTCCCCTTCGGGGTGATGAATTCATCCTCCTCGACGGGCAGCGGCGTGACAGGAGTAGCCGCGACGGTCTCGGACAGCACCGGCACGATCACCGTCACTGCGGCCACCTCGCCCTGCGCCACGTCCAATTGCAGAACCTCCGAAAACAGCGCGGGATCGCTCTGCGCGCGAATCTCCACCAGGCCGGGTTGCTCGAGGCGGTACGTGATGCGCGCCACGCCGCCGACCGTGATGGACTCTTCCTGTCTCAACAGGGCGCCCGTCTCCCCGCTCAGCCCGATGTTGAAACGGACCACTGTTCCATCTGGAACAGGATTCCCGTTGTGATCCAGGATCTTGCCCGTTCGGACGACGACCGTGTCACCCATGCCGAAGAGGGGAATCGGGGTAGGTTCGGGCGTGGTGGTGGATAACGCCGTGGGCGCGGCGGCAGGCGGCAGGTCCAGGAAGAGCGGGATGATCTGCTGGGGATCCGGCGCGGTGACCGAGATCAGGTCGTAGCCTATGCCCGGCACGGAGACCGGCGAAGCGCCCTCCGGGGTGAGTTCGCGGTAGAGCAGCCGCGCGGCCACGTCCACGAATGGGGAGGTCTTTCCGTACAATGCATAATAAGCGGTGAGTTTGGAGATGTCCGTGGAATCGAGGTAGTACGGCGCGCTGAACGCAAACAGGATCACATATTTGTTGCGCACGAGGTCGGGGCGCTCGGAGAGGAAGCGGCGGATGAGGGCGGGCTGATCGTTGGAAGAATCGGTCAGCAGAAGGACGACCCAGCGGGCGCGCTCCAGGTCGGGTTCGATGAATTCGCCGCCGGTGCCGTCGAGAAAATTGTTCAGGTCGTTGAACGTAAAGGATGCAAGGTTGGTCTCGAGCACCTGCCCGCCGGCCGATGGCCCGTAGAGCCGGGAGATGGCTCTCTGCAGGGCGTCCACCGCCAGCGTAGGCTGGTCGAGGCAGGTACTGCATTGACGCGTGACCGCCGTGTCGGTGAAAAAGATCAAACGGTCGCTGAAGGCGGGCGGACCGGGCAGGAGGTCCGCCAGAGCCGCGGCGTCGGGACTGACGAGGGTGGCGGCATTGCGCGCCGCTTCGAAAGTGACCTGCTCGGATCCGCCAATTGCATCCAGACCGGCTTCGAGAGGCGTGACCAGGGACAAAGAGAAGTTTCCATACAGGCGGTATTTCGCCGCGAGGATGCGCGCCACAGCCGCGTCCACGCTCTGGGCAAAGGCGGGATCCTCGCGATATTTCTGGGTGAAGAAATCCAGGATTTGCAGGACAGTCTCATAACGATTGGGCGTATCGCTGGCGGTGATGTCGCCGAGATAAAGCATGTCGTTGCCGGCCAGGAAGGCGTCGCGGGCGATCAGGCGCGCGTTGAACGCGCCGCCGCCGGGCGCGTAGAATTCGCGCACGGCCCGGCTCCCCAGGTCGTCGCTGACGACCAGGCCACCATTCTCCCGCCAGGGGACGATCTCCGGCAGGTTGATGATGGCGTTCAACGCCTGCGCATCGAAACTGACCGGGCGCGTGGTGGCGCGGATGTTGCCCTGGAATCCCTGGTAGCGGATGTGCGAAACCAGCAGGCCGTCCACGGCGGTCATTGGATTGGGCGCGCCGCCGGTCACGGAAAAGAACGGAGCCAGTTCGATCTGCTTCAATTGCTCCAGCGACTTGCGCACCGTGGCGACTTCCTCTTCGGGCAGACGGTCCGAGCCGCCGCGGCCGGGGAAGTGCTTTGCGATCACAAACAAATGTGAATCACTGCCTGTGTGGAGTCCCGCGACGAACGCCTGTCCCATCTCGGCCACCCAGAACGGGTCGCCGCCGAAGGCGCGGTTGCCCAGGTCCGCGCTGGCCGCGCCGGGCTGTTCGAGCACATCCAGCGACGGACCGAGATACAGATTGAAGCCCATGGCGGAAAGTTCGCGTCCGAGCACCGCGCCGGCCTGTTCGGAGAGCTGCGGGTCCCAGGTCGCGCCGAGGGCCATGGCCGAGGGCATGGGCGTCATCCCGCTCAGGATCTGGTCGTTCGGCGCGCCGTTGCCTTCCTGGACGATGCCCACCCACAACGGGACGTACACGCTGCGCGACGGCTGTCCCGCCGAATCCGTTCCTACAATCTGCGCGCCCTGCCATTCTGCCTGCTGCAAGTCGTGGATGAGGCGGTAGGCTTCGGCCACCGTGTCGGGCGCGTCCACAAAGTTATCGTTATCGGCCTGCAGGACGACCCCGCCGACGTGACGATTGACGATCAGGTCGTAGATTTGGGAGGTTTCGCTCGCGTCCGTCCCGAGGAACGTGACCAGGAACAATTGCCCCACTTTCTCTTCGGGAGTCATATCGGCAAGCAGGTTTTGGATGTAGACCGGGGGAGTGGGAGTCTGGGCGCGCGCGGCAGGCGCGGGTCCAAGCAGGGACGCGAGCAGGGTGAGCAGCAGGAGGAACGCGGCGCGGCGGTTCCGTCCGACGATGGCCTGCCCCCGTTTCGACGAGATCATGCCTCCCCCCTCAGGACCTTCACGGCCAGCGCGGGATCGTCGGTGAAAATGCCGTCCACATGCCAGGAAAACAGGCGGCGCATATCCTCCGCCGCGTTGACCGTCCACACGTGGATGCGGCGTTTCAATTGATGCACGCGCGAGACCTGCCGCGCCGATACGTCGGTCAAATAAGGATGGAGAGCCTGGTAATTGCCAAACGCGAAACCGAATGAACGCGCCCACGCGCCCATCCAGCCGCCGAGGGCCAGCAGGCCGCGCGGTGTTTCTGGAAGAAGCGCGGCCGCCTTCTTGAGATTGGATGCAAAGAAAGAAGAGAACAGGATTCGTTTTTGTAAACCGTGCCGTTTCACCAACTCGACGACCTTCTCCACCAGCGCGTCGCGCGGCGTGGAGTAATTCGTCAGTTCCACGTTGATGAAAGCCCGTTTCCCGATTGATTCAAACACTTCATCGAGTGTGGGAATCTTCTCGCCGCGAAATCTCTCCGAGAAAAAACTGCCCGCATCCAGTTCGCGCAGGGCGGACAGAGGAGTCTGCGAGACGCGCCCACGGCCGTTCGTCGTCCGTTCGAGCGTGGCGTCGTGGTGGACGACCACGTGGCCGTCCGCGCTCAGTTTTGCATCCAATTCCAGGCCGCCCGCGCCCTGGGCCAGGGCCAGTTCAAAAGATGCCAACGTATTTTCGGGAGCATGTGCGCACGCGCCGCGATGGCCGAAGACGATGGGAGTGGGGAAATCGAGCGGCATATGCCCATTATACAATACGCGACCCCAAAGGCCGCGCCTTCGGGGTCACTGTAAAAAAGGGATGAGGCGAATTACAAGTCAACGAAATAGGCCTGCGCGGCGCGGTCGAGCATTTCGCGCGTCATGGCCGGCTCCACCGCGAGGTAACTGGCGATGTCGAGAATCTGGTCGCACAGGTCGCGCGGGTGCGAGGCGCGCAGTTTGCGGTTGCGTTTGATGTACCACTCCTGGAGCAGATAGGCCAGGCCCTGGTCGTTGTAGGGAATCTTCTTGTCCGAGGCG
Organism: Chloroflexota bacterium; assembly: GCA_040754535.1. GTDB lineage: Bacteria > Chloroflexota > Anaerolineae > Anaerolineales > Villigracilaceae > JBFMCC01. The sequence goes on from JBFMCC010000052.1 coordinate 27,562, forward strand.
ACGCGCTTGAATATCTCGCGATATTCCTCGTAGGATGGGTCGCCGATCTCGACCTTGTGGCGCAGGCGGCGCAGGAAGGCTTCGTCCACCAGGTCTTTCGGGGGCAGGTTGGTGGAGAAGACCACCAGCACGTCGAACGGGACCTCGAACTTGCGCCCGGTGTGGAGGGTGAGATAGTCCACGCGGTTTTCCAGCGGGACGATCCAACGGTTGAGCAGGTCGCGCGGGCGCACCTGCTGGCGGCCGAAGTCGTCGATCAACAGGATGCCGCCGTTGGCCTTGACCTGGAACGGGGCCTCGTAGAATTTGTGAACGTCGTCGAAGACCAGGTCGAGGCCTTCGAGGGTCAACTCGCCGCCGACCATGATGAACGGGCGGCGGATCTTGAGCCAGCGCGGGTCGCGCCGTGTGGCGGGACGAAGGCCTCCCGTCCCGTTCGAAACGCCCGCTTCCGACTCGGGCGCGAGTTTGTGGCTGACCGCGTCGTATAGCTTGATGACCTGTCCGTCCAGATAGATGGCGTAGGGGATGAACATTTCCTGGCCGAGCACCAGGTTCCCAAAAGCGCGGGCAATCGAGGTCTTGCCATTGCCCGGCGGGCCGTAAAGGAAGATGGATGTGCCCGAGTTCAACGCCGGGCCGAGGCGCTGGAAGGTCCCCTCGGAGATGACCAGTTGGGAAAGAATCTGCCGCATGGTGCGGGTGGTGACGGTGAGGCGTCCGCTCTTCTGGCGTCGGATCGAATCGTTGTAAACGTCGAATGGAACGGGTGCGGGCCCGGCGTACTGACTGCGTTCGAGCGCTTCGCGGGCGCGGGCGATCCCCGCGCTGGTGATGGCGTAGGTGTAGGCGCCCTCGCCCAGTCCGCCCTGCGAGGATTTGACCTCGATGAGCTTATCGGCCTTGAGCGCCTGGAGAATCTGGTCGGTCACGCCGGCAAACGGCAGGGCAATCTCTTCTGCGATGTGGAACCCATTCAAATAGCCCTGAAAATAAAGGATCTTCAGGGCCAGGTCCTGCAGCCAGAGGGCCGAGAGGCCGGTGTCTTCCAGTTTGTTGATGGCGGGCGGGTAGAACGGAGGATTGGGCACTGCCTTGATTTCTCCTCAATGAAAAGCATGAAAACCACTCTGGACAACGCCAGAACGTGAATAGATTATAGCACGCGCCCCCGGTTCGCCGCCTCTCATCCTCATTACAGATTCGTTCCCGCTCCGGGCGGCCGTTAAACCGAATAAAGGCAGTATAATTCGCCTGCCATGGACATGAAACTATCCGTCATCATTCCCGTGTATAACGAAGCCGAGAGCATTGGGGCCATCCTCAAACGGGTGCAGAACACCGGCCTGGCCTCCGAGATCATCGTCGTGGACGACGGTTCAGCGGACGGCACGCGCGAGGCGCTCGCGCAACTGGACGGCCGGGATAAGGTACGCGTCATCCTGCACGAGAAGAATCAGGGCAAAGGGGCGGCGGTCCGCACCGGGTTGAACGCCGCCGGCGGGGACGTCCTCCTGATCCAGGACGCGGACCTCGAATACGACCCGCGCGATTACCCCGCCCTGCTCAAACCGCTGGAGGAGGGCATCGCCGACGTGGTCTATGGCTCGCGCTTCCTAGGCGGGCCGCGGCGGGTGGTGATGTTCTGGCATATGGTGGCCAATCACCTGCTGACCTTCATGACCAACATCCTGTACGACACCATCCTGAGCGACATGGAGACCGGCTACAAGGTCTTCCGCCGCAAGGTGATCGAAGGCATGCCCCTGCACGCCAAACGCTTCGACTTCGAGCCTGAGTTCACCGCCAAGGTGCTCAAACAGCACTATCGCATCTACGAGGTGCCGATCTCTTTCAACCCGCGCGATTACTCGCAGGGAAAGAAGATCAAGTTGAAGGACGCCTTCGAGGCGGTCTGGACCCTGCTGAAGTACAGGTTTGTGGATTAAAAAAACGTCCCGAAGGTTTCGACCTTCGGGACGTTGAGCATTTGTTACCTGAGCAATTCGTCCATGGCCGCCTGCAGGACCACATCTGCATCGGTCAGGACAGTGGCTTCATTGATTGGTACGGGATGGGTCAACTGCACGCCCTGTCCTTCGAGGAAGATACTGCCATCCGGCAGGACAAAGCGGCCGGTCGGGAACTGCAGGGAGAAATCCTCGGGCATCAGGAACTGTCCGCGCGCCACTTCGGCCTCTACGCCCGCGGACGGATACTGCCCGAAGACCATCATGCCGGGCACCTGGCTGAACCCGTACGATTCGAGTTCGCAGGCGCTGGCGCAGGCCGGGCCGACCAGCAGGGCCATCTTCTCGAAGCGGTACTGGTTCTCGTTCGGAAGGACGCGTTCGGGGTTGCCCTCGTCCGCGAATTCACCGCTCGCCTCGCTGAAATACTGCAACTGGCCCATGACGATCTCTTCGTCCGTCAGGAAGCCCGCCAGGCCGAGCGGCGCGCCGCCGGAGTTTTGGCGCATGTCAATAATGATGGCGGGCAGGCCGTTGGCCTCGAAGGTTTGCAGGGCGCGCTCGAAGAGACGCACGATCAGGTTCAAGTCATCGTAGTTCGAATTGATCTTGATGTAACCAATCCCCGAATCCAGAATGGTGAACTCGACCGGCAAAGCATTGGGATCGAAGCCGCGGTACAGCGACGAGAAGGAAAAACTCTGGCGCTCCTCGACCGCTTCCAGGGTGACGGTTTGGGATTGTCCGCCCGGGTTGGTGAAGGTCACCTCGGCCTCGGTCCCAAGCGGGGCGCGCAGGAGATAGCGCGCCTTTTGATAGCGGGCGGAACTTTCCATCGAGAACGGCGCGGACCAGGCCACCGCCGCGTCGATTGCCTCCGAAATCGGCTGGCCGTTGAACGCGGTCAGTTCCGCGCCAAGTTCCATCCCGGCCAGGTTGGCCGGGCCGCCCTCCAGGACCAGGTTCACGATCACGCGGCCGTCGTCCAGCTCGCGGATCGAAAAGCCGTAACCGCCGCCGGTCGCTTCCACAAACAGAGCGTTGGCGATATCGCCGCCGCCGACGCCCACGTGTCCATCCTTGAACGCCCAGGCAAAGTCGCGCAGGGCAAGATAATATGCCTCGGCGTCGCGGTTCTTCTCGGCCGCCTCCACGCGCGGTTTGATCTCGTCGTAGAGCGCATCCCAATCGGGCGCCTTGCCTTCTACGCCATTGAAGGCATATTCCCTGCTGATAATCTCGAACATTTTGTCGAAGGCCTCGGTGTACGAGAGATCCGAGAAATCCTTCAGGGCCACATCCTGCGGCTCGTACAGCGTCATCGTGGCGGAGGGCGACTGAGTCACCTTGAACGGCTCATCATCTAGGTTGACGAACGAATAGCCGGCCGGGACCGGCGCGACCGGGTCGTCCTCCGTGAACAGCAGGTTATCGTCGCCAAAACCGGTCGGGAACTGCTGGGCGTCGTCCGGCGACCAGATGACCAGGTCGCCGCCGACCACCTCGTCGTCGTTCTCCGAATCCGTGATGACCGAAGCCAGATAACTCGGCCAGCCGAGCGAACGGTCGTCGCCCACCGAGAACGGGCCGCCGGTCAGATTCGGCGAATAGGCCACGGCAAATATCTGCACACCCTGATCAGACTTGCCGTTGTTGTCCACGTCATTGAATTCGCCCTCCGGCCGCACAGGCAGGTTCAAATCGAATGTACCGCTGAGAGACTCCACGTCCACATCCATGTAGCCCAGCGCCTGCGAATCGACCGGCAGTTCCCACTCCTCGTCGCGGATGACAAAGCCGTGCATGTCGGTCAGGGCGACGGCGTGCTCGATGAAATAAACGGCGATCACAAAATCATTGGTTACGGTAAACGTGCCCGTCACCTGGTAAGGCGCGTCCGACGCGGCAGGCGCGGCGGGCGAACCAGGCAGTGACAACTGGCAGGCCAGGCTGAGGATTACGAGCGCCCCAACCACCAGATACATGCGTCCCTTCATAATTCTCTCCTTTCAACGGAAACCGAGGATGTGGAATTATACTCCGGGCAGGCTTATAATGACTGCATGGCCGATTGGAAAGTCCAGATCGAGGAAGAACTGGCGCGCGCCGAACGGGCGCGCGCCCGCAACAATGAAGGACAGGCGCGCGTCTGTGCGCGACGAGCGGCCGGGCTCGCGGCCCGTGAATACCTGGAACAGACGGGCGCGCCGGTCCGGACGAACAGCGCCTACGAACTGCTCAAACTCCTGGCCGACCAGCCCCGCCTCGCCCCGGACCTGAGGCGGGCCGCCGTTCATTTGACCTTGCGCGTCACCGAGGAGTTCAAACTGCCCGTCGAAGTGGACCTGATCGTCGAGGCAAAAAAGTTGTGCAATGGATTGTTCCCCGAATAAAAAACGGACGGTGTCGCCGTCCGTTTTTTTGTTCTAGAGGGCCGCGCCCCCGCCCCTGCGGCTGAAAAAGTGAAACAGGGCGCGCGCCAGCGTGAGCAGCAACACCGCCACCGACATGACCGTCCCGACCGCCAGCACCAGCGAGCCCCAGTTGATGCGTTCGGCCACCAGGCGCGCGTCCGGCAGGCGGATGCGGTCGCGCAGGCCGCGCACAAACTCCTTCGGAGGCCGCACCGGCTTCAGGGTCCCGGCCAGATGCGCCTCCAAAGGTTCGAGAGATTCGGAAGCGGGGGTCGTCGTCTTCTTGCGTCGCGCCATTTTCGTTCATCTACTCCGCGGGGTATAACACCAGCCCCACCGTGCCGGGGCCGAAGTTGATGGCCAGCGAAACGGAGAGCTCGGTCATTTCGGACTCTTTGATATTGAAGTTCTTCTTCGCCTCTTCCAGGAGGGACTGGCCCGAGGCGAGGTCGCGGGCGTGAACGACGCCGAGGGCAACCGGCTGATTTCCGACGGCCTCCCTGCCCATCTCGATCACACGCGCCAGCGCGGCCTTGCGCGTGCGCACCTTGTCCACCATGTGAACGAGGCCGTCCTGCACGCGCGCAATCGGCTTGACGTTCAACACCGAAGCCAGCGCCGCCGAAAGCGTGCCGACGCGTCCACTGCGTTTGGCGAATTCGAGGGTGTCGAGCGTGAGGATGATGTGTATCTTGTCGCGCAGGGTCTCCAGATATTTTACGATCTCGGCCGCGCTCCTGCCCGCCTTCGCCATTTTATGCGCCGTGCGGCACATGAAGGCCGTGCCAATGGTGCCGCCGAGCGAGTCGAAGGGAGTGATGTTGTACTGTCCCTTCAATTCTTCGGCGGCGGCCACGCAGGAAGCGTACGTGCCGGAAAGTTTGCTGGTGACGTGAATGGAAAGGATATCCTCGCCCTTCTGATAGTTATTGCGGTAGAACTCGGCGAACTGATGCGGCGAGGGCTGGGAGGTTTTGGGGTGATTCTTATTGGTCTGGATCTCTTTATAGAAGGCATCGAAGTCCATATCCACATTTTGAATAAACGTCTTCTCTCCAAAGTGGATATTGATGGGGATGACTTTGATGTCGAATTCCTTTTCCCAGGCGGGCGGGACATCCACCGCGCCGTCGGTCACTATTCTCAACATCGCTCATTCTCCTTCAAAGGTAATGTGGTCGCCGATCTCGTCGCGCAGGGCCAGCAGGGTGCGATGGTACAGGCTCTTGACCGCGCCTTCACTGCGTCCCATGATCTGTCCGATCTCGGCGTTGGACAGGTTTTCCACGAATTTAAGGATCAGCAGGTTCTGCCGGTCAGACGGCAGTCGGCGGATGAGGCGCAGGAGCGCGTCCTGATCCTGCGTGCGGACGAGAGTGGCCTCCGGGTGATCGCCTTTGGCCGGCAGGACGGGCAGGTCGTCAATCGGAATCTCCTGCCGTCGGCTGCGGTCGCGGTGCCAGTTGGCCACGAGGTTATGAGCAATGCGATACAGCCAGGCCGAAAACGGAACGCCGCGATCTGTGTAGTTGTGAATGTGGTTCATCGCCCGCTGGAAGACCCGCGCCGTCAGGTCTTCCGCGTCGTGGACGTTCCCCGTTCGGTAATACACGTAGTTGAAGATGCGGTCAATGTAACGCTCGTAGAGTTGACCGAACGCATCGCGGTCACCCTGAGACGCGCGTGACAGTACTTCTTCCTCGTTGTATTCCAGTTCCGGCAAGACAAAAACCTTACCGGCGGGGTCTGCTAAAAATAACCCCGCCGGATTTGAGAAGTTGCATTGAGTATATCATGCAGAATCATTGCAGAATGATTGAAACTTTCCGGGGAATATCTAAGAGAGCGTTTTAATAGTCATGTTGCAAGGATTTTTAGCATACGTCGCGAACTGGCGATATACACCATACTTTCGCTGGACAATGTGGTGTGCTCGTAGTCGCGAGCCAGACGGCGGTAACGACCTA
>JBFMCC010000053.1:0-45383 GCA_040754535.1 Chloroflexota bacterium
CGGTTGTTTTTGGATCCGCGAAGCGCGCTCGCAATGACACGCAAAGAATGTCACGCAATATGGCATGGTCGATGCTCGGAAAGAACTGGCGGATGTCGCAGACCAGAACGTATTTGAAACGACGCGCGAACTGCTGGGCGCGGTCGAGGGCGCGATGTGTGCCTTTGCCGATTCGATTCGCGTACGAATCGAAGATGAAGGATTTTTCGAATATGGGTTCGATGAGATTGCACAGGGCGTGATGCACCACACGGTCGCGGAAGGGCGCGGCAGAGATCAGGCGTTTTTTGGGATCGTGAATGTAAAAACTATGGTACTCCCCGGGCTGGTAGGTTTGTTCTTTCAATTCACGCTGGAGTTGCAACAGATTATCTTCGAGGCGGTATTCGAACTCCGCAACGTTCGGATGCCCGCGCTTGCCTTTGCCGGCTTTGCGATAGGCGAGCAGGAGGTTGTCCCATGAACAAAGTTTTTGATACATGTCTTTGAATCATCGTCCCGAAGGTTTGAGCCGCTCGTAAGGACTTTTTCGAGAAACCTTCGGGACGTTCTTCGCTTGCCCCGCCGCGTGACGACTGTCGAGGCGGCAGGGCTCTTTTATATTCGCCCGACGCCCTCACCCCAACCCTCCCAAAGGGAGAGGGGGAAGATGTGGAAGGTCGGCCAGGAATGCGCCCTGCCATTTTTCTAATTGGGCCTCAACCGCGAATCCTTCGCCTTCGCTCAGGACACGCGGCCATTTTGGCGGGACAAGAAAAGCGTGGAGACCACCACCCGAAAACCGATGTTGTTGTTCCTGTTGTTCGGGTTGTTCCTGTTGCGGTACGCACAGCGGACGTTCCTCTCATTGTTGTTGAACGCGCCGCCGCGCAACACACGGTGATCCACGGGCACATCCCCGCAACAGCGGCAAAGCCGCGAGTTGCCTATTGTGTCACTTTCCGCCAGCCTCCGAGCAGGCGGCCGATCTCTGCCACCATGTTTGCCACGTGCTGGTATTGGCCCTGCGAAAGCCATTCCCATTTGGCCGCGAGGCGAAGGTAGGTTCGTATCCTGTCGAGCGTCTCGTCGGCCGATTTCAGGTAAACGATCCTTTCATTCCCCATTCTATGATTTGCGGCTTCCAATTGCTCGCGCAAATCGAACGCCGCGTCCAGCAGGCGTTTGGTGAACGTGTGCCGGTGCGCGGTGGGGAACTTGTTTGTGATGGGCAGAAGCCACGTAAGGAAATCGAAGGTGCGTGTGAAGATCGGCATTTCCTGTCCGCTCATGAACCGCCTCCAGAAGTTCAAAATTTTTTTAATCGCGGGGGGGGGGGGGGGGGGGGGGGGGGGGGGGGGGGGGGGGGGGGGGGGGGGGGGGGGGGGGGGGCCATCCCCCCCCCCCACCCCCCGGGGAATCAGAGACACCAGAGATTCAGAGTCTCCAGAGCGCAGAGTTAGAAAAATGGGGAGACCACCACCCGAAAACCGATGAAGTCGTACCAGTTGTGCGGGCTGTACGTGACGCGGAACGCACAGCGGACGTACCTCCCACTGTAGCGGAACGCGCCGCCGCGCAACACACGGTGAATTTCATCTGGCGCATCAATTTTTTCGCGGCCATCAGTGGGTTTGTAGGGATAAACAAATTTAGGTTTTTCCCAATCCTTACCCCAAAGACTGCGCGTCCATTCCCAAACATTGCCTGCCATGTCATGTATTTCATAGGGGCTTCGTCCCTGCGGGAAACATCCCACCGCGCTGGTGTTGCCGATGACCATGTTGCAGTTGGCGTTATTTTGGTCGAAGTCATTGCCCCATGGAAACTCCCTCACCCCTGTCTCCCCTCTCCCTGTGGGAGAGGGGCCGGGGGTGAGGTCCCCGCGCGCGGCCTTCTCCCATTCGGCTTCGCTTGGCAGGGTAACGGTCAATTTGCCATCGCGGATTCCCTGCCAGAAGTTTTGTTCCGCTTCATTCCGTCCTTTTTGGCCGGGCGCGATGAGTTTGAGTTTGTCGTTCAGCCATTTGCAGAATGCAATGGCATCTAACCAGGTGACGTAAACGACGGGATGATTGGGAACTCCGCTCAGACTGTTCTCATCTCTCGGTTGGTATCCGCTTTCGGTCACAAAGGCCTGGAATTGCGCCACGGTAACAGGGTAACGTGCCAGATAGAAATCGGGCAGGCTTACAGTGTGTTGTTCCACCTCTCGTTCGTACCATTCTTTGTCGCCGCCGTATTTTTTGATCAGGTCTTGGATGTCTTTTTTCTTCGTACCCATCGCAAATTCCCCGGCGGGGATGTGCACAAAGCCAAGCAGGGATTCGTCGGGCAAATACCAGTGCTCTGCATCGAAGCGCGGGTCGCCGAGGCGGGCGAGGGTGTCACCGGCAGAGGCGCGCTCGCGGGGGGTGAGAGCGTTATCTTTCACCAACTTAACCAGCGTTTGAGGAAGATGATCGTGCATCTGACTTCTTTGTGGGAAGGCTCGACGATATAAAATGAGCAAATCTCCAGCCATCCAACGCGAGCGCCAGTCTTCCGCTTTCATGGTCTCTGGTGAAGTTTCGGGAGCAAGCGTGTGGATGATTGAGTCCATTAATTCGTAATCGCCCTCTTTGAAACAGATGTGTTCGCCGAGCAACTTGACCACTTCGCGCCAGCGGTCCGAACGGTTGAGATGCTCCTGTGTTTTCTGTCCAAGGGTTTTCATGCGGCGCAGATAGCGCGCTGCTAGATATTCTTCAAAAGTCAAGTGAGGGAAGGCATATACACGGCGTTCGGGCGAATCGGGCGGGGCATCGGGAAGAGGTGCCACTCCTTGAAGCATCAGGAGGCCGTTTGCGCTTTCGCAGTAGTCGAGGAATATCTGCACTTTTTCTTCATCGTTGAAAGCCGCGAACAGGTCGGCGCGCAACAGATCTTCGGTCACCAAGGCGGCCTGCCGCTCTCGTTTTTCGTCAGGGTTGCGCTCATGTGCATGGTAGGCGACTTCCTGCAACGCGTTTTTCAGGGTGATGTCGGGGACGTTCAAAGCAGTTCTCAAATCGCGGCGCTGCGATTTACCCGTCACCACTCGCTCGGCCTCCCAACGAATCAGGAGCACGTCAATGCAATCCTCGTAAACCAAAGCACGCGCGTCGGGCAAATCACCCTTATGTGTGTGAACGATAGCCATCACAGTCAGGATGAGAGGATTATCTGCAATTTCCCAGAGTCGGCGGTGGTCGCCCTGCCGCAGGGCGTCGTGCAGTTTTTTGCGCTTCTCCTGATAATCCGCCTCGCGCGCGGGATCGAGCTTGATGCATTCGTTATGCCAGTATTCCACGAATTCATCGATCTTCTTTCGTGTCAGCGGCGCGAGTTCATGAGTGGGCCAGCCCGTAACTTTCCAACGCGAGTCTGTGTAGGAAAAAGTTCGGCAGGTGACGAGAAAGCGCGAATCTTTATTCTTGCCGTACCGATTGGAGAATTCTTCCACCGATTGAACGACGATGGGACGCAGGTCTAAATTGGCAACTTCATCCAGCCCATCGAAAAGAAATAGTGCACCTTCTTGTAAGGCCTCTTTGAGTAACGCGGGCGCAAAATCCTTTTCGGATTGCAGGGATTGTTCAACGAACTTTTCAACGTGTTCTGCCGTGCCGCGCGCGACATTCATCGGCAGACTCTCGGCGAGTCGTCCCAGCGGGACGATGATGGGGATTATCGCTTTGCCTTTCCAATCGGGCAATCTGTCGGATATTTGGGAATTCGAGTCCAGCAAGGCGCGGGCGTGCCAGAGCGCCAGATAGCGAACGAAGGTAGATTTCCCCGAACCGGGCAGTCCAATCAAGACCATCCTTCGATCTTTCTCCCTCCACACAGCCTCCAGTGCGGAAAGAGGACGGGCACGTTCGGGTAGATTTCGCTCCCTTTTGGTATCCTTTTCCTCCACCTGCGTTTTCGTATCCAGCGAGACATACAAACGATCCAATGAAAAGGCGCCGCGTGTGACATCGGCAGCTTGAGGGTCCAGTCCTGCCAAACGGGCGCGTTTGCAATCATTGATGATTCCGTTCAGGTAGGCTTCGCGAAGTTCATCAGCGGAACGGGATACAGAAGTTGTAACTTTTTGTGGTTTGCGTTTCGGTGTTTGCGGCGCGGGATGATTATGAATGGTTACTTGCGCGTGGCCTGTGGCAAGAACACCTCCGTCCACATTACCCCCAACGATAATGCTGTCATCGCCTGCTTTTAGGATAGAGCCTACAAAATTCGCCAGCGGTTCATCTTCCCCCAAAATATCTTCCATCTGCAACTCGAGATTGCCTTGCACGCGAATGTCATCGGGCTTGTTGATGGCCTTGTTCACTGCGTCCTGTGCGGCGGGTTTTGCTTCCACCTTCGGTCTTAACTTTCCCCACAATTCCTCCGCCTTCTTCCATGTGGCATCTGCAAAGTTTCCGCCGGTCTTCTCAATGGCGGCCCTGGCCGCGATCTTTCCGCCCTTGATAAGATACGGCAGGAAGGGCAACAGAAACTCGCTCAGTTGTTTTGCCAGTTCGCCAATGTCCATGCCTGCCTCCCACTGTCAATAACGATGGTTGAGTAGAGCGGCGCTTTCCCGCTCGTATCGAAACCATCGAACTACCAAACTACTTCACTACCAACCCAACCACCTCATACACTTCCACCGGCTGTGTCTTCCCCTTGACCATCAGCGGGGCGTAGGGCCTGGCGCTGACTTCGTTCTTCACACGCTCGAAGGCTTGCTTGCTGATGAGGATCTGATTCTTGGCGGCGTTCTCCTGAATCCGTTTGGCGGTGTTCACCGAGTCTCCGATGGCGGTGTACTCGAGGCGCTTCTCCGTGCCGATCAGGCCGAGCACCGCGTCGCCATAGTGAATGCCGACGCCGAAATCCAGTTGGGCCGCGGCGGGCAGTTCGCGGTGCAACCTGGCGATGGCGTCGCGCAACGCGACCGCGGCGCGCACCGCGCGCAGGCTGTGATCCTTTTGCGGGATGGGGGCGTTGAACCAGGCCATGACCGCGTCGCCGAGGAACTTGTCAATCGTGCCCTCCTCGGCCAGGACGGCCTCCGCGGCCGCAGCCAGGTGTTTGTTCAACACCGTGACCAGGTCCTCCGGGGACTGGCTCTCGCTGTACGTCGTGAATCCGCGGATATCCGCGAACAGGACGGTGATGTCCACGCGCCTGCCGCCGAGGGCGAGGCTGTTCGGGTCGAGTTGATTGATGACCGCGGGCGAGACCATGCGCTCGAAGAGTCTCCGCTGGGCTTCGAGGCGCTTGCGCTCGGTCAGGTCGTCGAGCACGATGGCCACGCCCTGGGTGGTCTGGTCCGCGTCTTTGAGCGGCGAGAGATTCAAACGCCAGTCCACGTTGCCGCGCTCGGGTAGTTTGTGGCTGATCTCGAGTCCGATCACAGGTGTGTCCGTCTTGCGGACGGAGGCCAGGTGCGGCTGGATTTCCTTCGAAACGGAGGCCAGCACCTCGTCCAGGCGATGACCGACGATGTCGGGCGCGGTGTGTCCCAGGATGGATTCGGCGGCGCGGTTGCACAGGGTGATCTGGTCCTGGATGTCCGCGGTGATCACGCCGCTGGCGATGGAGGCGAAGATATTGTCCATCAGGTTCTTCAGGCCGGTCACTTCGGCCAGGGTCTTCTTGAGCGAAGAGAACAGGCGCGCGTTGTCAATGGCAACCGCGGCCTGGTTGGCGAAGGCCAGCAACAGGTCGCGTTCGGTCTCGGTGAAGATTCCGCTGCGGATGCGGTTGTCGGCGTAGATGACGCCGATCAGGTCGTCCTTGACTTTGAGGGGCACGCACAAAATGGAGCGCAGGTTGTAAGCCACCACGCTTTCCTGTTTGCTCAGGCGCGGGTCCTCCTGCGCGTTGGTGGTGAGAATCGCTTCGCCGCTTTCGATGACCTTTTGCACGACGGTGCGGCTGAGGGCCGATTCGGACGAGTTGATCGATTCCTGTTCCCAGTTGCGGGCGATGTGCGCGACCATCTGCCCGCTTCCGTCGCGCAGCATCAGGAAGCCGCGCTCGGCGTGGGTCAGGCGCACGATGGTATCCATCACCACGCGCAGCACCTCGTCGAGTTCCAGCGTGGAATTGACCACCTGCCCGATCTGCGCCAGCGCCAGCAATTGTCCGTACTGGCTTTCGAGCGCGCCCACCTGTTTGCCCAACTGCTCGAGCGTGCTCTCCAGTTGCGACAGTCCCATGAGCGTGGTGGACGGCAGTTCGAGGCGCGTGCTCTGCAGGGTGGTGCGAATCTTGTTGGCCGAGACGCGCAGGGCCTGCATTTGTTCGAAGACGGCGGCGGGTTTGGTTTTTTCAATGACCATAGGCGGGTGGTGCGATTCGGTCCCTGATCGCGGATAACATCCTGGCAATGATAACACGGAACGCGTGCAGGAAGACTTTCAAAGCGGATAGCCGCGCGGCGGAAACCGAGACCGCCTCCCGCGCGAACAACGCGGCTTCGTGCCGGCCGGTCAATTTCTGGACTTCGGCCCGGGCGCGCGGCATCAGGCGGACCAGCCGTTCGGCGCGTTTGCGCGGCGTGGCGTGGGAGGGCGCGGGTTCCCCCAGCCAGCGCAGGGACAAGTTGACCACCTGGAAGGCGCGCTCGATGGGCGCGAGCCGCGTCCACGCGGCCCACGCGCTGATCCAGCGCGGCGCGCGTCCGCCCGCGTTTTCCACGCGCGATTCGATGTAAACCGGGACGCGTCCCACCCAGCCGATGCGGCGGTCCAGGAACCAGAGGAAGCCGGCAAGAGCCAGTCCGCTCACGGTCCACACCCAGCGCGGGAGCGGCGTTGGAACGGCTGCGGTCACGCCCTCCTCGTCCCGCGCCCGATCCTGCTCGGTGAGAGTTTCCTCGTCGAGCAGCGCTTCGCTTTGCGGCGTTGGGACATTCGCCGCGCCGGTGGATACCGGCCGGGGCCCCAGCGGTCTCTGCAGGGCTCGCTGGCTGGCGGTCGGCTCGAACTCCACCCAGCCGATGCCGGGGAAATAGACTTCGGGCCAGGCGTGATAATCGAGGCGGCGGACGGTGTAGAGATTCCTCTCCTCGTCGAGTTCCCCTTCCGAGAACCCGACCGCCATGCGCGCCGGGATTCCCAGCGAGCGCAGCATCATGATCTCGGCTGTGGCGTAATAGAAGCAAAACCCTTTTTTATATTCGAACAGCATCCAGGCCAGCGGGTCACTGCCCTGCGGCGGCGCGGCGAGCACCGCCTCGTACTCGATCTCGCGTCTCAGCCAGGCGGTGATGGCCGCGGCCCGGTCATAGGGCGTCTCCTGTCCAGCGGCGATTTCGGCCGCCAGTTCGGGGATGCGCGGGGAGAGGTCGTCGGGCAGTTGCAGGTAGCGTTCGGCGATCCACGCGGGATAGTCCGTCCCGGCGGCGCGTAGTTCCTGAACGGATGGGTTGGCCAGCGCGGCGCGCGATTCGTACGTGTCCCTGTGTTCGAGCGCGGGCGAGGCGAAGAAGGCAAAGATATCCTGTTCGCCGGCGTTGACGGGACTCGAAAGCAGACTGCCTCCCTGATCCACCCAGACGGGCTGGGCAGCGGTGTAAAGCAGGGATTGCCTCTTATCCACTTGAAACGTGAAGCGCGCCTGCGTGCGCGCGCCCAGGTCGGGAATGGGCAGATCTTCGGCGAGCGATGTGTATTCGGTCGAAACCGCGGACGTATTGTCCCATCGGCCGTTCTCGTAGTGGTCGTAGGCGCGTCCGCGCCAGTAGAAGCGAGGAACGTCCACCTCGTCCAGCGGATGCGCCGTGAATACGATCTGATCGGAGAGCGGTGTGCCGCGTCCCAGCGGCAGTGTTTCTCCGTAGAAGTCTCCGCTTCCCGCGGCCCGGCCGCCCGGCGCGTCCAAGCCCTCCACGGCGTTGTTCAGGTTTTCGCGCAGTGTGTCGAACGGCCTGGTCAGGTTGCGCCAGCCGCGCGCCGCCGATTCGAAACTGGCAATGGACAGCGGCAGGGACCAGGAGATCAACACGATGACGGCGGCGCCGATCAACGCACCGTTGGTAAATTCCTGGTGCGCGTCGGGCATTTGGAAGACCCTGCGCCTGTCCCACGATTCCCGATTCTTGAGAAGGTTCATCCGCCCGAGCAGGATGAGGGAAATGAACGCGTAGACAGCGAGGAACCACAGGCGCAACGGGGCGGCGGAATCGTAAACCTGGATGATCACGGTCGCGGTCCCGGCCGGCAGGACCGCGGCCAGATAACTGCCGTGCCGGGCGAGGCCGTAACCGGAGTACAGGCCGACCAGCCAAAAGCAGAACGTGACGAAGGCCAGGAAGAGGATGGTATCCTCCACCGGTTCGCGCTGGAATAGAAGCCACAGCGCCGCGCCGAGGCGTTCGCCCAGCGCGGCCAGCCGTTCAGCCAGCGGCAGGCCGCGTCCGCTGGCCGCGGTCATTTGCCAGGGCAGGAGCACTGCGGTGTACGCGAAGCCCAGCCAGCCGACTGCGCGGCGGCTGAAACGACTCATCCCCAGGCCGAGTCCGAGCAACACGCCCAGCAGGGCCATCGTCTCTGTGAAGTAGAGGAAGGGCGCCCAATCCGTCGCGACCAGCCGCGCTGAGGCGGTGAGGATCGCGGCAAGGAGCAACAGGACCGACACCCCGTCCCTTCGCCAGGCGGATGACGTTTGCATGCTTTGAGTGTACAATACTCCACGCGCAAACGTCAATTCCTCGGGAGGAGCGATTATGGACATTCTCGTACAAAACAGCATTCCGATGACCGCCGCCATGCAGGGATTGGAAGACTGGCTTATCCCGATCATGGAATTTTTCTCTTTCCTCGGTTCGGAGCAATTCTTCCTGCTCGTAATGCCAGCCTTGTACTGGTGCGTGGATGCCGGGCTGGGACTGCGCGTGGGCTTCATCCTGCTTCTGAGCTCCAGCCTGAACAATGTATTCAAATTAGCCTTTCACGGCCCGCGCCCGTTTTGGGTGAGTACGCATGTGAAGGCGTTCGCGCCCGAGACCTCGTTTGGGATGCCGTCCAATCACGCGCAGACCGCGGTCGGCGTGTGGGGGACGCTGGCGGCGCGGCCGGGCCGGATGTGGGCCTGGATCGCGGCCGCGGCGGTGATCGCGCTGATCGGTTTTTCACGCGTGGTGCTCGGCGTGCACTTTCCCCAGGACGTTCTGGCGGGTTGGCTCATCGGCGGGATTCTGTTGTGGGCGTTCCAGAAGTTCTGGCGTCCCGTGTCTGCTCGTTTGGCGCAAATGACGTTTGGCGCGCAAGTGACTCTTGCGCTCGTCGTATCGCTGACTCTCATCCTGCTTGGCGCGTTGACGAATCTTGCATGGGGCGGATGGGTCATGCCGCAGGAATGGATCGTCAATGCGACGGCCAACGGCGGGGCGGTGCCCGATCCGTTGGCGTTGAGCGGGTTGGTTTCGTCCGCGGGCGCGCTCTTCGGGCTGGCGTTTGGCGTCAGCTGGATGGCGGCGCGGGGCGGGTACTCGGCCTCGGGTCCGGGCATGAAGCGGGCACTTCGTTATGTCGTCGGGGTCGTCGGCGTGCTGGTCTTCTGGTACGGCCTCGGCGCGATCTTCCCGCGCGGCGAGGCGCTCCTGCCGTATGCGCTGCGCTTCATTCGGTATGCATTGGTGGGCGCGTGGATCGCCGCTGGCGCGCCGCGGCTGTTCGAAAAATTGCAGTTGACTGACAAGGCCAACCTGTAGGGGGCGTTCTGTTATAATCGGCACGCCTACGGCTATTTCAGATTCATGGGAATGGGATGACTCTCGAACGCGGCACATTGTTGCATAAACGCTATCGCATTGTGGAGATCCTCGGGCAGGGCGGCATGGGATCCGTCTATCGCGCTGTGGACGAGAACCTGGGCGTGGATATTGCGCTCAAGGAAAACCTCTTCACCACCGACGAGTATGCGCGCCAGTTCCGTCTCGAGGCGGTGATCCTGGCAAACCTGCGCCACCCAAACCTGCCGCGCGTGACCGACCATTTCGTGATCGGCGACCAGGGGCAGTATCTGGTGATGGATTACATCGAGGGGGAGGATTTGCGCCAGCGCATGGAGCGCGTCGGTTCGATCTCGGAGGATGAAGCCATTCTGATCGGCGCGGCCATGTGCGACGCGCTGGGCTATCTTCACACCCGCAAGCCTCCCATTCTGCACCGCGACATCAAGCCGGGCAACGTCAAGATTACGCCCGACGGCCACATCTTCCTTGTGGACTTCGGCCTTGCCAAAGTGGTGCAGGGCAGTCAGGCCACCACGACCGGTGCGCGTGCCATGACGCCCGGTTATTCCCCGCCGGAGCAATACGGTACGGCCCGCACCGACGCGCGTACGGATATTTACTCCCTGGGCGCGACGATCTATGCCGCGTTGACCGGCATCATTCCCGAAGACGGCCTGGCGCGCGCCATGGACAACGCCCAGTTGACCCCCTTGCGCAAACGCAACGCCAAGGTCTCGCGGCGGCTTGCGGCGGCCATCGAAAAGGCCATGGCGGTGGACCCGGCCGAGCGCTTCCAGACCGCCGAGGACTTCAAGAAGAACCTGCTGGGTTCGAAATCCAAAACCCAGCGATTGGCGGGCGATTACATTGTCTCGCCTCCGCCCTCCGAAAGCGAAAAGGATGCCAAGCCGAAGTCCCAGCCGCGCGTCGAGCCGAGCAAGCCGCCGACAGGTCCCATCTTCAGCAGTAATCACGACGATCCCGAATTCAAGCCGTCCAAATCCCAAAAACGCAAGGGCGGCGGATGCCTGCTCCGGCTGTTCTTGTTGCTGCTCATCATCGGCGCGGGAGTCGGCGCGTGGTTCTACGTGCCCGGTTTTTCCGAACAGGTGTATGGTCTGCTGGAACTGGTGCGCGGGACGCCCACGTCCCTGCCGACCGCGCCTCCGACGGAGACGCCGCTTCCTTCTTCGACCGAGACCGTCAGCCCCACCCCAACGTCGATTCCCACTTCCACGCCGACTCCGCTTCCGACCTTCACGCCCACCCTGCCTCCCAATCAAACGCCTCTGCCGACCGAGACTCCCCAGGGTGGCGGATACGGTCAATTCGCGTTCGCCTCGGACCGGACCGGTGTGCCGCAAATCTACATCGCCAACCTGGACGGCTCCAACGTCCATCCGGTCACGAATCTGCCGAACGGCGCGTGCAATCCCTCCTGGTCGCCGGACGGTTCGCGGCTGGTATTCGTCTCTCCGTGCAGCGGCGAATTCGACACCTTCGAGAATGCCAGCCTGTATATCGTCAACGCGGACGGAAGCGACCTCGCGCCTCTGCCGAGCGAACCCGGCGGCGATTACGACCCTGCATGGTCCCCGGATGGAAGAAAGATTGCTTTCACCTCATTGCGTGACGGGCATCCGCAAATATATGTGATGGATATGACCACCTATGGCGTCACGCGGCTGGTGGATACCGGCTCCGACCTGGAAGCCAGCCAGCCGGCCTGGTCGCCCTTCGGCAACCAGATCGCTTACACTGTGAAGCGGGTCGGCGTCTATCAGATCTGGGTCATGACCGATATCGGAAATAACGAAGACCAGCTTGTCCGCAGTGGACAGGAATTCCTGGATTTCGAACCGGCCTGGTCCATGGATGGACAGGTGATCGTCTTCAGCCAGAAACGGGCCAGCGGATTCTCCGAAGCCTGGCTCATGCGCATCCGCTACGAAGACCGCGGCACTTCCAACGCCACGCGCCTGGAGTTCGAGCCGGTGCCCATTGAAAACGTCCAGTTTTCACCGGACGGCTTCTGGATGATCTTCGAGAGCGAGGACACCAGAGACAACCGCGATATTTACATCATGACCATTGATGGCGCCAATCGCACGCGGCTGACCAGCGATCCCGGCGCGGATTTCGATCCCGCCTTCCGGCCAATCCCGGGTCAATAAGCCCCCCCCATCTCGCATCCAAAATTCGACCGCCGCCCGCCATACGGCGGTCGAATTTCATTTCTTACACTCCTCTTATTGACGCTCATTTTCCGCCATGTTATCATTGTTCGAGTTCGATTAGCACTCCTTGAAAGAGAGTGCTAAGAGGCAGCATAACATGGCAGAACTAACTGAGCGCCAGCAGACCATCCTCTTACTGATCACCCGCGATTATATTGATACAGCCCAGCCGGTTGGTTCCAAGCGGCTGGCCGAGCATTATCGCCTCGACCTCAGTTCGGCCACCATCCGCAACGAGATGGCCGCGCTGACCGAGATGGGGTATCTGCGCCAGCCGCACACCTCAGCCGGGCGCGTCCCCACCGAGGAGGGCTATCGTTTCTTTGTTGGTCAGATGGTGCAACAGGCCGAACTGCCCGAGGCCATCCAGCACACCATCTCGCACCAGTTCTACCAGGCCCGCGCCGACGTGGATCAATGGATGACTCTGGCCGCGTCCATCCTTGCACACCAGTCGCAGGGCGTATCGGTTGTCACCGCGCCGCACGCCGAGACGGTGCGTTTCAAGCACGTCGAACTCATCTCCACCCAGGGACGACAGGTGTTGATGGTCATGGTTCTCGCGGGAGGCGAGGTCTCGCAGCAGATCCTCACTTTGGCCGAACCCGTCTCCCAGGAGAGACTCAGCCAGACCACGGCGCGTCTCAACGGACTTCTGGCTGGCCTGGCGCTGGACGCCATCGCGGCTCTCCCGGCCCGTTCCGACGCGCTCGATCAGGACATCCTGACCCTCATCGTTGCCGACATCCGACGTATCGGTGAGAGCACCTCGGGCCAGATCTACACCGATGGCCAGACCAACCTGCTGGCCGAACCCGAATTCTCCGAATCGGACGGGGCCCGCCGCGCCCTGCGCCTCTTCGAGGAACGCTCCACGTTGAAGGATTTGCTGGCGCGTACCTCCGCGAACAGCAACGTGGGCGGACTGCAGGTGCTCATCGGAAGCGAGGGCGGCTGGGAGGAACTGCGTCAGTGCTCGATGGTGTTGGCGCGCTACGGCGTCCCCGGGCTGGCGACGGGCACACTTGGCGTGCTGGGCCCGATGCGCATGTCCTACGCGCGCACCATTCCGACCGTGCGATATGTGGCAGACCTGTTGAGCGATATGGTGAACGATACGATTGGCGGTAATGATTAATTCGCATTCCAGTGAACAGATAATTCCAATCATGACTTGGGAAAGATAAGATGAGCGATAAGAAGAAACAGAAACACCAACCCGAAGAAGTTAACGAGGTCGAGGCTGAGGCGGAGGCGACACCTGAAATCGGCGCGCAAACCCAGGTCGAGATCGAAGCGCTGACCAAGCGTCTCGAAGAGGCCGAGGCCAAGGCATCCGAATATCTGGACGGCTGGCAGCGCGCCCAGGCGGAATTCGTCAATTACAAGAACCGCGTCCAGCGCGACAACGAAATGACCTACGTTTCCATGAAAGGCGACATTATCAAAAAGGTTCTGCCCGTGCTGGACGATTTGGAACGCGCCCTGCAGAACCGCCCCGCGGACGACGCCTGGACGAACGGAATCGAATTGATCGCGCGTAAACTGCAATCCGTCATCGAGGGCGAGGGCGCGAAGCGCATCGAAGCGGAGGGCACCCTGTTCGATCCGAGCCTGCACGAGGCCATCTCGCACGAGCCCGCCGACGGCGTGGAAAGCGGCCACGTGATCGCGGTGGTGGAGAACGGATACATGCTGGGTGAACGAGTCATTCGGCCTGCAAGGGTCAGGGTGGCGCAATAACAATAATTGGTTGGGGCACGGCGGGACCTGAAAGGATTCTGACGAATCTGCGCCACGCCGTGCCCCTACAGAAAACCAGAGGATAAATTTCATGGCAAAAATCATCGGTATCGACCTCGGCACGACCAACTCCGTCGCGGCGGTGATGAGCGGCGGCGAACCGATTGTGATTCCCTCGGCGGAGGGGGAACGGCTGGTGCCGTCGGTGATCGCGGTCAACAAGAATCACGAACGGCTGGTGGGACGTGTGGCGCGCAACCAGGCCATCACCAATCCGCAGAACACGGTCTTTTCGATCAAGCGCTTCATGGGCCGCCGCGCCGACGATCCCGAGGTCAGGCGCGCCAAGACGCTGGTTCCCTATTCAGTGACCGAGGCAAGCAACGGCGATATGCGCGTGATGCTGGATGAAAAGGATTACTCCCCGCCCGAGATTTCGGCCATGATTCTGGCCAAGATCAAACGCGACGCGGAGGCCTACCTCGGCGAGACCGTCACGCAGGCGGTCATCACTGTCCCTGCTTATTTCAACGATGCCCAGCGCAACGCGACCAAAGACGCGGGCAAGATCGCGGGACTCGAAGTCCTGCGCATCATCAACGAGCCGACTGCGTCCTCGCTCGCATATGGACTCGACAAAAAGAAAAATGAAGTGATCGCGGTCTACGACCTGGGCGGCGGCACGTTCGATATTTCCATCCTCGATGTCGGCGACGGCGTCTTCCAGGTGCGCTCCACCAGCGGCGATACGTTCCTCGGCGGCGACGACTTCGACCAGCGCATCATGGACTTCCTCGCGGACGAATTCAAGAAAGATAATGGCATTGACCTGCGCGGCGACCGCCAGGCGTTGCAACGATTGAAGGAAGCCGCAGAGAAGGCCAAGATCGAACTCTCCACGGTCATGCAGACCGAGATCAACCTGCCGTACATCACCGCGGACGCCAGCGGACCGAAACATCTGGTGACGACGCTAACGCGCGCCAAATTGGAACAGCTCACCGCCGACCTCATCGAACGGACGATTGGTCCCGTTAAACAAGCCCTGTCCGACGCGAATCTGACCGCGGGCGACATCCACGAGGTGGTCATGGTCGGCGGCATGACGCGCATGCCTGCCATTCAGGAGGTCGTGCGCCGCTTCTTCGGCAAGGAGCCGCACAAGGGCGTCAACCCCGACGAGGTGGTGGCGGTCGGCGCGGCGATTCAGGCGGGCGTGCTCGGCGGCGAAGTCAAGGACATTTTGTTGCTCGACGTGACTCCCCTCACGCTCTCCATCGAGACTTTGGGCGGAGTCGCCACGCCGCAGATCGAGCGCAACACCACGATTCCCACGCGCAAGAGCCAGGTCTTCTCGACCGCCTCGGATAACCAGACGCAGGTCGAAATCCACGTTTTGCAGGGCGAGCGCCCGATGGCGTTGGATAACAAGTCGCTGGGCAAATTCATCCTGGATGGAATCCCGCCTGCGCCGCGCGGCATTCCGCAAATCGAAGTGACCTTCGACATTGACGCCAACGGCATTTTGAAGGTCACGGCGAAGGACAAGGCCACGGGACGCAGTCAGCACATCACCATCACCGCCTCCTCGGGTCTTTCGGACTCCGAGGTCGAATCCATGCGCAAGGACGCGGAAGCCCACGCCGAGGAGGACCGCAAACGCAAAGACTTGATCGAGGCGCGCAACCAGGCGGATAACACCGTTTACACCGCGGAAAAGGCATTAAAAGAGTTCGGCGATAAGGTCCCCGCGGAGATCAAGAGCGAGATCGAGGCTAAGTCCGCCGAGGTGAAAAAAGCGGCCGAGGGCGAGGACGTAGCGGCCATTCGGTCCGTGACCGAGGCGCTGGGCCAGGTCATCCAAAAGATCGGCGCGAGCGTCTATCAACAGCCCAACGTCGGCGGGACGGATTCGAATCCGAATCCCGATGCGGGGCCGGATGTGGTGGATGGCGAGGTCAAAGAATAGTTTGAAGGTTGGCAGGTTTGAACGTTCGAACGTTCAAACCTGTAAACGTGTAAACAAATGAGCAACCGCGATTACTACGATATCCTTGGCGTCGGGCGGAACGCGTCGGACGATGAGATCAAGGCCGCGTTCCGTAAGTTGGCGCGCCAGTATCATCCCGACGTGAACATGGAACCCGACGCCGAGGAAAAATTCAAGGAAATCAACGAGGCCTACGGCGTTTTATCGGATGCCGAGAAGCGCGCCCGCTACGACCGTTTCGGTAAAGAGGGTCTTGGCAACATGGGCGGCTTCCACGATTACACCGCGGACTTTGGCGATCTGTTCGAGGAATTGTTCGGCTCGTTCGGATTCTCGACGGGACGGCGTTCGCGCCGCTCGCCGCGCCGTGGCCGCGACCTGCAGATGCAAGTTACGTTGACGTTTGAAGAAGCGGTTTTCGGCGTCGAGAAGGAAATCGAGTTCCAGCGCGAGGAGACGTGCTCGCGGTGCAACGGCTCCGGCGCGGAGCCGGGCACATCGCCGACGCGCTGTTCCACCTGCGGCGGGCAAGGTGAAGTCCGCCAGGTGCGGCAGACCTTCCTCGGTCAGATGGTGCAGACCGCCACCTGCCCGGCGTGCAACGGCCGCGGCGAGACCATCTCCTCGCCATGCAAGACCTGCCGCGGCGGCGGGCTGGAACGCAAGGTCGTAAAAAAGAAAGTGCAGATTCCCGCAGGAGTTGATGGCGGCACGCAGATTCGTCTGGCGGGCGAGGGCGGACCCGGAGTCTATGGCGGACCGAATGGCAGTCTGTTCCTGGTGCTGGATGTTCAGCCGCATAAGTTCTTCAAGCGCCGTGAGAACGACATCTTCCTGAACCTCGATATCAACGTGGCGCAGGCCGTGTTGGGCGCGGAGATCGAAGTCCCCACGCTGGACGGCAACGAGAAATTGAAAATCCCCGCCGGGACTCAGCCGGGCAAGATCTTCCAGATCAAAGGCAAGGGCGTGCCGTACCTGCGCCGAAGCGGCCGCGGCGACCAGAAGGTGATCGTCAACGTGGCCATTCCATCGAAACTGACAAAGGAACAGCGCGAACTGTTCGAGAAACTGGCCGAGTCGCTCGGCACGACCGTCAAGCCGCAAGAGAAAGGATTTTTAGATTGGTTGAATGAGGCGTTGGGGGGATGAACTGGCTCGAAGTCTCCCTCACCGTGGATGGCGAATTGGCCGAGGCGGTCGCGGATGTGTTGGCGCGCTTTGCCCCGAACGGTGTGGTCACCGAAAGCACGGGAATCAAATTTACCAGCGATGAGGACGAAGGCGCCGCGGCAGGACCGGTCAACGTGCGCGCGTACTTGGAGATGAACAATCAGATCGAAGAGACACGGCAAAAACTCGAGGAGTCACTTTTCTATTTGGGGATGATCCAGCCCCTGCCGACTCCCGTTTACAGGCAGATCGCGGATCAAAACTGGATGGAAGCATGGAAAGGGCATTACAAGCCCATCCCCATCGGCAAACGGCTGATGATCGTCCCCGCGTGGATGGACTCGCCCGACCAGAACCGAATCGCGATCAAGATCGACCCGGGCATGGCGTTTGGAACAGGCACACATCCGACGACGCAGTTGTGTTTGGAGTTGATGGAAAAGGTTTTCATGGACGATGGACAACAGACCACAGACGACAAACCGTCGTCCGTCGTCCATCGTCTGTCGTCAGTCATTGATGTCGGTTGCGGCTCTGGCATCCTTTCTATTGCCGCATTGAAACTGGGTGCCAAGACCGCCCTCGGCGTGGACATTGACATCGAGTCGGTGAAGAACTCGCGCGAGAACGCGGACAAGAACGGCATCGGCGACGGGTTGATTCTGGGTCAGGGTTCGGTGGCCGAGGTGCTGGCGGGGCATTTCGCGTTCAAGTCCGCGCCGCTGGTGCTGGCGAACATCCTCGCGCCGGTCATCGTGCGGCTCTTCGAGGCGGGGCTGGCGGAGTTGATCGAGCCGCGGGGCGCAGTCATCTTGAGCGGGATCCTCGCGGAGCAGGAGGGAAAGGTCATTGAGGCCGCGCGCGCCAAAGGTCTGGAATTGACCGAGCGCCGTCAGATGAGGGACTGGGTCGCGCTGGCCTGTCGAAAATTTTAAATCTCCATCCTGCGAGCCTCATCCAAATCTGTGCTATCATTCGACCAGCATGGACAGGCGCAACCTGGGTTATTACCTGCTGTTGAACGTTCTGGTCTCGGCCTGTGTGACCGCCGCGATCCTGTTCTGGTACGACCGCAATTACCGCGCCACGCTCTCGCCCGTCCAGCCTGCCGCGCCGCAATCCGCCGCGACCGCGGCCCCGCAGGCCGAGGTCTCCGTGCGCATCGTAAGCATCAGCGGCGCGGGGACGCTGGCCGAAACGGTCATTATCAAGAATTTCGGCGCGGGCGAGGTCAATCTCGCGGGCTGGCAGTTGCAGGACGAAGACGGCAACATCTTTATTTTCCCGCCCATCTCCCTGACTGCCAACGGCGCGGTGCAGGTGCATACTTCGACGGGAACGAATTCGGCCGTTGACTTGTATTGGAATTTGCAAGACCCCGTCTGGGAATCGGGCGAGGAAGCGCAATTGACCGACGCGCAGGATACCGTGCGCGAGGCGTATCAGGTTCCGTAAAGAGGTAAACATGCGGCAAGTGATTATTTATTCTGGCGAAGATGGATACTTTGTAGCGGAATGTCCCAGCCTGCCCGGCTGTATCAGCCAGGGAAAGACGAGGGAAGAAGCCATCGCGAATATCAAAGAGGCGATTCGAGGTTACGTCGCCGCGCTCGAAGAAGATAAAATACCTGTGCCTGCGGAACATTTCGATGCGATGGTGGTTGCTGTATGAGTGGGTTGCCGCGCATATCGGGGAGGGAGTGCGCCAAAGCCCTCGATAAGATTGGTTTTTATCTGAAACGACAAGAAGGCAGTCATATGATTTTGCGCCGCGATGATCCTTTCGGGCAAGTCGTCGTGCCAGATCACAAGGAACTCGACCGCGGTACCCTGCGCGCAATTATTCGTCAGGCAGGTTTGAGCGTGGAAGAATTTGCGAAACTTTTGTAGACGGAAGGTAGTCTTGAAATGAGTGGTCTCGATACGGGCTCGAAGAACACTCCCCTACTCGACCACCGACCACCTAACTATTCGACTATCCAACTATCGAACTAAAATGACCCAAGCCCTCTACCGCAAATACCGCCCCAAAGGATGGGACGCCGTCATCGGCCAGGACCACGTCGTGCAGACGCTGACCAATGCCATCAAGGCCGACCGCGTCGCACATGCCTACCTATTCGCGGGTCCGCGCGGCACGGGCAAGACCACGGTCGCGCGCCTGCTGGCGAAGGCGGTCAACTGTCTCAACGACGATCCCGCCAAACGTCCCTGCAACGAGTGCGAGTTCTGCAAAGCCGTCAATGAGAATCGTTTTCTCGACCTGATCGAAATCGACGCGGCCTCCAACACGTCTGTAGATGATGTTCGAGACCTGAGAGATAAAATAAATTTTGCTCCCACGCAAGGCAAATACAAAATTTACATCGTTGACGAAGTCCACATGCTTTCCACAGCGGCTTTCAACGCGCTGCTCAAAACCCTCGAAGAGCCGCCGCCGCACGCCATCTTCGTCCTCGCCACCACCGAGATTCACAAAATCCCCGCCACGGTGCTCTCACGCTGTCAGCGTCATGAGTTCCGCCGCGTGCCCGTGGACGAGATCGTCGCCAACCTCAAACAAATCGTCAAAGCCGAAAAACTCAAAGCCGACGATGACGCCCTGACTCTCATCGCGCGCCAGTCTGCGGGCGGGATGCGCGACGCGCAGTCCCTGCTCGATCAACTCGCTTCGACGGGTGAGACGATCACCCTCGCCCTCGCGCAGACCGTGCTTGGAACCGCGACGAGTCAGACCGTGCTGGATGTGGTTGCGTCGGTTCTGGACCTCGATCCTGCGCGCGGCCTCGAAGCGATTCACCGCGCCCTCGACTCCGGCGCGGATCCGCGCTCGCTGGCGCGTCAGATCGTCGAATACCTGCGCGGGCTGATGCTCATCCAAATGGGCAACAGCGACCAGGTCGAGGCCACGACCGAAGTCAAGAAGCAGATGGAGGCGCACGCGAAAGCCTTTGCCACCGCCGATGTCCTGCGCATGATGAAAGCCTTCAACAACGCCGCGACCGACCTGCGCGGCGGCTGGCAGCCCTCTTTGAGTCTGGAACTCGCTCTAGCCGAGATGATGGATGCCCCGGCGAATCCCGTTCCCATCGCCGCCTCGACTCCTCCGGCGGCGGCGCGCGCAAAGCCTCAGCCCGCTCCAGCCTCCGCAGGCGGGAACAAGCCCAAGTCCGCGCCGAGCGCGGACGAAGCGCCAGCGCCGAAGTCGTCCGGGAAGCCTGTCATCAGCGCGGGCGAGGTCATCAAAGCCTGGAAGCAGATCGCCGCGTCACTGCCCAGGTCGCAGGCCAACCTGGCGGCGTTGCTCAACTCGGTCAGGATGATCGACGTGCAGGGCGGCACGCTCCTGCTCGGATTCGCCAGCGACGTGCTCGTCTCGAAAATGGACAAGCCCGACCAGATCAAGGCCGCGCAGAAAGCCATCGCCGAGACCCTTGGCGTGGACGTGAACATCCGCTGTGTGGTGACCAACGCCAAAGGCAAGATTCCCTCCGATGTGCCTCAGGATGGCATGGTGGCGACGGCCATTCAACACGGCGGCGAGGTTGTGGATGTGGATTAGCAGGAATCGTGAATTGGGAGTCGGGTAAGCGCAGACCCGCGAATTTCGATTCCCGATTCCCAAATATCGAAGAACGAGGTTTTTATGGCTAAAGGATTTAACAAGGGCCCCGCGATGGGCGGACAGGGCGGCATGATGCAACAATTGCAGCGCATGCAACAGCAGCTCGCCGAAGCGCAGGCGAAACTTGCCGAGGAGACCGTCACGGCCACGGCAGGCGGCGGCGCGATCAAAGTCACCATGACGGGCGACCAGAAATGCCGCGAAGTGGTCATTGACCCCGAACTGCTCAAAGACGCGGACGCTGAGATGTTGCAGGATCTGGTCCTGTCCGCGGTCAACATGGCGCTCGATCAATCGCGCGAACTCGCCGCGCAGAGGCTGGGTCCGCTGGCGGGTGGGTTGCCGTTCTAGTGTTAGAAGGTTGGAAGGTTTGCAAGTTCAAACGGTTCAACCTTCAAACCTTCCAACGTGTAAACCATGTTGCTCCCTGAGTCTATCCAAAGTCTGATCACCGCCCTCGAACGCCTGCCGGGCATCGGGCCCAAGTCCGCTTCGCGGCTGGCGTTCTTCCTTCTGCGCGCTCCCGACGAAGTCGCGCAAGACCTCGCGTCCGCGCTGGCGGCTCTCAAGGCCAATACCGCCTTCTGCCAGGAATGTTTCAACATCATGGAAGCGGGCCGCGAGCGTTGCGAGATCTGCGAATCGACCAGGCGCGATGACTCGGTCATTTGCGTGGTGGAGGATGCGCTGGATGTTCTGGCGCTCGAACGCACGGGCGGCTATCAGGGCAAATATCACGTTTTGCAGGGAGTTCTGTCTCCCATCGAGGGCATCGGCCCCGACGACTTGAAGATCAGACAGTTGCTCGACCGAGTGGCGCGGGGCGGAGTGAGCGAGGTCATCCTCGCCACCAATCCCAGCATGGAGGGTGACGCCACCGCGCTTTATCTACGCCAGGAATTGGAGCCGATGGGAGTCAAGATCACGCGTCTCGCCCGCGGCCTGCCCGTCGGCGGCGACCTCGAATACGCCGACCAGAACACGTTGTTGCGCGCCCTGTCCGGCAGGCAGGAGATGAACTGACAAACGACCCCGTTCGGACAGTTGTTTTACTCCCGAAGCAATGCGTCCAGGACTTCATGCAATTCTGGTTGGCGAGATGATTCCTTGAAGCCCGCGAGGCGGTGAAAAATTTCCATAGCCGCTTCATGGAATCCGCCTGGCAGGCCCGCTTCAATGAACGTCTCGGCAATTTCTCTCATTTCTCCTTCGAATCTCCATGCTTTCGCAGTGACCCGCCGCGCCCGTTGATTCACCTGTTCGGAAAACCCCTCTTCGTCCAAATCCCATTCCCGATATAGTTCATCTCGTACGCCATTCGATTCCGCTGTGGCGAGAATTGCACTCGACAAAGCGGTCGTCCCTTTGGAGTAGGCGGCATAGCACATCTTCAAGGCAGACGCCTTGCCAATCTCCTCACCGATGACCTTCGCCTCCAATAGCCCATTCGCAAAGCAGGCCGCGATCTCCTCCGCTCGACGGCCCGAAAGGTAAAGCCGCGTCGTCCCGCGTTCCCATGCTGGTCCCCCGATGATTCCGCCATCCACGAAATCAATCCCCGCTCCCTGTATCATTTCACCGATCTTCACGCTTCGCCGCGGGGAGATGGCATTGGCGTCCACGTACAGGCCTTTAAATCCCGTGTGAGTCACCTGCCGCGCCAAATCCTCCGCGGCATGAGGTGGACATATGCTCAGGATGATCGAACATCTCTTGCACAAATTGACGAGCGAATACGCGTCCGTCAGGCCATGCCTCTCGGCGCAGGTGCGCGTCTTTTCACTGCGGCCTTCCGAGGCCCAGAAGACAGCATTGCCGCTGTTTTGTGCAGATACGGCGACCGAAACGCCCATTTCGCCGGGATGTAAAATTCCGATGTTCATCTGTGCCTCCATGTCGTGTAGAATCTCACTGTGAATATTACCATTCTCACCTACGGTTCGCGCGGCGACGTCCAGCCTTTCCTCGCGTTGGCGCGCGGCTTGCAGGCGCGCGGTCATCAGGTCAAACTGGCCGCGCCGCATCGTTTCGCGGAATTTGTGAACGGGCACAACATTCCGTTTGCACCTCTCGCGGGCGACCCCGAGGAAATCAGCAAACGCTTCACCGACGCGGGCCATAATGCGCTGAAGGTCGTGCGCGCCATTCGCGAATACGTCAACTCCATTGCGGTGGGTGTCACCCGCGGCGCGTTTGCCGCGTGCGACGACGCCGAGTTGGTCATCCATTCATTCCTGTTCACGACAGGCGCACATTCGCTGGCCTGCGCGCGCGGCATCCCCGATGTCTCGATACAAACCTTTCCCATCTTTGCGCCCACGCGCGAATATCCGCCCGCCGCGTTGCCTTCGTTGCCCGCGGGCTGGCCGAGTTATTTCGGTCACTGGCTGAACACAAAAGTCTTTTGGCATGGCGGGAACAGCGGCTACAACACAAGAAGAAAACAGCACCCCGACGTTTTTCCCTTCGACCTTTTCTGGCCTTTCGACGACAAGCCGCCGCGCCGCGCGACCCCGTTGCTGTTTGCCGTTTCCCCGACGGTCCTTCCGCCCGCGCGTGAGTGGGCGAACCGCGTCACCGTGACGGGTTACTTCTTCCTCGATTCTCCCGCGGGCTACCAGCCTCCCGCCGAACTGACGCGTTTCCTCGATGCGAGTCCTTCTCCAATTTGCGTGACGTTTGGGAGCATGCTTCATCGCGAAGCATATCGCATTGCCGAATCGATTCTCGATGCGATCCGAATCGCGGGTCAGCGCGCTGTCGTTTTGACGGGATGGGATGGCTGGAAGGGAAATGTCTCCTCCGATGATTTCCTCTTCCTCGATTCTGCCCCGCACGATTGGCTATTGCCTCGATGCAGGGCCGTCGTGCATCACGGCGGCGCAGGGACGACGGGCGCGGGTCTGCGCGCGGGGATTCCCAACATCGTCGTCCCATTTGCAGGCGACCAGATGTTTTGGGGCAGGCGTGTCCATGCCCTTGGGGTGGGGCCGCGCCCCATTCCCGTGCGGAAGTTGACGTCAACGCGGCTCGCGTCCGCGCTGGCCGAGGTGGAGGACGACGCGCTTCGAGGCCGCGCCCACCTTCTCGGTCGTGCGATCCGAGCCGAGGACGGGGTGGGGGAGGCGATTCGTGTGGTAGAATCCTGCCTCGACGGGTGGAAATCGGGCGGGAAATTTTAAGGTTGGATTGCCTGACAAGTACATGATTCTCCTTGACAAAGTTGTTGGAACGCATATAATTACAAGTCGCCAGTACATTCAAAACGATCTCGTCCCCCGACAGATCATTGACAACTGAGTAAACCGTCTCACGTCAGAGACACAAGCCTGTTGGCCCGCCCTGAGCGAGTCGAAGGGTTGGCAGTCTGACGAGCCGATGCGAAAGAGAATGCATCGGTGTTTTCGTCTGTCCACGGCTTGGCAGGCGGAGATGGTGCGGGTTGATCGCTGCCCGCTTCGCGAACAGCACCTTAACAACTGAAAAGTGATAGGAAGCAAAATCAAGTCAAACCAGTTAATTCTTCCGTACCTTTCATCTCGCAAGAGATGTTTTTTGCGGAGAGTTTGATCCTGGCTCAGGATGAACGCTGGCGGCGTGCCTAATACATGCAAGTCGAACGAGGTGCCTTTGTAGCAATACGAGGGTATCCTAGTGGCGAACGGGTGAGTAACGCGTTGGTGACCTGCCCCAAAGTGTGGGATAACAGTCCGAAAGGATTGCTAATACCGCATGTGGCCATCGGGTTTAGAAGCCGATGTCTAAAGCAGCAATGCGCTTTGGGAGGGACCTGCGTCCCATCAGCTAGTTGGTGAGGTAACGGCTCACCAAGGCGACGACGGGTAGGGGACCTGAGAGGGTGGCCCCCCACAATGGAACTGAAACACGGTCCATACACCTACGGGTGGCAGCAGTAGGGAATATTGCACAATGGGCGAAAGCCTGATGCAGCAACGCCGCGTGCGCGAAGAAGGTCTTCGGATCGTAAAGCGCTTTTCTGGGAGATGAGAAAGGACAGTATCCCAGGAATAAGTCTCGGCTAACTACGTGCCAGCAGCCGCGGTAAAACGTAGGAGGCAAGCGTTATCCGGATTCACTGGGCGTAAAGCGCGTGCAGGCGGTTTGGTAAGTTGGGCGTGAAATCTCCCGGCTCAACTGGGAGAGGTCGTCCAATACTACCGGACTAGAGAACGATAGAGGAAGATGGAATTCCCGGTGTAGTGGTGAAATGCGTAGATATCGGGAGGAACACCAGTGGCGAAAGCGATCTTCTGGATCGTTTCTGACGCTCAGACGCGAAAGCTAGGGTAGCAAACGGGATTAGAGACCCCGGTAGTCCTAGCTGTAAACGATGTGAACTTGGCGTTGGTGGCTTAAACTCCATCAGTGCCGCAGCTAACGCGATAAGTTCACCGCCTGGGGACTACGGCCGCAAGGTTAAAACTCAAAGGAATTGACGGGGGCCCGCACAAGCAGCGGAGCGTGTGGTTTAATTCGATGTTACACGAAGAACCTTACCCAGGCTTGACATACAGGTTGTAGGGATCCGAAAGGTGACCGACCCGCAAGGGAGCCTGAACAGGTGTTGCATGGCTGTCGTCAGCTCGTGTCGTGAGATGTTCGGTTGAGTCCGCTAACGAGCGCAACCCTCGCCGCGTGTTACATGTGTCACGCGGGACCGCCGGTATCAAGCCGGAGGAAGGTGGGGATGAAGTCAAGTCAGCATGGCCTTTATGCCTGGGGCTACACACACGCTACAATGGCCGGTACAATGGGTTGCTAAGCCGCGAGGCGGAGCCAATCCCCCAAAGCCGGTCTCAGTTCAGATTGCAGGCTGCAACTCGCCTGCATGAAGACGGAGTTGCTAGTAAACGCGCGTCAGCTATAGTGCGTTGAATACGTTCTCGGGCCTTGTACACACCGCCCGTCACGTCATGGGAGCTGGTAACACCTGAAGCCGGTAGCCTAACCTCACGGAGGGCGCTGTCGAAGGTGGTGCTGGTGACTGGGACGAAGTCGTAACAAGGTAGGTGTACGGGAACGTGCGCCTGGATCACCTCCTTTCTAGAGTGTCCGAGCATGGGTCTTTCTCACGAGGGCCTGCGCTCTACTCCTTTCAAATCGCTCCGATACGGTGTTGGAGCGTCTGGAGACGAGATCCGCTTCCTGTCACTTCTCAGTTGTTGAGGCGCGACCCTGGGCTTGTAGCTCAGTTGGTTAGAGCACTGTGCTGATAACGCAGGGGTCACAGGTTCGAATCCTGTCAAGCCCACTAACCCTGGCAAGTCCTGGGGATGTAGCTCAGCGGGAGAGCAGCGCCTTTGCAAGGCGAAGGTCACGGGTTCAAATCCCGTCATCTCCACTGAGTTCGTGTGAAAGCATTGGAGTAGAGAGAAATTTGTTAAACGGCAAGCAGACATAAAGCCTAGAAAGCCACCGCTCAAGATCTGGTCGTTCCATCGGCCCGGCGGTGTGTGCCGGGTCGAACTGTCTCTGAAAGTCGAATATGTTGAAGGGTGACCGATGCCCTGGACGAAAGTTTAGAGCGTCGCTCACCGGTCAACCGGTGAATTGCACCTTACCAACTGAATAGTAAACTGATGATGTAGGCCAAAACAAAAGAGTATCAATTTCTCCGCATCACGTGGAGATGCTACTAAGGGCTTACGGAGGATGCCTTGGCGCCAAGTGCCGATGAAGGACGCGGGACACTGCGATAAGCCTCGGGGAGCCGTGTACAGGCTTTGATCCGAGGATTTCCGAATGGGGAAACCCGCTCGAGCGAACCTCGAGCGTCCCCGGTTGAACACATAGACCGGGTGACGGGCACCCAGGGAACTGAAACATCTAAGTACCTGGAGGAAAAGAGATTATTTCCCTAGTAGTGGCGAGCGAACGGGAAACAGCCCAAACCGCCCCTGCTTGCAGGGACGGGGTTGTAGGGTCTGGCACATGGGAGTCACAAAACAGTCAGTTAGCGGAAAGGTGTGGGAAAGCCTGCCATAGAGGGTAACAGCCCCGTATGCGAAAACTGATTGTCTCCCGCCAGATACCTGAGTACTGCCGTGCACGCTAATACGGCAGGAATCTGGGGAGTCCACTCTCCAAGGCTAAATACATTTGGCGACCGATAGTGAACAAGTACCGTGAGGGAAAGGTGAAAAGTCCCCCTGTTAGGGGAGTGAAATAGAACCTGAAACCGTAAGCCTACAAGCAGTCGGAGGGCTAACAGCGCGTCGGTGCTCTGGCGAAAGCCAGGTGCGCGGCGCTATGCCTGACGGCGTGCCTCTTGGAGAATGAGCCTGCGAGTTAATCTCAGTGGCAAGGTTAAGGGAGTGACACCCGAAGCCGTAGCGAAAGCGAGTCTGAATAGGGCGTATAGTCGCTGGGATTAGACACGAAACCGGGTGAGCTACCCATGGCCAGGGTGAAGCGAGTCTAAACACTCGTGGAGGCCCGAACCTACTAACGTTGCAAAGTTAGGGGATGAGCTGTGGGTAGAGGTGATATGCCAAACGAACTCGGAGATAGCTTGTTCTCCCCGAAATAGTTTTAGGACTAGCGTCACGCGTTTAGTACTGGAGGTACAGCACTGAATGGGCTAAGGGGCTTATAGCTTACTGAACCCAATCAAACTCGGAATGCCAGTACTCCATAGCGTGGCAGTCGGACTCCGGGAGATGAGTTTCGGGGTCGAAAGGGAAACAGCCCAGATCATCGGCTAAGGTCCTCAAATCTACGCTAAGTGGGAAACGAGGTGAGGTTACTTGAACAACCAGGAGGTTGGCTTAGAAGCAGCCACCCTTTAAAAAGTGCGTAATAGCTTACTGGTCTAGTGACTTTGCGCGGAAAACTTAACGGGGCTAAGCGTAGTACCGAAGCCATGAATCTCAGCGCAAGCTGGGGTAGTAGGGGAGCGTTCCACCAGCGATGAAGGTCGACCGGCAAGGGCGGCTGGAGCGGGTGGAAGTGAGAATGCAGGCATGAGTAGCGTACAAACACGTGAGAACCGTGTTCGCCGTAAGTCTAAGGTTTCCGACGCCAGGTCATTCCGCGTCGGGTTAGTCGGGTCCTTAGCCGAGGCCGAAAGGCGTAGGTGATGGACATCCGGTCAACATTCCGGAACCGTTCAGAATGAGTGATGGGAGGACGCAGCGAGGTAGGCCAGCCTGCGATTGGTTGTGCAGGTTCGATCCACGTCAGGCGTTGAGGCTGGCAGGAAAATCCGCCGGCCGAGCCGAGGTGGAAAGCGTGTCCTTGAGGCTCAAGTGGTTGAGCCTTGCTGCCGAGAAAAGTCCCTAAACGTTGATTTCTGAATGCCCGTACCGCAAACCGACACTGGTAGACGGGTGTAAATGCACCAAGGCGATCGGGAGAACCCTCGTTAAGGAACTAGGCAAAATGACCCCGTAACTTCGGGAGAAGGGGTACCTTCTGACGTGTTGAGCGTTGGAGGGTCGCAGTAAATTGGTTCTAGTGACTGGTTAACAAAACCACAGGTCTCTGCCAAGCCGCAAGGCGATGTATAGGGGCTGACGCGTGCCCAGTGCCGGAAGGTTAAAGGGAGAGGTTAGGCGCAAGCCGAAGCTTCGAACTGAAGCCCCGGTGAACGGCGGCCGTAACTATAACGGTCCTAAGGTAGCGAAATTCCTTGTCGGGTAAGTTCCGACCCGCACGAACCGCGTAACAACTAGAACGGTGTCTCAACGAGGGACCCGGTGAAATTGAAATGGCTGTGAAGATGCGGCCTACCCGCAGCAGGACAAAAAGACCCCGTGGAGCTTTACTGCAACTTGGCATTGCGTTTGGGTATGATCTGTGTAGCATAGGTGGGAGGCTTTGAAGCTGGCGCGTCAGCGTCGGTGGAGCCATTAGTGAAATACCACCCTGATTATACTTAGACCCTAACCCTGCACCGTAATCCGGGCAGGGGACCGTGCCAGGTGGGCAGTTTGACTGGGGCGGTCGCCTCCTAAAAGGTAACGGAGGCGCCCAAAGGTTCCCTCAGGCAGAATGGAAACCTGCCAAAGAGTGTAAAGGCATAAGGGAGCTTGACTGCAAGACCAACGCGTCGAGCAGAGACGAAAGTCGGGCTTAGTGATCCCACGGTACTGAGTGGAAGGGCCGTGGCTTACCGGATAAAAGCTACCCCGGGGATAACAGGCTGGTGAAGTCCAAGAGTTCACATCGACGACTTCGCTCGGCACCTCGATGTCGGCTCATCGCATCCTGGGGCTGGACAAGGTCCCAAGGGTCGGGCTGTTCGCCCGTTAAAGCGGTACGCGAGCTGGGTTCAGACCGTCGTGAGACAGGTCGGTCTCTATCCGCTGTGGGCGTAAGGGATTTGAGAGGAGCTGCTCCTAGTACGAGAGGACCGGAGTGGACTGACCTCTGGTGTGCCAGTTGTCATGCCAATGGCATCGCTGGGTAGCTATGTCGGGCAGAGATAACCGCTGAAAGCATCTAAGTGGGAAACTCGCCTCAAGATGAGATCCCTGTATTCCTGTAAGGGAGTAAGACCGCAGGTAGACTACCTGCTATATAGGCAGCAAGTGTAAGCACAGTAATGTGTTGAGCTAAGCTGTACTAATGGTCGAGGGCTAATCCCGTGGTGCGGAGAACTTGGTACTCTTTTCTACACACAGTGAAACTATTCAGAACCAACGTTGTGAAAACGTCCCTTGGTGATTCGAGCGGCGGGGGTACACCCGGTCTCATCCCGAACCCGGCAGTTAAGCCCGTCAGCGCCGATGGTACTTGGAGGGCGACCTCCTGGGAGAGTAGGTCATTGCCAAGGGACTTTTCTTTTGGTCGGGTGTATAGTATAATTTTTTTAGACTTGGCCGCAGGGACTTTGACCGTCCCTCCTTAACACTGACGAGGAGAGTGAAGCGCAGGACTGATCGCAAGGATTATTTTGCTGGTCATGGCTTGTAACCAACCTCGGCTGAGTCGCGCTCGCCGAGGTTTTTTCTTGGCGTGAACAAACAACCTTCCGTATGGAAGGAGGTGAACAAAGTTGGCAGCGGTAAATTTACGTTCCGGCGAATCACAGGACTCCCTGCTCAAACGCTTTCGCAAGAAGGTCGTGAAGAGCGGCGTTTTGAGCACCGTGCGCCGCAAGCGCTGGTTCGTCTCCAAGAGCGAGCAGCGCCGCATGGAAAGAAAGAAGGCTGCGCGTCGAATCAAGCGGCGCCAGTTCAAGGAAGTCGAGTAAACCGCCCGGAGGGCGTATGGCTAAAGATGATAACAAAATAAAGATGGAGGGGACGGTGATCGAGGCGTTACCCGGGACCCAGTTCCGCGTGAAACTCGAGAACGGCCACGAGGTGCTCGCCTATCTCTCCGGCAAGATGCGCAAGTATTACATTCGCATTCTTCTGGGAGACCGCGTGCAGGTGGAAATGTCCCCTTACGACCTGACGCGCGGGCGCATCACTTTCCGCCAGCGCAAGATGGTCGAAGCGCCCGTCGAATAGAAACAGCCAAACGCACTTATCGGAATCTACAGCCCCAGGCAATTGCCCGGGGCTGTTTCGTTTACGGCAGGTGCCTGAAGGACCCCAATACCTTCATGTAGTTGGCGCGTTCGAACGCGGCCGGTTCGCCCACGGACCGGCGGCTCATGCTTCCCTGCATCTGCCGGATGGACCGGTATTCGCGCATTTCCATCCACCCGCTCAACTCGTTCAGCATGGACGGGATGACCTGGATCCCGTTATGCAGAAGGTTGGAGGCCATCATGGCGACCTTCGCCCCGGCCATCATGGCTTTCAGCACGTCCCTGGCGGCGTGGACGCCGGTCGTCAACGCGAAGTCCGCGTGGACATGCCCGTGCAGGATCGAGATCCAGCGCAGGGGCAGGCGCAGTTCCGCCGACGTGCTCAAGTCCAGGCTGGGGACGACCTCCAGTGTGTCCAGGTTGAAATCGGGTTGGTAGAAGCGGTTGAACAGGACCAGCCCATCCGCGCCCGCGTCCGCCAGCCGTTTCGCAAAATGCGGCAGGGAGGTATAGAACGGGCTGAGCTTGACCGCCAGCGGAATCTTGATATTGGATTTCACCTCGGCCGCGAGCTCGACCTGCGCGTCCTCGATCTCTGCCGCGGTCAGGGCGGGATCGGCCGGGATGTAGTACAGATTCAATTCCAGCGCGTCCGCCCCGGCGTCCTGGATGCGGCGGGCGTATTCCACCCATCCGCCTTTGGATACGCCGTTCAGGCTTCCGATCACCGGGATGTTCACGGCCTTTTTCAGCGTGGTGACGTGGCCGAGGTACTTTTCGGGAGTCAGCGCATAGGTGCCGACGTCGGGCAGGTAGGACATGGCTTCGGCAAACGAGTCGCTGCCACGCGTGAGGTAATGGTCGAGTTCGAGGCTTTCGTGGATGATCTGCTCCTCGAACAGCGAGTGCATGACCACGGCCGCGATGCCCGCCTCCTCCAACTGGCGGACGGTGTCCGCTTTTTTGGAGAGGGGGGAGGCCGAGGCGACGAGCGGATTTTTTAAACGGAGGCCAAGATAGGTCGTGGAAAGATCGGGCATGATGAGGCTCCTACTTTTCCTCGGTTTTGTCGCCGTTGTTGTAGTGCATGGCGGCCATCTGCTGGTACAGCGTCCAGCGCGATTTGATGTCGCGCCTGGCCCGGTCGAGCAGTTGTTCGGCGCGCTCTTCGTCGCTCTGCAGAAGCATCTTGTAACGCGTCTCGTTATAGACGTAATCCTCGAGGCGGACGCTGGGTTCCTTCGATTCGATGACGAGCGGATTCTTGCCATCGAGCGCCAGGCGCGGGTCGTAGCGGTACAGCGGCCAGTGGCCGGACTGGACGGCGAGTTTCTGCTGGTCGAGGCCGCGCGCCATGTCGTAGCCGTGCGCGATGCAATGACTGTAGGCGATGATCAGCGACGGGCCGTCGTAGGACTCGGCTTCGAGGAAGGCCTTGAGCGTCTGCTGGTCGCTGGCGCCCATGGCTACGCGCGCCACGTAGACGTATCCGTAGGCCATGGCGATCAGGCCGAGGTCCTTCTTCGGGAGTCCCTTGCCGCTCATGGCGAATTTTGCCACCGCGGCGCGCGGCGTGGACTTGCTGGCCTGCCCGCCGGTGTTGGAGTAGACCTCCGTATCGAGCACCAGCACGTTGACGTTGCGCCCGCTGGCGAGCACGTGGTCGAGGCCGCCGTAGCCGATGTCGTAGGCCCAGCCGTCGCCGCCGATGATCCACACGGATTTCTTGACGAGGCTGTCGGCCACCGAGACCAGGTCTTTGGCGCGGCCGTCCCGGCTTTTTGCGAGTTTCGCTTTTAGTGTTTCCACGCGCCCGCGCTGGTCGCTGATGCCCGCTTCGGTGGATTGGTCGGCGTTCAGGATCGCGGCGACCAGGTCCGCGCCCGCTTCTTTTTCGAGGGCGGTCAGCAGTTCGCGCGCGTACTCGTTTTGCTTGTCGAGCGTCAGCCTCATGCCGAGACCGAACTCGGCGTTGTCTTCAAAGAGGGAGTTGGACCAGGCCGGGCCGCGTCCGTTGGCGTCCACCGCCCAGGGCGTGGTGGGCAGGTTGCCGCCGTAGATCGAGGAACAGCCCGTGGCGTTGGCCACGATGGCGCGGTCGCCGAACAGTTGCGAGACCAGTTTCACGTAAGGCGTCTCGCCGCATCCCGCGCACGCGCCGCTGAACTCGAACAGCGGGCGCAGGAGTTGCGAACTCTTGATCGCGCCGGGGTTGATCAGTTTCCTGTCCGTATCGGGAATCGACATGAAGAAATCCCAGTTTTTACTTTCGGGCTCGCGCAGGGGCGGCTGGGGCGCCATGTTGAGCGCCTTGCGGCTGACCTGGCTCTTGTCCTTGGCCGGGCAGACCTCCACGCACAGCGTACAGCCGGTGCAGTCTTCGGGCGAGACCTGCACGGTGTAGGCCGTGCCGGGGAATTCCTTGAACTTGCCGTCCATGTGCTTGAACGTGGCGGGCGCATTCTTCAGGAGCGCGGGGTCGTACACCTTGTGGCGGATCACGGCGTGCGGGCAGACCATCACGCACTTGCCGCACTGGATGCACAGGTCGGGCTCCCAGACCGGGATGTCGAGCGCCAGGTTGCGCTTCTCCCATTGCGTCGTGCCGGATGGGAAGGTCCCGTCGACCGGCAGGGCGCTGACCGGGACGTTATCGCCGTCGAAGGCGATCATCGGCCCGAGCACGTCTCGGACGAAGCCGGGGGCTGCATCCGGTACCGGTGCGCGGCGCGTCGCTTCGGCTGTGACCCTGCCGCCCACCTTGACCTCGTGCAGGTTCGCCAGCGTCTGGTCCACCGCCGCGAAGTTCATCTTGACGACCGCTTCGCCGCGCTTGCCGTATGTTTTTTCGATGGCGTGCTTGATCTCGGCAATGGCCTGTTCGCGCGGCAGGACTCCCGAAATGGCGAAGAAGGCCGTCTGCATGATGGTATTGACGCGCTGGCCCATGCCCGCCTTTTCGGCCACATCGTAGCCGTTGATAACGTAGAACTTGAGGTTCTTCTCGAGGATGGCCTGCTGGACTTCGCGCGGCAGGTGATCCCACACCGCGTCCGGGCCGTACAGGCTGTTGAGCAGGAACACGCCACCCGGCCTGGCGTACTTCAGCATGTCGAAACGCTCGAGGAAGTTGAACTGGTGGCAGGCCACGAAGTTAGCCTGGTTGGTCTCGATCAGATACGGCGCCTGGATCGGTTTGGGGCCGAAGCGCAGGTGTGAGGTGGTCATCTGGCCGGACTTCTTCGAGTCGTACACGAAGTAACCCTGCGCGAAGTTCTGGGTCTCCTCACCGATGATCTTGATCGAGTTCTTGTTGGCGCCCACGGTCCCGTCCGAGCCGAGGCCGAAGAACAGACAGCGCACCGTCTCGGCATGTTCGACCGAGAACGAGGCATCGAACTCGAGGCTGGTGTGCGACACGTCGTCAATAATGCCGACGGTGAAATGTTTCTTCGGTTCGGGTTTAGCCAATTCATCCAAAACCGCCTTGACCATGGCCGGGGTGAACTCTTTGGAAGACAGGCCGTAGCGCCCGCCGGTGACCTTGATCTGGCCGCGTCCCGCCTCGACCAGCGCATTGACAACGTCGAGGTACAGCGGTTCGCCGCCCGCGCCGGGTTCCTTGGTGCGGTCCAGCACGGCGATGGATTTGACGCTGGCCGGGATGGATTTGGAGAAATGCTCGAACGAGAAGGGACGATACAGGCGCACGCGTATCGCGCCGACCTTCTCACCCCTTTCGGCCAGGTATTTGACCGTGGCTTCGGCGGTCTCGCCGCCCGAGCCCATGATGACGACCACGCGCTCGGCTTCGGGATGTCCGCTGTAATCGAACAGGCGATACTGCCGTCCGGTGATCTTGGCGAACTTGTCCATCGTCTCCTGGACGATGCCGGGGACGGCCGCGTAGAACGGGTTGACCGTCTCGCGCCCCTGGAAGTAGACGTCGGGATTCTGGGCAGTGCCGCGCACGACGGGATGGTCCGGGGAGAGGGCCCGCGCCCGGTGGGCGCGAATCAACTCCTCGTCCAGAAGGCCGCGCAGGTCGTCGTCCGCGAGTTCCTCGATCTTGGCGACCTCGTGCGAGGTGCGGAATCCGTCGAAGAAATGCAGGAAGGGGACGCGCGCTTTGAGGGTGGCGGCCGCGGCGACGGCGGCGAAGTCGTGCGCCTCCTGCACCGAGCCCGAGCCCATCAGCGCCCACCCCGTCTGGCGGACGGCCATCACATCCTGATGGTCGCCGAAGATCGAGAGGGCGTGCGCCGCAATGGCGCGCGCCGCCACGTGAAAGACCGTGCTGGTAAGTTCGCCCGCGATCTTGTACATGTTGGGGATCATCAGCAACAGCCCCTGCGACGCGGTGAACGTCGTCGTGAGGGAGCCGGTTTGCAGCGCGCCGTGCACCGCGCCCGCCGCGCCGCCCTCGGACTGCATCTCGATCACGAGAGGGGTGGTGCCCCACAGGTTCTTTTTATTCTTCGCCGCCCATTCGTCGGCGAATTCGCCCATGGCGGAGGAGGGGGTGATCGGGTAAATGGCGACCACTTCGCTGAGCCGGTAAGCGACCGAAGAAGTGGCCTCGTTGCCGTCAATGGTGACGATGTTGCGTTTCATGCTGTCTCCTTGAATGAACAGGTTTGGTCCCGGTATGTCCTTCGGCTTCGATGCGTTTCGCTCACCTGTGCCTGCGGCAAGGTGCAGGCAGGACAAACTTGACCACCGCACCTGATTTTTACCAAGCGTGAATTCTATCACGAATAAAATAGAAACTGTTACATATCAGTGTATTCCTCCTGCGGGACGGGTGTAAGTAATTTTCTGCATAAAAAAACCTGCGGCTTGTCACCATTTCGGACAAAACACCGCAGGTTTGTGGGGAATGAGGTGGAGAAACGCTATTGCAAATGCTTTCTCGCCAGGAGTAACGCCGCCAGCGACTTGGCATCCGGTACCTCGCCTCTTTCAGCCATTTGAACTGCCTCCGCCAGCGGGATTTTTTCCACGCTGAGAAATTCGTCCGCGTCCGCCTCGAGGGGATCGTGCCTCAAATCCGTCGCGAGATACACGATCATGAACTCGGTCGAATAGCCGGGCGCGAGAAAGAACTCGCCGATCTTTTCCAATTTACCAGCCGCGAAGCCGGTCTCCTCGCGCATCTCGCGCGCCGCGCAGACCAGCGGATCCTCGCCCTCGTCCAGCGTCCCCGCCGGAAGTTCGAGCAGGTCCTTCGCCGCGGCGTGACGGTACTGCCTCACGAAGAGCAGGTTGCCGTCCGCGTCGACCGGAATCAGGACCACCGAGCCGCCGTGCTCGATGATGTCGAATTTGGTCTCGCGGCCGTCGGGGGCCTTCAGCCAGTCGCGGCGGATGGCAAAGGCGCGGCCTTTCAGCAGGGTTTCGGTGCGGAGCAATTCGAAAGGCATGGTACCTCCTCATTTTCCTCGCGCTGAGCGAAGCGGCTCAAAAATGCCCAGGCGGTTGGCCTGGGCATTTTTCGAGAGTGTCGGGTTACTGCGGGATGGTGAGTTTCTGCCCAACGGTCAAGGGCGTGCCGAGGGAGATGTTGTTGGCCTGTGCGATGCGGGCCGGGTCTACATCGCCGTACAGGCAGGCGATGCTGTAGAGCGTCTCATCCGAAGACACAACCGTGTAGGTGGCCGGGTGAGGCAGGAGCGCCCGGTCCGCGGGGAAGACGCCGGTCTGCGGAATGGTAAGCGTCGTGCCGGGCATGTACAAACTTCCGTCGCTCAGGCCGTTCAACGCCAGCAATTCGTCGGGGTTCACGTTGAAGCGGCGCGCAATGCAATAGGGAAATTCACCTGGTTGAAGAGTGTATGTGGCCGGGCGCGTCACCGGAATGGGTGTGACGCTGGGCCCTGTGGTCGGCGTGGCCGTGGTGGGAGCGGGCGTCACCGTCACCCCAACCGGCAGAGGCGTGTTCGTGGCAGTGGCCGGCGTGACCGCCGCGCCGGGCGTGTTCGAAGGAATGATCGTCCCGGCGGTAGCCGCGGCTGCCACCGCCGTGCCCGTGCCGAACGCGGCGACGATGGACATCGGGTCGCTTCCCGTCGGCAGGGCCGTGGCAAACAGGCTGGTGGGAATGGGAGAAGGAGTGGTCGCCGGCGCTGTTGAATACGGCTGGTTGCAAGCCGATAGCGTAAACAGAATCAACACCATCAACGCCGCGAATTTTTTGTGAGACATAATCTCTCCTCTTTCAAATTCATTTAGGTGATGGTAGCACATGACCTTTAAAGCGTCAAGCCGCTGCGGATAGCCAATTAGGATTAGCCTCAATGACAGCCAAATTCAGACAATAAGCCCTCGGCTCGCGCGCGGACTTCGGCCTGCGCGCCGTCCCCCACGCGCTCCCACAACTGACAGAGTCCACGGCGGATGCCTGCATCTTCGGCAAACGCCGCGCGAGAAAGTTCTTCGGCGGTTTGGGCGGCGCCGGTCCGGGCGTAGGCTTCGATAAATGGAAGCCATTCGAACGGGTCGGCGGGCGCGAAGCCCAGTCGCTCCGCTTCCTCGCCCAGCGCGGCGACGGTAGCCCAGTCGCCTTTCTGCCGCGCCAGTTCTGCTTTTGCGTAGAAATAACACCACTCGTGGGCAGGCTCCGCTCCGAACAACGCGGCGGGCATCTCCGGCGCGGGCGCATCCACGAGGATGCGCGTTGGGTCCGAGAGCGGGATGGCATCCGTCAGAAAGTCGGGCTGGCGGCCGTACACGGTCTCATTGGCATAGACGGAATCGAGCACGCGCAGGCATCCCTCGCGCGGGACGAAGATGACGAGCGCCGCGTCTGTGGCGCCGCGAAACGCCACGGTGCGAATGGGGAATATGACCGGCGCGCCCGGCTCGAGGTCCGGCAGGGCGCGGCCGCCGAGCCGTTTTTCGGTGTAGGCCAGCGCGTAAGGCACGTCGTCCGGCGGCTGGTAGTCCGGCGCGTACATCCAGTTGATCGGCGCGGTCATCGAGAGGTCGGTTTCATAATCCAGCGGCATTTCGTGTGTAAGCAGGAGCGTGCCGGGACGAAGAGCGGGGATGCGCCATGCCATCTGCCAGTAGATGGCGCGCTGGCCTTCCCAATCACGGCGGAAGATGTTGGCGTTGAGGAATTGCTGGCCGACCGAGAGCGCCACGAGCGCGCTGGCGAGAATGGCGCGGACGCGTTCGTTGCGAATCAATTCGAGCATGCCAGCGATAAACAATGCCGCGCCGAGCATCATGCTGACCATGAAACGGTCGTAACTGGATTGCAGTGTCAATGGCAGATTCGCGGCCCACGAAGGCAGGCGGCCAAAGAGAATACCAATGAGGCCGGTGATAAGGGCAATTCTAAGCCATGAGGATGAGGTGGATGATGAAGAAGTAAAACGTAAGAAGTAAAACGCGATGAGAATGAATGTAAGCAGAATCAGCGCGATTGCAAGCAGGGAAGATGGCGCGGTCGGGTCCTCCGCGAGATGTGCGAAGATTTGAACCCATGCGAGAAAGCCCGCTTTGTAAACGGCTTCGCCCATGGCCGGGAGGATTTGTAAAATGGCGAGAGATGAACTGGGGGTTTCGAGGTCAATGCCGTAGGAATTGTACGGACCGAAGGTATAGTAGTAAAAAAGCCAGGCCGCGTTGGCAACCCAGACCAGCAGGTAAGGAAACCAGAGTTTGAACGTATAAATGAGGCGGGTGCGGAAGCCCTTGGCGACCTCGACGGCGCCGCGCTCGTTTTCGGGGAGGAGGGTCCAGATGAAAAAGAAGCGCATGGCTTCGAGGCCGAAAAAGTATTCGGTGGGAAAGAGGCCGCAGATATGAAGCAGGAGCGCCAGCGCGGTCAGCGCGTGGAAGCGTGACCTGCTGCGAATGGCGCGGGCTGTCAACCCGAAGGATAGCAAATAGAAGATGAGGGGGATGAGTTCCTGATTGACGTGCGTCAACGCCACCCACTGCTGACTGTATCCGGGAAAGACGAGGAAGAGCATGGCGGCGGTGAGCGTCTGGCGCTTGTGATTTGGCCAGACGTTATCAAGCGCCCACCAGGCGGATAGTCCGGTCAAAAAGCGGATCAGGACACCAAATGCCTGCCAGGCGAGCGGGTTTTCGGGTAGCAGGGAAGTGGTCAGGTAGAAGATCGGGGCGAGGAAGGGACGGAACGGCTCGAAGGCCGGGAAGAACTC
This sequence comes from Chloroflexota bacterium, assembly GCA_040754535.1. Taxonomy (GTDB): domain Bacteria; phylum Chloroflexota; class Anaerolineae; order Anaerolineales; family Villigracilaceae; genus JBFMCC01. The sequence goes on from JBFMCC010000053.1 coordinate 38,184, forward strand.
GGCCGGGCCGAGGAAGTGGGCAATCCAGGCGAAAGGCCAGTCGTCCCAAAAAAAGCCAGTGAAGGGGATAAGCAGTCCGTAGGAGAGGATCGAAACGACGACCAGAATACTGCGTATCGAAGAATGACCAGGGCGGAAATTCATTCTTCTGATTATAAAAGAAAAGGCGTCTGCTTTCGTTCGTAGAGCCTGACCTTTTACGCATCGGGCCACATCCAGGCGTGTGGGTAAGGGCGCGATGTTGTCGAAAATTATAGATCAATGCCGCTTTATGACCCGCCGACAGCCCATTAAAATCTCGGATTTCATTTGTACTTATAAGCCTATTTTTGTATAGTTTTCTCGGAATATAGGCCGGTTTGTACCTTGACGGCTGTGATAATCTCAATAAAATAAATAATGTTCTAAAGATTTAAATACTTTTCCTGCCGGAACCGTATTGTGTGCGGAGCGCAACCCCCATGACATTTCCAGGCTTCGAATTCCAATACGGTGAAAGATATATTAGAAAGGAACGGGAAGCCATGACCAGCAGGGTTCAGGAGCTTGCGGCCAGAATCAATATGTCATACGATGAGTTCATTGGGGAGATGCGGAAGCGTGGGTGCAGTGAGCCGACCGCGATAAAAATCTGGAAAGGCACCTACGAAAATTTCGATGGATTCGACGATAATGACATGTTCCTCAGCAATTTGCGGAAAGCCGCTTTCGTCCTTAAAGTAAATACTGGCACGCTCCTGCCCAAATAAATCTTCCATCTGTGGCCGCCACGTGCGCCGGAATAATTTTCTTTGGATAGGAATCCAGTTCCGCCCACCATCCATGGAGTGATCATAGAATGAATAAGAAGATCGTCATCATTGACGATGACGTTGAGTTTTGCAAACTTGTTGAGGTTATATTGAGTCCGCTCGGTCTAACCGTATCTCAGGCTTTGTCGGGAGCGGACGGTATAAAAAAAACGTACGAGATACACCCTGATCTGATCATCCTGGACATTATGATGCCCGGCATGAACGGATTTGAAGTCTGCGAGCGGATACGTGAAATGTCCGATGTGCCAATTTTGATGTTGACCGCACGGGCCGACGAGTCGGGTATTGTGCATGCATTTAAACTCGGCGTTGATGACTATATCAAGAAGCCTTTCAATAGTAATGAATTCGAGGCGCGGGTGCGCGCCCTGTTGCGACGGTCCACCAATCAAATGGCGAATGCCAATCCCAAAATTACCCGCTATGCCGACTCTGTGCTGGAAATCAATCTGGATTCCCAGACCGTGTTACTTTGGGATAATTTGATCGACTTATCCATAAAAGAATACACACTTCTTGCGAGCCTTGTACGCAACCTTGGCAAGGTTATCCCGCATAGAGAACTCTTTCGCGAAGTCTGGGGGGACCTCTACACCAACGATTCGGCCATGTTGGCATTGTACATACACTACTTGCGAAAGAAAATATCGGACGGCCAATACGGTCATCAGTACATCCGTACGCATTGGGGGCGGGGATATTTATTTGCACCTAGAAAAGATAGTTGATCCCATCCTCGCCACTCCTTGATCTAAAACATAAAACGACGTTGGTCTGCTCAAATAATAAAAACCGCGTCCACGGGACCCTTTGAGCGCCTCAATTGGCGCGTTGTTATAAAATGCCGGGGGCCGTCGGCTTTGAGCGCTTCTCCTATCAATCAAATATTTAGGGGCCTACACAGGGATTATCCTGCGTTTTCCCCTTTTCTTTGCAGGGCGGCCGATAGAAGCATTCAAATAAATTCAAATAATTATCCAAGATGAAAAAATACTTTTTTTGATAAATTGTAACCGAAATGATGGAGACAAAATGAGTACAACCGCTTGAATCGGTCGTAAAGTGAGACGCAAGGAATTTCCCCTTCAGATTCAAGCTAAACAGAAAGCGCCGATTACCGATTAGGGCAAAATTCTGGTCGGATCAGACGACGGGTAATAGGGCTTTCTGGTACATCAAATCAGCGGAATGGTTACTGTGGCTGGCAACCAAAACAGGTTGGTAAAGAGGCTTAATATGGAGAATGAGATGTTCATTTCTACCAGGATGGAAGATGATCAAAATCTGATGCGGATTGTCGCGGCGAGGGCTGACGGTTACTATACCGTGAAACGTATCTTTGATGTCCTGTTCTCGCTATTCCTGCTGATTATCTTATCTCCCGTGATGTTCCTGATTGCCTTGGCTATTTATGTTTATTCTCCAGGCCCGATCTTCTTTGTGCAGGAGCGAGTTGGCGCCGTCCGGCATCGCGCTGGCATGCGTACGAAATGGGTTAGGAAAGATTTCAAACTCTACAAGTTTCGTACAATGAAATTAAACGCGGACCCATCCATCCATCGCGCTTACGTGAAAGCTCTGATTGAAAACAATGAAAAGCAAATGACGGCCATCCAAGGGAAGGAGATAACGACTCGCAAACTGGTCAATGACCCGAGAATCATCGGTCCTGGCAAGTTCTTGCGAAAATTCAGCCTCGATGAGTTGCCCCAGTTTTTCAATGTACTGATCGGCGACATGAGCGTAGTGGGTCCGCGGCCTGCAATACCCTACGAAGTGGAATTCTTCAAGTCGTTCCATATGCAGCGGCTGGAGGCCCAGCCCGGGATTACCGGGTTACAACAAATTACGACCCGGTCATCCGCTGATTTTGACCTGCAGATTCAGAAAGATATCGAGTATATTAAGAACCAATCACTCTGGTTGGATCTATTAATCGTCTTGAAAACGCCTCTGGCTATCATCTCAGCAAAGGGTGCCCATTAGTGAGGGCAGGAGTTAAATCATGGATGAAATAAAAGTCGGCGTTATCGGGTTTGGTTATTGGGGCCCAAACCTGGCACGTAACTTTTTTGACCTTCCGTCCGCCAAACTTGTGGCGATTGCAGATTCCAAGGAAGAACGACTGGAACGCGCTCAATCGTTCTATCCCCAGGCGGTGATGGTCAAGGATTATCAAGAACTCTTCGACCTTGGCTTGGACGCCGTAGTAGTGTCGACTCCTCCAGTGACGCATCACCCCATCGCCATGGATTGTCTGCTTCACGGTTTGCATGTGCTTGTCGAAAAACCCATGACTCTCAACAGTCAGCATGCCGAGGAGTTGATTGAGCTGGCCGACAAAAAGGGATTGACGCTGATGGTGGGGCACACTTTTGAATATAACTCCGCCGTCGTCGCGCTGAAAAAATATGTTGATAACGGCGAACTGGGTAAAATCTATTATCTCGATACTGCGAGATTAAACCTCGGCCTTTTCCAAAGAAATTCCAACGTTCTTTGGGACCTGGCTCCGCATGACATCTCCATTTTGCTTCACCTGATTGGTGAACTTCCGATCTCGGTCAGCGGCCAGGGCATGCATTGCGTCTCCGATGGGATTTACGATGTGGCCTACCTGAATTTGGTATTCCCTAATCAACTTCCTGCTTTTGTACATGTGAGTTGGTTGGATCCATGCAAGGTGCGGCGTGTCACTATCGTGGGGAGTAAGAAAATGGCAGTATACAATGATGTCGAAACCGAGCAAAAGATAAGAATCTACGATAAGGGCGTGGAAGCCCCGGCGTATACGAACGGTTTTGGCGAGTTCCAATACAATTATCGTTCAGGAGACATTACCATACCCAAAGTTAGAATTACAGAACCGCTGAAAGAAGAATGCCAGCATTTTGTCGACTGTATCGTCAATCACACGGAACCGCGAAGCAGTGGTCGGAATGGCCTGCGCGTGGTAAAGATCCTCGAAGCGGCTCAAAAATCCATCATGAATGGCTCGACGCACGAGGTGATCCAATGGTAAATGCAGAGTACGCGCGAATTTCGGCGGATGTTAAGCTGGGGCAGAATGTCAAGATCTTCGCGTTCGTTAATATGTATGGTTGTGAGATCGGCGACGATTCCAAGATTGGTGCCTTTGTGGAGATCCAGAAGGGCGCCTCCATAGGGAAACGGGTGAAAGTCTCGAGCCATACATTCATATGCGAAGGCGTCACCATCGAGGACGAGGTGTTTATCGGTCATGGTGTGATGTTCATCAATGACAAGTATCCCAGATCCACCACCGAATCGGGCGCGGTCCAATCGGAGGCAGACTGGAAGTGCATTCCGACATTGATAAAAAGACGCGCCTCGATTGGCAGCAATGTCACAATCCTTTGCGGTGTGACCGTTGGGGAAGGTGCGATGGTCGGCGCGGGAAGCGTGGTGACCCGTGATGTCCCTCCCGGTGCCATTGTCGCGGGTAATCCAGCGCGACCTATCCAAAATCGAAAACCCAAAAAGTGAGGAAAAATGAGCGTCCCTTTGATTGACCTGACCATCCAACATCAGAAACTTCAACCGGAGATAAACCGAGCGATCCAGGGAATTTTCGATCGCGCGGACTTCATCCTGGGACAGGACGTCAGCCGGTTCGAAGATGAGTTCGCAGCCTATTGCGGGGCCAAATATGCCGTTGGGGTAGACAGCGGACTTTCGGCCCTTGAATTAAGTTTGCGCGCCTATGGTGTGGGGCCGGGCGACGAGGTGATCGTTCCAACGCATACGTTCACTGCCACGGCGGCCGCGATCACGTTTACAGGGGCCAAGCCTGTCTTTGTCGATGCGGACCCGGCCACTTTTAACATTGATGTGACCAAGATCGAAGCCGCGATTACTCCACGTACAAAGGCGATTCTTCCAGTTCACCTCTATGGATTGCCGGCCGACATGAACATGATCCTGGGTATCGCGGAAAAGCATGGTTTGGTCGTGATCGAGGATGCCTGCCAGGCTCACGGTGCAAAATACAGGGATATGATGACGGGTAGTATGGGGAATGCCACCGCCTTTAGCTTCTATCCCACGAAGAATTTGGGCGCATGCGGCGATGGAGGCATTGTGACTACGAATAACGAGAAGGTTGCCGATTCAATCCGCGCCATGCGAAATTGTGGTCAGAGGACCAAGAACGTCCATGAACTGAGGCCGACTAATCATCGTCTGGATACCATTCAGGCGGCGATCCTTCGAGTGAAATTGCCGCATTTGGACGAGTGGGTGGAGGCACGCCGCAGGCTGGCGGCGTTGTATGATAAACTGTTAGCCGGTTCGCCAGTTGTCACGCCTGTTGAGCCTCCGGGGTATCAGCATGTATATCACTTGTACGTCGTCCGTTCGCAGAATCGCGATGCCCTGCAAGCGCACCTCAAGGAACGCGGTATTGGTACTGCAATTCATTACCCCACCCCCGTTCATTTGCAGCCCTTCCTTGCCCAGAATGGATATTCGAAAGGACAATTCCCTGTAGCCGAGAAGATCTGTAGCGAGATCCTTTCCCTGCCTCTCTACCCCGAAATGACCGATGGGCAGGTGGAGGAGGTCGCCTCGGAAATCGTGAGCCTGTCAGTATCTACTGTGTAAGAATGATGAATAATAATCCAGGCTCAAATTACAAACAAAAAGAAATTGGCCATCCTGATTAGGAGTCGGGATGTGTCCCTGGAGCCGGACCCCCCAGAGACAAGATAGTACACTGCAAAACGCACCGTTCGAATTCGCAAATTGATGTCAGAACTGCGGAACGCGCTGGGGATGGCCCGTGTGCAAACCCGGCGTTGGTTAACTGCCATCAATGCATCGTTGACTGACTGTTGACGCCATCCCTCCGTCGCCATTGCATTTAACGATTTTCTACAATGAAAATAGAAACTTGTATTTTTATCCAGTATCGAAATGAAAGAGAGTGCAGAATATGGAACTGATCGATCTGCTGCGGGTTGTGCGCCGCTGGTTGTGGCTGATTGTTCTCGTTGTGGTGGTGACTGAACTGGCGTTGTGGCTTGGGACGCAATCCGCAGAACCGGCGTATGCGGCCACCGTCAGGTTGCAGATATCTGCGCCACAGCGCGAGGAGGTTGCGGCATACGACCAGTACCGCTTCAACCCACGCGATGAGATTACTGTCGCCATCAATAACCTGGTGGAGTTGTTGCAGAGCGAGGACGTATACCAGCAAACCACCAGCCAGCTCGGCTTGGATGGGGCGGATGCCCTCTATACACTGGACGCGGGGCGGGCAAGCGACGCTGATTTCCTCAATGTGACTGTCGAGGCCCGGAGTCCTGAACTGGCAGCGGCGATTGCCAACACGCATGTCGGCATTGCCATCGCCTACTACGGCGAATTGCGCGCCCAGTCAACCTTGGCGGAGAAGGATCTTTTTGCCGGGCAGTTACAGGTGGCTGAGGAGGAACTCCGGGCTGCCGAGAAGGCCCTGGCTGACTTTCGCATCCAGAACGGCATCTACTCGCTCGAGAGTCAGATGTCCACGCAGCAAAGGCTGATCGAACAACTGCAATTGGAACGCGATCAGCGCTTGTTGGAACAGGCTACCACGGTTGTCGATCCTGTTGGGGAGATTGATGTACTGATTGCCCAGCGCATGAAAGAACTGGATCAATATGCGACTCTGGCCCCCCAATACTTCATGCTGACACAGAATGTAGAGCAGGCACGCGAAGTGTATCAGGATCTCCTGAGCAAATACAACCAGGCGGAGCTGACGGCTACTGAGGTTCAGGCTGCCACTTTTATCCAGGTCATTAAGCCGGCATACGCGACAGGCGTGCCTGAGTCTAGCTGGCCCAAGCTGGCAGTGCTTGCCCTGGTTGGCAGTTTAGGTTTGGGAGTGATGCTGGCGCTTCTCCTGCAGTACTTCTCCAATTTCAGGGTCGCGAGCGAGACTGTCTCAGTGGATAATCATAAAATGCAGTTGCGCGGACGCCGTAAGGCAGCGACCATAAGCCAGGTATCTAAGGCTCCAGAGAGCGACCATATAACGCCATCGCTCGGCCATACAAGCCGGGAAATCTGGACACGCATCAGCAAGGTATTCCGCCGGCGTGCCCCCTTGCATGAGCACGGCGATCTGGCTGTGAAGCAGGAGGCCAATGTCATGCAAGACCAGCATGATTCCGCAGAGACCAAAGTGGGATGAGGCTGTGACGATGGCTGAGAGCAGACAGATCGCCAGGCCGAATCAGATTATCCCCATCCCGTCCGCAGTTACCCCTCGAGCGTACCGGGTATTGGGGATCGTCTTTGGCGCGCTTTGTCTGGGATCGCTGGCCGCTGGGCTGTACCTGGCGCCCGAACCGACTACCTTGGGACTTGTCCTTCTCGG